>NZ_JBIXJV010000002.1:0-831487 GCF_052871705.1 Stenotrophomonas sp. LARHCG68 | reverse complement strand
TTAAAACTACATGTCCGAAGACAATAACTTTAGCTGCAGAAATTCAACCACTGGCAACGTTTCGCTTGCATTAAAACAATTGAATCATTGCTTGATTAAACGTCTGCAAGATGGACAGTCATCCACTCCTGCAGGCGTCCTCACAAGATACCTGCGCATACTTTCAAAGAACCTCGAATCAGGCCTCAGCGCCGTCTTCGTAGGCTGCGACGTTTCCGTCGTAGCGAGCCGCCCATTATAACCGGCTTTTCCGTTTCGTCAACACCTCGTTTCGAGGAAGTTGACTCAACTGCTTCTCCGCCGCCCGAAGGCATCTCGTTGAAGCGAGCCGCCTACTTTAGCAGGCTTTTCGTTTCCGTCAACACCTTTTTGCGAGGCGGTTGGCGCTGCTTCTTGGCGGTGGTCACCGAAGTGGCCGGCGCCGTGAAGCGAGGGAGCGAATTCTAGACATCTTTGTGAAAAGCGCAATCACTTTGTGTGCCTTTGCAGCAAATTCCTTGCTGAAGCCAGATTCGGCAAGGTTTTGGGCTGATTGAGAGCGAAATCGGATGACGGAGCGCTTCTTTATATGAGTGGCCACGCCCTGGCGTGCCCAGCTGCTGGCGCTGCTTCGGCCTTGCTTGTGGGTGCTTTGGTGCTGCGATTTCGTTCTGCCCTCACCCCAACCCCTCTCCCGCAGAGCGGGAGAGGGGCTCTGACAGCTTTCGTCGGCCACAATGCGGGTTGATCCGGGGTTGTGCGACTGATGACTGACTTTTCTGCTCGTTCGTTCTTCAAAGACATTTCGCTGCCTGCAGTGATTGCCGGCTTCATCACCGTTCTGGTGGGTTTCGCCAGTTCGGCGGTGATCGTGTTCCAGGCAGCACAGTCCGTTGGAGCCGACCAAGTCGAAATAGCCTCGTGGATGTGGGCGCTCGGCATCGGTATGGGCGTGACCTGCATTGGCTTGTCGCTGCGCTACCGCATGCCGGTGGTGACGGCATGGTCCACGCCAGGCGCGGCGATGCTGGTGGTGGGCGCAAGCACGCTGCCCTTGTCCGATGCCATTGGTGCGTTTGTGCTGGCAGCGTTGCTGGCGACGGTGGCCGGCTTCTCCGGTGTGTTCGAAAAGGCGATGCGGCGAATTCCGGTCTCGCTGGCGTCGGGCATGTTGGCCGGTGTCTTGTTGCGCTTTGGGCTGGATGTATTCGTGTCGGTGGGAACGCAACCGCTGTTGGTGCTGGCGATGCTCGCGACCTACCTGCTGGGGCGACGGCTGCTGCCACGCTATGCGGTGATCGCGACCTTGCTGGTGGGCGTGGCCATCGCCGCCGGCAAGGGATTGATGCACGTGGACCAGGTGCAGTTGCAGTTGGCGCGCCCCGTGTTCACCATGCCGACGCTGTCATGGGCGGCGGTGTTCGGCATCGCCCTGCCCTTGTTCATCGTGACCATGGCCTCACAGAACGTGCCGGGCGTGGCTGTGCTGAAGGCCTCCGGCTATGACGCGCCGGTGTCGCCGGTGGTGGGCTGGATTGGTGCGGTCAACATGGTGCTGGCGCCGTTCGGCGGCTATGCCTTGAACCTGGCGGCGATCACCGCCGCGATCTGCATGGGCCGTGACGTGCATGAGGACCCGGCGCGGCGCTATACGGCGGCGGTGAGCGCCGGTGCGTTCTATATCGTCATCGGCCTGTTCGGGGCGACGGTGGCGGCGGTGTTCGCGGCGTTCCCGAAGGAACTGGTGGCGGCGCTGGCCGGTATTGCCTTGCTGGGCACGATCGGCAACAGCCTGGCCGTTGCGATGCGAGAGGAAGTGGAACGCGAGCCGGCGCTGGTGACGTTTCTGGTGACCGCTTCCGGGTTGTCGATGGCCGGGATTGGATCGGCGTTCTGGGGATTGGTGGCGGGCGTGCTATGCCTGCTGTTGCTCCGCACGCCCGCACGCGGACGTTAGCTGATCAGCGCCACCAGCACGATGTTGGCAACCAGGAACAACCCCAGCCCACCCAACGCGGCAGCGATGTTGGTGCCGCCGCGCAGAGCCAGTTCCGCGCGCAGTGCATGCGACCCGCCGGCATGGCTGGACCTGATCTGCAGGATCAGCCGCTCGGTATGGCGCAGATAGAGCTGGTTGCCCCACGCACCAGCGGCGACCGGGAAGGCGAAATTGAGCAGTAGCGAGATGCCATCGGGAATCCCCAGCAGGCCTTCCAGCAGTGAGACGAGCAGGACGCCCAGCAACCACAGCCCCGCCACGCCATACATCTTGCGGTGAAGCATCCAGAACGCGCCGCACAGGAAGGCAGGCCAGTTCCAGGTGCCGGTGGCGTCGCCCCCCTCATCCAGATGCCATTTGCGGCGGTAGACCTCGAAGTTCGGGCCGACGAAGTCGGCGTACGCCTGCAGCTTGTCCGGTAGCACACTCGCTTCCGGTACCCCGACCACGTCGGAGCCGGGCGCGGCATACGGATTGGAGGCCGATACCTCCGCCGTCACGCCGAGCGATTCGCTGAGATCCTGCAACGGCTGCCACTGCTCCATTCCTTCGCGCCACAGCGGCGAGGACGGCCGCAGTTGGCCATCGGCCAGCAGCTGCCGGATCTGCACGGCGGCGACCGGCCCCTGACGGGCGTTCTGGGCATCGGCGTAGTACCACACGGTCTGGTTCATCACATCGTCCTTGAAGCGGTAGTGTCGAATGCGTCCCGACCTCATGTGGAACGCTGCGCCGACTCTACCTGCCGGCGCCGCAGACACGCTATCGGACCGGTCCCAAAGCAGTCTTCATTTCCAGCCCCCGGATGCGACGCCGGCATGCATCCGTTGCGGTGCGCGAACCAGCCGCGGCAGGCTTAGAGCGGCTTTACCTCGAAGACCTGCTTGAGGGTGTGGCGGCCGCCGGGGGCCAGTTCGATCACGTCCGGGCCGACGTTGCCGGCCTCCACGCAGACGTAGTTGCGCCATGCGTCGCCGATGTCGTCCATCTTCGCGGCCTGGGCTTGGCCGGCGTTCCAGACCACGGCGCTGCGGCTGCCACTGGTGGTGATGTCGATGGCGCGCTTGAAGCCAGGATCGCGCAGGACGTAGTGGCCGGCGGCCTGGGTGTAGATGCGGTCGCTGCGGCCCGGGTCGCGCGGATCGCGCAGGTTCCAGTCGCCCTGCTGGACGTGGGCGTTGCCGTTGTCGAGCTTGTCCAGGTAGGTCAGGCCGTCCAGGCCGGTGACGTCGACCTTCAGTGCATCGCTGACGTTGAAGTAGTTGTGCAGCGCCTGGGTGATGCTGGTGGGCTGGGTGCCGGTGTTCTCGGTTGTCAGCTCCTGCTCCAGCGTGCGGCCGATGCGCAGCACCATCTGCAGCTTGAGGTTGAGGTTGTCCAGCGGCGGCGGGGCCAGGGTCAGCACGAGGCTCCCATCGGCCTCGCGGCGGGCATCACGCAGTTCCCACGCCACGGTGCGGACGAAGCCGTGCGAAGGCACGTCGTTGCCCTGCCCCTGGCGCGAGAAGTACGGCCAGCACACCGGGCTGCCACCGCGGATGGGCGTGGGCGGCTGCTTGGCGCTGGGCGAGAGCCACATCACGTCCTGGCCGCCCTTGGGTACGAAGGACAGCAGCTGGCCACCGAACACGCTGATGGCGGCGGTGGAGAACGGCGTTTCCACCTTCCAGGCGGTGAAGCCATTGAAATCGCCTGTGCTCAGGCCCTGCACATCCTTCATTGCGAGATTGCTCCGTACGATCGGGGATTGGACGAGTTGGAGGTAGTTGGCCGGCAGTTGGAACGCCGTGGGCGCCGCCGGTTTGGCGTCGCGCAGCGCCTGCAGGATGCGGGTGCCGGCACGGCCGTCGGCGGATTTCCAGCCCAGCCGCTGCTGTTCGAGCTGGATGGCGCGACGGCTGGCGGTACCGATCATGCCGTCGGCCGCACCGATGGCATGGCCGCGTGCCAGCAACAGGGTCTGCAACTGGCGGCGCTCGTCACGGCCCAGGCCCGGGTCGTCGGTGGGCCAGGCGGCGCGCAGGCCGCTGCCGCCACGCAAGCGGTCGGCCAGGGTGGCGATGGCGAGCGCATAGCTTTCGGCGGCGTTGTAGGAATAGATGGCGTCGTAGTTGCGGAACACCAGCAAGGCCGGGCCCTTGGCGCCGGCTGGCAGCAGCAACGCGGCGTTGGCGTCATCGGTGATGGCCGGGACCTGCAGTGGACTGCCATCGACCAGGGTGATGCCGCGTGTGCGCCAGTCCGCCAGCGGCTTGCGCTTGGTGCGTCCGGCCAGGCTGGCATCGAAGCCGGCCGGAACGCGTACTTCCACGCCCCAGGGCTGGCCGGTGCGCCAGCCGGACTGCTTGAGGTAGTTGGCGGTGGAAGCCAGTGCGTCGGGGATGCTGGCGACCAGGTCGCGACGGCCATCGCCATCCCCGTCGACCGCGATGCGGGCGTAGGTGGAGGGCATGAACTGGGTATGGCCGAAGGCGCCGGCCCACGACCCGGTGAGTCCGGCCGGATTGAGGTCGCCCTTGTCGAGCAGCTTGAGCAGGGCCAGCAGTTCGCCCTTGAAGAAGGGTTGGCGGCGACCGTTGCAGGACAGCGTGGCCAGCGACTGCAGCAGCGGACGCTTGCCGAATACGCGGCCGTAGTCGCTCTCCACGCCCCAGACCGCGACGACGGTGGCCGGATCGACGCCGTATTGGGTGGCGATCCGCTCGAGCAGCGCGCGGTGCTCGGTGAGGCGGGCGCGACCGTCGTTGATGCGCTGGGTGTCGACCAGTGAGGCCAGGTAGTCCCAGATCGGCGTGGTGAACTCGGGCTGGGCGTCGAGCAGCGGCAGCACGCTGAGATCGGGAGTGACGTCGGCGAAGAGTTGGTCGAAGCGCTCGGCGCTGATGCCCTGGGCGGCGGCGCTGGTCCGCAACGCGGTGCCGCAGCTGCCGAAGTCGCTGGTGGCCGCCGCCGCGGACGTGGCCAGGGTGAGGACGGCCAGTGCCGAGGCTGCGCGCATCATCAGGGGTGCTTTCATCGGCCGGGCTCCTTGCGTGGGGCTTGATGATACGCGGAGCGATGGAAGGGGCTGGCGGTTCGGGAGTTGGGGTGACTGGAGCCGCGTGGCTTCTGTTGCGCCGTCGTCATGTGCTGGGTTGGGTGGTCAGCGCTGGAAGCGACCCCTCCCCGGCCCTCCCCTTGGCGTTGCCAATGGGAGGGGGCTTAAGAGCGCGGGGCGCTGTGGCCTTCCTGCTGGAAGCGACCCCTCCCTGGCCCTCCCCTTGGCGTTGCCAAAGGGAGGGGGCTTAAGGCGCGGGGCGCTGTGGCCTTCCTGCTGGAAGCGACCCCTCCCCATCCCTCCCCTTGGCGTTGCCAATGGGAGGGGGCTTAAGAGCGCGGGGCGCTGTGGCCTTCCTGCTGAAAGCGACTCCTCCCCGGCCCTCCTCTTGGCTTTGCCAAAGGGAGGGGGCTTAAGACGCGGGGCGCTGTGGCCTTCCTGCTGAAAGCGACCCCTCCCCGGCCCTCCTCTTGGCGTTGCCAAAGGGAGGGGTTGAGAAGCGGGCTTTGGGGTTACACGGCGTCGAGGTAGTACCAGCGGCCGTCGATGCGTTGGAAACGGCTGTGCTCGGTCATCTTCACCGCGCTGCCACCACCGACACGGTAGCGGGCGATGAATTCGACCTCGGCCGTCGCCTCGCCAGTGACGAGGTGACGCTTCACGCTCAGGCCCAGCCATTGGGTGCGCTGGCCGGGGGCGTCTTCCAGCGACAGGGTTTGCGGGCGGGTGTCCGGGTGCCAGCTGGCCAGCAGGTAGTCCACGTCCTTGAGCACGTAGGCGCTGTAGCGCGAACGCATCAGTGCCTCGGCATCGGGAGCGGCTTCGCCGGCGTGGTAGCGGCCGCAGCAGCGGGCGTAAGTGAGCGCCCGCCCGCAGGGGCACGGTGAGGTCGGAGTGATCTGCATGGCGCATTTTCCCACCGATGCCACCTGCCACTCCAGCGGGCCCGGCAAGGGCGCGTATGCTGTCGCGCCCTGCGCCGGAATCCCCATGCTGGAACTGCTGCCGCCCGAGCTGCCCTGGTTGCTGGTGATCGCCTTCATCGCCGGGCTGGTGGATGCGGCGGTCGGCGGCGGCGGGCTGATCCAGCTGCCGGGGCTGTTCACCACCCTGCCCCAGCACACCCCGGCGGCCCTGCTGGGCACCAACAAGTTCAGCTCGATGTTCGGCACCGGCGCGTCGGCCTGGCGCTATGCGCGCTCGGTGCGCTTCCCTTGGCGGCCGGTGCTGCTGGCCGCGGCGGCGGCATTCGCCTGCTCGTTCCTGGGCGCGACCGCGGTGACGCTGCTGTCCAAGGATGCGGTGCGTCCGCTGGTGCTGACCCTGCTGATCGTGATGCTGGGTTACACGCTGGCCAAGAAGGATTTCGGCGCGATGCACCGGCCCCGCGAAGTCGGGCGCCGGGAGCTGGTGATCGCGCTGGTCATGGGCGGGGTGATCGGCTTCTACGATGGCTTCTTCGGCCCGGGCACCGGCAGCTTCCTGATCTTCCTGTTCGTGCGCTTCTTCGGGCTGGATTTCCTGCGCGCCTCGGCCGCCTCCAAGGTGGTGAACCTGGCCACCAACGTGGCGGCGATCTCATTCTTCCTGCCCAGCGGCAACGTGCTGCTGGTGTTCGCCGTGCCGATGGCCGTGGTCAACGTGCTGGGCGCGGTGACCGGTACCCGGCTGGCGCTGCGCGGCGGTACCCCGTTGATCCGTAAACTTTTCCTGGTGCTGGTGGTGGTGCTGATCACGCGCATGGCCTGGGACACCTTCAGCGGCCCGTGACGGCACCTGCACATGGCTGAATCCCGGCCGCTGAAATTCCGCCGGATCCATCACATAGTCGCGGCCGAGGATCCGCCGCCGGACGCAGGGAAGGGCTTGGGATGAAGAGCCGATATCGTATTGCCGCATTGCTGCTGCTCGCCGGCATGCTGCTGGCCTGCCTGCCGGTACTGTTTTCGGCGCAGCAGGCGCGCAAGCAGGCAATCCGGGAACGGTTTGCCCAGCTTGATGACACCGCCGCGCACCTGGAACGTCAGGTCCGCGATACCGCCAGCCTGCTGCGGCAACTGCGGCAGCAGATGCATGCCCGCAGCGACGACCCCTGCAGTGCCGAGGGCGTGGCGCTGATGCAGCGGTTCGTGATGAGCTCGCAGATCGTCAAGAGCGCGATGTTCCTGGACGGCACCCGGGTGCTCTGTTCCTCCAACAGCGCGGTGACCAACAACCTGCTGCTCGGGCCGCCGCCGGTGGTCCAGCCCGACGGCACGCTGATCCATTCGCAGGTGCGCATCCGCGGCGTAGCGCAGCGGCAATACGTGCTGCTGGTCAAGGATGGCTACGGGCTGCTGGCCTATCCGGACGGCCTGATCGCGCCGTTCTCCCGCCCCAACGTGTCGATGGGATTGTTCAGCACTCACACCGGCGCGTGGCTGGCGCGCTACGGGCACCTGCAGGAAGCCTGGGCCGCGGCCAACGGCCCGGCCGCCGGCCAGGCGCATTACCTGGACATGGACAGCGGCTACATGGTGGTGCGGCGGGTGGTGCCGCCGGGGACCACCGGCACGGTCGTGGCCAGCCCGCTGGCGTCGATCGACACGCGCGTGTCGCAGTTCGCGCATTGGTTCCTGCCGGCCGGCGTGCTGGCCGGGCTGGTGGTGCTCGGCGCGGCCTGGCTGATCAGCCGGCGCCAGCTCTCGGCCCGAGCCGAACTGCTGCATGCGATCAACAAGGGGCACCTGTTCCTGCTGTACCAACCGGTGTTCGACCTGGTCGATGACACCTGCGTGGGTGCCGAGGCGCTGCTGCGCTGGCAGCACGAGGACGGCAAGGTGGTGACGCCGGACCTGTTCATTCCCTTCGCCGAGGACGCCGGGCTGATCCATCTGGTCAGCCGACGCGTGCTGGAACTGGTGGTCAAGGACCTGAGCGGCTTCCTGCGCCAGCATCCGGGCTTCCACATCAGCGTGAACCTGTCTCCGCAGGACCTGCAGTCGCCGCGCACCCCGCGCCTGCTGGCCGAGATGCAGGCGGCGATCGGCCCGGGGTGCGGCCGCTTCGTGGTCGAGGCCACCGAGCGCGGCCTGCTGGAGAGGACCAGCGCCCTGGAAGTGCTGCTGGCGATCCGCGGACTGGGCATCGAGCTGGCGGTGGATGACTTCGGCACCGGCTACTCCAGCCTCTCCTACCTGACCACGTACCCGTTCGACATCCTCAAGATCGACAAGAGCTTCACCCATACCGCCTGCACCGAATCGGTGACCAGCAGCGTGGCCGACCACATCATCGACCTGGCCCGCAGCCTGGGCATGCGGACGTTGGTGGAAGGCATCGAGACCCGCGAGCAGGCCACGTTCTTCCGCCAACGCGGCGTGCGCTACGGCCAGGGCTACCTGTTCAGCAAGCCCCTGGGTGCGGCGGAGCTGTTCGCCTTCGTGCCCGCGCATTCGCGCCCGGACCAGCATGCCCGGCCGGCGCCGGTTGGCCCCCTGCCCCGGCGCCGGCCAACACCGGATTGATCGACCTCAATGCATCGTCCCACTGATGCGGCGATGCTGGCTTCCTCGCGGGATGGCCGCGGTCGTGGAGCAGTGCCATGCAGCAGGATTTCCAGGGACGCATCGCGCTGGTGACCGGCGCGGCTTCAGGCATCGGCGAAGCCGTGGTCCGCCAGCTGGCCGCGCGCGGGGCGCAGGTACTGGCCGCCGACATCGACGGTGACGCGGCCACCGCGGTGGCGATGTCGCTGGGTGATCGGGTGATGCCGTTGCGCGTGGACGTCAGCGACCCGGATGCCGTGCGCCACATGGTGCAGGCCGGCGTGGAGCGTTTCGGCGCACTGCACCTGGCGGTGAACAACGCCGGCATCGGCGGGGCCAGCCTGCAGACCGCCGATTACCCGCTGGAGGAATGGCACCGCGTGCTGGGCGTGAACCTGCATGGGGTGTTCTACGCGATGAAATACGAAGTGCCGGCGATCCTGGCCGCCGGTGGCGGCGCCATCGTCAACATGGCCTCGATCCTGGGCAGCAACGGCTGGGCCGGCTCGGCCGCCTATGTCGCCGCCAAGCACGCCCTGGTCGGCATGACCAAGAGCGCGGCCCTGGAGTACTCGGCTCAGGGCCTGCGGGTCAACGCGGTCGGCCCCGGCTTCATCGACACGCCGTTGCTGCAGGGCATGGACGCGCAGGCCTACGCCGGGCTGGTGGCGCTGCACCCGGCCGGGCGGCTGGGCACGGCCGACGAGGTGGCCGAGCTGACCTGCTTCCTGCTCTCGGACAAGGCCTCCTTCATCACCGGCAGCTACCACCTGGTCGACGGCGGCTACTCCGCCCGCTGACCACCGCGCCGCCGGCGCACCTGACATTGTGTGTTTGGCAGGGCCTGGCCCTGCCTTTTTTTGTGCCGGATTTCGCCAAAGTGCCATTTGTTGACACATGAATGCGGCTTTGTAGCACCTTCTTGTTGCCGCCGCCTAACGAATTGTTTACAAGTCGGTGACACCCGCCCCTACGGCGGGCCCACCAGAAGTAGTCCGGCATTCAGAGGAGCTTTCCGATGAAGTTGTCTTCGCTACGCACGCAACGCCTTGCCCACGCCGTACGGCTTTCCCTGTTGTTGCTCCCCGCCACGGCGGCCGCCCAGGACGCCACCGAGAACGCGCGCACCCTGGACACGATCCAGGTCACCGGTACCCGCATCAAGAAGGCCGAACTGGAAACCCAGGTGCCGGTGCAGGTGCTGTCCCGCGAGGCCATCGAACGCACCGGCTACACCTCGGTGGCCGACGTGGTCCAGCACCTCACCGCCAGCGGCGCCTCGCTGAGCACCAAGCTCAACTCCAGTGGCAACTTCGGCTTCCCGCCCGATGGCGGCGGCGTAGGTGCCGGCGCGGCCACGGTGGACCTGCGCCACCTCGGCCCCAAGCGCGTGCTGGTGCTGGTGGACGGCATCCGCTGGGTCAACGAATCGTCCGGCTCGGGGGTGGGCTCGTCGGTCGACCTGAACACCATTCCGCTGGCGCTGGTGGACCGCATCGAAGTGCTGGAGGACGGTGCCTCGTCGATCTACGGTTCCGACGCGATCGCCGGCGTGGTCAACATCATCACCAAGAAGGGCGCCGACGGTGGCCACGTCGAGGTGCAGTACGGCGACTACAACCTCAAGGGTGGCGGCACGACCGGGGTGGACTTCAGCTTCGGCAAGAGCGGCGAACGTACGCAGTGGATCGTGGGCGGCTCGTGGTTCAAGCAGAAGGAGATCGGCTCCAACGAGTACAAGTGGGCGCGCGAGCCGGTGCCGGGCACCGGCCTGGCCAATGGCAGCTCGGCCACGCCGCAGGGACGGCTGGTGTTCGCCGACCCCAGCGGCAACGTGTTCAACATCACCTCCAACACCGGTGTCACCTCGCCGCAGTTCGATCCCAGCCAGACCGGCTGCGCGCGCACCGATGACTACCATTGCTTCGGCACCCCGGACCGCTTCAACTTCGCCCCGTACAACCTGTTGCTGACCCCGAATGAGCGCAAGTCGGTGTTCGGCCAGGTGCGCTTCGAATTCACCCCGGCCGTCAGCGGCTGGTTCCGTGGCCTGTACAGCGAGCGCGAGTCGGCCAACCAGGCCGCGCCGGAACCGTTCTTCCTGGGCACCGACGCCGGCGTCTACAACGACTGGGCCGAGAAGAACCTGGTGATCTCGGCCAACAACCCCTACAACCCGTTCGGCTTCGACCTGACCACGATGGGCAGCGACCCGAACCTGTTCCTGATCGGGCGTCGCCCGGTGGAGGGCGGGCCGCGCCGCTACGAGCAGAAGGTGAAGACCTGGTACGTGGCGGCCGGGCTGGACGGCACCTTCGAGGTCAACCAGCGCACCTGGAACTGGGACATCAACGCGATGACCAGTGAAAGCAAGGCCACCCAGACCAACACCGGCAGCTACAACATCAAGCACATCAACCAGGCGCTGGGCGACCCGGCCGCCTGCGCGGCGATCGCCGGCTGCGTGCCGCTGAACATCTTCGGCGGGCCGGGCACGATCACCCCGGACATGCTGGCGTGGATCTCGCCGCTGGTGCGCGACCGCAGCAAGAACACGCTGAGCCTGGGTTCGGCCAACATCACCGGCGAGCTGTTCGACAACTGGGCCGGGCCGGTGTCCTTCGCCGCCGGTGCCGAGTGGCGCCGCTACAAGGGCGAATACCACCCTGACCCGATCACCGTGGCCGGCGAGTACAACGGCGTGCCGTCGGGCATCACCGTTGGCAGCTATACGGTGAAGGAAGCCTATGCGGAATTCGACGTGCCGCTGGCGCGTGGCGGTTTCTGGGGCAAGAGCCTGGACCTGAGCATCGCCGGCCGCTATTCGGACTACTCCACCTTCGGCGGCACCGGCACCGGCAAGATAGGCCTGCGTTGGCAGCCGGCCGACGAACTGCTGCTGCGCATGTCCTACGCGCAGGGCTTCCGCGCACCGTCGATCGGCGAGCTGTATGGCACGCTGAGCCGCTTCGACGCGACCCTGGTGGACCCGTGCAACAACGCCGCCTCCACCACGCCCAAGTGCGTGGCCGATGGCGTGCCGGCCGGCTACGAGCAGGCCAACCCGCAGATCTCGGTGGTCACTTCCGGCAACCGCGACCTGCAGCCGGAAGAAAGCCGCTCGTTCATGGCCGGTGCGGTGTGGAGCCCGGGCTGGGCCGAGAACAGCAGCTGGTCGAGCAAGCTGGACCTGGGCGTGACGTTCTACCGCCACACCATCGATGACGCGATCCAGGCACCGGATGCGCAGGCCATCCTCGACCGCTGCATCGATACCCGCGATGCCACCGCCTGTGCCAGCTACACGCGCAACGACCGCGGCCAGATCATCCGCTTCGAGGACATCCTGGCCAACCTGGGCACCATCAACACCAGTGGCTGGGACTTCACCGCGCATTGGCTGCTGCCGGAGACCGGCTGGGGCCAGCTCGGCTTCGACTGGAAGGCCACCTGGGTCACCCGTTACGAGCTGATCAACGAATCCGGCCAGGCCGAACCGAAGGCGCCGGGCGTGGAGATCAACGACAGCGCGATCCCGGAGTGGAGCTCGACGTTGACCACCAACTGGGACTTCCGCAACTGGAACGCGAGCTGGACGATGCGCTACATCGACCGCCTGCGCGAGCGCTGCGCCGGGGCCAATGGTTTCGACATCTGTACCGACAGCGCCAACGACCAGCATTGGCTGGGCGCCACCACGTACCACGACGCGCAGGTGAGCTGGCGCACCGATGCGTGGATGAAGGGCGTCAAGGTCACCGTGGGCGTCAACAACGTGTTCGACAAGAACCCGCCGATCTGCCTGAGCTGCACGCTCAATGGCTACGACCCGGGCACCTATGACCTGCCGGGCCGCTACAGCTACGCCAAGCTCAGCCTGGATTTCTGAGCCGGGTGAGGGAAACGACAAAGGGAGCCGCAAGGCTCCCTTTGTCGTTGGTGACGGGCATTCGGCTTCGGGATTGGCTGGAAACCGACACTGCTTCCGTAGCCCGCCTCTGCGCGATGGGATGGGCCGTCGGCTTCGCGGCCGGGCAATCAGCGCAGGATCGCGCCCGCCAGGGCCATCAGCAGCAGCGCGAGCACCGGCAGCATCGACAGGCCGAAGCCCAGGCCACGCCCCGCCGGGGCGGCGACGTAGGCGCGCCAGTAGATCAAGCGGCCAACCAGGTAGACCGCACCGATGCCCGCCGCCCATTCGGCCGGCCAGAAGCGGGCGGCGACGAACAACGACGGCAGCAGCGCGACCATCAGCTCCAGGGTGTTCATCTGCACGCGGTAGACGCGCTCGAAACCTTCATGGCCGGTGACGGCCGGCGCCTTCACGCCGTAACGGCCACGGGCGCGACCGACCAGGGTGGTGAAGAACAGGTATTGCACCACGACCAGCATGGCGACGATTTCCACGTAATGCATGGGGGAATCCTCGGAGGCGTTTGAGGGGACTGTAACGGAGGTGCGCGCGGGGTGGTGCGAGCGGATGTGGCATGGGCTTGGCGGCTGGACCCGCTCCTGCCGTGCTTCCTCCCTCGCCAGTGGCAAGGGAGGAATGCCGGGGCTTACTGCTCGGTGGCCGTGCTCTTCCTTGCCGGCTTCTTCTTCGGCGCGGCTTCGGCATCGGCTACCACGACTTCCCCGTCACCGGCCTCGTCCTGTTCGCGGGCGGCGGCGCCACGGGCGCGGGCCGGCAGCTTCAGGCGATTGGCCTCGTCGTCGTATTCGATCAGCAGCACGCCCGAATCGTGGCGACCGCTGATCTCGACGAAGCAGGCGCCACCAATGAACGGCTCCAGCGTCATCACCGACTTCAGCGGGGTGGCCACCACCATCTGGAAGCCGAAGTTCTCGAAGATGTTCATCGCCAGCGCGGTGAACTCGTTGTCGGCCTTGTCGAAGGCTTCGTCGAGCACCACGGCGGCGTAGCGCGGCAGTTCGCCGTCTTCGCCACCGAGCTGGTAACGCAGCGCCGCGGCCAGGCAGGTGGTGGCCAGCTTCTGGCGCTGGCCACCGGACTTGCCGGCGCCGCTGCGGTAGATCTCGACCTGCTCGCGGGTTTCACCGTCGAGCTCGACGCCGTAGAACTCCACGTGCTGGCGCACGTCCAGCACCTGCTCACGCCAGCGGCGCAGCTCTGGTTCCTGTGCACCGAGGCGGCGCACCAGGTCACGCAGCACGTTGAACTGGGTTTCGGCCAGCGAACGGTCTTCGGTCTGCTGGTGGGTCAGCACCGCGCGCAGCTGCAGCTGGAAGTCCTGCACTTCCGGCAGGCGCCGGTCGCTGACGTCGATGGCCAGCACGGTGCCGCGGTTGAACGGCACCTGCTCCAGCGAGGCGTTGACCTCGTCCATGCGCTGCTTGATCGCCTTGTGCGCCTCGGCGGTGTGGCGCTGCAGGGCGAGCAGGTTGTTCTTGCTCTGGGTCTGCAGCAGGTCGAAGAAGCGGCCTTCGTGGCGTGGCAGGCCGTCGCTCTCCAGGCGCTGCAGGCGTGCCAGGAAGTCATCGGCGCTGCTCAGCGACACCGTGAAGTCACCAGAGTCCTCCGGCCACTGCTGGCAGTACTTGCGGAAGCAGTCGAGCAGGTGCTGGGTGAGCTTGGCGTCGCGGCTCTGGCTCTGCCCCAGCTCCTCGGCCAGGCCACGCTCGATCACGCGGAAGTGGCTTTCCAGCGTATCCAGGTTGAAGCCCGGCAACGCCTCCAGGCGCTCGCCCAGGCCGTCACGCTGGGCATCGGTCAGCGGCGCACCGGCGACGCGGGCCGCGCCATTGTCACGCTGCTGTTCCAGCCGCACGCGCTCACGCGAAAGCTGCGCGCGTTCCAGCCGCACGTCCTCGTAGGTGCGCTTGGCCTGGTCGCGCAGGCCGCGGGTCAGCTCGATCTGCTGGCCGACGCGCGCCAACGCGTTGTCGCCCTCGCGCAGGTCCACCAGCTGCTCGTCGATATCGGCCAGGCGCTGCAGGCGCGGGCCGACGTCGATCTCGTCCCAGTCGCGCTCGACCAGCACGCGCGCGGCCAGCTGCTTTTCCTGCCCGCTCTCGCGCTGCTTGCGCAGCATGGCCACGTCCGACTCGCTGCGCGCGATGCGCTGCGCCAGCTCCTGCGCCTCGCGCTCGTAGACGCGGCGCTTGTCGCGGTTGTCGTGGCCCAGCATCCAGCGCTTGCGGTCGTTGACGGCGTGGCGGTCGTCCTTCTCGTAGCGATCGCCCGGGTGCTTGATCTGGCCTTCGCGGGTCAGTGCGCGGTCTTCGTTGCGCAGCTGGCTGGCGTTCTCCACGCAGGTGTAATCGAAGCGGCGCAGCAGTTCGTTATGGACCCAGTCGCCGAACACGTGGTCGCGCAGCTGCAGCTTGTGGATCAACGAACGCTTGTCCGGCTCGCGCGCATGCAGCGACTCGTTGTCGCGCACGCGGAAGTAGACCAGCTTGGTGCCCAGGTGGGTGCGGTTGGCCCACTCGGCCACCTGGCTGTGGTGCTTCTCATCGACCAGCAGCGACTGCGCGAAACCGTGCAGCACGCGCTCGATCGCGCCGCGCCAACCGATCTGGTCCTCGCGCACCTGGATCAGCTCGCCGACGAAGGGCAGCACCGATTCGGGCAGGCCGGTGTCGTCGCACAGGCGGGCGCGCATCTGCTGCAGCGGCGCCGGGATCGAGCTGGGCGCGGACTTGAGCGATTCCAGCTCCACGCGCAGCGCATTGAAACGCTTCTCGTCATCGCGACGCTCGGCCATGCGCTCGGCGATGGCATCGTCCACGGTGCCGGCACCGTCACGGCTGCCATCGATCAACGCACGTGCCTGTTCGACCTGCTCGGCGAACACCGAAGCGGTGTCGGCCAGCGACATGCCCAGCTGGCGGCACGCGGTTTCCAATTGCTTGCGGCGGCGCGCGCGTTCCTCGACCTCGCGCTCGACGCGGGTGCGCTCGCGCTCCAGTTCCTCGATGCGCTCGCCACCCTGCTCGCGCTGCTGGCGTTCCAGCTCAACCAGCTTCTGCTCGTGGTTGTCCAGCGCCTGGCGGCGCTGGCCTTCCTCGCCCATCAGCCCGCGGTCGGCCACCTCCACTTCCTTGAGGCGGTCATTGACCAGCTCCAGGCGCTTTTCCTCGCGGAAGCCATCAATGCCGATCTGCAGGTCGCGCAGGTTGGCCACGCCCTTGCGCAGCTCGGTCAGGTCCTGGTGGTAGTCGCGGGCCGGGGTCAACGTCTCGACCTGGCGGCGTGCAGTCACCACCGCGTGGTGGGCGCCGTCCAGCTCGGAGAAGTCCTCGACCAGGCGGTCGGCCGCTTCGAAGGTGCGCGGCTCTTCCAGCATGAAGCCGCGCAGGAAGGCGTTGAGGTCGCCCAGATTCTTGGCCGACTGCGTCTTGTGCAGCAGGCGCAGCGCCATGTCGTTGCCGATCCCCAGCAGGTGGCGGAAGCGCTCGGCGTAGCCGGCGAAGCTGTCGAAGTGGGCCACGTCCTCGCCCAGGCGCAGGCGCAGCTTGCGCAGGTCCAGGTCGAAGCCGTCGAGTTCGGCCAGGTCGAAGCGGCGCGGCACCACCATGTAGTGCTTGCGCACGTCGTTGGCGGAGGTGCCGGCGCCGTTGATCCAGAACATGCGGATGATCGACACCGCGTCGCCGCGGGCGTTGTGGTACTCCAGCGCCAGCGCGGTCCAGGTCGCGCCCTTGCGCAGGTACTGGGTGGCGATCTCGCCCGATGCGCTGTCCTGCTGGTCGGCCCAGGCGCCACGCACGTAGGACACCAGCGAGCGGTCGCGGCCGGAACGTTCGGCTTCGCGCGCGGCGGCGTTGAAGTCGACGATGCTCGGCGGCGTCAGCAGCGCGCTCATGCCATCAAGCAGGGTCGACTTGCCCGAACCGGAACGGCCCACGAACAGGAAGCCGCGCTCGGCGATCGGTACTTCGGTCAGGCCCGAGAACGTGCCCCAGTTGAGCACCTGCAGGCGGCGCATGCGGAACTGGTTCGCGCGGGCATCACTGGCCGGGTCGTTGAACAACGCGGCGGCGGGAAGCAGGGTGTGGGAAGCGGTGTCCATGCGGCTCATCCTTCAACCGCCGCGCCTGGCGCGACGGCGACAAACAAATGTGATTCGACGCGCGTGCGCGTCATTCGTCGGCGTCTTCGCCGGCGGCTTCGGCTTCGGCCTCGGCCGGCGCCGGCTCGCCTTCGCGCAGCTGGCGGTAGGCCTCGCCCAGGGTCTGCACGTCCTCGGCCGAGAACAGCAGCTTCAACGCCGGCGAGATCTCGTAGCGGTCCTCGCTGCCGCGCAGCTTGGACAGCAGCTGGTTCTCGCGCATCTTGGCGATCGCCGCGGCCACGCGCTTGCCGTAGCCGGCCTGGTCGGTGGAGACGTTCTTCTGGTAGATGCTCATCGCCTCGACCAGTTCCAGCTCCTCCACCACCGCGCGTTCGCCGCGGGTGTCGGCCTCGGCCAGCTGCTGGCGCAGGTGCAGCAACAGCACCGACTCGATGAAGGTCAGCGGCGCGCTGCGCAGCAGGGTCGGCGAATCCAGCTCGGCGGTATCGGCCTGGCGGGTGAAGGCGATGCCGCCGTCACGGTCCAGCACCAGTTCCAGGAACAGCTCGCACAGCAGGCTGCGCACCGCGTCCTCGTGGCGCAGCAACGCGGTCCACTGGGTCGGCTGGCGCTGCGCATCGACGCTGGGGCCGGCCAGCAGCTGGCACAGCGCGCGGCGCGCCTCGGCCGGCAGGCGGCCGGTGTCGCCCAGGAACAGCGCGCCGGTGTCCTTGTTGGTGGCCGGTGCGGCGGGTGCCGGTGCGGTCTGGCCTTCGCCTTCGTTCTCGATTTCGGTCTCAGACCAGTTCATCGCGTCTTTCCTTGAGGAACCACACCAGCGGCACGCGGGCACGCCGTGCCCTGCCGTCGCCGCCGGTCCATTCCACGGTTTCCAGTTGATCGCGCACCACCATGCCGTGGCGGGTGCCGATGGAGAGATAGCCGATCACGCTGCCCAGGCCCTGCCGCGCCGGCCGCTCGCGCAGCACCTGCGCGATGGACAGCTGCGGGCGGGTGCCGAGCAGCATGAACAGGTTGTCCTTGAGCGTGCGCACGTCGATCTCCGACTGAGCGACCAGGTCGCCGACGCTGTCCAGCGAGATCTCGGCCGCATCGGCCATGAAGATCGCCGTCTCGACCTGGTGGCAGCGCGGGTCGTGCAGGCGCCATTGGCCGATCGAGCGCAGGCGCGCGGCCGACAGCGGCAGCACGAAGCCGGTGGCGGCGGTAGGGTGCATGTCGTCGCGCAGCTGCAGCGCCTGGCCTTGCGCCTGCTTGAGCAGCTGGTTGAGGCGGCGCTGTTCCAGGTAACCACGGCTCTGCACGAAACCGCGCAGGCTGCGCGCGAAGTGCTGCATCACCTCGTGCACCTGGCCGCCGCGCTCGAGCAGGGTGCTGGTGAAGTTGCGCAGGAAGTTGCGCTCGTTGCGGTCCAGCTTGCGGGTGAAGCCACGGTCGAGCACCGCGTCCAGCGCGGCGTCGAGCTCGGCGCTGCGGCGCGGGTCGTTGAGCAGGTCCCAGAACGCCTGGAAGCTGCGCCCGGCATCGGATTCGCCGATCACGTCGACGCCGTTGAACAGGCGGTCGAGCACGTCGCCGCGCGCGCCTTCGTCGTCGATGATGCGCTCGCGGAAACGGCGGTTGAGCTGCTCGAAGTCATCGCGCACGCGGCGGAAGTCCTCGGCCAGGTCATCGGCCAGGCGGATCACGTCGCGGGTGCGTTCCAGCGCGCGCTTGCCGTCGAGGGTGGCGACCTTGCCGCTGGCGGCCTGGGCGATCTCCGCGTCGATGCGCTCACGCTCGGCGCGCAGCGCGGCCAGCCGTGCCTCGGGGTTGGTCTCGGTCTGCTGGGCCAGCTGCGAGAGCTGCTGCATGACCATCGACAGGCGGCTTTCGGTGGCCAGGCTGGCGTTGTGCTCGACCCCGGCGATGAAGCGGATGGCCTGCACCGCCTGGCGCGAGAGCTCGTACTCCTCCTCGCTCGCCCCTTCGGGCAGGCGCCGCTCCAGCCAGCCCTGCGACAGCCAGTAGGCGATGTAGGCCTGCGCGGTGCGCGGCAGCTCGACGTCGAGCTCCTCGGCGTTGAGCGCGTCCAGCTGCTGCTGCAGGCGCTCGGCCAGGATCGAGCCCGGCACGCGCCGGTCCGCTTCCAGCAACAGGCCCTGCAGCAGCCCGATCAACACCGGCGCGCGGTCGGAGGCCAGCAGTTTCCACAGCGGCTGCTCGCGCAGGCGCTGATAGCCGGCAATACGTTTGGGGTACTTCATCGACAGCGCGCGGGTCCTTGGCTTAGCGGCGGGCGTGGCCGACTTCGATGAAACGCAGGAACTCGGCGCGGGTGCGCGCGTCGTCATGGAAGGTGCCACGCATGCGCGAGGTGACCATGGACACGCCACGCTTGTGGATGCCACGGGTGGTCATGCACTCGTGCGAGCCTTCCACCACCACACCCACGCCCAGCGGCTGCAGCACGTCCTGGATGACATCGGCGATCTGCGCGGTCATCTTCTCCTGCACCTGGAAGCGGCGGGCATAGGCCTCGACCACGCGCGCCAGCTTGGAGATGCCGACCACGCGGCCGTTGGGCACGTAGCCGACGTGGACACGGCCCAGGATCGGCGCCATGTGGTGCTCGCAGTGGCTTTCGTACTCGATGTCGCGCAGCACGATCATCTCGTCGTAGCCGGCCACTTCCTCGAAGGTACGTGCCAGGTACTCGCGCGGGTCGTCCTGGTAGCCCTTGAACCAGTCGCCGTAGGCCTCGGCCACCCGGCGCGGGGTATCCAGCAGGCCTTCGCGGGCGGGATCTTCACCGGCCCAGCGCAGCAGGGTGCGCACGGCGTCTTCGGCCTGGGCCTGGGTGACGGGCGGGTTCTTGGAATCGGTCATTACAGACAGCGCTTGGATTACGGGGTGGACATGCTACCAGCCGGGCCCCGGAGGGGGCAGCACGGCGGGTTCACGGGGGCGGGGGCCTCCCTGTTCATGGCCTGCGTTCAGGTTCAGCCGCACTCAGGGTCGCTGTCGGGCCGTTTCGGTATCCCGCTCCAGCGCCTTCAGCAGGCTGGGTTCGGCCGGGCTGGCGATATCGGCGATGCGCCACTGGCCCTTCTGGCGGCTGAGGGTGAGATCCAGCGCCAGCGGTGCGACCGGATCGGCCAGATGGGCGGTGGCACGCAGCCGGCCGCCATCCAGCGGGGTGAGGGTGAAGGCCAGCTGGCGCAGGTCCTGCGCGGTGTCCTGGCATTGGCACAGCGGGTCGGCGTCGAGGTAGCCGACCTCGCCGTCATTGGCCTGGCTGTTGGCCTCCATCGCCGCCAGCAGCGCCGGGGCGTAGACCTGATCGTCGGGCAGCACGTCCTCCAGCGGCACGTCCGGGTAGTACGTGGCGTAGACCTGGGCCAGGAAGGCGCGGGCCTGGTCGAGGTCGGCGGCAGTACCCGTGGCGGCGGCGGGCGTGGCCGGCGGTTGCGGGGCGTTGCAGCCGGCCAGGGCCAGGGCGAGGGCCCACGTCCATGTGTTCTTCATCGTGCGGTCCTGATGGGAGGGGATGGCTTGGCGGGAGCTTACCCCTCCCCGCCCTCCCCTGCGCCTTCGGCGCCAGGGAGGGGGCGGTTCATGCGGCCGGGTCGATCACGCTGGAGCAGCTCCGCCCAGCAACCGCTCCGCCAGGCCCGACCAGCGGCTGGCATGCCGGGCCAGGGCCGCCTCGATCACCTCGGCGCTGCCGGACAGGTGCAGCCCATGCCGGGCGCGGGTGATGCCGGTATACAGCAGCTCGCGGCTGAGCACGCGGTTGTCACGGCGTGGCAGCTGCAACCAGACCTGGTCGAACTCCGAGCCCTGCGCCTTGTGCACGGTCATCGCGAAGGCACTCTCGTGCGCCGGCAAGGCGGCCGGGTGGAAGGCGCGCGGCGAGGACGGATCGTCGCCGGGAAACCAGGCGGTGGTGCCACGGCTGCCGCCATCGCTCAGGCAGATGCCGATGTCGCCATTGAACAGGCGGTGGCGGTAGCTGTTCTCGGTGATGATCAACATCCGCCCGTGGAAGTAGCCGGGTCCGGCATTGCCGCGGCGGGACGCGCCGGCCAGGCGTTCCTCGATGCGCGCATTGAGGCCACGCGCGCCCTGCGGGCCTTCGCGCACCGCGGTGAGCAGGCGCAGGCGGCCGGTCAGGGCCAGGGCCTCGGCCGGACTGCTGGCGGTGGCCAGGGACTCCCAGTACTGCTGCAGCGGCCCCCGCCATGCCGCCAGCGGATCAACCTCGCCTTCATGGAAATGCACGCCGGCCAGGGTCTTCCCGCGCAGCAGCGCCAGCGCCTGTCCGGCATCGCCCTCGCGCATCGCGGTGGCCAGCGGTGCCAGCTGCAGGGCATCGCTCTGGCGATAACCGCGTTGCAGCTGCACGCGGGCACCGGCGAAGGCGTTCGGGGTGGTTTCGACGGCCTCGGTGGGCAGGCTGCCGAGCAGTGGCTGCAGCGCTTGCGCATCGGCCACGGCGATGCGCTGGCCGTCGCCGGCGGCGCGCAGGATGGCGCTGAGCACGTCGCCGGCTTCCACCGACGGCAGCTGGTCGGGATCACCCAGCAGTACCAGCCGGGTGCCGTCGGCCACCGCTTCGACCAGCTTGGTCATCAGCGGCAGGTCGATCATCGAGGCCTCATCGACCACCACCACCTCGTAGGGCAGCGGGTTGTCGGCGTGGTGGCGGAAACGCGGCGAATCCGGAATCACGCCGAGCAGGCGATGCAGGGTGGTGCCGGTGGTCGGCAACTGCTCGCACAAGGCGGCATCGACACCGGCACCGGGCAACACCTGCAGGGCGTTGCGCAGGCTTTCGGCCATGCGTTCGGCGGCGCGGCCGGTCGGGGCAGCCAGGGCTACGCGCGGCGCCGGCTTGCCCTCGGCCCGGGCCTGCGCGGCCAGCAGCACCAGAAGGCGGGTGATGGTGGTGGTCTTGCCGGTGCCCGGGCCGCCGGTGACCAGCAGCAGGTTGTGACGCAGGGCGACGGCGGCGGCGCGGGCCTGGAGGTTGCCGGCGAGGGGTTTGTTGCCCTCATCCGCCCTTCGGGCACCTTCTCCCGCCTGCGGGAGAAGGGAGGACTGACGCTCAACGTGCTGCGCTTGGCCCCCTCTCCCGCCTGCGGGAGAGGGCTGGGGTGAGGGCATCCCAAACAGTTCCCCCTGCGTTGCCACCAACGGCAGCACCTCGCCCGGGAACAACCGCGTGAACAGCGCCGCCACACCGCCCAGCGCCGCCAAGGGCGGGCGCACGCCACCGATCCGTTGCAGTCCCAGCGCCAGGCGCCGCTCGTACTCGCGGTAACGCCGCAGGTAGAGCAGGCCGTTCTCCCAGACCAGCAGCGACTGCGCGCTGGCCTCGCGCGCATCGGCCGTCGACACGATCCATGGCGAGGCCGCCAGCTGTGCGCTCCACTGCGCCGGGTCCGGCCACTCCACGCCCACGTCGACCAGCCGCTGCGGCTGGCGTGGGTCAAAGCCAGCATGGCCCTGCGATACCGCCAGCGATGCCAGCGCGGTGGCGGCCAGCACGGCGTCCGGCGTGTCCGGGTCCAGCCGGCGCAGGCTCTGCGCCAGTGCGTGGTCCAGCGCGCGCAGGGCACCGGCGTTGTTCAAGGCCTTGAGCAGGCTCATGCCTCGCCCTCCAAGCGCGCCAACAGCGCCGCATGGCTTTCGCGGCCACCGGCAAACAGTTCATCCACCGCATGCACCAGTTCCGGCGCGAAACGGTGCGCGTACAACCCCGGCGACGGCGTGCGGCTGGCGTCCAGGCCGCGGCAGAACAGGTAGCGGATGCCGCCGAAGTCGCGCGCGTAGTCGTAACCGGCACCGATGCGGAACCGCAGCCAACGGTGCAGGGCCACGGTGTAGATCAGCGCCTGCAGGTCGTACTCGCTGTGCTGCATCGCCGCTTCCAGCTGCGAGGGCGCGTAGTCCGGCAACCGGTTGGATTTGTAGTCCAGCACGTACCAGCGTCCGTCGCGGACGTAGGTCAAGTCGATCTTGCCGGTCATCAGCCCTTCCAGTTGGCGGCGCAGGCCAAAGCCGTGGCGGTCACGCACCACGCCGTGCACATGCAGCACCCGCAGCAGGGCCGGCACGGTGGTGGCCTGCATGGCGAAGTGGAACTCGATCTCGGCGCTGTACGTACCCACGGCCAGCGAGTGCAGCGCGCCGCCCTCGGGCAAGGTCACGGTCAGGGTCTGGCCGATCAAGCCGGTCAGCAGGCTGACGCCGTCGGCGATGTCCTGCTCCACGTAGCCGTCGTCGCGCAGGGCCTTGGCAATGATCGCGTCCTGTCCGTCCGGCGCAGCCTCACCCGCCTGCCAGTGATGCCAGGCGGCGAAGTCCACGTTCTCCAGCGCGGCATGCAGCACGTTGCCGAAACGACTGCCGGCAAAGCGGGGGTCGAACACCTCGGCCGGCGTATCGACCACGGCCGGCTCGGCCTCCACGTCCACCTGTGCCGGTTCGTCGGAGGCGCCGCCCTTGTCCTCGGTGGCCGCGGCGGAGGTGTCCTGCCCGCCGTCGGCATGCGCCAGCTGGGTGAAGCTGTACACCCACCAGTCGTGCGGCACCACGCGCTGCACCGCGCGCACCGGCGGCAACGCCTGCTCGCGCTCGGCGGGCAGCCGCGGCGGCAGGCTGTGCGGGCCACCATCGACGATGTGGATATCCGCGTGCGCGGCCAGCGCGGCCATGTCCTGCAGCATCGGGCCCAGCCGCGAGGACGCCAGGCCGGTCAGTGCGCCACCGGTTATCCACAGGGCGTGCTCGGCGCGGGTCAGGCCGACGTACAGCAGGCGTGCGGTTTCGGCTTCCTCCTCGGCGCTGACCTGCTGGCCGACGGCTTTCCACTGCGGGTCTTCCTTGTCGATCTTCCAATGCAGCACGCGCTGTGCACCGTCGTGCACGGTGCGGTGGTTGGACGTATCCGGTGCGTTGGTCGCGATGCCGACGAACGGCAGGTAGACCAGCGGGTACTCCAGGCCCTTGCTCTTGTGCAGGGTGATGATCTGCACCCGGCGCGCGTCCGATTCCAGCCGCAGCAACTGGGTCTCGTCGCTTTCATCGGCGTGCGCCATGCGCGTCTGCAGCCAGTCGAGCAGGCCATGCAGGCCGATGCTGCGGTTGCTGGCTTCCTGCAGCTGTTCGCCCAGCTGCAGGTAATTGGTCAGGCGGCGCTCGCCATCGACCAGCGCCAGCAGGCGTTCGGCCTGCTCGGCGGCAAGGTCGGACAGCAGTGCCAGCACGCCACCGCGCTGCCAACGCTCGCGCCATTGCAGCAGGCGTTCCTGGTGCGCGCGTTGGCGGTCGCCCTCGTGCTCCATCGCCGCGATCGCGGCGGCGTCCTCGCCCAGCAGCACGGTGGACAACGCCGCGCGCAGCCGGCCTTCGTCGGCCGGTTGCAGCAAGGCCAGCAACAGCAGCCGCACCTCGTGCGCCTCGGCACTGGAGAACAGGCTCTGCTTGCCTGCCGCCACCGCCGGGATGCCCACCGCCGCCAGGGCCTGCTGGATGCGCGCGGCCTCCTTGTGCGAACGCACCAGCACGGCGATGTCGCCGGGCTGCACCGGCGCGCCATCCACCTGCGCGCGGCCCTCGCGCGACGCACGCAATACCCTGTGGATATCACCGACGCAGGCCAGCGTGGCGGCCTCGCGGGCATCGTCGGCCTTGAGCGGCTTGCCGTCGGCATCGCCCTGGATCACGCACACGCTCAACGCCGGCGCGGGCGCACCATCGATCAGGTAGTCGGCATCGGTGCGCTTGCTGCCCGGCAGCACCGGTTCGAATTGGATGCGCTCATCGAGGAAGGCGGTACTGCCGGCGTTGTAGTACAGCGCCTGGATGGCACGCAGCACGCTGGGGCGCGAACGGAAGTTGCGGTCCAGCGCCGGTGCCGCCTCGGCCAATGCCTTGGCCTGCAGGTAGGTGTGCACGTCGCCGCCACGGAAACCGTAGATGGCCTGCTTGGGGTCGCCGATCAGGAACAACGCGGCCTCGCTGCCATCGCCGGGCGCGAACACGCTGCGGAAGATGTCCCACTGGCGCGGGTCGGTGTCCTGGAATTCGTCCACCAGCGCGAAGCGGTACTGCGCGCGCAGGCGCGCGGCCAGCACCGCGCCGTGTTCGCCCTGCAGGGCATGGGCGACGTTGTCGATCAGGTCGTCGTAGGTCTGCAGCCGGCGTTGCTGCTTGAACGTGCGCAAGCGCTGGCGGGCTTCGTCGCGCAGCTGGTGCAGCAACGCGATCGACTGCTGGCGCTGCCAGCGGGTGACCTGCGCCATTGCCTGCAGGTAGTCGGCAAGCAGCGGCTGCAACGGCGACACCGGCGTGCTGCCGGCCTTGGCCTTGTTGGTCTTGGCGGTGAGCGCCTCCAGCGTGAGCCGCTCCAGCCGTTCGTCGAGTTCAACCTCCGGGTCGGGATGGCGGCTCCACTGCTCCAGCTGCAGGAACACCGTGTTGACCCAGTCCGGCTTGTAGCTGGCCTTGTTGAGTACGCCGCCGTCCATGGCCTCGCGCAGCTGCTGCAGGTAGCTCGCTCCGTGTTCGATCAGGCCGGCGGCCAGGCGCTGCATGGCGGCATCGCGCAATGGGCGGGCGTCCTCGACCAGGCTGTCCGGTACCTCGGGCAGCAGCGGCAGCTCGCCGGCCAGCTTGTCCAGGTCGGCGGCCAGCGCATCGGGACTTTTCCACAGGCCCAGCAGGGCCTCCAGCTGCTCACCTTGGCCGGCATGGAGGCGCCACAGGTCGGCGGCCAGTTCGGCATGCAGTTCGCGGGTGTTGGCCAGCAGTTCCGGCGCGGCGAAGGTGTGCCCGCTTTCCAGCGCGTATTCGCCGAGCACGCGGGTGCAGAAGCCGTGGATGGTGAAGATCGCCGCCAGGTCGGTTTCCTCGGCGGCCGCGCGCAGGCGGCGGCCCAGCTGGGTCGCGCTCTCGCCGCCCTGGTCCAGGTGGCGTTGCAGGACGGCGTGGGTCAGCGCGGTTTCCGGGGTGTCGCTGGCGTCCGGCGCCACCCCGACCAGGCGCGCGGCCAGGTCCAGGCGTTCACGGATGCGCTTGCGCAGCTCCTGGGTGGCGGCATCGGTGAAGGTCACCGCCAGGATCTGGCCCATGCGCAGGCCGCGCTCGACCACCAGGCGGGTGAACAGCGTGGCCAGGGTGAAGGTCTTGCCGGTGCCGGCGCTGGCTTCGATCAGGCGTAGCCCGTCCAGCGGCAGGTCCAGGTAGGGGTCGTGTACGGCGGTGTTCATGCCGCACCTCCAGTGCGCCCGGCCGGGCCTGGTTCGGCCCGTACCCGGCCCTCGCGCAGGGCCGAAAATATCAACAGGCTGTTGTGGATAAATCTGTGAGTAGTGTCTTCGGCGGCGAACGGATCGCTGCCGCGCAGAGCCAGCCGCAGCGCTTCGCCGTCGCGTTCGCCCCAGCTGTAGTCGCCACCGTACCAGCGCGTGTGTGCAGACTTTTCGCGGTTTTCGGCAGCGGCGTTGTAGATCTCCCAACCGGTGTACGGGGCAAACAGCAGCGGCGCCTGCAGACCGTCGGAACGTAGCTGCAGCAAGGCTTTCAGGGCGTTTTGTGCCGCTTCCGGCGAGGGCGCCGGCAGGGCATGCGGGCCGTGCCCGTCCTGCCCGCCGTCGTGGAACTGCAGCAGCGGCAGGCCGGCACCGGCGGCATTGGCCAGCAACCAGTCCAGCCCCCCGCGCAGCACGTAGGCCACCCCGGGCGCACCGGCATGCAGGCGCACCAGCCCCTGTGGATGAATCTGGTTGACCCGCCCGTGCAGGCGCAGGCCATCGATCTCTACTTCGTACAGTTCCGAGCGCAACGGCTGGCCGTCGTACCAGGCCGCGAAGGCTTCGGCGCTGGGCCGGACCCGGCCGAGTACGCGCTTGAACTGCTGTTGGCCCAGCGCACCGGACGGCAACAGCGCGCGCGCACGCAGGCGCTGGTACAGCCCCTGTTCGCGGCCTTCCAACAAGGCGGTCAACACCTGCTGCTGCAGGGCCGAATGCTCGCGGCCACCGCCGGGGACGACCAGCGGCTCGGTGTCTTCGCTGTGGTCGATCTCGCCGGCCAGGCGCAGGCCCAGCCGCTGGCCGAGGAACTGCCCGGCCGGGTCGGACAGGAAGCGGCGCAGGCTGTCCAGCGACAAGGCATCGTCCTCCAGCGCGGCCGGCAACGGCGCGGCCTGCAGGCCGGTGAACCATGGCGCCAGCGCACGCCTGTTGCCACCGACCGCACCGGCGGCCGGGTGCCATTGCTGGCGATAGCTGAAGCGGCGCGGCTCCTCGCCGCCGAACGCGGTCGGCGCGAACGGCTGCAGCGGGTGGCGTACCACCAGCTGCCGGCGCACCGCGGCCGGGTCCTGGTGGTAGGCGGCGGCCGCGTCGATCAGTTCGCTGACCAGCACCGAGGGCTCGCGCACGCTGCCATCGCGCGCATCGGCACCCAGGTAGCTCAGGTAGAACACCTCCTGAGCGGAGGCGAACAGCTGCAGGAACAGGAAGCGGTCGTCCTCGCGCAGCGAGCGGTCGCCATGGCGGCGGCGCGTGGTGCCCAGCTCGGCGGTGAGCCGGCTCAGGCCCGCGGCCGGGTCGCGACGCGGGAAGTCGCCGTCGTTCAGGCCCAGCACGCAGATCACCCGGAACGGCAGCAGGCGCATCGGCACCATGCGGCCAAAGCTGATGCCGCCGGTCAGCAGCGGGGCGCGGGTATCGGCCTCGGACAGCACCGCGGCGAAATGCGCGCGCACCACCTCGGCCGGCACGCTGGCGGCGAAGCCGGCCGTGTCCGCGTCCTCGGCGAACTCGCTGACCAGCTTGCGCAGGCGGTCCAGCGCGCGCTGGGTGGACGGCTCGGCCGGGGGCTCGGGCAGCAGCGCCTGCAGCAGGCCGAGCAGGCGTTCGCGCCATTGCGCCGGGGTCAGCGCATCGGCCAACGTCTTCTGGTGGCGGGCCAGCACCCGCAGCAGGCGGATCAGCGCATCCAGTGCGGCCAACGCACCGCCTTCCAGTTCCGGCCACGGGGCGACGCCGCCGATGTCCTCGTCGCTGCCGCTGGCATGGCCGAGCAGCAGGCGGTCCAGCGCGAACTGCCAGGTGTAGGCATCGTCGCGCGGGGCCTGGTGCGGGTCCGCGCGATGCGCAGCGTGCAGGCCCCAGCGGGCACCGGCGGCCTGCAGCCAGGCGTGCAGGCGTTCGAAGGCGGCCGCGTCCAGCCCGGCGGCGGCGGCCAACGGCGCGCTGGCCAGCAGGTCGAGGATTTCATTGAGGCCGAAGCGCGACACCGGCAGGCCCAGCAACTGCACGAACACCTCGGCCAGCGGCTCGCCCTGCAGCGGGCTGGCATCGGCCAGCGCCCACGGGATGTGCTCGTCGCTGCCGCCGCGGCCACCGAACACCGATTCCAGGTACGGCACGTAGGGGTCGATGTCCGGCGCCAACACCGCGATCTCGCGCGGCTGCAGCGGCGGGTCGAAGCGCGGGTCCTCCAGTAGCGCGCGCAACTGGTCGTGCAGCACCTGCATCTCGCGCAGGCGGGTGTGGCAGGCATGCACCTGGATGCTGGGGTCGTCCACGCGCAGGCGCTCGCGCAGCGGCGGTTCGGGCAGCGCGCGGCGGTGGTACAGGTCGGCCTGCAGGCGGTGCAGCAGGCTGTCCCCCAGCCCACCGGCATCCAGGCCGGGGCCGGCCTCGCTTTCCGGATCGACGTAGGCGGCGATCTCGCCGGAGGGGTGCACCACCTCGTAACTGCCCAGTACCGCCATGAAGTCGCGGCCAGCCGCGCCCCAGGCCTGTAGCAGCGGGTTCTCGCCGGCCTGCGCGCCGAACGGATCGGCCTCGCCGCTGCGCAGCTTCTCGCCCAGCGTCTGCAGGTCGCCCCAGTACGAGCGGGTCGGCGTGGGCATATAGAAGTGCAACGTGCCGACCCGCGCCTGGGTGGCGATCACCCGCAGCACGTCCGGCGACACATTGAGCGTGGCGAAGGCGAACAGCCGCCCCGGCAGGCCCTGCGGCAACGGCTTTCCCTCGCCCTCGAAGCGGCGCAGGTAGTCGTCGATGCGGCGTGCGCGGTACTGGTGGCCCCCGGCGATGGCCCGCCACAGGATGGCCTGGGGATCGTTGGGCTCGCCGCCCTTCTCCCAGTCCAGCAGCCAGTCGCGGCGCCAGGCCTGGTACTTCTCGAATACCCCGCCCAGCTCGCCGGCCAACGCCCACGGCCGCAGCGGGTCGTCGCGGTCCAGGTAGGCGCGCAGCGCGGCCATCGGCGGCCGGGCCATCAGCGCCGGATCGGTCAACGCCGCGTACAGCCGCCAATGCAGGCCACTGGCGCCGAGGTCGTCGGCTTCACCACTGACGTTGGCGTTGAGCGCGCGCGCCACGAACTCGCCGGGCGTGAGGAACTCCAGGTTGGCGGCGATGCCGTACTCAGCCGCCAGCGTGGACTGCAGCCAACGCCGCATCGCCACCTGCGGGATCAGCACCGTGTCGGCGGCCAGCAGCGGCTGCCCGGGCGCAGGTTCGCGCAGGGCATGGGCCAGCAGCGAGGCCAGCACGTCCAGGGCATTGGAGTGATAGAGGCGGAAATCGGGTACGGCGGTCATCGCGCCATCTTGCCGTAGCCGAACTACTGCCCGCCAACATTATGTTGATCGACGCGCCGGCAGCACCCGATCCCCGATCCCATCAGCTGGAACCCACTGCCCCGACTACCCGCAGCCGGCTGCTCACCATGTCTGCGTCCTCTCCGCTCAAGCCGGGCGTCAGATTGATGGAGAATTCCAGGGAAACATCGACGGGGCGCAACGCGAATCGACTGATGTCTTGGGGCTTTACCGGGATCGAGAAGCGGATGGATTGGCCAGGGGCCAATACCTGCAACTGTTCGCGCAATGCCGCTGCAGCGAGCGTGGTTCGCAGCGACGTGGCTCTTTGCGTGTGGTTGTCATGGACCCTCACCGATGGCCCCCGCTGGCGGATGTACTCGACAGGCAGTGACACCGCCTTCTTCCCGGCATTGAACAGCTCGAGCTCCACCTCAACCATCCTTCCCGCGTACCGGCAGGGCCCAGGCTCAACGCACCGGACCCTCAACTCGATCTGCGAGAGGTCATCGCTTGCCTGGGCCGTAACCGTCCATAGCGACTGAACCAGCACCAGCACCATCAGGAAACGACGCACGTGACCTCCCTACCCCGCGCCAGACGCAATAGCGCTTGAACTTCCGGTTCAACGCATGCGCCTCATGCCGATGCGTTCAATCGCAGAAGCTATTGCGTCCCTGCGGCGACGATGCGCAATGGAGCCCGGATGAACTGCGATTCTGCATACGGCGATCGCGGCATCAGGTCAAAGACGAAGACCGCAGTGACGTCCACGGGACGAAGCGCGAAAGCGTCAATCTCATCCGGAGCCACCATCCACGGAATCTTGATTGATTTCCCGGGAGCGAGTTCCTGAATCTCATCGAAGAGATCCGACATGGGCGGCCCCATGCCCAGTCGTTTCTCCTTGCCCGAATGATTGTCAACAAGAATGACCCTCGGACCCTGCCCACGAAAGTACGCAATGGGCAATCCAATTGCGGTGCTTCCCGCATTGAACAGTTCGAGCTCCACCTCAATCATTTCGCCGGAGAATTGGCATGGGTTGCCTTCAACGCAACGAGCACGAAATTCGATCATGACACCTGGCTCCCCTCCAAAGGCGCTCGCCGGAAGCAAAAGAAGAAGAAAGATAGTTAGGAAGAACACGTAACGATGCATGACACCTCTCGGCCGATCTCTCGATTGAGGAGATCCTGAACCTCCAGCCCGATGTTCCACGCATGGCGAGGTTTCACCGTCGTGTTGTGGTGATCGGACATCAACGTTGCGTGGGGATCAGATTTCTCGCGGGAACTCCGGGTGACAACAACCTCCGGACTCACAATGCGATTGGGCATGAAGAACTTGATCGCTCTTTCCGGCTCATCCTTGTTCATGTATTCGTCGGGAAGTCCGAGCGCGTGCATGAATTCATGCAGGTGAACCCAGGCGTCGGTTTCTCCCGAAACATGGATCATGCTGCCGCTTACCTTTTCGCGGGGATATCTCCTGTGCAGCGGCATCACGTAGTCCTCGTCCCGCGACACGAATTCCACCACGTAGCGGATTGGAAAAATGGCAGCGGGCTATCTGCCGTCCTCGACAAGCAACTGAGTACTTACGAAATCCTTTGTGGACTGGGCTGTACCGGGCGCCAGATAGAACCTGAAAATCACAGTAATGCTCACTGGCCGCAATGCGAACCTGGATACGTGGTGACCGGGAATCGACCAGGGAATGCGGATCGACTGTCCGGATGCCAAAACTTCCATCCTGTTGAACAGGGAAGTCATTGGTGGTCCCATGCCCAACCTCCTCTCTTTGTAGGAGTGGTTGTCCACAAGGATTACTTTGGGCCCCTGCTTGCGGAAGTACTCCAAGGGTAGCGCCACATCCTTTTCCCCACCGTTGACAAGCTCAAGCTCCACGGCAATTGTCTCGCCAGTGAAACGACAGGGTTTCCCATTATGGCAATGAACATGCAATTGGATCATCGAATCGACCTCTCCACCCAAGACATGAATTGGAATCCAGAAAGAAATCATCGCCAGGATCAGCATGCAACGTCGCATATGACCCCTCGTCCGATTTCCCTACTCAACAGTTTCTGGACCTCCAATCCAATGTTCCAGGCGTGACGCGGCTTAAGCACCTCGTTGTGATGTACGGACATCAATGTTGCATCCGGGTCCGATTCGCTCCAGGAACTGCGAGTGGTAACTGTTTCTCGGCTTAACATGCGATTGGGCATGAAATATCTGATCGTCGTTGCGTCATCACCCGGATCCATGTACTCATCAGGCAGCCCCAAACAGTGCATAAATTCATGCAAATGCACCCATGCATCGGTATCGATGGATACGTAAATGATGTTGCCGATGACTTCCTCTCTCTCGTAACGATCGTGTAATCGCATTACATAGTCCTCGCCTGTCGTCACGAACTCGACCACATAGCGGATGGGATACGTTCGAGTACCGCATTTGTCATCCGTGATCTGCAGCGTGAATTTCTCATTCAGGCCTCGATCGATGCCATTCTTCAATCGCTCCTTGGCCGCTTCAACGTCCCCACTTGTAACCCGCCCCTGTGTAACCACCTTGATCTTCGCGGTGACCACGACGTCTCCACCGGACCTCAGTGGAACGTCGATGCGGAAGCTGGCGACAAGGTCGTATTCGTAACGCTCGTCGTCCGGCCCATGGGTTTCAAAGTAGCGGCCATCCGGGTTTTCCAGAACCTGTTGGCTGTGATCACTCACCCAGCATTGTTCGGACGGGAGCGTCTCAGCACCCGGATTGATCAACGGGGACGGCTTTGCCGATGGTGAGGCTGTGGGCCGAAGGCTGTCGGCGAAGGCAGTGGCGGGAGCCAACGCCCTCGCAGCACCGCCACCGCCGCCTTGACTGACATGCACCAATGGCTGCTTCCCGGCCAGCAGTACGCACCCACAGCTGGCCTTGTCCCCATTCCGTGCGACGGCCTGCCCGTCGATCAGGAGCGTGGGGTCACCGGTCACGATGGCGCCGGCGCCATGCCGGGTGCACAGGACCTTGTCGCCGACTCGCGCCACCGCGCGGCCGTCGATATCGGTGTGCGGCGAGCCGGACAGCACCGCGCCTCCGCGCTGCAGGGCATCGCCAACCACGATGAGCATCCGTGACATCGCCGCTCGGCCTCCCTGGCCGATCCTTCAGGGAAATCAGCGGCGGACCTTAGTGCAGGGATGCGGCGGGATGATCAGGGGCGGCGAGGTTGGCCCGGGATCACTGGCATGACAACGCGCGGGGCTGGCAACAGGGCAGTTCCACTTGCCGCGCGGCCCGGCGACCCCGTACGGATTGGGCCAACCGGCGGACACTGTGTTGCTGCTCCCGGGACTGCTCATCACCCATGGTTCGCCCGGCAGATGCGACAATACTGCACGGACCAGTTCGCTTTTGTTCAGCCGCGTCTGATAATCCTACAACGTTGTTTTTCCGTTAAAGGCCACCATGCCCTCGAACCCGCCACCCTTGGTGCAGTTGTCCAACGTACGCATCGACCGCGGCGGGCGCACGATCCTGCGCGACGTCTCGCTGCAGGTGCCGCGCGGCAGCATCACCGCGGTGCTGGGCCCGTCGGGCAGCGGCAAGTCGACGATGCTGGCGGCGCTGACCGGCGAGCTGCGTCCGGTAAGTGGCAACGTGCAGTTGTCCGGCCAGGACATCCCGCACGGCAACCGCGCCCTGCTGGAGATGCGCAAGAACGTCGGCGTGCTGCTGCAGGGCAACGGCCTGCTGACCGACCTGAGCGTGGCCGAGAACGTGGCGCTGCCGCTGCGCGCGCATACCCGGCTGCCGGAACCGGTGCTGCGTCGACTGGTGCAGATGAAGCTGCACGCGGTCGGCCTGCTGGCCGCTGCCGATGCCTGGCCGCGTGAGTTGTCCGGCGGCATGGCACGGCGCGTGGCGCTGGCCCGCGCGTTGGCACTGGACCCGCCGCTGATGATCTACGACGAGCCGCTGACCGGGCTGGACCCGATCGCCTCGGGCGTGATCATGAGCCTGATCCAGCGCCTCAACGACAGCCTCGGCCTGACCAGCATCATCGTCAGCCACCACGTCCACGAGACCCTGCCGATCAGCGACCAGGCGGTGGTGATCGCCAACGGCGGCATCGTGTTCTCCGGTACGCCGGACGAACTGCAGGCCAGCCAGGACCCGCTGGTGCGCCAGTTCCTGCACGGCCAGCCGGACGGCCCGATCCCGTTCGATGCGCCGGCGCGCAACTACGGCTTGGAGAACGCGTGATGGTGCCGATGCACGAAAAGCGTGATTCCTGCCCCCTCACCCGCATGGCGGGAGAGGGTTGGGGAGAGGGCGCTTCTGCGCGCAAGGCTGCTCCCCTCCGCCCTTCGGGCACCTCCCCCCGCAAGCGGGAGGAGAACAACAGCGGCTTCTGCACATCCAACACTTCAGGAGTCGCTCTCTAATGCCCTTCGCCTCCTCCATCCGCTCGCTCGGCCGCGCCGGCCTGTTCTCGCTGACCGTGCTGCGTGGTTCGCTGCCGACCCGTGACTTCCTGGCCGAGCTGACCCGCGAGATCTACAAGATCGGCGCACGTTCGCTGCCGATCATCGCCGTGGGCGGCGCGTTCGTCGGCCTGGTACTGACCCTGCAGGGCTATCGCACGCTCACCACCTTCGGTGCTTCCGATGCGCTGTCCACGCTGCTGGGCCTGTCGCTGTACCGCGAGCTGGCGCCGGTGCTGACCGCGCTGCTGTTCATTGGCCGCGCCGGCAGCTCGATCGCCGCCGAACTGGGCCTGATGCGTGCCACCGACCAGATCAAGGCGCTGGAGCTGATGGCCATCGACCCGGTCGCCAAGGCGGTGGCGCCGCGCTTCTGGGCGGCGGTGCTGACCGTGCCGCTGCTGACCGGCATCTTCTGCTCGCTGGCCATCACCGGTGGCTACTTCGAGGCGGTGCATGTGCTGGGCCAGGACAACGGCACGTTCTGGTCGGGGCTGCGTGGCAGCGTCGACTTCTGGGATGACTTCGCCGTGGCCCTGCTCAAGTCGGCGATCTTCGGCGGCACCGCGGCGCTGGTGGCGGCCTACGTCGGCTTCCACGCCGAGCCGACCATTGAAGGCACCTCGGTGGCGACCACCCGCGCGGTGGTCAACGCCTCGCTGCTGGTGCTGATGTTCAATTTCGTGCTGTCGGCACTGCTCTTCCAGTAATACCCACGTCCCGCGCCGGTCGCGTGGGAACAGAACCCGAACGGCTTCGCCGCGGCGAAGCACCAGATGGATCAGGAGTGAGATAACAACATGGCCATCCGTGGACCCAGACTCGAATTTTCCGTCGGCGCCTTCCTGCTGCTGGCCCTGGCCTCGCTGCTGGTGCTTGCCGTGGCATCGACCAACCAGCGCTTCGGCGTGGGCGGCGGTGACTACGTGCTCAAGGCCCGCTTCACCCAGATCGGCCAGCTGCGCAAGCAGGCGCCAGTGAAGGTCGGCGGCGTGACCATCGGCCAAGTGGCTGATATTCAGCTCGACCCGGTTAAATACGACTCCATCGTCACCCTGGCCCTGGACGGCAAGTTCAAGGATCTGCCCGCCGATACCTCGGCAGGCATCTTCACCAGTGGCCTGCTGGGCGAAAGCTACATCGGCCTGCAGCCCGGTGGAGACCCGGAACCGCTCAAGTCCGGTGACGAGATCGTCTTCACCCAGCCGGCGGTGGACCTGATCCAGCTGGTTGGCAAGTACATGTTCAGCGGTGGCGGCAATGCCGCCGGCGCCGAGACCCACGAAACCCCCGGCGCAGACGCGCCCGCAATGGAACCGCAACCATGAACGTGAAACTGCTCGGCGCCGTGCTTGCTTCGGCCCTGCTGGCCTCCACCCCGGCACTGGTCAGCGCGCAGGCGCGCCCGGCCGCCACCGCGGCCCAGCCGTCGCCGGCCGCACGCACCGTGCTGGATTCCAGCACCCGCATCATCGACACGCTGCAGTCCCGCCGCAGCGAGTTCCGCAGCAACCCGGCCGCCCTGCGCAGCTTCATCGACGGCGAGCTCAGCCGTGGCTTCGACCGCGACTACGCCGCCCGCCTGGTGCTGGGCGTGCACGGCCGCGGCGCGTCGGACGAGGACGTGAAGCTGTTCGCCGACGCCATGGCCGACAACCTGATGTCGCGCTACGGCTCGACCCTGCTCGACATCCAGGGCAAGCCGAGCTTCCGCTACAAGGGCGAAACCGCGCTGCCGGGCAACCGCGGCGTCAAGGTAACCACCGAACTGGTGCGCTCGGGCAGCGAGCCGACCCCGGTGGAGTACCTGATGCGCAACGTCGGCGGCCAGTGGAAGATCTTCGACGTGATGATCGAAGGCATCTCCTACGTGCAGACCTTCAAGAACCAGTTCGACGCCCCGCTGCGCCAGAAGTCGATCCGCCAGGTGGCCACCGAGCTGCGCAGCGGCAGCATCCAGGCCAACGCCGGCCCGGCTCCCCGTGGCAAGTAATGCCAGCGCCCGCATCGAGGGCGACACCCTGCACCTGGCAGGCGTGCTCGACCGCGCTGCGGTAACGGCGTTGTGGCCGCAGCTGGCGCGCGTGCCGGGCACGTTGCGCCAGCTCGACCTGCAGCTGCTGGAACGTGTCGACAGCGCCGGGCTGGCCGTGCTGGGCGAGCTCGCCGCACGCCTGCGCGCGCATGGGCCAGTGCAGGTCCTCGGTGCGCCGGCAGGGCTGGACGAACTGCGGGCAGCCTACCGGCTGTCCCCGTCACTCGATTTCAATGCGACCGCAGCAGGAAGCTGACATGAGCCTCATCCGCACCCTCCCCCTCCTTGCCTGCGTCATGCTGCTGGCCGCCTGTGCCGGCAAGCCGGCACGCGACAGCGCGCCGGCCTCCCGCCTGGTCGAACCGTCGCAGGCCATCGAACAGCCCGTGGCGGCCAATGACGTGCCGGCGGCGGCGGAAACCCCCGCCGTCGATACCGACACCTCCGGGCACGACACGCCACCGCCGGCCGCGGCCAGTGCGGGCACCGCCAGCGAAGAGGTGGCCCCCACCGCTGCCGAGGACGACTTCGCTGCGCTGTACGGCGGCCCGTCACCCGGCACCGGCGCGGAGGAAGCCACCGGCGCATCGCCGTCCTACGACCCGTGGGAGAAGTACAACCGCGGCGTGCACCGCTTCAACAATGCCGTCGACCGCAGCGTCGCCCGTCCGCTGGCCACCGCCTACACCAAGGTGGTGCCGCAGTTCGCGCGCACCGGCGTGACCAACTTCTTCAGCAACCTGCGCTCGCCGCTGACCATGGTCAACCAGCTGCTGCAGGGCCATGCCGATGACGCCTGGGACACGCTGGGCCGCTTCCTGATGAACAGCACCTTCGGCATCGGCGGCCTGTTCGACCCGGCCAGCAAGGCGATGGTGCCCAAGCGCAGCGAGGACTTCGGCCAGACCCTGGGCACCTGGGGCTGGCGCCAGTCGCGCTACGTGGAACTGCCGTTCTTCGGCCCGCGCACGGTGCGTGACGTGTTCGGCCTGGCCGGCGACATGCCGCTCTCGCCGATCCGCCAGATCGAGATGGACAAGGTCCGCATCGGCCTGCAGGGCCTGCAGCTGGTCGACACGCGTGCCCAGCTGATGGCGGTGGACTCGCTGCGTGACACCGCCGTCGACGAATACGCCCTGACCCGCGATGCATGGCTGCAGCGCCGCACGTACCAGATCGAGCGCGACCTGCGCCACAACCGCGGCGACGACGACGATGACCCGACCACGATCCCGGTCGATGCGATGCCAATGCCCGATTGGGGCAATTGATCGCCGCTGATGCCGCAAAAGAAAAAGCCCGGGGAAACCCGGGCTTTTTTTGTGCCGCTGGAACCCGTTACGCAGCAGGGCCGGGAGGCGATCCCGGCCCCACGCATCACGCCGCCAGGGCGGTATCGATGGCCGCCAGCAGCGCCGCGTTGTCAGCCGGGGTATCCGGCGAGAAACGGGCGACGACGCTGCCGTCCTTGCCGATCACGAACTTCTCGAAGTTCCACAGGATCGCCGGCGCGGCGTTGGTCGGGATGTCCAGGCTGGCCAGCTTCTCGCGCAGCGGGCCATCACCGGTGGCAACCGGCTGGGCCGCGGTCAGCTGCTGGTACAGCGGGTGGATGTCGGCGCCGGCCACGCTGATCTTGGAGAACATCGGGAAGCTGACGTCGTAGGTGAGCGCGCAGAACTGCTTGATCTCGTCCTCGCTGCCCGGCTCCTGGCCGTTGAAGTTGTTGGCCGGGAAACCCAGCACTTCCAGGCCGTCACCCTTCTTCTGGCGGTACAGCTTTTCCAGGCCTTCGTACTGCGGGGTGAGGCCGCACTTGGAGGCGGTGTTGACCACCAGCAGCACCTTGCCGCGGTAGTCGCCCAGCGTGGCCGGTGCGCCATCGATGGTGGTCAGCGCGGTGTCATACACGGAAGCAGTCATTGCGATTTCCTGCGGGGGTTGGGGAGGGCAAGCATAGCGGGCGTGGATGGCGCTGGCACGACATCGGGGTGCCCGTTACGCGCTGTTCCAGTGGTGCCGGTAATGCCCGGCGTCGCCTGCGATCAGGTTTCGTCGGCACCCGTGTCTTCGGCCTCATCCTCGCCGCCGAGATCGCCGAGCAGCGCCTGAGAGGCATCGGCCGACAGCGATTCCACGCCGCGCAGCTTGCGCTCGATGGTGCGGGTCTTGCGGCTGGCATCGCCCAGGCTCTTGCCGACCGTGTTGATCTGCTTCTCGGCCTTCTCCAGGATGCCGGCGAACTTGCCGAACTCGCCCTTGACCGCGCCCAGCAGGCTCCACACTTCGGAAGAACGCTGCTCGATGGCCAGCGTGCGGAAGCCCATCTGCAGGCTGTTGAGCAGCGCGGTGACCGTGGTCGGGCCGGCGATCACCACGCGGTGCTCGCGCTGCAGCGCGTCGACCAGGCCCGGCCGGCGGATGGTTTCGGCATACAGGCCTTCGGTCGGCAGGAACATCACCGCGAAGTCGGTGGTGTGCGGCGGCACGATGTACTTCTCGCTGATCGACCTGGCCTGCACGCGGATGGCCCGTTCGAGCTGGTTGCCGCTGCCACGTACCGCCTCCAGGTCACCGGCTTCCTGCGCATCGAGCAGGCGTTCGTAGTCCTCGCGCGGGAACTTGGAGTCGATCGGCAGCCATACCGGCGCCTGGTCGTTGCCGCGGCCGGGCAGGCGCACCGCGAAGTCGACCATCTCGCCGCTGTCCGGGCGCACCTTCACCCCGCGCGCGTACTGCTCGGCGGTCAGGGTCTGCTCCAGGATGTTGTCCAGCTGCACTTCACCCCAGCCGCCGCGGTTCTTGACGTTGCTCAGCACGCGCTTGAGGTCGCCCACGCCGGTGGCCAGCTGCTGCATCTCGCCGAGCCCGCGCTGCACCTGCTCCAGCCGCTCGGACACCAGCTTGAAGGACGAATCCAGGCGCGTGTTGAGCGTGCTCTGCAACTTCTCGTCCACGGTCTGGCGCATCTGCTCGAGCCGGGTGGCGTTGTCGCCCTGCAGGTCCTTCAGGCGCGCTTCCAGCGTCTGCCGCATCTCGTTGATGCCGGTCTCGTTGCGCTGGGTCAGCTCGACCAGGCGCTGGCCGAGCAGTTCACCGAAGCGCTGCTGCAGCTGCACGCCTTCCTCGCGGCCCTTGCGGGTGTCTTCCACCAGCGCCTGCTGCAGGCCGGCCAGCTGGCGCGCGAACACGTCCATGCGCCCCTGCTGCTGTTGGCCGAAGGCATCAAGCTGGTCGCGTACTTCCTGCAGGCGCGCGCCGAGCAGCTGCGCCAGCTGCTGCTGCAGCACGTTGTTTTCCTCGCGGCCCTTGCGTGCGTCGTCGTTGAGGCTGTCGCGCAGCAGGTCCAGGCGCTGGTCGGTGCGGGTGGACAGGTCGGTGAGGTTGCGGCCGAAGCCGTCCATGCGCGCGTCCTGCTGGCGGGTCATCGCCTCCAGCTGCTCGCGCAGTTCGCCGCGGCCGATGCGTTGCTCCTCGCGCAGCGCATTCTCCAGCGTGGCATTGTCGGCGCGGCGGAACAGCAGCACCAGCTGCAGCACGAGGACGACCAGCACCAGGGCCGCCAGGATCAGGGTTTCGGTTTGCATGCATGCAAGTGTAGCCCCGTCGATCTCACCGCCTGCGCCGCATCTGCGATCATGTAGGCCCCCTGCATCACCCATTTCCCATGAAGCCGTCGCTTTCCCTGCTGCTCGGCCTGGCCTGCCTGGCGCCCTTGCCGGTACCGGCCGCGCCCTCGCAGACCGTCACCTCGCCCCACGCACTGCCCGCCCACGACACCCGTCCCAAGGTGTTCCTGGCCGGCAGCATCGAGATGGGCAAGGCCGGCGACTGGCAGCAGCAGGTGCAGCAGGCACTGGCCGACGAAGGCGTGCTGATGCTCAACCCGCGCCGCGCCGACTGGAACCCGGCCTGGCGCCCGGAAGCGGATGAACCCGAGTTCCGCCGCCAGGTGGAATGGGAGCTGGCCGCGCTGGAACAGGCCGACATCGTGCTGATGTACTTCACGCCGGGCACGCAGAGCCCGATCACGCTGCTGGAGTTCGGGCTGTACGCGCGCTCGGGCAAGCTGCTGGTCGCCGCACCGGCCGGCTTCTGGCGCAAGGGCAATCTGGACATCACCGGTGACCGCTACGGCGTGCCGCGCCATGACGACCTGCCGGCGCTGATCACCGCGGTGAAGCAGCGCCTGGCCGCACAGCGCGCGGCCCAGCCCGGGACCTGAGCCATGCCGTGGATGGGCATCAACGACGTCGGCACCTTCGTGGTGGCGGTGATCCTGTTCCTGATGCTGCCCGGCCCGGGCACCTTCACCCTGCTCACCGCCACCGCGCGCGGCGGCGTGCGCGCCGGCTACGCGACGCTGGGCGGGTGGATGCTGGGCGACCAGATCCTGATCGCCATCGCCGCCACCGGCGTGGCCGCGTTGTTGCAGGCACACCCGGCGCTGTTCGCCGGCCTGCGCTACCTCGGTGCGGGTTACCTGATCTGGGTAGGCGTGCAGCTGCTGCGTGAACCGGCCGCCGGCAGCAACGGCAGCGACGCGGTCCAGCACGGCCGGCGCTGGTTCCGGCAGGCCTTGCTGGTCGGCGTGCTCAACCCCAAGGCCATCCTGTTCTACATGGCCTTCTTCCCGCTGTTCATCGACCCGGCGCGGCAACGTGGCGCGCTGACCCTGGCGACCATGGCGGTGCTGATCGCCGTGCTGAGCATCGGCTGGTGCTCGGTGCTGATCTTCGGCGGGCAGTTCATCGCCCGGCGCCTGGCCGGGTATCCACGGGTCGGGGTCTGGCTGCGCCGCGCGGTCGGCGTGTGCCTGATGGTGTTCGGCGTGCGGCTGGGCCTGGAATAGGAGCCGCTGCGCCAGAGCGGTACGATCGGCCGACAACCCTGGCTGTGCGAGGCGGGCAATGAAGATCTCCTGCAAACGGGCCTATGAGGCCGCCAGCGCCGACGACGGCCAGCGCTTCCTGGTCGACCGCCTGTGGCCGCGCGGCGTCAGCCGCGAGAAGCTGCAGGCCATCTGGCTGAAGGACGTGGCCCCGAGCACCGCATTGCGCCAGTGGTTCGACCACCAGCCCGAGCGCTGGGAGGCGTTCGAGCACCGTTATGCCGCGGAACTGGCCGGTTCCCCGCAACACCTGAAACCGCTGCGCGACGCCCTCGACGCCGGCCCGGTCACGCTGGTCTACGGCGCGCGCGACACCCGGTACAACCAGGCCGTGGCGCTGCGGGATTACCTGCTCGCCCACCCTCGCCATTCATGATCAGCGCGCGGCCCCGGTTTTGTGCCGGTTCCGGCAGCGATGCCAATGGCAATCGCCAAAGCTCGCTGAAACCGCGCATCTTTCTGGCTTTGCTGCACTGCATTCGGCGACACTCGCCGACTTCCTGAATCACCACGAACCGTGAGGTCCGCATGCAGTCCTGGCTCCGGCGCAAGCCCATCGACCAGCTCACCGAACACGAAGAAGGCCGCCGCCTGATCCCCTCGCTGAGCTGGCCCCACCTGGTCGCACTGGGCATTGGCGCCATCGTCGGTACCGGCATCTACACGCTGATCGGCGTGGGCGCGGACAAGGCCGGCCCCGCGGTGCTGCTGTCCTTCATCATCGCCGGCGTGATCTGCGCCTGCGCGGCGCTGGCCTATGCCGAGCTGTCGACGATGATGCCGGCCGCCGGCAGTGCCTATACCTACAGCTACAGCGCGCTGGGCGAGACCATCGCCTGGGTGGTGGGCTGGAGCCTGATCCTGGAGTACTCGCTGGTGGTCAGCACCGTGGCGGTGGGCTGGTCGGGCTACTTCGTCGGCTTCCTGGAGTGGCTGCACACCTCCTTCGGCTGGAACGTGATGCTGCCGCAGGCGCTGGCCGCCGGCCCGCACGCCGGTGGCGTGATCAACCTGCCGGCCATCGTCATCACCTTCCTGGTGGCCGGCATGCTGATGCTGGGCACGCGCGAGAGCGCCACGGTCAACGCGGTGCTGGTGGTGCTCAAGCTGATCGCGCTGGCGGTGTTCGTGGCCGTCGCGCTGCCGGCCTTCAACGCCGAGAACCTGCAGCCGTTCATGCCTTACGGTTTCCCCAAGTCGGTCAGCGCCGACGGCGTGGAGCGCGGCGTGATGGCGGCCGCGGCGATCATCTTCTTCGCCTTCTACGGCTTCGACGCGATCTCCACCGCCGCCGAGGAAACCAAGAACCCCAAGCGCGACCTGTCCATCGGCATCATCGGCTCGATGGTCGGCTGCACCATCATCTACCTGCTGGTGGCCGCCGCCGCGGTCGGCGCGATGAGCTACACGGTGTTCGGCAAGAGCGCCGAGCCGCTGGCATTGATCATGCGCGAACTGGGCCACGGCACCGCCGCGCTGGTGATCGGCATCGTCGCCATCATCGCCCTGCCGACCGTGCTGCTGGCCTTCTTCTACGGGCAGAGCCGCATCTTCTTCGTGATGTCGCGCGATGGCCTGCTGCCGCGCGGCCTGTCCAAGGTCAACCAGCGCACCGGCACGCCGGTGGTCATCACCCTGTTCACCGCCGTGCTGGTCGCCGCCCTGGCCGGCGTGGCGCGCCTGGACGAGATCGCCGCCCTGGCCAACGCCGGCACCCTGGCCGCGTTCACCGCAGTGGGCCTGTGCCTGCTGGTGCTGCGCAAGCGCGAGGCCGGCCGCGAGCGCAAGTTCCGCGCACCGCTGGCGTGGATCGTCGGCCCGGTCGCCATCCTGGGCTGCATCTACCTGTTCTTCAGCCTGCCCACCCGCACCCAGCTGTGGTTCCTGGCGTGGAACGCACTGGGCCTGGTGGTCTACGCGGTGTACAGCCGCCGCAATGCGGTGCTGGGCAAGCGGTAATCCACCGTTCCATGTGGATGACACAAGGCGGGCTTCGGCCCGCCTTGTGTTTGTGGGATTACATCCCAGCCTACCTGCGTTACCGAGCCTGCCTGGCCGCGTAGTCCTGCGCCTGGCGCATCACCCGCAGCACGTTGCCGCTCCAGATGTTGGCGATCTGCGCCTCGCTCAGGCCACGGCGCTGCAACCATGCGGTGATCTTGGGCAGGTCGGCGGCGTCTTCCATGCCGATCACGCCACCACCGCCATCCCAGTCCATGCCGATGCCCACGTGGTCCGGCCCGACCACGTCCAGCATGTGGCCCAGGTGCTGGAAGAAGTCATCCAGCGTCGCCTTGCGGCGTGGGTACTTCTGGTCCAGCTCGGCCATCGCCCGGGCCAGTTCCACGCCCTTGGCCATGCTCATGTCGTCCCAGCCCCCCAGGCGCTTGCCGAGTTCTTCCTCGGCCTGCTTGCGCTCGGCGGTCTTGGTCTCGTCGATCAGGTAGCCGCCATAGGCATTGGCCTGGATCACGCCCCCCTTTGCGGCGAGCTGGCGCAGGCGCGCGTCGTCGAGGTTGCGCGGGTGGTCAAACACCGCCTTGGCCGAGCTGTGCGACAGGATGAACGGCACCGGCATCATCTCGATGAGGTTGTCGAACACCGCATCGGACGCGTGCGACTGGTCGATCACGATGCCCAGCTTCACCGCCTCGTTGACCAGCGCCTCGCCGGCCGGGCTCAGCCCCTTCCACTCCGCGCCCTTGGGGTCGGTGGCCGAATCGGCGAACTCGTTGTTGGCGAAATGCACGGTCGACATCAACCGCAGGCCGGCCTTGTAGTAGAAGCTGAGCAGCGAGGGGTCGGCCACCAGCGGGCTGCCGTTCTCCATGCTGATGTAGACCACGCGCTTGCCGGCGGCCTTGATCCGCGCCGCGTCATCGGCGCTCAGCGCCAGCTGGAACTTGTCCGGGTTGGCGGCCAGCATCTCGTGGATCTGCAGCATGCGCTGCAGGCCATGGTCGCGTTCGGCGGTGTGCGCGGCCGGGGTGCGGTCGCCCTGGTCGGTGTAGATGGCGAAGAAGCCGCCATCGAGCGCGCCTTCGACCATGCGCGGGTAGTCCACCTGCGACAGCGCGTTGTGGTCGTGGCGCTGCATGATGTTGAAGTCCGCCCGGGCGAAGTTGGCCGGGGTATCCAGGTGCGAGTCCAGGGTCAGCAGGCGGCGCTGCAGTTCACTGGCCTTGGCCAGTTCGGCCTGGCTGAACTCCACGGCCGAGGCCGCCAGCGGGAAGCACAGCGACAGGGATACCAACAGGGACAGGGGACGCAGCGTCATGAGGCCTCACCAGGGGTGGAAAGGCCCGACCTTAGCCCCGCCTACCGGTCACGGCCAGTGACGGACGGCATGGGCGCGCCGGACACCCGCCGCGCGCGATCCGCCCCCTCCCTTTGGCGCAGCCAAGGGGAGGGCTGGGGAGGGGTAAGGCCCTCCCGCCGAGCGTGGGTTAATCCACCACGCGGCAGAACACCGCCTTGAGGTAGCGCGATTCCTGCACGTGCGCCATGAACGGATGGTCCGGGCCGGCACCGGCCACCTTCAGGATCTGGATGGTGCGGCCGGAATAGAACGCGGCGCGGCGCAGCATGTCCAGGAACTGGTCCTCGGCCACCAGGCCGGTGCAGGAGAACGTGGCGAACAGGCCACCGGGCTTGACCACGCCCAGCGCCAGCTTGTTCATGTCCAGGTACTTCTTCAGCGCATTGATGACCTGGTCGCGGTCGCGGGTCATCTTGGCCGGGTCCAGGATCACCACGTCGTACTGCTCGCCGCGGTTGGCCGCATCACGCAGCCACGGGAAGATGTCGGCCTGCACGAACCGCGGCTTGGCGTTGTTCAGGCGTGCATTGCCCTTGGCGATCTGGATCACGTCCTGGTCGATGTCCACGCCCAGCACGTCGCTGGCGCCGCGCGCGGCAGCGTACACGGCGAAGCCACCGGTGTTGCAGCACAGGTCCAGCACGCTCTTGCCTTCCACCTGCTGGCTCAGCCACTCGCGGTTCTCGCGCTGGTCGGCGAAGAAACCGGTCTTGTGCGCGCCGGCCGGGTCGGCACGGAACTTGATGCCGTACTCGGTGATGACCGCTGGTTCGGTGGTGGTGTTGCCGTGGAAGTCGAAGCTTTCCTGCTTCTGCACGTGCTCGTCGGCGAAGCTGTGGAAACGGCAACCCGGGAACTGTTCGCGCAGGGCCTCGTAGATCCACTCGCGGTGGCGGAACATGCCGGCGGCGAAGAACTCGACCACAATCAGGTCGTCGTAGCGGTCCACCACCAGCCCGGACAGGCCGTCACCCTCGCTGTGCACCACGCGCCAGGCGTTGGAGACCTGGTCCAGCTTGAGCACGTCACGGCGCAGCGACACCGCCTCGGCGATCTTGCGGCTGAACCAGGCCTGGTCCACCGCCACCTCCGGATGGGTTTCCAGAATGCGCACGGCAATCCGCGAATGACCGTTGTAGAAGCCCCGGCCAATCCACTCACCGTCCACGCCGACCACGTCGACGATGGTGCCGGACTTCGGCTTGACGGTCGGCTTCTCGACCAGTTTCTGGAAAATCCACGGGTGGCTGGAGCGCCACGCGTTCTTCAGGCGTACGACGGGGAGTGGGGTATTCATGCCGCTATTGTAGCCGCGCCGGGGCCGCTCCCGCGGTGCTCTCATTGACTGTGCGGGGCGCAGCCGGCAGTATTCAGCCCCAGAAGGGGAGTAGCTCCCAGACGTTGTCGCCGTCAGTTCGAGCCGCAAGGCTCCGGTGCAACGGCAGTTCCGGCCTCCGGTACTGTGAGCAAGACCTTCGCCGCATTGGCGAAGCTCTGTCCCCGGTCTCCCCGATTCCGTGTCCAGCTCTTGGCCTGTGTGGTTCCGAGAACCCTTTTAACGACCGGAATTTCCCATGATCCAGACAATCGGTAATCCCTGGCTTTGGGGCGGCTTCATCGCCGTCGTCATCGCCGCCCTGTTGATCGACCTGGTGCTGATGCGCCACGGCGGCCCGCACAAGGTCACCTTCAAGGAGGCCCTGCTGTGGTCCATCGGCTGGGTGGCGTTGGCCCTGGCCTTCAATGCCGGCCTCTGGTACTACCTGAACGAGACCGCCGGTACCGCGGTGGCCAACGAGATCGGCCTGCAGTTCCTGACCGGCTACCTGATCGAGAAGGCGCTGGCGGTCGACAACATCTTCGTGTTCCTGCTGATCATGGGCTACTTCGCGGTGCCCGAGACCCAGCGCCAGCGCGTGCTGATCATCGGCATCCTCGGCGCCATCGCGCTGCGCACGGTGATGATCTTCGCCGGCACCGTGCTGGTGAACCAGTTCCACTGGCTGCTCTACGTGTTCGGTGCGTTCCTGCTGTTCACTGGCTGGAAGATGTGGTTCGCCGCCGGCCAGGAGCCCAGCCTGGATGACAACCCGGCGCTGAAGTTCATGCGCAAGCACCTGCGCATCAGCCACGAGTACAACGGCAACCGGCTGGTCGCCGAGAAGGACGGCGTGCGCTGGTTCACCCCGATGTTCGTGGTGCTGATCCTGATCGCGGTCACCGACGTGATCTTCGCGGTGGACTCGATCCCGGCCATCTTCGCCATCACCACCGACCCGTTCATCGTGCTGACCTCGAACGTGTTCGCGGTGCTGGGCCTGCGCGCGATGTTCTTCCTGCTGGCCGGCATGGCCGACCGCTTCCACCTGCTGCCGTACGGCCTGGCCGTGATCCTGGCGTTCATCGGCGCCAAGATGCTGCTGATCGACCTGTACAAGATCCCGGTGCCGGTGTCGCTGGGCGTGGTCGCCGCGATCCTGGTCACCACCATGGTCCTGAGCCTGAAGATCCCGCCGAAGCAGAAGCACGGCTGATCCACCGCCGCCAGCGGGATTGTCCCGTTGGCGGCACAGCGGTTCCCATGCCCGTCCCCCTTGCAAACCGGGGACCCGCCGCAATCCCAATGACATGGATACGCCAAACGTCCCCGCCACCGGCGCCTCGCCGGCCAATGACCGCAGCGACCGCAACCGGGTGCTGCGCGCCTTCAACCTGAGCCTGGGCTTCGTGCTGCTGCTGGTGGCCGTGTTCGCCGTGCAGAGCAGCGGCTGGGACTGGCGCGCCTGGTCGGTGGCGCCCCTGGAAGCCAAGGGCCTGTGGGGCCTGCTGGGCGCCCCGCTACTGCATGGCTCGATCGAGCACCTCGGTGCCAATGCGGTGGCCCTGCTGATCCTCGGCACGCTGGCCGGCAGCGTCTACCCCAAGGCCACCGTGCGCGCGCTGCCGCTGCTGTGGGCGGGTTCCGGGTTGGGTGCCTGGTTGCTGGGCGAGCCCGGCAGCCATCACCTCGGTGCCAGCGGCGTGACCCACGGCCTGATGTTCCTGGTGTTCGTGCTGGGCCTGCTGCGCCGCGACCGGCCGGCCATCGCCGCCGGCATGATCGCCTTCCTGTTCTACGGCAGCATGCTGATCACCATCCTGCCGCATGAGCCGGGCGTGTCCTGGCAATCGCACATGGGCGGTGCCGCCGCCGGCGTCATCGCCGCGCTGATGTTCCGCCACGCCGACCCGATGGCCCCCCGCAAGCGCTACAGCTGGGAAGACGAGGAGGAAGACGAGGTGCTGGCCGACGCCGATGAGCTCGAGCCACCGTCCCCGCGGCAGGTACCGGTGTTGTGGCAGCCTCGCGAGGGCCGCGACTACGAAGTGGTGGTGCCGCTGCGCCGGCGCGACCCGAACGACCCCGCGTAAGCGCGGCCCGGGCCGTCAGGCCTACCCCTGCCGCGAGTAGCGCCCCGCGATGGCCAGGCGCAACCCGCCCCATGCCAAGGCGGCAGGCACGAGTACTTCCAGCACCGCGATGAAGAGCTGCAGCAGGAAGCCGTAGGGTTCGGCTCCCCAGTGATAAACCACCGAACCACTGCCCCGCCAGTGGCTCACGCGGAGCGTTCCACTGCCCAGTGCGTGCAACAGCACCCAGGCCTGGCTGAGCGCCAGAACGGCGAGGAATGCCCCGATCAGCGCCATGACGACGCGGACGCCTGCCGGCAGGGCATCGTCCTGTCGAGGGGCGCGCGGTCGCGTTCCAGGGGCGCCCTCCACGACGCTGGCCTGCCGTGGGGGCCGGTGCCGGGGCGCGGCTGCCGGCGAGTTCAGCGGCACGACCACGATCCCGGCCGGAGCCTCCACCTGCAGATGCGTGGCGATCCGTTGCAGCCATTCGCCGGTGACGCCGCTGCCCGGCCGCACGGCGATCGTTTCGAAACTGAGCTGGTGCTCGCTTCCATCGGCGTGCATCAGCCATAGCCGCACGGGGGCACGGGCGCTATCGCCATGGCGCCGGAGCTGCAGGCGAGGCTGACCCGCCAGCACGAACGCCGCATCGACGCGCCGCGCCCTTCCAAACAGGTTGTGGGAGATGCGGATGCCCTGGTTGCCGGGCCTATCCAACACCAGCGTCTCGCGCAGACGGAAACACCAGAGCGAAGCCAGCGCCATGGCGATCATCAAAGCCGATGCCAGCCCTGCCAGCACCGGGTCCATCCCGGTGCCATGGAGGTCGCGCGAAAAGAGCAGCAGCACGGGGCCGACGGTGAAGACCAGGCTGAAAGCGACCAGCAGTACCGTCGCCACCGCGTTGCGCGAATGGATGCGCAGCACGGCGCCTTCCTCGAACCGGTAACCGATCAGCAAAGCGTCCCTCCATGATCCTGCCAATGCCCACTGCCGGCATTTTCACACAGGACAACCGCCCCCCCCTTTGGGCACCGCCGTGACTGGCAAGCGATGACAGGGCGTCAAGTGATCGATCCGGTGCCGCCAACCCGCGGCGGCCCGGGCCGAAGCAGCTGCGGCGTCGCGGTGCAGGCCGCTCCTTACGGAGTGCCGTCCACCGCGCGGCGGCCCAGTGCGGGATCGTCGGTGAACAAGGCATCGATGCCGGCCTTGAGGTACTCGCGCATCTCGGCCACCGATGCCTCCGGGTTGCGCGCGTTCTCCACACCCTGGCGCATTGCCGGCGGCAGGAACGGGTTCTCCGGGCGGAAGGTGTAGACCACCACCTGCAGACCGGCGGCATGCGCATCCCCGACCAGTGCGGTGGGCGCAGCCAGGCCCCCCTGCGCGTTCCACGGGATCACCATGCGCCGTTCCGGGCCGATGGCGTCGGCGTAGCCGGCGATCTCCTTCAGCCCGGCCGGCGTCGCCATCTGCGCATAGGTCAGCGTGCCGCCGGCCAGCGCCACGTCGGCCGGCATGTCGCCGGCAGCATCCAGCAGCTGCAGCAGGCGGATGTTGGAATCGCGGCCCAGCTTGGCGCGCAGCGCGCGCAGGTTGGCGGTCTCGAAGGACTGCACCATCACCGGCGCCACCTTGGTATAGGCATTGCCCTGCAGCGCGGCCAGCAGCTTGTCTTCCATCGGCAGGCCAATGCCGCGGAAGTAGCTGCCGTGCTTGATCTCCGGCACCAGCCCGATGCCGCGGTTGGCGCGGCCGGCCTGCTGCACCAGGAAGCTGATGATCTCGTCCAGCGAGGCAATGCGGAACTGCCCGTCGAACGCAGTACCGCGCACCTGTGGCAGGCGCTCGCGGGCGTACAGGGTCTTCAGCTCGGCCAGGGTGAAGTCTTCGGTGAACCAACCGTCGATCTTCTTCCCGTCGATCACCTTGGTGGTACGGCGCTCGGCGAATTCCGGATGCGCGGCGACATCGGTGGTCGAGCCGATCTCGTTCTCATGGCGTGCCACCAGCACGCCGTCCTTGGTCATCACCAGGTCCGGCTCGATGTAGTCGGCGCCGTCGGAGATGGCCTGGGCGTACGCGGCCAGGGTGTGTTCGGGCAGCAATGCGCTGGCACCACGGTGCGCGTAGACCGAAACGTGTGGATAACTCTGGGCGGCGTTGGCGTGCATTACCGGGCAGCATGCCATGCCTGCCATCATCAACCATCCCCACCTGGACATCGCACCGCACCTTCATAAAAAAACGAAGGCGCAATGATGCCGCTGCGATGTGACCGGCGAAAGAAAGAACAGCCTCAGGCCGGCTGCAATCGCCAGCCATCCCTGTCCAGCTGCAACGTGGCATCGATGCCAATGGCCTGCAGGAAGGCCGGATCGTGGGAGACCACGACCAGCGTGCCGCGGTACTGCCGCAGCAGGCCTTCCAGGGCTTCCAGTGATTCCAGGTCCAGGTGGTTGCCCGGCTCGTCCAGCAACAGCAGCTGCGCCGGCGGGTCCGCGTAGAGCACGCAGGCCAGCGCCGCCTTGAGCCGCTGCCCGCCACTGAGCCGGGCCGAGGGCAGCACCGCCTGCGCGGCGTCCAGGCCCAGCAGCGAGAGACGGCTGCGAGAGACGGCTTCCTCCTGCAGCGGGTTGCTTTCGCGCAGCCCCTGCAGCGCACTGCATTGCGACGGCAGGACCGCCAGTTGCTGGTCCAGCAGCGCTGCGGGCACCGCAACCTGTACGTTCCCCGCCACCGCTTCGCACTGACCGGTCAGCAGCTTGAGCAAGGTGGATTTGCCGGTGCCGTTGGCTCCACTCACGGCCAGGCGCTGGCCCCGGCGCAGCGACAGGTCCAGCGCGGGCTGCGCCGGGTCGCTCCACGGCAGACGCACGCCTTCCAACCGCACCACCCATTCCGGGCCACCGGAGAGCAGCGCCGGCATCAGCAACACCGGTGGCGGCGCATCCAGCTGCGCATGCGCTTGCCGCACCGCGTCGTCCAGCCCCGCATGCCGTTGCTGGAGCTGCTGTCGTGCCTTGCCAGCGTTGGCTTCGGCACGCTGGCGCTGCAGGCCCAGCAGGATCGGCGCCTGGTTGGCCCTGGCCGCATCGCGGCTGCCACGCGCGCTGCGCTGCTCCAGCCGTTCGCGTTGGACGCGCAACTCCTGCTCGCCCTTGCGACGTTCATGGCGACGCTGCTGCAACAGGGTTTCGGCCGCCGCCCTTGTGGCAGCGCGCGCCTGTGCATAACTGGCGTAGTCGCCACCATGGCTGCGCAGGCCCTGCGGCGACAATTCGACGATGCGCTCCACCTCGGCCAGCAACAGGCGGTCGTGGCTGACCAGCAGCACGCCCTGCCCCCGTGCCCGCAGTTGCGCGGCCAGCCACTGCCGGCCAGCCAGGTCCAGGTGATTGCTGGGCTCGTCCAGGATCAGCAGCTCCACCGGTTGCAGCAGCGCGCCCACCAATGCCACCCGCATCCGTTGCCCGCCGCTGAGCTTATCCACAGGCATGTCCGCAGAGATACCCTCCAGTCCCGCGTCGAGCAACGCCTGCTGCAGCGTTTCGCGCAGCATCCACTGTTCGCCCACCGCGTCGAAGTCGGCCGGGTCGGTGCTGCCCGCCTCGATCCGCAGCAGCGCCGCCAACACGTTATCCACAGCGGCAAGCTCGGCTACCCGCTGCCCTGGAATCACCGCCACCTGCTGCGGCAGGTAGTGGACGCGGCCCATGCGCCGGCAGTGTCCGGCGCTGGGTACGCGCAGCCCGGCCATCATCTGCGCCAGCACGGACTTGCCCACGCCATTGCGGCCGACCAGGCCAGTCAACCGGCCATCGAAGCGTGCGGTGAGATCAGAAAAAAGGCAGCGCCCATCGGGCGTGTGCCAAGCGACGCCATCCAGCGTCACGGATACGGAAGTTGTCATGCGTGGTTCCATCGATGCCCGAAGCACCCGGCCGCCAACGGCAGCAGGGACTGGAAGGGACCGTCATTGCGACGGTGGCATCAATGGCGCATTGGACTGGCTCCGCAGGCGGGGGGATCCCGTAACGGCGCATAGCCTACTGCGCGCAGGCTGAATGTGTCACGTCGCCCCGTCGCTGCCCGGGCTCTTCCCACTCAATGCTTCGATGGCCCGGTCAAAGTCACTCTCGAATACCCTGTCCTGCGTGACCCGATACTTCTCGAACTCGCTCAATGCATGGCTCTGGGCCAGCTTTGCCGAGACGCGGCCGCTGTCCTGCAGCACATCCCTGTCGTCAAACACCAGGAACGCATCGAGCCGCTTGGACCAATCTTCCATCGTCATCGGGATCCTGCGCCGCGCGCGATCTTCGGCCAGCTCCAGATAGGCGTTGACGATGCGGCCCAACGAAGCAAGTTCTTCCCTGTCAAGGTAGTTCTTTGCCACCGTCACGTCGGTCCGCAGGATCTTGCCCGCCGGCGCGGTCGCCCAGGTCTGCAGCCCCATGTTGGGTTTGTTGCCATCCGCACGGCGATGGATGAGTTCGGCGGCAGTGTGCCCGTGGATTGCGTAGTGCAGCTTGTTCTGCACCTTTGCGAAGAACGACTGGGTGGTCGGCGCATCCTTGTTGTAATCGACGCTGGTGGCGTAGATATCGGTGATCTTCTGGTAGAAACGACGCTCGCTGAGACGAATCTCGCGGATTTCGGCCAGAAGCCGCTCAAAGTAGTCCTCGCCCAGGAAGCTGCCGTTTTCCATGCGTTGGCGATCGAGGACGTAGCCCTTGATGGCGAACTCCCGAAGGACCGCTGTCGCCCATTGGCGGAACTGGGTCGCACGGAGGGAGTTGACCCGGTAGCCGACCGAGATGATGGCGTCGAGATTGTAGAAGTCCACCGCCCGCGCCACATTGCGAAGACCTTCCTGCTGAACTATCCGGAATTTCCGGATGGTTGGTTCAGGCGCCAATTCCCCGCTGCTGAAGATGTTCTTCAGGTGCTCACTGACCGTGCGTACATCCACGTCAAACAGCTCAGCCATCAACTTCTGCGACAACCACAACGTTTCATCGTCGTAGCGCGCTTCGATGCTCTGTTCGCCGGCCTGACCGGTAAAGATCAGGAACTCGACGGTGCTATTGCGGATCAGGGTACGTTTTCCGTCGCTCATGCCTGCCCTTCCACGTGACGCAAAATCTGGGGTCGATACTACTTGCCGATGCAGAAACTCGAAAAGATACGCCCCAGCAGGTCGTCGGCCGTCATCCGGCCGGTGATCTCGCCCAGTGCATCGTGGGCCAGCCGCAGCTCCTCGGCAGCCAGTTCGAGCTGGTCGTGGTGCAGCTGCGCGTCGGCGATTTCCAGGTGCCCGGCGGCACTGGCGATGGCCTCGACATGGCGCAGGCGCGCGGAGAACTCCCCCTGCATGCCTTCTCCGGCACCGTCGCTGGCGATGGCGCGCAGGCGCGCGTGCAGCTGCTCCAGCCCTGCCCCGCTGGCCGCCGACAACGCGATGCTGTCGGCCCCCAGGTCCTGCGGCCACTGTGGCAGCAGGTCGCATTTGTTGAATACCCACAGCTGCCGCGCGGCCTGGGCGGCGGCATCGCCAATGGCCTGCTTGCCCGCGTCCGGATCACGCGCATCCAGCACCACGATGGCCAGGTCGGCGCGCTGCATTTCGGCACGGGCGCGGCGCATGCCTTCGCGTTCGATGGCATCGCCACCTTCGCGCAGGCCGGCGGTATCGACCAGTTCCAGTTCCAGGCCGTCGATGCGGATGGTCTCGCGCAAGGTGTCGCGGGTGGTGCCGGCGATGTCGGTGACGATGGCGCGCTCGCTGCCGGCCAGGGCATTGAGCAGCGAACTCTTGCCTGCATTGGGCGGGCCGATCAGCACCGCGTGCAGGCCATCACGCAGCTTGCGGCCACGCTCGGCGTCGATGCGCAGTTGCTCCAGCAGCGCACGCGCCTGTTCGATGCCGGCGCGTACCTGCGCGCCGCCCAGCGTATCCAGTGGCTCATCGGCAAAGTCGATGGCCGCTTCGACATGGATGCGCAGACGCACCAGCTGTTCCCCCACCTCTTCCACGCGCCGCGAGAACACGCCATCGAGCGAACGCCGCGCCGCGCGTGCGGCGCGTACGTCACCGGCGGCGATCAGGTCGGCGATGGCCTCAGCCTGGGCCAGGTCGAGCTTGCCGTTGAGGAAGGCCCGCTCGCTGAACTCACCGGCACGCGCCTGGCGCGCGCCCAGTTCGATGCAGCGCGCGAGCAGTTGTCGCAATACGACCGGACTGCCGTGGCCCTGCAGTTCCACCACGTCCTCGCCGGTGAAGCTGCGCGGGCCGGGAAAGTACAACGCGATGCCGTCATCGATCACCTCGCCGCCAGCATCGCGGAACCTGGCGTAGTGCGCGTGCCGCGGCTGCAGCATCGGGCAACCCAGGTCCACGGCGATCTGCAATGACCGCGGCCCGGAGACGCGCAGCATGCCGACGCCGCCGGCAGCGGCGCCGCTGGCAATGGCAACGATGGTCTGGCCGGTGGACAACGCGCTCATCCGCTACAGCTTCTGCAGTTGCGCGCGCGCCTGGGCCGCGCCGCTGCCTTGCGGCTGCAGCTCCAGGTAGGTGCTGTAGGCCTGCCTGGCCTTGGCCTTGTCGCCGGCATTGAAGTACGCATCGCCCAGGTTGAGGTAGGCCACCGCACGCGAGGGATCGATCTTCACGGTGTTCTCCAGCCAGCGCGCAGCCTCGGCATAGCGCTGCTGGCGGTAGTAGACGAAGCCCAGGTTGTTGGCCGCCAGGGCGAAGTCCGGACGCAGTTTCAGCGCTTCGGTGAACTGCGCCACGGCCTCGTCATAGCGCTTCTCGCGGTACAGCTGGAGGCCGCGGTCATTGGCCTGCTGGGCACGCTGGCGGTCGGACACCGCCCCGGCCGCCGGCACCACCAGCGTGCTCCTACCGCCCTGCAGGTCGGTCACGGTCACCGGTGCCTCGGCCTCGCCCTTGGCATCCTGGGCGGCGTCGACGCGGTTGTTGAGCGCGATGGCATCGGCCGAGAGCTGGCGGGTATCGGCGGTCAGGTATTCCTGGCTGTCCGGCACCTGGAACACGAACTCGCCGCCCTGCGATCCGGGCAGGCTGCCGAATGCCGGGGTCTGCCGCGACACCGCCGACACCGCCGGTGCCACGTACGCGGCCAGCTCGGTGCCGGTGATCAGGCCATCGCCATTGAGGTCGCCCTTGCCGGCCAGCGCCTGCAGCAGCACCCAGGTGAACACCGAATGCCCGTTCGGGCCGCTGTCGGCCACCTGCTGGTCGGCGCCACCGGCGGTCAGCATCTGGCGGGCGCTGCGGCGCGCGTTCTCGCGCAGGAACGCCGACGAGGACGGCCCGCCGCGGGTCAGGCCCAGGCCGCTGTAGCAGGCATCCATGACGAACATGACGTGCTTGGCGCGCATGCTCTCGGCGATGTTCTGGATGTCGGTCATCGCGATCGCGTCGGTGGCGAACTCGTTGGGGTCCGAATCCACCGGGATGATGTAGCCTAGGTCGCGCCCGGAGGCGAGCTGGCGGGTGGCACCATGGCCGGCGAAGAACACGAACACGCGATCGTTCCGGCCGGTGCGGTCATCGGCCAGGCGGTCGTGGAAGGCGGCCAGGATGTTGTTGCGCGTGGCCTGTTCGTTCTTCAGCACGATCACCTGCGAGGACGGGAAGCCGAACTGCCCGGTCAGGGTATCGGCGATGGCCTGCGCGTCATAGCTGGCGTACTCGAGCTTGGGCCACCTGGCGTAGTCGTCGATGCCGATCACGATGGCCCACGACTTCTCGTAGCCGGTGGTCACTGTGGCGTCGCTGGCCGCGCCCTTGCGCGGGCGGCTGACGCTGAAGTCACGGCCGTTCCAGCCGGCGAACTGGTAGCCGTCGGCGATCAGCCGGTCCAGGATCTGCGGCAACGCCTTCACCGCGCGGTCGTGGATGTCATGGAACAGGATGATGCCCTTCTGTTCCTTCTGCACCTGCTCGACCACGCGCTGCACGATCGACTCGGGCACCGGGTCGGCCCAGTCCATCGAATCGATGTTCCACATGATCGACTTCAGGCCGGCCTCTCCGAGCAGCTGCAGGCCTTCGGCGTTGCGCGCGCCATACGGGAAGCGGAACAACGGCGCGCGGCGGCTGTCCACGTCCTTGAGCAGGATGTCGGTGCCCAGCACCTGCTCGCGCAGCGCGTCGCCGCTGGTCCGCGAGAGCTGTGCATGGGTCAGGCTGTGGTTGCCCACCGCGTAGCCCTGCTCCATCAGGTTGCGGCTGATGCCGGCCATCGGCCCGAGCTTGACCTTGCCATCGGGCTGGATCGCGCCCAGGTTGCGGCCCACCTCGAAGAACACGCCCGGCACGTCGTAGCGCTTGAGAATGGCCACCACTTCATCGGTATAGGCCTTGTGCGGGCCGTCATCGAAGGTCAGCACCACGGTCTTGGCCGGCAGGTCGCGGCCGAAGATCTCGCGCTCGCTGTCCTTCATCGACATCGGGTAGGGCTCGATCACCCCGTAGTCGCGCAGGATCGCCTCGCGGCTGTATTGGGTATGCAGGTGGGCGATGTAGTCGTCCCACTTCTCGCGCTTGAGCGTGATGGCACGGGTGCGATCGAAACGGCTGAAAATCCGGGTGATTTCCTGGTTGTAGTTGCGCTCGATCTCGTCCAGCGCCTCCAGGTCCTCGCCGATGCGCTGGTGCAGCTTCACCGCCGGCAACGAGGAGTCCTTGCCGACCCGCTCGTGCAGGTCACGCAGCACTTCGCGGAACGCTAGGCGGTCGGCGTCGTACAGCTCCGGTGCCGATTCGATGTAGTCCAGCACCGTGCCCAGCGTGGCGAAGCGTTGTGGGCTGCTCTCGCGCAGCAACGCATCGAACTGCGCGGCGATGGCCTCGCGCTGCTCCAGCCCGTCATGGAACAACTGTTGGCCAATGCGGCTGGAGGTGGTGCGGTCGGCCGGCGTCTGCTGTGCCTCATCGGCCAGCAGCACGACGATGCGGCGATGGCCATCCAACTGCTTCTGCAACGCGCCCAGCAGCGGTGCCGCCGCCGGGTCCGTCGCTGCTGCCGCGGCGGCGCTGGGTTGGGCGACGGGCGCCTTGCCGGCCAGTTCCTGCTGCCTGCCACAACCGGAGGCCAGCACGCAGGCCAACAACAGGGGCGACAACAGCGCGCGGGACGAAGGCAGCGAACGGGGCATGGCGGGCTCGACGACGGAAAACGGTGGAAGGGGCGCGAACGCGGGGCGATTCTAACGCCACATGCGAAAAGCCCGCCTTGCGGCGGGCTCCTCGACTTACTTGGCTTCGACCTTGGCCGGCAGCGTGTCCTCGCCGTGCTTCTTGATCATGTACCACTGCTGCAGCAGGCTCAGGCCACCGTTGACCACCCAGTACAGCACCAGGCCGGACGGCATGAAGGCCATCATCACGCCGAACACCAGCGGCATGAACTGCATCATCTTCTGCTGCATCGGGTCCATGCCCACGGCCGGCGTCAGCTTCTGGGTGAACCACATCACCGCCATGTTGATGACCGGCAGGATGAAGTACGGGTCACGCGCGGTCAGGTCCTGGATCCAGGCAAACCACGGGGCCTGGCGCAGTTCCACCGACTCCACCAGCACCCAGTACAGGGCGAAGAAGATCGGCATCTGGATCAGCAGCGGCAGGCAGCCGCCCATCGGGTTGATCTTTTCCTTCTTGTACAGCTCCATCATCGCGGTCTGGAACTTCTGGCGGTCATCGCCATAGCGTTCCTTCAACTGCGCGATGCGCGGCTGGAACTTGCGCATCTTGGCCTGCGACTTGAACTGCGCATTGGCCAACGGGAACAGCGCCAGCTTGAGCAGGATCACCAGGCCGATGATCGACCAGCCCCAGTTGCCGACCAGCTTGTGCACCTGGTTCATCACCCAGAACAGGCCCTGGCCGATGATCGCCATGATCGAGAAGCGGCTGTAGTCGACCACGCGGTCCAGGCCCTTCACGTCTTCCTTGGCGATCTGGTTGACCAGCTTCGGGCCCACCCACAGGCGCGCCTCGGTGCTGACCTTCTGCCCCGGTGCCACGGTGAAGCCCGGACCGCTGGCTTCGATCACGTTGCGCGGGCCGTTCTGCGACAGGCGGTACAGCGCGGCCTGGTCGGCCTGCGGGATCCACGCGGTGAAGAAGTGGTGCTGCAGCATCGCCGCCCAGCCACCGGTGATGGTCTGGTTGAGGTTGCCGTCATCCATGTAGTCCTTGAACGCACGGCGCTGGTAGCCATCTTCCGGGCTGAACCAGGTGGCGCCATTGAAGCTGAAGGAGTCCGGGTTGGTCATGCCGCGGGTGACGATGGACGGCACACGGTCCAGCTTGCGGAACACGTAGCCCTGCCACGGCGCGCTGCCGGCGTTGCTCACTTCATCCTTCACCGAAACGGCGTACTCGCCGCGGGTGAAGGTATAGGTGCGGTGGATGCTCACGCCGTTGGGGCCATTCCACACGAACGGCACCTGCACCTGGTTCTGGCCGTCGGCCAGCACCACCTCGGTGGCGTTGCCGGCCGGCTGGAAACCGGCGGCGCCAGGTACCGGCGAACCGGACTGGCTGGCCCAACCGGCGGTGGCGGTATACGGGTGCGCCTTGTCCTCGGTCAGCAACTGCACCGGCGGGCTGCCGGCGGCCTTGGTCTGCGGGAACTGCAGCAGGTCGGCGTCGAGCACGCTGCGGCCATCAAGCACCAGCTTGAGGACGTCGGTGGTGACGGTCACGCGCGGTGGGGCACTGGCCGCTTCGACGCCGGCAACCGCCGGGGCGGCCGGAGCCTCATGGCCGGGGACGGTGGCCTGCGGCACAGTACCGGTGCCGGGCACGGCGAGGTCGGCATCGTTGGACACCGGCACGGCCGGCTGGGTCGCGGCCACGGTGGCCGGATCCGGCGCGTTCTTCTCGCGACCCCATTCCATCCACAGCAGCACGGCCACCATCAGCCAGGCGAAAATCAGGAATACACGGGTCTGGTTCATCAGCAGGCTGGCTCGGCTCGGCCGGACGAAGCATCCGGCGCGTTCAAAGGAGTGGGTTCAGCGCCCTTGCGCGGCGGCATTGTGCCGTCCGCGCCCGAAGCGGGCAATGCGCCGGCACGGCGCAGCAGGCGTTCGAACGCCTCGCGGATCTGTTGATTGCTGGCCGTCTTGGCCGCCGAGCGGGCAACGACGACGAAATCGCCATCGGCCAGGCACGGCAAAAGATGGCGTGTTGCATCGCGCAACACACGCTTGATACGGTTACGGCCGACCGCACGCGTATCCACCTTCCGTGACACGGCCATGCCCAACCGAGCGGGGGCATCCCCTTTCAGCCAGTGGAGTGTCATCAGCGGGTCGGACACACGGCGGGCGCCGTTGAAGACCGTAGAGTATTCAGCGCGCGTACGAACCCGCGCAGAGCGAGGGAATCGCTTGCGCGGGAAGGCACTGCTCACGATTGAAGTTGCATGTGCCGCGGAGAGCGGCAACGCAATCAAGCGCTGAGGACTTTGCGGCCCTTGGCGCGGCGACGCGACAGGACCTTGCGGCCGTCAGCGGTCTTCATGCGGGCACGGAAGCCGTGATCGCGCTTGCGCTTGAGGTTGCTGGGTTGGAACGTGCGCTTGGTGGCCATGGGGGCACCTGTATGAATGGGACGGAAAGAACCGGAAATTCTATAGAAGCGCCCCCCACCCCGTCAAGCTTACGAAACGACGGATATTCACAGGCCGGTGCACAGCTTGTGGATGAGCCTGTGAATAAATCCGGGACAAGCATTCCCGCATCCGGTCTGCGGTGGTAGTCTGGGCCATCCACTTTTCCCTGTTCCGGCCTGTGGCCCGGCGGCTTCCTGCGCCTTGCCGACAAGGCCTTTGATGATTATTGCTGATGGATGCCTGGTCTCTTTGTCTTGAACGTCTTGAAGCGGAATTCCCGCCGGAAGATGTCCACACCTGGTTGAAGCCCTTGCAGGCCGACCAGCGCGCTGACAGCCTGGTGCTGTACGCGCCCAATGCCTTCATCGTCGAGCAGGTGCGCGAGCGGTACCTGTCGCGCATCTCCGAGCTGCTCGCCCATTTCGCCGGTTTTTCCGAGGTCATCCTGGAGATCGGCTCGCGCCCCCGCGTGGCCGAGCCGGCCCCGCTGCCGGTGAGCAGCGGCGTCCAGGCGCCGGCATCGGCACCGGTGGTGCCGTTCAACGGCAACCTAGATGCGCACTACACCTTCACCAACTTCGTCGAAGGCCGCAGCAACCAGCTGGGCCTGGCCGCCGCGTTCCAGGCGGCACAGAAGCCCGGCGACCGCGCCCACAACCCGCTGCTGCTGTACGGTGGCACCGGCCTGGGCAAGACCCATCTGATGCTGGCCGCCGGCAATGCCATGCGCCAGGCCAACCCGGGTGCCAAGGTGTTGTACCTGCGTTCGGAACAGTTCTTCAGCGCGATGATCCGGGCGCTGCAGGAAAAGACCATGGACCAGTTCAAGCGCCAGTTCCAGCAGGTGGACGCGCTGCTGATCGATGACATCCAGTTCTTCGCCGGCAAGGACCGCACCCAGGAAGAGTTCTTCCACACCTTCAACGCGCTGTTCGACGGCAAGCAACAGATCATCCTGACCTGCGACCGTTACCCACGCGAGGTCGAAGGCCTGGAAGCGCGCCTGAAATCACGCTTGGCCTGGGGCCTGTCGGTGGCGATCGAGCCGCCGGATTTCGAGACCCGCGCGGCCATCGTGCTGGCCAAGGCACGCGAACGCGGTGCCGAGATCCCGGATGACGTGGCGTTCCTGATCGCCAAGAAGATGCGCTCGAACGTGCGCGACCTGGAAGGGGCACTCAACACCCTGACCGCCCGCGCCAACTTCACCGGCCGCGCGATCACCACCGAGTTCGCCCAGGAAACCCTGCGCGACCTGCTGCGTGCCCAGCAGCAGGCGATCAGCATTCCCAACATCCAGAAGACCGTCGCTGACTACTACGGCCTGCAGATCAAGGACCTGTTGTCCAAGCGCCGCACCCGTTCGCTGGCCCGTCCGCGCCAGGTCGCCATGGCGCTGACCAAGGAGCTGACCGAGCACAGCCTGCCGGAAATCGGCGATGCCTTCGCCGGCCGTGACCACACCACCGTGCTTCACGCCTGCCGCCAGATCAAGACGCTGATGGAAACCGACGGCAAGCTCCGCGAGGACTGGGACAAGCTCATCCGCAAGTTGAGTGAGTAAGCCATTCGGGGCACCGGATAGGTCGTAGGGAAGAAGCCGGACGAATCATGCACCGACGCCGCAGAGGCGTCATCGCACAAAACGGTGCATGATTCGGGGGCAGACGTTGGGGAAGTTGTGGATAAAAACGCGTCTTCAAAAACGTGCAAAGTTATCCACAGCATTCCCCACCCGTTCCGGGCCAGTAGTACAGAGGGTTTCAGTGCATAGAAACCTTTTTAAAACAAATACTTGGGTGTGTTTTAAACCAAATCTGGCTCTACCAGCACCACCAAGCTTTTGATTTAACCCACATCTTTTAAAAGCATAGGGGCACGAAACCACATGCGTTTCACACTGCAGCGCGAAGCCTTTCTCAAGCCGTTGGCCCAGGTCGTCAACGTGGTTGAACGCCGCCAGACTCTGCCGGTTCTGGCCAATTTCCTGGTCCAGGTGCAGGGTGGTCAGCTTTCATTGACCGGTACCGACCTGGAAGTGGAGATGGTCTCCCGCATCGCGGTCGAAGACGCCCAGGATGGTGAAACCACCATTCCGGCGCGCAAGCTGTTCGAGATCATCCGCGCCCTGCCCGATGGCAGCCGCATCACCGTTTCGCAGACCGGCGAAAAAATCACGGTGCAGGCCGGCCGCAGCCGCTTCACCCTGGCGACCCTGCCGGCCAACGACTTCCCTTCGGTTGACGAAGTCGAAGCGACCGAGCGCGTTGCCGTGCCGGAAGCGGCGCTGAAGGAACTGATCGAGCGCACGGCGTTCGCAATGGCCCAGCAGGACGTGCGTTACTACCTCAACGGCCTGCTGTTCGATCTGCGCGACAAGACCCTGCGTTGCGTGGCTACCGACGGCCATCGCCTGGCACTGTGCGAAACCGAGCTGGAAAGCAGCACCGGCAAGCGCCAGATCATCGTGCCGCGCAAGGGCGTGACCGAGCTGCAGCGTCTGCTGGAAGGCGGAGATCGTGAAGTCGAACTGGAAGTCGGACGTAGCCACGTCCGCGTCAAGCGCGACGATGTCACCTTCACTTCGAAGCTGATCGACGGCCGCTTCCCGGATTACGAAGCGGTGATCCCGATCGGTGCCGACCGTGAAGTGAAGATCGAGCGCGAAAGCCTGCGTGCTTCGCTGCAGCGCGCCGCCATCCTGTCGAACGAAAAGTACCGCGGCGTTCGCGTCGAGGTGACCCCGGGGCAGCTGAAGATCAGCGCGCATAACCCGGAACAGGAAGAAGCGCAGGAAGAAGTCGAGGCCGATACCCAGGTCAATGATCTGGCCATTGGCTTCAACGTGAACTACCTGCTCGACGCCCTGTCGGCACTGCGCGACGAGCATGTGGTCATCCAGCTGCGCGACTCGAACTCCTCGGCGCTGGTGCGCGAAGCCAGCAGCGAGAAGTCGCGCCACGTCGTGATGCCGCTGCGTCTCTGACCGGCGTTCCACGTGGAACCTGATTCCGGGGCGGACGTTTCGGACGCCGTTCGCAATGGTGGCAATGGGCCGCCATTGCAGCCGGTCTTGCGCAGTTTCCTCTCAGAGGCCCAGGGCACTTCGCATCAGCCGTCGCGCCACCTGTTTTTTTTCTTTTCTGGATCTCGAATTCCGGCAAAGGGACCTGCCCCAAGCACCGGGTTCTTCCAACGGTGATCCGATTCCGGGCTCAGATGGCCCCGGCTTGGAGGCCATCTTCGGAGCAACGCGAGATGCTGCGGTTCTGGTTGCCTGGCTGATGGGTATCGAGAACGCCATTTTCCGCAGAAGCTCGGCAAGCGGGTTGTTCCGTTGAGCTTGGCCGGCCATGGGACCGCAGATTTCGCCAGTTCCGCAGCCGTTCGGCTGGAAAGCGAAGCGCGCAGGCAGCAGATCCCCGATGTCGCTTCGCCCAGCGTCCGCCGTTTGCCCCTGGTTTCGTTGACTTCTGCCGGTATCGGGCCGCATGACGAGTCCAGAAACGGCAATATCCGCGGTTTCGGAGTGCCTGCGTGGGGCGAGAAGGCCGGCAGGTTCCACGCGGCGCCTTCGAACCCAGCTCAGCGCCCGGGGATTTCTTCAAATCTGAAAGTCAGGTGGCGTGCAGGACTTCCGGATTTCGCCATTTGAGCCGCTTTGTCCCGGCCCTGTTGCGGCGATGCTTTTTCGCAGCTCTATGCTTTAAATCTGAGAATAAATCTAAAGCTTGGTGGTGCTGGTAGAGCTGGATTTCATGTAAAACTATGCTAAGTGACTGTTTTAGCTAAATATATTAGCTTCGAAACCCCCTTGAAAAGTGGCCGTCAAGCCTGTGGATATCTGTGCATAAGGTGATCTCTGTGGAAAAGTGCCAAATTTATCCACAGATTGCCAAAGTTATACACAGACCTTTCCCCCAGAGCTGTCCCGCGAGGAAAAAGCGTCCAAGAACAGCCCACCGCGAGCGGGGCGTGATTTCGTGAAATCTGAAACGGCGTGAAGGGTTGGATGCTGCAGAATTCGCGAAATTGCAGGTGTTCCACGTGGAGCGCCTGGGCGAGCGTATTGCCCGCACCCTGTTGGCAGATGCTTTAAGCTGCGCCCTTGTCCGCCGCGGATGGCGCGGTGGTTGGGTACTTGAGCGTCAATGCATATCGTCCGTGTTGCCCTGAACCGCGTCCGTCGGTTCGATTCGGTGGAATTGGCGCCCCGCCCTGGCATCAACCTGATTACCGGCGCCAATGGCGCTGGCAAGACCAGCCTGCTGGAAGCGCTGCATCTGATGGCCTACGGCCGCAGTTTCCGCGGGCGCGTACGCGATGGCCTGGTCCAGAAAGGTGCGGACAGCCTGGACGTCTTTGTGGAATGGGAAGAGCGCGGAGCCGGCGGTGAGACCGTAGTTCCACGCCGAGCCGGGCTGCGTCATGGTGGCCAGAGCTGGAAGGGCCGTCTGGATGGCGAGGATGTCGCGCAACTGGGCACATTGTGCGCCGCGTTGGCGGTGGTGACCTTCGAACCGGGCAGCCATGCCCTGGTCAGCGGGGGGAGCGAGCCCCGTCGTCGCTTCATCGATTGGGGATTGTTCCACGTGGAACCGGACTTTCTCCCCCTGTGGCGGCGTTACACCCGGGCGTTGAAGCAACGCAACGCGCTGCTCAAGGCCGGGGCCCCGGGCTATCAGCTTGATGCCTGGGACAGGGAATTGGTTGAAGCGGGCGTGCCGCTGACTTCGCGCCGCCAGCACTACGTGGAACGTCTGCAGGAGCGGGCGATTGCCATTGCTGCCGATCTGGCCCCGACCCTGCAGTTGCAGACCCTGGAACTGCTGCCGGGGTGGCGCCGCCACGAGGTATCGCTGGGGGATGCCCTGCTGCTGGCCCGCGAACGTGACCGCAATGCCGGCTTCACGTCGGTGGGACCACATCGCGCGGACTGGGATGTGGGCTTTGCGCAGATCCCAGGCCGCGACGCGCTGTCCCGCGGGCAGGCAAAGCTGACCGCACTGGCCTGTCTGTTGGCCCAGGCCGAGGACTACGCTGCCCTGCGCGGTGAATGGCCGGTCATCGCGCTGGATGACCTGGGCTCGGAACTGGACCGCAATCATCAGCGGCGGGTGCTGCACCGCCTGGCCCAGGTGCCGGCCCAGGTGTTCATCACCGCCACCGAAGTACCGGCAGCCCTGGAAGAAGAGCTGCGCCCGGCGGCAATGTTCCACGTGGAACACGGCACGCTGCAGGCCGTGGTTTGAGCCTTCAGGGCGGAAATCTGCCCGGTAGGTATAATCGGAACGTCACCCCTATCCCTCATGCCCCTGCCGTACCGGCAGTGCATGACCTGCGGAGCCTACGGCAAGCGCAATGAGCGAAGAACAGAACACCCCGGCCACGAACGGCAATTACGACGCCAACAGCATTACCGCCCTGGAAGGCCTGGAAGCGGTCCGCAAGCGCCCCGGCATGTACATCGGCGACGTCCATGACGGCACCGGTCTGCATCACATGGTGTTCGAGGTCGTCGACAACTCGATCGACGAAGCGCTCGCAGGTCACGCCGACAACGTCACCGTCACCATCCACGCCGACGGTTCGGTGTCGGTGTCGGACAACGGCCGCGGCATCCCGGTCGGCAAGCACGAGCAGATGAGCAAGAAGCTCGACCGCGAAGTGTCCGCGGCCGAAGTGGTGATGACCGTCCTGCACGCCGGCGGCAAGTTCGACGACAACAGCTACAAGGTTTCCGGCGGCCTGCACGGCGTCGGCGTCAGCGTGGTCAATGCGCTGTCGGAGAAGCTGATGCTGGATATCTTCCAGGGCGGCTTCCATTACCAGCAGGAGTTCAGCCACGGCGCGGCGGTGCGTCCGCTGGAAAAGCTGGAAACCAGCGACAAGCGCGGCACCACCGTGCGCTTCTGGCCGTCGGTGGTCGCGTTCAACAACAACGTCGAGTTCCACTACGAGATCCTGGCGCGCCGCCTGCGCGAACTCTCGTTCCTCAACTCCGGCGTCAAGATCGCCCTGGTCGACGAACGCGGCGAAGGCCGTCGGGATGACTTCCATTACGAAGGCGGCATCAAGAGTTTCGTGGAACACCTGGCCCAGGTGAAGACCCCGCTGCACCCGAACGTGATCGCGGTGACCGGCGAGTCCAACGGCATCGTGGTGGAAGTGGCGCTGCAGTGGACCGATTCCTACCAGGAAACGATGTACTGCTTCACCAACAACATCCCGCAGAAGGACGGCGGCACCCACCTGGCCGGTTTCCGTGCCGCGCTGACCCGTACGCTCAACAACTACATCGAGCAGAACGGCATCGCCAAGCAGGCCAAGATCAGCTTCACCGGCGACGACATGCGCGAAGGCATGATCGCGGTGCTGTCGGTCAAGGTGCCGGACCCGAGCTTCTCCAGCCAGACCAAGGAAAAGCTGGTCAGCTCCGACGTCAAGCCGGCGGTGGAAAGCACCTTCGGCGCCAAGCTCGAAGAGTTCCTGCAGGAAAACCCGAACGAAGCCAAGGTCATCGCCGGCAAGATCGTCGATGCCGCGCGTGCCCGCGAGGCCGCCCGCAAGGCGCGTGACCTGACCCGCCGCAAGGGCGCGTTGGACATCGCCGGCCTGCCGGGCAAGCTGGCCGACTGCCAGGAAAAGGACCCGGCGCTGTCGGAACTGTTCATCGTCGAGGGTGACTCGGCAGGCGGCTCGGCCAAGCAGGGCCGCAACCGCAAGAACCAGGCGGTGCTGCCACTGCGCGGCAAGATCCTCAACGTGGAACGCGCACGCTTCGACCGCATGCTGGCCTCGGACCAGGTCGGTACGCTGATCACCGCGCTGGGTACCGGCATCGGCCGCGACGAGTACAACCCGGACAAGCTGCGCTACCACAAGATCATCATCATGACCGACGCCGACGTCGACGGCGCCCACATCCGCACCCTGCTGCTGACGTTCTTCTACCGGCAGATGCCGGAGCTGATCGAGCGCGGCTACGTCTACATCGGCCTGCCGCCGCTGTACAAGATCAAGCAGGGCAAGACCGAGCTGTACCTCAAGGATGACCCGGCGCTGGATGCCTACTTGGCCAACAGTGCGGTGGAAAACGCCGCCCTGGTACCGGCCACCGGCGAGCCGCCGATCGAGGGCGTGGCGCTGGAAAAGCTGCTGATGGTCTACGCCGGCGCGCAGGATGCGATCGAGCGCAACGCGCACCGCTATGACCGCGGTCTGCTCGAGGCGCTGGTCGATTTCACCCCGATGGACCTGCAGCACCTGCGCAGCGCCGGTGAGGGCGAAGGCCTGGATGCGCTGGCCAAGCATCTCAACCAGGGCAGCCTGGGCACGCCGCGTTTCACCCTGACCCTGCAGGAACCGAACGAGCAGCGGCCGGCGGCCGTGCTGGTGACCCGTCGCCACATGGGCGAGGAGCACATCCAGGTGTTGCCGTTGTCCGCGTTCGAGTCCGGCGAGCTGCGTCCGCTGCACCAGGCGTCGCAGCTGCTGCATGGCCTGATCCGCGAGGGCGCGACCATCAGCCGTGGCAACAAGAGCACCGAGGTGACCGGTTTCGCGCAGGCGCAGGCCTGGTTGATGGAAGAGGCCAAGAAGGGCCGCCAGATCCAGCGCTTCAAGGGCTTGGGTGAAATGAACCCGGAACAGCTGTGGGACACCACCGTGAACCCGGATACCCGCCGCCTGCTGCAGGTACGCATCGAGGATGCGGTGGAAGCGGACCAGATCTTCAGCACCCTGATGGGCGACGTGGTTGAACCGCGCCGCGACTTCATCGAGGACAACGCGCTGAAGGTCATGAACCTGGATATCTGATAGATCCAGCCGCAAGACCCGGGCGCCAGGCATCCATGGCGCCCGTCTTCTGCCCACCGCCTGCTCTGCAAAGGCCCGCGATGTCCGTCCCTCCCCCGCTCTCCCCGCCCATGGCACGCAAGGAATCGCCGGTCATCGGCTTCATCGCGGACCTGTTGCTCGCCGCCGGCTTCCTGCTGTGCCTGAGCCTGGCGTGTGGCCTGGCCTGGGGCCTGTGGCGTGGCGTCATGGTGGGCATGGAGGCCGCGAAGAACGGCAATGGCATGCCGGCCGGCAAGGAATTGTCGGGCCTGCTGGGTGACCCGGGCGCGCTGGCGCAGATCCTGATCGCCCTGATATCCACCGGCGGCGCGGCACTGGTGCTGTACTTCTGGCGTCGTCGCGCCACGCCGGCCGAGCGCGCGCAATCGCACCGGAATGCCCGCCGCGGCACGACCTGGGGCTGGACGCTGCTGGTAGCGGCCTGCGTGTTCATTGGCAGCAGCCTGATCAGCTGGATCGGCAAGCAGTTCGGCATCGAGCCGGCCCCGACCAACCTGCCGCTGATGGAACAGGCACTGGCCAACTATCCCCTGCTGCTGGTGGTCTTCGCCGTGTTCCTGGCCCCGGCCTATGAGGAATTGCTGTTCCGGCGCGTCCTGTTCGGCCGCCTGTGGGCCGCCGGCCGACCATGGCTGGGCATGCTGTTGAGCGGTGCGGCTTTCGCGCTGGTGCACGAGGTGCCCGGCACCAGCCCCAACGGGCTGCCGGAGATGCTGCTGTTGTGGTTGATCTACGGGGGCATGGGCATCGCCTTTGCCTGGCTGTACCGCAAGACCGGGACGCTGTGGGCGGCCATCGCCGCGCATGCGATCAACAACGCCATCGCGCTCGGCGCGCTGGTCTGGTTCGGCGCGCAGTAAGCCGAACGCGCGGTTGACGAAAAATTAAGCAGGACGCTCGCACACTGCAGCCATGAATGTGGGGGATCCATCATGAAAGCCGCTGCTTTCGCCATCACTGCCATCCTGTTGCTCGGCGCCTGCGCGACCACCACGTCGCCGACCGGGCGTCGTCAGGTCGTCGGTGGCGTTTCCCAGCAACAGCTGGACCAGCTTGGGGCGCAGGCCTTCGCCGAAACCAAGGCCAAGGAAGCCGTCAACCGCGACGCCCGGCAGAACGGTTACGTGCAATGCGTGGTCAACGCGCTCGTCGCCCAGTTGCCCTCCCAGTACCATGGCGTACGTTGGGAGACGGCGGTGTTCGTCGACAAGGAACCCAATGCCTTCGCCCTGCCCGGCGGCAAGGTCGGAGTGAACACCGGCATCTTCAGCGTGGCCCGCAACCAGGACCAGCTGGCGGCCGTCATCGGCCATGAGATCGGCCACGTCATTTCGCGCCACCATGAAGAACGCATCACCAAGCAGATGGGCGCCTCCGGGCTCCTGCAGGTGGCCAGCGTGCTGGCCGGCGCCGCCTACGGTGAAAGCGCGGCCAGCACGGTCAGCCAGCTCGGTGGCATGGGCGCGCAGACCATGTTCCTGCTGCCCGGCTCGCGCACCCAGGAAAGCGAGGCCGACGTGGTTGGCCAGCGGCTGATGGCCCAGGCCGGGTTCGACCCCTCGCAGGCGGTGAACCTGTGGCAGAACATGATGGCGGCCAGCGGAAACCGCTCCCCGCAATGGCTTTCCACCCACCCGGACCCGGCCAACCGCATCCGTGAACTGCAGCGCGATGCGCCGGCGCTGATGCCTGTTTTCCAGCAGGCCCGCCAGGCCGGACGGGTCCCGCGGTGCGGATGACCCGGGACATTGCTGCAGTACACCAACGGAAGTGATTTCTCCGTCAAATATTTTCTGCTACGTTTGCGTGCTCGGTTTCTTTCCGAATAGTCCGAACTCCGCTCCCAAGCGGTCCCATCGAGGTGAACCATGATCTTCCGCAGCCATAAACAAGCCGTGCTTTCCGTCCTTATCGCGACCGCGCTCGGTGGTGTTGTGGTGGCTGATGCCGTTGCACAGTCGCGTTCGTCCGATCGCAACGAGCGTCGCGGTGGCCGTGGTAGCGCCAAGGCTGAAGTGCTGTTCCCGGAAGCGACCCGCCAGGAGCCCAACGGCAAGGCTTCCTCGAAGATGAGCGGCAAGCTGCAGAAGCTGTTCGAGGCCTACAACAAGAGCGAGTTCGAGCAGACCCGTGCGCTGGCCGATGAAATCATCGCCGCCGAGGCTGCCAACGACTACGACAAGGCCGTGGCCAACCAGCTGGCCTCGCAGGCCGCCTACAACTTGGATGACAACGCCGGCGCCAAGCAGTACCTGCAGCAGGCGCTCACCCTGAACCAGCTGGACAACAACGGCCACTACCAGGCACTGCTGATGCTGGCCCAGCTGCAGATCCAGGACGAGCAGTACGCCGAAGGCCTGGCCAATCTGGACAAGTACTTCGCCGAGTCCAAGTCCAACAAGCCCGAAGAGCTGATCATCAAGGGCCAGGCCCTGTACCAGACCGAAAAGTACGCCGAGGCCATCCCGGTGCTGCGCGCCGCCATTGCCGCCTCGCCCGAGCCGAAGGACAACTGGAACCAGCTGCTGATGGCGTCCTACGCCGAAGCCGGCCAGACCGGTGAAGCGGTCAAGGAAGCCGAGGCGCTGGCCAGCCGCAACCCCTCGGACAAGAAGGCCCAGCTCAACCTGGCCAGCATGTACATGCAGGCCGACCAGATGGACAAGGCCGCCGCAGTGATGGACAAGCTGCGTGCGTCCGGACAGCTCACCGAAGAGCGCGAGTACAAGCAGTTGTACTCGATCTACGCAAACACCGAGAACAAGGAACGGGACGTCATTGCGGTGATCAACGAGGGCCTGGAGAAGGGCATCCTCAAGCCGGATTACCAGGTTTACCTGGCCCTGGCGCAGTCGTACTACTACAGCGAGCAGATCCCCCAGGCGATCGAGGCCTGGCAGAAGGCCGCTCCGCTGTCCAAGGATGGTGAGACGTACCTGAACCTGGCAAAGGTTTTGCATTCGGAAGGCCGTATCCCGGAAGCAAAGCAGGCTGCCCGGGACGCAAAGGCCAAGGGTGTCAAAAACCCGGCTGATGCCGACAAAATCATCAACCTGAAGTAAGCAGGAATAACGCCTGAACAGCTGTTTTTGAGATGCGCAGCTGGTCAGGATTGGTATAAGCTTGGAGGTTCCTGCGGTGTCATGCACCGCTGAATCTCAGGGGCGACAGTAATGCTTGCCCCGCCTCACTACAGAGCTCTTGGCGCATGACGGAACAATTGGTCTTCCACCACAGGTACGACGACAGCGATAAGGATAAGGGTCTGAGCTGGCCCCGTATCGCTGGCATCGCCTTTGTAATCGCACTGCACTTGGCAGCCCTGATGATGCTTCTGATCCCGGCCGTGGCCCCGAAGGCCGCTGCGGAGAAGGAACGCAACGTCATGGTGACGCTGGTCGACGCCCCGCCGCCGCCGCCGCCACCGCCGCCGCCGCCGCCGCCGCAGGACATCCCGCCGCCGCCGGTCAAGAACCTGGCGCCGCCGAAGCCCTCGCCGCTGCCGCCGCCGCCGGAAGCCCCGGTGATCGACGTGCCGGAACCGCGCCCGAATGACGTGGTGACGCCGCCGGCCCCGCCGGCTCCGCCCGCCCCGCCGGTCGACATCCAGGCCAGCGTGGACATCTCGTCCAAGAACATGAACCCGCCGCGTTACCCGCCGGCCGCTTTCCGCGCCGGTATCCAGGGCGAGGTCATCCTGATCATTGATGTCGATGCCAACGGCAACGTCACCAATGTCGCCGTCGAGAAGTCCAGCCGCAACCGTGACCTCGACCGTGCTGCCATGGAAGCGGCGCGCAAGTGGAAGTTCAACCCCGCCTCAAGCGGTGGACAGAAGGCGGCTGGTCGCGTCCGCGTCCCGGTCAACTTTGCGCTGAGCTGATCCGTGTGGCGGCCAGGACTGGCCGCTGCTGGAACGGTTCAACTTTAGCTACACCCTTTAACACCACACACAACAAAGGTAAGCGTCATGCTGCAGGAAATTTTCATCGCCGCTGCTGCCGGGGGCAACGCAAACAACGCCCTCTCGCAGATGGGCTTCGAGCACCTGATCCACGAAATGACCTCCAAGCCGGGTGACTTCGCCGTCTCCTGGGTCGTGCTGATCACCCTGGTGGCGATGTCGGCCATGTCCTGGTACTGGACTGTCATCAACATCTTCCGTACTGCCCGCCTGAAGTCGGCCGCTGGCCGCGTTCCGAGCCTGTTCTGGGATGCCCCGAACGCCCAGGACGCCATCCGCGCCATGGAAGAGCAGCCGGCTTCCGAGCCGTTCTCGAAGATCGCCCTGGACGCTGCCCAGGCTGCTGCCCACCACCAGCAGGCCGGTGCCGCCGAGACCCTGAGCCGTTCGGAGTTCGTCGATCGCGCCCTGCGTCAGGCCGTGACCCGCGAGTCCAACAAGCTGCAGGGCGGCATGATCCTGCTGGCCACCGTCGGTGCAACCGCTCCGTTCGTGGGTCTGCTGGGTACCGTGTGGGGCATCTACGGCGCGCTGATCAAGATCGGTGCAACCGGTTCGGCCTCGATCGACGCCGTTGCCGGCCCGGTGGGTGAAGCGCTGATCATGACCGCCATCGGTCTGTTCGTGGCTATCCCGGCCGTGTTCGCCTTCAACTTCTTCAGCAAGATCAACAGCGCGACCATCAGCAAGTTCGATACCTTCGCGCACGATCTGCACGACTTCTTCGCCACTGGCTCGCGCGTTCGCTGAGCCAGTAAGCCGAGCAGTCCTCGCAACGATATAGACGGAGCCCGTTATGGCTTTCAGTAGTGGTAACAGCAGCGGCCCGATGGCCGACATCAACGTGACGCCCCTGGTGGACGTCATGCTGGTGCTGCTGATCATCTTCATCATCACGGCTCCCCTGATGTCCCACAAGGTCAAGGTGGAGTTGCCCGAGGCCAACCTGATCCAGAATCCGGACGATGCTGAAAAGCGTCCGAATCCGATCACGGTTGCCGTCAAGGAAGACGGTTCGCTCTACTGGAACGACGAGCCGGTCTCGAAGGAGACCTTGGAATCGCGTTTCGCCACCGCTGCGCAGCAGACGCCGCAGCCGCCGCTGAATCTGCGTGGTGACAAGACCACCAAGATGAGCGTGATCAACGAAGTGACCAAGATCGCGCAGGGTCAGGGCATGCTGGACGTCGGTTTCGTTGCCACCAAAGAAAAGGGGCAGTAAGCGATGGCATTCAGTAGTGGCAACAACAAGGGCCCAATGGCCGACATCAACGTCACGCCCCTCGTGGACGTGATGCTGGTGCTGCTGATCATCTTCATCGTGACCGCGCCGATCATGACGTACCCGATCGCCGTGGATCTGCCGCAGCGGGTCATCAACCCGCCGCCGCAGCTGCGCGAGCCGCCGCCGCCGATCGATCTGCGCGTGGATGCGAGCAACCAGGTTTTCTGGAACAACAGTCCGGTGAACGTGGCTGACCTGCAGCAGAAGATGGAAGAAGAGGTACAGAAGGATCCGACCAACCAGCCGGAACTTCGCATCGAAGCAAGCCCGGATTCGGAGTATGAAGTCATGGCCAAGATCCTTGCCCAGGCCAAGAATGCTCAGATGAAGAAGATTGGCTTCGTGCAGTAATACTGCAACACCAAGTCATGACGCGACTGGAAAACGCCCCCGGAAACGGGGGCGTTTTTTTTGCTTCGCGAATCGTAATGGCGCGCAGCGGTGGAAACCGGAATGGGGCGCGCTGCCCTGCCCTGCTGTGCACCGGCAGGGAGCAGTTGGACACGAGCGCCAGGTGCTAGGTGGCATCGAGTGACGGGCTTGTGGATAAATGAAGCAGAAGGCGGCCGCGGTAGCGCATCTGGAAGGGGAAGCGCGTGGCGGCGTGCAGATTGCGTTGCGCCGGAAAGCCCTGCGTCGCGAACCTCCCGCTGTGGATAAACATGCGCCGGGCCTAGGTACGTGTGCGGAAAATCGCTGGGTTCCACGTGGGATTGCGCTGCAGAATGCCTGGCACCGAGCCTGATTCGGCGCCATCGATCGGAGAAACAAGGCGTGCCTGTTGGGATATCCACAGATTCGGCGCAGGCTGTGGATGAAACTGCAGCCTCATCCAATCCGATGCATCGCTCCGGATGCACGATTGCAGGCCATCAGGAGGTGTTGTTATCCACAGCTCCTGCGCTGAGCGGCTCGATTCCCCAGCCTGGTGAACGCGGATTCCATGGTTATCCACAGGCCACGGTGCACCCGTTTCGGGATGCCGGATGGCGCTTATCCACAACCGCCAGCGAGTGGCGTCATTCTGCCAAGGCGGATCCGGGCGGATGATCGGTCTGGCTGTGGATAACTCCTGCTATACCTCGCGAAGCGCTATCACTGACAAAGCAGCCGGATTTCCGGGAATCTACAGAAATTGCGCGATGTTCAGCGATCTTTGTGCCTGACACCCGACGCATCAGGAACGCCCGAGCAGGGGGCGCGGACGGAATCAGGCTGCCTGCCGCACCCCCGGCGTGGCAGGTCCAGGAGCGCGACAGGGGACCGGTGGATAAGTCATGCCTCTGAACGTACCGGGCGCCAGATATCCACAACAGAGCAGCGGGAGGGCTGCCGGTTGCCATCGAACCGGTGTTTATCCACAGGAGAAGGGCAAAGCAGCGCTGCATCAATGCCCCGAATGGCCCCGGATGCTCCCGTTTGTGGATAAAAATGCGTTCAAGCGACGAGGGATGCCTACTTATCCACAGCAATCTGGGGATAAGCGGCTTCGCAGGCCTCCGGTGTGCTTCGTGAGCCGGACGACACCTGATCTATCCACAGGTGCTGACCGAATCAGGCTCGTTGCCTGTACATGGGCCGTTGCAGCTGTGGACAAGTCCGGGCCGGAAGCACGCGGCGCCCGGGAAAATAGAGCTATTTGTCGTCCTATTGGTAGAATTTAGGAGAAGATAATCGCCGAAATGGCCCTTTTCGATACGGCGAATCCATCCACAGGGCATCGTCGCCAGGGGCCCAGGAGAGCATCCGCTTCCTGCTACATGCCCCGCGTGTCCTGCAAGTCCTCTTCGGATGGTCCGGCGTTCCTTCCCCGCTCCGCCATCAAGCGTGCAGGGCCCGCACTTGAGGGGATGACTGTGCCCGCACTTGAGGGGATGACTGTGGATGGCTGTGAAAGCCATCGCCCGGCCTGTGGATAACCATGTGAATGATCATGTGCTCATGCCGCATGCGCATGTCGTCCATCGCCGGGTACCCCGCCTCCGACCTGGATCAGGCGTCGACGGCTGGTTCCCCTGCCCGCTCGATGATCGTCAGGTAGCCTGCCACCGTGGCTTCGATGCCTTCGTACAGGGCCTCGCCGATCAGTGCATGACCGATGGAGACCTCCAGCACGTCGGGGACCTGGGTCAGGAAGTGATACAGGTTTGCCTGCGACAGGTCATGTCCGGCATTGACGCCCAACCCGGCGGCCTGCGCGCGGCGTGCGGCATCGGCAAACAGGGCCAACGCCGGGTCCACCGGGCCGGTGGCGAAGGCCTCGGCGTAAGGGCCTGTGTACAACTCGATGCGATCAGCGCCCAGGGCTGCGGCCTGGGCAAGGTCGGGATTGCCGGCATCGACGAACAGGCTGACCCGGCAGCCATATCCCTTGAGCGTGGCGATCAACGGACGCAGGCGTTCGCTGTCCCGGCCGAAATCGAAGCCATGGTCGGAGGTGAGCTGGCCGTCGCCGTCGGGTACCAGGGTGACCTGCGCCGGACGGGTCTGCTCGCACAGCGGCAGCAGGCCGGGATAGCCCTCGCGCGGCGGCGCGAACGGATTGCCTTCGATGTTGAACTCCACGCCATGCTGGCGGGTGAGTTCGGACAATGCGTAGACGTCGTCGGCGCGGATGTGGCGCTGGTCCGGGCGCGGATGCACGGTGATGCCGTGCGCGCCGGCGCGCAGGCAGGTCATCGCGGCACGCACGACGTCCGGATCGCTGCCGCCACGCGAATTGCGCAGCACGGCGACCTTGTTGACGTTGACGCTGAGCTGGGTCATGGCTGGTTGGGGTCCTGCAGCTGCGGGGGGGCGGGAGCCGCTGCCGGCGCCGGCGAAGGGGGCGTTGTGGTCGCGGCGTCGGCAGTGGCCGCGGGACGGAGCTGCTCGCGCAGCGCCTGCAGTTCGGCCGCATGCAGTGGCCGCGGGACATCGTTGACCACGCCGTCGAACTTGGCCGCGTACAGCCCCTTCACCCACAGCAGCATGAACACCAGCGCCGCCACCAACGACAGCACCAGCAGGGCCATGTTCGTCGTGGACAGGGCGAACACGAATGCAGCCAACGCAAGCAACAGGAACAACCAGTACATGGTCTCGACCTCCCCGGAGAGGACTGCAGTTTAACGGCCGCTGCAAGCCCGGTTCCATGGGTTTGAGCATGGACGGAACGGCGGAGGGCATGGACGGCGAAACGCTCCCAGCCGCCGCCGGTTCAGCGACGACGGATGGGACGTGCGTGCAGTCTTCAGAGCAGTGGTGAGGCCAGCCGGGCCACGGCCTCCGGCAGCCGCTGCCGCCACAGGGGGCGCTGGCTGCTTGGCACCACCTCGGTGGCGCTGTCGAACTCCCGCTGCAGGATGGCGTCCAGCTCGGCGGTCAACCCGCGGTCGTTGTACATCATCGACAGCTCGAAGTTCAGGCGGAAGCTGCGGTGGTCGAAGTTGGCGGTGCCGACGATGCAGGTGTGGTCATCGGCGATGAAGGCCTTGCTGTGCAACATGCGCGGGCCGTACTCGAAGATGCGCACGCCGGCCTCGAGCAACTCGTCGAAGTAGGAGCGGGCGGCCAGGGTGACGAACTTCGAATCGCTCTGCCGCGGGACCATCAAGCGCGTGTCCAGCCCGCCGAGCGCAGCCGAGGTCAGCGCCATCCGGGCGGCTTCGCCGGGCACGAAGTACGGGGTGACCAGCCAGACGCGGTGGCGGGCTTCCTGGATGGCGGCCACGTGCAGGCGGTGGATCGCCTCCCATGCCGAATCCGGCCCGGAGACCAGCACCTGCGCGCGGATCGTGCCCTGGTCGCGCCGCGGCACGTCGGGCGGGAACAGGTCCTCGCGCCGGAAGTTGCCCGCGCCCTGCCCGGTGGCGTAGATCCAGTCTTCCAGGAACACCAGTTGCAAGCTGTGCACCACATGGCCCCGGATGCGCATGTGCAGGTCGCGATACGCATTGGGGTTGCGGCTGTCGTCTTCCTCGTCGGTGACGTTGATGCCGCCGGTAAAGGCGACCTCGCCGTCCACCACCACCAGCTTGCGGTGCGTGCGCAGGTTCAGCCATGGGCGCTTGAACGGCTTCAACAACTGGCGCGGGTGGAACCAGGCCACTTCGCCGCCGGCGTCGAGCAGCGGTTGCAGGAAGCGCTTGCCGATGCGCGAGGAACCCACCGCATCGAGCAGCAGGCGCACCTTGACGCCGGCCCTGGCGCGTTCGACCAAGGCATCGCGCATGGCGGTGCCGGCGTGGTCGGGCTCAAAGATGTAGTACTCCAGGTTCACGTGGCGACGCGCCTGGCCGATGGCGGCGATGATCGCCGCGTAGGTGGCCGCGCCATCGACCAGCCAGTCGACTTCGGTGGCGGTGCTGGGCGGCAGGCCGGTGGTGGCCTGCCCGACGCGCGCCAGCTCGGTGCAGGTGTCATCCTGTGCGCCGACCGCGTCGTAGGTGCCCAGCCCCTCGCGCGAGCGCCCGCGGCGCAGGCGCTGGCGGACGATGCGTTGTGGGCCGAACAGGTAGAACACGAACAGGCCGATGTAGGGCAGTGCCGCCAAGGACAGGATCCAGCTCAGCGTGGCCACCGGTTCGCGCTTCTGCAGCACGATGTAGCAGGCCAGCAGGACCAGGTAGACCACGTAGGTGGCGGCCAGGATCTGGCCGACGTGGGGAAGGCTGGACAAGCTGGCCCAGAGGCTGTGGAAGGCATCGCGCATCCACCGATTCTAGCCATCCGACGGCGCACGCGAGGGACAAAAGCCGCCCATGGCGCCGGTCGATCACCTTGTGCAAGGCCGGCTGAAGCGCCGGGCAGCTGAATGTGGCCAGTCGCTGACAGTGAGACAGGCGCGCGCTAGCGTAGGCCGATGTCGACCCCCTCCCCCATCAAAGGCCGCGGTGCCAGCAGCTACCTGCCCGGCCGGTTCGAGACACAGCTCACCGAAGCCGTGGACGATGGCTGGGCGACAGAGGAGAGCGAGGAGTTCGCCCAGGCCCGGCTGCGCACGGACGTACGCCCGGAAACCGCGCGCAGCATCATCAGCCGCAACACCTCGCCGGACGTGGGTTTCAGCCAGTCGGTGAACCCGTACCGCGGTTGCGAGCACGGGTGTTCGTACTGCTTCGCCCGCCCCACGCATGCCTACCTCAACCTGTCGCCGGGGTTGGACTTCGAGACCAAGATCTTCGCCAAGGTCAACGCGGCCGACGTGCTGCGCCGGGAGTTGTCCCGGCCGGGCTACGTGCCGCAGCCGATCGCGCTGGGCATCAACACCGACGCCTACCAGCCGATCGAGCGCAAGCTGGGCATCACCCGGCAGCTGATCGAGGTGATGCTGGAGACCCGGCACCCGTTTTCGCTGATCACCAAGAACGCGCTGGTGGAGCGTGACATCGACCTGCTCGCCCCGCTGGCCGGGCAGCAGCTGGTGAGCGTGCATTTTTCGGTGACCTCGCTGGACCCACACCTGTCGGCGAAGCTGGAGCCGCGTGCCTCGGCCCCGCATGCCCGCCTGCGCGCGATGCGGCGGCTGAGCCAGGCCGGCATCCCGGTGGGGGTGATGGTGGCGCCGGTCATCCCGTGGATCAACGACGCCGAGCTGGAAGCGGTGCTGGAGGCCGCCCGCGATGCCGGGGCCTGCAGCGCGGGCTATGTGCTGCTGCGCCTGCCCTACGAAGTGGCACCGCTGTTCCGCGATTGGCTGCAGGCGCACTACCCGCAGCGTGCCGAACACGTGATGAGCACCATCAACCAGCTGCGCGGCGGCAAGGATTACGACAGCCAGTTCGGCAAGCGCATGCGGGGCGAAGGGGCGTACGCCGACCTGCTTTCCAACCGTTTCAAGCTGGCGCGCAAGCGGTTGGGGTTTGATGCCCAGAACAGCCATTGGCCGAAGCTGGACTGCAGCCGTTTCATCGCGCCGGCCCCGCCGAAGAAACCGTCGCTGCAGGGCGAGTTGTTCTGAGCGGGCAGGCCGGTTGCCGGGTCAATCGCCGCCACCTCCACCGTCCGCGCCACCATCGCAGCTGCCCGCATCGCCGCTGCACTCGCTGGCATAGGCGTCGGTTCCCAGGATCGGCCCGCCGCCGTCGGATGCGGTGAACGTGTCATCGCGCGGTGTGGCCGCAGTATTGGCCTGGGTGCTGGCGAAGCTCAGGCACAACACCGCGCCGATGACCGGCAGCAGCCAGATCGTGGCGATCTGCAGCACGCGCTGCGAGGCGGACAGGTCCGGCACACGGAACACTGCGCCGGTGGCGAGGAGATTGACCAGGACGAGCAACAGCGCGGCAAGCGCGATCCAGTTCATCGGTGAGCTCCAGTGTTCGCGTGATGCGGGCCGGGTGCCGAGCAGCGTAATGCCTGCCGCGTGAAGGGGGGACGTGGCGCCTAAGGCTGCCCGTACAGCCGCTGGGCGGACTGGAACAGGATCCAGCTGGTGGCGATGAACTTGTCGCCGCCCTGCGGGCGGTTGCCGCGATGGGTGTGGGTGAAGGCGGTCGGTGCGATCAGCAGGCTGCCGGTGCGCGGGGCAACCTTGCGTTGCTGGAACAGGAACTCGGTCTGGCCTTCGTCGAAACCGTCGTTGAGGTAGAGCGTCCACAGCAGGTGGCGGTGCAGGGTTTCACCGCTGGCGTCGCGCGGGAACAGCTCGCAATGCCAGTACGGGTAGCCGCCCTCGCCCGCGGTGTACCACTGCAGGTTGATCGCGCCCGGACGCAGGCAGGTGCGGGCCAGGTCGGACAACGCGCGCTCGTCCATGGCGGGGAAATCATCGGCGGTGAGGCGGCGCGGTTGGCCGTCGCTGCCGGGGACCTGCAACATCAGCGGCGAGATCAGGGCCTGTGGATAACGTCGTAGATAACGCAGCAGGCCATTGAAGACGGCGACCTGCAGGCGCTGGTCGACATCGCGCCAATCCTCGCTGCCGCTGATGCGCAGGTCGCGGCTGTGCTTGAGGTCCGGATGCACGCCGCCGCCCACGCGGCCGGGTTGCAGCTGGTTGCTGTGCTGCATGCGCTGCACGATCGCCGCGCAGTCCTGCGCGGACAGCGCGTCGTCGTAAACCTCGATGAAATCCACGTCGCTCATCGGTGGTTCCCAGGAGAACTGAGGCCGATGGTGGCGTGGAACACCTGCTTTGGGTAGTGCCAGGCCCACCCGGCGGTGCATTGCCGGGTGGGCTGCAGCGGAGCGTGGCCCCGCTGCAACGAGCGGTGATCAGTTGGCGTCGTGGTCGGTGTGGTAACGGGTGGCTTGCGCCACCTCGTTCTTCGAACCGAGGAACACCGGCACGCGCTGGTGCAGCTGGGTCGGCTGGAGGTCGAGGATGCGCTCGCGGCCGTTGGTGGCGGCACCGCCGGCCTGCTCGACCAGCAGCGCCATCGGGTTGGCTTCGTACATCAGGCGCAGCTTGCCGGCCTTGCCCGGGTCCTTCCTGTCCCACGGGTAGATGAAGATGCCGCCGCGGGTCAGGATGCGATGCACGTCGGCCACCATCGAGGCGATCCAGCGCATGTTGAAGTCCTTGCCACGGCTGCCTTCCTTGCCGGCCAGCAGGTCGGCCACGTAGCCCTGCATCGGCGCTTCCCAGTGGCGCTGGTTGGACATGTTGATCGCGAACTCCTTGGTGTCCGCCGGGACCTGCATGTTGCGCTGGGTCAGGATGAAGGCGCCGGTCTCGCGGTCCAGGGTGAAGGCGTGGGTGCCATGGCCGACGGTCAGCACCAGCATCGTGCTCGGCCCGTAGATGCAGTAGCCGGCGGCCACCTGCTGCACGCCCGGCTGCAGGAAGTGTTCGTCGCCGGGTTGCTTCACGCCGGCCGGGGCACGCAGCACCGAGAAGATGGTGCCGACCGAGACGTTGACGTCGATGTTGGAGCTGCCATCGAGCGGATCGAACAGCAGCAGGAAGTCACCCTGTGGGTATTCCGACGGCACCGGCTGGCTGTGGTCCATCTCCTCCGAGGCGCAGGCCGCCAGGTGGCCACCCCAGGCGTTGGCTTCGAGCAGGATCTCGTTGGAGATCACGTCCAGTTTCTTCTGTGCCTCGCCCTGCACGTTGCCGGTGCCGGCATCGCCCAGCACGCCCCCCAGGGCGCCCTTGCTGACGGCGATGGCGATCGAGGTGCAGGCGCGGGCGACCACCGCGACCAGCTGGCGCAGGTCGGCGTTGATGCGCTTGTTCTGTTCTTCCTCGATCAGGAAGCGGGTCAGCGACGTACGGGACATGGACGGGAGCTACCTTCAGACAAAAGGAGCGCTATTGTCGCGGGTTGTCCTGCTTTTTTCGAGCTGATGGCCATGCCGTGTCCTTTTGCGGACAAAAGCAGCCATGCGGCGCTGCCGTTGGCTTTATCCACAGGGTCCGTACCATGGAGGCCCGGAGGGGAGTGGCATGGATTGGAATCAGGTGACACATGGCTTGTTGGCAGCCCTGGGCATCGGGCTGCTGATCGGTGCGGTGCGCGAGCGCCAGCACGGCACGACCCGCACGCTGCAGGCCGGCGTGCGTACGCACGCCCTGCTGGCGCTGATGGGCGCGGTGGCGATGCTGCTGGGCTTGCCGGCGTTCCTGGTGGCACTGCTGGCCGCCGCCGCCCTGGCCTGGACCAGCTACCGCATCAGCGCGGCCGACGACCCGGGGCTGACTGGCGAGATCACCATGCTGACCACGGTGCTGCTCGGCGGGCTGGCACTGGAGCAACCGGCGCTGGCCGCCGCATTGGGCGTGGTGGTGGCGATCCTGCTGTGGGCCAAGGCGCCGTTGGCGCGGTTGAGCCGCGAAGTCATCACCGACCAGGAGGTGCGCGATGCGTTGCTGCTGGCGGCGTGCGCGCTGGTGGTGCTGCCGATGCTGCCGATGCTGCCGTCCGAGGCGGTGGATCCCTGGGGCGTGCTGGTGCCTTACAAGCTCTGGCAGATCGTGGTGCTGGTGATGGGCACCGGCATGCTTGGGCATGTCGCGCTGCGTGCGGTGGGCGCGCGCTGGGGCCTGCCAGTGGCCGGCTTCTTTTCCGGTTTTGCCTCCTCCACCGCTTCGGTGGCGGGGTTCGGGCGCAGCAGCCGGGCGGCACCGGCACTGGTCCCGCCTTCGGCATCGGCCGCCTTGCTGGCCAACCTGGCCTCGTTGTTGCTGTTCGCGGCGGTGATTGGCACCACCTCGCCGGCCCTGCTGCGCGCCAGTGCGTGGCCATTGCTGGCCGGCGCGCTGGTATTGCTGGGGTTCGCGGCACTTGGCCTGCGCCATGTGCCGGATGAAGCGGTGCCCGAGACTTCGACGGCCAAGGCATTCCAGCTGCAGCATGCGCTGATGATCGCGGTGGCGATTGCCGCGGTGCTGCTGGTATCGGAAGGGCTGCGCCAGCTGTTCGGCCAGGCCGGGGCGCTGGTGGGCGCGACGGTGGCGGCGCTGGGTGAACTGCATGCGGCGGCGGCAAGCATCGCCAGCCTGACCACGTCCGGCGGGCTGGAGCTGGGCCAGGCGCGTTGGGGCGTGATCGCCCTGCTGGCGTCGGCGTCGTTGGCCAAGTCGGTGCTGGCCTTCCTCAGTGGCGGTGCACGCTATGGCGGCATCGTCAGCGTGGGGCTGGGCGGGATGGTGGTTGGCGCGGCGGCGGTGGCCTGGCTGGTCGGATGAGGAACCTCGGGGAGCGGAAGGGCTTTGCGATCCTGCGGAACCCCACGCATCAGGCATTTGGCCGCTGGCTTCCGGTTCGCCGAGGACGTGCTGGAGAGAGGTAAAGCTCTTCGTACGGCACTAAAAAAGCCCGGGTTTCCCCGGGCTTTTCAACAGGACAGCGACGGTCGATCAGCCGCGGCTGACCTCGTAGACGGCCTTGGCCACGTAGTCCAGGTTCTTCTGGCTCAGCGCGGCCACGCAGATGCGGCCGGTGCCGACGGCATAGATGCCGTAGTCGTCACGCAGCCGGTCCACCTGCGCCTTGCTCAGGCCCGAGTACGAGAACATGCCGGCCTGCTTCTCGATGAAGCTGAACTCCGGCGCGCCCAGGGCGGCCAGCTTCTGCACCATGCCGGCACGCAGGGCGTGGATGCGCTCGCGCATCTCGGTCAGTTCGGCGTCCCACAGGCCACGCAGCTCGGCGCTGCCCAGCACGCCGGCCACCAGGGCGGCGCCGTGCGTGGACGGGCTGGAGTAGATGGTGCGGATGATGCGCTTGACCTGCGACTGCACGGCCTTGGTCGAGGCCGCATCCGGGCCCACCACCGACAACGCGCCGACGCGCTCGCCGTACAGCGAGAACGACTTGGAGTACGAGTTGGCGACGATGAAGCTGTCGATGCCGGCCTCGGCGATGATGCGCACGGCCTGGCCGTCCGGCTCGATGCCCTTGTCGAAGCCCTGGTAGGCCATGTCGATGAAGGGGAACAGCTGGCGGTCCTTCAGCAGCGCGGCAACCTGCTTCCACTGCTCGGTGCTCAGGTCCGCGCCGGTCGGGTTGTGGCAGCAGGCATGCAGCAGCACCACGGTGCCCGGCTGCAGCTTCTGCAGGTCGGCGACCATGCCGGCGAAATCCAGGCCGTGGGTGGCGTTGTCGAAGTAGGTGTAATCGACCACGTCGAAACCGGCGGCGCCGAACACGGCGCGGTGGTTTTCCCAGCTCGGGTTGCTGATGGCCACGGTGGCGTGCGGCAGCAGCGTGCGCAGCAGGTCCGCGCCGACGCGCAGCGCGCCGCTGCCGCCGATGGTCTGCGAGGTGGCCACGCGGCCGGCGGCCAGCAGGTCCGAACCTTCGCCGAACACCAGCTTCTGCGTGGCCAGGGTGTAGGCCGGCAGACCGTCGATGGGCAGGTAGCCACGCGGTTTGGCCTCGGCCACCAACTGCTGCTCGTACTGCTTGACGGCACGCAGCAGCGGGATGCGGCCGTTTTCGTCGTAGTAGATGCCGACGCCAAGGTTGACCTTGGTCGGGCGGCTGTCAGCGTTGTATGCCTCGGTCAGACCCAGGATCGGGTCGCCAGGAACCTGTTCCACGTTTGCAAAGAAGGACACGGCGGTACTCGTTTCAGAGTGGCGGGGAGTGGGGGTGTCCGGCGCGGATCACGCACGGCGGCCAGAACCGCCACATCGTAGCAGGGTGGGGCGGCGATGGCCGGAGGATTTCAGTTGGAACTACAGCGGCAGTCATGCACGCGTCGCAGGCACCACCTGCGCGATCATGAACGGATGCGCACCCCTGCCCCGTTCCTGATCGTTTCCGGCCTGTTTCTTGCCGATCCCGTCCACGCCGTCGAACCGGTGCCGGAAACCCTGCGTGCCGTGCAGGTACAGGCGGCCAAGGTGCATGCGGTGGATGACTTCGAATTGCCCGCCTCCAGCACCACGGTGGACGTGGGCACTGCTGGCAATGGCCGCGGCGCGCTGGTGGGCGAAGCGCTGGGCGGCGTGCCGGGCCTGTCGGCGCGCGAACGCCAGAACCTTGCCCAGGACACCCAGCTGTCGATCCGCGGCTTTGGCGCGCGCTCCACCTTCGGCGTGCGCGGCGTGCGCCTGCTGGTCGATGGGGTGCCGGCGACGATGCCCGATGGGCAAGGCCAACTGTCGCATTTCAGCCTGCTCGGCGCGGACCGCATCGAGGTGCTGCGCGGTCCGTTCTCGGCGCTGTATGGCAACTCTTCCGGCGGCGTGCTGCAGCTGTGGAGCGCCGATGGCCAGGCCGGTGACCCGTGGCGGTTGCGCAGCAGCGCCGGCAGCAATGGCAGCGCCAGCACCGGCGTGCAGCTCAAGGGCAAGACGGGGGCGATGCATTACAACGTGGCCGCCAACCACTTCCGCACCGATGGCTGGCGTGACCACAGTGCGGCGCGACGGGAGTCGCTCGCGGCGCGGTTGGGGTTCGCGCTGGCCCCGGGGCAGCGCCTGGACCTGCTGCTCAACGGCTTCGATGCCCCGCACGCGCAGGACCCGCTGGGCCTGACCCGCGTGCAGGTGCAGGCCGATCCACGCCAGGCCACGGCGGTCGCCACCCAGTACGACACCCGCAAGTCGGTGCGGCAGAACCAGGCCGGGCTGGTCTACACGCTGGACCGGGAGCACCAGACCTGGCGCCTGATGGGCTATGCCGGGCAGCGTGCGGTCGAACAGTTCCTGGCGATCCCGCCGGCGACCCAGGGCAACCCGCTGCATTCCGGCGGCGTGATCGACCTGGACGGCAACTACGGCGGCGTGGACGCGCGCTGGGCCTGGCATGGCGCGCTTGCCGGCCGGCCATTGGAGCTGGTGCTCGGCGCCAATGCCGACCGCCAGCGCCAGCACCGCACCGGCTACGAGAACTTCATCGGCACCACCTATGGCATCAAGGGCCGGTTGCGCCGTGACCAGCGCGACCAGGTGCAGAACGTGGACCAGTTCGCGCAGGCATGGTGGCAGTTCAGCCCGCGCTGGTCGGCGCTGGTCGGTGCGCGGCACACGCAGGTGCGGTTCCGCTCGCAGGACCACTACCTCACCGCCGGCAACCCGGATGACAGCGGCCGCCGCGACTATTCGGCCACCACGCCGGTCGGCGGACTGGTGTTCCGCGCCAACGACGGCCTGCGCCTGTACGCCTCGGCGGGCCGCGGCTTCGAGAGCCCCACCTTCAATGAGCTGGGTTACCGCGCCGATGGCGGTGCGGGGATGGCGCTGGACCTGTCCTCCTCGACCAGCCGCAACTACGAACTGGGCGCCAAGTGGCGTGCACAGAGCGGGGCGCGCCTGGAACTGGCGCTGTTCCGCGCCGATACCGATGACGAGCTGGCGGTGGCGACCAACAGCGGTGGGCGCAGCAGCTACCGCAACATCGGCGCCACCCGTCGCCAGGGCGTGGAGCTGGGATGGCAGCAGCCGATCGGCGAAAGCCAGCACCTGCAGCTGGCCTGGACCTGGCTGCAGGCCAGCGTGCGTGACGGCTACCTGACCTGCACCGGCCTACCCGCGCCGTGCCGGGTACCGACCAACCGGGTGGCGCCCGGCAGCCGCCTGCCGGGCGTGCCGCGCCAGCAGCTGTCCGCGCGTTGGCAGTGGCAGCCAGGGGCATGGCAGTGGGCTGCCGAAGTGGTCGCGGCCAGCGACATGGTGGTCAATGACCTGGCCGATGCGCGCGCACCGGGCTACGCCCTGCTGAACCTGGAGGCGGCACGGGAATGGCTGACCACGCGCGGTCCGCTGCGGGTGTTCGCGCGCGTGGACAACGTGCTGGACCAGCGCTACATCGGCTCGGTCATCGTCAACGACGGCAACCAGCGCTACTACGAGCCGGGACCGGACCGCGGTGTCACGCTGGGGCTGCAATGGTTGTGGGACCGGGGTTCCTGAGCCTGCGGCGGGCAGCCGTCCAGGGCCCCGCTCTGCCCTGCCCCATTCACCGGCCGTCTCTCACTGTTCGCTAACAGGCAGCTCACGGCGAACTGACGGGAGGGGGCGTAATTGTGGCTGCCCCGCAGGAGGAGGGTCGTGCCATGTACCGCCCTGACCGTGTCGAACACCGCCCCGCCCCGACGTTGTTCCGGGCTGATCCGAGCGTGATCCGGCGTGGGCGACTGCAGCGCAACGCGCATGCCGCCGACGAGGTGGCGCAGGACTTCGTGCAGTACAGCCTGGATGACTACGCGCGTCGCCGTCGTGGCGCACTGCGCTGGCGTGACCTGCAGCCGGCCTATGCCTTCGCGCTGGTCACGCACGCGGCGGATTGGCCGCGCGGCAGTGCCGACACCGAAGCCGAGCTGGCCGCGCACTGGGAGCAGAGCCGTGGTGAATCGCGGCTGGGCTGGGAGAAGGTGCGCGGGGTGATCGAGGATGCGTGGCTGGCGCTGGATCGGATGCCGACTGCCGCGGTGCACGTGCGGGCGGGCTGAGGGAGAAAGCCCAAAGCGACCCTCCCCGGCCCTCCCCTGGGCTGCGCCCAAGGGAGGGCGTGTTCATGGCTTCCACCCTCCCCTGCACCTTCGGCGCAGGCGGGGGCAATGCATCAGGCGCTGAAATCCAGCACCACGCGGCCTTCGATGGCACCGGCGTGCATGCGCGCGAACACGTCGTTGATGTTCTCCAGCGTGTCGGTGCTCACCGTCGCGGCGACCTTGCCGTCGGCGGCGAACTGCAGCGATTCCTGCAGGTCCAGGCGGGTGCCGACGATGGAGCCGCGCACGGTCACGCCGTTGAGCACCATGCCGAAGATGTTGAGCGGGAAATCGCCCGGCGGCAGGCCGTTGAGCGATACCGTGCCGCCACGCCGCACCATGCCCAGCGCCTGCTCGAAGGCCTTCGGCGAGACCGCCGTCACCAGCGCACCATGGGCACCGCCGATCTCCTTCTTCAGGAACGCCGCCGGGTCGGTGGTACGGGCATTGACGGTGACGGTGGCGCCCAGGCGCTTGGCCAGGGTCAGCTTGGCCTCGTCCACGTCCACCGCGGCCACGTTCAGGCCCATCGCCTTGGCGTACTGCACCGCCATGTGGCCCAACCCGCCGACCCCGGAAATCACCACCCAGTCGCCGGGCTTGGTGTCGGTCATCTTCAGGCCCTTGTACACGGTGACACCCGCGCACAGCACCGGGGCGATCTCGACGAAGCCGACGTTGGCCGGCAGGTGGCCGACATAGCCGGCGTTGGCCAGCGCGTACTCGGCGAAGCCACCGTTGACCGAGTAGCCGGTGTTCTGCTGGCTCTCGCACAGGGTTTCCCAGCCGCCCAGGCAGTGCTCGCAGTAGCCACAGGCCGAGTACAGCCACGGCACGCCGACGCGGTCGCCTTCCTTCACGTGGGTGACGCCGGCACCCACCGCCACCACGTGGCCAACGCCTTCATGGCCGGGGATGAAGGGCGGGTTGGGCTTGACCGGCCAGTCGCCTTCGGCGGCGTGCAGGTCGGTGTGGCAGACGCCACAGGCTTCGATCTTGACCAGAATGTCACCGGCGGCCGGGCGCGGCACCGGTACTTCCTCGATGGTCAGCGGCTTGCCGAATTCACGAACCACCGCAGCTTTCATCGTCTTGTCCATCGTCGATCTCCTTACTGGGGGATAGCCCTACTCTGACGCCGGCCCATGTCCGGCGCATTGATCGTGATCACGCCCGGCACGTTGGCGTGCCGGGCATGTGGGGTCAGAAGAAGCCCAGCTTCTTCGGTGAATAGCTGACCAGCAGGTTCTTGGTCTGCTGATAGTGGTCGAGCATCATCTTGTGGTTCTCGCGGCCGATGCCCGACTGCTTGTAGCCTCCGAACGCGGCATGCGCCGGATAGGCGTGGTAGCAGTTGGTCCACACCCGCCCGGCCTGGATGGCGCGGCCCATCCGGTACAGGCGCGAGGCGTCGCGGCTCCACAGCCCGGCACCCAGGCCGTAGGCGGTGTCGTTGGCGATCTGCAGGGCTTCTTCCTCGGTCCTGAAGGTGGTCACCGAGACCACCGGCCCGAAGATCTCCTCCTGGAAGATGCGCATGTCGTTGCGGCCCTTGAATACGGTCGGCCTGACGTAGAAGCCGTCTTCCAGGTCGCCGTGCAGCGTGTTGCGCTCGCCGCCGATCAGCACCTGCGCGCCCTCGGCCTTGCCGATCTCGATGTAGGACAGGATCTTGTCCAGCTGCTCCTTCGAGGCCTGCGCGCCGACCATGGTGTTGGGGTCCAGCGGGTTGCCCTGGACGATCGCCGCCACGCGCGCCAAGGCGCGCTCCATGAACGCCTCGTAGATCGACTCCTGGATCAGCGCACGCGACGGGCAGGTGCACACCTCGCCCTGGTTGAAGGCGAACATCACGAAGCCTTCCACCGCCTTGTCCAGGAAATCATCGTCCTCGGCCATCACGTCGGCGAAGAAGATGTTGGGCGACTTGCCGCCCAGCTCCAGCGTCACCGGGATCAGGTTCTGGCTGGCGTACTGCATGATCAGCCGGCCGGTGCCGGTTTCACCGGTGAAAGCGATCTTGGCGATGCGCGGGCTGCTGGCCAGCGGCTTGCCCGCTTCCAGACCAAAGCCATTGACGATGTTGAGCACGCCCGGCGGCAGCAGGTCGCCGATCACTTCCATCAGCACCAGGATCGAGGCCGGGGTCTGTTCGGCCGGCTTGAGCACCACGCAGTTGCCGGCGGCCAGCGCCGGGGCCAGCTTCCAGGCGGCCATCAGCAGCGGGAAGTTCCACGGGATGATCTGCCCGACCACGCCGAGCGGCTCGTGGAAGTGGTAGGCCACGGTGTCCTCATCCAGCTGCGACAGGCTGCCTTCCTGCGCGCGCAGGGCACCGGCGAAGTAGCGGAAGTGGTCGGCCATCAGCGGCACGTCGGCGTTGAGCGTCTCGCGGATCGGCTTGCCGTTGTCCCAGGTCTCGGCGTGGGCGATCAGCTCCAGGTTCTGCTCGATGCGGTCGGCGATGCGGTTGAGCAGGTTGGCGCGCTCGGTGCTGGAGGTCTTGCCCCAGGCATCCCTGGCGGCATGCGCGGCATCCAGTGCCAGCTCGACGTCCTCGGCATTGGAGCGCGCCACCTGGGTGAACGGCTTTCCGGTGACCGGGGTGATGTTGTCGAAGTACTGGCCGCTGCGCGGCGCCGCCCATTGGCCGCCGATGTAGTTGCCATAGCGGGGCTTGAACAGCGACTGCGGGTCGGTGGCCATGGGCTTGGTGGACAGGACTGCGTTCATGCGTGCATCTCCGGGATCAGCAATGGGATGGACCGCGCGCGGCGGTGGTCCCTGCAAGGCGCAAGAGCGATGCCAACTTCGCCGTGCTGCGTTGCCGCACGCGGCAAATGCCGCCGGGACGGCGCCGCGGGGCGTCCGGTGTTGCGCTGCATCAGCCCCGGACGTTGCAGTGGCCGCGGCGCTGTGCTGTTAATCGGAACAGGCAAACGGACACCTGTCGCAATCTGCGACACAGGAGTTTCCATGGCACAGCTACCGCAACACCGCGTGGGCAACGCCCGGCGTTCGTTCTTCGAGCGGGGCACCCTGCCCGTCGGCACCGTGCCCGATGCCATCCTGCAATCGTGGCGACGTTGTCAGCGCAGCGGCCTGGCGGTCGATGCGCAGCCGCAGCTGGAACCGCTGCCCGGTGCCAATCTGCGTGAACTGCGCGAGCGCCACGAGCGCCTGTGGCACCTGGCGCGGGCCGAGCTCGATGGCCTGGCTGCGCATGCCGCCAGCACCGACAGCATCGTACTGCTCACCGACGAATCCGGTTGGATCCTCAATGCCGAGGGCAATGCCGGCTTCCTGGACAGGGCCGGCCGCGTCGCGTTGATGCCCGGCGTGTGCTGGAGCGAAGCGGCGGTGGGCACCAATGCCATCGGCACCGCTATCGTCGAAGGGCGGGCCATCGAGGTGCGCGGCGGCGAGCACTTCTTCGCGCCGCACGGCATCCTCAGCTGCGCGGCCACGCCCATCCATGACCCGCATGGGCAATTGGTCGGCGTGCTGGATTTCACCGGACCGGCCAGCGTGCAGCAGATGCATGCGCTGGGCCTGGCGCGGTTGGCGGCCAATCGCATCGAGCACCGCTTCTTCGAGAACGGCATGGACAGCTGCGAGCTGCTGCGCCTGCACCACGACCGCGCGCTGCTGGGGACCGCCGGTGAAGGGGTGCTCGGTTTCCGCAATGGACGGTTGGTGGCGGCCAATGGCGTGGGCTTGCGCCTGTTCGGGCTGGAGCGTGGTGACATCGGCCGCGCCTCGTATGAGGCATTGTTCGATGCACCGCTGTCGCGCATGCGCGATGACGGCATGCTGCAGGACCGTAGTGGCCGCATCCTGCACGGCCAACTGGAGGCGTCGGCGGCGCGCGTGGCGCGTACGCAGGCGGTATCCGTGCCGGTGCCGCAGGCGCGCCCCGCCCTGCCCTTGCCGGCGGCCGGCACGGTATTCAGTGCGGCGCAGGAACAGCAGCTGGGGCGCGCCGGCCGTGTGCTGGAGGCCGGTCTGCCGGTGTTGCTGCAAGGCGAGACCGGCACCGGCAAGGAGGTTGCGGCGCGCGCGCTGCATGCGCGTGGCAGCCGTGCCGGCAAGCCGTTCGTCGCGGTGAACTGCGCGGCGCTGCCGGAAGGATTGATCGAGGCCGAGCTGTTCGGCTACGAGGAAGGCGCCTTCACCGGCGCGCGTCGCCAGGGCAGCCCGGGCCTGCTGCGCCAGGCACAGGGCGGCGTGTTGTTCCTGGACGAGATCGGCGACATGCCACTGGCCCTGCAGCCACGCCTGCTGCGGGTGCTGCAGGACCGCGAACTGTCACCGCTGGGGGGTGGCAAGCCGGTCAAGCTGGATTTCATGCTGGTCTGCGCAACGCATTGCGATCTGCAGCAGGCGATGGATGAAGGTCGTTTCCGTTCGGATCTGTACTACCGCATTGCCGACCACGTGATGCGCTTGCCGGCGTTGCGCGAGGAAGCGGACCGTACCGCGCTGGTGCAGGCGCTGTGGGCGCCGTTGGCGCAGCAGCGCACGTTGTCGGACCAGGCCCTGCAGAAGCTGGCGGCCTACCACTGGCCGGGCAACCTGCGGCAGCTGGTGGCCTGCCTGCGCACGCTGGTGGCGTTGAGCGAGCCGACCGCGGTGATCGCGGCGGAGGGCTTGCCGGAATATCTGCTTGTGGCGTCCCCACCTGCCGTCGTCCCGGCCGGCGACGGCAGCCTGCAGGAGATGACGCTGGAGGTGATGCGCCAGGCGCTGGCGGCGTGCGATGGCAATGTCAGCCAGGCGGCGAAGCGGCTGGGGGTGAATCGCAGTACGTTGTATCGGCGGTTGAAGCTTTAGGAGCCAGACCCCTCCCCAACCCTCCCCTTGGCTGCGCCAAAGGGAGGGAGCAAAAGCGGCAATCGCTGCTATCTGAAAGACCTCGCATAACCGCCCCCTCCCTTTGGCGCAGCCAAGGGGAGGGTTGGGGAGGGGTAAGCGCCCTGCCCCGTCTTCCAATCAACCCGGCAACACCGACGCCTGTCGCGCCAACTGCTCGATGCCGGCCCAATCACGTGCCTGCAGCAGCTCGCGGGTGGTCAGCCAGCTGCCGCCCACGCACAGCACGTTGGGCAGGTGCAGGAACTGCGCGGCGGTCTGCGCGCTGATGCCGCCGGTCGGGCAGAAGCGCACGTCGCTGAACGGGCCGTTCCAGGCCGAGAGCATGGCCGCACCACCGGCCTGCACCGCCGGGAAGAACTTGAACGTATCCAGGCCCTGCTCCAGCCCGCGCATCAGTTCCGAGGAGGTGGCCACGCCCGGCAGCAACGGCAGGTCGGTGTCGCGCGCGGCGGCATACAGCCGGTCGGTGGCGCCCGGCGATACCGCGAAGCGCCCGCCAACCGCCTTGACCTGTTCCATCTGCGCCGCGGTCAGCACCGTGCCGGCGCCCACCACCGCATCGGGTACCGCCTCGACCATCGCCTTGATCGCGTCCAGCGCGATGGACGTGCGCAACGTCACCTCGATCACCGGCAGCCCGCCACGGAACAGGGCATGCGCCACCTGCACCGCATCGTCCACGTTCTCCGGGGTGAACACCGGGATCACCGGGGCCAGTTTGAGCACTGCGCGTACGCGCGGATCAGCGCCGGACATCGAATTTTCCTTCGCCCATCAGGGCCATCACGTCGGCCACGCCGACCGGGTTGAAATCACCGGGGATCGAGTGCTTCAGGCAACCGGCCGCCAGGCCGAAGCGAAGGGTGGTGTCGGCGTCCAGGCCCTCGATCAACCCGTGCAGCACGCCGGCAGCGAACGCGTCGCCACCGCCGATGCGGTCAATGATATCGGTCAGCTCCTCGACCGGTGCGAGCGCGCGCGTGCCATCACGGCCGAGCAGCATCGCGCCGATCGAATGGTGGCCTACGCTGTGCGCGGTGCGCTGCGTGCAGGCCATGTACTGCAGGCGCGGGAAGGCGGCGAAGGCCATCGCCGCGGCCGCGTCCACGCGCGCCTGCGCGTCGGCCTGCGCGAACTCGCCGCCCAGCACCACGCCGATGTCACGGTAGTCGGCGAACACGATGTGCGCGCAGTCGAACAGGTCGCGCAGGATCGCCTTGGCGTCCCCGCCCCAACGTTCCCACAGCTTGGGTCGGAAGTTGCCGTCGAAGGAGACCTTGATGCCCAGTGCGCAGGCTGCGCGCGCGGCATCCAGCGTGGCCTGCGCCGCTTCCGGCCCCAGTGCCGGGCTCACCCCGGACAGGTGCAGCCACTGCGCGCCCTGCAGCAGCGCCGGCCAGTCGTAGCTGTCGGCGCGCGCGCTGGCGAAGGCCGAATCGGCGCGGTCGTACACCACTTCACTGGGACGGTGGCCGGCACCGGTGGTCAGGAAGTACAGGCCCATGCGGCCTTCGGCGCGGCGCACGCGGCCGGTGTCCACGCCGTGGCGGCGCAGCTCACCGGTGACCGCGGCACCGAGCGGGTTGTCGGCGACCACGCTGACCATGGCCACGTCATGGCCGAAGTGGGCCAGCGACACGCCGACATTGGCTTCGGCGCCACCGCAGTGCACCTCCAGCAAAGGGCTTTGCAGCAGCAGCTGGTGGCCGGGGGCGCCCAGCCGCAGCAGCAGCTCACCGAAACAGACAACGCGGGGGGAATTCATCGGGACTCCTGCTCATCGTCGAACCGGCGCGCATCATGGCACGGGAAATTGACTATCGGTGTCATTTCGCCGCTTCTGTCCTCCTGTCCCGTCGCCGCAATGGGCGGGAATGTCCTTGGGACAAGGTATTGCAAGGGTCTTGCGGCCTGTTGCAGTGCAAGATGCCCCACCTTCACGCAGCTGCTACTTTCCGTTTTGACTAGCGGTGTCATCCGCGCTCAGCAGTACATAACGATCAGCCGATTCGCATGTAGACCTTGGAGAGGGGAAGCACATGGATCCACGTAACGCATCAAAAAAGACACCGGTTACCTTGCTCGCGCTGGGCATCGGCCTGGCCCTGCAGGCCGGCACCGCCGCCGCCCAGGACGCGGGTACCGCGGCGACCGAACTGGATGCGGTGACCGTCACCGGCTACCGCGCCAGCGTCGAGAAGGCCCTGGACATCAAGCGCGGCGAAACCGGCATGGTCGATGCCATCGTCGCCGAGGACATCGGCAAGTTCCCGGACAGCAACCTGGCCGAATCGCTGCAGCGCATCCCCGGCGTGGTGATCACCCGTGACGGCGGCGAAGGCCGCAACATCTCGGTGCGCGGCCTGGGCCCGGACTTCACCCGCGTGCGCATCAACGGCCTGGAAGCGCTGAGCACGGTCGGGAGCAGCGATGGCCAGGGCGGCACCAACCGCGGCCGCGGCTTCGACTTCAACGTGTTCGCCTCGGACCTGTTCTCGCAGCTGATCGCGCGCAAGACCGCCTCGGCCGACGTGGAAGAGGGCTCGCTGGGCGCCACTGTCGACCTGCGCACCGCGCGTCCGTTCGACTACGACGGCCTGACCATCGTCGGCAACGTGCAGGCCGGCTACAACGATGCCTCGCAGTCGGCGATGCCGCGCTTCGCCGGCCTGATTTCCAACAACTGGGCCGACGGCAAGTTCGGCGCGTTGTTGTCGGTGGCGTATTCCGAGCGCGAGACGGTGGAAGAGGGCACCGGCACCGTGCGTTGGGCCGGTGGCAATACCAACGGTGGCTTCAACCCGGCCTCCGCGTTCAAGGATGCACTGCGTGCGGACGTATACTCGCCGCGCTTCCCGCGCTACACGCTGATGGAGCATGACCAGAAACGCCTGGGCGTGACCGGCGCGCTGCAGTTCAAGCCCAGTGACCGCACCACTTTCAGCCTGGATGCGCTGTACTCCAAGATCGACGCCAAGCGCGACGAGAAGTACATCGAAGCCAATGGCCTGAGCAAGTCCAGTGCCGATGGCAAGAAGGAAATCCTGGTCAACGACGGCGAAGTGCGCAACGGCGCGCTGGTCTACGCGCAGATGGACAACGTCGACATCCGCGCCGAGAACCGCCACGACGAGTGGAGCACCGAGTTCTACCAGGTCAGCCTGGACGGCGAGCACCGCCTGAGCGACAACTTCACGATCACCGGCAAGGTCGGCACCTCGCGTTCCAAGCACGAGAACCCGATCCAGGCCACGATCATGATGGACAAGCTCAACGTCCAGGGCTACAGCTACGACTACCGTGGCAACGCCAACAAGCCGGTGTTCAACTACGGCGTGGACCCGACCGATCCGAATGGCTGGACGCTGTCCACGGTCCGCCTGCGCCAGAACTACGTGACCAACGAGTTCAACAACGGCCAGTTGGAGTTCGCCTGGAACCTGGGTCCGTCGTTCACGCTGGAAGGCGGCTTGCAGGCCAAGAACTACAGCTTCTCCTCGCTGGAGCGCCGCCGCCAGGCCGCCGAGACGCAGGTGCCGACCTTCGACAATGGCACCCGCATCGTGCCGCCGGACATGACCGAGCAGGCCAGCCTGCAGGGCATGAGCGGCTCGCCGGGCAAGTGGGTTGTCCCCAACTTCAGCGCGATCGTCGACAAGTTCGGCATCCTCAGCAACCAGGGCAGCTACCTGGTCACCGACTATGCGCCCAGCCATCGCGGTGTGGACGAGCAGGACCGCAGCGGTTGGCTGATGGGCAAGTTCTCCACGGAGATCGGCGCGATCCCGGTGTCGGGTAACGTCGGCGCGCGCTACGTGAAGACCAAGCAGCTCTCGTACGGCATTGGTACCAGCACCGCGACGCCGGTGATGATCACCGCCAAGCGCGAGTACAACGATTTCCTGCCCTCGATCAACCTGGTAGCCGAGATCACCCCGGACTTCCTGGTCCGCTTCGGCGCGGCCAAGGTGATGTCGCGTCCGGGCCTGGGCAGCCTGACCCCCGGCGTCACGGTCAACGTCAGCGGCAGCGCCAAGGCAGTCAGTGCCGGCAACCCGGACCTGGAACCGGTGCGCGCCAAGACCGTGGACCTGGGCTTCGAGTGGTACTTCAACGAAGGCGCGATGCTCGGCGTCGGTCTGTTCTACAAGGACATCAACAGCTTCATCCAGGCGACCAAGGAAAGCCGCATCTACGCCGATAGCGGCCTGCCGGCGAGCCTGCTGGAGGGCACCGGGGCCACGGTCAACGACGAGTTCGTGTTCACCGTGCCGGTCAACACGCCCGGTGGCGACCTGACCGGCGTGGAGGTCAACTACACCCAGCCGTTCTCGTTCCTGCCGGGCAAGTGGGCCAACTTCGGCACGCAGTTGAACTACACCTACGTCGAATCGAAGGTGCAGTACGTGGCCAGTTCCGGCGCGCTGGCGCAGAAGACCGACCTCACCGGCCTGTCCAAGAATGCGTGGAACGCGACGCTGTTCTATGACGGCGCCAGTTGGTCGGCGCGCGTCTCGGCCACCAACCGCGACGACTATCTGATCCAGGTGCCGGGTACCGAGAAGGGCTTCGACAGCGATGGCCGTGGCGTGCATGGCCAGCGTGGCACCACCTTCCTCGATGCCTCGATCCGCTACCGCATCAGCGACCAGCTGGAGATCAGCCTGGAAGGCGCCAACCTGACCAACGAGGCACAGGAGTCGTGGGTGTCCAACCCGTCGGTGTCGCTGCCGCTGGAATACAGCGAGACCGGGCGCCAGTACACGCTGGGCCTGCGCTACAAGTTCTGATGCTGAAAACCCGTCCCGGTGCAAGGCCGGGGCGGGGCAATGATGGTGCGACGCAGGATGTGAAGACGCGTTGGCGTCGCTAACTTGGCCCCCCGCATGCGGAACCGTTCCGCCGCTGCATGCTTCCAAGAGACGCCCGATGTCCCCACGCTCCATTGTTTCCGCACTGCCCCCGTTGCTCCTGGCTTCCGCGCTGCTGGCTGCTCTCCCGGCGGCAGCGCGGGCTTCTTCGCCGGGCATGCTGTTCCGCGTATCGGCCGACAACGGTTTCGTCTCCGACAGCGCCCAGGGCGACCCGGTACCGAACTTCCAGGACAAGGTGAGCCTGGTCGATGACGGCGCGCACGGACGCGCCATCCAATGGCAGGACGACGGCGTGCTGTCCTGGAACGCGCCGGGCAACATCCAGGCCGCGCGCGGCACCTTGTCGTTCTTCTGGCGCGCACGCTACGCAGTGGGTGAGGCGCCGTTCGTGATCTTCCGCGTCGGCTACGCCGACCACAGCAGCTGGGACATGGCCTGGCTGCGCATCGACTGGAACGGGCAGGGCTTCGATGCCTTCGTCACCGACGCCAACCTGGCGCGTACCCGCGTCTCGTTCAAGCTCGACCACATCCCCGGTCCCGAGCAGTGGCAGCACATTGCCTTCGGCTGGGACGAGGACCACGGCGTGCGGCTGTTCGTGGACGGCCGCGAAGTGGCGCGCGCCGAAACCACCGGTGACTATGACGCGGCGCTGGACCAGTTCGGCCTGGCCGGGCGGGTGATGGCGCCCTACCAGGTACAGAGTCGCTACAACTTCCTGCGCGGCAGCGACGTCGACGAGATCCGCGTCTACGACCGCCTGCTCGACGCCACTGCCGTCGCTGCATTGGCCCGCAATGCCGAGCCGCGCATCGCCGGGGAGGGGACCGGCTCGCAACGCGCGTGGTGGCACCGCCACGGCTGGGATGGCGCGCCACCGCCGTTGCTGTCCACGCCGGTGACCACGGTCCGCAAGATCGAGTTCGCTGACGTCAAGGACAAGCAGCAGTGGATGTGGAAGGGCACCGACGGCATCGCCGAGACGACCTGGCCCGGCGTCTACAACCGCTCGCGCCTGCCCGGGCGCAATGACTACTTCCAGCTGCCGGACTGGAACACCTACGTCGAAGGCGGGCAGCGGCTGGACCTGACCGTGCCCGATGGTGAACGCATCAACCGCGTGGAGATCCGCGGCGCGGCGTTCGGCACGCTGGCCGGCACCGCCGGCACCCTGTTCACCCGGCCCAAGGGCGTGGTGCGCAGCGTTGACGGTTTCGCCGAGCAGCGCGGCGGGGTGCTGCACTTCAGCAACGTGGAGCAGGAGACGCCGATCCAGGAACTCTGGGGCTACTACGTCAGTGACGCAGCCGAGCCGGAAGGCACGGTCAAGCAGCGCTACCTGATCGACAGCAGCGTGCTGCCGGACTACACCAACATCGCCACCCTGCGCGACTACATCGACGGCCGCTTCGCCGCTGATGAGCGCAGCACGGTGATGGCGTTGCCCAAAGGGGCGGGCGCACGCAAACGTGGCGCCGACACGTTGCCATCCGCGCCGGCACCGATCGTGCACGTGCTGATCCCCTCCGGGGTGGGCGATGCGCCGGCGGCGCAGCCGCTGATCCGCAGCTGGGCCTACAGCTGGGAGAACATGCACGACGGCCTGGATGGCGTGGCCATCGACATCCCCGCACTCGACCTGCCGGCCACGCATGACGGCCCGGACGGGAAGGTCATCCCGCTCAACATCCGCATCAAGGACCCGATCTGGCCGGCGCGCGACATGATCGACGTCTCGGTGTCGGTGAAGCCGGGCCAGGCACGCACGCTGTGGCTGGACCTGCGCGACCGCATCCTGACCGCCGACAGCCTGTGGCTGTCGATCGCCTCGGCCGCACCGGGCTTCAACGCCACTTCGCTGGACGGGGCCGAAGTGCGGCTGGTCTTCAAGGACCGCAAGGAGGCGCTCAAGGAGCACGTCGCCGACCGCTTCAACCAGGTCCGCGACAACTGGGGCTTCCTGGTCGAGGAGCACACCACCTCCAAGCGGCAGCGCCTGTACGCGCGCGTCTACGCCGACCTCAGTGACCTGCTGCGGGTGGACCCGGACCATGCGCTCGGCCGCCTGTACTGGAACTACATCAGCTACAACAGCCAGGGCAGGCCACCGTTCACCGCGCCGCAGCCGCCGAAGGGCGTGCCGGCGTGGGCGTTCAACCAGCTCGAGGACCTCAAGCACGTGCGTCGTTTCGTCGACTGGTGGATCGACGAACGGCAGGTGGCGTACGGCGATTTCGGCGGTGGCATCTCCGACGATTCCGACCTGACCCAGCAGTGGCCGGGGCTGGCCCTGATGGGCGTGCAGCCGGACAAGCTCAACGCCTCGCTGACCGCGTTGTCCGACGCGGTGTACCGCAACGGCATGTTCTCCCACGGGCTGAGCACGATCGAGACCGACGAGCTGCATGCCTACGAGGAGGGCATCAACACCAACAGCGCGATGCTGTACCTCAACTGGGGCGACCCGCTCACCGTGGAGCGCCTGATGGAGACGGTGAAGGCCTTCGATGAACGCATCGTCCTGCCCAATCCGCAGGGCCACCTGTTGTTCTCCAGCAACTGGTACGGCGGCAACAAGGTCTACCGCGAGCCGAACTGGCAGTGGCAGAAGCCGTACTCGTTCCCCGCGCTGCACCCGGCGTTCCTGGTCGGCGAGTACAACGCCGACCCGACCGGTCGCAAGCTGGTCACCGGCCTGGCCGACAGCTACCTGGCCCATGCCTACACCGACGACAAGGGACGCTGGGCCTTGCCCAACGAGATCCACTGGGCGACCGGCAAGACCCGCGGCGGCGAGTTGAACCAGGGCTCGGGCAGTGGCGATGTCATGCACTTGTTCTGGGCGGCCTGGCGCTGGAGCGGTGATGACCGCTACCTCAAGGGGCTGGACTACCGCGTGGCGCGTGGCGGCCCGGGCGTGCTGTCCAACCTCGGCGAGAACTACATCGACGTGCTCGGCCGCCAGCAGGACTGGGGCAGGCAACTGCTGGCCGAGGCCGACAAGGGGGCCGGCGGCTTTGCCAACATCACCGCCTGGCAGCTGACCGGCGACATGAAGTACCTGCAGCAACTGCACGCCGATGGCATCCAGGCCAAGGCGCAGCGCGAGTACATGAACACCGAAGGCCACTGGTGGAGTGATCGCGTGGAAGCACCCAGCGAGTTCCTGCAGCGCGTGCGCCTGGGCGGCATCGCGCTCAAGCGCAACCAGAGCTGGCCGGGCCACACGCTGAGCTGGTCGTTCGCGCAGCCCGACGGCGCGGAGCAGGTGGCGCTGGCGGTGCATGCGCCGTCGCGTGAGGCCTTCAAGGTGATTGCCTACAACGTGAGCGCCACGCCGCAGGATGCGACGTTGACCGGCTGGAACATCGCGCCGGGCACCTGGCGGATCCGCAGTGGCGTGGATCGTGACGGGGACGGCGTCATCGATGGCACCGCACAGGTGCGCGAGGTGCTGCTGGAGAAGAGCGTCGGCACCGGGCTGCGCTTCCTGCCGAAGCAGACCCAGGTGTTCGAATTCACCCTGGTCACGCCGGGCGAGCCGGTGGAGACGCGTGCGGACCTGGGCATCGGCCGCGGCGACCTGCGCGTGGAAGGCGGGCGCGTGCTGTTGACCGTGCATAGCCTGGGCCACGTGGCCACGCGTGCCGGGCATGCGCTGCTGGAGGATGCGCGCGGGCGTGAAGTGGCGCGGGCGGCGATTCCGGCACTGGAAGCGCCGCTGGACCTGGTGCCGCGCACCGTGCAGGTGGCGTTGCCGTTGCCGGCAGGTTTCAACCGTAGCGGCGCGCGGGTGCGGGTGATGCAGGACGGGCAGGGTAGCGAAGTGACGCTGCGTAACAACAGTTTGCTGCTGAACTGAGGAGAATCGCGAAGAGCACCCCTCCCCAACCCTCCCCTTGCCGATGGCAAAGGGAGGGGGCAAGAGCAGGCTTCATCGCGAACTGACAGCACTAAGCAGAACCGCCCCTCCCTTTGCCGCAGGCAAGGGGAGGGCTGGGGAGGGGTCGCTTGAAGGGGCTTCAGCGAGAAGCCCGGCCCGTCGGGACGCTCACCCCCGCCAGCGCCGCAGCACCGCGGCCTGGGCCCAACGCGCGGCGATGTTCGGCGCGGTGATGCACACCGCCTCGTCGGTCACGGTGGTTACCGCACGCTCCAGCAACTGGATGTCGGCCTCATGCTGGCGCGCCACGTGCGGGTCCTCGAAGAAGATCGCGCGCTGGCAACGGTGCTCCAGCACGCGGTCGGCGATCTGTGCATCGCCGCCGAGCGGACCGCTCTGGAAACGCTGCACCCATTCCTTCTCGCGCGGCCAGCCGCGGCTCCACGCCATCTCGTTCAAGCGCTGGCCAGTGGTGCCGGTACCCACGCGTTCGGCGAACTGCGAGAGCACGTCGAAGTGCTCGGCGGCGAAGGCCAGCATCTGCGGCTTGCGCGCGTCGTGCGCGATCAACGCCAGGCACTGGTTGCCGAAGTCATTGAGGTCGTCCGCGCCGGGGTCCGGCGCCAGGCCGGCGTGGATGCGCTCCATCTCGATCCAGTCACGCGCGGTGGCCACCGTCGAGATGAACGGCTTGCCGTGGATCACGCACTGGCGCTTGAGCGCGATGGCCTCGGGAAAGATCGAGGACGGGTCCACCGGATCAATGAAGTAGATCGCGCCATCGAGCGTGCGCTCCGGCGAGCCCATGCCGACGACTTCGGCGACCAGCTTCATCAACCCGCCCTCGCGGCCATACGGGTAGCGGTGCAGGGCAGGGTAGTCGGCCAGCGGGCCGGCGCCGACGATGGCGTCATGGGTGCGGCCCACCGCATGCAGCTCCAGGCCCAGTTCGCGGATGCCGCCCTCGCAGGCGCGCAGCCAACGGAACAGCGCCGCGTCGGTGCTTTCATGGTGCAGTCGGTTGGCGGCCAGGCCGATACGCATGACGGGAAACATCCGGAAGGGAGACGCCGCTAGTGTACGGCGTGCTCCGTTACCGCGAAGCGGGTCAGGCCTGCAGCAGCGTGACGATGCTTTCGGCGGCGTCGCGGCCTTCGGCCACCGCGGTCACCACCAGGTCCGCACCGCGTACCGCATCGCCGCCGGCGAACAGCTTGGGGTTGTGGGTCTGGTAGGGCAGGCGGCCGGTACCCCCGGCGATGATGCGGCCATTGCCGGTGGCTTCCACGCCCTGCGAACCCAGCCACTCGGGCAGGGTCGGCGAGAAGCCGAACGCAATGATCACCACGTCCGCTTCCAGCAGCGATTCGCTGCCCTCGATCGGCTCGGCGTTGCGGCGGCCATTGGCATCGGGTGCGCCCAGCTGCGTCTCGACCACGGTCACGCCGATCACTTCGTCGTCGGCACCGGCTTCGATGGCGAGCGGTTGGCGGTTGAACAGGAAGCGCACGCCTTCCTCGCGCGCGTTGGCCACTTCGCGCGCCGAGCCCGGCATGTTGGCCTCGTCGCGGCGGTAGGCACAGGTGACGCGCGCCGCGCCCAGGCGGATCGCGCTGCGCACGCAGTCCATGCCGGTGTCGCCACCGCCGAGCACCACCACGCGCTTGCCGTTGAGGTCGGGCAGGGCGATCTGGTCCTCCCAGCCGGCAATCGGTCGGCCATGCGGATCGTTGCCGCCGACGATGCGGCTGTTCTGCACCAGGAACGGTAGTGCCGGCAGCACGTTCTTCAGGTCCTGGCCGATCAGCCCGCCATCGGTGTAGCGGTATGCACCGGTGCCGAGGAACACCGCGTCGTAGTCGGCCTGCAGTTGATCGACGGTGATGTCGCGGCCGATCTCCACGCCCAGCCGGAATTCCACGCCCATGCCTTCGAGGATCTCGCGGCGGCGGCCGATGACGCTCTTGTCGAGCTTGAAGCTGGGGATGCCGAACTGCAGCAGGCCACCGATCTGCTCATAGCGGTCGAACACCACCGCCTGGATGCCGGCACGCGCCAGGCGGTCGGCACAGGCCAGGCCGGCCGGGCCGGCGCCGACGATGGCCACGCGCTTGCCGGTGGGCTGCACCGCGTGCAGGTCCGGCTTCCAGCCGGTGGCCAGCGCGGTATCGACGATGTACTTCTCCACCGCGCCGATGGTGACCGCGCCGAACTCCTCCAATGTGCAGCTGCCTTCGCACAGGCGGTCCTGCGGGCAGACGCGGCCGCACACTTCGGGCAGCGGATTGGTCGAGTGGCACAGTGTCGCCGCTTCGTGGATGCGGTCTTCCTGCACCAGCTGCAGCCACTGCGGGATGGCGTTGTGCACCGGGCACTTCCAGCTGCAGTACGGGTTGCCGCAGTCCAGGCAACGGCCGGCCTGGTACTGCGCGTCGGCCTTGTCGAACTTGCCGTACAACTCGCCCCAATCGCCGGACGTGCGCAGTTCCACCGGGATGCGCTGCGGCATGGTGCGGGGGAGGTCGAGGAACTGGAAGGCTTGCTTGCGGCTCATGGGAACTCATTGCGTCTGGGAGGCTCCCTTCTCCCGCGTGCGGGAGAAGGTGCCCCGAAAGGGCGGATGAGGGAGGCTTTCAAAGCGCCCTCACCCCGGCCCTCTCCCGTAGACGGGAGAGGGGGACAGTGCATCAGGCAGCGTTGCGCAGCGCGGCGGCCAGCGATTCGATGCTGGCCGCCTTGGGCTTCACCAGCCAGAACTTGCCGACGTAGTCGCGGAACTCGTCCAGGATCTGCTGCGCCCAGATGCTGCCGGTCATCTCGCGATGACGGCCGATCAAGGTGTGCAGGTGCTGGCGGTAGCTTTCGAAGCCCTCGGCCGAGATGCGGTGGATGTCGATCAGCTCGTGGTTGTAGCGGTCCACGAAGTCGCGGTCGATATCCAGCACGTAGGCCAGGCCACCGGTGAAGCCGGCGCCGAAGTTCAGGCCGACCTTGCCGAGCACCGCGACGATGCCGTCGGTCATGTACTCGCAGCAATGGTCACCGGCCCCTTCGATCACCGCCAGTGCGCCGGAGTTGCGCACGCCGAAGCGCTCGCCGGCGCGGCCGGCGGCAAACAGCTCACCACCGGTGGCGCCGTACAAACAGGTGTTGCCGATGATGGCGGTGTTGCGGGCCTCGAAACGCGCACCGCGCGGCGGACGCACCACCAGCCGGCCACCGGCCATGCCCTTGCCGACGTAGTCGTTGGCTTCGCCTTCCACTTCCAGATTCAGGCCATCGACGTTGAACGCACCCAGGCTTTGCCCGGCGGTGCCGCGGAAGCGCAGGTTCAGCGGTGCCTCGGCCATGCCGTGGTTGCCGTGCGCGCGGGCGATGGCGCCGGCCAGGCGCGTGCCCACCGAGCGGTCGGTGTTGTGGATCAGGAAGCGATGCTCGCCGCCGCGCTTGTGCGTGATGGCATCGGCCAGCAGGTCGTCCATCTGCGTGGCCAGGCTGTCCGGTGACTGGTACAGGCGCTGCGCGGCGCAATGCGAACCCTGGTACTGCGCTGGTGCGAGCAGGCGCGACAGGTCGACCTTGACGCCTTCGCGCGGCGAGACCTCCAGCTGTTCCAGCAGGTCGGTGCGGCCGACGATCTCATCCAGCGAACGCGCGCCCAGCAGCGCCAGCCACTCGCGCACTTCCTCGGCCAGCAGCCGGAAGAAGTTCTCCACGCGCTCGGGCAGGCCGGTGAAGTAGCCTTCGCGCAGGCGCTCGTCCTGCGTGGCCACGCCGGTGGCGCAGTTGTTGAGGTGGCAGATGCGCAGGTACTTGCAGCCCAGCACGATCATCGGGCCGGTGCCGAAACCGAAGCTGTCGGCACCGAGCAGCGCGGCCTTGATCACGTCCAGGCCGGTCTTCAGGCCGCCATCGGTCTGCAGGATGGTGCGCCCGCGCAGGTCGTTGCCGATCAATGCCTGGTGCGACTCGGCCAGGCCCAGTTCCCACGGCACGCCGGCATAGCGGATCGAGCTGATCGGCGAGGCACCGGTGCCGCCATCATGGCCGGACACGGTGATCAGGTCGGCGCCGGCCTTGACCACGCCGGCGGCAATCGTGCCGACGCCGGCATGGCTGACCAGCTTCACCGATACCAGCGCATCCGGGTTGACCTGCTTGAGGTCATAGATCAGCTGCGCCAGGTCCTCGATGGAATAGATGTCGTGGTGCGGCGGCGGCGAGATCAGGCCGATGCCCGGCTTGGCGTACCGCAGCCGCGCGATCAGTTCGTTGACCTTGTGGCCGGGCAGCTGGCCGCCTTCGCCGGGCTTGGCGCCCTGGGCGACCTTGATCTGCAGCACTTCGGCGTTGACCAGGTACTCGGCGGTGACGCCGAAGCGGCCCGAGGCCACCTGCTTGATCTTGGAACGCTTCTCGGTGCCGTAGCGCACCGGGTCTTCACCGCCTTCGCCGGAGTTGGAACGGCCACCGAGGCGGTTCATCGCAATGGCCAGCGCCTCATGCGCTTCCGGCGACAACGCACCCAGCGAAATGGCGGCGGTGTCGAAGCGCTTGAACAGCGCCTCGGCCGGTTCCACTTCCTCCAGCGGTACCGGCGTAGCCGCCGGCTTGAGCTGCAACAGATCGCGCAGCGCCGAGGTCGGGCGCGAATGCACCGCGTCCATGTACTTGCGCCAGTCCTCGGCCTTGCCGGTGCGCGCGGCGCGCTGCAGGGTCAGCACCACGTCCGGGTTGTACATGTGGTACTCGCCGCCGTGCACGTACTTGAGCAGGCCGCCCACTTCGGCCGGCGCCAGTTCGTTCCACGCACGCGCGGTGAGTTCACGCGCCTCGGTATCCAGCCGCGCCAGGTTGACGCCGCCGATGCGCGCGGTGGCATCCGGGAAACACAGCTGCACCACGTCCGGGTCCAGCCCGATGATCTCGAACAACTGCGCGCCGCGGTAACTGGCCACGGTGCAGATGCCCATCTTGGAGATGATCTTGCTCAGGCCCTTGTAGATGCCCTTGCGATAACTGCGGCCGATCTGTGAAACCTCACCGCCCTTCTTCAGCTGCAGGATGCCGCGCCGGCCCATGTCGAACAGCGTCTGGTAGGCCAGGTACGGGTACACCGCGGTGGCACCGTAGCCGAGCAGGCAGGCCATGTGGTGCGCGTCGCGCGCGGTGCCGGTCTCCACGATCAGGTTGACGTCGCAGCGCAGGCCCACCTTGGACAGGTGGTGGTGCACCGCGCTGGTGGCCAGCAACGCATGCACCATCGGGCGGTCCGGCACCGGGTAGCGGTCGGACAGCAGCAGCACCACGATGCCGTCGCGCGCGGCCTGCTCGCACTGCGCGCAGATCCGCTCGATGCCGGCCTTGATGCCTTCCTCGACGCTGTAGGACAGGTCGATCAGGCGGTTGCGGTCGACGTACTGCGCCATCTTCACCAGCTGGCGCAGCTTGCGCTGGCTGAGCACCGGCGAGTTCAGGATGACGTGGTTCACCGTCTCCGGGCCGGCATGGAAGATGTTGGTTTCCTTGCCGAGCTGGGTGCTCAACGACATCGCGCAGTCTTCGCGCAGCGGGTCGATGGGCGGGTTGGTGACCTGCGCGAAGGCCTGGCGGAAGTAGTCATACAGCGGCCGGGTGTTGCGGCTGAGCACGGCGATGGGCGTGTCATCACCCATCGAGCCGGTCGCTTCCTGGCCGGTCTCGGCCAACGGGCGCAGCACCTGTTCCACCTCTTCGGAGGTCAGCTGGAACAGCTTGTGGTAGCTGCGCAGGGTCGGCTCGTCGAACGGCTCCTCGGCCAGCGACGGGTCGATCAGCTCGGTCTGCAGGTAGGTCACGCCCTGATGCAGCCACTGCTTGTACGGCGCGCGCGCGCGGTTGATGCGGTCGATCGCGTCCGAGTCGAGCAGGTCACCGCGCTTGAGGTCGATGGCCATCATCTGGCCCGGGCCCAGCTTGCCCTTGCGCACCACGCGCTCGGTGGGCACTTCCCACACGCCGGCTTCGGAGGCGACCAGGAAGTGGCGGTCGGAGGTCAGCATCCAGCGCGCCGGGCGCAGGCCATTGCGGTCCAGCGTGCAGGCGGCATAGCGGCCATCGCAGGCGACGATGCCGGCCGGGCCGTCCCACGGTTCGGTGTTGAGCCCGTAGAACTCGTAGAACGCGGCCAGGTCAGGGTCCTTGAACTCCAGCGACTGGGTCGCCGGCGGCACCAGGATGCGTAGCGCCTGGATCAGCTCCATGCCACCGGCGACCATCAGCTCGAGCATGTTGTCCATGCTCTGCGAGTCCGAGCCGTGCATCGAGATCACCGGGTCGAACTGGGCGATGTCGAACTTCCGGGTCTTCCACACCTTGCTGCGCGCCTGCGCCCAGTGGCGGTTGCCTTCGATGGTGTTGATCTCGCCGTTGTGGGCGAGCATGCGGAACGGGTGCGCCAGCGGCCAGCGCGGCATCGTGTTGGTGGAGAAGCGCTGGTGGAACACCACCACGCTGGCGGCCAGTTCGTGGCGCTGCAGGTCCGGGTAGAAGCTGCTCAGCTTGTCCGGCAGCACCATGCCCTTGTAACTGATGGCATCGGCGCTGAGCGTGGTGACGTAGTAGTCGGCCACCTCGCGCAGCTGCTGCTCGCTGCGGCGGCGCGCCAGGAACAGCGCGAGCGCGAACTGCTCGGCGCCCTGGCTGGCATCGGCGTCGACGAATACCTGCTCGATCTTCGGCAGCGTATCGCGGGCCAGCTCACCGCAGACGCTGGCATCGGTGGGTACCTCGCGCCAGCCGCGCGGGTGGCAGCCGGCGCTGCGCAGCTGGGCATCCAGTTCGTCGCGACAGCGCTGCGCGGCGTCGGCGTCATGCGGCAGGAACACCACCCCGGCGGCGAAGTTCGGGCCGATGCGGATGCCGGCTTCCTCGGCCAACTGGCGCAGGAACACGGTGGGCTTGCGCAGCAGCAGGCCGCAGCCGTCGCCGGTGAGCCCATCGGCGGCCACGCCGCCGCGGTGGGTCATGCGCGAGAGCGCGGCAATGGCGGTGTCGACCAACAGGCGGGACGGCTGGTCATCGAGCTGGGCGACCATGCCGAAACCACAGGCGTCGCGTTCGTCTTGCGGGTCGTAAAGCCCTTGCGGGGTACCGGCGGCCATCTGTGCCTCGTAGCGATGTCAGGTGAGCGGCGACACTTCCGCCCGCTCGCCAAGCACGCCATGCACACGGGGGTGAGGCGCGCCGCACGTACTGCAATCGCTCGGCTTGTCTGGGGAAAGGCTGGAGGTGGTCGCCGTCACGGCGTTCATTACCAGCGCAGGCGCCCTCGCGCTCACCCAGTGCACACGATGTGCTCTTCCTGGAGCGCACCTGAAGGTCACCGGATGCGATCGACTAGATCACACATGTTGCGACGCCGCAATACATCGTTGCTTGCGCAACCAAAGCCTTGCAGGACAAGGCTTTGGCGGTTTCCTGTTCAGCCGCAGCGGACGCCGCTGATGACGCCCTTGTCATCCACTTCGATGTTCAGGCGTTCGCCGATGAACTCCATGGTGATGGGCTGGTTGGGCTTGAGCAGGCGGACATCGTTGGCGCCGGCGTCTTCCTTGGCCTGCGCCTGCATGGCGTCGGAATAGGTCTGGCCGACCAGACCCTGCACCTGGCTGGCGTCGCAGCTGCCCGGCGGCGGCGGGGTGGGATCGGCGTCGGCGGCAGCGGCCTGGGCGGCCTGCTGGGCCTGGTCCAGGACCTGGTCCTGCTCCTCCGGGGGTGGGCCCTTGCAGGCGCCCAACAGCAACACGAGTGCGGTGGTGGCAATCAGGGCGGCGGGGCGGCGCAGGGCGCGCGGCGTCGACGGGAATTGCATCGGTACTCCAGAGCATGTGAAGACGGAGCAAGCATATCGCTTGCATCCGTACCTGTGCCGCTTCCGGTGAACGGATTCAGCCGCAGCGCAGTGCGGTGATGTTGTTGGTGCGGCCGACTTCGATGGTCAGGTGGTCGCCGCCGCTGCTGGCCGGTGCCGGTTCGGAGGCGGTGGTGGTGCCATCGGAACCCCGCACCACGCTGACGTGCAGGCTGTCGCTGTCCACCCGCGCGCGCTCCACCGTGCCGGGGCCGGCGGCCAGGCCGACCGCGCCGCGCACCCTGTCGGTGTGGCATTGGCCCGAGATGACGCCGTCGATGGGTTGCACCTGGGTGACCTGTGCGGTGCTGCAGGCGGCGCAGGCCAAGGAGAGACCAGCCAGAAGAACAATGCGGTGCATGGCGCGCTCGGCTTCGATGGGGGAGGTCCAGCCTGCGATGGCGGGGGTAAGCAGCGGGTGAAAGGGGGCGGTTCCCGGGCAGGAGCGCCCCCTGCCCAGCCTATGGCAATGGCAGGGAGCGGATCATGGCTCCCGGTCCGTATCCGCAAGCCGACGCATTGGCTCCCTCCCTTTGCCAGCGGCAAGGGGAGGGCCGGGGAGGGGTGCCTTCGGCGACAAACCCAACGTCCACTTCCCGGATAATCCCCGCATCCAACCTCGCAGGACGTCTTGATGCAGCAGGAAAGCTGTCGTGTTCTGGTCCTCGGCGGGTACGGCCACTTCGGTGCACGCATCGTGCGTGCGCTGGCCACCACGCCGGGCATCACCGTCATCGCCGCCGGCCGCAATCCCGCGCAGGCCCCGGCCAACCTGCCGGGGGTGGATCTGTCGCGTATCGAGCTGTGCCGGTTGGATACCGCCGATCCTGCATTTGCCGACCAACTGGCCGCCACCGGCGCGCAGCTGGTGATCCACACCGCCGGGCCATTCCAGGGACAGGGCTATGACGTTGCGCTCGCGTGCCTGCAGGCCGGCATGCATTACATCGATCTTGCCGACGGGCGGGAATTCGTCCGTGATTTCGCCTTGAAGGTGGATGCGCCGGCACGTGCCGCCGGCCGCAGTGCGATCAGCGGCGCCAGCACGCTGCCGGCGCTGTCCAGTGCGGTGGTCGATGCGCTGGCACCGCAGTTCGAGCGGCTGCAGGGCATCGACATGGTCATCGCGCCCGCCCAGGCCACGCCGTTGGGCATGGCCACCGTGCGCGCGGTGCTGTCGTACTGCGGCAAACCGTTCGATTGCTGGATCGATGGCCGCTGGCAGCCGGTGATCGGTTGGGCCGACCCGCAGCCGGTGCGCTTCGCCCAGATCGCACCGCGCCTGGCAGCGGCCTGCGACGTGCCCGACCACGACCTGCTGGTGCAGCGTTATCCGGGCGTGCTGACGGTGCGCTTCCGCGCCGCGCTGGAGTTGCCGTTCCTGTCGCGCTGCCTGGCCGGCATCGCCTGGCTGCGTCGTTGCCGGTTGCCACTGCCGATGGAGGCCATGGCTGGCGTCTTCGCCCGTGCAGGACGCTGGTTCGACCGCTTCGGCACCGACCTGGGCGGCATGCGCGTGACCCTGCGCGGGCTGCGCGGCGGTGTTCCCCACACCGCGCATTGGGACCTGACCGCACCGATGCTGCACGGCCCGGAGATCCCGACCTTCGCCGCGGTGCTGCTGGCGCGCCGCTTCGCCCGCGGCGAGCCTCTGCCAACCGGCGCCCACGCCTGCGTCGGCCTGCTCACCCTGGCCGAGTTCGAAAGCGAGTTCGTGCGCTGGCAGATCGAAAGCGCAGCCTCCTGAACCGGCTGCGTTGCCAGTGCGGGGTCACATCAGCCCCTGCTTCCTTGCTTCCTGGACGATGTCCAGCATCACGCGCGGTGGCTGCACCTGGGCGAGGAACATCAGGTGCTCGACGGCCTTGACCTTCTGCAGGTGATCCAGCCTGCAAGGGCCGCCGAGCGCGAGTGCGGGAACGAAGCCGTACATTTCGCCGGGGCGAAGTCGCCCCAAGAGATTCACTGCTCGATCAAACAGCGGTTTGTCGTCGTCATCGTTCTCATCAAAATCCTTCTTGTCGCTGGAAGAGAACCAGCTCCTCAACATCGAATCCGCTCTGCCTTCGTCCATTCTCGCAGACCTGTCAGAAGGGAAGATCATCGAGTACGGCGAATTGATGTGCAGGCTGGGGCCGGTACGTTCGCCCCATGCATAGAGCTCGCCGAAGGCGCCACAGGCGAACACGTGATATCGATCCCTGCCGTACAGTTCGGTTCCGTGTAACCAGGTACTGAGAACATCGGAGTATTCGCGTGGATTCACCAACCAGAGCAAGCCATTGCCGTAGCCGCCCCAACCTAGTTCCCTCCAGTAAGTCAGTAGCGCATCGGGCAGTTTGCCGCGATAGCTATCAATAATTGAAGCAGCTACAGGTTGGCTGTCAATTTGAGGGCCAAAACCTTCGTCGTTATAGAAATAGTCGAATCTTTCATCAGGCATCTGGGTCATCTGCATCGCTCCATTTTTCCATTCATCTTGTAGTCTCCCCGCTCTGCTGAAGGAATGGAGTTCGCAGCCTCATCCAGTTCCTGGACTCGTGATGGCTCACCTTTACGCCGATGGTTCCATTGCCTGCCGATGGTGGAGTTGACTTCGCCGTCGCCAAAGTCTGCGATTGCATCCTTTCCACCGGCAATCAGATCCGGGTTGTGCAAAGCATGCAGGGCTCCCATGGTCTCGTTGACTTCTGTTTGGGCCATGCGCTTTGCATCAGACGATGAGTAGCCGGAGTACTCGAACTCTTCTTGTTTCACTTTAAGGAGGGCACGCGCATAGTCGTCTCTGGCTTTTCTTGCCACCTTGGGGTCACGCGCGTCACCTGCCTCAAACGCTTTTCTACCATCCAGATACTCCTGCACGGTCATGTCGTTCAGGCCCTGCTGCTGGCCGGCCAGCTGCCTGTCCATTTCCGGGTATTTGTCCGCGGGTAGTTTCTGCGGGCTGAAGCACGGCAGTCTCTTCTCCGGCATGCGTTTGGGCAGCCAGTGGCTTTCCACCACGTGGTTTCCATCGGCGTGGCGATTGTTGTCGGCGAGGCGGCGTTTGCGCGTGCGCAACGCCTTGGAAAGGTGCAGGAACGCATCCTTGACCTCGTCCAGCAGTGCCATCGCCTGGCGGCCGATGCGTGCGGCGGTGGCGCCGGCCTTGGCGGTGGCGTAGCCGAAGCCACCCGCGCCGCCGGCCTCGATGGTCACCGCGGCCAGGATCACCGAAACCACCACATCCAGGATGATCTGGCTGGAGTAGCGGGCCTTGATGCCTTCGGCTTCGTCCGGGGGGATCGCTTCCCACCAGTCGGCGGCAAAGCGGGGTAGCCCGGTGACGATGGCGGGGTCATCGATGAGAAGGTTGAACAGCTCCTTCATCTCGCTGGCAGCGTCCATCACCTTGCCGCCTTGGGCGCGGTACTGGGCGATCTTGCGGTCCAGGCCGGCGCGGTCACGGCTGACCAGCAGCACCTTCCACTGTTCCAGTTCGCGGTCGAACCTGTAGCTGGCGACGGCCAGTTGCCACAACGTCTCCACCGTACCGCTGGCGTAATCCCAAGCGCCCTTGCCGGTGCCCAAGGCCGAGTTGCCGAGTGTCAGCCCACGGCGCTGCCACGGCTCGGCCTGCTCCCATTGCCGCCATTGCGCCGCGAAGTCCTGGCGTGTCTGCCGGACGATCGCCGCCAGCGCCTGCTCGACCCTGATTCGCGCCGACACGATGGCGCTGTCGTCGGCATCCTCCCGGTCATGCTGGTAGATGACCTGCAACGGGCCGACCGAGACGTTGCCGAGTATCGCCGTGCCGTTGTCATCCAGCGTACCGGTGCGGATGCTGTCATCGGCCAGCATGACCCGGTAGGTCACGCCGCGAACCGGTGTCCTGTCCAGGTCGTCATAGTGGTACTGCAGGGTGTAGTCGACCTGCACGGCCTGCATCGGCATGGACGTGGCCGCTGCAGGCCTTGCCCGCCCGCCGACCCGGCCTGCGGCAAGCGCTGCAAGGTTGCCGGCAGCAGCGCCGGTGGTATTGCCGGCCTCCACCCAGACACGGGACTGCCGCCCGGCGATGAGGCTGCAGCCACATGCCAGGCGGTCTCCATGGCGTGCCACCGGATGGCCGTCGATGATGATCGAGGCGTCGCCGCTGACAATGCTGAAAACACCGTGGTGGCGCGGGCAGATGGCCTTGTCGCTGACGCGGGCGACCGGCTTGCCGTCGATATCGGTATCGGGGCTACCGGTGAGGACGCTGCCACCGCTGCAGGTTGCATCCCCGACAACGATCCATGTTCGGGACACGGCTGCATCCTTGGCCGCATGGCGTGGTCAGAAATCCTCCCAAGTCATTGTCAGGAGCTCCATCAGAGGCGTCTGGAAAATGGAAACCATGACGAAACCAGATGGCATCAGTTCGAGCCGGCCACCGGGCTGAACTGTTCAGCAGAGCGGCAGCAGGGGTGCCGACCGGGCTATTGACTACATTTGTAGTCAGGCCTACCGTGACGACACGTGTAGTCACCGGAGCGGGCCATGCGCCGCAAGACCATCGGGGACCAGGAACTGGCCCTGCTGCAGTACATCGGAGAGAACGAACCCACCAGTGTCGGTGAGGTCGCCACGGCGTTCGGCGAGGCGCGCGGGTTGGCCCGCTCGACCGTGCTGACCATGATGGAGCGGCTGCGCACCAAGGGGTACCTGCAGCGCGCCCAGCAGGACGGCGTGTACCGCTACCACACCACCGCCGAGCAGCAGGACGTGGTCAACAGCGCGGTCGGCAGCTTCGTGGAGAAGACCCTGCAGGGGTCGATCTCGCCGTTCGTGGCGTGGATGTCGGAAAAGGCCGCCGTCAGCGACAACGAGCTGGCCGAACTGGAAGCGCTGGTCAGCAAGCTGCAGTCGCAGCGCAGGGAGGATTGATCATGGACAGCCTGTTCGAACTGCTGGGCAACCGCCTGCTCGCCACCAGCGTGCAGACCGTCGTGCTCACCGCGCTGGTCTGGGCGTTGTGCCGCTTCGTGCGGCGCCTGCCGGCCAGCACCCAATGCGCGCTGTGGTGGCTGGTCGCGCTGCAGGCGGTGGTCGGCCTGGTCTGGAGCGCACCGCTGCAGCTGCCGGTGCTGCCGGCGATGGACAGCACCGTCAACGTGGTGCAACAGGCCGCCGCTGCCGCGCCGCCGCAGGCCAACGCCGCACCGGTGATCGTGATGCAGCCACTGCCGTTGGAGAGCGGCTGGTCCTGGCTGCAGGTGGTGATGGCGGTGTGGTTGGCCGGCGTGCTGGTGATGGCGCTGCGCACCTGGGTGGCCTGGCGTGCCAGCCGCGCGCTGCTGCGCCACGCCCAGCCGTGCCAGGACCACAAGCTCAACGCGGCCCTGAAGCTGGCCGCCGAGGCCCATGGCCTGTCGCGTGCACCGCGGCTGATGCTCAGCAGTGCCATCGACTCGCCGCAGTTGATCGGCCCCTGGCGGCCGGTGCTGCTGTTGCCGGCGCGTGGCCTGCCGCGCATGCGTGACGACGACCTGGACATGGCGTTGACCCATGAGCTGGTGCACCTGCAGCGCCACGACCTGTGGCTGGGCTTGATGCCGGCCCTGGCCCAACACCTGTTCTTCTTCCACCCGCTGGTGCATCTGGCCGCGCGCGAATACGCCATCGCCCGCGAAGCCGCGGTGGATGCAGCGGTGGTCGCCGGCGACCGCCATTGCCGCCAGCACTACGGGCGCCTGCTGCTGCAGCTGGGCGTCGCACCCCGGCCCGGTGCTGGCCTTGCCAGTGCTTCGCCGACCTTCCTCAGCCTCAAGCGGAGATTGCTCATGCTGCAGAACACCTCTTCGTTCCCGCGCGTCGGCGCGGGCCTCATCCTGGCCGCGGTCGCGCTGGCGGGGGTGATGCCGATGCGCCTGGTCGCCATGCCGGGCCCGCCCGCACCCCCGGCGCCGCCTGCAGCCCCGCTGGCACCGCCGCCGCCGCCGGTACCGCCTGCACCGGCAGCCGGCGCGTCGGTGGAGCACACCGTGATCCGTACCAACGGTGACCTGGATGACCTGCCGGTGCCCCCGGCACCGCCCGCTCCGCCCGCACCCCGCGCGGCCAAGCCACCGGCCGCTCCTGCAGCGCCGGCTGCACCGGCGCGATCGCTGGGCACGCAAGGCGTGATCCACCTCAGTGATGACGGCGGCCGCAACAGCTACGTGCTGGTCAAAGGCAACCAAAGCATCATGAACGGCACGCTCGCCGACCTGCACCAGGCGCAGCGGCTCAACGATGGCAATGGCGTGATCCTGCTGCGCCGCGACGGCAAGCGTTACGTGGTGCACGATGCCGACACGCTGTCGCGCTTCCAGCAGATCCACCAGGAGACGCAGCGCATCGCCGACGAACAGGGCAAGCTGGGTGACCGCCAGGGCGTGTTGGGTGACCGTCAGGGTGAAATCGGCGAGCGCATGGGGGAAATCGGCGAGCGCATCGGTGAGATCGCCGCGCGCCAGGCCGAGCTCGCACTGGCGCGCCGGGACGACGCATCGGCGCGCCGGGCGATGGAAGACGCGCGCCGCGAAGCGGAAAAGGCGCGTGCGGAAATGGACAACCCGGCGATGCGCGAGGAGATGCGATCGCTGGCGCGCCAACAAGCTGAGCTGGGCCGCCAGCAGAGTGAACTCGGCCGGCAGCAGGCTGCGGCGAGCCAGCGCGCCCGCCAGGAAGTCGAGCGCCTGATCGACCAGGTCATCCGCAACGGCATCGCGCGGCCGATCAACGGTTGAGGGTGCATGGGCCGGCCCGCGCTGCGGTGCCGGCCCATTGCGGCGTGCCGCCGCCGCATGCGCGGCATCCATCCCGTCCACCGGCAGGACGGCAGCACGCGGTAACGCCGCCTGCCGTTGCCTGCGGGTCAGCCTTGCCCGGTCAACGCCAGCGCCGCGCGCTCGTCGGCCTCGGCCTGCACGAGCCGCAGGAACAGCTGCGCCAGCGTCACCACGTCCTGGTGGTTGTGCTCGCCGACGCGACGCAGGTTGCGCGCGCTGCCGCCGCGCAGGTAGTTGAGCCACGCCGCCGGTGCCTCGGAACCGGGCAGGTCGTCCTCGCGGGCGATGCGCAACAGCTGGCGTTCGATGGTTGCCAGCCGGCAGTTCTCCCAGGTGCCGCGGTAACGACGCCGCGTCGGGTAGAGCAGGTCCACGTGGTCAAGCGCCGAGATCGGGTCCGCGCGCCGCGCCAGGCGGTAGCGGGTCTTCAACAACGGCGCGTCGTAGCTGCGGCCGTTGTAGCTGGACAACACGGTGGACGGCGACAACCAGCTGGCGAACCGCTCCAGCATCGCGCCTTCGGCCGCCATCGTGGACATCAACAACTGGCGCACGCGCAGGCCTTCGCCGCACCTCGCGTCGCGGTACCAGTCGGCGGCACCGATCATGAAGGCGCGGGTGCCGGTGCCACCGGCCAGGCCGGTGGTCTCGGTATCGAAGAACAACAGGTCCTGCGCGGCGACCGTTTCATCCGGCCGCTTGCTGAAGGCCAGTGACAACGGCTGGGCGGGAATCGCCTGCGGAATGAAGGCTTCGATCAGGTGCAGGCCGGGCGCGACCTCGGTGCCGGGCAGGCTGCGGTCGACCGGCCCGCTGGGCTCGGCGCGCGGGGTGGGCGTGATCGCGCGGTTGCGCGAGGCCAGCAACCGGCGCAGGGCATCACCGTCCTGTGCGCGCGGCGCAGTGGGTTTGTGCTGGATCGCATCGACCCAGTCGAACACCGAACCGCCTTGGCCTGCCTGTCGCGGGCGCGGCCCTGGCCGCGAAAGGGAAGATGCATCCGCAGCCGACGAAGCGCTTGCTGCAACCGCAGGTGCGGCCGCGGCCTCCACCGGCGCCGGCTTCGCGCCCAAGGGCGCTCCTGCCGCGGGAGTTTGCGGGGCATGGCCGGCCTGCGTGCGCAGCGCCTTCAGCTTCTCCAGGCTGATGCTCATGGCAGCAGGTCGAGTGCCTCGTCGGCCTCATCGGCCATGACCGGCTGCACCTGCTCGCAGCGTTCGGCCGACAGCAGTGACAGCACCCGCAACGCCAGCGCGCGCGGGGTGACGCCGTTGCCTTCTTCCTGCGCGGCCAGCACCGGGCCCACGCAGGCCGGGCAGCCGGCGGTGCAGTCGCAACGCTCGACCAGTTCCAGCGCGCGCTGCACCAGCTCGCCCTGGCGCAGCCACAGCGGCTCGCTCAGGCCGACGCCGCCGGGGAAGTTGTCGTACAGGTACACGGTCGGCACGAAGCTCTGCATCAGCTCCACCGCGCCTTCGCCGCCTTCGCCGCCTTCCACGCCACGCAGCTGGCCGCGACCGGTCTGGTCGGCCACCGCGAACCACGCGCCGTCGCCGTTGCCCACCGCCTTCTGCAGGTCGCGCGCATCGGCCATCACCGCCACGGTGGCGACGATGTGCAGCGCATAGGCCGCGCCGAGGAAGCCATCGAGCGCGTCCTGCTTCTGCGCGAAGCTGCGCAGCAGCGTGGCCTGCGGCAACTGCCACCACACCGAGGTGGTGTGCAGCTCCTGGTCGGGCAGGTTGACCGGGCCGTAGCCGATGTTCTCGTGCGTGTAGTAGCGGATCTTCTTGTAGCCGGCCACGCGCCGCACCACGTGCACCTCACCGTGATGCGAGTCACCGCGCCCGGCCACGTTGCCGTCGAAGCGGTCCAGCACCTTGAGCTTGGTGTAGTCGATGCTGTCGGTGTAGTAGTCCACGTGCGTGCGGGTGACGTAGGCCTTGCGCCCGTCCCAGTCCAGCCGCTCGACCTGGTAGGGCGTGCTCTGCACCATGTGGATCGCGCCTTCGTACAGGGTCAGCGCGGCGGCGGAGTAGTCCACCTCGGCGATGATCTGCTGCTTGCCGTCGCTGCGGTCCACCACCACGAAGTTGCCGTCGGCCACCGCGCGCAGGCTCACCGCGTTGGCCGGGTAGCTGTCGGCGATCCACTCCCAGCGGTCGCCTTCCTGGTGGATCACCTCGGTTTCGGCCAGCGCCTGCAGGAACACCAGCGGGTCGATCGGCCCGAACGGCTCGCCGGCCAGGAACGGCAGTTCGAACGCCGCGCAGCGGATGTGGTCGAACAGGATCAGCGGTTGGTCCGGCGCGATCCGCGCGTGCTCGGGCGTGGCGTTGGCGAAGAAGTCCGGGTGCCGCACCACGTACTGGTCCAGGGGTTGGCTGCTGGCCACCATCACGCCCAGCGCCGCCTGCTGGCGACGGCCGGCGCGGCCGAAGCGCTGCCAGGTCGCCGCCACGCTGCCGGGGTAACCGTTGAGCACCACCACGTCCAGCGCGCCGATGTCCACGCCCAGCTCCAGCGCCGAGGTGCTGACGATGCCGTCGATGTCGCCAGCGCGCATCGCGCGCTCCACCTCGCGGCGCTCGGTGGGCAGGTAGCCGCCACGGTAGGCACGGATGCGTGCCGGCTTGCGCGGGTCGTTGTCGAAGATGTCCTTCAGGTACTTGGTCAGCACTTCCACCATCAACCGCGTCTGCGCGAACACCAGCGTCTTCAGGCCGCTCTTGATCGCGATGCGGGCGATGCGGTTGGCCTGCGAACGCGCCGAGGCGCGCTGGCCCAGGTCCGGGTTGATCACCGGCGGGTTCCACAGCAGCACGTGCTTGGGCCCGGCCGGTGCGCCGCTCTCGGTGATCGCATGCACCTGTTCCTCCACCAACGCCTCGGCATGCGCATGCGGGTTGCCGATGGTGGCCGAGCACAGGATGAACTGCGGTTGCACGCCGTAGAACGCGCAGATGCGCTTGAGCCGGCGGATCACGTTGGTGACGTGGCTGCCGAACACGCCGCGATAGGTGTGGATCTCGTCGATCACCACGTAGCGCAGGTTCTCGAAGAACTGCGCCCACTTGGTGTGATGCGGCAGGATCGCCTGGTGCAGCATGTCCGGGTTGCTGACCACGATGTCGCCATGCAGGCGGATCGCCTGGCGCGCGTCACCGGGGGTATCGCCGTCGAAGGTGAAGGCCTTCACGCCGAGGTCGCCGGCGCGGTTGAGCTCCAGCAGCTCGGCCACCTGGTCCTGCGCCAACGCCTTGGTCGGGAACAGGTACAACGCCTTGGCGTTGCCCTGCATCGCCGCGCTCACCACCGGCAGCGTGTAGCACAGCGACTTGCCCGACGCGGTGGGGGTGACGATGGCGACATGCTCGCCGCGCTGGCTGGCGTCCCAGGCCTCGGCCTGGTGCGAGTACAGCTGCTCGATGCCACGCGCCCGGAGCGCGGCCTTCAGCGCCTCGGGCACGTCGTCGGGGATCGGCGCGTAACTGCCTTCGCGGCCCGGGATCGTGAAACTGCCGGTGACCCGGTCGCTGTAGCGCTTGGCCAACCGCTTGCCGAGTAGCGAGCCATCACGCGAGGGCAGGCCATCGGTGGTTGCCAGCGCCCGTTCGCTGGCTTCGGTGCGGGGAGCGAGGGAGAACGCCATGCACGCAACTGCCGATCAAAGGACGGCATCAAAGCACAGCGGCGTCTCATGTTGTGAGACGCCGCCATGCGTTGGCCTGGCGATGCACGGCGTGACTTCAGGTTGCCGCGCCGATGAGTGGCGTCAGAAGCGCCAGGGTTGCCCGGGCGGGGGCCGCCTGGCGATGTCCTGGGCCAGGGCGGTGCGGCGGGCAAGGGCCTGCCGCAGGCCTTGTACCAGCAGGTAGCCCTGGCCCAGGAGCAGGCCAAGGCTGAGCATCAGCAGCAGGCTGCCGGCGATGGCCGCCATGCCCCTGCTCGCGCCGTCGGCGTCCATCGCCATCAGGTCCAAGTGCAGGCTGCCATTGTCCTGGTAGGCCGCCATGACCCGTGCCTGCAGGCTGAACGGGCTCGGTTGGAGGGACAACTGCTCGGACCGCGCCCATTGCACGAGCAGGTTGTCGGGCACCGCGCGGCCCTGCACGGCGTAGGCTTCGGTGATGCGCTGGTCGATCTGCTCGGTGGGCAGGACAGGGTCGTCCAGCGCGAGGATCACCCCGCCGCGCTGCTGTTCGAGCAGTGGCGTGCTCTGGCCGACCAGCGCCTGCTTGAGCGGCGTGCTGGCGAAGTCCCGGGTGAGGGTGCGGATGGCCTCCACGTCACCAGGGCTCATCTCGATGCTGTTGAATGCTGCCGGTATCTCGGCGGCCTGCTTGCGCAACTGCGCGGCGAGCGAAGGCCAGTCGTCCAGGGCCGTGTCACCGTCCGGTCCGTTGAACTGCAGGTCCAGTGTCCGCACCAGCGAGGTCTTCAGGTCGATGCAGGCCGGGGCGTCGGTGGTGCAGGCGTCTTCCACCAGCGCGACGAGATCCTCCAGGCCGCGGACTTCCCACACTTCCCGCAGCGCGCTGAGCGAGAGCGTGTCCATCGCGCCCAGCATGGACGCCAGTGCGGCGTGACGGCTGGAGGGGCGGGTCCGCAGATACTCCCCGCCATACAGCGCCAGCAGTGCGGGTTCGACCTGCGGGAACGGCATGCGCGCCGGGGTGCCGCCCCAGAGCACCTGGCTGCAATCGGCAATGGCGATGTCCTCCTGCCCCGGGGTGCGGTCGCTCACCAGGGCACAGGTGCCCTCCCCGGAGACCTTCAGGACATCACCCGGGGAGGGGCGATCCTGCAGCAGCCCCTGCGGCGTGGCATCCTCGCGCACCGTGCCGGGGATGATCGACGCCATGCCGGTGGTGAGCATGTTGCGCATGGATCCTTCGTCCGGCAGTGCCAGCAGCAGGCCGAACAGCCCGAGCAGGGTCAACAGCAGCGGCACGCCCCAGCGCGGCGCGGGAAAGCGCTGGTGTTCCTCGGCCAGCGACCAGCCTTCGCCCAGCCCGAGGACCCGGCCGTTGAGGCGGTCGACCTCGATGTGCATGTCCTCGCCGTAGGGCACCCGGTTGCTCTTCTGCCAATGCTTGGGCAACTGGACCTGCAGGTTGCTGCCCAGGAACGTGTGGCGCTGGGTGAGGGACGCATTGTTGGCCGCCTTCATCGCGAATTCGGCCAGGCGTCCCCTGGCGCGATCGATGCGTCGTACCGCGGGCACCACCGGTGGCGTGCGGCGCACCGCGCGCACGATGGCCACCGTGATGCAGGCCAGGCCGGCGACCAGGAACAGCAGCTGGACCGGCCTGCCGAACGCACAGGTGGCCAGCCACAACAGGAAGACCGCCAGCACGCAGCACCACACGGTGGCCGAGCGCCACTGCCGGGGAAGGCGCAGCTGCGCCTCGGCAGTGGTTTCATCCCGTTGTCCCAGCCATTCCGGTTCCGTCGCCGCCGCAACGGTCGTTGCCGGCGTGACGGGCGCGTCCGACGCCGTGGTGGTGAGGACTACGGGGGCTTCCTCCGGCGTGGTCTCTGTCCCGGTGGGAGGCGTCGCCCGCAGCGCGCGACAGTAGCCGTCCACCACCTCGAAGCCATTGAGCTTCACCACGACGGCGACATTGCCGGAGATCACCACTTCGGCCTCGTTGTCCTCGGCCAGGAACGCCTCGGCGTCATAGGGCAGCAGCACCGTCACGTCATCGATGGTGTCGTGCGTGGTGCTGCTCCCGTTGGCGGAAAGCCCATGCTGGCGATACCGACCGCGGATGCGTCGGACATCGGGCTTGAAGTGGAGCTTTTGTGCCTGCTGCAGGGGTGCCAGCGCGGCCAGTTCCTCCTCGCTCAGCGTCCGCAGGACCGGCTGCGTGCGCAGGGTTTCGAGCGCATTGCGGTCATCGGCGCGCCGTATCGCGTAGATGATGAGGCTGATCAACGCCCACGCCAGGAAGGCAAGCTTGGCCCATACATACCAGCTCATGGCCGCCACCCTGGGTGCGCTGCCAGACCTGCTTGCCCGTGATCCTTCGCCATGCCGGCCATCGTTCCTCCCTGGAACTGTCGAATGAACATCCGTTGTCAGGTCCCTGCCCGGAGAGGGCGGATAGCCCCGTGGCTACAACCGATAAGTCTCAATCCGTAAATCGTGATCTACGGGTGATGTGGGTAGGGAATGCCGGATTTTAAGCACAGATTTTTGCGATTGGCACGGCGCAGCGCGGGAGGCGATGGCGATGTGTCCGGGTGAATGGCGTCCCTGGCAGGAGATCCACCGGGAGCGTGGGCCGCCGGTCTGCGGGTGTCCCGCGGGCCGCTCCTTCTGCATCGATGACGGTGTCAGCTGGCCCGTCGCAACGAATTCTGAAGCTCGCATCCGTATCCTGCGCATGACCGGTAACGCGCATGAGGATGCTGTGGTGGCAACAGGTGGATGGCAGGGAGCAACCGTGGTGGTCGGCATGATGCTGGCCGGCGTGGCATCGGCGCAGCAGGCGGCCCCGCAAGCGGTCCCGCCGGCGCTCAGCCCGCCGCCCGTGGATGGAACGGCGTTGCCATCGCCGCCGCCGGCCACCGCCGGTGGCAATGTCACCACGCTGGGCGAGGTCCGCGCGATCAAGCCCGAGGACGACCAGCCGCTGGACCTGTACCGGTTCAAGAACCCCGTGCAGGCCGAGCCCAACCGCTTCAGCAAGAACTGGAGCGAGCCGCCCACGGTGGAGGAGGTCAGCCTGAGCGGCGGCTACGTGATGATGGGCATCTACTACGGCCTGGCCAAGGCGGCGCAGGGCTTCAACAAGCTGACCCATGCACCGGCGCAGATCCAGTCGGCCATTGCCCGTCCCCCGCCGGAGCTGACGCCGGAGCAGCAACGGCGTGCGGCCACCTTCTGCGCGCAGCAGGATTGCGTGCAGCCGGCCGAGGGCCGCTGACGCAGGATGCCGGCCTGGCACGCTGGCCGCGGTACGCATCGCTGTCTTCCTGGCGTCTAATACGCGCATGAATCCCCCGCACCAACGTCCGCCGCAGCGGCAGGCGGCTGCCAAGTCGACGCCCGCCAGCCCCCTGCACCCGCGCAATCGTCACCAGGGCCGTTATGACCTGACGCGGCTGGTGGCCGCCAACCCGGCATTGCGCCCCCACCTGGTCCACACGCCGGCCGGCAGCCAGAGCATCGACTTCAGCAACCCCGTCGCGGTGCGTGAGCTCAACCGCGCACTGTTGGCCAGCGACTACGGCATCGCGCACTGGGATATCCCCGAGGGTTACCTGTGCCCGCCGGTGCCCGGTCGCGTGGACTACCTGCACGGGTTGGCCGACCTGCTGGCTGCCGATGCCGGTGGCAGCGTCCCGCGCGGTCCGGCGCTGCGCGTGCTGGATGTCGGGGTGGGCGCGAACTGCATCTACCCGCTGCTGGGCCAGGCCGAATACGGTTGGTCGTTCGTCGGCAGCGACATCGATGCCGGCGCGCTGCAGTCGGCCGGCGCCAACGTGCGCGCCAATGGCCTGCAGGGCGTGATCGAACTGCGCCAGCAGCACGCGCGTGGCCAGCTGTTCGAGGGCGTGCTGCGTTCGGACGACCACTTCCACCTGACCCTGTGCAACCCGCCCTTCCACACCTCGGCCAAGGAAGCCGCGCAGGGCAGCCAGCGCAAGGTGCGCAACCTGGGCGGGGCGGCCAGCCCCCGTGGCAAGGCGCCGGCGCTGAACTTCGGGGGCCAGGCCAACGAGTTGTGGTGCACCGGCGGCGAGGCTTCGTTCCTGCGCCGGATGGTGCGCGAAAGCGTCGATGTGCAGGCGCAGGTGCTGTGGTTCAGCTCGCTGGTGGCCAAGCGCGAGCACCTGGCCGACCTGCACCGGCAGCTGGCCAGGGCCGGCGCGGTCGAGGTGCGCGAGGTCGGCATGGCCCAGGGCAACAAGCAGAGCCGCTTCCTGGCATGGAGCTTCCATGCGGCCGGGCGGCGCCGGGCCGCGTTGCGGGGCGATTGATCAGGACGAGATGCCGGCCAGCACCGCATAGGTGACCACCAGCGACACCAGCACGGTGTAGATGCCGCCGATGAACAGGTAACGCAGCAGCGTCAGCACGACGTTGCCACCGTACACCCGCTGCTGCATCCAGATCAGGTACACCGGCACCGACAGCCACAACAGCACGTACACCACGTCGGTGGTGGCGTTGACGACCGGGCCGGCCAGCGCGTTGCCCAGCCCGGCGACCAGGAAGGTGGCCAGCAACACCAGCATCAGCCAGGCATGGCTGTACAGCGCCACCACCAAGTGCTCCAGGTAGCCGATGCCGCGGCCCAGGTAGGCCACGCGCAGCACCAGCGCGAACACCGGCATCAGGAAGAACAGCGCGCCGGGCAGGGCGGTGAGCACGGCCTGCACGTACAGGTCGGTCTTGCCGCCCATGCGCGCGACGTTGGCGTTGGCGTTGTCCAGGCGATGGTTGAGCCACTTGTTGGCGAACCCCGGCCAACTGTCGATCACGATCGGGTTGGTCTCCGGATCCCATGGCTTGCCACCGACCTGGTGGTTGAAGAAGCTGCCGCCCCTGCCCTGGGCGGTGCGCCCGGCCACCGCCGTGGCACGTTGCACGGCGTTGCCCGCCGCGCCCTGCGGCGCAGTCTTCGCCAGTTCGGCCAGGCGTTGCTCGGCGGCCGCGTTGATCGCACCGATGCCGATGCCCAGCGCAGGGCCACCGGTGGCACCGTCGTTGAACTGCTGGCCCAGCCGGGTCAGCTCGGCATCGCGTCGCGCCTCCACCTCCTCGGCGGTCTGCGCCGTATCGAACAGCGTGGTGCCCTTGACGTGCCCGCCAAAGTCATCGGCATGCAGGGTCAACTTGCCGACGAAGAAGGTGAACAGGGTGAGGATCACGAACAGCCGCAGGGGCTGCACGTAACCCACCCGCTTGCCGCGGAGGTAGTTGAGCGCCACCCGGCCCGGGACCAGCAGGTCGCGCAGGGTGCGGAAGATGCGCCCGTCCAGGTGCCAGAACGACTCGAACACTTCCTCGATCGCATGCCCGACGTGCTTGAGCGGGTTGTGCGCGGATTGCCCGCAGGTGTGGCAATAGTGCCCCTGCAGCGAGGTGTCGCAGTTCTCGCAGGCACCGTGGGCGTGCGGGGCGTCTGGCAGGGCGTCGGGTGGGTTCATGGGTGCGGCAGGCAGCGAACAGAAGCTGCATACGATAGCGGGGTTTTCCTTTTCTGTTCAGTTGCCAGTCATCGAAATCAGCCGCGCGCCGGTCGCCGCTACCGCGTCAGCCGCGCTTCTTGCGGTGCCACAGCGCGTTGACGATCACCCAGCGCCCGTCGAACCGCCCCAGCTGCAGATGGTCGATGAACCAGGGGCTTTCCAGCCGCACGGTGGCGATGTCCTCATCCACCGCCAGCACGGTGATGCTGCGCTGGCATTGGTCGCGTGGTGTCTTCAACGCGCCTTCGCGGGTGTAGCGGATCAGCTCGTCCGAGCTCATCCGGCCCAGCCCGAGGGTTTCGTTGGGATTGGCCACCACGTTGCGCTTGGCCAGGTCCGGGTGCAGCGCCCGCGTTACCCGCGCCACGTCGCCTTCCAGCTGGCCGTCCATGTAGTCATAGGCGGTGGCCTCGATGGCCTGCAGGGTCGCCGCATCCGGCGCCGCCGATGCCGCGCCGGTCACCCACAGCATGCCCAGCAGCACTACCCGCATCGCACCCGTTCGCATGGCCCACTCCCGATGGTTGGTGGCCCAGCCTGCCAGTGGTCGTGGCCGGTGCCATGGGCCGGTGGTCACCCCGGAGGCCATGCCTTACCGTGTGGCCAATGCCTGCAGGGAGATCACTGCCGATGGAAGCCGCCCCCCGCTCCGCCAACCCGTCCTATCGTTTCGGCCTGGCCGCGCTGCTGATGCCGCTGGTCAGCCTGCTGGTCGGCAGCATCGCGGTGGCGGTGATCCATGGGGGGCTGGAGGAACTGGCTGCCATGTTGATCGTCGGCATCGGTGGTTGCGTGATCGGGTGCCTGCTGGCCCTGGTCTCGCGCTGGCGCCGCGAATCCAACGCCTGGTTGGGCTATACCGCGCTGTTCTTCAACGGCCTGCCGCTGCTGGGGCTGCTGGTGGCCTCGCTGTAGGAGCGGCCTTGGCCGCGAAGCACACAGGCTTGCAACCGTACCGGTTTCGCGACCAGAGCCGCTCCTGCGCAAGCGCGCGCCAGGTCAGCCGCCGATGGCGGCCTTCAGTTCGGCCAGTTGCTCCTGCAGCTCGGCCACGGTGGCTTCCAGCTGCTGCACGCGGGCTTCCAGCGCGCTGTCGCTGACCGCCGCCGGTGCAGCCTTGTAGGTCTCGGCCAAGGCGTCCAGGTCCAGCGGGCCGCCCATCAGGTGCATGAAGCGGTCCTCGCGCTGGCCACCGGCGCGCGGCAACTGCACGACCAGGCCGCGCTGTTGCAGGCGGTCGAGCTGGTGGCGCAGGTCGGTGGCGTCGGCGAACCGGGCCATGCGCTCGCTGCGGGTGCTCAGTTCACCGACGGTCTGCGGGCCACGCAGCAGCAACAGGCCGAGCAGGGCAACCTGCTGGCGCGGCAGGTCCAGCTTGGTGCCGGCCAGGTGCTCGTAGCGCTCGGCACGCGAGGAGAAGTGCTGGCGGGCCAGGCCCAGTCCCTCGAGCTGGCGCAGCGCGTGCTGCACCTTGCCCGCGTCCAGGTTCATCACCGGCTCGCGCGCGGTCTTCTGGTTGGCCGCCACCTGGGTGGCGTTGACGGTCAGCGGGTAGGCGTCCGGGGTGGTGGCTTCCTTCTCGATCAGGCAGCCCAGGGTGCGGGCCTGCACGGGGTCGAGGATCGGGAAGCTGGGGGTCTGCGGGCTGTCGTCGGTCATGGTGGGTGTTCCGGTCACGCGGGGGCGCAAGGATAGCCGAGGCGGGAAAACCGGGGTCAGGCCCGGTCCGGCGCGGCTGCCGCCGGGGCGGGCAAACCGGGGAGCCGGTAAACTTGGCCGGTTTTCGCTGATCCCGGTAGTTTTCATGTCCCGATTCCCCGCCCTCGTCCTGCTGGCCGGCACCGCGTTGTCGCTGGCCGCCTGCACCGCCCCTGATCGCCTGCAGCGCCCGTCGGCGCCGGTCGCCCCGGCCGCGGTGGTCCCGGCCCCGGTGGCCAATGACAACCTCAACGCCGTGTTGTGGGTGCAGCGCTCGCAGGAGTACCGCGCCAGCGCCTTGCAGACGTGGAAGCTGGCTGGTGAACAGCTGGACCGCGCCCTGGCCGACCCGACCTGGACCGCGCTGCTGCCGGAGGAAGGGGGCACCCACCAGTCGGCCCGGCTGAAGCCGGCCGTGGTGGTGGACGTGGACGAGACCGTGCTGGACAACTCGCCGTTCCAGGCGCGCCTGGTGCACGACGAAGGCAGCTACAGCGACGCTGGCTGGGCGGCCTGGGTCGACGAGCAGAAGGCCGAGCCGGTGCCGGGCGCGGTGCGGTTCGCACAGTTGGCCGCGTCCAAGGGCGTGACCATGATCTACATCAGCAACCGCACCTCGGCGATGAAGGACGCCACCCTGGCCAACCTGCGCAAGGTGGGCTTCCCGGTGGCCGATGACAGCGTCTACCTGGGCCTGGGCACCGAGGTGCCAGGCTGCCGCCAGGTGGGCAGCGAGAAGGGTTGCCGGCGCCTGCTGGTGGCGCAGCAGTACCGGGTGCTGATGCAGGTCGGCGACCAGTTCACCGATTTCCTGCAGGTCCAGGACAACACCCTGGCCGCGCGCGACGCGCTGCTGGACAAGTACCAGGGCTGGATCGGCTCGCGCTGGTGGATCCTGCCCAACCCGACCTACGGCGGCTGGGAAAGCGCCGCGTTCAACAACGCCTGGTCGCTGCCGGCCGAGCAGCGCAACGCCGCCAAGCGCGCCGCGCTGGAGGTGGCCCGATGAGCCGTGCCCCGCTGCCGCTGCGCACCGATGAACGGCTGATCTTCGCGCTGGACGTACCGGGCAAGGTGCAGGCGCTGGAGTGGGTGGAGCGGCTGGGTGATGCGGTGTCCTTCTACAAGATCGGCATGGAACTGCTGGCCTCGGGCGAGTATTTCGACGTGCTTGATGCACTGGCCGCGCGCGACAAGCGCGTGTTCGTCGACCTGAAGTTCTTCGACATCCCGGCCACCATCGCCGGTGTCATCGGCCGCCTGTCGCAATGGCCGGTCAGCTACTGCACCATCCATGGCTGGCACCCGGAGATGATGGCCGCCGCCGCGGCCGCCAACCGTTCGGACATGCGCCTGCTGGCGGTGACCGTGCTGACCTCGATGGGGCGCCCGGACCTGGCCCAGATGGGCATCGACCGCGAGCCGGTGGACGTGGTGGTCGAGCGCGCGCTGGCCGCCCAGCGCGCCGGCATCGACGGGGTGATCGCCTCCGGCCAGGAAGCTGCGCCGATCCGCGCGGCCACCGGCGCCGGTTTCTCCATCGTCTGCCCGGGCATCCGTCCCGGTGGCCCGGTGGGCGATGACCAGCAGCGCACCGTGGGCGTGGCCCAGGCCTTTGCCGACGGCGCCGATGCCATCGTGGTCGGCCGCCCCATCCGGCTGGCCGCCGATCCGCGTGCCGCGGCCTTGGCGATGCAGCGCGAAATCGCAGATGTATTCAAATAAATCAATAACTTATTTAATGATTAATAAAGTATTGCTTTAACTGAAGTGGGCGCGTAGGCTACGCGTCGTCCGGCCCTGCCGGTCGATGTGTCAAACATGTCTACCGGCTCACGCCGGCTTGAGGAGGTTCGCCACCGGCAACGGGGCGGCCTCTTTTTTTATGTGCGTTTTCCAGCGGCGATGCACCGTGCAAGGGCGCCGCTCCGCCCCTGCCTTTGCCGAAGGCACGGGGAGAGCCGGGGAGGGGAGGCTTCTGCCATCAGCGGCACCCCGCCTCCGCTCCCGCCCCATCCGCCCAGCCGTGACGGTCGTGCTTGCCGCTGTCACCGGGCAGGCTTCAAGATCAGCCCGCTCACGGGGGAGAGGACCAACGACGCCATGCAACGCCGTTCTTTACGTACCTGCCAGCAGCTCGCGTTCCTGTCCGTCTGCGCGGTGGCGCTGCTGGGGGCTGCCTGCAAGCGCGACAGCGCGCCGCTGCCCGGTGCGGCCACCGAGCCGGCGGCCACCGTGCGCCAGCTCGCCCAGTACCTGCATGACAACGACCTGCCCGGCTACGCCAGGGCCTCGGTTACCCCGGCCCAATACGCCGCGCTGGAAACCGCCTGGGCGCAGGGGCACAGCCGTTGGCCACTGACCGACCTGCCGCTGGACGAGAAGCTGCCCGACCTGCTCGGGGCGCTGTCCGAACCCGGTGCCGAGCAGAAGCTGCAGCGCGCCTTCCGCGCGCAGTTCGAGGGCCAGGCCGCCAGCGTCCGCCAGGCCGCGCATTCACTGGGCCTGTTCGGGGTGCAGTACATCACCCACCAGGGCGACTACACCCCGGCCGAGCGGGATCACTACGTGCAGCTGGTCAACGTGCTCAGCGGCTGGGCGCAATCGGCACCGCTGTCCGATGCCAAACTGGCGCGGACCAACATCGGCACGCTGACCACCGCTGCGCGCGCCACCGGGCTGGGCAGCGCACAGGCCTTCCAGGACGCCGGCATGAGCGGCAGCCTGCAGCGGCTGGTGCCGTTCGCGGCGGCGCTCAAGCAGGTGCTGGCCAGCTACGGGCTGGCCCTGGACGAAAGCGTGGCGCAGATGCGCACCGGCCTGGTCTCGCAGGACGGCGACAACGCGCTGGTCCGCGTGCAGTACCCGCTGGCCGGCAAGGACGTGGACCTGCAGGTCGCGTTGGTGCGCCGCGACGGGCATTGGTACCTGGCCCGTACCGTGGCCGAAGCCGACCAGGTGATCGCCGCGGCCCAGGCCGCCGAACAGGCCCGGGTGGAAGCCGCACAGGCCGCCGCGACCGCAACGGACCCGGCCACGGCGCCGGGCAGCGATCGGCCAGACACCGCCAAAACGGCGGCTAAGCCATAATGGTCCAGATGTCGAAACAGAAATCCCAACCCGAACAGGGCGACCTGCTTCCGCCGGACGATGCCCACGCGGCGCCGCCCGCCCCGCCTGCCGCCATCGTGCCGGGCACCCCCAGCCGTGCCGTGCCCGCCCGGCCCGCCGGCCGTCGTCCGCTCTGGGCGCGCCTGCTGGGCAAGCTGGTCGAGCCCTGGCTGGGCCTGAAGATCGAGCCCGAACAGGCCGGCGAGTACGACGACGGCCGCCCGGTGGTCTACGTGCTGGAGGACTACGGCCTGTCCAACGCGCTGATCCTGGACAAGGCCTGCCGCGACGCCGGCCTGCCTTCGCCGCTGGTGCCGCTGGCCGGTGACCTGCTCGGCCGCAAGCGTGCCTATGTGGCGCTGTCGCGGCGTTCCAGCAACAACGCGCTGATCCCCGAGCAGCGCGGTGCCAAGACCCACTCCGATTCGCTGGCCAAGCTGCTGCAGGCGCACCGCGCCAACCCGGCGCTGGACGTGCACCTGGTGCCGGTGTCGATCTTCGTCGGCCGCGCGCCGGACAAGCAGAGCGGCTGGTTCGCGGTGCTGTTCTCGGAAAACTGGGCGCTGGTCGGCCGCTTCCGCCGCCTGCTGGCGGTGCTGCTGAACGGCCGCGACACCATCGTCCGCTTCGCCCCGCCGGTGTCGCTGCGCGAAACCGTGGACGAAGGGCTGGAGCCCGAGCGCACCGTGCGCAAGCTGCAGCGCGTGCTGCGCACGCACTTTCGCCGCATCCGTGAATCGATCATCGGCCCGGACCTGTCCACCCGCCGGCTGCTGGTGGACAAGGTGCTGGCCGCCGACCCGGTGCGCGAAGCCATCGCCGCCCAGGCCAAGCGCGACAACTCCAAGACCACCGACGCCTGGAAGAAGGCACAGGGCTACGCCTGGGAGATCGCCGCCGACTACTCCACCCCGGTGGTGCGTTCGGCCAGCTTCATGCTCAGCCACGTCTGGAACCGCATCTACGCCGGCGTGCTGGTGCACCACCTGGACAAGTTCAAGGAAGCCGCGCCCGGGCACGAGATCGTCTATGTGCCCAGCCACCGCAGCCACATGGACTACCTGCTGCTGAGCTACCTGCTGTACGACCGCGGCATCGTGCCGCCGCACATCGTGGCCGGCATCAACCTCAACCTGCCGGTGGTCGGCACGTTGCTGCGCAAGGGTGGCGCGTTCTTCATCCGCCGCTCGATCAAGGGCAACGCGCTGTACTCGGCCGTGCTCAGCGAATACGTCGCCCAGCTGGTGGCCGGCGGCTATTCGATCGAGTACTTCGTCGAGGGCGGGCGCTCGCGTACCGGCCGCCTGCTGCAGCCCAAGGGCGGCATGATCTCGATGACGCTGCGTGCCTTCCTGCGCCAGCCGCGCAAGCCGGTGCTGTTCCAGCCCATTTACATCGGCTATGAAAAGCTGATGGAGGGCGGCAGCTACCTGGACGAGCTGTCCGGCCGGCCGAAGGAGAAGGAATCGATCTGGGCGCTGCTGTGGGGCATCCCCAAGGTGCTCAAGCAGAACTTCGGCCAGGTGGTGGTGAACTTCGGCGAGCCGATCGCGCTGAACGACGTGCTGGCGCAGAAGGCACCGGACTGGAACGGCCAGCCGGTCGGCGAGGACGAGAAGCCGAGCTGGCTGTCCAGCGCGGTCGATACCCTGGCCGAGCAGATCCAGGTGCGCATCAACGGCGCCGCCGACGTCAACCCGATCAACCTGCTGGCGCTGGCGCTGCTGTCCACGCCCAAGCACGCGATGGGCGAGGCCGACCTGATCGCGCAGATCGAGCTGAGCAAGAAGCTGCTGGTCGAGATGCCGTACTCCGACCGCGTCACGGTCACCCCGCACTCGCCCGAGCGCATCATCGCCCACGCCGAGGAAATCAACGTCCTCACCCGCATCAAGCACCCGCTGGGCGACGTGCTCAGCGTGAGCGGCGACACCGCGGTGCTGCTGAGCTACTTCCGCAACAACGTGCTGCACCTGTTCACCGCCTCCTCGTGGGTGGCCTGCTGCTTCCAGAACAACCGCCGCATGAGCCGTGGCGGCCTGCTGCGGTTGGGCCGCGGGCTGTATCCGTTCCTGCAGGCCGAGCTGTTCCTGCCGTGGAGCGAGGACGAGTTCGCCGCGCGCATCGACCAGACCATCAGCGTGTTCGTGCGCGAGGGCCTGCTGCAGCACGTGGGCGAGGACGACGGCGGCATGCTGGCGCGCAGCACCGGCCAGACCGACGAGGTGTTCCGCCTGCGTGCGATCGGCCATTCGCTGCAACAGGCGTTCGAGCGTTACTACATCGCCATCGCGGTGCTGGTGAAGAACGGCCCCGGCACGCTTGGCGCCGCCGAGCTGGAGAGCCTGTGCCAGCAGGCCGCGCAGCGCCTGAGCCTGTTGTACGCACCGGCCGCGCCGGAGTTCTTCGACAAGTCGCTGTTCCGTGGCTTCATCCAGAAGATGCGCGAACTGCGCCTGGTGTGGCCGGACGAGAACAGCAAGCTGCTGTTCGACGAGCGCCTGGACGCCTGGGCCAAGGACGCCAAGTTCATCCTCGGCCGCGAGTTGCGCCACACCATCGAACGGGTCAGCCCGGAAGCGGTGAAGCCGGAAGCCCCGGTCGGCAAATGAGCCGCCGGTGCATCCACGCGTACGTGGGTGTGCCGCTTTTCGCGGCGCTGTTGCCATTGTCGCCTGCGCTGCAGGCGGCAACGCAGGCGGGGCGCTGCGCTGAGGATGAACTGCCCGGCCGCTTCACCGGTGCGCCGTTGCGGTTGTGCGTGGCCGGCGAGGGCGAACAGCGCCATTACGTGCTGTCCATCGCCGGCGTCGAGCGCCTGCAGGCGGACATCGCCAGCGTGCGCAGTGGCGCGGTCGCCGACTGGGCCGGGCACGCGCTGGGCCTGCAGTGCAGCGAAGACGGCCTGACCTGCGAGATCCGCGTGGACGAGCGCGATGCCTGGAAAGGACAGCTGCCGGAGCACCCTGGAGTGCCGGTCGCCGATTGACGCGGGCCGTGCGGGAGCGCCGACATCATCGCAGGTGATGCATATGCTTGGGTGGCGCGGAGTGACGGGGGGCAGGCCTACGCCGGCTCGTCCGGGATCAGCATGCTTTCCAGCTTGGTGATGCAGTCCTTGAGCTGCAGCTTGCGCCGCTTCAGCCGTTTGGCCTCCAGCTCGTCGTCCGGGTTGGCGGCAAGGCGGGTGATGCGATCGTCCAGGCCGCGGTGTTCACTCCGCAGTACGGCGATGCGCTGGCTGATCTCGGCGGGCGTCATGGTCTCCACGGGGGCTGAGCATAACCGGTTGCCGCGTCCGGTGAGGAGGGGCGCCGCCGAGCCGGTAGAATGCCGGCAATGAGTGCCGTCATCCCCCTGCCCGATCCCGCCCCGCGTGCCCGCGATCCGCGCCTGGCCGAACGTGAACACCACAAGCTGGCCAAGCGCCTGCGCCGCCAGGTGGGCCAGGCCATCGCCGATTTCGGCATGATCGAGGCCGGCGACAAGGTGATGGTCTGCCTGTCCGGTGGCAAGGACAGCTACACCCTGCTGGACATCCTGCTGCAGCTGCAGAAGAAGGCGCCGGTGCCGTTCGAGCTGGTCGCGGTGAACCTGGACCAGAAGCAGCCGGGCTTTCCCGAGCACGTGCTGCCGGAGTACCTGGCCGGCCTCGGCGTGGCGCACCACATCATCGAGCAGGACACCTATTCGGTGGTCAGCCGGGTGATCCCGGAAGGCAAGACCATGTGTTCGCTGTGCTCGCGCATGCGTCGTGGCGCGCTGTACAACTACGCCGAGGCGAACGGCTTCACCAAGATCGCGCTGGGCCACCACCGCGACGACATCGTGGCCACGTTCTTCATGAACCTGTTCCACCATGCCAAGGCCGCCGGCATGCCGCCCAAGCTGCTCAGCGATGATGGCAAGCACGTGGTGATCCGGCCGCTGGCCTACGTGCGCGAAAGCGACATCATCGACTACGCCGTGGCACGGCAGTTCCCGATCATCCCGTGCAACCTGTGCGGCAGCCAGGAGAACCTGCAGCGCAAGCAGGTCGGGCTGATGATGAAACAATGGGAGAAGGACCACCCCGGCCGCATCGAGCAGATTTCGCGCGCGCTGGGCGATGTCCGGCCCTCGCAGCTGGCCGACCCGCGGCTGTTCGACTTCATGGCGCTGGGGCGCCGCGACGAAGCCCCGCTGCCGGACGCGCATGCGTGGCTTTCCGGCGGCGAGCAGGGTACGGAGCCCGCGGACCCCTGATCCCCTGATGCCCCGCAGGTCGGGCCTGGTCCGGCCCCGCCGCCGTCTGTTGCATTCCCGTTTTCCCTCTTTCCTTTTCTGGCTTCCAATTCATGTTTTTCAAGAACCTGACGCTGTTCCGCTTCCCCACTTCCATTGATTTCTCCGAAGTCGACACGCTGTTGCCGCACGTGGTGCTCAAGCCGGTCGGCGCGCTGGAAATGACCTCGCGCGGCTTCATCTCGCCGTTCGGCCGCGACGAGAAGAACGTGTTCTCGCACCGCATCGGCGACGCGCTGTGGCTGACCGTCGGCGGCGAGGAGAAGATCCTGCCGAGCGTGGTGGTCAACGACCTGCTGGCCCGCAAGCTGGAGGAAATCGAGGAGAAGGAAGGCCGCAAGCCCGGTGGCCGCGAGCGCAAGCGCATGAAGGACGACCTGCTGCACGAGCTGCTGCCGCGTGCCTTCGTCAAGAGCTCGCGCACCGATGCCTTCCTGGACCTGGAGCACGGCTACGTCGCGGTGGACAGCTCCAGCCGCAAGACCGGCGAGAACGTGATGAGCGACATCCGCGGCATGCTCGGCAGCTTCCCGGCGATGCCGCTGAACGCCGAAGTGGCGCCGCGTTCGATCCTGACCGCGTGGATCGCCGGCGAGCCGCTGCCCGAGGGCCTGAGCCTGGGCGAAGAGTGCGAGATGAAGGACCCGGTGGAGGGGGGCGCGGTGGTCAAGTGCCAGCACCAGGAACTGCGCTGCGACGAGATCGACAAGCACCTGGACGCCGGCAAGCAGGTCACCAAGCTGGCGCTGGTGTTCGAGGACAACCTGTCCTTCGTGCTCGGCGACGACCTGATCGTGCGCAAGCTCAAGTTCCTGGACGGTGCGCTGGACCAGCTCGAGCACATCGACGAGGACGGCCGCCGTGCCGAGCTGGATGCGCGCTTCGCGCTGCAGAGCGGTGAAATCCGCCGCCTGTTCCTGCTGCTGGAAAAGGCGTTCAAGCTGAGCAAGGCCGACAGCTGAACCGGAACCGGCGCCGTCCCGGCGCGGTAACCCGGCCGGGTCTATGCTGTCGCCATGGCCAGCCTGCTTCGCCGTCTGATCGCCCCCACCGCGCCGGGTATCCAGCGCGACACGGTGCGCCTGCGCCTGGATGACGCGGCCGAGATCGAGGTGCTGCGCGTGCGCGACCCGCGTGCGCGCCGGCTCAAGCTCAGCGTGGATGAACGTGGCGCGCGCTTGACCTTGCCCACGCGCGCGAGCCTGGTCTCCGGCGAGCGTTTCCTGCAGGCCAACCGGCAATGGCTGCAGCAGCAGTTGGCGCGTTTCAGCGACGATGGCCTGCTGGCGCCGCCGCTGTTGCTGCGCGAGCCCGGCGTGCTGCCGCTGCGCGGTGCATTGCTGCCGGTGCATTGGGAAGAGGGGCGCTTCAGCCGCATCGAAGTGGACGAGGCCGGGGCGCATATCCAGCTGTCCGCGCGTGCCGGGGAAGCGGCCTTGCGTCGTGCATTGCGCGAGTTCTACGAAGCCCAGACCCGCGCCGACGTCGGCCAGTGGCTGCCGAAGTACCTGCCGGGGCTGGCGCGCGCGCCGGCACGGCTGCGGCTGAAGGTGATGTCCTCGCAATGGGGCTCGCTGGCGCCGGACGGTTCGATGGCGCTGGACCTGGCGCTGGTGCTGGGCCGGCCCTCGGCCTTCGAGTACGTGCTGGTGCACGAGCTCTGCCACCTGCTGCAGGCCAACCACTCGCCGGCGTTCTGGGCCGAGGTCCAGGCGCGTTTCCCGCACTGGGAGCAGGAGCGCGATTACCTGCGGCTGGAAGGGCGGCGCTTGAAGGGCACGCTGCACCAGTTGTTGCAGGTACGGGCGTAGGGGCGAAGGGCTTACCCCTCCCCAACCCTCCCCTGCTGCGCAAGGGAGGGGCGGTCCACGCGATGTGACAGATGGCAGCCATGCTGCTTCTACCCCCTCCCGTGCGCAGCAGGGGAGGGTTGGGGAGGGGTGCTTTGGGGGCTTTCCCGATAAACCCCGGGAGCCCGTACGCCCTCCCGGCTCCCACGCTTCGTACCGGCGCGTGGGTCAGGCAATACGCCGCTGCGGGGACCGCCCGCGCACCTCGCCGGCACCCGCATAACGGAACACCGACACCGCGCCGGCCAATGCCTCGGCCTGCTGCTCCATCGAACGCGCCGCCGCGCTGGCTTCCTCCACCAGCGCCGCATTCTGCTGGGTGGTCTCGTCCATCTGGGTCACGGTGTGGTTGACCTGCTCGATGCCCACGCTCTGCTCCTGCGATGCGGCGGCGATGCGCGCCATCAGGTCGGTGACCTCCTTCACCGCGGTGACGATCTCGTCCATCGTGCTGCCGGCCTGGGTGACCAGGCGGGCGCCGTCGTCCACCTTGCCCATCGAATCCTCGATCAGGCCCTTGATCTCGCGCGCGGCGGTGGCCGAGCGCTGTGCCAGCGAGCGCACCTCCGAAGCGACCACGGCGAAACCACGGCCCTGGTCGCCGGCACGCGCCGCTTCCACCGCGGCGTTCAGCGCCAGGATGTTGGTCTGGAAGGCAATGCCGTCGATCACCGAGATGATCTCGGCGATCCGATGCGAAGCCTGCTCGATGGCCTGCATGGTGCTGACCACCTGGCCGACCACCTGGCCGCCGCGTTCGGCCACGCCGGCTGCGCCGATCGCCAGCCGGTTGGCATCGCGGGCGGATTCGGCGTTCTCGCGCACGGTCGAGGTCAGCTCCTCCATCGAGGCGGCGGTTTCCTCCAGGCTGGCCGCCTGTTGCTCGGTGCGCCGGGACAGGTCGTCGTTGCCGCTGGCGATCTCGCCGGCGGCGACGGTGATGGCCTGCGAGCAGTGCTTGATCTGGTCGATGATCACCGCCAGCCGCTCGGCGGTCAGGTTGGCATCGTTCTTCATCGCCTCGAAGTCACCGGCATGCTCGCCGGTGATGCGGTGGTCCAGGTCGCCGTCGGCCAGGGCGGCCAGCATCGCGCGGACCTGGCCGGTGGTGCCGGCCAGCGTGTCGAGCAGTTGGTTGATGCCCAGCGTCAGGGTCTGGATGAAGCCGGCCTCGGCCACCGGCTGCAGGCGCTTGCCCAGGTCGCCGGCGTTGGCCGCGGCGACGATGCCGGCCACGCTGTTCTCCAGCTGCAGCTCCTGGGTACGGTCGTGCCACTCCACCGCGAAGCCGCTGCGGCTACCGTCGGCGTTGAACACCGGCGTCACCACCTGGCTGAAGTGCACGCCGCCGATCTGGATGCGGCCGTTGTGGGGCTGCCGCAGCTGGTCGAGGATGCCGCGGATGCGCGCCGGGTTGGCGTGGAAGCGGTGGATGCTGCTGCCTATCAGCGTGTCCACGTCGAAATCCGGGAAGGCCTTGCGCAGGGTGTCCTGCTGGTTGCGCAGCAGCGCCACGACCGAGCGGTTCACGTAGCGGATGATGTGGTCGTTGTCGGCGATCATCATGCCGGTGCGCGAGGTGTCCAGCGACGCGCGGATCTGCGCGTTCTCCTGGTGCATGGCCTGCTCCTGCTGCCAGCGCTGCTGCACGCGTGCCTGCAGCGCCGCCACGCTGGCGGCCAGCGTGCGCGTGGTGCCAGTGCCGGTGCCGTCGCCGGCAACCGCATCCAGCTGCGCGCGCAGGCTGGCTGGTGTATCGCCCAGGGCCCGCAGCGGGCGCAGCAACGTGACCGTCAGCAGCGGCAACCCGCACAGGCAGAGCACCAGCAGCAGCCATTGCCGCGACCATGCCGCGATCGCGACGGTGGCCACGCACAGGACCAGCGCCGCCAACAGCGTGCCGCGCTGGCCTGCCCAGGCCAGCTGCAGTGCGGACGGATCGGGGGGCTGGGCGACGGGGTGGGGACGTGGATGCATGGCAACTCCGGGTCAGGCAATCGGGGGAAGGACGACGGGAAGGACGATCACAGCGGCCGTTGCCGGCCCGCACGCGCAGGCGCGCCGCCGGCGTGGCCGGCAGCGGTGCGGGAGGATCCGGCCCGGGAACAGGGGGCCGCGGCGGGAAAGGCGGGAAAGCATGCTGCGATCGGACGCGCAGGGCCCATCGCGGGCCTGCGTTACTTCATTCCCTGTAACGGTCGTAACCCCGTTAGCGGCGGCGCCGCGGGCCTCTGAACCAGACCAAGGCCGTATTGCGGTGCCGGGATTCAGCTGGCGTCGGGCAAACCGGCGATGAAGCGCTCGATGATCGCCGCCACCGCGGCCGGCTGGTCCATGTGCACGTGGTGGTGGCCGGGCAGGGTGTGCAGGCGGCCGTCGGGCAACAGCGCGGCGCGCTGGCTGCGCTGCGGTTCGGGGAAGTAGTCCTGCGCCGGCGTGGCATAGATCACCTGCACCGGGCAGCCGATGGCGCTGACCACGTCCCGCACCTGGTCCTCGGTCATGCGCACGGCGGTGGGCAGCATCAGGCGCGGGTCGCTGCGCCAGCTCCAGCCGCCATCGACCGGCTTGACCCCGCGCTCGACCAGCAGCCGCGCCGAGGTCTCGCTGAGCTGGTTGACCATCATCCGGGCCCGCACCGGCGTGGCCAGGTCGGGGAACACGCGCAGCTGCTTGTCATCGAGCCTGGACGCGGCGGTGACGAAGGTGCGCAGGCGCTGCACGGTCTCGGTGGCCGGCGCGGCCAACCCGCCCAGTGCCTCGATCGATACCAGCGCCTGCACGCGCTCACCGGCCACCGCCGCGACCAGGCTGGCGATCGCCGCGCCCATCGAGTGGCCGAGCAGCACGCAACGGTCCCAGCCCAACGCATCGGCGATGGCCAGGGTGTGCACGATGGCCTGCGGCGTGGTGTACGGCGTGGTCAGCGGCAGGTGCTCGCTGAAGCCGTGGCCGGGCAGGTCGATCATCACCAGGTCCAGCGTCGGCAGGTGGGCGGCCAGGGGCAGGAAGCTGGCGGCGTTGTCGAGCCAGCCATGCAGGGCCAGCACCTTCAGCCCGCCCGGGGTGCCGCTGCGCAGGCCGGCCAGGCGTTGCCCGTCGACCCGCAGTTCGAACGCGGTGGCACTCATGCCGTCTGCGCCGTGGCCAGTGCCGCCAGGGCACGGGCATGGGCGGCGCTGTCGTTGAGGCAGGGGATGTAGCGCATGGTCGCGCCGCGTTCGGCCAGGGTGGCGGTGAAGCCGAGCGCGACTTCCTCCAGCGTTTCCAGGCAGTCGGTGGCGAAGCCCGGGCAGACCACGTCGATCTGGCGGACGCCGCGCTCGGCCATGGCCCACAGGGTGGGCTCGGCATACGGCTGCAGCCAGCGTTCGCGGCCGAAGCGTGACTGGTAGGCCAGCGTCCAGGCCTCGTCGGACAGGCCCAGCGCGGCGGCGATGGCACGGGCGCTGGCTTCGCAGCGCTGCGGGTAGGGGTCGCCGGCGTCGGCCAGGCGCTGCGGGATGCCGTGGAAGGAGAACACCAGCTTTTCGGCGCGGCCGTGCTGCTGCCAGTAGGCGGTGATGGACGCGGCCACGGCGGCGACCCATTGCGGGTCTTCGGCGTAGTCGCGGACCAGCTGCACCTTCACCTTCGGGTGACGCTGCTGCCACTGCAGCACCACGTCCTCGACCGAGGCGGTGGTGGTGGTGGAGTACTGCGGGTACAGCGGCAGCACAACGATGCGGCGCGCGCCTTCGGCGGCCAGCGCATCCAGTGCCGGGCGCAGCGCCGGGTTGCCGTAGCGCATCGCATCGCGCACGCGCCAGTCCGGCAGCAGCTGCTGGATGCCCTGCGCCAAACGGCGGGTATGCACGGCCAGCGGCGAGCCTTCCGGCAGCCATACCTGCGCGTACTTGTGCGCCGAACGGCCCCCGCGCAGCGGCAGGATCAGGCCATGCAGCAGCGGCTTCCACAGCAGGGGGGGAATGGACACCACGCGCCGGTCACCGAGGAACTCGGCCAGGTAACGGCGCACCGCCGGCGCGGTAGGGGTGTCGGGCGTGCCTAGGTTGACCGCGAGCAACGCGGTGGTGGGGGCGTTGGACATCCGGGTATTTTCGCAGGTCTTGGGCGGTTGGGGACGACGCGTGGTGGCCGGGGAGGGTGGGGAGGGGGAAGCCATGGCGCCGGCTTGCACGCACCCGCCACAGGCTTCCGCTCACCACCGATTCATCCCGCCGCGCCTAATTTCAGGCACTTGCGTTATCTTTCTGTGCACCGACCTACGGAGTTCACCATGCGCCGCCTGCCGTGCCTCGCCCTGTTGCTGTCCGCCAGCCTCCTGTCCGCCAACGCCGTTGCCGGCCCACAGGAAGACCAGCGCGCACGCAATGCCGTGCGCGTGCTCAGTGAAATCCAGGACATCCCCGAACAGGCGATCCCGGACAAGCTGCTCGACGAAGGTCGCGCGATCATCGTCATCCCCGACACGATCAAGGCCGGCCTGGTGCTGGGTGGCCGTCGTGGCCACGGCCTGATGTCGGTCAAGACGCCCGATGGCAGCTGGTCCAACCCGGTGTTCATCAAGCTCACCGGCGGCAGCATCGGCTTCCAGGCCGGCGTGCAGTCCTCCGACGTGATCCTGGTGTTCCGCAACGACCGCAGCCTGGACAACATCGTCAACGGCAAGTTCACCCTCGGCGCCGACGCCGGCGTGGCCGCCGGCCCGGTCGGCCGCAATGCCGCCGCCGCCACCGATGGCCAGCTCAAGGCCGAGATCTGGTCGTGGTCGCGCGCGCGCGGCCTGTTCGCGGGCGTGGCGCTGGATGGCGCGGCGCTGCAGATCGACGATGCCGCCAACCTCGATGCCTACGGGCAGGGCACCACCCCGCGCATGATCATCGAAGGCCGCCTGGCCAGCGCGCCGTCCAGCGACGTGGTCGCCTTCCGTGACCGGCTGGAGGAATCCACCTATGCCGCCCGTGAAAAGCGCGGCACCCAAGGCACGGTGGCACCGGTGGCGTCCACCGCGCCGCGCGCCGATGCGGTCAGCGTGCCGGCACCGGTCGCAGCGGGCAGCGATACCGCCACCACCGCCCCGATCCAGCCGGCACCGGCTCAAACCGCGCCGCAGCAGGGCTTCCAGCCGGTGAATGAGGGCGAGATCCGCACCGAATCGCTGGACGGTGGCAACTGACCTTCGGCATAGCGATCGGGTCATGCCCGGTGCGCTATGCTCAACAACCTTCCACACATAACGCGAGCGGATCATGGGCAGTTTCAGCATCTGGCACTGGTTGGTCGTGCTGGTCATCGTCCTGCTGGTGTTCGGCACCAAGCGGCTGACGAGCGGCGCCAAGGATCTGGGCAGCGCGGTCAAGGAATTCAAGAAAGGCATGCGCGAGGAGGACAAGCCCGCCGCACAGCTGGGCGATGACTCGCGCAAGGCCGAGAAGAGCGCCGAAACGCAGGCCGAGCACGACCGCGAAGCGCGCTGATCCGGAGTTCCGGGCGTGTTCGATATCGGTTTTGGCGAGCTGTTGCTGATCGCCGTGGTGGCCCTGGTGGTGCTCGGTCCCGAGCGCCTGCCCAAGGCCGCGCGGTTCGCCGGGCTGTGGGTGCGCCGCGCCCGCAACCAGTGGGATTCGGTCAAGCAGGAGCTCGAGCGCGAACTGCACGCCGAGGAACTCAAGCGCAACCTGCAGGACGTGCGGCAATCGATGCAGCAGGCCGAGAGCGGGCTGCGCGATCAGGCCCGCCAGGTGCAGGACGGCGCCGACGCGCTCGGCCGCGAGGTCGAACAGGTGCCAGCCTCGGAAACGGAAACGTTCATCGAGCCACGGCCGATCGCGCCGCGCCCGGTTGCCGCGGAAGCCACCGCTGAAACACCGGCGCAGGAACCGGCCGACCGTGCCCTGACGCAGAAAGGCCCGGCGTCGCCCGCGCAGGAGCCGTCGCGATGAGCGGGACCGATTTCAACGAAAGCCCCCTGATCGAGCACCTGATCGAGCTGCGCGCGCGGCTGGTACGCGGCCTGCTGGGGTTGGGGGTGGTGCTGCTGGCGCTGCTGCCGTTCTCGCGCACGTTGTACAGCCACCTGGCCACGCCGCTGATCTCGCAGCTGCCGGCCGGGCAGACGATGATCGCCACCAATCCGGCCGGCGCCTTCTTCGCGCCGCTGAAGCTGACCTTCTTCACCGCGGTGTTCGTGGCCGTGCCGTGGCTGCTCTACCAGGCCTGGGCGTTCGTGGCCCCGGGCCTGTACGCCCGCGAAAAACGGCTGGCGGTGCCGCTGCTGGCCTCGGCGGTGGCACTGTTCTACATCGGCTGCGCCTTCGCCTATTTCCTGGTGCTGCCGGCGGTGTTCCACTTCCTGACCACGTTCCGCCCGGAAGTCATCGCCATCACCCCCGATGCCAATGCCTACCTGGACTTCGTGCTGGCGATCTTCTTCGCCTTCGGGGCCAGCTTCGAGCTGCCGGTGGCGATGGTGATCCTGGTGCTGCTGGGCTGGGTGACCCCGCAGCAGCTGCGCGAAGGGCGCGGTTACGCGGTGGTCGGCATCTTCGTGCTGGCCGCGATCCTGACCCCGCCGGACGTGGTGTCGCAGCTGATGCTGGCCATCCCGATGTGCTTTCTCTACGAACTGGGCATCCATGCCGCGCGCTGGCTGCAGCCACGTGACCAGGACAGCAAGCGCGCGGCCTCCTGAGTCCTGCCTCACCGCGCTGGCACAGGTTCTGCGATACCTTTCCCGATGAATACAGGCCAGGTCCGGTTACAGTGGCCGGGACGGCGCCGGGGGAATTGAGAGTGACGGACAAAAAAGAAAGCTGGATCAATAACTTGCCGCTACTCGGGAAGATGGTCGCGGCGTTTGCGCTGGTGTTCCTGTGCTTCCTCGTCGCCGGTGGCATCAGCTACCGGACCGCCAGCGAGGATGACCTGGCGCGGAAACGTGAAAGCCAGCAGATCGAGGTCATCCGCCACGTCGAGGATGCCATGCAGGCGGTGCGCCTGCAGCAGCTGGCCCTGCGCAACTACCTGCTGGGGCAGGGCGAGGACGAGCGGGTCGCGCTGCGTGAGCAGGGTGACCGGCGCGACGCGGCGCTGGAGGCGGCCAGCAAGGCCGGCAACGCCGCGCACGTGGAGCAGATCCGCACCGCGACCCAGGCCGCCAACAACTGGGACCAGATGGTGGAGTCGGTGCTGGCCGAGCCGGCCACCGATGCGGACACCTTCGAACAGGCGCGGCGCAAGCTGGAGCGGGTCAACACCGGGCAGGCCAATGCGCTGGTGGTGATGCTGGGCAACATCTACGACAGCGAGATCCGCACGCTGCTGGCCGAGCGCGAGGAAATGAGCAAGTGGATCGACCGCGCGCAGAAGGTATCGCTGCTGCTGCTGGTGATCGGCTTCGCGGTGATCGTCGGCACGCTGTGGATGATCGCGCGGGTGGTGGTCGCCCCGATCAACAGCCTGACCGGCAAGATGACGCGGCTGGCCGACGACGACCTGGAGGTGGAGATCGGCGGGCTGGAGCGGGGCGACGAGATAGGCGCCATCGCCCGCGCGCTGGAGGTGTTCCGGCGCAATTCGGTGGCCTCGCGCGATGCCAACTGGGTCAAGCTCAGCGTGGGCGAGGTCGGCGCCGAGCTGCAGGCCATGCAGGAGGCCGAGACCTACGGCCAGGCGCTGGTGTCGCAGATCGCGCCACGCATCGACGCGCCGATCGGCGTGTTCTTCCTCTGGGACGAGGACGAACAGGAACTGCGCCTGCAGGGCAGCTACGGCTTCCAGCGGCGCAAGCACCTGGGCCTGCGGTATGCCATGGGCGATGGCCTGATCGGCCAGGCCGCACTGGAGCGCAAGCGCATCAGCGTGCAGCAGGTGCCGGATGATTTCTTCGGCGTGCATTCGGCGCTGGGCGAAGCGCAGCCGCGCCAGCTGGTGGCGGTGCCGCTGTTGTTGCAGGGGCGCCTGCTCGGCGTGCTGGAGTTCGGCACCTTCGGCCAGTTCACGCACACCCAGGAAGCCTTCCTGGACGCGGTGCTGCCGCAGGCGGCGCTCGGCCTGGAGAACATCCGCGCCTCCGAGCGCACCCGCACCCTGCTCGAGCGCACCCGCGCCCAGGCCGAGGAACTGCAGCGCTCGCAGGTGGCCCTGCAGGCGCAGGAAGAGGAACTGCGCGCCACCAACGAGGAACTGCAGGGCAAGACCGTCGAGCTGGAGGAGCAGGCACAGCGCCTGTCCGCCTCGGAGGAGGAGCTGCGCGTGCAGGCCGAGGAATTGCAGGCCTCCAACGAAGAGCTGCGGCAGAAGACCGAGGTGCTCAACGAGCAGAAGGACGTGCTGCAGGTGCTGCAGCGCGAGACCGAATTCAAGGCGCAGGAACTGGCACGCGCCAGCCAGTACAAGACCGACTTCCTGGCCAACATGTCGCACGAGCTGCGCACCCCGCTCAACAGCCTGCTGATCCTGTCCAAGGAGCTGGCCGAGAACGAGAGCGGCCACCTGGACGTGGAGGAAGTGGAGGCCGCCGCGGTCATCCACGACTCCGGCTCCAACCTGCTGCGCCTGATCAACGACATCCTGGACCTGTCCAAGATCGAGGCCGGCAAGATGGACGTGCACCGCGAGGAGGTGCGCATCGAGGGCGTCACCCGCGAGGTGCTGCGCCATTTCCGCCACATGGCGGTGGAGAACCGGCTCGAATTCGCCATCGACCTGGACCCGTCGGTGCCGGAAGTGCTGGTCACCGACCGCTCCAAGCTGCAGCAGGTGCTCAACAACCTGCTCGGCAACGCCTTCAAGTTCACCCGCGAGGGCAAGGTGACGCTGCGCCTGGCGCTGGCCGACCACGCGATGCTGACCCGCATCGGCGTGGCCGCCGGCGAGCAGTACATGGCGCTGTCGGTGCAGGACACCGGCATCGGCATTCCGCCGGAGCGCCTGGATTCGATCTTCGAGGCCTTCGAGCAGGTCGACTCGAGCACCAGCCGCCATTACGGCGGCAGTGGCCTGGGCCTGGCCATCGCCCGCCGCCTGGCGCAGCTGCTCGGCGGCCACCTGGTGGTGGAGAGCGAGCCGGACAAGGGCAGCTGCTTCACCCTGGTGTTGCCGTTGCTGTCGACCGCGGTCAGCAGTGCCGCCGCCACCGGCGACGCGGCGCCGGCACCGCTCGAGCGACGCCCGGCGGCGACGCCGGCGCGTGCGGCCACCGCGCAGCTGATCGACTGGATCCCGGACGACCGCCACAACATCGCCGCCGGCGAGACGGTGATCCTCACCGTCGAGGATGACCCGGCGTTCGCGCGGATCCTGGTCGACCTGATCCGCCGCAAGGGCCACCGCGCGCTGGCCGCCGCCGACGGCGAGAGCGGCCTGGAGCTGGCCCGTCGCTACCGTCCCACCGGCATCCTGCTGGACGTGATGCTGCCGGGCATGGACGGCTGGTCGGTGCTGCAGCACCTCAAGCACGACCCGGTCACCGCGGCGATCCCGGTCCACTTCATCTCGGCCGTGGACGAAGCGGCCAAGGGCGTGGCGCTGGGCGCGGTCGGCTACCTGACCAAGCCGGTGGACCGCCCGGCGCTGATCGCCGCCTTCGACCACCTGCTCGACGTGGCCGGCAAGATCGTGCGCAAGCTGCTGCTGGTCGATGACGATGCCGATTCACGGCTGGCGCTGACCCGCCTGCTGCAGGCCGACAACGTCGAGATCGACCAGGTGGCCTCCGGCGAGGAAGCGCTGGAGCGCATCGCCACCCACAGCTACGACTGCATCGTGCTGGACCTCAACCTGGGCGGGATCTCGGGCGTGGAGTTCCTGGAGAAGGCCGCCACCCTGGTGGCGGTGCCGCCGGTGGTGATCTATTCCGGCCAGGACCTCAGCCGCGAGGAAAGCCTGAAGCTGCGCCAGTACACCGACAGCATCGTCATCAAGGGCCAGCGCTCGCCCGAGCGCCTGCTCGACGAGGTCAGCCTGTTCCTGCACAGCATCGGTTCGCGCGGCGCCAACGCCACCCCGTCGGACGACCAGAACCTGGGCGGCCGCCAGGTGCTGCTGGTCGACGACGACATGCGCAACCTGTTCGCCCTGTCCAAGTCGCTGCGCGCGCGCGGCATGAACGTGATCATGGCCCAGGACGGCTACAAGGCGCTGCAGCAGCTGCAGGAAAACCCGTCCATCGAGCTGGTGCTGATGGACATCATGATGCCGGGCATGGACGGCTACGAGACCACCCGCGAGATCCGCAAGCGGCCGGAATGGGCCAACCTGCCGATCATCGCGGTCACCGCCAAGGCCATGCACGGTGACCGCGACAAGTGCCTGGATGCCGGTGCCAACGATTACCTGACCAAGCCGGTGGACCTGGACAAGCTGTTGTCGATGATGCGCGTATGGCTGCAAAAGTAGGCCCCGATGCTCCCCTTGCCAGTCGCGATGAGATCGACGACATCGAAGTCGATGCCTTCATCCAGGCGATGGCGCGGCGGCACGGCTACGATTTCTCCGGTTACGCCCCGGCCTCGCTGAAGCGCCGGGTGCAGGCGCTGGTGCAGACGCTGGAGATGCCGCACATCGGCGAGCTGACCGCGCGCGTGCTGCGCGACGACGAGATGGTCTCGCAGGTGATCTCGCGCCTGTCGGTGCCGGTGTCGGAGATGTTCCGCAACCCGGCGGTGTTCCGGAAGCTGCGCGACGAAGTGTTCCCGGTGCTGGCCTCCTACCCGCAGATCAACATCTGGCAGGCCGGCTGCGCGCACGGGCAGGAGGTGTACTCGCTGGCCATCCTGCTCAAGGAGGCCGGGCTGTACGACCGTTGCCAGATCTACGCCACCGATTTCAGCGACGAGGCGCTGGCGCGCGCGCAGGAGGGCATCTTCCCGATCCGCGACGCGCGCCTGTACTCGGAGAACTACCTGGCCGCCGGTGGCCGGCAGACGCTGTCGGACTACTACCACGCCCGCTACGACTTCATGAAGCTCGACGCGCGGCTGCGCGAGCGGGTCACCTTCGCCAACCACAACCTGGTCTGCGACGGGGTGTTCTGCGAGGCGCAGCTGATCCTGTGCCGCAACGTGCTGATCTATTTCTCCGACGCCCTGCAGGACCGGGTGCTGGGGCTGTTCCGCAGCAGCCTCAGCCGCGGCGGCTTCCTGTGCCTGGGCAACCGCGAGTCGATCCGGTTCGCGCCCAGCGCCCGCGACTTCGTGCCGCTGGACGCCGAGCTGCGGCTCTACCGCAATGCCGGGGGCACGCTGTGAACCGCCCCGCCGGCCCGCAGCCGCAGGCCGTGGTGGTGGGCTGCTCGGCGGGCGGGCTACAGGCCCTGCACGTCCTGCTGGGCGGGCTGTCCGGGCCGCTGCCGGTGCCGATGGTGGTGGTCTGCCACAGCGGTTCGGAGGACATGCGGCTGTTCTGTGAACTGCTCGCCGGCCGCAGCGGCCAGACCGTGGTGGAGGCCGAGGAACGCCAACAGCCCCGGCCCGGCACGGTTTATGTCGCGCCCTCGGGCTATCATCTGCTGCTGGAACGTGACGGCCGTTTCGCTTTGAGTGTCGATCCGAGGGTGTCGTTCTCCCGCCCCTCCATCGATGTCCTGTTCGAATCTGCTGCCGGCGTCTGGCGTGAACACCTGCTTGCCGTGCTGCTCACCGGGGCCAATTCCGATGGCGCCGAGGGCTGCCTGCGCGTCCGCGGCCAAGGCGGTACGGTGATCGTGCAGGATCCACATACCGCGCAGGTACCGGTGATGCCGGCCGCCGCGCTGGAACTGGCGGGGGCCGACCATTGCCTGCCGCTGCCCGGAATTCCCAAATTGCTGGAAACCCTATGTTCGTGACCAAGCCGCCTGCCCCGCAGCGCCCGAAGATCCTGGCGGTGGATGACAACCCCGCCAACCTGCTGGTGATCCGCCGCGTGCTGGCCAAGCTGGACGTGGACGTGATCGAGGCGTCCTCCGGCAACGAAGCACTCAAGGCCACGCTGGACGACGAGTTCGCGCTGGTGCTGCTGGACGTCTACATGCCGGACATCAACGGCTTCGAAGTGGCCGAGATCCTGTCCCAGGAGGAGACCACCCGGCAGACCCCGATCATCTTCGTCACCGCCACCTACGCCGATGACGTGCACCGCCTCAAGGGCTACGGCTTCGGCGCGGTGGACTACATGGCCAAGCCGCTGGAGGCGACCATCCTGCTGTCCAAGGTGCAGGTGTTCCTGGAGCTGTACCGGCACCGGGTGGCGCTGCGCGATGCCCTGAGCGAGCTGTCCGAGCGCAACCGGCAGCTGGAGATCGAGGTCGAGCAGCGCAAGCAGATGGAGCAGGAGATGCGCCACCTGGCCATGCACGACATGCTCACCGGCCTGCCCAACCGCGCGTTGTTCATGGACCGCCTGGAGAGCGCGCACCACCGCGCCTCGCGCCACAACGGCATGTTCGCGCTGGTCTACGTGGACGTGGACCGCTTCAAGGACGTCAACGACACCTGGGGCCATGGCGCCGGCGACGCGATGCTGGTGGAGCTGGCCGCGCGCCTGCGCGGCACGCTGCGCGAGAACGACACCGTGGCCCGCCTCGGCGGCGACGAGTTCGCGCTGGTGCTGGAGGAACTGGACGACATCAGCGACGCGCACCGCCTGCTCGAACGGCTGGGCAAGGCGCTGGAGGTGCCGATGTGCTATCGCCTGCGGGATGGCGAGGACGTGGCCCTGACCATTGCCGCCAGCATCGGGCTGGCCGCCTACCCGGCCGATGGCGCAGAGGTGAATGCCCTGCTGCATGCCGCCGACCAGGCCATGTACCTGACCAAGCGCAGCCGCGACACGGCGTGATCGTGCACGGCCGGGGTTCCCCCGGCGCCGCGGATGCCTCCCGCCGTTGCCGGGCCGGGAGGCGGGTCGAAACTCAGGCCTCGAACACGTGGCCGCTGGACGGCGGCGGCGTGCTGCTGGCATCGGCCGGGGCCAGCATCTGCTTCCAGGCGGCGTAGACCGCGCCGGCGAACACCGGCATCAGCACCGCCATCAACAACAGCTGGGCCACGGCCATCGCCGCGGCCTGGCCGGCGATCAGGCCGATGACCAGCGCCACGATCATCACCGCGAAATAGATCGCGAAGATGGCGATGAAGGCCAGCACGAAGAACACCAGCATCGCCGGCAGGTTGTGGATGCTGGCGCGCAGGCTCTGGCGCAGTGCATGCACGCCGGTGGCGCGCTGGAACATCACCTGCGGCGGCATCACGAACAGGGCCAGGGTCAACGCGGCGAAGGTGGCCAGCATCAGCAGCAGCCACAACAGGATGCGACCGGCCGGCAGGGTGGCGACCAGCGCCTCGATCTGCGCCGGGTCCGGCTGCGTGCCGGACTGGCTGAGCTCGTTGAGCTTGAGCATCACCTCGGACAGGTGCTGGAAGCCGGACGGTCCGCCGACCAGCACCAGCAGCAGCGTGCCCAGCAGCAACGCGCCCACCAGCTGCGGCAGCAGGGCGACCAGCAGGTGCGGCGCGCGGCCTTCCTGCACGCCCTGCAGCAGGTGTGCCGGACGGGCCGGGCGGCCCTGGTCGACTTCGCGCACGGCCCACAGCAGGCCGCCCATGAACAACGGGCCGGCCAGCAGCAGCAGGAACTGCAGCAGCGTGCCCAGCGCGGGCACCAGCAGCGACAGCGATAGCACCAGCGAGGTCCCCAGACCCCACAGGATGCCCAGCGAGCCCAGCGCCAGCGGCGCGCGCTTGAGCAGGCCAAAGCCGGTCAGCAGCCATTCCGCGCCGGCGGAGGCCGACACCTTGCGAATCTCGCTCATTGCAGTTCCGAAACAGGGGGGAGCGTCGGTCATGCCGACGTATGCGGATTATCGCTTGAAACGTGTCGTGGCGTTATGAGGCGCAGGTAACGACCCCTTCCTGGCCCCGGCCTGGCGGTGCGCCGAAGGACCGGCGCGGAACGCCGGAATTCATCCGGCCCGGGAAGGGGCGGCCTCGAAGCGGCGTAGCAGTGCCGGGCGCCCTTCGACCACTTCGTACAGCGCCAGGCGGCGGAGGATGAAGCGTTCGGCGGGGACCGCCTCGGCCAGCAGGTGTTCCTGCTGCTCCACCGCAAGCGTGGTGGTACTCAGGCTGCAATGCGGCGTGTAGGCGAAACGGTGCGGCTGGAAGGCCAGCCCGCTGCCGGCCAAGGCGCGGTGGAAGGCTTCCAGCGGGGCGGGATCTTCCGGCTGCAGCCAGATCACCGGGCCGGTGGCGAAACGACGAATGGCCACGAACCGCGCCGGCAGTGGCAGGTGCGCATGGGCAAGCGCCTGCAGCCGGTCGAACACTCCGGTTTCCGATTGCCCCGTCGCCAGTGTCCCCAGCCCGGAGGAGCCGGCCAGGGTGATCTCGGCCGGGTAGCCGGCCAGGCGGGCGTCGTAGCGACGACGCAGCGCCAGCACCTGCGCGGCGACCGGGTCGGGCAGTTCGAGCACCACGTAGCAGGGGTGCTCGAACATAGGCTTCAATGGTGCTCGCTGCGCCGCACGTGGCGCACGAAACGGCGCAGCAGCTGGCGGGCCAGCGGCGCGGCGCTGACCTCGCGGGCAACGCTGCGTGCGCAGCCGCCATGGCGGGCGATGCAGTCGGCGCGTGCGCGCACGTAGCCGCGCATGTGGTGGGTGGCGAATTCGGGGTGGAACTGCAGGCCCCAGGCCTGCGCGCCCCAGCGGAAGGCGTGGCAGTTGTCCTGCACCGAGCGCGCCAGCACGGTGGCGCCTTCGGGGGCGCGCAGCACCGTCTGCAAGTGGGTGGCGTGGGCCGGGAAGGTGGCCGGCAGGCCGGCGAACAGCGGATCGGCCGCGGCCGGTGCTTCCAGCTCCAGGCGGATCGTGCCGGACTCGCGCCCGGCCGGGTTGTAGGCCACCTCGCCGCCCAGTGCGTGGGCCAGCAGCTGGTGGCCATAGCAGATGCCCAGCAGCGGCATGCCGGCATGGGCGGCGTCGCGCAGCCAGTCGGCGCTGCGCTCGCTCCAGTCGGCGCGGTCGGTGACGAAGGCGGCCGAACCGGTGACGATGGTGGCGGCGAACCCGCCGCGGTCCGGCAGTGCCTCGCCGTGCTCGACGTTGACCACCACGGTCTCGGCTTCCTCCAGCCCGGCGGCGACGCGGATCCAGTGCGGGAAGCGCCCATAACGGCGCAGGGTCGGGAACGGTTGCCCGGTTTCAACGATCAGGAACGGCTGGGACTTCATTCCGCGGGAGGCAGTACTGACAGGACTTCCTCGATTGTAGTCAGCCCCTGCGCCACCTTTTCAAGCCCGGTGCGGCGCAGGGTACGCAGCCCTTCGGCGCGTGCGGCGCGGCTGAATCCGGCCAGGTCCATGTCGCGGGTGATCAGGGCACGCAGCCGCGAACCCAGTGGCAGCAGCTCATACAGGCCGATCCGGCCCATGTAGCCGGTGCGCCGGCACTCTAGGCAGCCGACCGGCGCATATGCGGTGATGACATCAGGTAATGCGTCATGGGCATCACGCAGCGGGGCCCAATCGGCCGCTTCCAGCGTGTCGGGCACCTTGCAGTGCGGGCACAGGGTGCGCACCAGGCGCTGGGCGAGCACGCCGTTGACGGTGGAGCCGATCAGGTAGTGCGGCACGCCCAGGTCGAGCAGGCGGGTGATCGCCGAGGGCGCGTCGTTGGTGTGCAGGGTGGACAGCACCAGGTGGCCGGTCAGCGAGGCCTGCACCGCCATCTGCGCGGTCTCCAGGTCGCGGATCTCGCCGATCATGATGATGTCCGGGTCCTGGCGCAGCAGGGTGCGCACGCCGGCGGCGAAGTCCAGGTCGATGTTGGCCTGCACCTGCATCTGGTTGAACTCCGGCGCGATCATCTCGATCGGGTCTTCCACCGTGCACACGTTCACGTCCGGGGTGGCCAGCCGCTTGAGCGTGGAATACAGCGTGGTGGTCTTGCCCGAGCCGGTCGGGCCGGTGACCAGCACGATGCCGTGCGGGCGGGCGACCAGTTCATTCCAGCCGGCCGCTTCCTCCGGGCTGAAGCCCAGCTGCTCGATGCTCTTGAAGGCCGAGTCCGGGTCGAAGATGCGCATCACGCACTTCTCGCCGAACGCGGTGGGCATGGTGGACAGGCGCATCTCCACCTCGCGCCCGCCCGGCGAGCGGGTCTTGATGCGGCCATCCTGCGGGCGCCGGCGCTCGGCCAGGTCCATGCGGCCGAGCACCTTGACCCGGCTGACCACCGCGGTCATCACCGAGGGTGGCATCTCGAACACCTTGTGCAGCACGCCGTCGATGCGGAACCGCACCCGGCCCATGTCGCGCCGTGGTTCCATGTGGATGTCGCTGGCGCGCTGCTCGTAGGCGTACTGCAGCAGCCAGTCGACGATGCTGACCACGTGGTGGTCGTCGGCGTTGACGTCGCCGGAGCTGCCCAGCTCGACCAGCTGCTCGAAGCTGGGCAGGGTGGTGGCGTTGCCACCGTCCCGTGAATCGTTGCGGGCATTGCGGATCGAGCGGGTGACGCCGAAGAACTCCATCGTGTAGCGATGCAGGTCCAGCGGATTGACCAGCACCACCTCGATGCGGCGCCGACTCAGGTGTTGCAGGTCCGGCACCCAGTCGCGTGCCAGCGGCTCGCTGGTGGCCACCAGCACGCGCTCGCTGTCCACGCCCAGCGGCAGGATGCGGTGGCGGCGGGCATAGGCGTGGGAGACCACGGCGGTGGCGGCGGCCACGTCCACCCGGGTCGGGTCGATGCGCAGGTAGCGGGTGTGGGTGCGGCCGGCCAGCCATTCGGTCAGCCGCTCCAGCGCCAGCTCGCCCCGGGCCGGTGGCGCGGCGGCCAGCTTCAGGTTGGCCAGCAGCACCAGCGGATGGATCTCGCTGGGATTGCGCGCGCCCTGGGCCGAGAAGCGGATCCGCTCCTGGTCGTGCGCGGCCACCAGGCCATCGCCCAGCAGGGCGGCGGCGACGTTGGAGAATTGCAGCTTACCGGGCGTGATCGGCACCGGAACCGGTGGTATCTGCGCGCTGCCTGCAGCCTGTTGCTCCACCCCGAACCCCTTGCTGGCGCGGCCAAAGAGCGGCCGCTCGCTATACTAGCGCACCCCTTTCGCATGGCTCAGGCAGCATGTCCGCGACCCCCACCGTTCCAATCACCTTCCAGGGCCTGATCCAGACCCTCAACGATTTCTGGGCAAAACAGGGCTGCGTGCTGATCCAGCCGCTGGACCTGGAAGTGGGCGCCGGCACCTTCCACCCGGCCACCTTCCTGCGCTCGATCGGCCCGGAAAGCTGGAACGCGGCCTACGTGCAGCCCAGCCGCCGTCCCACCGACGGCCGCTACGGCGAGAACCCCAACCGCCTGCAGCGCTACTACCAGTACCAGGTGGCGATGAAGCCGAGCCCGGACAACATCCAGCAGCTGTACCTGGATTCGCTCAAGGCGCTGGGCATCGACCCGCTGGTGCACGACCTGCGCTTCGTCGAGGACAACTGGGAATCGCCGACCCTCGGCGCCTGGGGCCTGGGCTGGGAAGTCTGGCTCAACGGCATGGAGGTCACCCAGTTCACCTACTTCCAGCAGGCCGGTGGCCTGGAGTGCAAGCCGGTGCTGGGCGAGATCACCTACGGCCTGGAGCGGCTGTGCATGTACCTGCAGAACTGCGACAACGTCTACGACCTGGTCTGGACCTACGGCCCGGACGGCACCCCGGTCAGCTACGGCGACGTCTACCACCAGAACGAGGTGGAGCAGAGCACCTACAACTTCGAGTACGCCGACGTGGAAGAGATGTTCCATCGCTTCGACGCCTGCGAGAAGGAAGCGCAGAAGCTGGTCGAGGCCGGCCTGCCGCTGCCGGCCTATGAACAGGTCTGCAAGGCCTCGCATTCGTTCAACCTGCTGGACGCGCGCCGCGCCATCTCGGTGACCGAGCGCCAGCGCTACATCCTGCGCGTGCGCGCGCTGGCCCAGGCCGTGGCCAAGCTGTACGAGGCCAAGCGCCTGGAAGCAGTGGCCGCCAAGGAGGTGCAGGCATGAGCATGCAGCCGCTGCTGATCGAACTGGGCGTGGAAGAGCTGCCGGTCAAGGCGCTGCCGGGCCTGGCGCAGGCCTTCTTCGATGGCGTGATCGACGGGCTGGCCAAGCGCGGCATCGCCTTTGACCGTGAGGGCGCCAAGCCGCTGTCCACCCCGCGTCGCCTGGCGGTGCTGCTGCCGGGCGTGGAAACCGAACAACCCGAGCAGCATTCGGAGGTGTTCGGCCCGTACCTGAACATCGCGCTGGATGCCAACGGCGCGCCGACCAAGGCGCTGCAGGGCTTCGCCGCCAAGGCCGGCATCGACTGGACCGCGCTGGAGCGCACCACCGACGCCAAGGGCGAGCGCTTCGTGCTGCGTTCGGTCAGCCCGGGCGCACAGACCGCCGCGCTGCTGCCGGAGATCGTGCGCGAGGCCATCGCCGCGATGCCGATCCCCAAGCCGATGCGCTGGGGCAGCCACGAGTACGCCTTCGCCCGCCCGGTGCACTGGCTGGTGGTGCTGCATGGCAATGACGTGGTGCCGGCCGAACTGCTGGGCCTGAAATCGGACCGTTTCAGCCGTGGCCACCGCTTCATGGCCGACAAGCAGGTGTGGCTGAGCCACCCGAACGACTACGTCGAGTCGCTGAAGGCCGCCAGCGTGCTGGTCGATGCCGATGCGCGCCGCGAGCGCATCGTCGCCGAGGTCAATGCCGCGGCCGCGCAGGCCGGCGGCGTGGCGCGCATCACCGAGGACAACCTGGAGCAGGTAGTGAACCTGGTCGAGTGGCCGGCGGCGGTGCTGTGCAGCTTCGAGCGCGAGTTCCTGGCCGTGCCGCAGGAAGCGCTGATCGAGACCATGGAGATCAACCAGAAGTTCTTCCCGGTGCTCGATGCCGGCGGCAAGCTGACCGAGAAGTTCATCGGCATCGCCAACATCGAGTCCAGGGACGTGGCCGAGGTGGCCAAGGGCTACGAGCGCGTGATCCGTCCGCGTTTCTCCGATGCCAAGTTCTTCTTCGACGAGGACCTCAAGCAGGGCCTGGCCGCGATGGGCGAGGGCCTGAAGAGCGTGACCTACCAGGCCAAGCTGGGCACGGTGGCCGACAAGGTGCAGCGCGTGTCGACGCTGGCCCAGCACATCGCCGCCCAGGTCGAGGTGGACCTGGCGCAGGCACGGCGTGCCGCCGAGCTGGCCAAGAACGACCTGCAGTCGCGCATGGTCAACGAGTTCCCGGAGCTGCAGGGCATCGCCGGCCGCCATTACGCCGTGGCCGGTGGCGAATCGCCCGCCGTGGCGCTGGCCATCGACGAGGCCTACCAGCCGCGCTTCGGCGGTGACGACATCGCGCTGAGCCCGCTGGGCAAGGTGCTGGCCATCGCCGAGCGCCTGGACACGCTGGCCGGCGGCTTTGCCGCGGGCCTGAAGCCGACCGGCAACAAGGACCCGTTCGCACTGCGCCGCAATGCGTTGGGGTTGGCACGCACCATCATCGAGAGCGGCTTCGACCTGGATCTGCGCGCACTGCTGCACAAGTCAGCGGAGGGTGTGATGCTCTCGATGTCTGAAGTTGCGCTAAGGGAGAAGGCGCGGATTGGCAGTGAAGCAAAAGAAAAGGGCGTTGACGTCCCGGCGGGGCAGGCCAACGTTCGTGCGCTTCAGGACACCAATTACATGGAAATCTATCCCTTTGTCATTGACCGCCTGAAGGGCTATTACGCCGACAAGGGCGTGCCGGTCACCCACTTCAATGCCGTGGCCGAGTTGGGGGTGCCGTCGCTGTACGACTTCGACCGCCGCATCGATGCCATCGGCACCTTCGCCCAGCTGCCCGAAGCCGAGGCGCTGGCCGCAGCCAACAAGCGCATCCGCAACATCCTGCGCAAGGCCGAGGGCGACATCCCGGGCATGATCGACCCGGCGTTGCTGCGCGAGCCGGCCGAGACCGAGCTGGCCGAGGCGGTGACCGCGGCCATCGACGACACCGGCGCCAGCCTGCACCACAAGGACTACGTGGCCGTGCTCGGCCGCCTGGCCCGCCTGCGCCCGCAGGTGGATGCGTTCTTCGATGCGGTGATGGTCAACGCCGAGGACCCGGCGCTGCGCGGCAACCGCCTGGCGTTGCTGCGCACGCTGGGTGACCGCCTGGGCAGCGTCGCGGCGATCGAGCACCTGTCCAGCTGATCGCGGGCGACATGCCGCAGACGAAGGCCCGCGCAAGCGGGCCTTCGTCGTTCTTCCCCGGCAGGAGCGGCCCCGGCCGCGAAGCACGCACGAAGGCGGCCCATGCAAGGGCCAGTGTGCCGATGAGGTTGCGGCGGTTGTCGGTGTGCAGGGGTTGCTGACTTCGCGGTCGAGGCCGCTGCTGCCTGATCGGCAGTGCGGGCCCACAGGCGACGTCCGGCACAAGCGCGCCGGGGATTTACATCGCTTTCACATGTGGCAAAACCGCCACATTGTGATTTTGCCAGTCATCTCCAGCCCGGTATGCTGGCGTGCATGCAGCCTTCCCGAATCACCCTTTTTCTCCTGTCTGCCGCGTTGTTTCTGGCGGCGCCCCTTGCCCATGCCCGCGGCACCATCCAGAAAGTCGAAATCAAGGGCCTGGACAAGGGCGACGACGCCGAGATGATCGAGAACATCGAGGCCTCGCTCTCGCTCTATGACGTCATCGGCAAGCAGCAGGGCGAGTCCCGGCTGGAATACCTGCTCTCCCAGGCCGAGAGCCAGACCCGCAAGGCGCTGGAGCCGTTCGGGTTCTACAACCCCGACATCACCATCGAAAGCCCGCGCGAGGGCGACAACGTGCGCGTGGTCGTGCGCGTGGAGAAGGGCGAGCAGATCCGGGTCCGCCAGGAAGAACTGGCCATCACCGGCCCGGCCGGCCGCGACCGCTACCTGATGGAGGACCTGGAGGCGTTCCAGCCCAAGCGCGGCCAGCCCTTCGACTCGGTCAACTACGAAGCCAGCAAGATCACCATCACCCGCCGCCTGGCCGAACGTGGCTACTTCGACGCCGACTTCACCCAGCGCAAGGTGGAAGTCACCCGCGCCGAGAACGCCGCCGACATCTTCCTCACCTGGGACAGCGGCCGCCGCTACAACATGGGGCCGATCAACTTCCAGCAGGACTACTTTCGGCAGGACCTGTTCGAGCCGCTGGTGTACTGGGAGCAGGGCAGCTACTGGCACGAAGGCAAGCTGGACCGCCTGCGCGAGTCGCTGACCAAGCTGGACTACTTCAGCGTCATCGACATCCAGCCGCACCCGGAGCAGGCCGACGAGAGCGGCGAGGTGCCGGTGGACGTGAAGCTGACCCGCGCCAAGCGCACCATCTACACCGCGGGCCTGAGCTACGGCAGCGAGAGCGGTGCCGGTGTGCGCGGTGGCGTGGAGCGTCGCTACGTCAACCGCCGCGGCCACAAGCTCAACACCCAGGTCGACTACGCGCAGAAGCGCAAGAGCCTGATCACCAGCTACCGCGTGCCGGGCTTCCGCTGGCTCGATGGCTGGTACACCTACGCGGTGAGCGTCTATGACGAGCAGACCGACTACATCGACCTGCGCAACTTCAAGCTGATCGCCAGCCGCAGCGGCGAGATCAACGAGCACTGGAATGCCATCGTCTCGATGAACGCCCTGCGCGAGCGCTGGCGCTACAGCTCCGGCAACCAGTTCAACAGCGCCGTGTACCAGTACTCCACGCTGGTCTACCCGCAGTTGACCGCCGATTACGTGGACGTGGACGACAAGAGCTTCCCGCGCCGGGGCCTGAGCGGCAACGCGACCATGCGCGCCGGCATCGAGGGCGCCGGCTCGGACACCAGCTTCGTCCAGGCCGATGCGACCGTGCGCTGGTACGTGCCGGTGGGGGAGAGTGACCGCCTGATCCTGCGCGGCCAGGCCGGCACCACCTGGACCAGCGACCTGGTGGCGATGCCGCCCAGCCTGCGCTACTTCGCCGGTGGTGACCGCTCCATCCGCGGTTACGCCTACCGTGAAGTGGGCCCGCGCACGCCGGCCCCGGACAAGTTCGCCCTGGGTGCCAAGAACCTGGTGGTCGGTTCGGCCGAGTACGAGCATTACTTCGGGGGCGGCCCGTGGGGCGCGGCGGTGTTCGTCGATACCGGCAGCGCCTTCGACAACACCATCGACCTGCATACCGGCGTGGGCCTGGGCGTGCGCTGGAAATCCCCGGTGGGCCCGGTGCGCATCGACATCGCGCACGGCCTGAACAGCCCTGACTCGCAGTTCCAGCTGTACCTCAACATTGGAGCGGACCTGTGAGCCGGCGTCCGGAAGAGGTGAGCCCGGAAGAGCGCGAGGCGCGCATCGCCGAGCTGCGGGCGCGGCGCAGGGCGCGCGTGCGCACGCTGGCCGTGCGCAGCGGCATCACCCTCACCGTGCTGGTGCTGCTGGGGTTGTTCGGCCTGTACTGGCTGCTGCAGACCGTGGCCGGCCGCGAAGTGCTGCTGGCGCAGGTGGTGGCACGCCTGCCGGCCGGCTCGTCGCTGACCTGGAGCAAGGCCGAGGGCCCGCTGGCCGGCCCGCTGATCCTGCACGACCTGGATTTCCGCTACGACGACCTGCATTTCAGCGCCGCCGAAGCCTACCTGGACCCGGACATCCGTCCGCTGCTGGGCCGCAAGCTGCGCCTGGACGCACTGCGCATCCGCGACGCGCACCTGGAGCTGGGCCCGTCGGAGGACAAGCCATTCGAACTGCCGCGCTGGCCGGACGTGCTGCCGGCCATCGAGCTGCCGCTCGCGCTGCAGGCGGACACCATCGTGGTCGATGGCCTGCGCATCACCCAGCTGCAGGAACCGATCATCGACATCACCCGCGTCCGCGGGGGCATCGAGGCGGCCGATGGCGAATTCACCGCCACCCAGCTCAAGGTCAACAGCAACCTGGGTGACTTCCGCATCGATGGCCATTACCTGCCGCGCAAGGACTACCGGACCGACCTGACCGTGCGTGCATTGATGCCGCCGCGACCGGGCCAGGCCGCGGCCCGGCTGGGGCTGGTGGCACGCGGCGACCTGGCGCACATGGAAGTGGCCCTGGCCGGTTACGCGCCCAAGCCGTTGCACGCCAGCCTGGTGCTGGACGGTCGCAACGACCCGGTCTGGAAGCTGGCCGCGCGCAGCGAGGAGCTGGACCTGGGCCAACTGGTGCCCGCGCAGTTCATGGCCGAAGCGCCCGCACCGCTGGCGCTGGACTTCACCGCGCGGGGCCGTGGCGGCAACGCGCAGCTGCAGGGGCGCGTGCGCCAGGGCGAACAGGAACTGGTGCTGGCGCCGTCCAATGTCAGCATCGACAACCAGGTGCTGACCGTCGCGCCGCTGGTGGCCGAGGCCTTCGGCGGCACCGTGCGCCTGCAGGGCAAGGCCGATTTCACCGATGCGCAGAACCCCGGCTTCCGCTTCGCGGTGGTGGCCAACCAGTTGACCTGGACGCCCGCGCCGGACCCGACCGCACCGGACAGCACGCCGGTGCCGATGCACCTGAAGGAAGCGCGGCTGGGCGTGGCCGGCAACCTCAAACAATGGGCGGCGATCGGCAAGGCCGACGTGGCCCGCGACCAGCAGGACGCCAGCCTGGATTTCGACGTGCGCGGCAATGACCAGCAGGCGCAGATCGAACACCTGAAGGCGACCACGCCGGGCGGCGCGCTGGAGCTGGCCGGTTCGGCCGCCTGGGCCCCCGCATTGGCGTGGGACGTGGATGCGCGGCTGGCCAACTTCGACCCGGGTTATTTCGCACCGGGCTGGGACGGCGACCTGTCCGGCACGCTGGCGTCCCGCGGCAAGCAGTTGCCGTCGCCGGCCGGCACCGAGGACCTGCGTTTCGAGGCCACGCTGGATGCGCCGAAGATCAGCGGCCGGCTGCGTGGCCGCAGCGTCGACGCACGCGCCAAGCTGGCCGTGCAGGGGACGCAGGGCGAGGGCGACGTGCGACTGGTGCTGGGCCAGAGCCGCATCGAGGCCAAGGGCAAGGTCGGCGACCGCATCGACGTGGATGCACGGCTGGAGCCGCTGCACCTGTCCGACCTGCTGCCCGGCGGCAGCGGCAGCCTGGCCGGCACCGTGCAGCTGCGCGGCACGCCCAGCCAGCCGGACATCACCGCCAACCTGCAGGGCAGCAGCCTGCAATGGGACGACTGGAAGGCCGGCCAGGTCAGCATCAACGGCCGCCTGCCGTGGGCCGGCGACAACGGCAACCTGCAGGTGCAGGGCAGCGCGTTGGAAGTGGGCATGCTGCTCGACCACGTGCGCGTGGACGCACGCGGCAGCGTGCAGAACCTGCAGCTGGACGCGGAGACGCGCAACGACCTGGGCGCGCTCGCGCTCAGTGGCAGCGTGCGCCAGGCCGGACAGTCGTGGCGTGGCGAACTGGGGGCATTGCGGATCGCGCCGATCAAGGGCGCACCGTGGCAGCTGCGCCAGCCCGCGGCGTTCAGCGTGCAGGGCAGCGCCTTCACCCTGGGCGATGCCTGCCTGGGCTCGGACACCGGTGGCGCGCTGTGCGTGGCCGCCAACTGGCCGCGCGAGGGCCTGCTGCTGCGCGGTGATGCATTGCCGCTGGCGTTGGTGCAGCCGTGGCTGCCGCCGAACTCGGGCCGCCGCATCCATCTGCGGGGCGACATCACCCTGGACGGCAACATCCGCCCGCGTGGCAATGCGTGGGAAGGCAGCTTCAAGGTGGCCTCGGCCGAGGGTGGCATCCGCCTGGGCGACAACGCCCGCGGTGAACTGGTGCGCTACGACCACTTCTCGATCAACGTGGACATGCAGCCCAACAGCATCAAGGGCTACCTCGGTGTCGGCTTCCAGGGCGATGGCTTCATCGACGCCAAGGTGCAGACCGGCTGGGAGCCGAACGCCGCGCTCAACGGCGAGCTGTACCTGAACATGTCGCGGCTGTACTGGATGGAGCTGTTCTCGCCGGACCTGGTACGGCCCAAGGGCCTGGTCGAAGGCCACGTGAGCCTGCGCGGCACGCGCTCGCAGCCCACGCTGGGCGGTGAGGCCAAGTTGAGCGATTTCACCGGCGAGTTCCCCGCGCTTGGCCTGACCCTGAGCGAAGGCGTGGGCAACTTCACCGCGCAGCCCGATGGCTCGGCGCGCATCAGCGCCTCGGCCAAGACCGGCGGCGAAGGCGCGCTGAAGATCGACGGCGGGCTGTCGTGGTTCGGCGATGCCCAGCCGTTGCAGCTGCATATCCACGGTGACAACGTGCTGCTCGCCAACACCAGCGAGATGCGCGTGGTGGCCAACCCGGACCTGAACTTCACCCTGGCCGGCACCGCGATGGAACTGCGGGGCAGCGTGCACGTGCCGGAGGCCGACCTGGACCTGGAGCGCCTGGACCGCGGCACCTCGGTGTCGGAGGACATCGTGGTGCTGGACCCGGTGGACCCGGAGGAAGCGCCGTCCTCGCCGCTGGACATGGACCTGACCGTGAGCCTTGGCGACAAGGTCCGGATGAACGGCTTCGGCCTCAAGGGCGCGCTGACCGGACGCATGCAGGTGCGCGCGCGCCCGGGCCGCGAGATGACCGCCAACGGCGGGCTGGAAGTGAGCGGTCGCTACAAGGCCTACGGCCAGGACCTGACCATCACTGACGGCACGCTGTTGTGGAACTACGGCATCGTTTCGGACCCGCGCATCAACATCAAGGCGCAGCGCGAGATCGGCGACGTCACCGCCGGCATCCACGTCACCGGCCGCGCGCAGGCGCCGAAGGTGGACGTGTGGTCGGACCCGGCCATGTCCCAGTCCGAGGCCCTGGCCTACCTGGTGCTGGGCCGTAGCCTGAGCATGGCCAGCAGCGACCAGGCACAGCAGGTCAACGCGGCTTCGGCGGCGCTGTCGGCCGGTAGCGGCCTGCTGGCCGCGCAGGTCGGTGCCAAGCTGGGCCTGGACGACGCCGGCGTGAGCCAGTCGCGTGCGCTGGGCGGTTCGGTGATCGGCGTGGGCAAGTACATCACGCCCAAGCTCTACGTCGGCTACGGCGTCTCGCTGGTCGGCAGCGGCTCGGTGATCACGCTCAAGTACCTGCTGCGCCGCGGCTTCGACATCGAAGTGGAATCGAGCACGGTGGAAAATCGTGGTTCGGTGAACTGGCGTACGGAGAAGTAAGCCCCCGGCCGTGCATCGCCGGGGATGGGCCGGGCGCGCAGCCATGCCGCGCGGGGGCGTTGCGGGGGAAATGCGTGCCGGGCGTGGCTCGGCACTACGGGGCGTCTTCCGTTGGTATCCGCTCGCCGCGCGTGCGATGCAGGCGGCCCAGGTCGAACAGGCACAGGCCCAGCGTCAGGCCGCCGCTCAGCGCGCCGTAGGACAGGTTCAAGCCGCGCATGATGAACGGCGCGGCGAAGAACAGGCCGATCGCCAGCAGCGGCAGCATCTGGTTGAGCCGCGCCGAGGCGCGCAGCGCACGCCGCACGGCGAGCCACAGCGCGGCACCGCCCAACAGCATGCCCAGGAATCCCAGTGGCGTGGAGCTGAGCGCGATGGCGGCCACGGCAAGCAGCGGAAGCCACAGCCGCATCGCTGCAGGCGTGGGCAGCCAATGCATCAGCAACTTCCACGGCAGCACACCCATGCCCAGCAGCAGCGTGACCGCCGTACCGGTCAGGGCCAAGGGCATCAGCTCACCTGGCGATGGCCAGCCCAGGCCTGCATCCAGGTCGGCGCTGGCTTTCATCACGTATACCGCAACGGGCAGCAGCAACCACAGTGCGGACAGGCCGATGCCGCGGACCAGCCCCAGCAGCACACGATCCTGGCTGAGCCGACCGTCGTCGGTGACCGCGCGCCAGAACCTGACCTGCATCTCGTGCAGCGGCGGGCAGGGCAGGAAAGCGGCCGCGCCACCGAGGTGCCGCAGCGCATTGCGCATCATGTGCAGGCGGGCCGGGTTTGCCGCGCTCAGCAGCGCCTGCAGGTGGCGCCACGGACGGGTCAGCAGCGTGCGGCACCGCCGTGTGTCGGGCAGTGTCGCCGGTGCGTCCTGGTCGGTCTGCAGTTCCAGTGCCAACGCCGCTTCGTTGCCCGCCTGCCAGATCCAACGCTGGCGCAGCGTCTCGCGCATGCCGGCCAGCGTGTCCGGGTCGACATGCGTGCCCACCTGGTCCCAACCGAACGCCGTGGCAAGCAGATCGAAATTGGCGCCGCCGATGGCGTCGCCACCGTGGTACAGGCGGCCGAGGAGCTCGCCACCGGCATCGGCCTTGCCGCTCAACGACCAGAGCTCCGGGCACGTGTCCAGCCAAACCTGGAAGCGGTCCGGTGGCTGCGTGCCGGCGGCGTCGATGATGCGCGCGACCAGCGCGTCGAGGTCGATGGCCGGCGGCAGGACCAGATTGTCCTGTGCCAACCAGGCCGGTTCGGCGTACGGGTGGGTGGGCGCGACGGCCGCGGGTGCGGCACCGGCCAGCACGTCGGCCAACGACTGCGGCTCGATGATGATCTCCCGTGCATCCGGCTGCGCCGTCGGCCATGGGTCCTGGTCATCGTCCGGTGCTTCGGCGTCGGTGGTCGCCAACGCCTGTTGATGGCGCTGCCAGTGCAGGGCGGTCTGGTAGGCCTCGTGCAGGCGCTGGAAGGCCGCGGCGTCATCGTCCGGGCGGTTGCTGCGCAACAACCGGGCATAGGCACGCTTGATTGCGCGCTCGTCGGCGCTGGCATCGAGCTCGAGTACTTCCAGCGCCCAGTTCACTGCAGCCCCTCCAGCTCGTCCAGCGCCCGGCCGAGTTCGCGCCGGTGGCGTTCCACGCGCTGCGCGTCCTGGCTTTCCAGCGCCTCGCGGAACTGCAGCAGCCAGCCCTGCAACTGCTCGCGCTGGTCCACGTGTTCGGAGTACAGGCGCTCGGTGCGCGCGATCAGCGCAATGTTGGGTTGATGGTCACGCGGGTGCACCTTCAACGCCTGCAGTGCCTGCAGGCGTTGCTGGATCTGGTCCGGGGCCAGCACGCCGGGGTTCTGCTCCAGCACCAGCTCGTGGCGCTTGCCGGTGGCGTTCTCGGTGACCTCGACCTGCAGGATGCCGTCCACGTCGTAGGTGAAGCGGGTGGTGACCGAGCGGTCCTCATTGCCGTGGTTGGTCAGCGGAATCTGCAGTTCGCCGAGCTTGATGTTCCTGTCCACCGTGGGGCTTTCGCCCTGGTAGACATCGAAGCGCAGGACCTTCTGCTCGGCATGCACCGGATGGAACACGTCCTCGCGGCTGACCGGCACCACGCTGTTGCGCTGGATGATGGGATGGAAGTAGCCGGTGCGCTCCTTGCCGTCCGGGCCCATCCGCGACACCTGCGTTCCCAGTGTGTAGGGACAGACATCGGTCAGCACCACTTCCCGCAGCGCGCTGTCGCGCGCCTTCATGCCGGCGGCGACGGCCGCGCCGAGGGCGATGGCCTGGTCCGGGTGGATATGGCGCAGTGGCAGGCGCCCGAACATGCGCGTGGCAAGGCGCACGACCATCGGCATGCGCGCCGCGCCGCCGACCAGGATGATGTCGTCCAGTGCCTCGGGCTTGAGCCGCGCGTCGCGGATGGCGCGTTCGATGGGCGTGCGCATCCGTTGCAGCAGCGGTTGGCACAGCTGCGCATAGCGGGCTTCATCCAGATGCCAGTGCAGCTCGCGGCCGCCCAGCGTGAGTTGCAGGTCAACCGCGCTGCGCGCGCTGAGCTCGCGCTTGAGCTGCTCCAGCCGGTGCAGCAATTGCGCCTGCTCGCTGCCGTCGAGCGTCGCCGGGTCGAGTTTCATGTCCTGCCGGAAGGCGTGCGCCAGTACCTGCAGGAAGTCCTCGCCGCCGAGGAAGTTGTCGCCGGCGCTGGCATGGACCTCGACGATGCCGTCGAACAGCTCGAGGATCGATACGTCGAAGGTGCCACCGCCCAGGTCCAGCACCAGGATGCGGCCCTCGCGCTCGCGTTCCTGCAGCCCATAGGCCAGGGCCGCGGCGGTCGGCTCGTTGATCAGGCGCTCGACGCGGATGCCGGCCAGTTCGCCGGCGGTGCGGGTTGCCTTGCGCTGTGCGTCGGAAAAATAGGCCGGCACGCTGATGACGGCCTCCTCGACCTTGTGGCCGAGCGCGGCCTCGGCGTCGGCCAGCAGTGCGCGCAGCACCAGCGCGGACAGCTCCTCCGGGCGGAAGCGGTGGCTGCCCAGCCGGGTCTCGCGGTCGGTGCCCATCCAGCGCTTGAAGTGCGCCACGCTGTCGCCGGGGTGGCTGACCAGCCGGTCGCGTGCGGCCTGGCCGACCAGCACCGCGCCATCGGCGACGCTGACCGCCGAAGGCGTCAACACCTGGCCGTGCGGGTTTGGAAAAAGGACCGGGCCGTCGGCACCGTGCATGCCGATCAACGAGTGCGTTGTGCCCAGATCAATGCCGACGATCATCCCTGATGCCCCTGTTCAAGTTGTCGTTGCGATTGTAGGCAAGCCACCGCCATGCGGAAACACGCCGTGCAACCGGGTGATGGATCGGCATGCAGCACGGGACTGCATGCCGGCGCGGGCATCGGGGCACCGACCATGACCGCTGGCGGTTGCCGCTGTTGGCTGGCACGGCTACTGTCTGGCCCTGTTCTGCATTCCGCTGGAGTACCCATGACCCGCAAACCGCTTGCCGCCGCCCTGGCGCTGGGCATGTCCCTGGCTACCGCTGCCCATGCCAATGAAGGCATGTGGATGCCGACGCAGCTGCCTGACCTGGCCGGCACGCTGAAGGACGCGGGTTTCAAGGGCAATCCGGCCGAACTGGCCGACGTCACCGCGCCGCCGCTGAGCGCGGTGGTGCGGGTCGGTGGCGGCACCGGCTCGTTCGTCTCCGGCGACGGCCTGCTGCTGACCAACCACCACGTGGCCTATGGCGTGATCCAGTACAACGCCAGCAAGGAACACAACATCATCGACGAGGGCTTCATCGCCCAGGGGCGCGCCGACGAACGCGCGGCCAACCCGGATTACCGCGTGCTGGTGACGGTGGGCTTCGACAAGGTCACCGATGACGTACTCAAGGACGCACGCGGCAAGACCGGCCGCGCCTACTACGATGCGGTGGAGAATGCGCGCAAGCGCATCGTCGCCGACTGCGAGGCCGAAGGCGGCGTGCGCTGCTCGGTGGCCAACATGTACTACGGCAGCGACTTCTACCGCATCCGCCAGCTGGAGCTGACCGACATCCGCCTGGTCTATGCGCCGCCGCGCGCGATCGGCAACTACGGCGACGAGATCGACAACTTCATGTGGCCGCGCCACACCGGTGACTTCACCCTGCTGCGTGCCTACGTGGGCAAGGACGGCAAGCCGGCGCCGTACAGCAAGGACAACGTGCCGTACCACCCGCCGGCACACCTGACGATGTCGCTGGACGGGCCGAAGGAAGGCGACTACGCGATGCTGGCCGGTTACCCGGGTACCACCTACCGGCTGCGCACCGCCGCCGAGTTCGCCAACCAGATCGATACGGTGCTGCCGCGCCGCGTGGCGGTGTTCCAGCAGCTGATCGACACCATCGAGGCGATCGGCAAGGACAATGCCGATGCACGCACGCGCTACGCCTCGCAGCTGCAGTCGCTGAAGAACAACCGCAAGCGCGCCGCCGGCGAGCTGGAAGGGCTGCTGCGCAGCGATGCCAAGACCCAGCGTGCGCAGGACGAGCAGGCGATGCTGGCCGCCACCGACCGCAAGTACAACGCCGACATCGATGCGCTGTTCGCCTCGCTGGCGGCCGGTGAGCAGGCCGGTGCCAGCGAGTTCCTGGTGACGCTGATGTCCAGCCAGACCCAGCTGCTGCGCTCGGCCATGCTGCTCGAACGCCTGCGCATCGAATCGGCCAAGCCCGACGCCGAGCGCGAGAGCGGTTACCAGCAGCGCGACCAGGCGCTGATCGAAGGCGTGCTCAAGCAGGTACAGCGTCGCTACGACCCGACGGTGGAGAAGGCCATCCTCACCGCGCTGCTGACCCGCTACCAGCAGCTGCCCGATGCACAGCGCGACGCGCACTACGACAACCTGTTCGGCCGTACCCCGGCTGAGCTGGCCCGGCATCTGGACGAGATGTACGCGCAGACCCGCCTGGGCGACGAGGCGCAGCGCCTGTCGCGCTTTGAATCCGCGCGCAAGGGGGGATTCATCGAGGGCGACGCGCTGGTGTCGGTGGCGTCGGCGCTGGTGATGGCGCAGCTCAACGCCGAGCGCGAAAGCAAGGAGCGCGAGGGCGAGCAGCTGCGCCTGCGGCCGTCGTACATGCAGGCCCTGTTCGATTGGCGTGCAAAGCAGGGCCGGGCGGTATACCCGGATGCCAACAGCACGCTGCGCATCAGCTACGGCAAGGTCGAGGCGCTGCACCCGCGCGACGCGGTCAGCTATTCGCCGGTGACCACGGTGGCCGGCATCGTCGAGAAGAACACCAACACGGTGCCGTTCGATGCGCCCAAGCCGCTGCTGGCGGCCATCGCCAAGGGTGACTTCGGCAGTACCGCCGATCCGGCGCTGAAGACGCAGACGGTCAACTTCCTGACCAACCTGGACACCACCGGCGGCAACTCCGGCTCGCCGGTGCTCAATGCCAAGGGCGAGCTGATCGGCCTGAACTTCGATTCCAACTGGGAGTCGGTCAGCGCCAGCTGGTGGTTCGACCCGCGCTACAAGCGTGCCGTGCACGTGGACATGCGCTACCTGCGCTGGCTGCTGGCCAAGGTCTACCCGGCACCGGCGCTGCTGCAGGAGATGGGCGTGCCGGCGCAGTAAGCCCGGCCGCACCGGCAGAACTGTAACGGGGCCTACGGGCCCCGTTACTGTTTAATCTTCTGACACATGCACCCTCCCGTAACTGGTATTACGCTGGGCTAGAATCCGACATACGTAGGCAATGGTATGCCTTCGAACAGGAGTGATCGGTGCAGCAACAGGACAACATCATGGTGGGCGTCGAGCGGGAGCTGGCCCTGGCGCCACTGCGGATATGGATCGTCGGCAGCCTGGATGTGGTGCAGCCGCTGGTCTGGCACGGCGCGCAGGTGCATGCGCTGGACAGCATCGACGCGCTGTACCGCGAGCTGGCCATCGTGCCGTGCGACATCGTGCTGATCGACACCTCGCAGATCCGCGAGGACGTGGCCAGCACCGTGGCCCACCTGCGCCGTCGCGATGACCTCGGCGTGGTCCTGCTGGTCGATCCGGCCACCCCCGAGGCGGTGGCCGAAGGCCTGTGGGCCGGTGCCGACGCCTGCCTGCCGCAGCGGCCCTCGTCCAACGTGCTGGCGGCCAAGCTGTACAGCCTGCGTCGTCGCCTGCCCGGCGAGCCGGCGCAGGTGGTGGAGGCCAGCGCCGCCCGCCTGCCGGAACAGGGCTGGATGCTGGAATCCGATGCCTGGGACCTGCGCGCGCCGGGTGGCAGCCTGCTGGCCCTGACCGAAGCGGAACGGGCGTTTCTGTCCCTGTTGTTCTCGTCTCCCTCTGAGACGGTGGCGCGTGAGCGCCTGATCGAAGCCCTGACCGACCAGCCCTGGAGCTTCGACCCGCACCGCATCGAAGTGCTCGTGCACCGGCTGCGCAACCGCGTGCGGATGGCCACCGGCCATACCCTGCCGATCCGCGCAGTACGGGGAAGTGGCTACCGCTTGACGGTCTGAATGTATAAATTTCGTTCAGAATAAATTCACGAATTTGAAATTTCGCGCATTCAGCCGAGTTCCGCGGATGCACCGTGATTTCCCTGTGAAAACAAGATGATGGCGATGTGAGCCAGATCACATTATTTGTGTGACGTGAGGAAGTGAAAGTATCCGTCACGCAGCGGCACTGTTTCCGCGTAAGAGCGCAGTGAGAATCCGCGCCGTCACACGCACCTCACGGTGCTGAATTGCGACCCGTTTTGGGGCGGGTCGCTGTTTCGAAGCTCAACGAAACCAAACGGACTGCCTGGACGGGCAGCCCGAGCGCGCGCTTGCAGAGGCTCTCCGGTGAAAAAACAACTTCAGCAGTACACGGTCCGTGCGGGTGATACCGCCGGTAGTCATCATGGACATGGCCGCTCGCCGTGGTACGCGCCCATCGCCCGTGCCACAGCGGCACTGGTGCTGGGCCTGCTGCCTGCGGCCGCATTTGCCACGGTCGTGCCGCAGAACGTGAATCTGCCGCCGAACATGGGCGAGGGCATCGACACCCCGCTGACCATCAGCTGGCTGCGCACCGCCACCGACGCGACCCAGACCAACATCTCGGTAGTGCTGCCGCCCACCGTGGACTTCGTGCCGCCGGCATCGCCCAGCGCCAGCGACTGCGTGTACACGGCTGCCACCCGCACCGTGTCGTGCCCGGTCGCGCCGGGCAACACCGCCACCGCCCCGAGCGGTTCGGTGGGTTTCAGCATCCGCGCGCGCCAGCTGGGCAGCTTCAACCTGACCGCGACCTCGAGCAACAGCGCGACGCCTGCGACTGGCACCACCACCGTCCGTGAGACCGGCAACCTGCAGGTCCAGAAGACCCTGATCACGCCGGACAACGGCCAGGGCGCGACCGGCGGCACCGCCACGTTCGAGCTGCATCCGCGCATCGCCGCCGGCGGCAGCGCACTGCCCAGCGGCGCGCGCATCGTCATCACCGACCAGCTGCCGACCGACACCGCCAACGTGGTCACCGCCATCACCCCCTCACCGGCCAACAGCGCCGTGTGCGAGACCGTGGCCCAGGCCAACAGCGCCCGTGCGTTCAGCTGTACCTACAACGGCCCCATGAGCCTGGCCCAGCTCGACGCCGCCAAGGTCACGGTAACCCTGCGTACCAACGGCCTGGGCACGCACACCAACAACGCGACCATCGCCACCGCGAACGACAACTACTTCGACGCGGACCCGAACGACAACTCCGACAGCGCCAGCTACAACATCGTGCTGGGCACGGACATCGAAGCGCTGGTGAGCTTCCCGTCGCAGCCGCTGGAAGTGGGCACCGCGCAGAACCTGGTGCTGACCTACAAGAACAACGGCCCGCAGACCAGCACGGCCGGTGGCACCGTGAGCACCATCGTTCCCGACGGCTTCGTCATCGGCACCCTGCCGGCGGGCTGCAGCCTGGAGGCCGGCCAGCAGCTGACCGTCTCCGGCACCGTGTATCCCGGCACGCTGGTGACCTGCGATGCCGGCGTGGTCGCTTCCGGCAGCAGCAAGCCCTTCACCATTCCGCTGACGATGCCGCAGACCGGCACCGACGGGCGCTTCCCGGTCGTGGCCACGCCGCCGGCCGCGCTGAAGGACTGGAACGAAGCCAACAACAGCGTGCTCGCGCCGTACCAGATCAACGAGCCCTACACCGACATCGGCCTGACCAAGACGAAGAACCCGTCCAGTGGCCCGGTCAGCCCCGGCGCGCCGATCACCTCCTCGTTCTTGGTCAGCAATGGCATGAACAGCACCAGCGCGGCCAGCTACACGCCGGCGCAGCCGCTGTACGTGGTTGATTACATGCGCCCGGAGGAAATGGACGCCGGCTACGGTGTGAACGGGCTGGCGAACGTCACCCCGGGCTGGGAGTGCACGGTCCAGCGCAACGTGACCCCACCGAACGGCATTTCTGCCGCCTTCACCACCCAGGTGACCTGCAAGACCACCGGTACCGGCTCGATCGCGCGTGGCGACAGCCTGCCGTTGTCGTTCCAGACCCGCGCCACCGCGATCGTCGGCCAGTTGAACCTGTCCAACCGTGCCTGCACCGGCATCACCGCGCTGGGCCAGCTGGGTGTCAACGCGGCCGATGCCGCGCAGCCGGCCGACCGTAGTGCCACCAATGACTGCGCCACCGCCGGCGGCAGCCTGAACCTGACCGACGTCATCGATGACACGGCCTGGGTCAACATCCGCAAGGACTCCTCGGTCGACCAGATCACCTGGCACGATGACGTGGCCGACGCCCCGACCCTGTCCGGCGCCGCCGAGACGGTGTACTGGAAGATCCTGGTGTCCACCCCGAACACCACGGACAAGCCCAACCAGAAGACCATCCCGACCCTGAACCTCACCGACAACGTGCCGGGCGTGCTCAACACCTCGGTGTTCAAGGGCCAGGTGCGGGTGCTGTCGGCGGCCGCGATCAGCGGTAGCGCAGGTGCCGTCAGCTGTCCCGCGCTGGGGTCCGGTGCGCGCAACCAGACGTGTGTGTTCAGCAATGTGGCACCGGGCACCGAGATCGAAGTGGTGCTGGCGGTGGATCGTCCGCTGCAGTCCACCAGTGGCGGCGGCGATCTGACCAACACCGCAACGCTGACCTCGCCCAACGCGGTGCTGTCGAGCCTGCGCGCCGATCGCATGTACTCCGACTCGGCGGCGGTGAAGGTGCTACCGCGCACCGACTACCGGATGACCAGCAAGACCGTCACCCCGAGCGGCACGGTGCTGATCGGCGAGCCGATCTCCTTCACCCTGACCGCGCGCAACCACGGCCCGGACGCGGCGCCGCAGAACGACTTCCACATCACCGACGCCCTCCCGACCGGGACGGCGACGATGGCCGGTGCCACCTACGAGATCATCGACGTGAGCGTGCCGTCCGGCAGCATGCTGGACTGCTCGGCCAGCAACAAGGCCACCGGCGCCATCTCCTGCGTCAACAGCCGCGGCGCGATCGCCGCGCAGACCACCGAGACGGTGACGATCAGCGCGCGCGTCAAGAAGCCAGCCAACCTGCAGGTCGCTGCCGGTGGCGTGGTCTATCCGTCGGTCACCAACCAGGCGTCGGTCGCCAGCCTCGGCGCTGTCTGCCAGTGGCTGCCGGGCGCCTCGACCAGCTGCGACGACGCCGCTTCCAACAGCAATAACAGTGCCGACGTGACCTTCGAGGTCCGCGTGCCGACCATCGACCTGCAGCAGAAGAAGACCCAGGTCTATCCGAACGGCCGCAACACCTTCGTGGTCGGCGACCAGCTGCGCTACCGCCTGAGCACCTTCAACCTGGGGCCGTCGCAGGCCGAGAATGTGGAGGTCCGTGACCGGATCACCGCACCGGCGGGCTTCACCGCTACCTTCGACCGCATCGAGAACGTCAACACCGGTGCGCCGGTGAGTGGCTATGTCTACAAGACCGACGTCGATGTGACCTGCAGCCAGCAGGGCGCGGAACTGGTCTGCCTGCTGAATTCCGTGCCGGCGCTGAACCGCCTGGACAAGGAACACATGGTGGCGTTCGATGTGCTGTTCACCATCGCCGGTGATTCCAGCCAGCCGGTGCTGTTCAACAACATCGCCTACGTGTGCGGCGACGAGACCACCAATTACGAAAGCCAGGGCAAGTGCAGCGCCGACGCAGGCGATGCCGGCAACAACCTGGAGCAGGTCAACGACGTGATCTTCCCGTCGGCCGACCTGGAAGTGGCAAGCAAGACCACCGTGACCGCTGGTCCGGTCGATGTGGGCCAGCCGATCCGCTACGACATCGTGGTGCGCAACGCGCTGGGCAGCCGCGTGGAGAAGATGCGCGTCACCGACACCCTGCCGTCCGGCTTCGAGTGGGTGCATGACGCCGCCCATCCGCTGACCGTCACCGTCAACAGCGGCAGCGCCGCCACGCTGTCGGGCAGCGTGAACACCGTGGCCAGCAAGCCGGCCGCCGGCACCGACAACGTCTGCTACCTGTCCGCAGGCCCGGCGTCGATCACCGCGATGACCCAACAGCAGGCCGTGACCTGCGACCTGGGCGGCAGCTTCCCGTCGGGCAGCGCGAACACGCTGACGCTGACCCTGTGGGCGCGCACCGTACCGGGCGTGTTCACCGGTGCCTATGCGCCGACCAACCACACCAACAAGGCCAGCATCGAACCGGGTCGTGACGACAACGACGAACCGACCTCGGTGGACCTGGTGCCAACCAACAACGAGAAGACCTCGACCACGCAGGTGCAGAACGCCAGCCTGGGCGGGCGTGTGTTCGCCGATGACAACGACAACGGTGACCAGGACAGCGGCGACACCGGCATCGCCGGGGTCAAGGTGACCCTGAGCGGCGTGGACCTGTACGGCAACACCGTGCTGCTGGAGGCCACCACCGATGCCGCCGGTGACTACCAGTTCACCCACCTGGCGCCGTCCGACGCGGCCGGCTACACCATCACCCAGACCCAGCCGAGCGGCTATGCCGCCAATGGCGCGCCGCAGCCGAACACCCCGCGTACGGTGCGCAACGGCACCAGCAACAATGTCAGCGGCAGCTACACCACCAGCAACACCGCCACCACCAGCGTGATCGGCGGCGTGGTGCTGGGTGCCGGCGGTGCCGGCGTGCAGTTCGACTTCCCGGAACCGGCCGAGCGCACCCTGTCCGGCTACGTGTACATCGACCAGGACAACAACAACGTCCTGGGCAGTGCCGATGCGCGCATCGACCAGGCCACCGTCAGGCTGCTGGAAGTGGAAACTGGCCGCGTTCTGACCGCGACCACCGATGCCCAGGGCTTCTACCAGTTCACCGGCCTGACCGCCGGCAAGACCTACGAGTTGAGCGAGCCGCTGCCGGCCACGCCGGCCGGCCTGGTGAACCAGCCGCTGGCGGTCACCCCGGGCAAGATCGGTGGCGTGCTGTGCGCCGCCGCCTGCACGGCAAGCACCACCGGCAGCGAGGACCGCATCAGCGGCATCAAGCTGGTCGCCGGCAACGGCACCGAGTTCAACTTCGGTGAGAACCTGACCACCGTGCTGTCCGGCAAGGTCTACCTGGACCGTGACGACAGCGGCGCGCAGAACGGCACCGAGCCGGGCATTCCGGGCGTGACCATCACCGTCACCGATTCCAGTGGCGCCGTGGTGTGGACCGGCACCACCGACGCCAATGGCGACTACAGCGTGCCGGGCCTGATCGCCGGCCACGAATACACCATCACCGAGACCCAGCCGACCGGGCTGAAGGATGGCAAGGAGAACCCCTCCAACGTCATCCGCATCCCGCAGCTGCCGCCGACCGGTTCGGCCGGCAACAACTTCGGCGAACTGGCCGCCTCGCTGTCCGGTCGCGTGTACCTGGACCAGGCCAATGACGGTCACACCGTCAGCGATCCCGGCCTGGGCAACGTGCAGGTCACCCTGAGCCGTCGTGACGGCCAGCCGGTGGTCGATGTGCTGGGCAACCCCGTGTCGGTGCTGAATACCGCCGCCGACGGCAGCTATGCCTTCATCGACCTGCCGGCCGGTGACTACATCGTCACCCAGCAGGTGGCGCAGCCGGTCTACACCCCGGCCGGCGGCACCCCGGTCACCACGCTCAATGGCATCACCACCGCCGGTACCGTCATCGACGGCACGCCGGGCGTGGCCACGACCGTGCGCGCCACCCCCAGTGCCATCACCGGCGTGGTGTTGAATGCCGGCGGCAGGTCGGTGGACAACAACTTCGGCGAGATCCTGCCGGTGTCCGCCTCGGGCGTGGTGTTCTTCGACCTCAACAACAATGGCGTGAAGGAAGCGGGCGACGCCGGCATCGGTGGCGTGGATATCCGTCTGACCGGTACCGACGACCTGGGCAATCCGGTTGACCTGCCGTTGCAGACCAACGCCGACGGAACCTTCAGCTTCGAAGGCCTGCGTCCGGGCACCTACACCCTGATCGAGCCGACCCAGCCGGCCGGCACCGCGCAGGGCAAGACCACGGCAGGCCAGCTGGACAGCACCAAGGGCAACAGCGGTACCGCCAGCAATGGTGCGGCACCGGAGTCGAGCAAGATCACCAACATCGACCTGACCCGCCCGGGTGATTTCTCCAGCGACAACCTGTTCGCCGAGGTGCCGACCAACAGCGGCATCACCGGCAAGGTGTGGATGGATGCCAACAATGACGGCGTGGTCGATCCGGGCGAGGACGGCATCGCCGGCGTCGAAATGGAACTGACCGGCACCGACATCAACGGCAATCCGATCACCCCCATCACCGTCACCACCGGTGCCGATGGCAGCTACAGCTTCCTCAACCTGCCCCCGGGCGAATACAAGGTGGTGGAGAAGCAGCAGCCGGCCGGCACCAATGACGGCAAGACCAAGCCGGGCAACATCGGCGGCACGCCGATGGGCAACGGCTCGGCAGAAGGCAGCGCCACCGCACAGAACCCGTCGTTCATCGGCACGATCACCGTTGGCGTGGGCCAGGTGTCGGTGGAGAACAACTTCGGCGAAGTGCCGGCCGCCAGCATTTCCGGCAACGTCTACAACGACAGCAACGACGACGGCATCCGCCAGCCTGAGGAAGGCGGCTTTGCCAACGTCACCGTCGAGCTGACCGGCACCGACGACCTGGGCAACCCGGTCACGTTGACCACCACCACCGACGCCAACGGCAAGTACACCTTCGAGAACCTGCGTCCGGGCACCTATGTGGTGACCGAGCCCAACCAGCCGGCTGAAACGCTCAACGGCAAGACCACCGCCGGCAGCACGGGCGGCACGGGCGGCAATCCGTCGACGACCACCTCGGAGATCACCGGCATCGTGCTCAAGCCGGGCGACAAGTCGGTGGACAACAACTTCGGCGAGATCGGCGATTCGCCGGACATGCTGGTGAGCAAGTCGTCCAACACGGTGAAGTTCACCGTCAACAACGTCGCCACGTACACCATCCGCGTGCGCAACGGTGGGCAGCAGGCATCCACGGGCGAGTACATCGTCAAGGACCGCCTGCCGGCTGGCCTGAACCTGGCGGAAGTTCCGTCCGGCAATGGTTGGACCTGCTCCGGCGCGGTGGGCGATGCCCGCTTTGAATGCCGCAGTTCGGAAGTGGTCAACGCCGGTGCGACCTCCACCTCGGACATCACCGTCAAGGTGAACGTCACCGCCGAGGCCGCGCAGGCCGGCACCGTCAACAACGCCGTGCTGGTGGAAGGCGGCGGTGAGAACGAGTTCCGCACCCCGACCACCACCGAGCGCAACACGTTCGAAGGCGATGTGACCCAGTTGCCGGTGTGCGATGCGGCCATCACCCAGAACGTGTGCCGCGTGCCCAATGAAGTGCAGCTGTCCGCATCGGTCGGCGGTACCGTGTGGTACGACATCGGCAGCGATGATGCCTTCCTCGACGGCGGCGATACGCGCCTGCAGTCGTGGATCGTGGAACTGCTGGATGCGGCGACCGGCCAGGTTGCCAAGACCACCACCACCGCCGTGGACGGCAGCTACCGCTTTGGCGACGTGGTGCCGGGCATCAAGTGGAACATCCAGTTCCGTGACCCTGCGTCGGGCGTGTTGTGGGCGTGGCCGGTGAACCAGGAAACCGCCGGTGGCATGGGCGTGTCCTGTGACGCCACGCGTGCCATCAGCGATGGCAGCAGCAGCGCCTGCCGTATCACCGAGAACGGCACCAGCCAGCTGCAGGTCGTGCTCGAAGCCGGCCAGCATCTGCCGCAGCAGAGCCTGCCGGTGGATCCGTCGGGCGTGGTCTACGACGCCATCACCCGTGATCCGGTGCCGGGCTCCATCGTGACCCTGACCCCGGTGGGCGTGTGCAACGGCTACGACCCGAAGACCGCCATCCTCAATGCCGGTGCCGGTGGCTACCGCGTGGAAGGCAACGCGGTGTCGATGACCGTGGGTACGAGCGGCTACTACCAGTTCATGTTCGGCCCGGCCGCGCCGGCACGTTGCGAGTTCCAGCTGACGGTGACGCCGCCGGGTGGCTACCAGTTCGTGTCGTCGCTGATTCCGCCGCAGGAAGGTTCGCTGTCGCCGCTGGGCGCAGCCGGCACCAGCCACCTGGTGCAGCCGCAGGCCGATGCGCCGACCGGTGCGGTGGGCACGCCCACCCAGTACTGGCTGACCGTGTTTGCCGGTTCGGCCACCGCCGGCATCGTCCACAACCACCTGCCGTTGGATACCTCCGCCGGTACCGGGCTGGTCATCACCAAGACCGGTGACCGCCAGACCGCCGAGATCGGTGACACCGTGCAGTACAGCATCACCGTGCGCCAGACCTCCGGCAGTGCGATGGCGACGGTGAACATCGTCGATACGCTGCCGCGTGGCTTCACCTACATCGACGGCACCGCCCGTGTCGGCGGCCGCGCGCTGGATGAGCCGTTCGGCAAGCCGGGCCCGCGCCTGGGCTTCAACCTGGGCCCGATCAACGTCGGCCAGCAGTTGGTGTTGACCTACCGCGTGCGTGTTGGCGTCGGTGCGCAGCAGGGTGATGGCATCAACCGCGCGCAGGCCCATGGTTGCTCGATCACCGGTGGCTGTATCGATCCGGGTTCGATGACGCCGGTACCGGGTTCGGTGCCGTCCAACCAGGCGCAGTACCGCGTGCGCGTCACCGGTGGTGTGTTCACCGAGGAAGCCTGCGTGCTGGGCAAGGTGTTCGTGGACTGCAACAACAACCACGTGCAGGACAACGAAGAGCTGGGCATCCCGGGCGTGCGCCTGTACTTCTCCAACGGCACCTGGGTGATCTCCGATTCGGAAGGCAAGTACAGCTACTGCGGCCTGACCCCCCAGAGCCACACGCTGAAGGTGGATCCGTCCACCCTGCCGGCCGGCTCGCGCCTGACCACCAGCAGCAACCGCAACCTGGGCGATGCCGACAGCCTGTTCCTGGACCTGAAGAACGGCGAGCTGCATCGCGCCGACTTCATCGAAGGCAGCTGCTCCAACCCGCTGCTGGAACAGGTCAAGGCCCGTCGTACCCAGGGCGAGGTGCGTGCGCCGGAGACCGAAACCGGCCAGTCGCCGCTGCGTTTTGAAAGCAAGCCCGCCCGTGCGCCGCAGCAGGCCACGGACTCGGCCAACCAGAGACCGATCGTGCATCCGCGACCCAACCCGCCCTCGGCATCCGCTTCGCAGGAGGTGCAGCCATGAGCCGTCATTCCCTGCGCAAGATGCCGCGCATGAGCCTGCTGGCCTGTGCGCTGGCCACCGCCGCACTGCCGGCCATGGCGCAGAACGTGGGTACCAGCTCGCGCTTCACGCCGGTGTTGGGTGATGCCACCACGTTGTATCCGCGTTCGCTGGTCACCACCGATACGCCGCCGGAAGTCGTCGCCGCCCGTTCGGGCCAGGCTGACTACAGCGGCAATGTCGGCGTGGACCGCGTGTCGGTGGAAGTGGACCGCGACGGCATCCCGGCCGATGGCCAGACGCCGGTGCATATCACCGTGCGCCTGCTCGGTGCCGACGGCAAGCCGTTGGCCGGCAAGAGCTACGCCACCATCGAAAACAGTGGTGGCCGCCTGCGTCTGCCGGGCTCGCGCACCGATGAATTCGGTCCGGGCGCAGCCGATGCCGACAAGGTCATGCCGGGCGTACAGGTGGAAGTGGAAAACGGCGTGGCCGAGTTCGACCTGGTTGCGCCGCATGATCCGCAGGATGTGCTGCTGCGCATCACCGCCGGCGGCCAGACCGCCGAAGGCACCATCGGCTTCCTGCCGGAAATGCGCGAGCTGCTGGCGACCGGCCTGATCGAAGGCATCGTCAATTTCCGCAACAAGTCCAACGCCAGCCTGATCTCGCCGGTGCAGTACAACGACGCCTTCGACCGTGACATTCGTCGCTGGGAGAAGACGTTCAACAACGGCAAGGCCAATGCCGCCGCGCGCACCGCGTTCTTCGTCAAGGGCCAGATCAAGGGTGAGTACCTGCTCACCGCCGCCTACGATTCGGACAAGGATGTGCGCGGCCGCCTGCTGCGTGACATCCAGCCGGAAGAGTTCTACCCGGTGTACGGCGATTCGTCGCTGCGTGGCTTCGATGCACGTTCGGCCGAACGCCTGTACGTGCGCATCGACAACAAGCGCAGCTACCTGCTGTACGGCGATTTCCAGACCGGCGACACGCTGGCCACCACCAGTGGCATCGGTGGCAGTGGTCCGATCCCGCAGCGCAGCCTGAGCACCTACAATCGTACCGCCACCGGCCTGGGCTGGCATTTCGAAAGCGAGCGCGTGCGTACCAACGTGTTCGCCATCGAAGACTCGCTGCGGCAGATCATCGAAGAGTTCCGCAGCCAGGGCAGCGGTCCGTACGCGCTGCGCAACAACGCCGTGCTGGAAGGCAGCGAGCGCGTGGAGATGATCGTGCGCGACCGCAACCAGCCCACGCGCATCGTTTCGGTGAAGCCGCTGGCGCGGCTGGTGGACTACAGCTTCGAGCCGTTCTCCGGCCGCATCCTGCTCAACCAGTTCCTGCCTTCGTTCGACAGCGACCTCAACCCGGTGTCGCTGCGCATCACCTATGAACTGGACCAGCAGACCGAGAAGTTCTGGGTGGTGGGCGCCGATGGCCAGTTCAAGCTGACCGACAAGCTCGAAGTGGGCGCCTCGGCGGTGGAAGACCGCAACCCGTACGCCGAGTTCAAGATGGGCAGCGTCAACGCCGGTTACCGCTTCGGTGAAAACACGATGCTGGTCGCCGAGTTCGCCCGCACCCGCAGCGAGGTCAACACCAACTCGCTCAACCAGGTCACCTCGCAGGGGTTGAAGGACGTGGTGGGTGAGGTGGAAGGCGATGCATGGCGCGTGGAATTCGCCCATGACGGCGGCAAGTTCGACGCCCGCCTGTTCGCCGCACGCACCGATCCGGAGTTCAACAACGCCGCCTCGCCGTTGTATGGCGGCCGTGGCGAGTACAGCGCCCGCATGGCCTACGCCGTGGGCCCGCGCCTGGAGCTGTACGTCGAAGGGCTGCGCAGCGAAGACCGCAACCCGGATGGCGGCAAGCGTGACGCCGGCGGCGCGGGCGTGCGCATCGGTGCCACCGAGCGTCTGACCGTGGACTTTGGCCTGCGCAGCATCCGCGAGACCATCGGCGTGACCTCGCCGTGGTCGTCCGGTGCGCCGTTCGGCCAGACCGGCGGACTGACCGGTGGCTTCGCCACGGGCGGCGGCGGCGGTGCGCTGGGCTACGGCCAGCAGGCACTGGACCCGGCCACCGGCCTGATGGTCATCAACGGTTCGTCCAGCGGCAGCCCGATCACCAGCGACCTGCCGATCGGCACCAAGCTGGAATCGGACAGCGCACGCATCGGCCTGGGTTACCGCTTCAGCGACAAGTTCAGTGGCGGTGCCGAGTACGAACAGAGCGTCAGCGGTGAAGACCGCAACCGCGTTGCGGCGGGCGTGGACTATCAGGTGTTCGAGCGCAGCCGCCTGTACGGTCGCTACGAAAAGCAGACCGGCCTGACCAGCGCCTATGGCATCACCACCACCGACCGCGAGGCCGATGCGCTGGTGTTCGGTATCGACAGCAGCTACATCCGCGACACGCAGGCCTTCTCCGAGTACCGCATGCGTGACTCGATCAGCGGCCGCGACGTGCAGGCGGCCTCGGGCATCCGCAACAACTGGGACATCGCCCAGGGCCTGCGCCTGAGCAGCTCGGTCGAACGGGTGAACGTGGTGGCCGGCGATACCGGCGACAGCACCGGCCTGGCGCTGGCGTTGGACTACACCGCCAATCCGCTGTGGCGTGGCGCGATCCGTGGTGAACACCGCATATCCGAGGACGTGCCGGGCACCACGGCGAATGAGGCCTTCAACACCACGCTGCTGCAGTTCATGGTGGCGCGCAAGTTGAGCCGCGACTGGACGCTGCTGGGTCGCAACTACCTGCTGGCCACCAACTACGATGACCGTGGTGACGTGCTGCAGGATCGCTTCCAGCTCGGCCTGGCCTACCGCGACACCGACCGCAACCGGGTCAACGCGCTGATGCGCTACGAGTACAAGCTCGAGCGCGACGAGAGCGGCCTGACCCTGCTCGACGGTGAAGTGGTGGATGGCACCAGCCAGGACGTGCGCACCCGCGCGCATATCGTCTCGGCGCATGCCGACTGGCACCCGTCGCGTCCGTGGTGGCTGACCGGCCGCATCGCCGGCAAGTGGCAGCGCGACCAGTTCGCCTACAGCGACGGTGGTCGCGTCAACAGCAGCTTCAATGCTGTGCTGGTGTCCGGCCGCGTGGTCTACGACATCACCGAGAACTGGGACATCGGCGTGCTGGGTTCCACCTTCCGTGGCCAGTACGGTGCCAACCAGTACGCCTACGGCCTGGAAGTGGGCCGCCTGTTGCGCCAGAACCTGTGGTTGTCGGCCGGTTACAACTGGACCGGCTTCGAAGGCGACAGCGACCTCAACGGTTACGAGTACACGCAGCAGGGTGCGTTCCTGCGCCTGCGCTTCAAGTTCGATGAAGATCTTTTCCGTCGGGACCCGGTTCGTTACCGCGATCCGGCCCGCTGAGGATGACACCATGACCCTTTCGCCTATGAAAACCCGCTCGTTCCGCACCCTGCTGGCCGCCGCTGTCCTGACCGCTGTCAGTGGCGTGGCCACCGCGCAGCAGACCCAGCTCAACCCGCAGGCCAAGCGCATCACCGACGAGGCCATCCATGCCGACCTGGAGTCCTACGAGGCGACCCAGGGCCGCATCCAGGCGCTCAACGATGGCGGTCGCCCGATCCGCGACTACCACCTGTCCAAGGCGCAGTGCTGGCTGGACGTGTCCTTCCACGAGTACACCCGCAACGACCGCAGCGCCTTCCCGCAGGAAGCACTGACCGAGTCGGAGAAGCTGATCGTGGACATGGAGAACGGCGTCTCGCCGATCCCCACCGACACCGCGTTGGTCAACAACGCCAAGTACCTGCGTGCCGACCTGTGGCAGCGCCTGAAGGTCATCCACGGCACCCCGGGCTTTGCCTGCGCCGCGCAGAAGGTGGCCTGCGGTGAAGTGGAGCTGGTGCACGCCGGCAACGAGTTCAACCAGCAGCAGTGGCGTCACTCCAAGCCGTACATCCAGATCGCCGAGGACCTGGTCAACGAGGCGGAGACCGCCGCGCGCCTGTGTGGCGTCGCCGACCCGACCGGCCCGGTTGCGCCGGCCCCGGCGCCGGGCCCGCTGATCGCCAACGTGCTGTTCGAGTTCGACCGCGACGGCTACAAGGACATCCGCACCTACTCGCTGGAAAGCGTGGACCGTGCACTGGCCACGATCGGCAGCGAGCAGCGCGAGCTGGCCGGCGTCACCCTGGTCGGGCATGCCGACCGCATGCAGGGCAACGGCTTCGACTACAACCAGGCATTGTCCGAGCGTCGTGCCAAGACCGTGCGCGAGCTGCTGATCGGTCGTGGCGTGGCCGCCGACAAGATCCGCTACGAGTACCGCGGTGATACCCAGCAGGTGCAGCAGTGCGACGGCGTCAAGCCGCGCGCCGCGCTGCTGGAATGCCTGCTGCCCAACCGCCGCGTGGAAGTACGCTTCGAGCTGGGCCGGTAAGCGCCCGCGCGGATGAGGTGACGTGGAACGCCCCGGCCATGCCGGGGCGTTCTGCTTTCTCAACCATGGCTCCCACTTGAAGTGCTACTGCATGAATCGCGCAACCTGGGTAGACGTTGGTGGATAATGGTAGCCTTCAGGTCAACTTCCAACGCGTCCAGTGACGGAGTAGATAGGTTCAAGAATCCATTCATACAAGCGACGTCGCTCGCCCAGGATATCTGCCTCCAGCCGCATACCCGGTCTCAGATTTTCCCCGCGGCCATATGCGGTTACGTACTGGGTGTCAAGCTCGACAACTACGCGATACAACGCTTCACCTCCCGTGTTGCCTGCTGCTGGGGATGAAACCGAACTGCGGGATATGCGGAGTACGTGACCGCCATGAGTGCCGAACTTCTGGTACGGGAACGACTGGTAGCGGAGGGTGACACGATCTCCGGGCCTTATGAAGCCAATTGCGGCGCTCGGTACCATCAACTGAGCGCGGAGCAAGGAGCCTTTGGGAAGGACGCTGTACAAAGGTTGTCCAGTCTGGACAGACTGTCCAGATTCCACGAATCTGCTGGAAACCAAGCCAGACACCGGTGCTCTATGAAGAAGCGCGCCATTCGTCTCCAGTTCAATGCCTTCCTGCGCAAGCGTTGCCATGTCCCTCGAGGCGTTCGCAATTGAAAGCTGCCGTTCGTGCTTCAGTTCGCTGGTCTTCTGATCAAGCGCGGCGATAATTCGCTTCAGTGAAGTTGCCTGCCTTTCAAGGGCAAGTTGTGAGTTGCGGACTTCCAGCACCGATTGCTCTTGCTGGCTGAGCTGAACCAGGCTGACGTACCGCTCATCTGCGACCTTGCGATATCGATCAACGATTGATTCCCCAATTCTGATCTGCTCACGGCGTGTTTCCGCTTCCTGCTCAATCTGCCTCAGCTCCGTCAGTAGCGCTTGTCTCTGACGGGAGTTCCCGATGGATTGAGCGACGAATTGACCCTCCTGCGCCTTTTGCAGTTGTTCGGTGCTTTCCCGGCGCGCGCCGAGGCGATCAAGCATGACGACATGCGCATCATTGCCCGTCGCAGTGGCCCTGGGCATATGAATGATCGTCAGCGGTGAGCCGCTTTCAACCTGATCACCTTCTTCGGCATGGAGAGGGCCAACCACGCCAGCCGAAGAAGCAACGACCGTGGCGAGGCCAAGGTCCGGCACCAGCTCTCCCCCGACGCGCGATCTACGCGTGTAGTCCGTGAACATGACGAAGGAGATGGTAGCGGCCGCCGCGAGAATCGATGCGAAACCAAGCAGCCACACGGCAAGCGGCTGAGAGAGTGAAATGGTGCCAAGGCGGCGAGTCCGCTGTGCATCCACCGCTTCCGTTCGAAACAGCCCGGTCACAGCGGTGCCCTGTCGCTGAAATGGCCACCCTCAAGGGCACTCTGCGGGACACCTGCAACAACCGACCCGTGATCCAGCACGATGACCCTGTCTGCACTGGCGAGGGTCTCGGGGCGATGCGCAATTATCAGGCGAGTGATGTTCAGTGCCCCAATTGCATCGTTCACGCGCTTCTCGCGCTCGACATCAAGATGGCTGGTCGCTTCATCCAACAGCAGCACCTTTGGCATCCTGTATAGCGCTCGCGCCAGGATGATACGTTGCTTCTGTCCTCCCGAAAGTGCCGCTCCCATGTCACCCACGAGTGTGGAGTAGCCCATCGGCATCGCGGAGACCTCATCGTGAATTGCCGACATGTGTGCTGCCCACTCGAGCTTCTCTTTGTCGTGGCGTTCCTCGCCGAAGGTAATGTTGTCTCCGATCGTGCCTGCGAAGAGTTGATCATCCTGCATGACCGCGCCAACGACGTCACGGTAAGTGCCGATGCCAAGTAGATGTAATGGGACGCCGTCTATGTCGATGCGTCCGGCCGATGCAGGAAGCAGGCCCAGCAGTATCTTCAGGAGTGTGGTCTTGCCGCTCCCCGATGCACCCGCCAATGCAAGAGATTCGCCGGGATTAATCGAAAAGCTGCAGTTCTTCAGTACCCAAGGCTCGCTTTCGTCGTAGCGAAAGCTGAGGTCAACCACGTCTATCCGTGGAGCCCTCGATAGCGCTATCGCGTCGGTTGAAGGCAGTTGATCCTCTGGTTCGGAGAGTGCTATGTCGGCCAATCGCTCCCCGTGGAGCCGCAGCATCCTGAACTCGATCCCCTTATCAATGAGGCCGGCCACGCGCTGGGCAAACTGGTCTTTGTAAGCAAGGTAGGCAATAAGCATGCCGGCGGAAAACACGTTCTGCATCGCGATAAGCGCGCCAATCCATATGACTGCGATCCTCTCCACCCCAAAGATGAGCTGATTTGCGCTGCCGAATGCCAGGTCATATTTCTGCAGGGTGATTGCGCGATTTGTCGATTCGTTCAGAAGGTTGCCATAGCTGGCTTGGCGAACACCTTCCTGACGAGCGATCTTGAGCGATTGAACGCCGCGAATCGATTCGAGCAGATGGCCTCGCTCGCTTGCGTCCGCAATCAGCTGGAGCTCTGTTCCTGCCCTGATGGCGCGGAATGTCGCGGCGCGGGAGATGGCGTACAGCATCACGGCGAGAAGGGTGACCAGTGCCAGCTTCCAGCTATAGAGCAACATCATGGTGAGGGTGACTACTGCCATCAGTCCATCTATCAGCCCCTCGACAAAACTTGTTGTGATGGTGTGCTGGATCGCCTGCACACTCCCGTACCGGGAGACGACGTCGCCGAGGTGGCGCTTTTCAAAGAACGAGATGGGAAGCCGTAGAAGGTGCGAGAAAACGTTGGCTGACCACTGAACTCTTAGACGCGCGGAGAGGCCAATTACTATCCATCCTCTGGTCAGGCCGATGCCAGATTGAAGCAGAAGTGCAAGTCCAAATCCAAGGCCAAGCACAGTGAGTAGATCCCTGTCAGATGCAGGAAGAACGTGGTCCACTGTCCATTGCATTAGAAACGGCGCGAGCAGGACGAACACCTGCATGGCAAGCGAGAGGATGAGCAGAAGTAGGAGCGAGCGCCAAAGGCCCACTACTTTCCCGGTCAGCTGTCCGAGCGTGACAGCCGGGGCCTTCTTCGCGGGTCCGAATGCCGCGGTTGGCGAGAGCTCCAGCGCTATTCCCGTAAAGTGCTGGGACATCTCGTTCAAGACTATCCGGCGCCGCCCTGTCGCCGGATCCAGGACCGTGGCGTACTTGGAGCCGACGGCAGCGAGAACGACGTAATGATTCAGGTCCCAGTGCAGGATGCAGGGAAGATGAAGCTTCGCAAGCTGATCCATCTCCAGGCGCAACGGCCTGCAGGCAAAGCCGAGCTCGCTTCCTTGCTTGATCATCTGCGTCAGGGAAGCTCCCCGTAGCGATGCCGGGTACCTGCCTCGCAGCGTACGCAATCCGGAATTATTGCCATGATGGGCACAGATCATGGCAAGACACGCCAGGCCGCACTCCGCGGCTTCGGACTGTAGTACTGGTTGCATAGAACGACGTCCTTGTTGTTCTTCGGGTACACGAATGGCTGATTGAATCGTACGGTCGATTGGAGCAACGGATAAGGCATCGCTTCTATAGGGGAATCCCGATTGTTGCTGCGATGTTGACGGTGCTATAGGTGTCATCCCCGAGTTCGGGGGATAACAGTCTCATAAGGAGTATGAGTATGCGTGAGTTGAATGCCATGGAAGTTGCAGGGGTGTCCGGCGGCGTTTCAATCCAGATCGGGCGGAGCGACGGTACCCATATCAGGGGCAAGCTGAGCGACTTTGGTAATGCGGCCTACATGTACGGAAGAGCCTTCCCGTTCAGTGGCATCGGCATGGTGGGCATGGTTTATCGCCACCTCATGGTTCGCTGATTCGCGAGCCGGCCTGAAATCTTCCTTGGCCCATCTTGGGCCAAGGATCCGCGGGGGTTTCAGTGATGCTTGATATGGGTTCATCGTGGAGGCTGATGGATAGTCCCGCCAACAGAATCTTTGTTGCTGCCATGGCGATAGTCCTGGTGGGTGCCGGACAAAGTCTGCTCGACGCGTTTGACGTCTTTGGCTCGAAGGCGATGACGGAGCTGGCCGCATTCTTGGTATGCACGTGGCTGCTACCCCGTGAGGATCGAGCGGCATGGTCTGTAAGGTTCTCCTTGATTCTTGTTGTGCTCGGTCTCCTCGGTGGAATGCTCTGGGTAGCTTGTGTTGGCTACCCTTCGCGCAACGATTCCCAGTTTCTGACGTGGGATAGGGTTCCGACTGTTTATTACGTGCTTGGACTATTCACGGGCTGCATGGCTGCGCCGCTTTTTGAAGAGAAGGTGGTCAGGCACCTGCTGCTCACTGGGGCTGCTCATTATCTTGGCAAGGTCATTGCTTCAGTATCTGTAAGTGCGCTCTTCGCCTGGGTTCACGTGGAGGGGATGATTTTCGCCTTCCTCTTCTCGATGGCACTCTGTATTGGCGTCTATATGTTCAAGCTGGGTACGCTGCAGCGATCTTTGATCCATGGGCTGATCAACCTTGTGATCACACATTGGGTTCTGGTGTATCCCAATCTGTAGTCGGTTGACGACCGCTGCAGCAGGCTGTGGTTAGGGGGATGGTGTCGTTGCGATCGCGAGTACAGTCGATTGGTGCATCACGGTGGGGTTGTCACGAGGGTGGGGACGCAAGGCGGGAACGCCGTGTAGGTTCCAGTGCGCGGTTGATTGGGGGCATTGGCGCTGCTGGAATGCCTGCTGCCCAACCGCCGCGTGGAAGTACGCTTCGAGCTGGGCCGGTAAGCGCCCGCGCGGACGAGGTGACGTGGAACGCCCCGGCCATGCCGGGGCGTTCTGCTTTCTGGACGAGGTGCCTGGCCGGGCGCTGCATTGGACGGGGCCGGGCCGGGCAGAGCGACGGCACCCCTCCCCAGCCCTCCCCTGCTGCGCAAGGGAGGGGGCGGCTCCCGTGAACGGTCAGGTCGCCGCAGTACCGCTGTTGCTCCCTCCCTTTGCCGCAGGCAAGGGGAGGGCTGGGGAGGGGTAACCTCCACCCCCGCAGCAACCCTTCCGGCATGACCTGAAAAACCACCCCCCACGGAAATCGCTAAACTCGACCGGCTTCTCCAAACGGGTACGCCCTTGGTCTCCAGCTGGATCCTGCTCCTGGTATCGCTTGGCTACGCCGCGCTGCTGTTCGGCGTGGCCTGGTGGGGCGACCGCCGTCCGCTGTACCCGGATCGCCTGTGGCTGCGCCCGGTGGTCTATAGCCTGGCGCTGGCGGTGTACTGCTCCTCGTGGACCTTCTACGGCGGCGTCGGTACCGCGGTGCGCTACGGCATCGGCTACCTGCCCATTTATCTTGGCCCGCTGCTGATGCTGGCCTTCGGCTGGCGCATCATCGAGCGGCTGGCGCTGATCGCGCGCAGCGAGAACGTGGTCTCCATCGCCGACTTCATCTCCTCGCGCTTCGGCCGCTCGCGGCGGCTGGCGGCGCTGGTGGCGTTGATCGCCCTGATCGGCGTGGTGCCGTACCTGGCGTTGCAGTACAAGGCCGTGGCGATGAGCCTGCAGGTACTCAGCGGCGACAGCAGCGGCGGCAGCCTGTTGACCGACCCGGCGCTGTACGTGGCGCTGCTGATGGCGCTGTTCGCCATCCTGTTCGGCACCCGCCAGGTCGATGCCACCGAGCACCACCACGGCATGATGCTGGCCATCGCGCTGGAATCGATGATCAAGCTGGTGGCGATGATCTCGGTGGGGCTGTTTGCCTACCTGCTGATCGCCGACCGCGGCGAGTCGGTGGTGCAGTCCGCGCGCACGCTGTTCGAAGGCATGCCGCCGGTGGGCTTCGTCTCGCAGACCCTGCTCAGCTTCCTGGCGCTGATCTGCCTGCCGCGCCAGTTCCACGTGGCGGTGGTGGAATGCGGCAGCGCCGCCGACGTGCGCCGTGCGCGCTGGATGTTCGGCGGCTACCTGGTGCTGATCTCGCTGATGATCATCCCCATCGCCAGCGCCGGGGCGACGCTGTTCGGCACGGGGCTGGCCTCCGACGACACCCTGGTGCTGGCCCTGCCGATGTCCGAGGGCAGCGTGGCGCTGGCGCTGGTCGCCTACGTGGGCGGCTTCTCGGCGGCGACCGGCATGGTGATCGTCTCCTCGATCGCCCTGGCCACGATGATCAGCAACGACCTGGTGATGCCGGTGCTGTTGCGCCGCAGTGGCGACCACCGCGAGGCTGCCGACGTGGCCTCCAGCGTGCTGTGGATCCGCCGCCTGGCGATCGTGTTGCTGGCGCTGGTCGCCTACGGCTACTACCGCGTCAGCAACAACGACACCATGCTGGCCACCTACGGGCTGATGGCGTTCGCCGCGGTGGCGCAGTTCGCGCCTGGCCTGATCGGTGGCCTGTACTGGCGCGGTGCCAGCCGGCGCGGCGTGGAGATCGGCATGGTGGTCGGCTTCGCGGTGTGGGTGTACACGCTGCTGGTGCCGGCACTGAGCCACGGCGGCTGGCTGGACGATTCGCTGTTGCAGCGTGGCCCGTTCGGCATCGGCTGGCTGCGCCCGCAGCAGCTGTTCGGGCTGGAAGGCTGGGATCCGCTCACCCACGGCACCTTCTGGTCGCTGCTGCTCAACACTGGCGTCATGCTGCTGATCTCGGTGCGCTGGCGCCCGGACGTGGCCGAACGCCTGCGCGCGGCGCCGTTCCTGGATCCTTACGCCAAGCGCCCGGTGGTCTCCGGCGATTGGCCGGCGCACGTCAAGGTGCGCGACCTGCTGGCGCTGGCCACGCGCGTGATCGGTGATGCACGCGCCCGGCGCGCCTTCAACGAGCAGGCGATCGTGTTGCAGCGCGAACTGCTGCCGTCCGCGGCCGCCGACCGGGTCTGGGTACAGTTCACCGAACGCCTGCTGGCCGCGTCCATCGGTGCGGCGTCGGCGCGCCTGCTGCTGACCAGCCTGCTGCGTGGTTCGGGCATGGACCTGGGCGAAGTGGTGGCCGTGCTCGACGAAGCCGGGCAGGAGCTGCGCTTCAACCGCGAGATCCTGTCCACCACGCTGGAGAACATCAGCGCCGGGGTCAGCGTGGTCGACCCGGAGATGCGCCTGACCGCGTGGAACCGCCGCTACCAGCAGATGTTCGGCTATCCCGACGGCATGCTCTACGTGGGCCGCCCGGTGGCCGACCTGATCCGCTACAACGCCGAGCGCGGTGAGCTGGGCGAGGGCGACATCGAGATCCAGATCAACCGCCGCATCGGTTACATGCGCGCCGGTTCGCCGCATGTGTTCGAGCGCACCGGCGCCGATGGCAAGGTGATCGAGCTGCGCGGCCAGGCCCTGCCCGGGGGCGGCTACGTCACCAGCTACAACGACATCACCGACTTCAAGCAGGCCGAGCAGGCGCTGCTGGAGGCCAACGAGACGCTGGAACAGCGCGTGGCCGAACGCTCGCAGGAAGCCGAGGCCGCGCAGCAGTCCAAGACCCGCTTCCTGGCCGCGATCAGCCATGACGTGCTGCAACCGCTCAACGCCGCGCGGCTGTTCGCCTCGGCGCTGCGCGACAGCCTGCCCGAGACCGACGAGCAGCGGCACCTGGCCGAACGCGTGGATGCTTCGCTGCGCGCGGCCGAGGAGCTGCTGGACGGCCTGCTCGATGTCTCGCGGCTGGATGCCGGCGGGCTGCGCCCGACCATCACCGAGTTCGACGCCAGCGTGCTGGTGCGCGAGCTGGCCGCGCAGTACACGCCGGTCGCGGCCGGCCGCGGCCTGCGCCTGCATGTGTTCGCGCGCGCGGCGTGGGTGCGCAGTGATCGCCGGTTGCTGCGCCGCGTGCTGCAGAACTTCATGGCCAACGCGCTGCGCTACACGCGTACCGGCCGCATCGTGCTGGGCCTGCGCGTGCGCGGCGAACAGGTCGAGCTGCAGGTGTGGGATACCGGCCCGGGCATTCCCGAGCACCACATGCAGCAGATCTTCAACGAGTTCCACCGCTACCAGCAGCCGTTCGACTGGGGCGAGCAGGGGCTGGGCCTGGGCCTGTCGATCTGCCAGCGCATCTCGCGCCTGCTCGACCATGGCCTGAATGCCCGCAGCCAGCCCGGCCATGGCAGCATGTTCTCGATCACCTTGCCGCGCGTGGCAGCGCCCGCCGCACCGCTGGTGGAGGCGCGCCAGGCCACGGCGTTCGGCGGGGATGATTCGTTGGCCGGCCTGCGTGTGCTGTGCGTGGACAACGACCAGGAAATCCTCGACGGCATGCGCGCCCTGCTGGGGCGCTGGAAAGTCGAGGTGATCGCCGCCAGCACGGTGGACATGGCGCTGGAAAAGCTGGCCGAACGGCCGGACGTGATGCTGGTGGACTACCACCTGCACGACCGCATGGACGGCCTGGATGCACTGGTTGCGCTGCGCGAGGCCGCCGGCCGGCCGTTGCATGGCGCACTGCTCACCGCCGACGGCCGCGACGAGCTCAAGCGGCTGGCGCGCGAGCGTGGCTACCGTGTGCTGACCAAGCCGGTGAAGCCGGCCTCGCTGCGCGCCTTCCTGATGGCGATGAACGCCCCGCGCCAGCGCCAGCAGCCGTAGCACCGGCCTCGGCCGCGAAGCGGGGAGTGCGCCGTGCCGTGCTCGGTGCCGGCGCGTGGCGGCGAGCAGCAACCCCTCCCCGGTCCTCCCCTTGCCCGTGGCAAAGGGAGGAGGTGTTTCATGCGATCGGTCAGACCACGGCAATGCCACTCCAGCTGCTTCCGTTTGCCGCAGGCAAGGACAGGGCCCTGCAGTTGCTGCTGCCACGGCACCGGCACCGGACTCAACCCACTGCGGTCAGGTGCTCGTACAGGATCGTGCAGCCGATGATGATCAGGATCACGCCGCCCACGATCTCCGCGCGCTTGCCGGCCAGGTTGCCGAGCACGCGGCCGAGCATGATGCCTGCGGTGACCATCGTCATCGTGCACAGGCCGATCACCAGTGCGACCACGCCGATGTGCACGTCCAGGAAGGCCAGGCCCACGCCGATGGCCATCGCGTCGATGCTGGTGGCAAAGCCGGTGACCGCCAGCGCCCAGAAGCCGTGGCGTGGTTTTTCCGCGGAATCCTCGCCTTCGGCCTCCTCCGGCTTCAGGCCGGCGACGATCATGTGGATGCCAAGCGCGCCCAGCAGCACGAATGCGATCCAGTGATCGAATGCTTCCACGTACTGCGAGGCGGCGCGGCCGAGCAGCCAGCCGATGATCGGGGTGATTGCCTCGATCACGCCGAAGATCAGGCCGGCGCGCAGCGCATCGGGAAGGCGGGGTTTGTTCATCGCCGCGCCCTTGCCGACCGCAGCGGCGAAGGCATCGGTGGACATGGCAAAGCCAACGAGCAGGATGGAAAGTGGGGACATCTTCAGTACCGGGCCGGGCGGACTCAAACGGCACACGGCGCGCCCAACCATTCGTTGCGCACGCGTGCCGCTGGTCTCGCCAACCGGATCTGGCTGCCCACGCCACGGCGCACTGGCCGAGTATGTTGACGTGAGCGCTTCCAACGCTGGAAGCAGGCTACTCCCCAAGGGAGCGCGGATTCTAGCATGGCCACCGCCCGGGCCCGTGAGGCCAGGCCGAACAGGCCACTGCAATACCCCTGTAACCGCCGTGTGGCCTGATGGGCGCCCGGCCCTGTGCCGCGCGCCGGCCCGGTTGCCCCGCGCCATCGGGTGCTCAAGAAACCCGTCTGCCGGCCGATCCCGAGGCATCCCCACGCCCGGAGTACCGGCCCATGAAGTTCCCCCTCGGTATCGCCCAGAAACTGCGCCTGAGCCTGTTGGCGCTGGTGATCGGCCTGATCGTGATCGGCTCGGCCTACGCTTGGCTCAGTGTCGGCATGCGCAACGCCGACCAGCGCCTGCAACGTTACCAGCAGGATGCCGCGCAACTGGAAGCGCTGGCCGCCGCGTTCGCCGAGGCACGGCGCGCACAGGCCGAGTATGCCATGTCGTTTTCCGCCGCCGCCGGCCAGGCCTTCGTCGCCGCCAACCACCGCCTGCAGGCCGCGCTGGTGCCGGCCAAGGGCGGTCCGGGCTGGAGCGAGGCGCTGGCCAAGCCGCTGCGTGCCTACGTCGAATCCGGGCAGGCGCTGGACGAGCGCATCACCGAACTCGGCCACGACGCCGACAGCGGCATGCAGGGCGAGCTGCGCGGTGCCGTGCATGAGGTGGAGAACCTGATCGCCGACTACCAGGCACCGGCGTTGCAGGTGTCGATGCTGACCATGCGCCGCTACGAGAAGGATTTCATCCTGCGCCGCGAGCAGAAATACGCCGATGAACTCAGCGCGCAGGTGATGCCGTTCGAACTGTTGCTGCAGTCCACGCGCATGCCCGAGGACGTGCGCGGGCAGGTGCGCGAGGCGATGCAGCGGTATCAGGGAACATTCCTGTCCTATGCCGCCGCGCGGTATGGCGCGGACAGTGAAACCCAGGCCATGGACGACCTCGCCGCACAGGTGGTGCCGGTGATCACCGGCCTGCAGCAGGCGCAGCGCAGCAGCCTGGCCCGGCAGCGCGACGAGCAGGCCGCGGCACGCCGCTGGATGGACGCCGCCTTCGCCGCCACCGTGCTGGTGGTCGGCCTGCTGCTGGTGAGCCTGCTGGTGCTGCTGCTGCGCGCGGTGGAGCGACCGCTGGCCGATGCCGCCGCGTTCGCCCGCGCCATTGCCGACGATGATCTGGACGGGCGGCTGGTGGTCCGCAATTCGCACGATGAGATCGGACGTCTGGCCACCGCGCTGATGCAGATGCAGTCCAGCCTGCGCGAACGCATCGCCAGCGAGCGGTTGGCCGCGCAGGCCAACCAGCGCGTGCGCCAGGCCCTGGACGTGGCCAGCGCCGCGGTACTGGTCACCGATGCGCAGGGCAGGGTGGTCTATGCCAATCCGGCGCTGGCGCACTCGTTCGCGCTGGCCGATGTCGGGTGGGTGGTCGAGGCCGGGTGCGAACTGCAGGTACTGGGCGTGCAGGTGGAGGTACTGGCCCGGCAGGCGCTGGAGGAAGGCATCAGCGTCAACGCCGACGTGGCGCTGGGCAACACCGGCTTCCTGCTGCGGGTCAGCCCGGTGCTGGAGCAGTCGCGCGTGCTGGGGCTGGTGATGGAATGGCAGGACCGCCGGCTGGAGCGGGTGATCGTCAACGAGGTGGCGGCGGTGGTCGAAGCGGCCGCTGCCGGTGAGCTGCAGGGACGGATCGTGCTGGACGACAAGCAGGGTTTCGTCCACCAGCTCGGCGAGCGCATCAATGCCTTGCTCGACAGCGTGCAGGCCCAGCTGGGCGACGCCACCCGCGTGATCGGCCATTTCGCCCGCGGCGACCTGAGTGCACGCATGCGCGATGACGGCCGCGGCATCTACGCGCAGCTGCGGCAGGGGCTGGAAGTGGCGATGCGGCAGGTGGGCGGCATCGTCTCCAGCATCCAGCACTCGGCCGGCAGCGTGCAGGAAGCGGTGGACGACATGGCCAGCGGCACCGCCGACCTGTCCGGGCGGGTCGAGCAGCAGGTCAGTGACGTGCATGACGCGCTGGCGCGGGTACGCTCGGTGGCCAGCGAGGCCCGCGAGAATGCCGGCAGTGCGCGGCACAGCGCGGCGGTATCCGAAGCGGCCAGCGAGGCCGCCACGCGTGGCAGCGAGGCTACCGCCGCGGCGATCAGCGGCATGGAACAGCTGCGCGCGTCATCGCGGCACATCCGCGAGATCGTCGCCACCGTCGACAGCCTGTCGTTCCAGACCAACCTGCTGGCGCTCAATGCCGCAGTGGAGGCCGCGCGTGCCGGCAGCCACGGGCGCGGCTTCGCGGTGGTGGCCGGTGAGGTACGGATGCTGGCACAGCGCTCGGCCGAGGCCTCGCAGCAGATCCGGGTGCTGGTCGATGCGTCGCTGCAGCAGGTGGAGGCCGGTGCGCGGTTGGTGGATACCAGCGGTGAAGTGATGCACGACATCAGCGGCCGGGTGCAGCAGGTGGTGACGGCGATGGCGCGCATCGACGCCGGCTCGGAGCGCCAGGTGAGCGCGGTCGATGACGTGGAGCGGCTGTTGCGTCGCATCGGCGAGGGCACCCGGCAGAGCGGCAACGTTGCGCGCGCTTCCTCGCAGGCAGCGGCGGAAATGCGCGTGCAGGCGCAGGAACTGGCCGCTGCGGCGGAGCGCTTCGTGGTGGCGGCCGAGGCGGAGGCTGCGAAGACTGTCGCGGGGAACGGGGGGCTGCGACGGTCAGCGTGAAGAGTTGAGCGGTTGAGTGCCGGTGAGCAGTCGAGCAGTCGAGCGTCACCCCTCCCCGGCCCTCCCCTTGGCTGCGCCAAAGGGTGGGGGCGGTTCATGCGATCTGGCAGCGCGCAGCCAAGCCCGCTCTTGCCCCCTCCCATTGGCGCAGCCCAGGGGAGGGCCGGGGAGGGGGCGCTCTTGCTCTTGCTCCACACCCAAACCCAGCATCACCTGCCGCAGATCACAAACGCAGCAATGCCCCCGAACCGGCGTTGCGGCTCAGTCTTCTTCCGGCGGGACGACGATGGCGTCGTCGTCGATGGCCAGCTTGCCGGCCATCAGCACCGCCTGGGTGCGGTTGGTCACGCCAAGCTTGCGCAGGATGGCGGTGACATGGGCCTTGATGGTCGCCTCGGAGACGCCCAGGTCATAGGCGATCTGCTTGTTCAGGCGGCCGGCGCCGAGCATCTGCAGGACGCGGAACTGTTGCGGGGTCAGTTCGCGCAGGCGCTGCCCGACCTCGCATTCCTCATGGTCGGTGGGTGGCACGTTGTGCGCTTCGGCCGGGGCCCAGCGCTCGCCATCGAGGATGGTGCCCAGGGCATGGCCGATGGTGTCCGAATCGGCGGACTTGGGAATGAAGCCGCAGGCACCGTGGTCGAGCGCGCGGCGCATCACCTTGGGCTCCTCGCGTGCGGAGACCACCACCACCGGTAGCTGCGGGTGCAGCGAGCGCAGGTGCACCAGCGCGTTGAAGCCCTGCGCGCCGGGCATGTTCAGGTCCATCAACACCAGGTCGGCGTCGGGATGCTGTTCGGCCAGGGTGTACAGGGCCTCGACACTGTCCGCCTCCAGCAGCTGCACACCGGGGATGACGCGTTGCACGGCGCCCTTCAGGGCTTCGCGGAAAAGCGGGTGGTCATCGGCGATCAGCAGGGTAGGCATGGCGGAAATCGGAGTTGGCGGAGTAGTGAAACCCCTCTCCCTGCGGGAGAGGGGTAGGGGAGAGGGTACACAGGCCAAGCCCGTTGTGCGCTGCGCGCCTACCCGCATCCACCCCTTCGGGGCACCTTCTCCCGGAGGGAGAAGGTGAAGCCACGCAGCTTCCCGCACCCGCGGTTACCGCACCTTGCGCTCTTCCACCAGCGAGGCGACCACCGAGGGGTCGGCCAGCGTGGAGGTGTCGCCCAGCTGGTCCGGGGCGTTCTCGGCGATCTTGCGCAGGATGCGGCGCATGATCTTGCCCGAGCGGGTCTTGGGCAGGCCCGGGGCCCACTGCAGGTGGTCCGGCGCGGCGATCGGGCCGATCTCCTTGCGCACCCAGGTCACCAGCTCCTTGAGCAGCTCGTCGGTCTGCGGCTCGCCGGCCACCAGGGTGACGTAGGCGTAGATGCCCTGGCCCTTGATGTCGTGCGGGAAGCCGACCACGGCCGCCTCGGCCACCTTCGGGTGCGAGACCAGCGCGCTTTCCACCTCGGCGGTGCCGATGCGGTGGCCGGAGACGTTGATCACGTCGTCGACGCGGCCGGTGATCCAGTAGTAGCCGTCCTCGTCGCGGCGGCAACCGTCACCGGTGAAGTAGTTGCCCGGGTAGGTGCGGAAGTAGGTGTCGATGAAACGCTGGTGGTCGCCGTAGACGGTGCGCATCTGGCCCGGCCAGGAGTCGCGGATCACCAGGTTGCCCTCGGCCGCGCCTTCCAGTAGTTCGCCGTCGGCGCTGACCAGGGCCGGCTGCACGCCGAAGAACGGCAGCGTGGCCGAGCCCGGCTTCAGGTCGATGGCACCGGGCAGCGGCGAGATCAGGATGCCGCCGGTCTCGGTCTGCCACCAGGTGTCCACGATCGGGCAGCGCGCATCGCCGACCACGTCGTAGTACCAGCGCCAGGCTTCCGGGTTGATCGGTTCGCCGACGCTTCCGAGCAGGCGCAGGCTCGTGCGCGAGGTGCGCTTGACCGGCGCCTCGCCCTCGCGCATCAACGCGCGGATGGCGGTGGGCGCGGTGTAGAAGATGGTGACCTGGTGCTTGTCGATCACCTCCCAGAAGCGCGAGGTGTTGGGGTAGTTGGGCACGCCCTCGAACATCACCGAGGTGGCGCCGTTGGCCAGCGGGCCGTAGACGATGTAGCTGTGGCCGGTGACCCAGCCCACGTCGGCGGTGCACCAGTAGATGTCGTCCTCGCGCAGGTCGAACACCGCCTCGTGCGTGTACGCTGCGTACAGCAGGTAGCCGCCGCTGGTGTGCAGCACGCCCTTGGGCTTGCCGGTCGATCCGGAGGTGTACAGGATGAACAGCGGGTCCTCGGCGTTCATGCGCTCGGGTTCGCACTCGGCCGGCTGGGTGTCCACCACGTCGTGGAACCAGCGGTCGCGCGGGGCCTGCATGTCCACCGCGCCACCGGTGTGGCGCACCACCAGCACGGTTTCCACGGTGTTGGTGCCCGGCAGCTTCAGCGCGGCGTCGACGTTGGCCTTCAGCGGCACCTTCTTGCCACCGCGCAGGCCTTCGTCGGCGGTGATGATCAGCTTGCTGCCGCAGTCGCCGACGCGGTCGGCGATGGAGTTGGCGGCGAAGCCACCGAACACCACCGAGTGGATCGCACCGACGCGGGCACAGGCCAGCATCGCCACGGCGGCGTCGACGATCATCGGCAGGTAGATGGTGACGCGGTCGCCCTTCTTGACGCCGAGGTTGCGCAGCGCATTGCCCAGGCGGCAGACGCGCTCGTACAGCTCGCGGTAGGTGACCTTCTGCGCCGGGCTGTCCGGGCTGTCGGCCTCGAACAGGATGGCGGTCTTGTCACCGCGCGTGGCCAGCTGGCGGTCCAGGCAGTTCACGCTGACGTTGAGCTCGCCGTCCTCGAACCACTTGATGCGGAAATCGTCGAGCTGGTAGCTGACGTTGCGGATCCTGCTGGGCTTGACGTACCAGTCCAGCCGCTCGGCGGCCTTGGCCCAGAACGCGTCGGGGTTTTCCACCGATTCGCGGTACTGCTGCTGGTACGTGGTCTTGTTGATCCGTGCCTTCGCGGCGAACCCGGCATCAACGGGATAAACATCAGTCATGGCAACCCCTCACCTTTGCACTTGTAACCAATGAAAAGGCCTTGTCTGCGCGACAGGGCCGGACAACCCAAGTGTGCCGTATCCACCCCCCCGCGCGCTGCCCCCCGGATTAGACGATGGTCGAATGCACGCCGACTTACGACTAATGGCGAATAGCCGCCCCGTGCCGGCCGACCGCACGCTGGCCGCGACCGTGCAGCTGGTGCGGCCGCAAACGCCAGTCGGGAGAGAGACTGAAAATGAATACATCCGTGTTGAAGACGGCCCGCCGTCCGCTCGCCGCCGCGCTGCTGGTTGCGCTGGTCGCGCCGGGCATGGCGTGGGCCGAGACGGCCAGGGAGAAAGCGCTCGAAGCGCGCGTGGCCGAACTGGAACGGCAGGTGCAGTTGCTGGTGTCCACCCAACAGCAACAGCAGGGCGTGATCACGCAGACCCAGACCGACGTCGGCCAGGTGCGTGCTGCGCAGGCCGACCTGGCCGCACGGCCGGCGGCGACGGTGCCGGCCGGCAAGCAGCCGATCCAGGTCACCAGCATCACCCCGGGCGCGACGCCGGGCACCACGTTCAAGTTCGGCGGCTTCATCAAGGCCGACTTCCTGGCCACGCGCACCGGCGACGGCCAGCTCGCCGACGACGCCACCGGCCGCGCGCTGTACCTGCCGGGGCAGACGCCGGTGCACGGTGCCGGCGGCTCGGGCAAGGCCTCGGACGTGGACTACAACGCGCACGCCAAGTTCTCGCGCTTCAACCTGGGCGTGGACCACGTGGCCGAGAACGGCGACAAGGCCGGTGCCATGGTCGAGATGGACTTCTTCGGCAACTCGCTGGGCAACCAGACAGCGACCAACACCTACGGCGTGACCCTGCGCCATGCCTACATGTACTGGAACAACTGGCTGGCCGGCCAGACCTGGTCCAACTTCATGGATGCCGCGTCCATCCCCGAGGCGGTCGACTTCGTCGGCCCGACCGACGGCGTGGTGTTCGTGCGCCAGGCCCAGGTCCGCTACACCAACGGCGGCTTCAGCGTGGCCCTGGAAAACCCGGAGACCACCACCCTCACCGGCACCTACAACCCGGGTACGGGCAAGTGGAACGTACCGTCGGTGGTCAACTCCGACCGCGGTTCGCTGCCAGACCTTACCGCCCGCTACGGCTGGAAGGGTGACTGGGGCACGTTCGGCGTGGCTGGCCTGGTGCGCCAGCTCAAGGTCGACAACCAGGCCACCGGTGCCGATGCCACCAAGGTCGCCGGCGGCGTGACGCTGGGCGGCAAGTGGGTGATGGGCGACAGCGACAGCCTGCACTACCAGCTCACCGGTGGCGAAGGCATCTCGCGCTACATCGGCCTGGGCATCACCGCCGACAGCGGCTACGACGCGATCCGCGACGAGATCGACCCGACCGGCGTGGTCGCCGCTTACGTGGGCTGGCGCCATGCGTTCTCGCCCAAGCTGCGCACCAACCTGATCTACGCGCGCAGCGACTACGACAACGATGCCTCGATCACCGGCAACCTGGTGACCAAGAGCGTGCAGTCCATCCGCGGCAACGTGTTCTACACCCCGATGCCCAAGGTCGATATCGGCGCCGAGCTGATGTACGGCGTGCGCGAGATCGAGAACGGCCAGAAGGGCGACATCAGCCGCCTGCAGTTCACCACCAAGTACAGCTTCTGATCCCGCGGTGCCGGCATGCAGGCCATGCCGGTACCGTCTGCAGGAATGTAGTCCGTACCATCTCCCTACCCCCACGGGGAGCACTCATGTCACCGCCGAGGCGCGTACCCCGCGCCGGGGCGCTCGTATTCCCACGTCTGGAGAATCCCGATGAATGCTTCCGTCGATCCCCGTGTTGAGCGGATCGCCTCCAATCCGCTCTACCAACGCCTGCGCAAGGTGCGCAACCGGCTTGGCTGGACCCTGACCGTGCTCATGCTGCTGGCCTACTACGGCTACATCGGCCTGATCGCCTTCGACAAGGCGTTCTTGGCCACGCCGATCGCCGCGGGCAAGATCACCACCGTGGGCATCCCGATCGCGCTGGGCCTGATGGTGTTCACCATCCTGATCACCGGCTTCTACGTGCGCCGCGCCAACAAGGAATTCGACCAGCTGACCCAGCAGATCGTGGAGGAGACCCGATGAGCCATTCCTTCCTGCGATCGGGCGCGCTGCTTGCACTGATGGCAGCCAGCGGCGCCGCCCTGGCCGCCGGCGGCGACATCGGCCAGACCGTGCGCCAGCCGACCAACTGGACGGCGATCACCATGTTTGCCGTGTTCGTGCTGGCCACGCTCGGCATCACCAAGTGGGCGGCCAAGCGCACCCGTTCGGCATCGGACTTCTACACCGCCGGCGGCGGCATCACCGGCTTCCAGAATGGCCTGGCCATCGCCGGCGACTACATGTCCGCCGCCTCGTTCCTGGGCATCACCGCGGCGGTCATGGCCAATGGCTACGATGGCCTGATCTACGCGCTGGGCTTCCTGGTCGGCTGGCCGATCCTGACCTTCCTGATGGCCGAACGCCTGCGCAACCTGGGCCGCTTCACCTTCGCCGACGTGGCCGGCTACCGCTTCCAGCAGAAGCCGATCCGCATGTTCGCCGCCTCCGGCACGCTGGTGGTGGTGCTGTTCTACCTGATCGCGCAGATGGTCGGCGCCGGTGCGCTGATCAAGCTGCTGTTCGGCCTGGACTACTGGGTGGCCGTGGCGCTGGTCGGCGTGCTGATGATGGTCTACGTGCTGTTCGGCGGCATGACCGCCACCACCTGGGTGCAGATCATCAAGGCCTGCCTGCTGCTGTTCGGCGTGACCTTCATGGCGCTGATGGTGATGTGGAAGTTCAACTTCAGCTTCGAGGCACTGTTCAGCGAGGCGGTGCGGGTGAAGACCCAGATCGCGGCCAATGGCGGCAAGAGCGCCGAGGAAGCGGCCAGTGCCGGCCTGGCGATCATGGGCCCGGGTGGCTTCGTGAAGGACCCGATCTCGGCGATCTCGTTCGGCATGGCGCTGATGTTCGGCACCGCCGGCCTGCCGCACATCCTGATGCGCTTCTTCACCGTCCCCGATGCCAAGCAGGCACGCAAGTCGGTGCTGTGGGCCACCACCTGGATCGGCTACTTCTACATCCTGATCTTCATCATCGGTTTCGGTGCGATCGCACTGGTGCTGACCAACCCCGAGTACGCCGACCCGGTGACCGGCACCATCCAGGGCGGCCCGAACATGGCGGCCGTGCTGGTCGGCAAGGCGGTGGGCGGCAACCTGTTCATGGGCTTCATCTCGGCGGTGGCCTTCGCCACCATCCTGGCGGTGGTGGCCGGCCTGACGTTGTCCGGTGCCTCGGCGGTGTCGCATGACCTGTACGCCACCGTGTTCAAGCAGGGCAACCCGCCGCCGGGTTCGGAGCTGCGTGTCTCGCGCATCACCACCCTGGTGCTGGGCGTGGTCGCGGTGCTGCTGGGCATCGTGTTCGAGAAGCAGAACGTGGCCTTCATGGTGTCGCTGGCCTTCGCCATCGCCGCCTCGGCCAACTTCCCGGTGCTGATCCTGTCGCTGCTGTGGAAGGACTGCACCACCCGTGGCGCGGTGATCGGCGGCTTCCTGGGCCTGGCCTCGTCGCTGCTGCTGACCCTGCTGTCGCCGTCGGTGTGGGTAGACACGTTGGGCAACCCGGCCGGCAGCGCGCCGTTCCCGTACACCAGCCCGGCGCTGTTCTCCATGACCATCGCCTTCGTCGGCATCTGGCTGTTCTCGGTGCTGGACAAGAGCCGCAACGCACAGCAGGAACGTGCGGCCTATCCGGCGCAGGAAGTGCGTGCCGAGACCGGCATCGGTGCCAGCAAGGCGGCCGAGCACTGATAATTGGTAACGTTTGAAACAACGGCCGGCGCTTGCGCCGGCCGTTGTCGTTTATGGGTCGGCTATGGGGGTTTTCCCTGATGCGGGGTCGGAAGACGGCTTCCTAAGATGCGGACAAGGGGAGTTCCGCATCACAGGTCCGTCGTATCCACTTCCAGCCGTCTGCGAGGAACCGTATGTCGTCTCGTATCGCCAGAACCGCGTTGTCCACGGGCATCGCCCTGATCCTTGTCGGAACGATCCCCGCCGTATCGGCCCAGAACGCAGACACGCCACCGGCGCCGGCCGACGGCAAGGTGGTGGACATCGCCAGCGTCAAGGTCACCGCCTCGGGCTCGCGCATCGACCGTCCCGGCTTCAACGCGCCCACGCCGACGGTGAAGGTGACGCCGGAGGAACTGCAGCTCTCCACCCACACCAACATCGCCGCCGCGCTCAACGACCTGCCGCAGTTCCGCGGCACGGTGTCGCCGCAGACCCACACCACCGGCGTGGACGCGGCGCGCGCGCCGGTCGACCTGCGTGGCCTGGGCACCAGCCGCACGCTGGTGCTGCTGGACGGGCGACGCTTCTCCAGCGACAACGACCTGGCCGCGATCCCCTCGATCCTGATCAGTGGCGTGGACGTGGTCACCGGCGGCGCCTCGGCGGCCTGGGGCTCGGGCGCGGTCAGCGGCGTGGTCAACGTGCAGTTGGACAGCCAGCTGGTCGGGACCAAGGTCGACGTGCAGGGCGGGGTGTCCTCGCGTTCGGACAACCAGAAGCAGTACGTCTCGGCGGCCACCGGCTTCGAGGTCGCCCAGGGCCGTGGCCATGTGGTGATCGGCGCGGAGGCGCTCAACAACGACGGCGTGATTCCCAAGACCTCGCGCCGCTGGCTGGGCCGCACCGCACAGCTGTCCAATGGCGACGGCACCTACACGATGGTCGGCGACGTGGGCTACGGCAACGCTGCCATCGGTGGCCTGATCACCAGCGGCGTGCTGGCCGGCATGGCCTTCAACCCGGACGGCAGCCTGCGTCCCTTCCCCGGCTATACCGGCGCATCGCTGATCCAGGGTGGCGAGAGCCCGAGCAACGATGACATCAGCTCGCTGATGACGCCGCAGCGGCGCTACAACGTGCTGGGGCGGCTGTCATGGAACCTCACCGACAACGTCGGCCTGACCGTGGACGTGCGCCATTCGCGCAGCTGGAACCGCTTCCCGTGGTTCGGCGACCACAACCGCGGCACCGGGCTGCGCCTTGGCGTGGACAACGCGTTCCTGCCGGCGGCGGTGCGCGATGCGATGGAAGCGGCCGGCGAGACCAGTTTCACGCTGGGCCGCTTCAACAGCGACTTCGCCTTCCCCGACATCGACTATGACCGTCGCACCACCCAGTTCACCGTCGCGCTGGATGGCGTGGTGGGCGACAACTGGCGCTGGGGCGGCTACTACAGCCACGGCGACAACCAGTCCGACCTGGCCGCGCCGGGCTTCCTGCTGACCAGCAACTACCGCGACGCGGTGGACGCGGTGATCGATCCGGTCAGCGGCAAGGTGGTCTGCCGGGTGACCTTGACCAACCCCGGCTCCGGCTGCGTGCCGATCAATCTGTTCGGCCACGGCGCGCCCTCGGCCGAAGCGGCTGCCTACGTGACCGGCACGCCGCGGCGCATGACCAACACCCGGCTGGACACCGCCGGCCTGGACCTGCGCGGCGAGCCGTTCTCGCTGCCGGCCGGCGAGGTATCGGTGGCGGTGGGCCTGGAGGCGCGCAAGGAGCAGATCGATCAGAAGGTGGGCGCGCAGGACCTGGCCAAGGCGTTCAGCACCTGGAGCTCCTCGCCGATGGCTGGCAGCTTCACCGTGCGCGAGGCCTTCGCCGAGGTGGCCGCGCCGCTGCTGCGCGACGTGCCGGCGCTGCGCGACCTGCAGGTCAATGCCGCCGCGCGCTTCAGCGACTACAACAGCTCCGGTGCGATCTGGTCGTGGAAGTACGGCATGACCAATGAGTTCTTCGATGGCTTCCGCGGCCGCTTCACCCGCTCGCGCGACATCCGTTCGGCCAACCTGTCGGAGATGTACACCACCAGCACCACCGGCTGGTCGACCATCAGCGACCCGCTCACCGGCACCTCGCTCAGCGCACTGGTGATCGGCGGTGGCAACCCGCGCCTGGACCCGGAGAAGGCCGATACGCTGACCGTCGGCTTCACCTGGGCACCGGCCCGTGCCCCGGGCCTGATCATGTCGGTGGACTACTTCGACATCGAGATCAAGGACGTGATCACCCAGGTGTCGGCGCAGGAAACCGTGCTGCGCTGCATCGCCGGCAACCAGGCCATGTGTGGCCGCGTGGTGCGCGACGGCAACGGCGAGATCGAGCGGATCAACTCCAACTACGTCAACCTGGCCGAGTACCGCACCAACGGCGTGGACGTGGACCTGATGTACAGCCTGCCGGCGGCCACGCTGTTCGCCGCGATGCCGGGCCAGTTCCACGCCCGCGTGCTGGCGACCTGGGTGGACAGCCTGACCACCTACGACGGCAAGAACAGCTTCGAGTACGTCACCTCGCAGGGCCTGACCGGCGGCTCGGGCGTGCCGCGCTGGCGCGGCAACGCCACCTTCGGCTGGCGTGGCGACCGCTATTCGGCGCAGGCGCGCGCGCGTTACCTGTCCGCCGGCGTCTACAACAACCAGTTGCAGCTGACCAACGGCGACATCGGTTCCTACGTGTACTGGGACGTGGGTGGACGCATGCGCCTGCCGATGTCCGCGGACCGCGAGTTCGAGATCTACGCCGACATCAGCAACCTGTTCGACAGGAAATCGCCGCTGGGCGCGGTAGGCTCGCCGTACTACGACGTGGTCGGCCGCTACTACACGCTGGGCGCCCGCATGCGTTTCTGAGCCTGGTCGCGGCGGGATGATCGTCAGTCCCGCCGCGGCGCTTCCCGTCCCTGGAGGAAACCCCCTTGAACATGACCCGTTCCGCTTCCCCTCGCCGCCTGCATCCGCGCCGTCCGCTGCTGGCTGCCGCGTTGCTGGCCAGCCTGTGGCTGCCCGGCACGCTGCTGGCGCGCAGCGCACCGGCAGCGCCGCTGCAGGCCGAGGCGCAACGCCTGGCCAGCCTGCTGCCCGGGGGCGAGCTGGGTGCGGCCATCGTGCACCTGGAAAGCGGACGCAGCGTCTACATCAACGGTGATCGGCCGTTCCCGATGGCCAGCACGATGAAGGTGCCGGTGGCGGTGCATATCCTCGCGCTGGTCGATGAAGGCACGCTGTCGCTGCAGCAGCAGGTCACGCTGAAGGCCGATGACATCTATCCGGAGATGGGCGGGCCGATGGACCTGCACCTGAGCGCCGGTTCGGCGATCACCGTGCGCGACCTGCTGCACATGATGATCACCGTCAGCGACAACAACGCCACCGACATCCTGATCCGGCTCGGCGGCGGCACTGCCGCGGTGGACGCGCGCATGCGCGCGCTGGGCATCGACGGCCTGCGCGTGGACCGCTACATCTGGGAGCTGCTGGCCAACTACCGTGGCAACGCTGCCTCGCAGGCCCAGCCGATGGGCCCGGCCGCCTACGCCGAGCTCTCGCGCGGCGAACGCAGCGAGGAGCAGCGGCGCAGCCACACTAACGCCTGGAACGCCGACCCGCGCGACACCAGTACCGCACGCGCGATGACGTTGCTGCTGGAAAAGACATGGAAGGGGCAGGTGCTGAGCCCGGCCAGCCTGGACGTGCTGCAGGCGATCATGCGCGATACCCGCACCGGCACCGCGCGCCTGCCCGGCATGCTGCCGCGCGACACGCCGGTGGCGCACAAGACCGGCACGGTGGGCGACGTGATCAACGATGTCGGCGTGATCACCCTGCCGGGCGGACGCGGCCATGCGGTGATCAGCGTGTTCGTGCAGTCGCGCGCCAGCAGCCAGGAGCGCGACGCGGCCATCGCCCAGCTGGCGCGGGCGGCGCATGACTACTTCCTGTTCGTGCCCTGAGCGCGCGGTGCTCAGCAGGCGGTGCTGAGCAGGCGCACCAGCTGGGCGCGGTGGCCGACGTCGAGCTTGCGGTAGATCGCGCTGATCTGGCTTTCGATGGTCTTGCGCGAGCGGCTCAGGTGATGGGCGATCTCGTCGTTGCGCAGGCCATCGACGACCAGCTCGGCCACGCGTTGTTCGGTGGGCGAGAGCTTGGACCATACCGGCCGCTGGCTGCCCGCCGGCGCGGCCGTGGCCAGGCACAGCAGGTACAGCGGTTGCAGTGGATGGGCCGGCAGCTGTGCTTCCAGGCGGATGTGCAGCGCCTTGCCCGGACATCGCGGGTGGCTGACCGTCGTGCTGCTGCCGGGGGCGACTGCGCCGGGGTGGCCGAGCCAGCGGCGCAGTTCCGCGGCGATGACATCCGGCAGTCCGGACCGGTCCGGTTCCAGCCAGTCGGCGCACAACCGCTGCGCCGCGGGGGACAGGCTGATCGGGTGCAGCTCGTGGTCGAGGATCAGCTCCGGCAGGCTCTGCCGGTCGAGCAGTGCCTGGTAGACGCTGCGGCGTTCGTCGCGCAGTGAGCGCAGGCGCTGCAGTCCGGCGGCCATCAGCGGGTGCAGCTCGTCCAGGAACTGCTGGTGGCCGTCGGTGATCTGTTCGTGGCCTTCGCGCATGCGGATGCTCAGCACCGCTTCCAGGCCGTCCTCGCCCCAGAACGCCATGTGGATGAACTCGTGCCAGCCCGGCGCCGGGTTCTGCGCGCGCAGCCGTTGCCGCGCCTGTGCATCGCCGGAGGCGATCTGCGACAGCGTGTACCAATGGATGCGCGGATGCTGCTGCAGGTAGGGCGCGGCCACGTCCAGGCTGCGCAGGGGCGGTGGCAGGCCGGAAGGCGTCTCGCCGAGGAAGTGCAGGCTGCGCTGCGGCTGGTAGCCGCAGGTGATGTCGTACATCAGCGTGCACGAATGGCAGGGCAGGCGTTGGCTGACCAGGTCCACGCAGGCGCGCCACAGGGCATGCATGTCCAGCGCCCGGAGCATGTCCTGCTTGGCTTGTACCGGGCAGGCATCGGGATTCACCGCGATGTCATGTTCACGTCCGACCATGGTGTTGCATGTCCCCGAGCCATAAAACGCAGCGGCCGTGACCGCTGTGATCCCCGTACGTCGTGCCGCGCCAGATGTCCGGCCCGGACAGGGGCCGGCATGGACCCTTCTAGCACCCCGTCGCGCGGGCAGGCAAGCCTCGCCCGGGCGGGCGTGGCGACGCTGGGGGCGGGGACGGCAGGGTGGGGCAGCGCGATGCGCTCGTGCGTGCAGCTGCCGGGCCGGTGGGTGCGCCTCAGCCGGTGAGCTCGGCCATGCGGCTGTCCGGTGCCGGTTCGGTCATGCCGAAGCGTTCGTCCAGTGCCCGGTACTCGCTGGGCGTCATGCCGACGGTGGCCTTGAACTGCCGCGCGAACGCGCTCTGGTCACTGAAGCCGCAACGCTGGCCGATGCCGGCGATGCTGCCCTCGCCGCGCAGCAGCCGCATCGCCATCTCGATGCGCAGCTTGATCATGTACTGCTGCGGGGTGAGCTGGAACACGTGGCGGAAGTGGCGCTCCAGCTGCGCCAGCGACATGCCCGCGCGTTCGGCCAGCTGCGGCGTGCGCAGGTTGGTCTCGAAATGCAGCTGCATGTGCGCCACCACCTTGTCGAGCTGGGCGAACGCCGAGTGGCGGCTGTTGGGGCGGCCGAGGTCGCGCGAGACGCCCATCAACCCGGTGATGGCGCCATCGGTGTACATCGGCCGTTTCAGGGTGAGGCACCAGCCCGGGCGCCGGTTCGGGTACAGGTGCACTTCCAGGCGGTCGGCGATCGGGTCGCCGCCGAGGACCTGCTGGTCCTGCAGCAGGTAACGGTTGCCCAGCGGCGCGGGGAACACCTCCAGCGGCGAGCGCCCGATCACTTCGCCACGCTTCTTCCTGCCCAGTCGCTGCACCAGGGTGAGGTTGCAGTGCGTATAGCGCCCCTGCCGATCCTTGATGAAGAACACGGTGTCGGGAAGTGCATCGAACAGGTCCTGCACATCGCTTGAGGAGTGGCGTGCATCCAGGGGCGTCGTCATCACGGTGGCGGCCTTCAGGGTGGCGTGCGGCCGATCCTAGCGCATGCCGGAAGGCGTTTGCGCGTGTTCAGGTGGCTGTGCCGAATTCCGCATGAGCACGCCCAATCGCCTGCTATTCGGGCCTGCGCGGCGAATGGGAGCATGGCCGCATGCACCGGATAGACATCATCGATTCGCATACCGCAGGCGAGCCCACCCGGGTCGTGCTTGGCGGATTTCCCGATCTTGGCCAAGGCAGCCTGCAGCAGCGCCGCGAGCGTTTTGCCGGGCAGTTCGACCATTGGCGCGCGGCGCTGGCGTGCGAGCCGCGTGGCTCGGACACGATGGTCGGCGCACTGCTGCTGCCGGCGCAGGATCCGGCCGCGTGCACCGGGGTGATCTTCTTCAACAACGTCGGCTACCTGGGCATGTGTGGCCACGGCACCATCGGTGTGGTCCGCACGCTGGCCGAGCTGGGCCGCATCGGCGTGGGCCGGCATCGCATCGAGACGCCGGTGGGCACGGTGGGCGTGGAACTGTTCGCCGATGGCCGGGTCGCGGTCGACAACGTCGAGAGCTGGCGGTACCAGGCCGATGTCGTGGTCGAGGTGGCCGGGCATGGCCCGGTGCGCGGCGACGTCGCCTGGGGCGGCAACTGGTTCTTCATCACCGCGCAGGCGCCGTGCACGGTGGAGCTGGCCAACCAGCGCACGCTTACCGCCTATACCGAGGCCATCCGCGTGGCGCTGGAACAGGCCGGCATCCGCGGCCAGGACGGCGAGATCGACCACATCGAAGTCAACGCCACCGCACCGGACGGCAGCGGGCAGATGCGCAATTTCGTGCTGTGCCCGGGGCTGGCCTACGACCGTTCGCCGTGTGGCACCGGCACCAGCGCCAAACTGGCCTGCCTGGCCGCTGACGGCAAGCTCGGCGCGGGTGAGCACTGGACGCAGCAGGGCGTGCTGGGTACCGCGTTCGAAGCGTCCTACCAGCCCGGTACGCGCGGCATCCTGCCGCGCATCATCGGCCAGGCGTGGATCACCGCGCGTGCCACCGTGCTGATCGACCCGGCCGACCCGTTCGCCTGGGGCATTGGCGGTCCGCGGCCGTGAGTGCAGGCGGTACGTTCGAGCTGATCATCATCGGCGCCGGCATCGTCGGCGCCGCCTGCGCCGAAGCCGCGGTGGCCGCCGGTCTGCGCGTGGCGGTGGTGGAATACGGCGCGGTGGGCGGCGGCGCGAGCGCGGCCGCGATGGGCCACCTGGTGGCGATGGATGGCGATGCGCATGAGCTGGCGCTGTGCAGCTATTCGCTGCGGCTGTGGCAGCGTTGGGCCGATTGGCCACAGGCCGAATACCAACGCTGCGGCACCCTGTGGGTGGCACGCAACGGCGACGAACTGGACACCGTGGCCGCCCGCGTGGATGCGTTGGCGGCGGTCGGCGTGCAGGCCGTGGCGGTGGATGCGGCGGGGCTGTACCAGCGCGAACCGCAGCTTGCCGCGGGCCTGTGCGGTGGCATGCACGTACCGGGCGACGCGGTGGTCTACCCGCCGCGGGTGGCCTGGCGGCTGATCGAAGATGCCTGCCGGCAGGGCATGCAGTTGTTTGCCGGCGCCCGTGCCACGCAACTGGTCGAGGACGGCGTGCTGCTGGCCGATGGCCGCGTGCTGCGTGGGCCGGTGCTGGTGGCCACCGGCAGCGCATTGCCGGAGTTGCTGCCGGAACTGCCGATGCGTGCGCGCAAGGGGCAGCTGGTCATCACCGACCGGCACCGGCCGTTGCTGCGCCACCAGCTGATCGAGATGGGCTATGCCGCCGCCGCGCATGGCGCCGATGCCGCCAGCGTGTCGTTCAACGTGCAGCCGCGGCCGAACGGCCAACTGCTGATCGGGTCCTCGCGCGAATACGACGCCGTGGACAACGGCATCTCGATGGCGCTGCTGCAACGCATGCTGCGCCGCGCGTTCGACTTCGTCCCGGTGCTGCAGGAGCTGCGTGCGCTGCGCAGCTGGTGCGGTTTCCGCCCGGCCACGCCGGACGGGCTGCCGTACCTGGGCGCGGTGCCGGGCCGTCACCGGGTATGGGTGGCGGCCGGCCATGAAGGGCTGGGCATCACCGCCGCACCGGGCAGTGCGCGGCTGCTGGTCGATGCCTTCCTCGGCCGCAGTCCGGCGCTTGCGTTGGACCCCTATCGGCCGGATCGGCTGCAGCAGGAGGTGGCATGAGCCGCGTCGTATTGAGTGTGGACGGCCTGCGCGTGGAAGTGGAGGAGGGCGCCACCGTCGCCGCCGCCATCGCGCAGGTGCGCAGCAGCTTCCGGCGTTCGCCCGGCGGTGAGCCGCGCGCGCCGCTGTGCGGCATGGGCCTGTGCTTCGAATGCCGGGTCCGCATCGATGCGATCGAGCAGCTGCGCGCCTGCATGGTGGTGGCACGCCCGGGCATGCGGGTGGAGACACAGCGATGAAACAGCATCATTACGACCTGCTGGTGGTCGGGGCCGGCCCTGCGGGCCTGGCCGCGGCCCATGCCGGTGCCCGCCGTGGCGCGCGGGTGGGGCTGGTCGATGCACAGCCGCGCGTCGGCGGCCAGGTATGGCGGCACGACCTGCGCTTCGGCGTGCCGGCGATGGCGCGGGCGCAGATCGAAGGCCTGGAGGCCGCGGGCATCGCGCTGCTGGCCGGGCACGAAGTGACCTTGGCCGACCCGCACCGGCTGCTCGCCGTCCATGCGCACGGCGCAGTGGCGCTGCACTGGCGCAAGCTGGTGATCGCCACGGGCGCACGCGAGCTGCTGCTGCCCTTCCCGGGCTGGACCTTGCCCGGCGTCACCGGTGCCGGTGGCCTGCAGGCGTTGGCCAAGCAGGGCCTGCCAGTGGCCGGCAAGCGGGTGGTGGTGGCCGGTACTGGCCCACTGCTGCTGGCGACGGCCGCCACGCTCAAGCGCCATGGCGCGACGCTGGTCGGCATCCACGAACAGGCCAGCACCGCGCAGCTGCATGGCTTCGCCCGCCAGCTGTGGCGTTGGCCGGGCAAGCTGGCGCAGGCGGTGGCACTGCGCGCCGGCCTGGCGCCGGTGCCATGGCACCGGCAAAGCACGGTCGTGGCCGCGCATGGCGACCAGCGCCTGCAGGGCGTGGACATCGTCACTGCCGGTGGCCCGCGCACGCGCGTGGCCTGCGACCTGCTGGCGGTCGGCTGGGGCCTGGTGCCGAACGTGGAGCTGGCGCGGCTGCTGGGCTGTGAACTGGACACCTCCTGCACGCACCCGGTGGTGCGCGTGGACCTGCAACTGCGCAGCAGCCACTCCGACATCCACGTGGCCGGCGAAAGCCTCGGCATCGGCGGCCGCGACTGCGCCCGCATCGAAGGCGCGATGGCGGCGTGCTTCGCCCTGGGCGACGTGCGCGGCGGCGAGGCACTGCGCCACCGGCGCGAACATGAGCGTGCCTATGCCGCGCTGCTGGCTCGGACCTTCCAGCCCGGCGAACAGGCCCGCACGCTGGCCGACCCCGACACCCTGGTCTGCCGCTGCGAAGACGTGCCGATGGCCGACGTGCACGCGCACCCGGACCCGCGCCAGCTGCGGCTGGTCACCCGTTGCGGCATGGGTGCCTGCCAGGGCCGCATCTGCGGTGCCGCGCTGCGCGAACTGCGATTGACCTCCCCTTCCGCCTCCCCCACGGCCGTGCGGCCGCCACTGACCCCGGTCAGCCTGGCTGCATTGGCAGATGCATCCTTCGACCCATACGAACCAGGTAAGCCTTGATGAGCAATGCAGACTTCTGGCGCGGCGTACTGCCGGCCATCACCACTCCCTTCACCGCCAACGGCACGGTGGACCATGCCTTCCTGGCCGAGCACGCACGCCGCCTGGTCGATGCCGGCTGCAGCGGCCTGGTGCCGCTGGGCTCGCTGGGCGAAAGCGCCACCCTGAGCTTCGAGGAAAAGGTGGCCATCGTGCGCACCCTGGTCGATGCGGTGGGGGCCCGCGTGCCGATCGTGGCCGGCATCGCCGCGCTGTCGACGCAGGAAGGCATCGCGCTGGCCGCGGCGGTGAAGCAGGCCGGCGCCGGTGGCCTGATGGTGCTGCCGCCGTACGTGTACTCCAGCGACCGCCACGAGATGGATGCGTACATCCGCGCAGTCATCGCCTCCACCGATCTGCCGGTGCTGCTGTACAACAACCCGATCGCCTACAAGACCGACTTCAGCCCGGAACAGGTGGCCGCGTTCGCCGCCGAGTTCGCGCACGTGCAGGCGATCAAGGAGTCCTCCGGCGACATCCGCCGCCTGGCCGCGATCAAGGCCCTGCTCGGCGATCGCCTGGTGCTGCTGGTCGGCGTGGACGACCTGATCGTGGAAGGCATCGCGATGGGTGCCGAAGGCTGGATCGCCGGTACCGTCAACGCGTTCCCGGAAGAAGCGGTGCAGTTGTTCGAGCAGGCACGGCGCGGTGGTTACGCGGCGGCCCGCGAGTTGTACGAGTGGTCGTTGCCGCTGCTGCGCATGGATACCGTTCCCAAGTTCGTGCAGCTGATCAAGCTGATGCAGGAGCGCGTGGGCCTGGGCAGCGAGCGCGTGCGTGCGCCGCGGCTGGTGGTGGAAGGCGGCGAACGCGCGCAGGCGCTGCAGGTGATCGACCACGCCATCGCCACCCGCGGGAAGCGCTGAGATGGCCACGGTCGCGCTGTTGTTGATTGCCGGCCACTGGCGTCCGGCAGCGGAAGGCACGGACAGCTTCCGCGCGGTGGACCCGTCCACTGCGCAGGCCATCGGGGATGCGTTCCCGCGCAGCGGTGCGGCCGAGGTGGAACAGGCGCTGGCGGCGGCAAGCGCCGCCGCGCCGATGTTGGCGGCGCTCGCCCCGGAACGCATCGCCGCGTTCCTGGAAGGCTACGCCGATGCATTGGAAGCCGATGCCGAAGCGCTGGTGGCGCTGGCGCATGCCGAGACCGGGTTGCCGGCCGCCACCCGCCTGCGCGGCAATGAACTGCCGCGCACCTGCAACCAGTTGCGCCAGGCCGCCAGCGCCGCACGCAGCGCCAGCTGGACCCGGCCGGTGATCGACACCGGCGCCGGCCTGCGTTCGTGCCACGCGCCATTGGGCAAGCCGGTCCTGGTGTTCGGCCCCAATAATTTCCCGTTCGCGTTCAACGCGGTGTCCGGCGGCGACTTCGCCGCCGCCATCGCCGCACGCAACCCGGTGATCGCCAAGGCGCACCCGGCGCACCCGGGCACCAGCCAGCGCCTGGCCGAACACGCGCAACGCGCCGCGGACGCGGCCGGCCTGCCCGCCGGCACGGTGCAGCTGCTGTACGACATGCCCGCGCCACTGGGGCGGGCCCTGGCCGGCGATACGCGTTTGGGCGCGATCGCCTTCACCGGCAGCCGCAGCGCCGGGTTGGCCTTGAAGCAGGCGGCCGATGCCGCGGGCATCCCGTTCTTCGGCGAGCTGTCCAGCCTGAACCCGGTGTTCCTGCTGCCCGGTGCGCTGGCCGAACGCGGGGAAGCGCTGGCCGAGGCGTTCAGCGCGTCGTGCTTGCTCGGCAGTGGCCAGTTCTGCACCAACCCGGGGCTGGTACTGGTGCCGCGCGGTGCCGCTGGCGATGCGTTCGTCGCGGCGGTGGCCGGTCGTTTCGCCGACACCGCGCCGCAGCTGCTGCTGTCGCCGGCGGTGCTGGCCACGCTGCAGCACGCGATCGGAGCGTTGCGCCAGGCCGGTGCGCGCCTGCTGTGCGGCGGTACGCCGGGCAGCGTGGGCATCACCCATGCCGCGACCCTGTTCGAGGTGGATGCCGAGGCGTTCCTCGCCGCGCCCGCGCGGTTCCAGGGCGAGGCGTTCGGCCCGAGCAGCCTGCTGCTGCGGGTCAGCGATGTCGCCCAGATGCAGGCAGTGGCGGCCACGCTGGAGGGCCAGCTCACCGGCACGCTGTACCGCGCCGGCGACGGCAGCGACGATGCCGCGTGGCAGGCCGTGGCCAGCGTGCTGCGGCCGCGCGTGGGGCGGCTGATCTGCGACCGCATGCCCACCGGCGTGGCGGTCAGCCCGGCGCAGCAACATGGCGGGCCATACCCGGCCTCGACGCAACCGGGATTCACCGCCGTCGGCCTGCCGGCCGCGATCCTGCGCTTCAGTGCGCTGCAGGCATACGACAATGTGCCCGATGCGCTGCTCCCGCCGGAGCTGCGCGACCGCAACCCGGGTGGATTGCTGCGCTGGATCGACCAGCGTTGGACCACCGATGACATCGGAGCACAGCCATGAATGCACAGATCGGACACCTCACCCTGGAACAGGCACGCGCACGCCTGGCACCGTGGCCACAGCGCGCACCGGCCATCAGCGCCGAGGAGCATGCGCAACGCCTGCAGCGGGCCCGTGCGCTGATGCGGGCGCAGGGCGTGGACGCATTGCTGGTCACCGCCGGCACCTCGCTGCGCTGGTTCTGCGGCGTCCCGTGGGGTGGCAGCGAACGGCTGGTGGCGATGCTGCTGACCCTGGAAGGGGAGCCGCTGCTGGTGTGCCCGGTGTTCGAGGAAGGCTCGCTCGACGCGGTGCTGCGCATCCCGGCCGGCAAGCGCCTGTGGGAAGAACACCAGGACCCGCACGCGCAGGTGGCCGAGGCCATGGCCGAACGCGGCGCGCGCACGCTGGCGCTGGACCCGGAGGCACCGTTCCGCGTGCAGGTCGGCCTGGCCGCCCACCTGGGCGCCGATGCGATCCAGTCGGCGGCCTCTCTCATCGATGGCTGCCGGATGTGCAAGTCGCCGGCCGAACTGGCGCTGATGCAGCAGGCCTGCGACATGACGCTGTTCGTGCAGCAGCTGGCCGCCGGCATCGCCCACGAGGGCATCGGCACCGACACGCTGGTGCGTTTCATCGACGAGGCACACCGTGCGCTGGGCGCCGACGGCGGCTCGACCTTCTGCATCGTGCAGTTCGGGCATGCCACCGCCTTCCCGCACGGCATTCCCGGCGTGCAGCACCTGCGCCGCGGCGAACTGGTGCTGATCGACACCGGCTGCGCCGTGCAGGGCTACAACTCGGACATCACCCGCACCTGGATCTTCGGCGAGCCGGATGCCGAGCAGCGCCGCATCTGGGAACTGGAGCGCGCCGCGCAGCAGGCCGCCTTCGACGCGGTGCGCCCCGGCGTGCCGTGCGAGGTGGTCGACCAGGCCGCGCGCGACGTGCTCGAAGCGGCCGGGCTGGGTCCGGACTACCGTTTGCCGGGTCTGCCGCACCGCACCGGCCACGGCTGCGGCCTGGCCATCCATGAGGCGCCGTACCTGGTGCGTGGCAACACCCTGCCGCTGGCACCGGGCATGTGCTGCAGCAACGAACCGATGATCGTGGTGCCGGGCCGCTTCGGCGTGCGCCTGGAGGACCACTTCCATGTCACCGCCGACGGCGCGCAATGGTTCACGCCGCCATCGCCGGCCATCGACCGGCCTTTTGCCTGACCTGATACGCAAGGAGACACGCTGCATGCTTCGATCCAGGGGAATCCACCATTACGCCCGCAGCCTGGCGTTGGGCCTGGCCTGCGCCGGTGCACCGCTGCTGGCCCGGGCCGATGCGCCGCCGGCACCGGATGCGGCGGCGTTCAACCGCTCGCTGCAGCTGCGCGAACAGTGGATGTACCTGACCCAGGGCCTGGCCGGGCCGGCGACCTGGACCGATGCACGGCAATACCGCTACCGACGCACCGCGCCGGGCGGCTTCGAGTTCGTCAGCCGCAGCGTGGGCCAGGCCGGCGCGGTGCCGGCGTTCGACCAGGCACGGCTGGCGACGGCGCTGTCGCCGCTGCTGGGCCGCAGCGTCCAGGCCCTGCGCCTGCCGTTCTCCGACTACACGCTGGAAGCGGACGGGCGTGCCCTGCGTGCCTGGGTCGACGGTGGCTGGATGCGGTGCGAGCTGGGCGATGCCTACCGCTGCGCGCGCTGGAGCGCGCCGGAGCGGGAACCGCGCCCGCGTGGCTGGGGCGTGGTGCGTGACCTGTCGATGCCCGCCGACGACACGCCGCAGCGCTCGCCCGACGGGCGCTACGAGGCGCAGGTGCGCGAGGGCAGCGTGGTGCTGCGCCAGCTCGCCGACGGCCAGACCCGGGTGTTGGCGCGCGACGGCGCGGCCACCGATTTCTACGACCCGGAAAGCATCGTCTGGTCGCCGGACTCCTCGCGCTTCGTGGTACTGCGCGTGGTGCCCGGCTTCGCACGCCAGGTGACGCGGGTGGAAACCGCGCCGCGCGACCAGGTGCAGCCGCGGGTGCGCACCCAGCTCTACCCCAAGCCCGGCGACCCGGTGGACATCGATCGCCCGGTGATCTTCGAGGTGGCCGGTGGCCGTCGCATCGACGTGCCGACCGCACTGTTCGACAACGCCTACGAGATCACCCCGCCGCAGTTCCGCGCCGACGGCCGCACCCTGGCATTCCGCTACACCGCGCGTGGCCACCAACGCGTGCGCCTGGTCGAGGTGGACGCGCAAAGCGGCGCGGCGCGCAGCGTGGTCGAGGAAGCCAGCAAGACCTTCGTCAACAGCTGGTGGTACCGCGCCGAGTTCCACGACGTGGGCAATCGCGGCGAGCAGATCGTGTGGATGTCCGAGCGCGATGGCTGGAACCACCTGTACATGGTCGACGGTCGCACTGGCCGGCTGCAGCAGCTGACCCGTGGCCCGTGGGTGGTGCGGCAGATCGTCAAGGTCGACGAGGCGCGCCGCCAGGTCTGGTTCGCCGCCAACGGCCGCGAGCCGGGCGACCCCTACCTGCAGCACTTCTACCGCGTCGATTTCGACGGCCGCAACCTGCAGCACATGACGCCCGGCGACGGCTGGCACGAGATCAGCCTGTCGCCGGACATGAACCATTACGTGGACACCTGGTCACGGCTGGACCAGCCCAACATCACCGAGCTGCGCGACGCACGTGACGGGCACCTGCTGGACACCGTGGAGCGCGGCGACGCCAGCGCGCTGTTCGCCGCCGGTTACCGCGCGCCGGAAACCTTCTCCGCGCCCGGCCGCGATGGCAGCACACCGATCTTCGGGCTGGTGGTGCGGCCCACCCGGCATGACCCGGCGCGGCGTTACCCGGTGATCGAGAGCATCTATGCCGGCCCGCACGATTCCTCGGTGCAGAAGAAGTTCTGGCCGTTCGATTCGCAGTCCAGCAACGAGCGGTTGATCGGCCTGCAGGCGTTGGCCGACCTGGGCTTCATCGTGGTCGAGATCGACGGCATGGGCACCATGAACCGTTCCAAGGCCTTCCACGACGTGGCCTGGAAGAACCTGGGCGATGCCGGCTTCCCGGACCGCATCGCCTGGCACAAGGCCATGGCCGCGCGTGATCCTTCCTATGACATCAGTGGCGGCGTCGGCATCTACGGCGCATCGGCCGGTGGCCAGAACGCGCTCAACGCGCTGCAGTTCCACCCGGAGTTCTACACCGTGGCGGTGGCCTACAACGGCTGTTACGACAACCGCATGGACAAGCTCAGCTGGAACGAGCAATGGCTGGGCTGGCCGGTGGATGCAAGTTACAGCCGCGCCTCGGGCGTGGACAACGCGCACCGGATGCAGGGCAAGCTGCTGCTGATCGTGGGCGAACAGGACGAGAACGTGGACCCGGCCTCGACCTACCAGGTGGCCGATGCGCTGATCCGTGCCGGCAAGGACTTCGACCTGCTCACGGTGCCGGGCACCGGGCATGGCGTGGGCCGTTCGCAGGAGCCGGTGGACTACATCCAGCGACGCAAGTTCGATTTCTTCGTGCGCCACCTGCGCGGGCTGTCCACGCCGGACTGGAACCAGCAGGGCACGCGCTGACGCGCCCCTCGCGACCGCGCGGTCGCGATCGCCTGTCCCGACACATCGCCGCCGGCTGCCCTGGGTGCAGTCCGGCGGCGATCTGCATTGAAGCACCGGATTGCAGGCTTGGCGGCGTGCCCGCCGCTGCGCGGCGATCGACCGCGCGGCGGTCGCTGCCGAGCCGGCACACGCGGCAGTGGAGGATGGCGCAGGTCGGTTGCCTGCACGCCACGCCATGCACCTCACGGGAAACGCCACCGATATGCCGCGCAACGCGGTCCGGTAGCGTCGTGCATCGTACCGGCCGGCCCTGCGCGCAGGCGGGCAATGCTTGTCGTTGCGGTAGCCGGCGCCTTGCACCGCCGGGGAAGATCCCTGCACGCCGGCGCAGAAGACCGGTTGTCCTGCAGGCCGTGCTGCTGCGGCGGCGAGCCAGGCATGTCCGCGTCCTATCTGGGGCGTTCCACGTGCAAAAAAAATCACCGCGGCGAGAACGCACCGCGGTGGCGGAAGGGAAACGCGGACCGCTTGTTACAGCTTGTATTCCACGGTCATGAAGTACTCCGTCCCCACCGGGTTGTACTTGGTGATGTCCGCATATGGCCACCACTTTTCCGAGGCATGCCGGTACGGTGTCTTGTCGAACAGGTTGACCACCGCCAGGTTGAAGGACAGCTGCTCGGTGGCGCGGTAGGCCAGCGACAGGTTCACCGTCATCCACGGCCTGAAGCGCTCGTAGCTGTCGGCCCAGCGCACCGGCGAGGAACCCAGGCGGTTGAAGTGCAGGTAGCTGGAGAAGCGCTTGTAGTCCCAGCCCAGGGTCATGTTCGAGCGGGTGCGGAACTCGCTGTTCCACTGCCGGTCGCGGATGTTCTCCACGGCGTCCTCGGGCAGGTAGCGGCTGAGCGTCTTGAGGATGTGCGTATAGCTGATGCGTGCGGAGAAACGGCCCCAATGGTCGGTGGGCAGGGTGGAACTCCAGCTCGCGTCGATGCCGTTCTGCTGGTACATGCCGGTGTTGAACGGGCTGGTGATCACCGACAACACGCTGTCGTTTCGGCCACCGCGCTGCACGCGCGCCAGCATGGTCTGGCACTTGGGCGAGTTCGGGTCCACGTCCAGGCCCTGTGCATCGAAGCCCAGCGCGCATTCGGCGGCATAGCGCAGCACCGCGTCGGCGCCGATCAGGCCGACCTGCTCCTCCAGCTTGATGCGGTACCAGTCCAGGGTGAAGGAGTGGTTCTGGCCGATCTGCGCGACCATGCCGAGGGTGTCGCTGCTGCCCTTTTCCTCGTGCAGCCCCGGGTCACCCTCGGAGTACTGGCGGATCGAGCCGGTGCCATAGTCGTCACCGCAGCCCTGCCAGCTCTGGCCGCGCTGCAGGCCTTCCTGCTGCACGCAGCTCAGGTAGTCCACGCCGCTGGTATAGGCCGAGCTGCGTTCGGCGAACATCACGTGCATGTCCGGCGCGCGGAACGAGGTCGCGTGCGATGCACGCAGCAACAGCCAGTCGCTGGGGCGCCAGCTCAGCCCGGCCTGCCAGGTGAAGGCGCCGCCGACGTCGGAGGCGTCGTCGTAGTGGTCGTAGCGTGCGGCCAGCTTGGCATCCCACTGGCCGAAGCCCGAGCCGGCCGCCAGCAGCGGCACCGAGAACTCCGTGCCCACCGCGTAGTGGTTGCGCTTGCCGCTGCCACGGATGCCACTCCAGCCGTAGATGTCGCCATCGACGGTGGGTTGGTCGGTGATGAAGCGGTAGCTGTCGCGGGTGGCTTCGGCCACCGCGGCGAACGCCAGCGGGCCGGCCGGCAGGTCGAACAGGTTGCCGGACAGGTCGGCGGTGAACGACTGCGAGGTGGAGCGCCCGTCGCCCACCGAGGTGTGCATGACGTCGCGGAACACTTCCGGCGACAGCTGGCCGAAGAAGTCGATGTTGCCATTGGGCATCAGGTTGGCGTCCAGGCTGCCGGCGCCCACGCGCACCCAACGGCTGCCGGCCCACGGCAGCGACCAGTCGCGGCCTTCCTCGCCGAACAGCAGGCCCATCATCGCCTTGTCGTTGAAGCGCTCGACCGTGTCGCGGTAGCGATAGCGGCCGTAGTTGTAGTTCAGGCTGTAGTCGAAGCGGCCCACCGCACCGCGGATGCCGGCGATGATGACGTCGTTGTTCTCCTTGAACTTCTGGTTGCTGCCCGGGAACTCGTTGTTGCGGAAGGTGCGGTAGGCGTGGCGCCAGGCCACCGCGTTGGGCTGCGCGGCCTGCATGTCGTCCACCACCTCGTAGTCGACCGCGTAGCCGTAGCGGTACATGCCGGCATCGGCGCGCGAGCGCGTGCTCAGCGCGGTGGCGTACAGCTCGTGCTCGCCCAGCGCATGGGTGGCGTTGAGGAAGCCGAACAGGCGCTTGCGGCCGTTGCGCACGGTGTAGCTGTCGAAATCGTTGTCACCGCAGTAGCGCTCCGTGCCGGTGGCGCTGCCGGGCTTGGCCGGCACGTAGCCGAGGGGGTCGCAGCGGCCACTGATGTCCAGCAGGTCCCAGCCGCTCTCGCGGTCCCAGAACGACATGACCTGGGTGGGGTCGCGGTAGTCCGGGTCGGGCGAGCGGTCCGGCGAGGCGAACCAGCGGCGCTGGTTGCCCTGGATCGGCCAGCGCCGGTCCCATTCCAGGCCGGCGGTCACCTGGGTGTCGCCGAACTCGAAGCCGGTGGTCACCGACACCCGCTCGGACCGGCCGCCGCCGTGCACGGTGTCGCCGTGGCGGTAGGACAGCGTGGTGCCCTCGACCTTGTCCTTCAGGATCACGTTGACCACGCCGGCCACCGCATCGGAACCATAGATCGCCGAGGCACCGCTGGTCAGGATCTCGACCCGGTCCACCGCCGAGGTCGGGATCATCGCCAGGTTGGTGACGTTGCCGCTGACCGTGCCGGCCGGCTTGGGCAGCATCGGGATGCGGCGGCCATTGAGCAGCACCAGCGTGTAGCCGGGGCCGAAGCCGCGCAGGTTCAGTGCCTGCGCGTTGGCGTTGAAGTTGTTGGTGTTCTCCTCGCCGACGAACACACCGGTGTTGGCGGTGATGTTGGACAGTGCGTCATAGACGTTGGCGAAGCCCTGGTGCTCCAGGTCCTCGGCAGTGATCATCTGCACCGGATCGATCCCCTCGATCTCGGTGCGCTTGATCCGCGACCCGGTCACTTCCACCTTGTCCAGGGTCCTGGCCCCGGCCTCGTTCGCGGCCTGCTGGGCCAGCGACAGTCCGGGTAACAATGCCAGGCCGATGGCCGTGGCGATGGTGCAGCGTTGTGGCAAACCCCTCATACTCCCTCCCGAGCGTGGTGTCTGGTTGGCGGTCTGATGCCGCCGTGCGGTGGCGCGCAATGCGCCTTTTTTCATGGTGTTGATGGCGGGGCAGGGCCGATAGCACGAAACGCCGGTGACCGATGCGGAACTCCGCACAGCCCGGAACGCGCACTGGCCCCTCCCGTCCCAAGGGAGAGATGCCGATGAATGCAGTGGGGTCGCCGGATCAGGACCTGCAGGTGACGCTGGCGCGGCTGCGCCAGGCGTGGATGGACAAGCGCCCGGACCATGCCCAGCGCCGTGACGACCTGCAGCGCCTGCGCGCCGCGTTCAAGGCGCGCATCGGCCAGATGAGCGATGCCATCGCCGCCGACTTCGGCCATCGCTCCCGGCATGAATCGGTGATCGCCGATGGCATGACCGTCACCGGCGAGATCGACCACCTGCTCGCGCACCTGCGCGGCTGGATGAAACCCGAGCGCGTGGGCGTGGGCTGGCGGTTCTGGCCGGCGCGGGCACAGGTGCGCGCGGTGCCGGTGGGCGTGGTCGGCGTGATCTCGCCGTGGAACTACCCGGTCAACCTCGCGCTGGTGCCGCTGGCCACCGCGATCGCGGCCGGCAACCACGTGCTGCTCAAGCCTTCCGAACACACGCCGCAGACATCGGCCTTCCTGCAGTCATTGCTGGCCGAGGTGTTCCCGCCCGAGCGCGTGCGCGTGGTGCAGGGCGATGCCGGCGTGGCGGCGGCGTTCTCCGCGTTGCCGCTGGACCACCTGGTGTTCACCGGCTCCACCACCGTGGGCCGCAAGGTGATGGCCGCGGCCGCGCAGCACCTGACGCCGCTGACGCTGGAGCTGGGCGGCAAGTCGCCAGCGGTGGTGGCCACCGACTACCCGCTGGAGGCCGCCGCCGCGCGGCTGGCGACGGGCAAGTGGTTCAACGCCGGGCAGACCTGCATCGCCCCGGACTACGTGCTGGTCGACGCCGGCCGCGTGGATGCCCTGGTGCAGGCCCTGCGCGAACAGGTGGGCGCGCGCTATGGCAACTTCGACGATGCCAGCGATTACAGCCGCATCATCAACGACGCACAGTTCGCGCGCCTGAAGGGCTACGTGAGCGATGCGCGCGCGCGCGGCCTGCAGGTGGTCGAGCTGGCGCAGATCGATGCCGAGCGCCAGCGCCGCGAGCGCCTGTTCCCGCCGACGGTGATCCTGCAGCCCGGCGACGACGCCACGGTGATGCAGGAGGAGATCTTCGGCCCGATCCTGCCGGTTCGCGGCTACCGCACGCTGGACGACGCCATCGCCACCATCAACGGGCGCGACCGGCCGTTGGCGCTGTACCCCTTCAGCCACGATGCGGCGACGGTGGAGAAGATCCTGGGCCGTACCGTGTCCGGCGGCGTCACCGTCAACGACACGCTGCTGCATTTCGCGATCAACGGCCTGCCATTCGGCGGCGTCGGTGCCAGTGGCATGGGGGCGTATCACGGCCGCGCCGGGTTCGATGCGATGAGCAAGCGCTTGCCGGTGCTGTGGCAGACCAAGCGTGCGGGCAGTGACCTGCTGCGACCGCCCTACAGCAAGGTCGCGAAGTTCATCGACTTCATTTCGCGCTGACGCTGCCCAAGCGCCCTCATCCGCCCCTCCGGGGCACCTTCTCCCATTGCATGGGAGAAGGGAGGAGCTGCGGCATTGCGTGCCCGGACGGGGCTTGGCTGCATTCCCGCTGCTGCTGAAAAGGAAAAGCCGTAACCGGACCGGGGACCGGCCGGTTACGGATGACCCGGCACAAAGGGAGAGGGAGCCGGTGTCGAAAAGTGGTGTCCAAAGCCCCTCTCCCGCAAGGCGGGGGAAGGAAGGTTCTGGGGCATTGCGTGCCCTGGCTTCCCGCTCAAGCCCCTCTCCCGTGTACGGGAGAGGGGTTGGGGTGAGGGCGCCTTGAAAGCGCGCAAGCGCCACGGCAACGCAGAAACGCCCTCATCCGCCCCTTCGGGGCCCCTTCTCCCGCAGGCGGGAGAAGGGAGATTCTCGGGCACTGCGTGTGGGTCTGCTTACTTCGCCAGTTCGTCGGCAATGCGCTGGCGCAGCGTCTGCAGGTCCTTGGCGAACGCGTCGATGCCGGTGGCCAGCTTCTCGGTGGCCATCGGGTCGGTGGCCAGGTCGGCGTCGAACCTGGCTTCATCGATGACGGCCACGTTGACGGCTTCGGCCGCACCGGCCACCAGCTTGCGCGGCAGCTCGCCGAAGTCGGCGTCGAGCTTCTCCAGCAGGTCCGGCGAGATGGTCAGGCGGTCGCAGCCGGCCAGCGCTTCGATCTGCGCGGTCGAGCGGAACGAGGCGCCCATCACCACCGTCGGCGAGCCACGGCGCTTGAACTCGGCATACACGCCGCGCACGAACTGCACGCCCGGGTCTTCGTCGATGCTGGCCGGCGCCTGGCCGTTGGCCACGTACCAGTCCAGGATGCGGCCGACGAACGGCGAGATCAGGAACGCACCGGCTTCCGAGCAGGCCAGCGCCTGGGTCGGGTTGAAGATCAGGGTCAGGTTGCAGTCGATGCCTTCGGCCTGCAACACGCGTGCTGCCTCCACGCCGGCCCAGGTGGCGGCGATCTTGATCAGCACCTTGCTACGCGGCACGCCGGCAGCTTCGTACATGGCGATGAACTCGCGCGCCTTGGCGATGGTGGCGGCGGTGTCATGCGCCTGGTCGGCGTCCACTTCGGTGGAGACGCGGCCGGGCACCAGCTCGGCCAGCATCGTGCCCACGCCCACGCCCACGGTCAGGCGGTCGACCACGGCCTTGGCCACGTCCTGCACGTCGCCGGGCTGGTTGCGGCCCCACTGCAGCTCGCGCTCGATCAACGCGGCATAGACCGGCAGGTCGAGGGCTTTCTTCACCAGGGTCGGGTTGGTGGTGCAGTCCACCGGACGCAGGCGCTTTATGGCCTCGTAGTCACCGGTGTCGGCGACGACGACGGACAGTTCACGCAGCTGGGCGAGCTTGGATGCAGCGGTCATGCGGGTACTCCAGGTCAGTCGGTGGCGCCGTCATCATCGATGCGCGCGATGACAGCCGCGGTGTCCTGGTCGAACACCGGCGCGGCAAACGGCTGCGGGCCCGGGGTGCGCCCGAACACGATGGGACGGGTGATGCCACGGTAGCTGCCCAACAGCGGGTGCGGCAGGGTGGTGATCATTTCCTCGGCCAGCACCTGCGGGTGCTCGAACATGTCCTCGACCTTGCGCGCGGCCGCGCACGGCACTTCCTCGCCGAACAGGGCTTCCCACTCCAGTGCACTGCGCGTGGCCAGCGCGGCATGCAGCTTGGCCAGCAGTTCATCGGAATGCTCGGCGCGCTTGCGCACGCTGTCGTAGCGCGGGTCGGTGGCCAGTTCCGGCAGGCCGGTCTTCTCGCACAAGGCCTGCCAGAAGCGCGGCGTGTTGGCCGAGATGTACAGGTGGCCGTGCGCGGTTGGATGGATGCCGGTGACGCCGCCCGAACGCATGTCACGGCCCACGCCCTCGGGCTCACCCTCGGCCCAGATCATGCGTGCCGACTGCATGGTCAGCGCACTGCGCAGCAGCGACACGCCGACGTACTGGCCTTCGCCACTGCGCTCGCGCTCATACAGTGCCGAGGACACGCCGGCAGCGACCAGCGCGGCGGCGTAGTAGTCCACCACCGAGCCATACAGGATCTCCGGTGCGCCGCCGGGCTTGCCCTGCATCGCGCACATGCCGGTCATGGTCTGCAGCACCTGGTCGTAGCCGGCCTTGTCCTTCAGCGGGCCACCTTCGCCGTACCCGGTGACCGCGCAGTACACCAGGCGCGGGTTGATCCGGTTCAGGCTCTCGAAGTCGATGCCCAGCCGCGCCGGCACGCTCGGGCGGAAGTTGTGCACCAGCACGTCGGCCTCGCGCACCAGCCGCATCAGCACCGCGCGCTGGTCCGGTTCCTTCAGGTCCAGCACCACGCCGCGCTTGGAGCGGTTCACGCCAAGGAACGCCCGGCTTTCCGCTTCCAGCGTGGAGGGGTACTTGCGCAGGTTGTCGCCCACCGGCGGTTCAACCTTGATCACTTCCGCGCCCTGGTCGGCCAGCAGCGTGCAGCCGTAGGGGCCGGCGATGTAGGCGCTCAGGTCGAGCACGCGGATGCCGCTGAGCGGACCGGTGGCACCTTCGCGCGTGGCGACATCAAAGGGAGAAGGGGTGTGGCTTGCAGACATGGGGTTACTCGATTCCTTGCTTGCAGTTTCCTCCCGTGCCACCGGAAGAAACAGATCGTGCGGGTATTTTCAGCGAGGACAAAAACCTTCCACAGCCCATCGAGCGCCCCTGACACCGTGATGGAACGGGACGCATCGTCCTGCCGATGCCGGCAACGCACCTGGCGTGGCCGGCACCGGCGGGTGGATCACGAAGGCGCCAGCGACAGCCAGCTCAGGCGCCATGCACCGTGCTCACGGCCACCGCAGCGGTAGTAGGGCTCGAACACCAGCGGCGCGCGGCAGTCCAGCTGCATCGTCACCGTGGCGCCTTCGCCCCGGTCCTCACCGACCTGCAGCCACTTCGACGGGTCGCCGTGCGGCAGCCGCACCGTCTCGTCGGTCTTGAAGCCGTCGATCAGCCCGGTGGCATAGACCAGTGGGCCATAGGTCAGGCCGACGTACTCCCAGCGCAGCACTTCCTGCGCCACCGGCGAGCCGTCGGGTGCGCGCGATTCCTGCACGTTGATGTTGGCCGCGCGCTGCAGCTGCGGCTGCATCGGCAGGCGCAGGTTGACCAGGTCACCGGCCTTCCATTCGCGCAGGATCTGCACGAAGCCGTCATCGCCGGGCTGCACCGGCACGGTGATGCCATTGACCTGGATGCGTGCGTCCTCGGCCCAAGCCGGGATGCGCAGGCCGACGCTGAAGGTGGCGTTGCGCTCGGGCGAGACGCGCAGCGTGACCTGGCCGTCGAACGGGTAGCGGGTCTGCTGCTGCAGCGTCACCGCGCCGGCCTCGGCCTGCGGCAGCGTGGCCTGGCCGGGTCCGTACAGGTTCACCCGCAGGCCGCCATCGGCGGCGACGCCATAGGCCACCTGCGGCAGTTCCTCCACCGCCATCGCGCCGGAGGACTTGCAGCAGCGCCAATACGTGGTGTGCACGCGCTTGCCGTTGGGGAAGGTGTAGTAGCACCAGTCCTCGCCGTTGGGCGCCATCGCCGCGAGCAGGTCGTTGTAGGCGGTACGCTCCAGTTCCTCGGCGTAGCGCGCATGGCCGGTGATGGCCAGCAGCTCGCGGTTGAGCTGCATCCAGGCCAGCACCGAGCAGGTTTCCACGTAGGCCTGCGGGAAGAACGTGCGCGGCGCATTGAACACTTCGCGCGAGCGGTGCGCCACGCCCCCCCACGGGCCACCGCCGAGGGTGAGGTGCTGCGCGCGGATGTTGTGCCACAGGTTGTCGATGGCGATGCGGTAATCGTGCTTGCCGGTGGCCTTGTACAGCTTGGCCAGGCCGACCAGGTTCCACGACAGCTGGTAGGCCTTGCCGGTGGCGATGAACGCCGCGTCTTCGCCGGCGATGCCCTTGTCGAGCAGGGCCAGGCGCGGGTTGGCGTTGGCCTGCTGCAGGATCCTCTCGGCCAGCGCGAGGTAGCGCGGTTCACCGGTGACCAGGTACAGGTCGGCGGCCGGGTCCAGCAGCACCGTGGCCGACATGCCGTGGTGATTGCCCAGCGTGGTGATGTCGATGCCCGATTCCAGCGCCTGCCAGCACAGGTCGGCGATGCGACGCGCGGCCTGCAGGTAGCTTTCATCGCCCAATGCACGCCAGGTTTCCAGGAAACCCAGGATCAGGTAGCTATGGGTCCAGATGTCCCAGGTGCGCAGCGCCGGCTCGCCGTTCCAGCTTTCCGGCTTGGGCGGCTGCGGCACGGTGAAGCGGCGGTCGGCGGCATAGTTGCCGAGGTAGCCGTCGGCATCCTGCTGGCTGATCAACCAGTCGGCGACGCGGCGCAGGTTCGCTTCCAGCTGCGGTTGGCCGCCCTGCGCCACCGCGCGGGCGGTGGCCGAGAGCCACTTGCCGGCATGCTCGCCGTACCAGTCGCCTTCCTGGTTCTGCTGTTTGTGGGCCTGGCCGAAGATGCTGATCGACGGGCTGTCCTCGTCGACGATGAAGTGGCTCAGCCGGCCGCTGCGGTTGGCGGCCAGCATCTGCCCGAACAGGCCATCGAGCTGCACCGCCGCCGGTGTCACCAGCTGCTGGCCGTTGTGGATGGCCGCACTCATGCCGCGTCCACCACGCAACGGAAGCCGAGCATGCCGCTGCGGTCCTTGGCCGGTGCCATCAGCAGGTACTTGCCATGCTGGTCCAGGCGGTAGGCCTGCGGGAAGTACCAATGCGAGGTCTGCGGCTGGTAGCTGGAACCGCCACGCAGGATTGCTGCGCGGGTGTGCTCGTCGATGAACTCGTCGGTCCACTGCCACACGTTGCCGACCAGGTCCTGCACGCCGAACGGGCTGGCACCCTGCGGATGGGCATCGACGTCGGCCGGTGCCAGCACGCGGCGGCCGCGGTTCACGCGCGGCACGCGCGCGGCGTCCCAGTCGTTGCCCCACGGATAGGCACGACCATCGCCGCCCTGCGCGGCGTACTGCCACTCCCATTCGTGCGGCAGGCGCTTGCCGGCCCACGCGGCATAGGCACGCGCATCTTCCAGCGAGACCCAGATCACCGGCTTGTTGTCCCAGCCGGCGCGCGGCGCGCCGTCCACCCAATGGGCGAGGAAGTTGATGTCATCGGCCGGGTGGTAGCCGGTGGCATCGATGAACGCCTTGAACTGCGCATTGGTGACGGGGAAGCGGTCGATGTGGAAGGACGCCATCTGCATGTGTTTGCGATGGTGGCGGCGCGGGCAGTCTTCCCAGGGGAATTGCACGTCCTGGCCCGCCCAGTTGAAGCCTTCGATCTCCACGCCGCCAACGGCGAACACAAACTCGCCCGCCGGAATGGTGACCATGCCGGCCGGTGCACTGGACTGTGCCGGCGTGGCCGGGATCTCACGCAGCTGCTGGCCGAGCGCCTTCCATGCGCCGGAATGGCTGTTGAGCGGCTGCTCTGCACGCGTGGCGGCATCAGCCATGAATGCATCGAAGCCTTCGAGCACGACGCCCGGCTGCACGCTCAGTACCGCGCCAAAGCCACGTGCTTCCATCGGCAGTTCGATCACCGCCACGCCATCGCGGATCGACGGCGACAGTTCCGTCCCGTGCCAAACGTCGTAGTAGCGCGTGCCGTCCACGTGCGGCAGGCCGATCTGCTCGCCGTTGACCGCGTATTCGTTGCGGTTGATGAAGGTGTGCAGGCTCAGCCCATCGACCGGGAACTTGCTGGCGAAGATGCCGCCCTGGTAGCAGACCTGGTACGGCTCCCAGTCCTGCGATACCACCAGCTGCGGGAACTGGCGGTAGATCGCGGCGATGCGGCGCAGGGTTTCGCCATCGCGCGCTGTGAACTGGTTCCAGATGCCCCAGATGTTTTCCCAGGCGTTGTAGCCGATGCCGTTGAAGAAGCAGTACTGAAGATCGTGGTTGCGGTTGCGGCCCCAGCGGTTCTCGTAGTTGACCATGTGGCGCGGCTCCAGCCACTTCCACTTGGACACCGGCGGCACCGGGCCATCGGGGGCCTTCTTGCCCCAGCTCTGCACGTTCCAGATCAGCTGTTCTTCCGAGCTGATGGTGGATTCGGGCTGCACCACCACTGGGTTGCCGTTGGCGTCGCAGGCATCGAAGAACGCGCGCGGCACGCCGTTGAAGGTATCGCCGTTGATGCCATCGGCGCCGGTGGCCTTGATGATCTCGGCCATGCCGTCCCAATGGGTCACGCCCGGGTCGCGGGTACCGTGGTCCCACGGCTTGGCCGGCAGGAACACGCGCACGCCGCGCTTCTGGAAGGCCTTCACGGCAGCGGTCAGCCCCTCCAGGCCACCGGGCAGCGTGTGCGCCAGATCGAACTGGTTGCGGTCGTCGATGCCGATGTTCGGGTAGATGTACCAGATCAATACCGAGTCCAGCCCGCCGAAGCGTGCGATCAGGTCATCCAGGTACTTGTCCACGGTGTACTGCGCGGTGTCCACGTCGAAGAAGTAGCGGTCCTCGACCATCATCTGCGCGTGCACGAAGTTGCGCTGCGCCCACTGCAGCTCGGGGCGGCGGTAGTTCACGTCGGTGTAGCCGATCCGCACCAGGTGCTCGCGGCGCCAGTCCTTCAGCTCGGTCAGCCAGTCGCCGGCACTGGCGTTGGCATCGATCATCCAGCTGCCGATGTCGGCGAACGGCCAGGCCGGTGCCTTGCCCGGGGTGGGCAGGTAGCGGCCGGTGGTGACGTGCGAGAACTTGTACTCGGTGGTGATCGCCTCGCGCCCGTGGTCGGGGCTGTCGTTGTCGTAGTCAGGCGTGGGGTACGGCGTGGTCATGGCATTCATCCAACGAAAAACAGGGGGAGCAAGCGGTCAAAGCGCGCACCAGGCCGCGAGCGCGGCATGGGCGTCGGTGCCGGGGACACGGCGGGCATCGGCCAGCAGCGCGGTGACTTCGGCATGGTCGGGAATACTGGATTGTGCGCCCAGCCGTGTGCAGGCCAGGGCAGAGGCCGCGCTGGCGGCGAGCAGCGCCTGCTGCAGGGCTTCACCATGGGCCAGCGATGCCACCAGCGTGCCGCAGAACGTATCGCCGGCGGCGGTGGTATCCACCGGCGAAATGGCGAACGCCGGCTGCAGCAGGGTACGGCCTTCGTGCCGCGCCAGGCAGCCGCGCGCACCGAGGGTGACGATCACGCAGGGCACGTCCAGCCGCGCCAGGCCGCTGGCCAGGTCCGGCGGGTTGCCGGCGACCACGTCCAGTTCGCCCTCGTTGACGATCAGCATGTCCAGTTGCGCCAGCAGCTCGGCCGGCAGCACCTGCGCCGGTGCGGCGTTGAGCGCGACCTTGACCCCGGCCGCACGTGCGGCCAGTGCATAGGCCAGCACGGTGTCGAGCGGGGTTTCCAGCTGCAGCAGCAGCCATTGCACCCCATCCAGCGCAGGCAGGTGTTGGGGGCGCAATGCCATGTTGGCGCCGGGCGCGACGGTGATGGCGTTCTCGGCATCGTCGGACAGGCAGATGAAGGCGGTGCCGGTCGGCAGCTGCGCATCGCGCACCGCGTGCAGCTGCACGTCGGCATCGCGCAGCGAGGTTTCGATCGGCGTGGCGAAATCATCCTGGCCCAATGCGAGCAGCATCCGGGTGCGGGCGCCACCGGCACGCGCGCAGGCCACGGCCTGGTTGGCACCCTTGCCACCGGGGAAGGTGCGGAACTCGCGGCCCAGCACGGTTTCGCCGGGCGCCGGCACGTGCGCGGCGCGGACCACGAAGTCGAGGTTGGCCGAGCCGGCGACAAGTACGGTGGAACTCATGGAATGGCCTGGTAAACGAGGTTGTAGAAACGGGTGGAAGGTGAGGCGAGCGCCTTGTCACCGCTGGGCAGGTATTGCATCAGCAGGATGGCCACCAGCTTTTCCTTGCGGTCGATGGTGAAATAGGTGGACGCCGCGCCCGACCAGCCGAACTGGCCGACGCTGCCGAGCTTGCCGCGGTAAGCCGGGTTGGTGATGACATAGCCGCCCAGGCCGAAGCCCTCGCCCGCGCCATAGCTGCTGATGGCCGGCTCGAAGCCAGCGAGCTGGTCGCTCATCATCAGCTCGACGGTCTTGCGCGAGAGCAGCTGTTGCTTCCCGCTGCGGCCATCGTCGAGCAGCATGTGGGCAAACTTCAGGTAGTCGGCAGCGGTGGAATACAGACCGCCGGCGCCGCTGTCATAGCCTTTCAGGCGCACGCCCGGATTGCGCGCGCTGAGCGTGTCGGCCACGCGCAGGCTGCCATCGTCGTTGCTGGTGGGCAGTTCGACCACGCGACCACGCTGCGCCAGCGGCACTTCAAAACCGGTGTCGTGCATCGCCAGCGGGCTGAAGATGCGTTGGTGCAGGAACTGCGCGAACGGTTGCCCGCTGACCACCTCGACCACGCGCGCCAGCAGTTCGGTATTGCTGCCTTCGTAATGGAAGTGTGTGCCGGGCGCATCGGCCAACGGCAGCGTGGACAAGCGGCGTGCAACGTCCTGCAGCGAGGTCGCGCTGTCGACATCGGCCGCGGTCAACAGCTTGGTCGCCACCCGGTGCGTATCCGACGCCGCCGCGAAGCCGCTGGTATGGGTGAGCAGATGGCGCAGGGTAATCGCGCGCGGTGCATCTTCGGTCTGCGGATGTTGCAGGTCGCCACCGGTCACCACGGTGCGGTCGGCGAACTCGGGAAGGTAGCGCGCCAGCGGATCGTCCAACGACAGCTTGCCTTCTTCCAGCAGCATCAGCACGGCGACCGAGGTCACCGGCTTGGTCATCGAATAGATGCGGAAGATGCTGTCGGACTGCAGTGGCCGGTGGCCAGCGCTGTCGGCGTGGCCGTAGTGCTGCTGGAACACGATGCGGCCATCGTGCTCGACCAGCGCCACCGCGCCCGGGAACTGGCCCGGTGCGGTGCTCGCCTGCAGGAAACCATCCAGCCGCTGCCAGCGGTCTCCAGCGTGCAGCAGCGGCGCGGGCAGGCACAACAGGAGTGCGGCGCCACGGCGCAGCCAGCGACGGCTGCGCGGTGTTGCGATGGTTTGATGCATGGCGTGCACTCCTGCGCTCATCAGCGGAACGTGTACGAATAGCTCAACGAGACTACCCGGCCACGACCGGCCCAGTAGTTCTGCCAGCCATCGCCCTGCGAGCCGCTGAGGATGTAGTACTTGTTGAACAGGTTGTCCACGCCCAGCGAGAACGTCCCGAAGCGGCCACTATCGTAGTTCACGCCCAGATCCCACAGCGTGTAGCCGTTGATCTTCTCGTCGTAATCGAAGGTCTCCCCGTCGTACTCGCGCACCGCCGAGCTGGTCAGGTGGCGGTCGCGCAGCATGCTCGCCCCCAGCGTGGCGTCCAGGTTGGGCAACGCCTTCCATACCAGCGCGACGTTGATCTTGTCCGGGGTGGCGTCGAAGATGCCCAGCGGCTTCTTCAACGGGCCGGCGTCGTAGCGGCCCTGCGGGTCCGGGCCCCAGAACGAGGTCCAGCCACGCAGGTGCGTGTACAGGCCGGTGATCTTGAACGTGTCGGTGAAGCGGAACTCACCGGTGAACTCGATGCCTTTGATGTCGGTGGGCGCGCGGGTCATGATGAAGTCGCTGGTCAGCGGGTCCACTTCCAGCGACGCGCCGAAGTCGGAGGTGGAGTGGTACCAGCTGCCACTGAGCGCGCCCCGCGAACCGCGCCAGTTGAAGCCGATGTCGATGTTGTCGACGATGATCGCCTGCAGGTCGAGGATGCCCTTCACCGACTGCCCGGTGTAGTTCACGTTGCGCAGCGGGATGCCGATGTCCGGCAGGGTGAAGCCCTTGCTGTAGGCGCTGAACAGCGAGAACTGGTCGGTCACGCGCCAGATCGCGCCGATGTTGGGCAGGTTGGCGGTGTAGTCCAGGGTGCCGCCTTCGACGAACACGCTGTTGCGGTAGGCCACGGTGGTGTAGCTGTCCACGTCCAGCTCGCCGTTCTCGCGGCGCAGGCCACCGCTGACCGTCACCGGGCCGATGTCCCAGCTCAGCTGCGCGTAGGGGGCCACGCTCTTGTAGTCCATCGGCGGCACCCACACGCGGTCGGTCATCACCAGCCGCTGCTGCGCCACGTCCTGCACGAAGTCCACGCCGGTGTGCAGCTCCAGGCCATCCACGCCGAACAGCGTCGGACGCGTCCACGAGGTGCGCAGGCCCTTCTTCTTCGATTGGATCTCGGATTGGTCGAAGATGCGGTCGGCGTCGTCGGCCGGCGCCGGCTTGACCAGCTGGCGGTCGGCGCCGTTCTCCGGCAGGAAACGCATGCCCTGGTCGGCCTGGTAGCCGACCAGGTCCAGCGTGCCGCCGAAGAAGTCGTTGTGGGTGTACTGCAGGCTGTACTGGATGAACTTGTTGAGCGCATCGCGCTGGCCGTCGATGTGGCCCTTCACCGAGGTGTTCGGGTACGGCGTGTCGCACGGCGGCCAGTCATGCGGGCCCTTGCAGCCGACCACCTGGATGTAGTCGCCGTTGCCGCCGATGTTGAAGTTGCTGTAGGTGGCCTGCAGGCGCTGCTCGCCGTCCTGGCCGAAGTTGAAGCCGCCCTTCATGTACAGGTTGCGCGACTGCGAGTCGGCCAGCGAGCCGCTGGAATTCATGCCGATGCTGCGGCCCTTCGCGTCATAGGCCATGCCGCGCTCCAGCTGCGAGACGCTGGCCAGGAAGTCGTAGTTGTCCTGCTTGATCGCGTGGCTCAGGCCCAGCTTCCAGCCCACGCTGTCGTCGTGGAACTGGGTCTGGTAGCGCGCGCTGATCGTGGTCTCGCTGCCGTCGTGCTCGGGCACCTTGGAGATGTAGTTGATCACCCCGCCGGTGGCACCGATGCCCTCGGCCGCCGAGGGACCATTGATGACCTCGATGCGGCCGATCACGCCCATGTCGGTGAAGGTGCCGTTGCGGGTGCCTTCGCGCAGCGGCGAGCCCTGCGGGATGCTGTCGAACAGGCGCAGCGGGATGCGCCCGCGCAGCGACTCGCCGGAGTTGGTCATCGCCTGCGAGGATTCGGCGTAGCCGGGGATGGTGCGCGCCAGCACCGCGGTGTTGTCCTCGGTGATGACCAGCGACTGCCGGATCTCTTCCGGGGTGATGATCGAGATCGCGCCGGGGATCTTGTCCACGGCCTTGGGCGCGCGCACGCCGGTGACGATCACCCGGTCCAGGTCGGTGGCCTGGGCAGGCTTCCTGCCGCTGCTGCTGGCGGCGCGTTCGTCCTCGCGCGCCTGCGCCGCGTCCACCTGTTGTGCGCGCACACTGTCGCTGACCGCAGCGGCCAGCAGGAAAACCCCCAACGTCACAGGCAAGTTCTTCATGTTCGTTCTTATCTCGATGGATGTATGAGAAGACGCGCTTGAACTGCTTTGCCGCATGCGTGCGGCGACTGCTGCAGGTAATGACCGCTGGCCACGTCCCTCCCGACGCGCCGTGCCCCCGTGGATGCAGCCTAGGCGTGCGCAGGGGCAGGGAAGAAGGACGGGCGGCTAGCTTCAGACGTGAGCTTTTGTTGGTTGAAGAAAGGCGATGTTTTTTCTTGCGGTGCAACAAGAAACATCCGCTTGTGACGCATCCGGCAGGCAAAGAAAACGGCGCCACGATTGCCCGTGGCGCCGTTGTCCATCAGCCCGTTATCAGAACTTGATGGTGTGCGACAGCGACACCATCCGGCCGCGGCCGGAGAAGTAGTTCTGCCAGCCCGGCAGCTGCGACCAGGTCAACACGTACTGCTTGTCGAACAGGTTCTCGATGCCCAGCGACAGCTGGCCGAAGCGGCCGGTGTCGTAGTTCACGCTCAGGTCCCACAGCGCGTAGCCATAGGTGTTCTCTTCGTTGGCGTAGACGTCGCCATTGGCCGGGTTGGTGAAGGTCTCGCGCAGGTCGCGGTCGAAGGTCTTGCTCACGCCCAGGGTGGCGTTGAGGTTGTCGTTCTGCGTCCAGGTCAGCGAGGCATTCACCTTGTCCGGCGAGATGTCCAGGATGCCCATTTCCTTCTTCAGGCCCGAACCCGGGTAGTACTGGGTCTGGCCACGGATGCGCGAGTACAGGAAGGTGGCCTTCCAGTGCTCGTTGAAGGTCCAGGCGCTGTTGAGCTCAAAGCCTTCGATCTCGACCGGTGCGCGGGTCAGGATGAAGTCGTCGGTGGCCTTGTCGATGGTCAGGGTCGAGCCGAAGTCCGAGGTCGAGCGGTACACCGACGCACCCACCTGGCCCTTGGCGCCGCGCCAGTTGAAGCCGACTTCCTTGTTCTTGGTGATCAGCGGCTGCAGGTCGGTGATGCAGGCCACGGCCTTGCACGGGCTGCTGGCCTGGATGTTGCGCAGCGGGATGCCGACGTTGGCGATGCCGAAGCCTTCGGAGTACGAGCCGAACACCGACCACGCATCGTTGATGCGCCAGATCGCGCCGAAGTTCGGCATGGTGGCCTTGTAGTCCAGCTTGCCGCCCTGCACCGGGGTGTGGTCGCGGAAGGCGACGGTGGTGTAGCTGTCGATCTCCAGCTCGCCGTCCTCGCGGCGGACGCCGGCATCCAGCGTGACCGGGCCGATGTCCCAGCTCAGCTGCGCGTACGGTGCCACGCTGGTGTACTTCATCGGCGGCACCCACAGGCGGTTGGTCAGGGCCAGGCGCTGCTCGGCGGTGTCTTCCACCATGTCCAGGCCGGCGCGCAGGCGCAGGCCTTCGACCGTGAACAGGTCACCGTAGGCATAACCGAAGCGCAGGCCCTTCTTCTCGCTGTTGATCTCCGACTGGTCCCAGATGCGCTGGTCTTCCGGCGGTGCCGGCTTGGTCAGCTGGCGGTCGTCGCCGTTCTCCGGCACGTAGCGCATGGCCTGCTCGGCCCAGTACGCATCGATGCTCAGGTCGCCGCCGAAGAAGTCGGCGTTGGTGTACTTCACCGCGAACTGCTCGAAGTCGTTGAACTCGGCCAGCGAGCCGGCGATGGAGCCCTTCTCGGCGGTGTTGGTGGTGGGCTTGGTGCAGCCATCGTCACCGGCGCGGCAGCCTTCCACCGGGATGTAGTTGTGCTTGCCGCCAATGTGGAAGTTGCTGTAGCTGGCCTGGATGCGCTGCATCTGACCTTCGCCGAAGTTGTAGCCGCCCTTCACGAACAGGTTCTTGCTGTACGAGTCCGACAGCGAGCCGGAGGTGTTCAGGCCGACGCGGCGGCCGTCGCCGTCATAGGCGATGCCACGGTCGATGTAGGCGCCGCTGATCAGGAAGTCGGCCGCATCATCCTTGTAGGTATGCATCACGCCGATCTTGGTCTGGTCGCTGTCGCCCTTGAACTGGGTGCCGTAGCGGGTGGAGATGGTGGTCTGGTGGCCATCCACTTCCGGGTTCTTGGACAGGTAGTTGATCACACCACCGGCACCGCCGATGCCTTCGGCGGCGGACGGGCCGTTGATGACCTCGATGCGGCCGATCACGCCCATGTCGGTGAAGGTGCCGTTGCGGTTGCCTTCGCGCAGCGGCGAACCCTGCGGCACGCCGTCGAACAGGCGCAGCGCGATGCGGCCGCGCAGGGTCTCACCGGAGTTGCTCATCGCCTGCGAGGATTCGGAGTAGCCCGGCACCATGCGTGCGAGCACGGCGGTGGCGTCTTCGGTCAGGTTCAAGGTGCGCTGCACCTGCTCCGGGGTCACCAGGGTGACCGCGCCGGGGACCTTCTCGATCGCGACCGGGGTACGGGTACCGGTGACGATGACCTGGTCCAGGCTGACCGCATCGTCATGGGCTTTGCTTGCATCCTGCGCCATCGCCGGCGCAATGGCGCTGGCAAGCAGAACAGTGCTGATGGCAGCAGTAAGTGGCTTGATCATTGCTTCCTCTCCCCCTGATGTGGAAACGGTGTACAGACAGCTGGGGGGCGGCCTGCACCGGTAATCGAGACGGGGACTTGTGCCCCTTTCATGCTGCCGTTTGATGCACCGGTGTCCGCGTGGGAACGTCAGGCGCACCTTCGACGATGGGCAGAGACTAGGGGCGGCTTTCTGGCGAAGGAAGCGCGACTGGGTATGTTCATTGCCTAGTGTTTGTTGCGATTGGACGGCGCTGGAATCGCCCCGAGACGGGGGCGCGGCGCCATGCTCGGCCGGGGCGTTCCCGGCAAGGCCAGCTGCCGGGCATGGCCCGGCACTGCGCCAACCCCGCACCGCATCGCGGTGGGGCGCAGCCATGTTCGGCGGGGGTTTTCCGGGGGATGCCCACGCCGGGCATCCCCGGCATTACCGGATCAACGCGGCGCGGGCTTCTTCCAGCAGGGCGTTGACCTGGCGCAGGCGCACCGAGGCGCGCGACCAGACCAGCCCGATCCGGCGCGGTTCGCTGGGCTGCGGCAGCGGCAGGCTGACCACCGAAATGCCTTCGGGCCAGGGCTTGGCCCAGTCCGGCACCAGCGAGACGCCCAGGCCACGGTCCACCATCACGGCGATCGCGTTGAGCGCATTCAGCTCGAACCGCTCACGCGGCACGATGCCCACCTTGCGCAGGTATTCGTCGGCCTGGCGGCCACCCCATTCGTGCCGGTCGTAGCGGATCAGCGGCTCCTCGCGCAGCAGCTGGTGCGGGTCGCAGCCGGCCAGCCGCGCCGGGGCCAGCACCACCAGCGGCTCCTCGCGCAACAGCTGCCAGTCGCAGGTCTTGGGCAGCGGGAACGGGGCCTGCAGCACCATCGCCGCGTCCAGGTCGCCCGATTCCACCGCACCGTACAGGTCGGCCGAATAGCCCGGCTTGATGAAGACGTTGATCTCCGGGAACTTGGCCACCATCCGCGCCAGCATGTCCGGCACCAGCCCGCCCAGCGCGGTCGGGCAGGCGCCCAGGCGCAGTTCGCCGGCCATGCCGCTTTCATTGGCCACGCTGCGCAGGTCGGCCACGTCACGCAGCAGGTCGCGCGCCCGCTGCAGGATGCGCGCGCCTTCCTCGGTGACGCTGACGGTGCGCCCGGCGCGGGCGATCAGCGGCGCCCCGAGCTCACGCTCCAGGGTGCGGATCTGTTGGGCCACCGCCGCCGGGGTGATGTGCAGCAGGCGCGCGGCCGCGGCCATCGAGCCACGGTCCACGACGGTGACGAAGGTATTGAGGAACTGGGTTTCCACGGTATGACCTCTCAGCTGGCCGCAACGCTACACCAGCCGGCCGGCGCTGGCGATGCGACCAACGTCATGGTCCTGGCGTCGTGGCCGGCCTTCACACCGCGTCCTGCTTGTAGATCGTCAGGCCCTTGAGCGAGCGGGTGGGGGCGGGGAAGCACAGGCTGGCCAGGTAGCCGATCACGATGCACAGCATGATCGAGATGGCCAGGTAGAAGTACGGGTGCACCAGCTTGAACCACCAGGCCACGAAGGTCAGCACGATCGAGGCGGCCACGCCGATCGCCACGCCCTGCGAGTTCGCGCGGCGGGTGAACATGCCCAGCGTGTAGGCACCGGCGAAACCACCGCCGAGCAGGCCGGCCAGTTCGATGGACACGTCGAACAGCGAGTGGATGTCGTAGCGCGACATGATCAGCGCCAGGCCGATCGCCACCAGGCCCACCATGACGGTGGAGATCTCGGCGAACAACACGCTCTTGCGCGGGTTCGGGTTCTTGGCCAGGCGCTCGTAGAAGTCCACCGAGATCAACGTGGCCACGCTGTTCATGATGCTCGACAGCGTCGCCATCGCCGCGGCGAACACGCCGGCGATGATCAGCCCGGTGACGCCCGGCGGCAGTTCGGCGGCGATGAACAGCGGGAAGGTGGCATCGATCGGCAGCAGCGGGTCCAGGCGCTGCGGGTTGTTCTTGTAGAACACCCACAATGCAGTGCCGATGCCGTAGAAGATGAAGCCGCCCGGGATCATGATCGCGGCGAACGCCCAGATCGAGCGGCCCGCTTCCTTGTCCGACTTGGTGGCCAGGGTGCGCTGCATCAGCACCTGGTCCTTCGGGAAGGTCAGCACCACGTCGAACACCACCAGGAAGATGAAGCCCCACACGGTGGCCTTGGTCAGGTCGAAGCTGAAATCGAACAGCTTGGTCTTGTCTTCCATCGCCGCGGTGGCGACGAATTCGCCGAAGCCGCCCTTCAGCGTCCACACGATGAAACCGATGGCGAAGATCGCGCCGCCCATCTTGACGATGACCTGCACGAAGTCGGTCCAGATCACCGCCTTCATGCCACCCATCGCGGTGTAGATGATGGTGAACACGCCCATCATCATGATGCTCCACACCACGCTGATGCCGGTGATGGTGGCAATCGCCAGCGCCGGCAGGAACAGCACCACGCTCATGCGCGCGCCGATCTGCATGACGATGCACAGCGCGCTGGCGAGCATGCGGATGGCCGGGTGGAAGCGGGTTTCCAGGTAGGAGAACACGCTCATCAGGTCCAGCCGGCGCAGCAGCGGCACGATCCACACCGCCACGAACATCAGGCCCAGCACCGCGATCAGGTTGTTGGTCAGGTACTGCCAGTTGGTCTCGAACGCCTTGGCCGGGATGGCGATGAAGCTGATCGAACTGGTGTTGGTGGCATACAGGCTCACGCCGGCCGCCCAGAACGGGATGCTGCGGCCACCGACGAAGAAGTCGGCGGTATTGCCGCGCTTCTCGCGGAAGTAGAACCAGGCGCCCATGCCCAGCATCGCGGCCAGGTAGACGATGATCACCGTCCAGTCCATCCAGCCCAGCAGGTGCTTGCCGGTCTGCATCTCGAAGGTGTGCAGGCTGCCGTCGGCGCTGGCCCAGGCCAGGCCGTTGCCCCAGCTGGCGGTGGCGGTCGGGGCGTCGGCGCCGCTGCCGGCCACGGTCGCCCAGGCGCTGGTGATGGTGTGGAAGGTGCGCGCGTTGACCGCGCCCTGGCGGTCACGCACCTGCATCAACAGGTGGGCCTGGCCGAGCGCGCGCAGCGAGCCGGGGACCAGCGAGCCGTCAATGCCCGGCAGCGACACCCAGCCCTTGTCGGTGGTCCAGCGCCACAGCTGCTGTGCGTTGCCGGCAACCGGTGCATCGACCACATACAACGCGCCCTTCTGGGCCTGCATCGCCGCGGCGGCGGCGTCGCCCGGCCACATCGGGGCCGGCACCCAGGCGCCGTTGCCGGCGGGCCGACGCAGCAGCTGGCGCTTGCCGGCACCATCGATGCCGGCCACGTACAGGTCACCGTCCAGCGTGGTGGCCACCGCCTGTGCCAGCGGCGAGGGCAGGGGTAGCGATTGTCCGGCCACCAGCGCATCACCCTTGCGGGTGACCTGGTCCAGGCGGTTGGCCTGGCCGGCGCCCTCGCCGACCAGCAGCCAGTTGGCATCGCCGTAACGGACCATGCCGTGGAGCGCATTGGCGGGGGTCTTGCCCAGCTGCAGCGGCTTCCAGGCCTGCTCGCCCTTGCCCAGGTACCAGGCGCGCTCGCCTTCCACGGCCAGCAGCTGGTCCTGCAGGGCCAGCATCTGCTGCGGCGCACGGCCATCGGGCAGCGTCGGCAGCAGGCCGGTGGCCACGGCATTGAGGCTTTCCCCGGCCGAGGCGATGCCACCGGTCACCAGCAGGGTGAGCGCCAGCAGCAGGCGCAGGCCGAGGGAGAGGGGGCGCTTCAGGAAGGCCGGTGCATTGGCCGCGTGCTTGGACATGGGATGGACCCCGGAAAGTAAAGCGGAGGCGCCGGCCCAGGCCGTCACCTTGAGGAAGGATCAGGCGTGGCCGGCCCCGGCGACGATGGCTTCGGCGCGGCGCAGGAACGGCAGGTCGACCATGCGCCCCTCGAACAGGAACGCGCCGCGGCCCTGCGCATCGGCCTGCTTGGCGGCGGCGAGGATACGCCGTGCCTCGGCGACCAGTGCCTCGGGCACGCTGAAGAGGGTGTTGGCCAGCGCCACCTGGCGCGGGTGGATGCAGCTCTTGCCGATGAAGCCCAGCCTCTGCGCCATGGTTGCCTCGACCGTGAAGCCCTCGGCGTCGGCCACGTCCGGCCATGCGCCGTCGCAGGCGAACACCCCGGCTTCGGCGGCGGCCATCTTCACCGCGAACAACGTGGCCTGCACGTTGGCCGGGTCACGCGCGATGCCGTTGGGCGCGAACAGGTCGCCCAGGCCCAGCTGCAGCCCGGCCACGCGCGGATGCGCGGCGGCCAGTTCGGCGGCATGGCGCAGCCCGCGCGGGGTCTCGATGTTGATCAGCAGGCCGATCGGCTGGGCCACGCCGTTGGCGGCCTCGGCCTGTTCCAGCGCCGTGGCAACCTCGCGCACCTGCGCGGCCGATTCGATCTTGGGAATGTTGAGCAGCCACACGCCGGGCACGGCCACGGCCCGGAGGTCGGCGGCGAAGTGCGGGCTGTCGGTGGCATTGGTGCGCACGATCAGCAGCTTGCCGCCGGCCACCATCTCCGGGCGCGCCAGGAACGCGGCCACGGCCGCCCGTGCAGCCGTCTTGCCGGCTTCCGGCACGGAATCTTCCAGATCGAAAGACAGGGCATCGGCCGGTCCGGCCATGGCCTTGTCGAACAGCTCCGGACGTGCGCCGGGCACAAACAGCTTGCTACGCATGGGGTTCCCTCTAACCTTGAGGGCAGTCTGCGCAAATCGGAACCGGGAAAAAGTGTATTCCCGAACATTCATGCAATAGCGTTTGTTGCGCTTTGCCGGATCAGGCCGCCCACACCCTGCCGCCCCGGATGATGCCGGGCCATGCGCGGCGGGGGCTCTACCGGGAGTCCCTCGCGCCGGACATGGCACGGCGAATCCCATTCAGTTTCGCTGCCATGACGGCGAGCCTGGCCGACATCGCCCGCAACCCCGGACCCCTTCCTTCCCCCGCAAGCGGGGAAGGTGCCCGAAGGGCGGATGGGGGGCGCTTCCCGATCCTGCCCTGTGCTTCTGGCCGCAAACCCCCAGTCACAGCTCCTGACCCCCTCCCTTTGCCGCAAGGCAAGGGGAGGGTTCCAGCGGTACCCGCAGACGGAATCAACCAAAACCGTCCGCGCTGCCCCCTCAAACAGATCCTCAATACACCTCCCGTCCCGATCCGAAGACAAAGAAGGTCCCAGATCGACCGCAGAGACCCACAAAGTCAGCGGCCCAGCATTCCGATCCCCCTCAATTCCTACCGAACCAGGATTCAAGAGAGGGCCAATAAAGCAGTTTCCCCCAGCAAAAGACCCGTTCAGCCTGATATACCAAGGCGCGCCCAGCTATCATTCGCCTTCACATCACGAGACCTGATTTTCCCGCCCCGATCGCCGCGCAGGCGGGCTGGAACAGGCCACCAGAACAGGGGACACATGGCAGAAGTAACCAAGGCCCGGACCGGCCATCTGATACGCACCTTGTTTGGCATCCTGCAGGCCCGACCCGACGGCCTGAAGGCCGCCGAAGCCCTGGCCGCCCTGGCCGCACAGGTCGAATTGACCCCCTACGAGGCCGGCGACTACCCCACCGGTGGGCGCCGTTTCGAGAAGATCGTGCGTTTCGCCACCGTCGATACCGTCAAGGCCGGTTGGCTGGTCAAGGACAAGGGCATCTGGAACATCACCGCCGAAGGCGCGCAGGCCTACCGGCAGTACCCGGACGGCGAGCAGTTCTACCGCGAGGCGGTGCGCCTGTACCACAAGTGGAAAAAGGCGCAGCCGGTAATCGAAGTCGACGAGGGCGACGACGAAGCGGTGGAAAAGTCCGCCAGCATCACCCTGGAGCAGGCCGAGGAAATGGCCTGGGCCGAGATCGAGGCGCACCTGGCCGACATGCCGCCCTACGAGTTCCAGGAGCTGGTAGGCGCCCTGCTCACCGCCATGGGCTACCACGTGGCCTGGATTGCCCCGCCCGGCAAGGACGGCGGTATCGACGTCATCGCCTACAACGACCCATTGGGCACCCGCCCGCCGCGCATCAAGGTGCAGGTCAAGCGCAACGCCAACTCACCCAAGATCGACGTGATGGGCCTGCGCAGCTTCATGGCGGTGCTTGGCGAAGGCGACGTCGGCCTGTTCGTGGCCCTGTCCGGCTTCACCAAGGACGCCGACCTGGAAGCCCGCCAGAGCCACCGCCGCATCACCCTGATCGACGCCACCCAGCTGGTGGAACTGTGGACTCGGCACTACGGGCAGCTGGATGACAGCGCTCGCCGGCGCTTGCCGCTCAAGCCGGTGTGGTTTTTGGCGGGCGAAGGCTGACCACGAAGAACTATCCTTCGCTCATATCAGCGAACAAGCACTGATTAACTAGATTTTTGGAAAGCAAATGTCAAACGCCCAGCATCAGAATTTGGTTGGTTTCATCTGGAATATCGCCAACAAATTACGTGGTCCTTACCGTCCTCCGCAATACCGCCGCGTGATGCTGCCGCTAATTGTGTTGCGTCGCTTCGATCTGGTTCTGGCAGAAAACAAGCAAAAGGTGCTAGACGAAAAGAAACGCCTGGAAGACAAAGGAATCAAAGGCCCCGCGCTAGACAAAGCGTTGTCCCGCATTGCCGCTACCGACCGCAAGCAGGAACTATTCAACACCAGCGGCTTCACGTTTGAGAAGCTGTTGGGCGACGCGCCCAACATCGCTGGCAACTTGATTTCCTACATCCAGGGTTTCTCGCCACGTGCTCTCGACATTTTCGATAAGTTCGAATTTGAAACCGAGATCGCCAAGTTGGACGAGGCAAATCGACTGTATCTGATCATTCAGGAGTTCTGCTCCGCAGACATCAACCTCTCACCCAAAGCCATCAGTAATTTACAGATGGGCTACCTGTTCGAAGAGCTGGTGCGCAAGTTCAACGAGCAGGCGAACGAAGAGGCCGGCGATCATTTCACCCCACGTGAAGTCATCCGTTTAATGGTCGAATTGGTTTTTACGGGAGAAGACGGCATCTTCGAGCCGGGCATTTACCGCAGTGTATATGACCCGACGGCGGGTACCGGTGGCATGCTTTCTGAGTCGGAGAAAGCTGCAATGGCAAAGAACCCTCAAGCCAATATCGAATTGTTTGGGCAAGAGTACAATCCAGAGTCTTACGCCATCTGTTGCTCCGACCTTTTGATCAAGGATGAGCCGATCAACAACCTGATCTATGGCGACACCTTGGGCATAAAGGACGCCAAGAACAAGACCAATGGCTTTGTGCCGCAAGACGGCCACCCGGACAAGAAATTCCACTACATGCTGGCCAACCCGCCCTTTGGGGTGGAGTGGAAGCCGGAAGAAGACTTCGTGCGGGAGGAGTACGAAGACCAAGGCTTTTCCGGCCGCTTCGGCGCGGGCCTGCCACGCATCAACGATGGCTCGCTGCTCTTCCTGCAGCACATGATATCGAAGATGCACCAGCCGCCCAAGCTGGTCGATGGCAAGAACGTCGGTGGTGACGGCTCCAAGATCGCCATCGTTTTCAATGGCTCGCCCCTGTTCACGGGTGACGCCGGATCGGGTGAGTCCAACATCCGCCGCTGGATCATTGAGCGCGACATGCTGGACGCCATCGTCGCCCTGCCTGACCAGATGTTCTACAACACGGGCATCTACACCTATGTCTGGATCGTTACCAATAAGAAGCCCACTCATCGCCAAGGCCTGGTGCAGTTGATCGACGGCACCCGTCATTTCAAGAAGATGGACAAGAGCTTGGGCAACAAGCGCAACGAGCTCTCGGACGACCACATCAGAGAGCTGGTGCGCCTGTACGCCGAGCACGACCACGATGCGGAAAGTGAGGTGCTGGTGGACGGGAAACCCAAACGCCGGGTTTGCAGCAAGCTCTTCGAGAACCGCGAATTTGGCTTCTTGAAGATCACCGTTGAGCGCCCGCTGCGGCTGAACTTCCAAGCCAGCGCGGACCGGATCGCCAAGCTGGATGGGCAGAGCGCTTTCGCCAATCTGGCGAGCAGCAAGAAGCGTAAGGACGATGCCGCCTATCGCGCGGAAGTCGCGGTAGGCCAAGAAACACAGGCAGCCATCAAGGCCGCCCTGCAAGGCATGGATATTGAAACGCTGTACCGCAATCGTCCCGCTTTCGAAGCCGTGCTCGAAGCCGCCCTGAAAAGGCTACCCAACAAGGTTTCTGCGCCAGTGAAGAAAGCGATTTTGGCGGCGCTCTCGGAGCGCGACCCCAAGGCAGACATCTGTCTGGACTCTAAGGGCAACCCGGAACCTGATGCCGATCTGCGCGATACCGAAATCGTGGCCCTGCCGGAGGACGTTGCACTGCCGCTGCCACTGGGCTACGACAACGAAACCGGCCACGACCAGCTGTTGGCGCTCGTGAAAGACCACTGCGAGGACTACCTCAAGGCTGAAGTACTGCCGCACGTGCCCGATGCCTGGATCGACCACAGCAAGACCAAGGTGGGCTACGAAATCCCGCTGACCCGGCACTTCTACGTCTACCAGCCCCCGCGTCCGCTGGATGTAATTGCAGGCGAAATCAGCCAACTCGAAAAAGACATCGTGGCCATGCTGAGCGAGGTGGTGTGATGAAGCAATACCCTGCCTATCCGACATACAAAACTACTGGGTGCGATTGGTTTCCTGAGATCCCCTCACATTGGGGAATTGACCGTGCCAAATGGTCTATCTCGTCCTGCCAAAACGGTGTCTGGGGGGCTGAGCCTGATGGCGACGACGATCTGGTCTGTATCCGTGTTGCGGACTTTGATCGCCAGTCTTTGCGTGTGTCCACGGAAAAACTGACGATGCGTAGCATCGCCGAAAAAGACCGTCGCAACCGCTTGCTAAACAAAGGTGATTTGCTTCTAGAGAAATCCGGAGGAGGCGAGCAGCAACTCGTTGGTGCTGTCGTTGAATTCAATCAGAATTTTCCCGCTGTGACCTCAAATTTCATTGCAAGAATGGTCGCAAGTGATGGAATTAACTCTCGATTCCTGACCTACCTGCATTCACACCTCTACTCAGGACGGGTCAACTTCAGGTCAATTAAGCAAACGACGGGCATTCAGAATCTGGATAGTCAAGCCTATCTCAACGAGTCAATTACCTATCCCCCTCTAGATGAGCAACAAGCCATCGCCCGTTTTCTTGACTTCAAAACTGCGCAAATCGATGCACTGATCACGAAGAAAAAATCGCTGCTCGACAAGCTGGCCGAAAAGCGCACGGCGCTGATCAGCCATGCTGTCACAAAGGGACTTGATTCATCCGTTGCGATGAAGGATTCGGGGGTAGCGTGGCTTGGGAAGATTCCTGCTCATTGGGAGGCCAAAAGAACCAAATTTACTGTTTCCTACATTGGTAGCGGGAAAACCCCGAAAGGTGGTTCAGAGGTGTATGTGCAGGAGGGAGTCATGATCCTGCGAAGCCAAAATGTTCATGACAAAGGGCTGCGACTCGAAGACGTAGCCTACATCACCGATGAGGCCGATTCGGCACAGGCGGCAAGTAGGGTTCTCGCAGGGGATGTTCTGCTTAACATTACCGGCGCATCAATTGGTCGAACGAGCATTGTTCCAACACCATTTCCACAGGCGAATGTAAATCAGCATGTTTGTATTCTGAGGCCAGTTCGGGATTTGGTAACTTCAGAGTACCTTCACTTGTTGCTGTGCTCTCGCCAAGCGAAAGATCAAATATCGTCGCTTGAGAATGGTACTTCCCGAGAGGGGCTTAACTTCACTCAGGTTGGTGGATTGCTGTTCGCGTTTCCGCCTGTTCAAGAGCAAGTAGCAATAGTTTTGACCTTGGCTGCCAAGGTGGAGGCTATTGATCGGCAAAGCGAAAAAGTACTTTCTGTTATTGAACGGGTAGTTGAGTACAGATCTGCTGTCATCACCAACGCCGTGACCGGAAAAATCGACGTGCGTGGCTCTCCGATTCCACAGACCGCCGAAGGAACTGCCTTATGAATGGAGGCAGATCCAAATGGCGTTGAATGCGCAGGGCTACTTCAACTGCCTGAAGTCCTACCTGAATACCAATCACTACGGCGAACCGCAGGCTGGTAGCAGTGAGGTGGTGCTGAAGGAAAAGGTGTTCGGCCAAAGTGGTACCAAGCCCATTGAGTACAAGGTGAGCTTGCAGACCACCGGCGAGACCTTGGTGATCAAGCTGGACACCAAGAAGAATGGCTCATCATCGCCGCTGTTTCACTTTCTGGACGATACCGCCAAGCCCTGGTCAAAGCGCTGTGACTTTGTGGTGTTCAACTTGCGCAAAGGCAAGCTGTATGTGTACTGCCTTGAGTTCAAGTCGGAGAGCATTCCGCACGACGTACCAGATCAGTTGAAAGCCAGTGTGGATTGGCTCAAGGCGCTGCATGCCACCATCAATGCGTACACAACCAAGCGTAGCGTCATTCACGCGACCAAGTATGTGCTGAGCAACCATCCCGACCCGACGCCGTATTTGGACGCAGATGGAAAGTACCTGCAGCGCGATCACACGATACGCCATTACCGCTATGCCGATCTCAATAGCATGGCGCTGGCGGATTTGGACAATAGCAATATTGAGGTGATTCGCTAGCAGGCCGAAGCTGACGCATTTAAAGGGAGAGAAAGATGCACAAAGAAGTCGACTTTGAAAACGACATCGAGCACGCACTGATCTACAGTGGTGGCTACGAAAAAGGTGATCCCAACACCTACGACCCGGAAGCGGCGCTGTTTCCGGCAGATGTCGTTGCCTTTGTGCAAAGGACGCAGCCCAAGATATGGACGCGCCTGACCCAGCTGGACGCCGCCAAAGCGCCCGCAATGCTGCTGGACAGCTTGGTGAAGGAGCTTGCCGCCAAAGGCGCCCTGTCGGTCTTGCGCGAGGGTTTTAAGTGCGTGGGCAAGACGGTGCGGCTGGCCTACTTTGCACCCAACACCGGGCTGGACCCCGCGAGCACCGAGCGCTTTGAGGACAACCGCTTGACCATCGTGCGGCAGGTCAACACCAAGAGCGGGGCCATCCCCGATGTGGTGTTGGCGGTGAATGGCTTGCCCGTGGCCACGCTGGAGCTGAAGAACCCGATGTCCGCCACGCGATGGAACGTGGAGAACGCGAAGTACCAGTATCGCTTTGAGCGCGACCCCAAGGAATTACTGTTTGCCTTCAAGCAGCGGTGCCTGGTGCATTTCGCCGTGGATACTGAGCTGGTGTTCATGACCACCAAGCTTGAGGGTAAGGACACGTTCTTCCTGCCCTTCAATCTGGGGCATGACCACGGCGCGGGCAACCCGCCTGCAGCGGGTGATGTGCGCACCACCTACCTGTGGCACAAGGTGCTTGCCCGTGACAGCCTGATGGACATACTCGCTCGTTTCATCCATTTAGATGTCGAGGAAAAGACGGTCGTCACAGAAAAGGGCATCAAGCGCCACCGCAAAGAGTCGATGATCTTCCCGCGCTACCACCAGCTGGATGTGGTACGGGCACTAACCGACCACGCTCAGGCGCATGGTTCGGGGCACAACTACTTGATCCAGCATTCCGCAGGTTCAGGCAAATCGAACTCGATTGCGTGGCTGGCGCACCGCCTCTCCAGCCTGCACGATGCCAAGAACGAGAAGATCTTTCATTCGGTGGTGGTGATCACCGACCGGCGCGTGCTTGATCAACAGTTGCAGGACACCATCTTCCAGTTTGAGCACAAGCTGGGTGTGGTGCAAAAGATCGACGAAAACACACAGCAGTTGGCCAAGGCGCTGGCCGATGGCGTGCCGATCATCATTTCCACTATCCAGAAGTTCCCGTTCATCACCCAGGCCATTCGCACGATGGAGGCTAACGGCAAAGGGGTGGCCATCTCGACAGCTGGCAAGCGCTTCGCGGTGATCGTGGACGAGGCGCACAGCTCGCAAAGCGGTGAAACCGCAATGGAGTTGCGCAAGATCCTGAACAAGGACGGCATTGAATCCGCGATTGCCGAGCAGTTGCTGGACATGGATGACGATGCCTTGAGCGAAGAGGCGAAAAAGGAGTTGCTGCGCGAACAGCTCAAGCGCGCCAAACAACCCAACTTGAGTTTCTTTGCTTTCACCGCTACGCCCAAGTTCAAGACACTGGCTGTTTTCAATGAACCTGGTCCAAACGGCAAAGCGCCTTTCCACCACTACAGCATGCGGCAGGCCATCGAGGAAGGCTTCATTCACGACGTGCTGGCCCACTACACCTGCTACAAGCGCTACTACAAGCTGATCCAGAAGGTGGAGGCTGATCCAGAGGTGCCGCGCCGCAAGGCCGCCCGTGCACTGGCGCGGTTCGTCGAGTTTCACGACTACGAGATCGCACAGAAAGTCGAAGTGATCGTGGAGCACTTTCGCACCCATACCCGCCACAAGATTGGCGGCCGAGCCAAAGCGATGGTGGTGACCGGCTCGCGTGAGCACGCTGTGCGCTACAAGCTGGGGTTCGACAAGTACATCAAGGACAAGGGCTACACCGACGTGAAATCGCTGGTGGCGTTCTCCGGAGAAATCACGCTCAAGGAGTTCGCCGATGAAAAATTCACCGAAGTCAGCATGAACAACGGCATCAAGGAATCCGAGTTGCCGGAGAAGTTCAACGCCGAGGAATACCAAGTCTTGCTGGTGGCCGAGAAGTATCAGACGGGCTTTGACCAGCCGCTGTTGCACAGCATGTACGTCGACAAGCGCTTGTCCGGCATCCAGGCGGTACAGACACTCTCGCGCCTGAATCGAACGACACGAGGCAAGACGGACACCTTTGTACTCGATTTTGTCAACGAGCCTGCGGACATTTACACCGCCTTCAGGCCCTATTACGAAGCGACAGACAAGGGCGACGATACCGATCCACAACAGCTCAACACTCTGGCTCACACGCTTGCCAACTGGAAAATTTATGCCGAAGCCGAGGTTAGTGCTTGGTGTGAAATCTGGTTCCGCAATCGCCTGAACCCCACGGGCGGCGAGCACAAGAAATTGAATGGCCTGCTTGATCTGGCGATTGATCGATTCAAAAAGCTTGGGGAAGAGGACCAGAACTTGTTCAAGAGCCAGTTGGTGGGCTTTCGCAATCTGTATGGCTTTGTTTCTCAGATCGTGCCTTACCAAGACTCCGACCATGAGAAGTTGTATACGTACGCCCGTTTCCTGCTGACCAAGTTGCCACGCACGACGGATAACCGGATTGTGCAGGTTGACGATGAAGTTGAACTCAAGTACTACCGCCTGCAGAAAATTAGTGAAGGCGCAATTGATCTTATGGTCGGCGAGCCGGAGGCACTCTATGGTCCAACTGACGTTGGCACCGGGCAGGCCGACGAAGATGTGCAGCTTTCGACCTTGGTTGGCAAGCTCAATGAGCGTTTCGGCACAGAGTTCATGCCAGCAGATCAGCTCTTCTTCGATCAAGTTCGTGAAACCGCAGTGGCCAATGAACAACTACGTCAGGCGGTATTGGCTAACAGCATTGAGAACTTCGAACCCGTTTTTAATAAGCAGCTTGAGAATCTCTTCATCGAGCGCATGGAAGGCAACGAGGAAATTTTTGTCCGGCTGATGAATGACGAAGCCTTCAGAAGCATTGCCGCAAGCCACCTGATGCGGGCGGTATATCAAAAGGTTCGAAACACCGAAGCACAAATCACAAGGCAGAACGAGGCTGTGGAAAAGCAGGGTCTGGAATGATGGAGTCCAATACTTGCGGCCATCGCCGACGATGATCGAACTCAATGACTTGCTCACCAGGTCCGGACTCGACCCGACGACGGTGATGGTGATGCGCCACCGCCCGGCCGAGAAGGACTTGCGGGCCGTGCTGCCATGGTTGGCGGCCGAGCGGCCTGCCGTCTATAACGCGTTTCAGTGCAATCACAGTGAAGTGGTGGAGAAAGCGCTATCCAAGGCGCGCCATCTGGTGTCCTTCATCGGGCATGAGGCAGGACGTGCGGTGTTCGTGGGTGTGTATGAAGTGGCCAGTTATGAGGTTGTATCCGTTGATCGATTCTGGGCTCTACCTGGTAACGCGGAGTTGCGCGTAATGGGGATCAGCGGCCCCAAGGATAAGCGCGATTCTTTCTGGTTCGATTTGCAGCCGACAACGCATCTGTCCGATTGGAAAGGGAAGCTGGTGATCGATTGGACGGGCATCGAGCGCTCATGGTGGCGTTGGGCCGCGCGCAATCGGCTGCCGGTCCGCGCCATCCATGACGAGAGCCTGCTGGTGAAGGCGATGCCGGATTGGCAGACACTGACCTTTGAGTGGAGTCAGTTGAATCTGCTGCCGACCAGCTGGCGGCAGGCGTTGGCGCAATGGCGCGGCATCTATTACATCTTCGACCGGACGTCGCGATTGGGGTACGTGGGGTCGGCCAGTGGCGCAGAGAACTTGCTGGGGCGCTGGCAGAACTATGCTGCCAGCGGCGACGGTGGCAACCGTCTGCTGCGGGGACGAGATCCACAGGGGTTTGTGTTCAGCATCCTGCAGCGCTTGTCGCCGGATATGCAGGTTGAAGACGTTGTGCAGATTGAGAGCACCTGGAAAGAGCGGCTGCAGACCCGCTCTCCGAATGGGTTGAACGACAATTAGGCGGCGATGAAGCTCGGGATGATGCATCGGTGGCCTCATCATATCCTTGCGCGACGACCAGACTTGGCTGGGTTGATGAGCAGAATAGCCAGGCTATTCGGCTCATCAAGCGAGAGCAGTGGATCGCTCCCGGTGCCGTTAACGCGTCAGGCTTTCAAGCCCAGCGCTCGCAACCATGCGTCCACTTGGCCGAATGCATCCTGCTGCCATTGTTCCGGGGTACGATCTCCCAACACAGCCGTTTCTTCGACAAACAAGCGGACACTGGTGGGCCCATAGCTTTCCAGAGTGTCGAACTTCCCGGCGATCATGCGGTATCCCGTAATACCACTGTCTCGGTCCAGCACCGGCCGGCAGGCTTCCGCCAAGGCGTCGATGCCACCGGGATAGTTACGGATGCAGTAGTAGATGTCATAAGCGTCCTTCTGCTTGTGACGGCCTTCGATGGCATAGCCCTTCATCGCCAGCAATGCGGGAATCGAACATACCGCGATCTCCACGCGGTTGGTGCCGCCGGTTGGCATGGAGCCTGTAACCGCCACCATCTCGTAGAAGTGGTTCGCCAGGTCCGCCCCGTCTGCTCGCTGGACGGCGAAGTTGTCGATCAGCGGTGGTTTGTTCCTTGCGATGTCGGCATCACGCGGCATCAGGAAATCGACGATGACATCAATCGGTCCACCGCCATCTGTGGCGGGTACCTGCCGCACCAGTTGGAATCGGCGAAGCCCATCACGTTGCTGGTAGCCATGTCCCATAAGCGACTCGACCAGCGTCGCGTACTCGCCGTCACCAAGGGCTTCGGCATCGAGGCCAAGGTCCAGGTCGAGCGTACCGACGTGGGGCATGTCCGCATTTGCCAGCAGTAACCACGGCACGGCGCCGCCGATCACGGCGAACTTTCCTTTGAAGCTGCCGAGGATCTGTCCGATCTCGACCAAAACAGTCTTGACCGCGGCTGTCGTGCGGTCGTCGTAGTCGGTGGCGGATTGCGGTTCCTGTGGGATCAGATTCTCTGCCACGTCAGCATTTCCTTGCGTAGATGGTCAGCGGCTTCCATGCCGCGTTCGCCGGACACGATCAGGTCCAGGTAGGTCTGTACCGGGCTGGTGCAGACCACGCCTGGTGTCGGTTCGATTGCATCGAGGAACAGGCCATCATCCTTGGGTATCGTCACTACAACGTTCTGACCTTTCCCGACTGCGGACAGTCCAAGGGCCGCGTGTAGCCGCTCAAGGCCCTGTGCATCCGCGTAGAAATAGTGGGTGCCGGTGCGCGCATAGGGCGCCAACCATTGTGCAGCAGAGTAGGAGGCAAGCACGGCTTGCCCGTTGTCATCGCTACCCGCGCGCAGCACCTTTCTGGTTGCTTCATCCAATGCGCTACCGTGAATCGTTGTATAGAAGCTCAGGCGCTTTCCGACGGGCGAGCGGTAACCCGCCGCCCATTCGTCAAGCAGGGCATCGGGCTTGGAGAGAAGTAGCCCTTCATCCACGACTTCGGCCCACTCCCGGTCCAGCAGATTGCTGCGCACGTTGCTGACATGACCCACGCTGACGGCACTGGCGTCGGCAAGCTCGATCACTCGCCATGTCCGGCTTGGGTCGCGGAGCAGGACGCGCAATACCTGTGCCGACTTCGGAGTGAACAGCGACTTGAGTTCGCGGCGCTCGCTGTCTGGCTTGGTGGCGACTTGGCGTTCGATATAGATGCCATCGAAGGACAAGTAGGCATTGCCCTCCAGGTCGATGAATCCCACGCCTTCTTCGCGGCACATGGCTTGCGCATTTGGCGACAAGTAGGGGGCGATGAAGACCGGAATGGCACCTTCCGCGTTTCGTTCCACGTAGTGCTTCAGCCGAAAAAGCGCTGCCCGCACATACCGTGGCTGCCCACTGGACTTCACTTCACAAACCAGCAGTCGGTCCTGGCCGCCTGCTTTGAGGCGCACCAGGATATCGGCTCCCCCATCGGGGGCGTGAAGTTGAGGTTCGACCCTCAGCCGCGTGATGGCGGGCACCTGCCCAAGCACGCTTTGCAGCGCTTCAGCGGCTCGTGTTTCGACTACTTTCACTGATTCTATATGTTTCAGCATTTGCTGAAATTATCAATATTGGTGAAAAAGTCAACGTGATTTCAGTAAATTTGAGCATTTCAGCATATGCTGAAAGAGGTGTTGGAGCTGAAAAAGAGTCCGATCGCAGGGGTCAGTGAACCGGGAGTCTGAGAGATTTCAATGGGGATACTGCAAGAAATGATGATAAAATTTAAGAAATTCAGTGGGTTGCGCAAACAATGAAAATCGCCAGCTGGAACGTCAACTCCCTCAACGTCCGCCTGCCGCACCTGGAACAGTGGCTGGCCGACTTTGCCCCCGATGTGGTCGGCATCCAGGAAACCAAGCTGGAGGACCACAAATTCCCGGACACGCGCCTGCTCGAACTGGGCTACCGCAACGTGTTCGCCGGGCAGAAGACCTATAACGGCGTGGCGCTGCTGTCGCGGCACCCGATCGAGGACGTGCAGATCGGCATCCCCGGCTTCGAGGACGAGCAGAAGCGGGTGATCGCCGGCACCGTCAACGGCGTGCGCATCATCAACCTGTACGTGGTCAACGGCCAGGACGTGGGCACGGACAAATATGAGTACAAGCTGCGCTGGCTGGAGGCGGTGCGTGGCTGGATCGCCGACGAGCTGCACAAGCACCCGCAGCTGGTGGTGCTGGGCGATTTCAACATCGCCCCGGACGAGCGCGACGTGCCCGACCCGATGGTGTGGAACGAGAACCACATCCTGACTTCCACCGCCGAGCGTGCGGGCCTGCGCAAGATCCTGGAGCTGGGTCTGCACGACGGCTTCCGCCTGCACAACGACGAAGGCGGCATCTTCAGCTGGTGGGATTACCGCGCCGCCGGGTTCCGCCGCAACCTGGGCCTGCGCATCGACCTGACCCTTGTCTCCGACGCGCTCAAGCCGCGCGCGCAGGCCTCGGGCATCGACCGCGAGCCCCGCACCTGGGACCGCCCCAGCGACCATGCCCCGGCCTGGGTGCAGTTGGCGCAGGGTTGAAACGGCAAGGCCCGGCCATTGCTGGCCGGGCCCGGTCGAATGGCGCCATGCTGCGTTTCAGCGGATGCTCTTGCGCGTGAACAGGTTGACGATGGCCAGCAGGATCACCGCGCCCAGCAGCGACAGCACGAACGAGCGCAGGGTGATGGCGGCATTGATGCTGCCACCGCCAAACAGGAAGCCGGCGATCATGGCGCCGATGATGCCGACCACGATGTTCAGGATGATGCCCTGCTGTGCATCACGGCGCATGATGAGGCTGGCAAGCCAGCCGACGATGCCACCGATGACCAGCCAGACGATGATGCCCATGCGTGTATCTCCCAGCGTGAATGCACCCGGGGACGGTGCGGTGCGGACAGTCAACGCGCACCGCGGTGAACGTCCTGTTGAAGCGGCGGTGGTCTGTTCAGCATGAGGGGTTACGTGGAACGTTGGGATTTCGACCCGGTGCGGCTCTGGCTGCTGCCGCATGTCCCGGGCACGCGCGGCGAGCCGCAGGCACGCGTGCTGCTGGCCGATGTGCTGGGCAGCACCCCGCAGGACCTGCCGTTGACGCGGGATGAGCGCAATCGCCCGTGGTTGATCGGGGAGCTGGCCCACTACGGCACCGGCTGGAGCCACAGCGGCCCGCATCTGCTGGTGGCGCTGGGGCAGGGCGCACGCCTGGGGGTGGACCTGGAACAGCAGCGGCCGCGCCGGCAGATGCGCGAGGTGATCCGGCGTTTCTTCCACCCACAGGAGATCCAGTGGCTGGACGGGCTGGACGACGCGGCATGCCAGCAGTGGTTCTTCCGGGTGTGGTGCGCCAAGGAAGCCTTGTTGAAGGCGCACGGGCACGGCATCTCGTTCGGGCTGGAGAAGCTGCAGTTCGCGCCGGACGCGGCGGGGGCGTTGCGGCTGGTGTGGTGCGACCCGGGCCTGGGCGAGGCCGGCCGCTGGCACCTGCACGAGTGGCAGGCCACGGCCGATTTCCGCGCGGCGCTGGCGTGGTATCCGCTGTGATGGTTGTGGTGATATCGACTGTGATGAGCGAAACGAAGAAAGGCCGCGACAGCGGCCTTTCTTATGCTTCTGCTCCAAGCCCCCTCCCTTGCGCCAAAGGCGTAGGGGAGGGCGGGGGAGGGGTAGCTGTTGCTGTTGTTGTTGCATTTGCCCCGACCGATACCGTCCCGGTCCTTTCAGTAGGCAAAGCCAGAGCCAGAGCGACCCCTCCCCCACCCTCCCCTACGCCTTCGGCGCAAGGGAGGGGGCAGAAGCAGCGCCAAAGCCAAAAACCAAAAGCCAAAAGCCAAAAGCCAAAAGCCAAAGCCAAAGCCAAAGCCAAAGCCAAAGCCTCCCCCCGCTCCTGCGATAATCCCCGCCATGAACGACACCTCCCTCCCGCCCGACGTCAGCACCGACCTGCAGCAGGGCCTGCAGGCCATGGGCCTGGACGCCGCGCTCGCCACCCCGCTGCTGGCCTACCTGGCCCTGCTGGTGCGCTGGAACCGTACCTACAACCTCACCGCCATCCGCGATCCGCGCGAAATGGTCACCCGCCACCTGCTCGACTCGCTGGCCATGGCCAGCCACGTCACCGCCGGCACCCTGGCCGACCTCGGCACCGGCCCCGGGCTGCCCGGCATCCCGCTGGCCATCACCCATCCGCAGCTGCAGGTCACCCTGGTCGAGAGCAATGGCAAGAAGGCCCGCTTCCTGCGCGAGGCCGTGCGCCAGCTGGGCCTGAAGAACGCCCGCGTCGCCGAGTCGCGGGCCGAGGCGCTGGATGAGCCCGGTGCCTACGACAACCTCACCGCCCGCGCCATGGACACCCTGGCCGGCATCGTCGAGGTCGGCGGTCACCTGTTGCGCCCCGGCGGCCAGCTGCTGGCCATGAAGGGCGTCTACCCGCACGAGGAGATCGCCCAGCTGCCGGCCGACTGGCAGGTACTGGAAGTGCGCCCGCTGCAGGTCCCCGGCCTGGTCGGCGACCGCCACCTGGTCGTGGCCGAGCGGAAGTAGGCCACGACCGGCCGCTGCCCGGACCCTGTCCGGCAGGGTGCCCCGCCGTCATCCATGACGTCCCCCCTCCCGTTGCCGCCGGCAAGGGGAGGCCGGGGAGGGGCAGCCATTGCCCCCGAAAGGCACGCCGATTTCCGCCTGCGCGCCGCTACCCCCATAATGACCAGTCCAACCCCGCCCACGAGGCTCTCCTGCATGGCTCGCATCATCGCCATCGCCAACCAGAAAGGCGGCGTCGGCAAGACCACCACGGCCGTCAATCTGGCTGCTTCCCTTGCCGCCGCACCCAAGCGTGTGCTGCTGGTCGACCTGGATTCGCAGGGCAACGCGACCATGGGCAGTGGCGTGGACAAGCGTGAAGTCGCAGCTTCCACCTGCGACCTCCTGCTCGGCGAGAACAGCGCCGTCGAAGTGCGCGTGCAGACCGCCGAGGGCTATGACCTGCTGCCCGGCAACATCGACCTGACCGCCGCCGAGATCCAGCTGATGGAGCAGGGCGAGCGCGAGCAGCGGCTCAAGCGCGCGCTGGCGCCGATCCGCGATGAATACGACTTCATCCTGATCGATTGCCCGCCGGCGCTGTCGCTGCTGACCCTCAACGCCTTGGCCGCCGCCGACTCGGTGATCGTGCCGATGCAGTGCGAGTACTACGCCCTGGAAGGCCTCAGCGCGCTGGTGCAGACCATCGATGCGCTCAAGGTCAACCTGAACCCGGCACTGGAAATCGAGGGCGTGCTGCGCACCATGTTCGACGTGCGCAACAACCTGGCCAACGCGGTGTCCGCGCAGCTCACCGAGTACTTCGGCGACCGCGTGTTCCGCACCATCGTGCCGCGCAACGTGCGCCTGGCCGAGGCGCCCAGCCATGGCCAGAGCATCGTCGGCTACGACCGCAGCTCGCGTGGCGGGGTGGCCTACCTGGGCCTGGCCGGTGAGATCATCCGTCGCAACAACGAACGCAAGCAGGCCGCCCCGGCCGTGGAGACCGTCTGATGGCCGGTGCCAAGAAACGTGGCCTCGGCCGTGGACTGGATGCCCTGCTGGGCCCGAAGGGCGCCGTCACCCCGGTGACCGTGGCCGCGGTGGCCGAACCGCAACCGGGCGAGGTGCTGCGCAAGCTGCCCATCGACCAGCTGCAGCCGGGCAAGTACCAGCCGCGCCGCGACATGGACGAAGGCAAGCTGGCCGAGCTGTCCGAGTCGATCAAGGCGCAGGGCATCATCCAGCCCATCCTGGTGCGCCAGATTGAGGGCGGCAAGTACGAAATCATCGCCGGTGAACGCCGTTGGCGCGCCTCGCGCCTGGCCGGGCTGGACGATGTGCCGGTGGTGGTGCGCGAGCTGGAAGACCGCACCGTCATCGCGATGGCGCTGATCGAGAACATCCAGCGCGAAGACCTCAACCCTCTGGAAGAGGCCGAGGCGCTGGCCCGGTTGGTCAGCGAGTTCTCGCTGACCCACGCCGAAGCCGCGCAGGCCGTCGGCCGCTCGCGCGCCTCGGTGTCCAACCTGCTGCGCCTGATCGACCTGCCCATCGGCGTGCGCGTGCTGCTGGAAACCCGTCGCCTGGAAATGGGCCATGCCCGCGCGCTGCTCACGCTGGCGCCGGAACTGGCCACCAAGCTGGCCGAGGAAGCCGCCGAGCAGGGCTGGTCGGTGCGCGAGGTCGAGCACCGCGCCCAGCAGTTCGCCGCCGGCAAGGTGCCGGGCGCACGCAAGGCCAAGCCGTCGCCGACCGCGCCGCAGGCCGACATCGCCTCGCTGGAAACCGAGCTGTCCGAATCGCTGGGCACCAAGGTGGCGATCGCCCACGGCCGTGGTGGCAAGGGCAAGCTGGTCATCCATTACACCGACCTGGACACGCTGGAAGGCGTGCTCGAGCGGTTGCGTCGCCGTCAGCAGGGCTGACGGCCACCCTTCATCCCCCTGAGGTGAACGCAAGGCAATGAACCCCACCAAGGTCGACCGCAATCATCTGTTGCGTCTGACCGACCTGCCGAATGTCGGGCCGGCCTGTGAGAAAGATCTCCGTCTGATTGGAATCCGTGTCCCGGCGCACCTGCGCGGGCGTGATCCCTACGACATGTATGCCCAGCTGTGCCTGAAGACCGGCGTGGTGCACGACCCCTGCGTGATCGATGTGTTCCTGTCCATCGTGCGCTTCATGGCGGGGGATTCCCCGCAGCCCTGGTGGGCCTACAGCAAGGAACGCAAGGAAACCCTGGCCAGGGAAGCACCGCTGACCCTGTGGTGAGGTGACCGCCGGCCCCCGCGTGGGACCGGGCCGATGACAGCGCGGCACGGCGTGATGCTCCCCGGACAGGGCAGACCGGTGAAATCTGTATCGTTGGCGGCGAAAATGCCGTCATTACGTCTGGATAGTTCTGATGACCCTTCTCGTGACCGGCGCGGCCGGCTTCATTGGTGCCTACACCTGCCAGGCGCTGTCCGCCCGTGGCGAGCGGGTGGTGGGGCTGGACAACTACAACGACTACTACGACCCGCAGATCAAGCGGGACAGGGTGGCCGCGCTGTGCCCGCAGGTGGACATCCGCGCGCTGGACATCACCGACCGCGACGGCCTGGCCGCATTGTTCGATGAAGTGCAGCCGACCCGGGTGATCCACCTGGCCGCGCAGGCCGGCGTGCGGTATTCGCTGGAAAACCCGCACGCCTACGTGCAGAGCAACCTGGTCGGCTTCGTCAACCTGCTGGAGCTGTGCCGCCACCGCGGCGTGCAGCACCTGGTGTACGCCTCCAGCAGCTCGGTCTATGGCGATTCGGCCACGCCGCCGTTCTCCGAGGACCAGCGCGTGGACCAGCCGCGCTCGCTGTACGCCGCCACCAAGGCCGCCAACGAGCTGATGGCCTACACCTACGCCCAGCTGTATGGCCTGCGCGCCACCGGGCTGCGCTTCTTCACCGTGTATGGCCCGTGGGGCCGGCCGGACATGGCGCCGTTGCTGTTCTCGCGCGCGGTGCTGGCCGGGCGCAGCATCGAGGTGTTCAATGAGGGCCACATGCGCCGCGACTTCACACATGTTTCCGACATCGTCACCGGTATCCTCGGGGCGCTGTCGCATCCCAGTGCCGAGGCCACGCCGCATCAGGTGTTCAACCTCGGCAACCACACACCGGTGGAGCTGGAGCACTTCATCGACGTGATCGCCTCGGCCGCCGGCCGGCCGGCCAACAAGGTCTACAAGCCCATGCAGCCCGGCGACATGGTCCAGACCATGGCCGATACCGCGCGGGCCAGGGCGGCCTTCGGCTACGAGCCGGCCACCCCGATTGAAGTGGGCCTGCCACCGGTGGTGGAGTGGTGCCGCACCTACTTCGGACCGCGCGCCTGATTTCATCTCCCGCTAATACGGAAGCGGGAAAATGCGCGGTCTTCCTGAATACGCATTGCCAACGGATCGCGTCATGAACCAGCCTGCCCTCTCGGTGGTCGTCCCCGTCTTCAACGAGCGCGACAACGTCGCCCCGCTGGTCAACGAAATCACCGCCGCACTGCGCGGCAAGGTGCCCTTCGAGATCGTCTACGTGGACGACAACTCCAGGGACGACAGCCTGCAGGTGCTGCAGGCGCTGAAGGCCACCAACCCCGAGCTGCGGGTGCTGCACCACGTGCAGCAGAGCGGCCAGAGCACCGCGGTGCGGACCGGGGTCAAGGCGGCGCGCGCGCCGTGGATCGCCACCCTCGACGGCGACGGCCAGAACGACCCGGCCGACATCCCCAGGCTGCTGGCCGCGCGCGATACCGCCGAGGGCGGGGTCAAGCTGTTCGCCGGCTGGCGGGTCAACCGCCAGGACAGCGGCTCCAAGCGCTGGGCCAGCAAGTGGGCCAATGCCATCCGCGCGCGCATGCTGCGCGACGACACCCCCGACACCGGCTGCGGCATCAAGCTGTTCGACCGCGATGCCTTCCTCGACCTGCCGTACTTCGACCACATGCACCGCTACCTGCCGGCGCTGATGCAGCGCGCCGGCTGGAAGACCGTGAGCGTGCCGGTCAACCACCGCCATCGCACCGCGGGCGTGTCCAAGTACAACAACTTCGGCCGTGCCATGGTCGGCATCCGTGACCTGCGCGGCGTGGCATGGCTGATCACCCGCTCCAAACGCACGGCGGTGGAGGAGCTCTGAGCATGGACTTCATGAACCAGCCGCTGGTCTGGCTGGAGTGGACCGGCGTGCACATGTCGCCGTGGAAGCTCATCGGCCTGACCGGTGCGTTGATGTTCGGCGGGCGCTGGCTGGTGCAGTTCGTCGCCTCGCGGCGCGCCGGCAAGCCGGTGATCCCGCGCCTGTTCTGGTACATGAGCGTGCTGGGCAGCCTGATGACGCTGAGCTACTTCGTGTTCTCGGCCAAGCAGGACGCGGTCGGCGTCATCCAGAACCTGTTCCCGGCCTTCACCGCGCTGTACAGCCTGCGCCTGGACATCAAGCACCGCGGCTGGAAACGGGACAAGGCAGGGCACTGACGGCGGCGCGATTCCGGCGCTTTTGCCGCCTGAATCGGTCTAGGTCGGGCAGCGGCTTCAATGCGATGATCGGGGGTGAACTGTCTTCATCCGGGGAATCCTGATCGTGAAATCACCGCTGACCGCCGCCCTCCTGCTTGCCCTCGGCCTGAGCGCCGTGCCTGCCCTTGCCGCCCAGCCTGCCGCGCCGTCCACGCAGGCGACGCAGGCGACGCAGGCGGCCGATGCCCGGTTCCAGGCGATCTACGAGAAGGAATGGGCCTGGCGGCAGACCGGCGGCGGCGAGGCCAGCGAGGACGGTGACGCCCCGGCCGACGCCACCACCCTGCCCGATGTCGGCGCGCAGGCCCAGCAGGCCCGGCTCAAGGTGTGGGACGAGGTACTCAAGCAGCTGGAGGGCATCGACCCGGCCACGCTCTCGGCCGAGAACCAGGTCAACTACGCCATCTACAGGTACCAGGTGGAGAACCTGGCCGACGAAGTGCGCCAGGGCACCTACGAGATGCCGTTCAACTCGGACTCCTCGTTCTGGTCGAACCTGAGCTTCATGGCCCGGCGCGAGATGAAGACCGCTGCCGAGTACCGTGCCTACATCGCGCGCCTGAACGACGTGCCGCGCTACTTCGACCAGCAGATGGTCAACATGCGCGCCGGCCTGGCGCGCGGCTTCAGCGTGCCGCGCGCGGTGCTCGAAGGCCGCGACGTGTCGATCTCGACCGTGGCCGGGCTGAAGGACCCGACCCAGTCGCCGCTGTACGAACCGTTGCAGAAGATGCCGTCCAGCATCCCCGCCGCCGAGCAGGCCAGCCTGCAGGCCGATGCCCGGCAGGCCATCAGCGGCAGCGTGGTACCGGCGTTCGGCAAGCTGCTGACCTTCTTCCGCGAAGAGTACGTGCCGCAGTCGCGCACCACCCTTGCCGCCGAGAAGATGCCCGGCGGCAAGGAGTTCTACCGCCAGCAGATCCGCGAGTACACCACGCTGGACATGAGCCCGCAGGAGATCCATGCGCAGGGCCTGGCCGAGGTGAAGCGCATCCAGGGCGAGATGAACGCCATCATCGACAAGGTCGGCTTCACCGGCAAAAGCCCGGACACCCGCTTCGCCGATTTCCTCCAGTTCCTGCGTACCGACCCGCAGTTCTACGCCAAGACCCCGGACGAACTGCTGTGGCGCGCGGCGTGGATCTCCAAGCGCGTGGACGGTGTGATCGGCCGCTACATGACGCTGCCGCGCGCGCGCTTCACCATCGTGCCGGTGCCGCCGGACATCGCCCCGTTCTGGACCGCCGGCCGCGGCGGCATGGGCACCTACTGGCTCAACACCTACAACCTGCCGGCACGCCCGCTGTACAACCTGCCGGCGTTGACCCTGCATGAGTCCGACCCGGGCCACGCGCTGCAGGGCGCATTGGCCGCCGAGCAGACCGACCTGCCGGAGTTCCGCCGCAACAACTACATCTCGGCCTACGGCGAGGGCTGGGGCCTGTACACCGAGAAGCTCGGCGTGGAGATGGGCATCTACCAGACCCCGTACGAGGACTTCGGTCGGCTGACCTACGAGATGTGGCGTGCCTGCCGGTTGGTGATCGACACCGGCGTGCATCACTACGGCTGGACCCGCGAGCATGCCATCGCCTACCTGCGTGACCACACCGCGCTGAGCGAGCATGAGGTGACCACCGAGGTCGACCGCTACATCTCCTGGCCGGCGCAGGCATTGAGCTACAAGCTGGGCGAGATCACCATCGTGCGCCTGCGTGCCGAGGCCGAGCAGGCGCTGGGCAGCCGCTTCGACGTCAAGGGCTTCCACGACACCATCCTGCGCCTGGGTTCGGTGCCGCTGCCGGTGCTGGAGCAGCAGGTGCGTGCCTATATTGAGCAACGCAAGAACGCCAAGTAAGGCCGAAGCAAAGGCGCCCTCATCCGGCGCTGCGCGCCACCTTCCCCCGCTTGCGGGAGAAGGGAGGGGGTGGTCGCCCGCTGGAGCAATACCTGCAATTGCAGTACCCAAGCCCTTCTCCCGCGTGCGGGAGAAGGTGGCGCGCAGCGCCGGATGAGGGCAGCTTTTGCCCCCTGCGATTGTGTAACGGCCCCCACCACCGGTAGGCTGCGCCGATGCTGCAGTCCCTGCGCCACCGCCGCCTGTTCCTGCTGCGCCTGCTGATGCTGGCGCTGGTGGGTTTTGGCGTGTTCGGTACCTCGCTGGCCTCGGCATTGACCGACATCCACATGCTGTCGCATGCCGATATCGGCGCCGACGTGCATGAACACGACGACGCGGCGCTGGCCAAGGCGCCCGATGCCGAGGATGCCGCCAACGCGCTGTTGCATGCCCTGGTGCACTGCGTGGACTGCCACGGCCATGGCGGCGTGCTGCCGACCCTGGCGCCGGCGTGGTCGCTGTCGTTCCCGCCGGTGCAGTCCGCACCGCTGGCGCAGGTGCCGCAGTGCGCCTCGCAGCCGACCGAGAGCCTGTTCCGTCCCCCGATAGCCGCCTGACGTCCCGGCCCATTGGCCGGCTCCCACGTCTGCAACTGCTATCTGGAGATTCCCCATGTGGATGCGCCTGGCGGCGATAGCCGCCTTTGCGCTGGTGCCGCGCGTGTACGCGCAGGCACCGGCGTCTGCTGTTCCGTTGAGCCTGGACGCGGCCATCGCCCGCGTCGCCGTTGACCACCCCGACCTGCAACAGGTCGATGCACAACGTCCCGTGCTGGAAGCACGCCGGGACGCCGCTTCGCTGCGCCCGCCGCTGCAGTTCGGCGTCGATGTCGAGAACCTGCTCGGCAGCGGCGACAACCGCGGCCTGAAGGGGCTGGAAACCACCGTCAGCCTGTCCGGCGTGCTGGAGCGCGGCGGCAAGCTCGACGCGCGCCGCCTGCTGGCGCAGTCCAACCTCGACGCCCTGGCCCCGCAGCGTGCCACCGCGCGGCTGGACCTGCTGGCAGAAACCGCCCGTCGCTACCTCGACGTGGCGCGCGCGCAGTCCGCGCTGGACATCGCCCTGACCGACATCGAGCAGCGCCGTCGTGCGGTGAATGCCGCGCGCGTGCGGTTGCAGGCCGGTGCATCACCGGAATCGGTGCTGTTCACCGCGCAGGCGATGCTGGCGCAGGCCGAGCTGGACCGCGACCGCGCCACCCAGGAAGCCGCCTCGGCGCGCCTGGCCCTGGCCGCCCTGTGGGGCGCACGCCAGGCGGGTTTCGCGTCGGTCAGTGGCAATGCCCTGCGCCTGCCGGCGGCACGTGACTTCGACGTGCTGGCCGACGAACTGCAGCGTGCACCGGAGCTGGCCGAGTTGCTGGGCGAGGAGCGCGTCCGCGATGCCCAGCTGCAGCTGGCACGTACTGCCGCGCGCCCGGACTGGAACTGGCAGGTCGGGGTGCGCAACAGCCGCGCCGACAGCGCCACGTCGCTGGTCGGGGGGTTCAGCATCCCGCTCGGCAGCGCCCGCCGCGCCGCGCCGGAAATCCGCGAAGCCGAGGCCAACCTCGCGTTGCTGCCCTATGAGCGCAAGGCGCGCCTGCAACAGCTGTACGCCACGCTGGCCGAAGCACATGGCCGCTATGCCGGTGCACGGCTGGAGGTGGAACGCCTGCAGCGCGACGTGCTGCCGCAGCTGCAGAAGGCCGAACGTGCCGCCGAACAGGCCTGGCGTGCCGGCGCGGCCAGCTACATGGAATGGGCGCAGCTGCAGGCCATGCGCATCGAGGCGCGCCAGCGCCAGCTCGATTCGGCCATCGCCGCACAGACTGCTCTGATTGAAATCCAGCGTCTCACCGGCCAGTCGATGCTCGCCGATGACGCCACCGTTGCCCCGGAGAACGCACGATGAGCCGCACCCCGTTGATTTCCACCGCCGCACTGGTGCTGTTGGTGCTGTCGTTGAGTGCCTGCGGCGGCAAGCCCGAGGCAGCGGCGTCCGCGCCCACGCAAGAGGCTGGCCACGACGAAGCCGGCCACGCCCATGAGGAAGGCGAGGAAGAAGCCGAACGCACCACCATCAAGGCGGCGATGGCACAGCAGGCCGGCATCGTCAGCGCACCGGCGCAGTCCGGCACCATCGCCGACGAGCATGAGGTGCAGGGCCTGCTCACGCCGGTCGATGGCCGCGTGGCGCAGGTGATGGCGCGCTTTCCCGGCCCGATCCGCGCGCTGCGGGCCAACGTGGGTGACCGCGTCAGCGCCGGCCAGGCGCTGGCCAGCATCGACAGCAACCTGAGCCTGACCACCTACGGCGTCAGTGCGCCGATCAGCGGCGTGGTGCTGTCGCGGCAGGCGCAGGTCGGTGCGGTGGCGGGCGAGGGCACGCCGCTGTTCGAGATCGGCGACCTGTCCGAGTTGTGGGTGGACCTGCACATCTTCGGTGCCGACACCCAGCACATCACCGCCGGGGTGCCGGTCACCGTCACCCGCATGACCGATGGCGTCAGCCAGGCCACCACGCTCGAACGCGTGCTGCCGGGCACCGCCACCGCCAGCCAGAGCACGGTGGCACGCGCGGTCGTGCGCAACGAGGACGGCTTGTGGCGCCCGGGCGCGGCGGTGAAGGCGCGCATCGTGGTGGCGATGCAGCCGGCCGCCGTGGTGGTGCCGCTGTCGGCGCTGCAGAGCATGGATGGGCACGACGTGGTGTTCGTGCGCGAGGGCGAGACCTACACCGCGCGCGAGGTGACGCTGGGCGCGCGGGATGCCGCCAAGGTCGAGGTCAAGGATGGCCTGCGCGCCGGCGAGCAGGTCGTGGTCGAGCAGAGTTACGTGGTCAAGGCCGATATCGGCAAGGCGGGGGCGTCGCATGAACATTGATTGCCGCCAGCGCATCCACGGAGGGCCGCGCCATGCTTGAGCGCATCATCCGCGCGGCCATCGCGCACCGCTGGTTGATGATGGTGCTGACGCTGGCCCTGATCGCCATCGGCAGCTGGAGCTTCACCCGCCTGCCAATCGACGCCACGCCCGATATCACCAACGTCCAGGTGCAGATCAACACCGCAGCCGAAGGCTACTCACCGCTGGAGGCCGAACAGCGCATCACCTATCCGGTGGAAACGGTGATGGCCGGCCTGCCGAAACTCGAGCAGGTGCGTTCACTGTCGCGTTACGGTCTGTCGCAGGTGACGGTGGTGTTCAAGGATGGCACCGACCTGTACTTCGCCCGCCAGCAGGTGGCCGAACGCCTGCAGCAGGTGAAATCACAGCTGCCTGAAGGGCTGGATCCGCAACTGGGGCCGATCGCCACCGGCCTGGGCGAGATCTTCATGTACACCATCGACGCCGATCCCGAGGCGCGCAAGCCGGACGGCACCGCGTACACCGCCACCGACCTGCGCACGTTGCAGGACTGGGTGGTACGCCCACAGCTGCGCAATGTGCCGGGCGTCACCGAGGTCAACACCATCGGTGGCTACCAGCGGCAGATCCACATCACTCCGGACCCGGCCAAGCTGCGCGCGTTGGGCTTCACCCTCGACGACGTCGCCGAAGCGGTGGAGGGCAACAACCAGAACGTCGGCGCCGGCTACATCGAGCGCAACGGCCAGCAGTTCCTGGTGCGCGTGCCCGGGCAGGTGAGCGGCGTGGAGGAGATCGGCAACATCGTGCTGGCCCGCCGCGAAGGCGTGCCGATCCACGTGCACGACGTGGCCGAGGTCGCCGAGGGCCCGGAGCTGCGCAGCGGCGCGGCCACCCAGAACGGCCACGAGGTGGTGATGGGCACCGTGGTGATGCTGGTCGGGGCCAACAGCCGCGAGGTGGCGCAGGCCGCCGCCGCCAAGCTGGAACAGGCACAACGCAGCCTGCCCGAAGGCGTCACCGTCACCGCCAGCTATGACCGCACTGCGCTGGTGGACCGCACCATCCAGACCGTGGCCAAGAACCTGCTGGAAGGCGCGCTGCTGGTGATCGTGGTGCTGTTCCTGCTGCTCGGCAACTTCCGCGCGGCGCTGATCACCGCGGCGGTGATCCCGCTGTCGATGCTGTTCACGCTGACCGGCATGGCGCGCGGCGGCGTGTCGGCCAACCTGATGAGCCTGGGGGCGCTGGACTTCGGCCTGATCGTCGACGGCGCGGTGATCATCATCGAGAACTGCCTGCGTCGTTTCGGCGAACGCGCGCATGCCCTGGGCCGGGCGATGACGCTGGAGGAACGCTTCGCCGAGACCGCCAGCGCCACTGCCGAGGTGATCCGCCCCAGCCTGTTCGGCCTGGGCATCATCACCGCGGTGTACCTGCCGATCTTCGCGCTCACCGGCGTTGAGGGGAAAATGTTCCACCCGATGGCGATCACCGTGGTGCTGGCCCTGACCGGCGCGATGCTGCTGGCCCTGACCTTCGTGCCCGCCGCGATCGCGTTGTTCCTGGGTGGGCGCGTGGAGGAGAAGGAAAACCGCCTGATGGCCTGGCTGCGGCGCCGTTACGAGCCGTTGCTGGACGCGGTGCTGCGGCGCGGGCGCTGGATCGTCGGTGGTGCGGCGTTGCTGGTGGTGCTGTGCGGCCTGCTGGCCACGCGGCTGGGCAGCGAATTCGTGCCCAACCTGGACGAAGGTGACGTGGCGATGCATGCCATGCGCATTCCCGGCACCAGCCTGACCCAGTCGGTGAACATGCAGAAGCAGGTGGAAATGCGCCTGCTGCAGTTCGCCGAGGTGGACAAGGTGTTCTCCAAGATCGGCACGCCGGAAGTGGCCTCCGACCCGATGCCGCCGTCGGTGGCCGATACCTTCATCATGATGAAGCCGCGCAAGCAGTGGCCGGACCCACGCAAGCCGCGCGTGCAGCTGTTGGCCGAACTCGAAGCCGCGGTGGAGGAACTGCCGGGCAACAACTACGAGTTCACCCAGCCGATCCAGATGCGCATGAACGAGCTGATCTCCGGCGTGCGTGCCGACGTGGCGGTGATGCTGTTCGGTGACGACATGGAAACCCTGGCGCAGGTCGGCCAGCGCATCGCCGAGGTCGCTGGGAAGGTGCCGGGCGCAGCGGATGTGCGATTGGAGGAGACCAGTGGCCTGCCGTTGCTGACGGTCACGCCCGATCGCAGCGCGCTGGCCGGCTACGGGCTCAACCCGGGCCAACTGCAGGCCACCGTGTCCACCGCGGTGGGCGGGCGTGTGGCGGGGCAGTTGTTCGAGGGTGACCGCCGCTTCGACATCGTCGTGCGCCTGCCCGAGGCCCTGCGCCAGGACCCGGCCGCGCTGGCCGACCTGCCGGTGTCGCTGGAACCGGCGTTGGCGCAGGACAGCGCCGATGAGTCCAGTCGCGCCGGTGGCTGGCGCAGCGGTGACGCGCGCACCGTGCCGTTGCGTGAGCTGGCCCGCATCGAGAGCAGCGAGGGGCCGAACCAGATCAATCGCGACAACGGCAAGCGCCGCATCGTGGTCACCGCCAACGTGCGCGACCGTGACCTGGGCAGCTTCGTCGCCGACCTGCAGGCGGCGGTGGATGCGCAGGTGAAGGTGCCGGCCGGCTACTGGGTGGAGTACGGGGGCAGCTTCGAACAGCTGATCTCGGCCAGCCAGCGCCTGGCGGTGGTGGTGCCGGTGACGCTGGTGCTGATCTTCGCGCTGCTGTTCTGGGCATTCGGCTCGGGCAAGGACGCGGCCATCGTGTTCAGCGGCGTACCGCTGGCACTGACCGGTGGCGTGCTGGCCCTGGCGCTGCGCGGCATTCCGTTGTCGATCTCGGCCGGCATCGGTTTCATCGCCCTGTCCGGCGTGGCAGTGCTCAACGGGCTGGTGATGATCAGCTTCGTGCGCCACCTGCGCGAACAGGGACGCTCTCTGGACGTGGCGGTGCGCGAAGGCGCGCTGGGCCGGTTGCGTCCGGTGCTGATGACCGCGCTGGTCGCCTCGCTGGGCTTCGTGCCGATGGCGTTCAACGTCGGCGCCGGCTCGGAAGTGCAACGCCCGCTGGCCACGGTGGTGATCGGTGGCATCGTCTCCTCGACGCTGCTGACCCTGCTGTTGCTGCCGGTGCTGTACCGCTGGCTGCATCGCAAGGACTGACAGCGCGCACGGCTTCAAAGCCCCTCTCCCGTGCTTGAAAGCCCCTCTCCCGCCGGCGGGAGAGGGGTTGGGGTGAGGGGGGCTTCATGGGCACGCTGCGCTTTCCCAGCCTGAGGGGCAGGTCTGGCTGACTTTCCATCTGCGCTGCAGACAACCCGCACCAGCGCGACAATAGGCATCATCGAGACCCTTCGAGCCCCCCCATGAGCGAGTGTTGCGGCTGCGGCAAAACCCTGGAAGTCGAACGCATGCAGGCCCGCCAACGGCGGGTGCTGGTGCAGGTGCTGGTCATCAACCTGCTGACGTTCGTGATGATGATGGCCGCCGCCTGGCACAGCGGCTCGGCCTCATTGCTGTCCGGCAGCCTGGACAATCTCGGCGACGCGCTGACTTACGCACTGAGCCTGGCGGTGGTCGGTGCCAGCCTCGCCGCCAAGGCGCGCGTGGCCCTGCTCAAGGCGGTGTTCATCCTGTGCGCGGCCATCGCGGTGGCCGTGGGCATCGGCTGGAAGCTGGCCCATCCGCACCTGCCGCTGTTCGAAAGCATGGGCATCGCCGCGCTGCTGAATCTGGTCGCCAACCTGCTGTGCCTGCGCCTGCTGTGGCCGTACCGGCAGGGCGACATCAACCTGGCCTCGGCCTGGGCGTGTTCGCTGAACGATGTGTACGAAGGCAGTGCCGTGATCCTGGCCGCGCTGGCGGTGTGGGCGTTCGGTGCCGGTTGGCCGGACCTGCTGATCGCCGTGGCCTTGCTGCTGCTGTTCCTGCGCTCGGCCTGGAAGGTGGCGCGGGCAGCGTGGCGTGAGCTGCGTGGTGCGCAGGCACGTGCGGCCTGACTTGATGTGCGTGCGCCTGGCTGGCTAGAGTCGGGCGGTACATTCAGGGAGCGGGCCCATGCGTATGCACCATCTTGCGGTGCCGGTTCTGTTGTCGCTGTGTGGCCCTGCCGCCGCGCAGGACAGCCCCATCTACATCGAGTTCCTGTGGTCCAGGACACCGGCTGACGCGATTGCCCGCCAGCAGACGCGGCAGTTCGTCATGACGGGCGATCACGAGCACCAGATCTGCGTGGCCGCCAATGCCACGACCGACGATGTCGGCGGCCTGCAGCTGGAGTTGCGCGATGCCGACGGCAAGCAGGTGTCCCTGCACCGCTATGACGACTACCGCGGTGCCAAACGGTGCTACCGGGCCGACCTGGGCATCGGTGGCAGGCCGGGAGACTGGACGGCGCATGTCCTCCTCGGTGACGGCGGCACCAACACCGCGACGATCCGCGTCGATCCAAGCCTGGAGGACTCGCCGTTGTTCCAGGAGCGTGGCATTCCCTACGTCGCCGGCCGCCCGAACTACGATGCCTCGATCCCGCCGGAACAATGGTCGGGCCGGCTGGTCTGGGCGATGGACGTCGACCCGCAAGGCAAGGTGACCCATGTGGAGGTGGAAGTGGCCGAGGGCGTGGGTGAACGCCTGCGTGACCGCGCCATCGCCGCCGGCTACCTGAGCCTGTTCCCGCCGGACCCGGGCCGGGCCGGCACGCCGCTGCGCTGGCGCCGCACGCTGGACTTCGCCCCCCAGTAGGCCCCGCTGCGGCCGGTGATTTGCACTCGGGGACTTCGCGCGGCATAATTGCCGGCTCGCTGTGTCCGGAAACCTCCGGATTGGTGGTCGGGAACGTGTCATTCGCCCACCCTTGTCAGCGTAACCCTTTGATTCCCATGACACGTGGCGGGCAACCGCCGGGGCCGCCGTCTTCCTGGCTAAGGAAGTCACCAACATTACCGAGGTGCGCAATGTCCCGCGTATGCCAAGTTTCCGGCAAGCGAGTGCAGACGGGTAACAACGTCTCGCACGCCAACAACAAGACCCGTCGTCGTTTCCAGCCGAACCTGCACGAGCGTCGTTTCTGGGTCGCCAGCGAGAACCGCTGGGTCAAGCTTCGTGTTTCCGCGCATGCACTGCGCACCATCGACAAGAACGGCATCGATTCCGTTCTGGCTGAGCTGCGTGCCCGCGGCGAAAAGGTCTGAGGAGTAAACGATCATGGCAGGTAAGCGCGATAAGGTCCGTATGATTTCCTCGGCCGGCACTGGCCACTTCTACACGACCGACAAGAACAAGAAGAACACCCCGGGGAAGATGGAATTCCTGAAGTACGATCCGGTGGTGCGCAAGCACGTGATGTACAAGGAAGGCAAGATCAAGTAATCCACCCGGATTGCCTGGTCTACCGTTCCACCCAGGACCCGCCGCAAGGCGGGTTCTGTGTTTCAGGCGTGTGAAAGCCCGTCGGCGCATCGCCCATGAACACATGCCGGCAGGGCATCAGACAGGGCGATGGCATCGCCTACAATCGGGCGGATGAGCGTTCTTGATACCCCCGGGCCGTGTGACGTGGCCATCATCGGCGGCGGTGCCGCCGGCGTCCTCACCGCCATCGGCCTGCTGCGCGGCGCGCGGTCGGCGTTGCGCATCCTGATCCTGGAGCCCTCGTTGCCGCTGGCACGCGGCGTGGCTTACGCCACGCCCTACGACGAGCACCTGCTCAACGTGCCGGCCGGCAAGATGGGCGGCTTCCCCGACCAGGTCGAGGACTTCCTCGATTACCTGATCCACGCCCAAGCCTTCCCCGGGGTGGCGCGCGACATGCTGGCCGCGAGCTTCGTGCCGCGCTGGCGGTACGCCGAATACCTGCGCGCGCGCCTGCAGCAGGCCGTGAACAGCAGTGCCGCACAGCTGGAGATCCGCGCCGAGCGCGTGCTTGAGCTGGACCGTGACGGTGATGGCCTGCGCCTGGTCCTGGCCTCCGGGCAGGCGGTGCAGGCACGGCGCGTGGTGCTGGCCTCGGGCAATGCATTGCGCCCGTTGCCGGCCCGTGGCGCTGGCTCGCTGCCCGAGGGCAAGCGCGTGGAGGCATGGGATTTCGCGGCGGTACGTGGCATCGCCGAGCATGCCGACGTGGCGATCATCGGCTCCGGCCTGAGCATGGCCGACACCGTGGTGTCGCTGCTGGCCAGCGGCCACCGCGGGCGTATCCACGTGCTGTCACGGCATGCCCTGATGCCGTTGCCACATGCCAAGGGGCCGGCCGCCGACTACGACCCGGAGCCGCTGCTGGCGATGAACCTGCGCCAGCGCCTGCATGCCCTGCGCGGGCATGCGCGCGCGGCCGCCGCGCGCGGCATCCCCTGGCAGAACGTGATGGAGCGGATCCGGCCGATGGGCCAGGCGCTGTGGCAGACGCTGTCCTGCGATGACCAGCGGCGCTTCCTGCGCCACGTGGTGCGCTATTGGGACATCCACCGCCACCGCATCGCCGGCTCCGTGCATGCACAGCTGGTGCAGCTGCAGCAGGAAAAGCGGCTGGTGCTGCATCGCGGCCGGTTGGAGACCGCGGTCAGCGAGGGTGCCTGCGTGCGGCTGACCGCCATGGACCTGCGCCGTCATCCGTTGCCGTTGGACGTGCACTGCGTGGTCAACGCCACCGGCGTGGAGATGCGCGCCCAGGCCATGCGCAATCCCCTGCTGCAGCAATTGCTGGGCAGCGGGCTGGCGCGCCCGGGGCCGCACGGCATGGGCATCGACAGTGCGCCGGACGGCAGCCTGATCGATGCCGACGGCGCGGTCGAGCCGCGCGTGCAGGTACTGGGCAGCCTGCGCATCGGCCGGCTGTGGGAAAGCCTGGCCATTCCGGAACTGAGGGGGCAGGCTGCACAGGCGGCGGCGCTGCTGGGTTGAGCGATCCGGCCTTCGGTGGGCCGGTATAGTGCGGGCAACAACCCACAAGGAGAGCGGGACAGATGAGGCTTGATATCGACGAGCGCCGTAGCTTGATCGGCGGGCGAACCCCGCGTTGGCTGCTGGCTGCCGGCGCGGCACTGCTGCTCGGCGGCTGCGCGTCATTGTTTGAAGATGGTAGCCAGCGGCGCGGCGTTTCCAGCAGCGCGGTGGACTACCTCTATCCACCCGGCCAGAAATTCGAGCCAGCCACCGCGGGAGAGACGCCACAGGTGCGGTTGCCGGCACGCGTGGGTCTGGTGTTCGTGCCGTCGAACAATGATCCGGTGGGGGTCAGTGCCGCCGAGCGCAGTGCCTTGCTGGAAAAGGTACGTGCAACCTTCCGCGCGCAGCCGTTCATCGAGCGCATCGAGGTGATCCCGGACGGCTACCTGCGTCCACGCGGGGGCTTCGACAACCTGGAACAGGTGGCACGCATGTACAGCGTGGACCTGGTGGCGCTGGTGTCCTACGACCAGATCATCCGCACCGACCAGAACGCGGCGTCGGTGCTGTACTGGACGTTGGTGGGCGCCTACACCATCCGTGGCAACAACAACCAGGTCAGCACCTTCGTTGACACATCGGTGTTCGATGTGAAGACGCGTACATTGCTGTTCCGCGCCCCGGGTACGGACCAGCGTGACGGCGGCTCGACAGCCGTGCGCGTGGATGAAACCCAGCAGCGCCTGGCGGGCGAGAGCTTCGACGTGGCGATGACCAGCATGACCGGCAACCTGGACAAGGCCATCGCTGATTTCGCCGTGCGTGTACGCGAGGAAGGCCAGGTCAAGCTGGTGGATCGCCGTTCCGGTGGCGAATGGCGCCGTGGTGGTGGCGGTGGGAGCACGCAATGGTGGGAACTGGCCTTGTTGCTGGTTGGCGCCGGCCTGCTGTTGCGGCGTCGCTGATCCTGCTAGTGGTGGCGCTGGCCAGCGCATCGGCATTGCGCTGGCCGGGGCTCGCCGACGTGATGGTGCTGGATCGCGGTTGCGTCGCAGGTAGGCAATGGTGGCGCCTGTGGAGTGGCCACCTGTTGCACCTGGATTCAACGCATGCGTTGCTGAACCTGGCGGCGCTCGCGGTGATCCTGGTGCTGGCGGCGCGCCAACGCATGCTGGGTGAGGTGGCTGCCGCAGCGCTGCTGGGCATGCCGTTGTTGTCACTGGGGCTGCTGTGGCTGGATCCGGCACTGGATTGGTATGCCGGCCTGTCCGGTCTGCTGCACGGGCTGCTGGTGATCGTGCTGGCGCGCCGCGGCGGCGCCGTGGCGTGGCTGTTGCTGGGCCTGCTTGCACTCAAGCTGCTTCACGAATGGCGTTTTGGCAGCCATTGGGAAGGATGGGTGGTGATTACCCTGGCCCATCGCCTCGGCGCGGCGGGCGGGACGCTGTGGGCGGTGGTCGGCGGATGGTTGGCCCGGCAGGCCCGGCAGCCGATGGCCCGGCAGGGCGTCTGAGCGGCGATTGCATCGCGGTTCGCATTCGGGGAACAGCGCGCCGCCTGGCGTAAAATGGCCGGATGGATGTCTCCCACCTTCTCGACGGGCTGAATGCGGCCCAGCGCGAGGCCGTTTCCGCGCCTCTTGGTCACCACCTGATCCTTGCCGGCGCCGGTTCCGGCAAGACGCGCGTGCTCACCCATCGCATTGCTTGGCTGAACGAAGTCTTCGGCGTGCCGACGCACGGCATCTTCGCGGTGACGTTCACCAACAAGGCCGCCGGTGAGATGCGGCACCGCATCGACCTGCAGCTGCGCAACGGCAGCCGCGGCATGTGGATCGGCACCTTCCACGGCCTGGCCCACCGCCTGCTGCGCCTGCACTGGGCCGAGGCCAAGCTGCCCGAAGCCTTCCAGGTGATGGATTCGGACGACCAGTTGCGGCTGGTCAAGCGCGTGGTGCAGCAGCTGGAGCTCGATGACGGCAAGTACCCGCCCAAGCAGATCATGTGGTGGATCAACGCGCAGAAGGATGAGGGCCGGCGCCCGCAGCACATCCAGCCCGAGCCGCACGACCAGTGGGGCGAAACCCTGCGCCAGGCCTATGCGGCCTACCAGGAGCGCTGCGACCGTGCCGGCCTGGTCGACTTCGCCGAGCTGCTGCTGCGCGCGCATGAGCTGCTGCGCGACAACCCTGCGCTGCTGGCGCATTACCGCGCGCGGTTCCGCGAGATCCTGGTGGACGAGTTCCAGGACACCAACGCCATCCAGTACGCCTTCGTGCGCGTGCTGGCCGGCGACAGCGGGCATGTGTTCGTGGTCGGCGACGACGACCAGGCCATCTATGGCTGGCGCGGCGCGAAGGTAGAGAACGTACAGCGCTTCCTGAAGGATTTCCCGGGCGCCGAGACCATCCGCCTGGAGCAGAACTACCGCTCCAGCGCCAACATCCTGGGCGCGGCCAACGCGGTGATCGCGCACAACCCCGATCGCATCGGCAAGCAGTTGTGGACCGACAGCGGCGATGGCGACCCGATCGACCTGTTTGCCGCCTACAACGAGATGGACGAGGCGCGTTACCTGGTCGAGCGTGCGCGGCAGTGGGTGCGCGATGGCGGCAGCTATGGTGACATCGCCGTGCTCTACCGCAGCAACGCGCAGTCGCGCGCCTTCGAAGAAGCGATGCTCAGCGAGCAGGTGCCGTACCGCGTGTATGGCGGCATGCGCTTCTTCGAGCGTGCCGAAATCAAGGACGCGCTGGCCTACCTGCGCTTGATGACCAACCGTAACGACGATGCGGCCTTCGAGCGCGCGGTGAACACGCCCACGCGTGGCATTGGCGAGCGCACCCTGGACGAGGTGCGCCGCATCGCACGGCAGCAATCGCTGTCGTTGTGGGAAGCGTCGATGCTGGCCACGCAGGGCAATGACCTGACTTCGCGTGCCAGGAATGCGCTGGCCGGCTTCATCAACCTGGTGCAGCAGACCACCGTCGAAACGGCGCCGATGAACCTGGCCGAGCGCATCGAGCATGTGCTGACCCGTTCGGCATTGCGCGAGCACTGGAGCAAGGAAAGCCGCAACGCGCTGGATTCGGAGTCGCGCACCGACAACCTCGATGAACTGATCTCGGTGGCCTCGCGTTTCGTGCGTCGCGATGACGACATCGAGGAGGGTGCCGAGGACATGAGCGAGCTGGTGGCCTTCCTGTCCTATGCCTCGCTGGAGGCCGGCGAAGGCCAGGCGCAGGCAGGCGAGGAAGGCGTGCAGCTGATGACGCTGCACTCGGCCAAGGGCCTGGAGTTCCCGCTGGTGTTCCTGGCCGGCATGGAAGAAGGGTTGTTCCCGAGCGCGCGTTCGCTGGAGGAAAGCGGGCGGCTGGAGGAAGAGCGCCGCTTGGCTTACGTCGGCATCACCCGCGCGCGCCAGAAGCTGATCCTGGGCTATGCCGAATCACGCCGCATCCACGGCCAGGACAACTACAGCCTGCCCTCGCGCTTCCTGCGCGAGATCCCGCGTGAGCTGTTGAACGAAGTGCGCCCGAAGGTGCAGGTCTCGCGGCCAGCCTCGCTGGGCACCAGCCGGGTAATGGGGCATGCCGCGATCGAGGCACCGCCGATCAAGCTCGGCGCGTTGGTCAACCATCCCAAGTTCGGCGAAGGCATGGTCACCGACTACGAAGGCAACGGTGCGCACGCGCGTGTACAGGTCGAATTCGCCGACGCCGGCAGCAAGTGGCTGGTGATGGCTTACGCCAACCTGACGGTGATCTGATTCCAAGGCGGTGCACGGATGCACCGGTTCGAGTTGCATCATGAATCACGAGGCGCTTCATCTCATAGGGGGATGAGGCGCATGGAATATGATGTTCAGGCCGATCCTGGGTGGGGGTGCAAGGAATGCTTCAGATTGTCGAAGGAACGATCAGTGAATGCAGGCGCCACGATGAGGCGCTCGATGTTTCCAGTGCGGCCGGGCGAGAGCAAACGCGTCTGATTGCTGCCGCGGATCTGATGGTCAGCTTGCAGAATCACGGCATGGCCGCAGCACTGGTCGGAAACGCGATGTCGCTACCGAACAAGGTTGATATCCGTTACTGGACCTTCGTGCTTGAGGGTCGCCCGTTCCGGGCAACCTTCGATCCTGCACCGGCGTTAGCCAGAAAAGTGCGTGTAATTTCCAGGTTGAGGGCGGATGGCGGTTGGGATGCTTTCGCTGTTCATCTGCCGTCGGCACATTGCGTGCTTGTAAATTCCCGGAATGCGCAGGGCATTGGTGTCGAGTTGCTTTCGATGCTTCGGATCATGCTTGCTTTCTCCGCGCTGCCTACTGCGGTTGTCCTCGCGTTTATGATCCTGCCTGAGCCTGCAAACGTCATGTCCTGGTTGCCTGCTTCAGCTGGCTTCCTGATCATTGCTTTGCTGGTGTCGATCATTCTGACGCTGCTCGCGTGCCGAAGGGAGTGGGGGGACTTCAAGCTGAATACCGAAGTGTTACGTGTTTTGGGATTCAAAAACCCGTCGTTTACGTCTCTCGACAAAGGGATGGTTGCTTGGTTTCGGGTGCGTGGGCGTTCTCGCCCAGAGCTGGATGGTTGTTACTTCAATGATCAGCTGTAGCGAGCTGCCTGCAGCAAGCGAAAGAGGCACGGTGCACCTCGTGATCGGGTGATGGTCCTCGAGCGTGGCGATGAATTGATCTGATTACAGCTGGAATTGTGCTCTTTCGCATGCTGCGCTTGCGCTGGTCGTCCAGTTCTCCTCGTGAAGAACTACTGGGAATGGTTCGGTACTACAGCAGGGGTGCGTGATTCCTCAAATGTCCCCAGTCGAGATCGAACCTGGCCAGGTATTTGCGCAGGCGGTCGGCGTCATTGGTGCTGGCGCGCTGGGTGCGTGATGCCGCGAACAGCTCGCGACCCGCGGCGGACAAGGTTTTAGAACGCAGGCAGACGCGCACCACGTCCTCCAGCTGCACGCGATCAAAACGATCCAGTGCCAACGCCGCATCGCCCATGAGTGCGATCAGTGGAGAGGCTTCTTCGCCGCCTCGCCATTGCGCGCGCAGCCGGGTGATCTCCGCATCCACGCCGTCGATCTGGATGCGTCCGGCCGTGGCCAGGGTCGCCATGCGCACCACGCTCGCTCCCAGGTCGCGGAAGTTGCCGCGCCAGGTAGCTTCGCTGCTGGTGGCAAACGACAGGTATCTCGCACGTGCCTCGACGTTGAAGCGCACCCGCTCGTGCTGTTCGCGTGACCAGCGCTCCAGCTCGAACTCCAGGTTCGGCTCGATGTCCTCGCTGCGCTCGGCCAGCCCGGGCAGCCGGTAGGTCCACAGGTTCAGGCGTGCCAGCAGGTCTTCGCGGAAGCGGCCCTGGCGGACGTCGTCCTGCAGGTCGCGGTTGGTGCCGGCGATCAGCTGGAAGTCGCTCTCCACCTCGCGGTCGCTGCCCACCGGAAGGAAGCGCTTCTCTTCCAGTGCGCGCAGCAGCATGGCCTGCTCGTCCGCGCCGAGTTCGCCGATCTCATCGAGGAACAGCAGGCCCTTGTCGGCCGAGCGCAGCAGGCCGGCGCGGTCGCCGCTGGCGCCGGTGTAGGCCCCTTTGGTATGCCCGAACAGCGTGCTCATCGCGCCATCGCCGCGCAGCGTGGCGCAGTTCACCTCGACGAAGCGGCCTGGCAGCTGATGCTTGTTCTTCTTCAGCTCGAACACGCGCTTGGCCAGCTGGCTCTTGCCGGCGCCGGTCGGCCCCATCAGCAGCATCGGTGCGCGCGAACGCGTGGCCACGGTTTCGATCTGCTCGATCATCCGGTTGAACGCCGGGTTGCGGGTGGCGATGCCGCCCTTGAGCAGGTCGCGGTCCTGCAGCTGCTGCTGGGCGAAGCGCTGGGCGATGTGGTCGTAGCGGGACAGGTCCAGGTCGATCACCGCATGGCTGCCGGGGTCGCCACTGGCCTGCTTGCGCGGCGGCGAGGTCTGCAGCAGGCGACCGGGGAAGTGGCGGCTCTCGGTCAGCAGGAACCAGCAGATCTGGGTGACGTGGGTGCCGGTGGTGATGTGGACGTAGTAGTCCTCTTCGTCCGGCAGGAACGGATAGCTGGCGAGGAAGTCGTGCAGGCGGGCGTACACGCCCTCGAACTCCCACGGGTCGACCAGGTAGTTGTCGTGCAGGCGCACCTCGGAGGCCGGCGACACCTGCGCCAGATCGTCCTTGACCTGCTGGGCCAGCTTGCCGAAGCGACGTTGGTCCAGCAGCAGCTCCAGCCGGTCGAGCTGGAAGTCCTCGTGCATGCCCAGGGCCACGGTGGGGCGCCACTTCTCCCAGCGGCCCGGTCCGCTGCCGGCATCGAGCTGGGTGCCGAGCATGCCAAACACCACCTGCCGCTTGGACATATCCATTCCTATAAGTAGCGATATGGAAGTATACGAAATGGATTGCTTGTGGCGCACGGGATAGCGCCTGAAATGAATAAATAGATATTTAAATCAATCAGTTGAGATAATTTTCGAAAAGTTGGCACGGCGATTGCGTTTATAGGGCCAGGACAAGACGCGGGCATTCCCGCCAAGGAGTACCAGATGGCCAACGCAACCCTTTTCGCATCCCTGCGTGGTGCGCTGCTGCCGAAGGCGCAGGCGCGCAACGAAGCCGGTGGGCTGGCCTATGCCCGTGACCCGCGTGCGGCGCTGGCGCTGTTTGCGGCCACCGGCTGCCTCAGCAGCACGTTCTACGGGGACGCCGAGGCGCAGCTGGAACAGGTGCTGGCGCTGTGCGCCGAGGTGGATGCCGACTTCGTCGCTCGCACCGCGGTGTACGCACATGCCGTGGCCCACATGAAGGACATGCCGGCGTTGCTGCTGGCGACGCTGAGCGTGCGCGATGGCGCCGCCTTCGCCGCGGCCTTCCCGCAGGTGATCGACAGCGGCCGCATGCTTCGTACGTTCGTGCAGATCATGCGCAGTGGCCAGGTGGGGCGTCGTTCGCTGGGCTCGCTGCCCAAGCGCCTGTTGCGCCAGTGGCTGGAACAGGCCTCGCCGAAGGCGATCATCCATGCCGCGATCGGCCAGCAGCCGTCGCTGGCCGACGTGATCCGCATGGTCCACCCCAAGCCGCAGGATGCCGCGCGTGAAGCACTGTATGCCTGGGTGATCGGGCGGCCGCACGACGAGGCGTTGCTGCCGGTGGAACTGCAGGCCTACGAGGCGTTCAAGCGTGACCCGCGCGGCGCGTTGCCGGACCTGCCGTTCCAGTACTACACCGCACTGCCGCTGGATGCCGCGCAGTGGGCGATGCTGGCACGCAACGCGTCATGGCAGCAGCTGCGCATGAACCTCAACACGTTCGCGCGTCATGGGGTGTTCGAGGACCCGGCGATGGTGGAGGTGATCGCCACCAAGCTGCGTGACCCGCAGCAGATCGCCCGTTCACGGGTGCTGCCGTACCAGTTGCTGATGGCTTATCACGCCGCCGCTGCGTTGCCGCGTCCGATCCTGGACGCGCTGCAGGATGCGATGGAACTGGCCACGGCATCGGTGCCGGCGCTGCAGGGCAACGTGGTGGTGGCGGTGGATGTGTCCGGGTCGATGCAGTCGCCGGTCACCGGCTACCGCAAGGGTGCCACCTCGGCTGCGCGCTGCGTGGACGTGGCGGCGCTGATCGCGGCCTGCGTGTTGCGTGGCCACCCGCAGGCACAGGTGCTGCCGTTCGATACGGACGTCCGCCCGCAGCCGCTGAACCCACGCGACAGCGTGATGACCCTGGCACGCCAGTTGGCCATCAATGGCGGGGGGACGTCGGTGAGCGCGCCGCTGGCCTACCTCAACCGCAAGTGTGCGCAAGTGGATTTGTTGGTACTGGTGTCCGACAACGAAAGCTGGCGTGACACCCGTGGCAGCGGTGCGACCGCCACCCTGCGTGAGTGGGCCGCGCTGAAGGCGCGTTGCCCGCAGGCGCAGCTGGTCTGCATCGACCTGCAGCCGGTGGCGACCAGCCAGACCGTCGAGCGGGAGGACGTGCTGCACGTGGGCGGTTTCAGCGATGCGGTGTTCGAGTTGCTGGCCAATGCCAGCCTGCCCGCCGGACAGCGCCCGCGTTGGGTGGAGCGGGTGGCCGCAATGCCTTTGTAGGGACGACACGGAGGTCGTCGCAATGATGCCCGGCTGGCAATGGGGCCAGCCGGGCCTGGATAACAGGATTTTTCATGGAAGAAGGCGGATGCCGGTCTGACTACATGGGTTCTTCCGGTTCGACTCCGGACGTCAGTCCACCCCTTGCCGTCTGCTTCCACCCTTTCAATGTCGGTGTGTACGAATGCCGATGGAACTACAGCCTTTGACGCTCCAGGTCGCGGGTTCGACTCCCGCCCGGTGCCGCGATGCACCGGTAGCTCAGTGGTTAGAGCAGGAACGCTGCCATGCCCGCGTGGCATGGCAGCGAGACGTTCCATCACCCTTGTCGTGCACAGCGGCACCCGCAGCAACGCTTCATGCAAGCGCATGAAGTGGTTTCAATGTCGGCATGCGCGAATGCCGAAGGAACTACAGGTACCTTCCGCGGGTTGACCCCGCCCATCGCCAATCTGGCGGTGACCGCTCTGCAGCTGAGCAGGAGGATGTTCCTTCACCCCTCGTCGCGCGGGCCGGCACCCGTGGCAAGCGTTGCACGCGGTGAATGCCGGTGGAACTACATGGATAACCCTTCGGGGTCGGGTTCAACTCCCGGTGACAGCGCCGGCCATGCCGGCACTGCTTACGGTTCCACCACCCTTTGTCACCGCACCTTTTCGAATTTGAAGATGACAGGAACACCTGCATGAACACTCTCAACTACAACGTCATCCAGGCGCCGGGCGCGGCACCGATCAAGCTGTGGACGCGCGGCGTGCCGCTGGAGGAGCAGGCACGCGAGCAGCTGCAGAACATCGCGCGGCTACCGTTCATCCACAAGTGGGTCGCGGTGATGCCGGACGTGCACCTGGGCAAGGGCGCGACCGTGGGCTCGGTGGTGCCGACCATCGGCGCGATCATCCCGGCCACGGTCGGCGTGGACATCGGCTGCGGCATGATCGCCACCCGCACCACGCTGACCGCCAGCGACCTGCCCGACAACCTCTCGGCATTGCGCAGTGCGCTCGAGCGGGCCGTGCCGCATGGCCGCAGCGTGAGCCGTGGCGGCCGTGACAAGGGCAGCTGGGATACGCCACCGGCGCTGGCCATCGAAGGCTGGTCGCAGCTTGCTGCTGACTTCGCCTTGATCTGCGAGCGTCACCCCAAGCTGAAGAACACCAACAACCTCAAGCACCTGGGGACGCTGGGCACCGGCAACCACTTCGTCGAGGTGTGCCTGGACGAGGAGCAGCGGGTGTGGTTCATGCTGCACTCCGGCTCGCGTGGCGTCGGCAATGCCATCGGCACCTACTTCATCGAGCTGGCCAAGCAGGAAATGCGTCGCTGGATGATCAACCTGCCCGACCAGGACCTGGCCTACCTGCCGGAAGGCAGCGTGCACTACGGTGACTACGTGTTCGCGGTGGACTGGGCGCAGCGCTTCGCGCGCATGAACCGCGAGATCATGATGCGCAACGTGGTCGCCGCGGCGCGCACGGTGATTGGCAAGCCGTTTCAGGCCCAGGCCGAGGCGGTCAACTGCCACCACAACTACGTCAACCGAGAGCATCACTTCGGCAAGGATGTGCTGGTGACCCGCAAGGGGGCGGTGAGTGCGCGCAAGGGCGAGATGGGCATCATTCCCGGCAGCATGGGGGCCAAGAGCTTCATCGTGCGCGGGCTGGGCAACGAGGACAGCTTCCACAGCTGCAGCCACGGGGCTGGCCGCGTGATGAGCCGTGCCCAGGCGCGCAAGCTGATCAGCGTGGAGGACCACATCAAGGCCACCGCGCACGTGGAGTGCCGCAAGGACGCCGAGGTGGTGGACGAGTCACCGGCCGCCTACAAGCCCATCGAGGCGGTGATGGAGGCGCAGCGTGACCTGGTGGAGATCATGCATACCCTGCGTCAGGTGGTCTGCGTGAAGGGATGAAAGGCGCGTGCGCCCCACTACGGTGGGGCGCCGAAGGAAGGCAGGAACATGGACATGATTGAAATCGACGGAAGCCAGGGTGGCGGGCAGTTGCTGCGCTCGGCGCTCAGCCTGAGCCTGTGCACCGGCATTGGCTTCACCCTGCAGGGCATCCGCGCCATGCGCAGGCGCCCGGGACTGATGCGCCAGCACCTGACCGCGGTGATCGCGGCGGCGCGAGTGGGTAATGCGCGGGTGGAGGGTGCCACGCTGGGGGCGACCACGCTGCGCTTCGAACCGGGCGAGGTGCAGGCCGGTGACTACCACTTCGCCATCGGCAGCGCGGGCTCGGCCACGCTGGTGTTGCAGACCTTGCTGCCGGCCTTGTGGCAGGCACCGGCGCCTTCGCGCATACGCGTGGAGGGTGGCACCCATAACCCATTGGCGCCGAGCGCGGACTTCCTGGACCGCTGCTACCTGCCGGCGCTGGCACGCATGGGCGTGCAGGCGCAGTTGCAGCTGCAGCGGCATGGGTTCTTCCCGGCCGGAGGCGGTGAGCTGGAACTGGAGGTGCAGCCCTGCACGGGGTTGTCTGCGTGCGCGTTCGAGCAACGAGGGCCGCTGCAGGCAATGGAGGCATCGGTGCTGGTCTCAGGGTTGGCGGCGGCCATCGGCCAACGCGAGCTGGACGTGCTGGGCAGGCGCCTGGGCGTGGATACCCATCCGCGCTACCTGCAGGTGGTGCGGCCGGCATTGGGGCCGGGCAATGTCGCGGCGGTGACGGTGCGGCATGGCGCGCACGTGGAGCTGTTCGATGGCCATGGCGAGCGTGGGCTGTCGGCCGAGCAGGTCGGCATGCGCCTGGCCGATGCCGTGCAGGCCTACCTGCAGGGCGAGGCCTGCGTCGGCGAGCATCTGTCCGACCAGCTGCTGCTGCCGATGGCGCTGGCCGGGGGCGGCAGCTTCAGCACCGGGCAGATCAGCGCGCATCTGCACAGCAATGCGCGCCTGATCGAGAAGTTCCTGCCGGTCGCGTTCGACTGGCAGCCGGAGGGGGCGCATTGGCGGGTGAATGTGCTGCAGTGAGGCAATGTTTGATCTGGCTCAATGCGGAACCGCAACATCCGATGTGCAATGGTAACTGTCCACCCTTCACCGAGGAGAACTGCCATGTACACGCGCATCCTGATTGCCACCGACGGTTCCGAGCTGGCCGCCAAGGGCCTGCAGAAGGGCCTGGAACTGGCCGCCCAGCTGGGCGCCCAGGTCGACATCGTCACCGTGTCCGAGCCGTGGGCGGTGGGCATGTACGACGCCATGGGCTGGAGCGCCGGCTACGAGGCCAGCCCCGAGTACAAGAAGGACCGTGAGGCCGGCGCCCAGAAGATCCTGGAGCCGGCGGTTGCCGCCGCACGTGCGGCCGGCGTGGCCAACGTGCAGCCGCACCACGTGCTGGACCGCTACGCCGCCGACGGCATCATCGATACCGCCACGGCCTGTGGCAGCGACCTGCTGGTGATGACCTCGCACGGCCGTCGCGGCGTCACCCGCGTGCTGCTCGGCAGCCAGACCGCCGAAGTGCTGGCGCGCAGCACCGTGCCGGTGCTGGTGATCCGCTGAGTCATGCGCAAGGGGCCGGGAGTGCATCCCGGCCTGCGGCTCCGCCGTCGCGGGGCGTTCTGCCCTTCCCCTGCGCAGCGGGGGAGGGCTGGGGAGGGGCAAGCCCCGGTCCCCGCGAAACTGCAGCCGGGCAAGCGCACCCGCGCCCGCGAGGCGCTGTTTCGCCCCTCAGCGGTGCCAGGGCCGCAGTCCCGCCACCGTGATCGCATGGCCACCGCGCCGCTCCTGCCGCTGGCAAGCGACGCGGCGGCCCATGCCCGTCATTACCAGCTGTACAGCTTCCAGTACACCGGCTTGGTGCCGTCCTTGTCGCTGTCCATGCGGCCGTCACCGTCACGGTCGTACATGTAGAACGGTGCGCCACGCGCCGGGGTGACCTTGACCATGCGCAGCACGCCGCCGACCCGGTATTCCTCGACCGTGTCGCCGTTGTCCATGGCCTTGCTGGTCACGTCGGCGCCTGAGACATCCACCGGCGGGGAGCCGGCGCCCAGGGTGGCGCAGCCGGCCAGGGCCAGCAGGGGGATCAACAGCAGCTGCTTCATGACGGGATTCCTTGTTTCGGCGTGGATTCGATTATGCCCGTGCACGTCGGAAAACGGTCCGCCGCGTAGAATCGGCACATGAGCAGATTAGTCCTGATTGACGGTTCCAGTTACCTGTACCGCGCGTTCCACGCGCTCCCGCCGCTGTCCAACGCCGCCGGCGAGCCCACCGGGGCGCTGTTCGGCGTGGTCAACATGCTGCGTGCCACGCTGAAGGAAAAGCCCGAGTACGTCGCCTTCGTGGTCGACGCACCGGGCAAGACCTTCCGTGACGAGATGTACGCCGAGTACAAGGCCAATCGTCCGCCGATGCCCGACGACCTGCGCGCGCAGGTACAGCCGATGTGCGACATCGTGCAGGCGCTGGGCATCGACATCCTGCGCGTGGACGGCGTGGAAGCCGACGACGTGATTGGCACGCTGGCGTTGGCCGCGGCCAGGGACGGGCTGGAAGTGACCATTTCCACCGGCGACAAGGATTTCGCCCAGCTGGTACGTCCGGGCGTGGTGCTGGTCAACACCATGACCGGCAGCCGCACCGATTCCGACGCGGCGGTGATGGACAAGTTCGGCGTGCGCGCCGACCAGATCGTCGATTACCTGGCGCTGATGGGCGACACCGTGGACAACGTGCCCGGCGTGGAGAAGTGCGGCCCCAAGACCGCCGCCAAGTGGCTGGCCGAATACAACGACCTGGACGGCGTGATCGCCGCCGCCCCGACCATGAAGGGCAAGATCGGCGAGAACCTGCGCGCCGCGTTGCCGCGCCTGCCGCTCAACCGCGAGCTGGTCACCATCCGTACCGACGTGGCACTGGAACAGGGCCCGCGCGACCTGCAACTGCGCGAGCAGGACGCGGACAGCCTGCGCGCGCTGTACGCGCGTTATGGCTTCACCCAGGCGCTGCGTGAGCTCGGTGGCGTGGCCGCCCCGGCCGCCGCCGACGATGCCAAGGTCAGCCTGCGCGGCACCGCCGCCGGTTACGCCAAGGCCGGTGACACGGCGCCGGCCGCCGGCACCGACCCGGCGCTGGCGGCCAAGGGCGAGTACGAGACCGTGCTGACCGCCGGGCAGCTGCAGGCCTGGGTGGAACGCCTGCAGGGTGCCGAGGAGTTCGCCTTCGATACCGAAACCGACGCGCTGGATGCGATGCGCGCCAACCTGGTCGGGATCAGCCTGGCCGTGGAACCGGGCAAGGGCGCCTATATCCCGGTCGGCCACGACTACCCGGGCGCGCCGGCGCAGTTGCCGATGCAGCAGGTGCTCGATGCGCTGCGTCCGTTGCTCGAGGATGCCGGCAGGAAGAAGCTCGGCCAGCACGGCAAGTACGACATCCACGTGCTGCGCAGGCATGGCATCGAGGTGCGCGGCTATGCCGACGACACCATGCTGGAGAGCTTCGTGCTCAATTCCACCGCCACCCGCCACGACATGGATTCGCTGGCGCAGCGCTACCTGGGTTACACCACCACCAAGTTCGAGGAGGTCGCCGGCAAGGGTGCCAAGCAGATCCCGTTCTCGCAGGTGGGCATCGACGAGGCCAGCGCCTATGCGGCCGAGGACGCGGACATCACCCTGCGCCTGCACCGCGTGCTGTCGGCGCAGCTGGCGGCCGAGCCGTCGCTTGAAAAGGTGTACCGCGAGATCGAGATGCCGCTGGTGCCGGTGCTGGCGCGCATCGAGGCCAATGGCGTGGCGATCGACGCGGCCGAGCTGAAGCGGCAGAGCAGCGACCTGTCCGCGCGCATGCTGGCCGCCCAGCAAAAAGCCACCGAGCTGGCCGGGCACACCTTCAACCTGGACTCGCCCAAGCAGCTGCAGGCGGTGTTGTTCGACGAACTGGGCCTGCCGGCGCTGGTGAAGACGCCCAAGGGCCAGCCCAGCACCAACGAGGAGGCGCTGGAGGCGATCGCCGAGCAGCACGAGCTGCCGCGCGTGATCCTGGAGTACCGCGGGCTGGCCAAGCTGCGCAGTACCTATACCGACAAGCTGCCGGAGATGGTCAATCCGGACACCGGCCGCGTGCACACCAGTTACCACCAGTCCGGCGCGGCGACCGGGCGGCTGTCCTCGTCCGACCCGAACCTGCAGAACATCCCGATCCGCACCGAGGACGGCCGCCGCATCCGGCAGGCCTTCGTCGCCCCGCCGGGGCGCAAGCTGATGGCCTGCGACTACTCGCAGATCGAGCTGCGGATCATGGCCCACCTGTCCGAGGACCCGGGCCTGATCCGTGCCTTCGAGCAGGGCGCCGACGTGCATCGCGCCACCGCCGCCGAGGTGTTCGGGCGCGCGCTGGAGGAGGTGACACCGAACGAGCGCCGCGCCGCCAAGGCGATCAATTTCGGCCTGATGTACGGCATGAGCGCGTTCGGCCTGGCCAAGAACCTGGGCATTGACCGTGGCCAGGCGCAGGACTACGTGGCGCTGTACTTCAGCCGTTACCCGGCGGTGCGCGACTTCATGGAGCGCATGCGCGTGCAGGCACGCGAGCAGGGCTACGTGGAGACGCTGTTTGGCCGCCGGCTGTACCTCAACGATATCCACGCCCGCAACCAGGGCCTGCGTGCCGGTGCCGAGCGTGCGGCGATCAACGCCCCGATGCAGGGCACCGCGGCGGACATCATCAAGCGTGCGATGGTCAGCGTGGATGGCTGGCTGGCCGACCATGCCGACCGCGCCAAGATGATCCTGCAGGTGCACGATGAACTGGTGTTCGAGGCGGACAGCGCATTCATCCAGACACTTCAGGCCGAAGTGGAGGCCCGGATGTCAGCGGCGGCGAATTTGCGTGTGCCGCTGGTGGTGGATACCGGCATCGGGGAAAACTGGGACGAAGCGCACTAATTTTCCAAATTATTAACTCGAATCTCGATTCAATTGAAACACTTCGTTATATCCCTGCGCATTCAAAAAACCGTTTGGCGTCAATGCGATGAATCCATCCTTAATTTGTTTTGAAAAGGCTTGGATTCTTCACGAACCGTCAAGGTTCGTAGTGGTGATATAGCCCTCGACAGGCGCAATACCTGTCGCGGATCTCTCCCATCCCCTGGAGCAGATCTCGGAGCGGGGATTCCTCCCCAAATACCCGCTCCCCGGCCCCGTCGACCCCCCCCTGGTCGGCGGGGCTTCTTTTTTGGCGATCCTGGAACCGCCGGCCTGCTCCGGTGCCGGTCGTCGCACCGTGTTGATGGGCATCGCCCGAGCATGGGGGCGACGCATAGTCGGGAGACGAGGAATGCCGGACCTGTTCGCGCTGTCGATGCCGTGGTGGGAGTTCATCCTGCGCGCGGTGGTGGTGTACGTGGTCGTGTTGACGATGGTGCGGGTGGCCGGCAAGCGCGCGCTGGGGCAGTTCACCCCGTTCGACATGCTGCTGCTGATCCTGCTCGGCAACGCGGTGCAGAACGCCTTGCTGGGGCAGGACACGTCGCTGGGCGGTGGGTTGATCCTGGCCGCGACGTTGATCTTGCTCAATTACTTCGTCGGTTGGGTGACCACCCGCAGCCCGGCGGTGGAGCGCGTGATCGATGGCGAGCCGGTGGTACTGGCCCGGCATGGGCAGGTGCTGCACAGGGTGTTGCAGCGCGAGCTGGTGAGCAAGGCGGACTTCTCGCGGGCCATGCGTGATGCCGGCTGCGAGAACATCGACGAGGTGGACCTGGCGCTGCTGGAGATCAATGGGCACATCACCTTCCTGCGCAAGGCCTGAGGTGGTGCGGGCAGAAGCAGAAGCGATCCCTCCCCGGCCCTCCCCTGCTGCGCAAGGGAGGGAGCGGTTCGATGCGATCGATCAGATCACCGTGCGACCTGTCACCGCGCACTCTGCTTCTGCCCCCTCCCATGCGCAGCAGGGGAGGGCTGGGGAGGGGTGCTGTCGAGGTTCGCGCCGGACGCGCCGCCGGGGCTGCAGCCTCAGCCGGCCAGCCAGTCGCGCGGGACCAGGTACTCGGCCAGGCGTGCCTCGTCGCTGCCGGTCTCCGGCTGGAAGCCGTACTCCCAGCGCACGCGCGGGGGCAGGCTCATCAGGATGCTCTCGCTGCGGCCGCCGCTCTGCAGGCCGAACAGCGTGCCACGGTCGTAGACCAGGTTGAACTCGACGTAGCGGCCACGGCGATACAGCTGGAACTCGCGTTCGCGTTCGCCGTACGGCGTGTCCCTGCGGCGTTCGACGATCGGCAGGTAAGCATCGAGGAAGCCGTCCCCGACCGCACGCAGGTAGGCGAAGTCGGTGTCGAAATCGGCGTGCAGGTCGTCGAAGAACAGCCCGCCCACGCCGCGCGTCTCGTTGCGGTGCTTGATGAAGAAATACTCGTCGCACCAGCGCTTGTGCTCGGCGTAACGGGTGTCGCCATAGGGCGTGCACAGATCACGGGCCACGCCGTGCCATTGCCGCACGTCCTCGTCGAACGGATAGAACGGGGTCAGGTCGAAGCCACCGCCGAACCAGGCGGCGACTTTCTCTCCATCGCGTTCGGCCTGGAAGTAGCGCACGTTGGCATGCGTGGTGGGCAGGTACGGGTTGCGCGGGTGGAACACCAGCGACACCCCGCAGGCGCGCCACGAGGCGCCAGCCAGCTCCGGGCGGTTGGCCGAGGCTGACGGCGGCAGGCGGGTGCCGGCCACGTCGGAAAAGCCGATGCCGGCCTGTTCGAACACCGCGCCTTCGCGCAGCACGCGCGTGCGCCCACCGCCCCCCTCGGCGCGCTGCCAGCGGTCCTCGATGAAGTGGGCCTGGCCGTCGGCCTGCTCGATGGCGGCGCAGATGCGGTCCTGCAGGCCGGTGAGGTAGTCGCGTACGCGGTCGAAATCGTTCATGTGGGTACTCGGGTGCGGGCTGCCGACGGGCTGGCGGGCGGAGTTTACTTGCGATGGGACGTGCGGTTGCCGGCCTGTGCCGGTGCGTCATCCGCCGCGGCGGGCTCGACGGCCTGCATCAGCCGCGCGCCCATGCCAAGCATGGCCCAATCGGTGGTTTCGTACAGGTCGCAGGCCACGTGCCTGCCGGTGCCGTCCTGTTTGCAGAGGGCCAGCAGCTTGCCGGGGATGTCCTCATCGCCGGTGTGCTCGTAGACGCTGCGCAGGTTCTCGCACCCGGCGCGGACGCCGGCCCGGCACAGCGTCTGGTAGTACGGGGCGGCACCGGCCCAGTCGCCGGCCAGCGCCTTGCGATGGCCCAGCGTGTTGCAGCCCTGCAGCTTGCCGGCGGCGCAGCAGGCCTGTGTATCGGTACCGGCCGGGCAATCCTGCTGCAGCGGGGTTTCGGCGTACGCGACCGGGGCACTGCAGTGCGTGGTGCCGCCGGTGCGCTGGTACAGCGCGTAGCGGTTCCATTCGTCCACGCCCAGCAGCTGGCCGCTGGCCAGGGGTTGCAGCACGAAGTCGCCGCCCTTGTCGTGGCGTATCCGCACCGCACCGCCTTCCAGGCGGGCACGCAGCACGCTGTTGCCGGACATCGATACCAGGCCCTGGTCAGCGAAGGACAGGGCATCCATCAGGCCGGTGCTGGCGGCATAGTCGCCGCACGGCAGGGCCGTTGCCGCTACCGCGGCCAGGTCGGCGACATCCAGCGCGGCCAGCGCCTGGGCGCGCTGGCAGGTGCGTTCCTCGCCGCCAGCGGCGCAGGCCTGCTGCAGCGCCTCGCGGGCACCCGGGTACCGGCCGGCATCCAGATGCGCGTCGGCCACCTTGCCGCAGAAACCGGCGTCGGGGTGGCGTTGGCACAGCTGCAGCACCTCGTCCAGCTGCACGGCGGGCAGCGCGGGCGCCGGCCCACCGGCCAGCGTGCCGGCCATGGCCTTGGCCAGCGCCAGGCCCAGCGCCTCGCGCGCAGCGGCACGGCAGGCGGCTTCGTCGAAGGCCGGCGTGCCTTCCCTGCAGACCGCCGGTTCGGCCAGGTCCGGCTCGGGCAGGTTCGACGGCTGGCCGGTACGCGCCTGCTCGACGTAGCTGGACAGCAGGCGTTCGCAGGCGAACGGCAGGTCCTCCTGGCACCATTGCTTCAACTGCACCGGGGTGGCGCTGTAGGCGCTGTCCATGCAGCCGTCGATGTCGGCGCGGCAGCTGTTGGCCGGCGCGGCGGGGGAGGCGTTGCAGCGCGCCGTGCGTTCCAGCACGTAGTCGCCGAGCAGGCCGCCGATGCGCTTGCCATCGGCGCTGAGCGTGTAGTCGGCGCTGAAGCCGTTGGACAGGTCGGCCGCATGCAGGGTCTGGCCCTGCTGGCGGATCAGGTAGCGGGTCGGTGGCTGGCCGTCGTAGATGCGCACGGCCTGGTGGGTGCTCTCCACGATGAAGCGGGCACCGCCATCGACGGCCTGGTAGGTGCCACAGGCCAGCGGCGTGGCCGCCATCGCCGGCAGCGCGGGCAACAGCAGCAGGGCAAGCAGGGCCAGCAGGCGCGTCCGGAACGAGTGCGGCATGGGAACTCCGGGGAACTCAGTGGAACAGGTCGCGGACGTCGCGCCGCTGCAGCTTGATCGCCAGCCAACCATGCAATGCCGCGATCGCCAGCGAACTCACCAGCAGGGTGATCAGCAGGCTCCAGCGGCTGAAGGCCATCTGCGCGCGCATCTCGGCGCCCTGCGGCGAGCTGAGGAAGTCGGCAGGGAAGATCGTCAGCATGCTGTTGAACATGCTGTCCATCACCGGGATGAAGGCGAAGTTGCCCAGTGCGACCAGCAGCAGGAACACGATGAAGCCGATGCGGCCCCATTCATGGCGCTTGAGCATGGCCCAGCACACCACGACGAAGGCGATGCAGAACAGCAGCAGCGCCACGCTCAGGCTGAAGGCATGCGCGTCGGTCCACTGGATCCAGTCCGGGACGACCAGGCCGTCGCGCTGCATCAGCGCGACGATGTCCAGGCGCCCGAGCAGGACCACCATCAGCAGTTGGAACAGGCACCAGACGATGCCCAGCGCCCCGAGCGCCAGTGACAGCTTGGCGGTGAGGTCGATGAAGCGGTCGGCACTGGAACGGCGGGGCGTGGCGATGGGCAGGTCGGGTGGGCTCACGGTCGGCGGCGCTTGGAAAGTGGCGCCACTATCGCCGTTATGTGCCGGTATGCCCAGCCTTGACCAGCCACGCATGTGCAGCCGGGAGCTGGTGTCGCGCGCTGAGCGGGGCCAGCGTCACGCCATGCGGCGGTTGCAGCGGAACCCACGCCAGCTCCGCGATTTCGGCCTTCACCTGCGGTTGGCCGCTGACGCGGACCAGGAACGCCTCACCCTGCACGCGGCGGCCGGGCTCGTTGACCGCGGCCTCCTCGAACACGCCCCGCGGCTGCGCGCTGTCGACGTCGAGTTGCACGCCCAGTTCCTCGAACAGCTCGCGTTGCAGGGTCTGCAGCGAGGTTTCGCCGGGCTCGCGCTTGCCGCCGGGCTGGATGAAGGTGTCCGAGCCGCGCTTGCGGACCACCAGCACGCGCTGGTCGGCGTCGAGGAGGATGGCGGTGACGATCTGGATGGGGGACATGGACGGTCGGGGATCGGGGAGTGGCCTGGGGTAGAACGCCAAGGGCGCCTTGCGGCGCCCTTGGCGTGGTGCTTACTTCAGCTCCTGCTCGAACAGCTTCAGGATGCGCTTGTACTGGTCCAGCCAGGAGTCGGCGCGGGTGTAGCCGTGGCGTTCCAGCGGGTAGGGCGCGATCGACCAGTTGTCCTTGTGCAGCTCGATCAGCTTCTGGGTCATGTTGACCGAGTCCTGGAAGAACACGTTGTCGTCCATCATGCCGTGGGCGATCAGCAGGGTGTCCTGCAGGCCTTCGGCGTACTCGATCGGCGAGGAGATGCGGTAGGCCTCCGGGTCGATGTCCGGGGTGTTGAGGATGTTGCTGGTGTAGGCGTGGTTGTACTGGTTCCAGTCGCCGACCGGGCGCAGCGCGGCGCCGGCCTTGAACGTGCCCGGCGAGCGGAACAGCGCCATGTAGGTCATGAAGCCGCCGTAGGAGCCGCCGTAGATGCCGGCATGGGCGCGGTCACCCTGCTTGGTGGTGACCAGCCAGTCCAGGCCGTCCAGGTAGTCCTCCAGTTCCGGGTGGCCCATGTTGCGGTAGATGGCCGTGCGCCAGTCGCGGCCGTAGCCGGCGCTGCCGCGGTAGTCCATGTCCAGCACGATGTAGCCCTGCTGCACCAGCAGGTTGTGGAACATCTGCTCTCGGAAGTAGTTGGAGTAACGCGCGTGCACGTTCTGCAGGTAGCCGGCGCCATGCACGAACATGGCGATGGGGTACTGCTTGCCCGGCTCCAGCGTTTCCGGGCCGTAGTACTTGGCCCACACCGGTGCGGCGCCGTGCCGCGAGGGCACCTGCACCATCTGCGGCTGGATCCATTGGCGTGCCTTGAACTCGGCGCTGCGGGTGTCGGTGAGCGTGCGGGCTTCACCGCCGGCGGCCGGCTGCACGGCGATCTGCGCCGGCAGGTACGGGGCCGAATAGCGCACCAGCAGCTGCTGGCCGTCCGGCGACAGGCTGAAGTCCTCCACGCCGTCGAGCGCGGTCACTTCGCGCACGGCACCGCCGTTGACGTCGACGTTGCAGACTTCGTAGTCGCCGGGCCACTTCTGGTTGCACAGGAAGTAGAAGCTGCGGCCGTCGGCGCTGACCTCCGGTGCCGAGGTTTCCCAGTTGCCCGAGGTCAACGCCCTGGGCCTGGCGCTGCCGCTCTGCGTGTACAGGTGCGAATAGCCCGATTCCTCGGACAGCAGCCATAGCGTGCGGCCATCGGGCAGCCAGCCGAAATCGTTGAAGCTCCAGTTGATCCAGCCGCCATCGGTGAGGCGGTGGCGGGTTTCCAGGCGGGCATTGGTGGCGCTGGTGGTGGCGATCCAGCGGTCCTTGTTGTCGATGGCGCGCAGCATGATCGCGGCCTGGCTGCCGTCGGCGTTCCAGACGATGCCGCCGCCCATGAACTCGCTCATCACTTCCACCGGGCGATTGCCCTTGAGCGCGTCCTTGCCGGCCTTGCGGCGCAGCTCGGCGAGCGGGTCGGTGGTGATGCCGGGCAGGCCGTCGAGCGCGAGTGGCTGGACCTTGCCGGTGGCCGCATCGACCAGCCAGAAGCTGTTCGGCGCCGGATCGTCGCGGCCGACGCGGGTACGGGTGTCCTCGGCTTCCTCGTAGCCGGATTCGGTGACGTACAACGGCATCTTGCCGCCGCGGCCTTCGTCGTAGCCCTTGGGCTTGGTCGCCACCACCAGGTGGCGGGCATCGGGCGAGAGCACGCTGTCCACGATCTCGACGTCGCCGCCGAGGAAGACCGGCGCCGGTGCGCGGGTCGGGTCGGCCTGGCGCCAGCGCTCGCCCTGGTCGCGCAGTTCCTCGCGCTGGGCGCGGTCGTTGCGCAGCGTGGCCAGGGTACGCATCTGCTGGTCGCGCAGGGTGTCGGCCTTGGGCGGGTCGGCCGGGTTCTTGTCGGCCTTGAGCTGGGCGACCTGGCGGGTGACGCCGCTGCGGGCGTCCCAATGGAACCAGTTGTTGGCCACGTTCCAGATCACGCCGCCGTCGGTGGCGAAGTTGACGCCGCTGGCGCGTTCGTTGCTGCGGGTGAGCTGGGTCAGCGCGCCGCTGCGCAGGTCACGCACGAACACGTCGCCGTTGCGCACGAAGGCCATGCGCTGGCGGCTGCTGTCGTAGACGCGGCTGGCGGCATCGAGCGTGCCGCGCTGGTCGTCGGCGACCTGCTGGGCGACGCCGCCGGCGCTGGGCAGGCGGAAGGTATCGCGCACCGCGCTGCCCTTGCGCTTGAGGGTGTATTCGACCTGCTGGCCGTTCCACGACCACCAGGCCGATTCCACCGGCGGCCCGATCCAGTCCGGGTCGGCCATCGCCTGTTCGATGGTGATCGGCGTGGGCGCGGCGTGGGCGCTGCCGAAAGCAGTCAACAACAGCAGGGACAGGGGCAGGATTCTGGGCATTGCGGGCACCGGTGAAGAAAACCGGGCAAGCGTAGCAGGCAGGGGTTTTGCCGGGCTGGGCCACAGGTCATGGCGGCCGGATTCCGGCGCGGGAGCTGCCGGAATCGGCAAGGTCTGCAGGGGTGCGCGGGATGGTGCCTTCCCTTGTGCGGCAGGAGAGAGTCGCGGGGGAGCACGCCTCCCCAGCCCTCCCCTTTGCTTCGCAAAAGGGAGGGGGAAGAAGCGGGGTTTGCCGGGGGCGTTCAGACCACGCGGAACCGCTCCTTCCCTTGCGCAGCAAGGGAGGGTTGGGGAGGGGGCGCTTTTTGATGTTGCTGTTTGGGGTGGGTCGCGGGGAGCACCCCTCCCCGGCCCTCCCCCCCTGCTTCGCAAAAGGGAGGGGCCGAAGCGGGGTTTGCCGGGGGCGTTCAGACCACGTGGAACCGCCCCCTCCCCTGCGCAGCAGGGGAGGGTTGGGGAGGGGTCGCTTTTGATGTTGCTGTTTGGGGCGGGTCGCGGGGAGCACCCCTCCCCGACCCCCCCCTTTGCTTTGCAAAAAAAAGGAAGCGTGGTAGCGGTCCCTGCTGCGACCGATTGACGCACTGCGACAACCGGTCACATCCGGTCTTCACGAATACAGGACCAAAATGGACCAGTTTCCAGAAGCGAGAGGCCGGCGTGGACGCGCTATTGCTGTCACGGATCCAGTTCGGGTTCGTCGTGAGTTTCCATGTGCTGTTCCCGGCCTTCACCATCGGCACCGCCAGTTGGCTGGCATTCGTCGAATGGCGTTGGCTGCGCACGCGCAACACGGTGTGGCGTGAACTGTTCTTCTTCTGGCAGAAGATCTTCGCCGTGTCGTTCGGCATGGGCGTGGTCAGCGGCATCGTCATGGCCTTCCAGTTCGGCACCAATTGGCCGCGCCTGAGCGAAGTGGCCGGCACCGTGATCGGCCCGCTGCTCACCTATGAAGTACTCACCGCGTTCTTCCTGGAAGCCAGCTTCCTGGGCGTGATGCTGTTCGGCTGGGGCCGGGTGTCGTCGCGCCTGCACTTCTTCTCCACCTGCATGGTGGCGCTGGGCACGCTGTTCTCCACGTTCTGGATCCTGTCCTCCAACAGCTGGCTGCACACGCCGGCCGGCTACACGCTGGTCGATGGCATCGTGCATCCGCAGGACTGGTGGCAGGTGGTGTTCAACCCGTCCTTCCCGTACCGGCTGGCGCACATGGCGCTGGGCTCGTTCATCACCACCTGCTTCGTCATCGGTGGCGTGGGCGCGTGGTACCTGCGCCGCGGCGTGCACCTCGAAGCCGGCCGCAAGATGCTGACCGCCGCGGTGGTGTTTGCCGCATTGACGGTGCCGCTGCAGATCCTGGCCGGTGACATGCACGGGCTGAACACGCTCGAGCACCAGCCGATGAAGATCGCCGCGATGGAAGGGCACTGGCACGACACCCCGCCCGGCGAAGGCGTGCCGCTGGTGGTGTTCGCGGTGCCCAACGAGAAGGAAGAGCGCAACGACTTCGAAGTCGCCATTCCCAAGCTCGGCAGCGTGATCCTGACCCATAGCGTGGACGGCACGTTCGCGCCGCTGACCTCGGTGCCGGCCAGCGAGCGGCCACCGGTGGTGCCGGTGTTCTACGCATTCCGCATCATGGTCGGCATCGGCACGCTGATGCTGGTGGTGGCGTGGTTGTCGGCGCTGCAGTTGTGGCGCGGCCGGCTGCTGCAGTCCAGGTGGCTGCTGCGTGGCTGGAACTGGATGCTGCCCAGCGGCTTCGTCGCGCTGGTCGCCGGTTGGTTCGTCACCGAGATGGGCCGGCAACCGTGGGTGGTGTACGGGCTGCTGCGCACCGCCGATGCGGTCGGGCCGCAGAGCGTGTGGATGACGGTGCTGTCGCTGGCGGTCTACGTGGTCGGCTACCTGTTCGTGTTCGGCTGGGGCATCTGGTACCTGGTCAAGATCCTGCGCCATGGGCCGGACACGCATCCGCCCGGCGAGGAGGCGCTGCCGACGCCGGCGCGCCCGCTGTCCGGTGCCGACGAACCGCTGGAGGGCCGCTGACATGGACATGACGACCTGGCTGCCGGTGGCATGGTTCGCGGTGATCGGCTTCGGTGTGCTGATGTACGTGGTGCTGGACGGCTTCGTGCTCGGCATCGGCGTGCTGGCGCCGTTCGCCGAAGACGAGCAGCAGCTCGACGTGATGATGAACACCGCCGCGCCGATCTGGGACGGTAACGAAACCTGGCTGGTGCTCGGTGGCGCCGGCCTGCTGGCGGCGTTCCCCAAGGCTTATGCGGTGCTGCTGTCCGGCCTGTACCTGCCGGTGCTGCTGCTGGTGGTGGCGCTGGTGTTCCGCGGGGTGGCGTTCGAGTTCCGCTTCAAGGCGCATCGCTCGCGGCGCTTGTGGAGCGTGTCGTTCGCGTTGGGCTCGCTGTTGGCCTCGTTCGCGCAGGGCGTGATCCTCGGGGCGCTGGTGCAGGGCCTGCCGGTGGAGGACGGCCACTACGTTGGCGGTGCGTTCGGCTGGTTCAGCCCGTTCTCGATGCTGACCGGCGCGGCGGTGGTCACCGGCTACGCGCTGCTCGGCAGCACCTGGCTGATCCTCAAGACCGAAGGCCGCGAGCAGGCATTGGCACGCTCGCTGGCGCGGCCGCTGACGGTGGCGGTGATCGTGTTCATGGGCCTGGTCAGCACCTGGCTGCCGTTCCTGCAGTCCGGGGTGATGGAACGCTGGTTCAGCGATGGCAACTTCTGGTGGCTGGCGCCGGTGCCGTTGCTGACCCTGGGGGTGGCCGCGGCGCTGTGGCGCAGCGTGATGCACCCGCGCCGCGACCTGCCCCCGTTCCTGCTGACGCTGGCGCTGTTCGTGCTGGGCTTCATCGGGCTGGTGTTGGGCATGTGGCCGTACCTGCTGCCGCCGTCGATGACCTTGTGGCAGGCCGCCGCACCGACCTCGTCGCTGGGCTTCAGCATGGTCGGGCTGGTGCTGCTGCTGCCGGTGATCCTGGGCTACACGGTGTGGTCGTATCGCGTGTTCCGCGGCAAGGTCACCGCCGGCACCGGCTACCACTGAACCGCGCGGGCTTGCCAGCGGGGCGGGCTGCGCCCAAGCTGGCCGCCCGCCGGGCGCACCGCGCCCGTGTCACCACAGAGGTTGTCGCAGTCGCATGTCGCATGTCCCGGTGTCCGTTCCGCGTCCGTCCCTACCGCTTGCCGTGGGTGACGGCGGGCGCCTGATCGCCGCCCATGCCGGCATGCAGGTGGACCTGGACACCTTCCTGGCGCAGGTGCGCGGCCTGGCCGCGTGGCTGCCGGCCGGCGCGCACGTGGTCAACCTGTGCGAGGACCGCTATCGCTTCCTGGTCGCGTTCTGCGCGGTGGCCGTGCGCGGGCAGGTCAACCTGTTGCCGCCGTCGCGGGCGCGGGCGGTGGTCGAGGACGTGATGCAGCGCCACGCCGATGCCTATTGCCTGGCCGATACCGATACCGGGCAGCTGCCCGAGGGTTGCGTCATGCTGCCCGAGGTGCTGCCGGTGGCCGAGGGCGCGCCGCCGGCGCTGGCCGCCGACCAGCGCGTGGCGATCGGCTTCACGTCCGGCAGCACCGGCGTGCCGACGGCCAACCCCAAGCACTGGGGGTCATTCGTGGCCAGCACCGCGCAGAACCTGGCCGCGCTGCAGGACCTGTGGGGCCAGGCGCAGCCGTCGATCGTGGCCACGGTGCCGTCCCAGCACATGTACGGCATGGAGATGGCAGTGCTGATGCCGTTGCTGGCACCGGCGACGCTGCAGGCCGGGCGGCCGTTCTTCCCGCAGGACGTGGCGCAGGCGCTGGCCGGCGTGGCCGCCCCGCGCCTGCTGGTCACCACCCCGGTGCACCTGAAGGCACTGGTGGAATCGGGCGTGTCGCTGCCGCCGCTGGCCGGCATCGTCACCGCCACCGCACCGCTGCCGCAGGCATTGGCCATCGCCGCCGAGCAGCGCTTCGGCACCGAGGTGCGGGAAATGTTCGGCTCGACCGAAACCTGCATCATCGCGCGCCGCCGCACCGCGCTGGAGGCGGCCTGGCAGCTGCTGCCGGGCGTGCGGCTGAGCCCGCAACCGGACGGCACCCTGGTGCAGGCCGCGCACCTGGCCGCGCCGGTGCAACTGGCCGACCTGGTGGAGCTGCTGCCGGCGCAGCGTTTCGTGCTGCGTGGCCGGCGCGCGGACCTGCTGGAAATCGCCGGCAAGCGCGCCTCGCTGGGCGACCTGACCCGCAAGCTGCAGGCAGTGGCGGGCGTGCGGGACGCGGTGGTGGTGCAGCTGGCCGCCGAACCCGGCCACGCGGTGGGCCGCATCGCCGCGCTGGTGGTGTCCGAGCGCGAGGAAGCGGACATCCTGCGCGATCTGCGTGCGTTGATGGACCCGGTGTTCCTGCCGCGCCCGCTGCGCAAGGTGGACGTGCTGCCGCGCAATGAAACCGGCAAGCTGCCGCGCGATGCGGTGCTGGCCCTGCTGGGGCAGTGACCTGCGCCGCCCCGGGTGACAACCCTCAGGCGTCGTGGACGCCGTCGATCTCCACGCGCAGGTCGTGCCGGCACACCACCGCATTGAGCACCAGGTAGGGCAGGTCGGCGGGCAGGCGTTGCGCCAGCATCCGGCGCACATCGGCAACCTCGTCAAGGTTGCGCACGTACACCTTGAGCCGGCTGCCGTGGCCGAACTGCTCCGGCAAGCCCGGACGATGGCGCCGCGCCGCGCCGATCAGCGCCTCGAAGTTGTTGAAGGTTTCCTGCAGCTGGCGCTCGGTGCTGTCGCCGTGCAGGGTCGCGTGGCCGACCACGCTGGCGGTGCCGGACAGCAGCAGCGGCAGCCGGCTGCCGGCCGCGGCCAGCATGGCGCGGGCAAAGCTCGGTGACTGCGGGCCGTACTGGCGCGGGTAGTGGTAGGCGCTGACCTGGCGCGGGTTCTCCAGCGGCGTGCCGGGCACGCGCGCGGCCAGCCAGTACACCTGCAGCACGCGCACGCCATCGACGCGACCGATGGCGGTGGCGGCCGGCAGGGTGCCGGTATCGATCGTGCCGATGCCCCGGGCGCGGCCCACGCAGAACTGGCGGTAACGCTCCTGGTCGCCCTCGCCCTCGATGATGGCATCCATGTAGTTCCAGATGCGCAGCAGGTGCGGGTAGTCCTGCGCGGGCAGGGCCGCCAGCAGGTGCGTGTAGGCATGCTCGGCGGCGTTGCTGATGCCGCCGTGCGCGGCTTCGACCACCTGCATCGCGCCGAACATCAGCGCGCCATCGCTGGCCCAGGCCATGCCCTCGGCATCGCGGCCGCGGCTGACCGGGTACGGGCTGCGCCAGACCTCCAGCAGTGCCGTTCCCACCGCTTGCAGGCCGACCTGCAGGTAGCGCGGGTCGTCGGTCGGCGGTGCCGTGTCGCCGGCCTGGAAGCCGAAGATCGCCAGCACGTGCTCGTCGGCCAGCAGCTCCGGCAGGCGCGCCGGGTCGACGTAATCCACGTCCAGTGCCGCCACCTGGGCCGGGGTGGTGCGTGCGTTCATCGCGTACCGCCCTGTCGCCCCGCGGGGCGGGACGGGAGGTGGGACATGAAGGCGGGGCGGGGACGGAGCTTGGACGTCATTGCACGGTGGATCAGGCTTGCAGAGGGGCCAATGATAGCCTGCGCGCTGCTGCGGCCATGGTTGCGCTGGGCGCGGCGATGCCGGATCGTTGCGGCTTCATTTGGTCGTGGAAGTGGAAATGTCGCAACAAACCGAAGCCGAACGCGAACTGGCAGGGCTGCTGGTGGAGAGCCTGAACCTGGAAGACGTGGACCCGGCGCAGATCGACCCGGAAGCGGCCCTGTTCAACGACGGGCTGGGGCTGGACTCGATCGATGCACTGGAGCTGGCGCTGGCCATCAGCAAGCGCTACGGCTTCCAGCTGCGTTCGGACAACGACGACAACCGCCGCATCTTCGCCTCGCTGCGCGCGCTGTCGGCGCACGTGCAGGCCAACAAGACCGCCTGAGCACGATGAACCCGGCCAGCCATGAACCCGGCCACGGGCCGGTGGCGCTGGCACTGCGCGTGATCCTGCTGCTGGCCTACCCGGTGCTCTCGCACGTGGCCAGCCTGCGCAGCGAGGGGGCCTGGGCGGCGTTGGCGCTGTTCGGCCTGGTATTGCTGTGCCTGCTGGAGCCGCTGGCGCGGCGCCGCGCATCGGCGTGGCTGGCGCTGCTCGCCTCCGGCCTGCTGCTGTACGGGGTGGGGGCCTCGCGCTGGGCCTGGATGCTGCTGCTGGCCCCGCCGGTGGTGTTCCCGCTGCTGGTGGCCTGGGGGTTTGCCCGCTCGCTGCTGCCCGGCCGGGTGCCGCTGATCGGCCGCATCGTGCAGGCCCTGTACCAGCGCGCCGGCATGCCGGTCACCGCGGTGCTGGAGCGCTACACGCGGCGGCTGACCGCGGCCTGGGCGGTGGTGTTGAGCCTGCTGGCGGCGATCAACCTGGGGCTGGCGATGAGCGCCGTCCCCGACGGGCTGCTGGCGGCCTTCGGCCTCCAGCCGTGGTGGCCGGTCACCCACGAGCAGTGGTCCTGGTGCGCCAACATCGCCGACTGGGGCCTGATCGGCGGCTTCTTCGCGCTGGAATACGCGGTGCGCTCGCGGCTGTTCCCCACGCGCCCGTACCGCAACGCGCTGGATTTCATGCGCCAGATGGGCCAGCTGGGGCCGGTGTTCTGGCGCGACCTGCTGCGCTGAGTGGCGGCCCTGTCGTTATCCTGTGCGGCCCGGCCCGTCGACTGGACGCCATGCAGTTCGTGATTGCCCCCGACCATCCCTGCCTGCCCGGCCATTTCCCGGGCCGGCCGCTGGTGCCGGGCGTGGTGGTGCTGGAACAGGTGCTGCAGGCCATCGCGCGCGACAGCGGGCGGGCACCGGCGGCGCTGCGGCTGCCGCAGGTCAAGTTCATGGCGCCGCTGTTGCCGGGCGAGTGTGCGCGGGTGGAACTGGACGGGCAGGCCCCGCGCTGGAAGTTCCGCGTGCTGCGCGAGGACACCGTGCTGGTGCGTGGCGAGCTGGTGCTGGTTGACGAGGCCGTTGCATGAGTGACGCCGACTGGAAGCAGCGCCCGGAAGGCGGTGGGCGCCGTGCCATCCGCCTGATCGGGCTGATCGCCCGGCGCGGCGGGCGTGGCATCGCCCGCGCCTGCCTGTACCCGATCACCGCCTACTTCTTCTGCGTGCGCGGCAGCGAACGGCGCGCCTCGCGCGACTACCTGCAGCGGGCGCTGGGCCGGCCCGCGCACCGTTGGGACGTGGCCCGCCACATCCACACCTTCGCCGCGACCATCCTGGACCGGGTGTTCCTGCTGGCCGGGCGCACGCGGCTGTTCGACATCCGTACCGAAGGCACCGCGCAGCTGCTGGAGCAGATCGACCAGGGTCGCGGGGTACTGCTGTTCGGCTCGCACCTGGGCAGCTTCGACGCGTTGCGTGCGCTGTCGCGGCAGCGCCCGGACCTGAAGCTGCGGGTGCTGCTGGACATCTCGCACAACGCGGCCATCAGCGAGCTGCTGGCCGAGCTGGACCCGGCGCTGGCCGCCGGCATCATCGATGCCGGGCAGGACGGGCCGAGCATCGCGCTGGCTATCCAGCAGGCGCTGCAGGAAGGGGCGATGGTGTCGCTGCTGGTGGACCGCGCGCGTCCGGGCGAGGCCGTGGTCAAGGTGCCGCTGCTGGGAAGCCCGGCGCCATTCCCGGCCGCACCGTGGTTGCTGGCCAGCGTGCTGAAGGCGCCGGTGATGCTCGCCTTCGGCCTGTACCGCGGCGGCAATCGCTACGATCTGTGCTTCGAGCCGTTCGATGCGCGCGTGGACATCCCGCGCGCGCAGCGCGCAGACGTCCTCACCGCGCTTATCCAGCGTTACGTCGACAGGCTGGAGCATCACCTGCACGGTGCTCCCTACAACTGGTTCAACTTCTATGATTTCTGGCAAACCGAAACTTCGTCCCCGCCTGCTCGGCCTGCTGCTGGCGAGCCTGGCGACACCGGCGCTGGCCAGCGGGGTTGATGCCGGCTGGATCCTGCGCCAGCTCGCGCAGCCGGCGCCGAGCCAGACCGGCTTCGTCGAGCTGCGGGGTTCGGCCCTGCTGAAGGAGCCGCTGCGCGTGGAAGGCCAGTACCGTCGCCCGGATGCGGCCACGCTGGTCCGCCAGGTGCGCGCGCCCTATGCCGAGACCACCACGATCGCCAATGGCCAGGTCAGCATCGACCGCAGCGGCAAGCCGCCGCGCGTGTTCTCGCTGCAGCGGGTGCCCGAGCTGGCAGACCTGCAGGCCAGTTTCGGCGCGCTGTTGTCCGGCGACCTGGCGAGGCTGGAGCAGGCCTACCGGCTGCAGGCCTCCGGCAGCGTGCAGCAGTGGCAGCTGGTGCTGACGCCGCGCGCCGAGGCGCTGGCACGGCGTGTGCGCGCGGTGACGCTGCATGGCCAGGGCAAGGAGCTGCGCTGCATCGAGACCCAGCCGGCACGCGGTGACCTGCAGCGCACGTTGCTGGGCAGTGCCGCCGCGGCGGCGGCCAACCTGCGCCAGGCCGACGCATTGGCCGCGCTGTGCCAGGCCGGTGGTGCGCGTTGAAGCTGACCGCGCCGCAACGCATCGGGCTGGCGATTGGCTGGCTGCTGTTGCTGGGCCTGCTGACGGCCTGGATCAGTTCGCGCATGCAGGTCAGCGGCGACCTGCGCAAGTTCATGCCCGATGCGCGCACCCCCGCGCAGAAGCTGCTGCTCGATGAACTGGGCGAAGGCCCGGGCGCGCGGTTGCTGCTGGTGGCGTTGTCCGGGGCCAGCCCGGCACAGCTGGCCGCGCAGTCGCGCGAACTGCGCGCCACGCTGGCCGCCGACACGCAGTTCGAGCTGGTCGCCAATGGCGAGCAGGCCGGGCTGGAGGCCTTCCCCGAACACCTGTTGCCGTATCGCTACCTGATCCACGCGCTGCCGGCCGATGCGTTCTCCCGTGCCACGCTGGGCGATGAGCTGCAGGCGCGGTTGCAGGACCTGGGCTCGCCGGCCGGCGGCCTGATCGAACCGTTGCTGCCCTCCGACCCCACCCTGCAGCTCCTGCGCGTGGCCGAAGCGCTGCAACCGGCCACCGCGCCGCAACGCATCGACGAGGTCTGGTTCGACCACACCGGCACCCAGGCACTGCTGCTGGTGCAGACCCGCGCCGCCGGCTTCGACCCGGGCGCGCAACAGGCGGCGGTGGACGCGATCCAGGCGGCGTTCACGCACGCGGCCGGGAATAGCGGCAGCCGCATCGAGCTCAGCGGGCCGGGCGCGTTCTCGGTGAAGATCGGCAACCGCACCGCCAGGGAAGCCAGCACCATCGGCACGCTCGACACGATCGGCATGGTCCTGCTGCTGTGGCTGGCCTACCGCAGCTGGAAGATGCCGATCCTGGGCTTCCTGCCGTTGGCCAGCGCCGGCCTGGCCGGCCTGGCCGCGGTGGCACTGGGCTTTGAGGGCGTGCATGGCATCACCATCGCCTTCGGCTTCACCCTGATCGGCGTGGTGCAGGACTACCCCATCCATTTCTTCAGCCACGAACGGCCGGGGCGCTCGTCCTGGGACAACGTGCGCGCGCTGTGGCCAACCCTGGGCACCGGCGTGATCGCCACCTGCATCGCCTACCTGACCTTCCTGTTCTCCGGGGTGGAAGGGCTCAAGCAGTTGTCGGTGTTCACCATCACCGCCCTGGCCACCGCGGCGCTGGCCACCCGGTTCGTGCTGCCGGCGCTGGTCGACCCGGCCACGCGCGACTTCGCCGATTCCAGACCGCTGGCGCGGGTGTGGGCCTACACCCGGCACCTGCCACAGCCGCGCTGGTCGCTGCTGGCGCTGGCGCTGCTGGCCGGCGCGGTGGTGTCGTGGGCGCCGGGCCCGTTCTGGCAGAACGACCTGGGCCGGCTGACCCCGGTCGACCCGCAGGACCTGCAGCGTGACGCCCAGTTGCGCAGCGAGCTGGGCGCGCCGGACGTGCGCTACATGATCGCCCTGCGCGGCAATGACGTGCAGGCCGCGCTGGAGGCCAGCGAGCGCCTGCGCCCGGCACTGGATGCACTGGTCGGCAGGGGTGCGCTGGAGCGCTACGACATGGCCGCGCGTTACCTGCCCAGCGCCGCCACCCAGCAGCAGCGGCAACGGCAGCTGCCGGACGCGGCCACGCTGCGCACCGCGCTGGCCGAAGCGGTCGCCGATACGCCGTTCCGCAGCGATGCGTTCGCGCCGTTCCTCGCCGATGTCGCACGTGCACGCGCCGCGCCGGCGCTGCAGCCGAAGGACCTGAAGGACACGCCGCTGGCCACCGCCGTCGGCGGCCTGCTGGTGCAGGGGCAACAGCACAGCACCGCGCTGGTCTCGCTCAGTGGCCTGCACGATATCGCCGCGCTGGCCGCCGCCGCGCGCACGCAGGGCGGTGAGCTGCTGGACCTGAAGAACGCCTCCGAATCGCTGGTGGCCGATTACCGCGGGCGCGTGCTCGCCGCACTGGCCGTGGCGGTACTGCTGCTGTCGGCCACGGTGTGGGCGGCACTGCGCACGCCGCGCCGGGTGGTGCGGGTACTGCTGCCGATGGCGCTGAGCACGCTGCTGGTGCTGGCGGTGCTGCGTGGCCTGGGCGTAGAGCTGAACCTGTTCCACCTGATCGGGTTGATCCTGGCCGCCGGGCTGGGCCTGGATTACGGGCTGTTCTTCGAGCATGCCGGCGACAGCCACGCCGACCAGCTGCGTACGCTGCACGGCCTGCTGGTGTGCAGCGTGATGACGCTGCTGGTGTTCAGCCTGCTGGGCCTGTCCTCGATCCCGGTGCTGCGCGCGATCGGCAGCACGGTGGCGCTGGGCGTGGTGTGCAATTTCGTGCTGGCGCTGCTGGTGTCGCGCCATCCACTGCAGGAGCAGGCCGATGATCGGGCGTGAGCAGATCCTGCAACTGGTGCCGCACCAGGGCCGGATGTGCCTGTGGGATGAGGTGCTGGATTGGTCTTCGCAGCAGATCAGGCTGCGTGCGTTCAACCACCGCGATCCCGCCCACCCGCTGCGCAACGGCGGGCAGCTGGGGGCGATCCACCTGTGCGAGTACGGTGCGCAGGCAATGGCCGTGCACGGTGGCCTGCGTGCACAGGCGCGTGGCGGTGCGGTGACCGCCGGCGTGCTGGTGGCACTGCGTGACGTGCAGCTGCACGTGGCCCGCATCGATGACCTGGATGGCCCGTTGCTGGCCCACGCGCAGGTGCTGGTCGAGGCCGATGGCAGCCAGCAGTACGCCTTCACCGTGCACCATGGCGAGCGGCTGCTGGCCGAAGGCCGTGCGGCGGTGATGCTGCGGTTGCCGTGATTCCCTTCTTACCTTTCTGCAGGAACCCTTACCCATGACCCAACGACGTGCTCTGGTAACCGGCGGCAGCGGTGACATCGGTGGCGCGATCTGCCGCCGGCTCGCCACCGACGGCGTGCATGTCATCGTCCATGCCAACGCCAACCTGGCGCGCGCGCAGGCGGTGGTGGAGCAGATCCACGCCGATGGCGGCAGCGCGCAGGCAGTGGCCTTCGACGTGGTCGATGGCCAGGCGGTGGCGGCGGCGCTGGAGGCCCTGCTGGCCGATGGGCCGATCCAGATCGTGGTCAACAACGCCGGCATCCATGACGATGCGCCGATGGCCGGCATGGACGCGCAACGCTGGAAGCGGGTGGTCGACGTCAGCCTGCACGGCTTCTTCCACGTCACCCAACCGTTGCTGCTGCCGATGGCACGCACGCGTTGGGGCCGCATCGTCAGCGTGTCCTCGGTGGCGGCGGTGCTGGGCAACCGCGGCCAGAGCAATTACGCCGCGGCCAAGGCCGGCCTGCATGGCGCGACCCGTTCGCTGGCACGCGAGATGGCCAGCCGCGGCATCAGCGCCAACGTGGTCGCCCCGGGCGTGATCGAAGGCGAGATGGCTGCCGAGGCGTTCCCGCCGGAGATGATCAAGCAGGCGGTGCCGGCCGCGCGTGCCGGCAAGCCGGAGGAAGTGGCCGCGCTGGTGGCGTTCCTGTGCAGCGATGCGGCCGGCTACATCAACGGCCAGGTGATCGGCATCAACGGCGGCATGGGCTGAGGCCCGGCGGCTCAGGCGCGGCTGTCGGCGTCGTCGATCAGCGGCGGGTTGGCGCGGATGGTGCGGTACACGCGCCAGACGTGGCCATGGCGCAGCGCGAACAGCACGATGTGGCGGGTGATGCGGTACAGGTCCTGCAGCGGCCGGAAGTGGCTGGGGCGGAACTGTTCGTCGCTGCCGGCGCAGCGGTAACGCGAGTCGATGGGCACCGACACGCAGCGTGTGCCCAGTTGCCGCGCGGCGGAAATCAGCAGTTGCGCCTCGAACACGAAGCCCTCGGCGGGGATGTCGCGCAGCGCGATCACCTCGGCCGGATAGAAGCGTTGCCCGCTCTGGCTGTCGACCACCTGGTAATGGGTGCCCCAGGCGATGCCCCAGTCGCCGAAGGCGTTGGCCAGGCGCCGGTACAGCGGTTGCGCGGCGCGCTTGCGCAGGCGTGCGCCGATGATGATGCAGCCGGGATGGCGGTTGGCGCAGGCCAGCAGGCGGGGCAGGTCGGTGGCGGCATGCTGGCCGTCGCCGTCCATGGTCAGCACGCCACGCAGGCCGCGCCGGGTGGCTTCCAGGAACCCGGTGCGCAGCGCGTCGCCCTTGCCACGACGCTGGCGGTGGCGCAGCACGATGACCGGCAGGTCGGCGATGCGCTGGGTGGTGTCATCGTCCGAGCCGTCGTCCACCACGATCACATGCGGGAACAGCGCCAGCGCGCCCTGCACGACCTCGCGGATGCGCAACGCCTCGTTGAGCGCCGGGATCAGTACCGCGACATCGTTCGGGGACAGCGGCATGGGGTCATTCATGGCCCAGGCGGATCCTCAGCTGTTGCTGCCGACCGGCCGGCAGCAGGACCTGTTCGCTTTCCATCGCCAGGGCTTCCAGCAGCGGCAGCATCGGCTGCATGGCATTGCCGTGCAGCAGCGCGGTGAGCGGACCGGGCGCGGCGTCGGCGTCGGCGACGGGGGCGTCGGCGTAGGTGTCCAGGTGGACGGTGAGCGAGGGCAGGCCGGCGCAGGGAACCCGCGAGAGCACCAGCGCCGCGCCGAGCAGTCCTTCGCTGGGCGCCGGTTCGGCCAGCGGGCCGCTGGCGCTGCCGTCATAGGCCACCAGCAGCACCGCCTCCTCGCCGGCATGCAGCTGCACCAGCGCTTCCAGCAGGCCCTGGGCAAAGCTGTACGGCCCGGCGGTGATCGCGGTGGCCGGGACATGCGCGCCGGCGCCGATGGTCCAGTAGCCGGCCGCGGCGTTGTGCACCGAGTTGTGGAAGCGGGTGGGCGAGATCGCGCGCGGGTCGTCGGCCAGCGTGGCGCACATGTAGTCGGTGATCGACAGCTCGCCGTGGGTGGAGGTGAACACCGAGGACAGCGTATCCGGCGCGCGGTCGGCGGCCTGGCAGGCGGCCAGCGCCGCCTCCAGCGCCACCACCACGGTGCCCGGCGCGCGCCGGCGCTCGTTGGCGGCCAGCAGCTGCGGGGCCGGCCGTGCCGGCGGGGCGTCCGGGCGCTGCCCGGTGCGGACCCAGGCGCAGGCGCTGTCCCAGTCGGGCAGGCCGCTGCCCCAGAACCCGATGCCTTCCACGGTTGCCTGCAGCGCCTGCATCAGTGCGCCCTGCCGAAGACCAGCGAGCAGTTGTTGCCGCCGAAGCCGAAGGAATTGTTCATTGCGTAGTGGATGTCGGCCTGTGCATTGTCGAAACGGATCTGCGGGCCGCAGGCCGGGTCGGGGATCTCGCTGTTGAGCGTGCCGGGCAGCAGGCCGTGCTCCAGCGCCAGCAGCGCGAACACCGATTCGACGATGCCGGCCGCGCCCAGGGTGTGCCCGGTCCAGCCCTTGGTCGAGCTGGCGTGCAGGCTGTCCGGGAACAGCGCGGCCACCGCGGCGGCCTCCACGCTGTCGTTGGCCGGGGTCGAGGTGCCATGCAGGTTGAGGTAGCCGACCGCGGCCGGTTCGATGCCGGCGCGCTGCAGCGCGGCCTGCATCGCCAGGCGTGCGCCCAGCCCCTGCGGATGCGGCGCGGACATGTGGTGCGCATCGCTGGATTCGCCGTAGCCGCGCAGCTGCAGGCCGGTGCCCGGGCCGGCCTCGGCCCCGGCCCGTTCCAGCACGGCGAAGCCGCCGGCCTCGCCCAGCGACAGCCCGACCCGGCGCGCATCGAATGGTTGGCACGGCGTCGGCGCGACCAGCTGCAGGGCGTTGAAGCCGAACAGCACGCTGCCGCACAGGGTGTCCACGCCACCGACCAGGGCGGCGTCGGCCAGCCCGGCATCGATCAGGCGCGCGGCCTGGGCAAACACCTTGGCGCTGGACGAACAGGCCGTGGCCACGGTGACGCAGGGGCCCTGCAGGCCGGTGGCGGTCTGCACGAAGTCACCCAGCGAGTGCGGGGTGTGGATGCGCCGGCGGTAGCGCAGGTCCTCGGGGAAACGGGGCGTGCCGTCGGCATCGTCGACCAGCCGCGCATAGGCGTCCTCGGTGGCCCCGATGCTGGCGGTGGAGGTACCCATCACCACCGCCACGCGCCCGGCACCGTGGCGCCCGACGACCTGCGCGACGGCGTCCAGCAGGCCGTCCTGCTGCAGCGCCAGCCAGGCCAGCGCGTTGTTGCGGCAGTCCAGCTCGGCCAGGTGGGCGGGCAGGGCGACGGCCTCCACGCCCTCGACGCGGCCGATCCAGCAGTCCAGCGGCGCGTTGCCGAAGTCGTTGCGGCGCAGCCCGCTGCGGCGTTCACGCAGCCCCTCGCGTTGTGCATCCCGGCCCGCGCCCAGCGCGGTGGTGGCGGAGTAGGCCAGGATGTCCAGGGCAGCGATGGGCGGGGTGGCAGCGATAGGCACGCGGGCTTCCAGGGGATCAACGGGGCGCGAGTATATAGACGCCCGCCCGGATACGAGCTGACGACGGCGGCCGGGAACGGTGCCGACCTGCACGTCGTTTTGATGAAAATGAATGCAATGGTTGCGCTAAATGCCCGACGTTTCAGGGATTACGCCTTTCAACAGCGCCCTATTTCCGACACAATCATCAGCTTCCCATGCAGGGCCAAGCCCGCTGGCATGCAAGCCTACGTCTATAAAAGCCAACGCAAGCAGGACACCTACGTCTACCTGGCCAAGCGTGATGATTTCGATGCGATCCCGGCCTCGCTGGGCGCAACGCTGGCCCCGTACACCTTCGTGCTCGAGGTTGCCCTGACTCCCGAACGTCGCCTGGCCCAGGTCGATGCCGCGCTGGTGCGCGCCAACCTGGCCGAGCGTGGTTTCCACCTGCAGCTCCCGCCGCAACCGCTGGCACCGGTGAAGATCGCCCGCATCGACGGCCGCGATGACTGAAACCCTGCGTACCCGTGCGGTCGCGATCGCCCTGGCGATCGGTGTGGTGCTGACCCTGCTCACCGGCTTCGGTGGCGTGGCCGCGGCACTGTGCGGCGTGCTGGCACAGCCGGCCTACGCGCTGGCGGTGTCCTGGTGGCGGCGCAGCCGCACCGTGGCACCGTCGCTGGCCCTGTTCAAGCGTGAACTGCCCGGCCTGCTCGGCCTGTGGGCCGGTGGCGCGGCGATGGTCGCGGTGCTGGTGTCCTGGCCGCTGGCGGCGCTGCATGACAGCGGCAGCCTGGCCGCGGTGCTGGCGCTGAGCGTGGCGGTCAGCGTGGCGGTGCTGGCGCTGTGGCGCACCTGGCCGTTGTGGCACGCGATGGAGCGCGAGGACAGCTCGCTGCGCACGCAGTGGAACGCCCTGGCCGGGCGCGGCCTGGATTCCTGGCAGGGGCTGGGCGCGGCGGCGATCCTGGTGGCGCTGTGCGCGGCGATCGTCGCACCGGCCTGGCCGGGCCTGCTGCCGACCTCCCTGCGTTGGCCGCTGGCCATCGCCAGCGCGGTGCTGGCACCGCTGCTGCACCACCTGCTGCAGGCCATGCAGGTCGCATCGCCGGCCGCCGTGGCCGAGGCACGGGTGGAACGGCGCACCGACGTCGAGCTGTTCGCCGAGGCCGCCGCCACGCCGGCACCGCTGGAACCGATCGCGCAGGACGAGCTGGTCCCGCAGTTGTTCGATGCCTCCCGTGGCGGCCGCGTCGACCGCGCGCTGCAGCTGCTGGATGCCGGTGCCGACCCGCACGCCGAGCCGCCGGCCGAGTCGCGCGACCAGCGCAGCCTGGTGGTGCTGGCCGCGGTACTGCCGGACCTGCGCCTGCTGCGTGCGCTGATCAGCCGCGGCGTCGGCGTCAACCAGAGCCATCGCGGCATGACCCCGTTGCTGGCGGCGACCCGCGACAGCTGGCACGGCCGTCCCGAGGCAGTGATGACGCTGTTGGCCAACGGCGCCGACCCGCGCGCCACCGATGCCGAGGGCAACACCCCGCTGCACCATGCCGCGCGCAGCTCGGACCCGGGCGTGGCCGCGCTGCTGCGCGATGCCGCTGCCGAGATCGACGCGCTGAACAACGATGGCCACAGCCCGCTGGCGGTGGCCTGCCAGTCCGGCAACTGGCGCCTGGCCAAGTTCCTGCTGGAGCGCGGTGCCAAGGTCGAGCCGGTCGATGGCGTGCCGGTGCTGGTCGCCGCCGCGGCCACCGATGACGACGACCCGGCCGGCGTACAGCTGCTGCTCAAGCACAAGGCGCGGCTGGACGCGCGCGACCGCCAGCGCCGCAGTGCGCTGCACGAGTCGGCGCTGGCCGGCCATGTCGATATCGTCGAAACCCTGCTCAACGCCGGCGCCAACGTCGAGCCGCGTGATGCCAACGGCCGCACGCCCTGGCTGGACGCGGCCTCGCAGGGCCATGCCGGGGTGCTGGAACGCCTGCTCGCCCACCAGCCCGACGTCAATGCGGTCGATGGCGACGGCAGCAACGCGGTGCTGTTGGCCTGCCGCGCCGAACACGTGTCCGCGGCGCTGGTCCGGCGCCTGCTGGACCTGGGCATTGCCGCCGGCGTGGCCGGCAATGATGGACGCCGTGCCATCGACCACGCCGCCGCCGCCGGCCGCTGGAGCATCGTCTCGCTGCTGGACCCCGGCTACCCGTTGCCGGCCGCGGTCAGCGATGCCGCCGCCTCCGGCGACGCCAGCCAGGGCGAGGTGTCGCCGGTGCTCAACGACCGCGCGCCGTTGGCGCTGCTGCGCGAGGCGCTGGTGTTCGGCAACGTCGACGGCATGGCGCCGCTGGCCAAGCTGTGTTCGGCCGACGAACTGGGCGGCCTGCTGCATGACCCGGAGCTGGTGCTGCAACCGCGCGTGGTGGATTGGCTGCTGGGTGCCGGTGCGCGCCCGGACGTGCTCGACGCCTGCGGCGACACGCCGATGTTCGCGTTGCTTTCGCGCGGCGTGGACGCGGTGCCGACCCTGCAGGTGCTGCTCAGGCACGGGGTCTCGCCGGCCGGTCGCGGTGGCCTGACCCGCCTGCTCGCGGCCTGCGTGCAGCATGACCACGCCTCGCGTGGCACCGAACAATTCGCCGTGGAACTGCTGGAGCGCGGTGCCGACCCGTTCGGCGCGTCGCCGGCCGGTGACCCGGCGCTGTCCCTGGCCGTGCGCCTGGGCTGGCTGAAGCTGCAGCTGTGGCTGCTGGCCAACGGCGTGGACCGCGAAGCCCGTGACAGCCACGGCATGACCGCCCTGCACCTGGCCACCGCGCTGGCCCGCGAGGCCTCGCTGAAGCAGCTGCTGCTGCAGGGTGCCTCGCCGGATGCACGTGCCGCCGATGGCCAGACCCCGCTGGGCGTGGCGCTGTCCAGCGGCCGCCGTGACCTGGCCGACTGGCTGGACTGGCGCGGCTGGGCCTTGCCGCTGCGCGCGCTGCGCGAGGGCGACGTGCCGGCCGCGGCGATGGCCGGCGATGCCGATGCCGTGCGCCGCCTGATCAGCCTGGGGTTCGCGGTCGACGCCGTCGATGCGCAGGGCTGCACCGGTCTGCTGCGTGCGGCCGGCGGTGGCCACGCGGCGGTGGTCGACCTGCTGCTGGCACGCGGGGCCGACCCGCAGCATGCCGCGGCCAGTGGTGCGACGCCGCTGTCGGCGGCGGTGAGCATGCGCCAGACCGCCATCGTCACCGCGCTGCTGGCGGCCGGTGCCAAGCTGGAACATCGCCTGCCCGGTGGCGTGACGGTGCTGATGCTGGCCGCCGCGCTGGGCCTGCCGGACATCGTCGCGCGGCTGCTGACCGCCGGTGCCGACGTGCATGCCGGCGACGACCAGCAGTTGGCGCCGCTGCACTGCGCGGCGCTGTATGGCTTCACCTCGCGCGACCGCACCCGCCTGCTGGCCCTGCTGGACACGCTGCTGCTGGCCGGCGCCGAGCCGGACCAGGCCTCGGCTGGCACGGTCACGCCGCTGCTGCTGCTGTTGGGTGCGCGCGCCGAACCGGGTACTGCCTGCGACGAGCACGTGGTGCTGGCCGCGGTCGAGCGCCTGCTCGACGAGGACGTGGCGCTGGACGTGCGCGACCCGCGCGGCTTCGGCCCGCTGCACCTGGCCGCGCTGCATGGCCTGCCCCTGCTGGTGCAGCGCCTGCTGCGTGCCGGCGCGGATCCGGACATGCGCGATGCGATCAACCGCAGCCCGCGCGACATCGCGATCATGCGCGGTTTCGTCGACGTGGCCGGCGAGTTCGAGCCGGCGGTGCCGGGTGTCTCGTCGATGGCGCGGTTCCTGCGCGATCGCGGCTGAGGCGCGTGGTGTCCTGCAACGAAAAGCCCGGCGTGATGCCGGGCTTTTTGTTTGCGCGGTGAAGAGCGGACCTCTCCCCAACCCTCCCCTGCTGCGCAAGGGAGGGGGCAGAAGCGGGCGTGCCGCGATCTGACCGTTCAGGCAGAACCGCCCCCTCCCTTTGCCGCAGGCAAGGGGAGGGGGGGGGAGGGGTAGCCGTTGCTCTTGCCCCCTCCCTTGCGCAGCAGGGGAGGGCCGGGGAGGGGTAAGGCCGTCGGTCGTTACTCGCCGTTGCCTTCGCGCTTGACCTCCGCTTCCTCCACGTCCGCCTCGAACAGGTGCATCAGGTCGGCACGCGCATCACGCGAGGTCTGCATCACCGCGGCCTCGTCGTCGTAGACCAGGTGCTGGGCCTTGAGCAGTTGCTCGTCGTGCTCGCGGAAGCGCTGCACGTGCGCCTGGGCCACATGCGCCGGAATGCCCAGTGCGGTCAGCACGCGCTCGCTGGCTTCCAGGCTGGAGCCGAACACCTCGCGGAACGGTTCGGCCGACATGTCCATCAGCTTCCACGCATGCTGGCGGTTGCGCGCGCGGGCCAGGATCTTGGCATCGGGGTACAGGCGCCGCACCAGCCGCACCGCGCGCAGGTTGGTGTCCGGGTCGTCCATGGCCATCACGAACACGCGGATGTGCTCGGCACCGGCCGAGCGCAACAGTTCCGGCCGGGTCGGGTCGCCGTAGTACAGCTGGCTGCCGAAACGGCGCATGTCTTCCACCGTGTCCGGGTCGGCCTCCAGCGCCACGTAGGGAATGCGCTGGGCGGTGAGCAGGCGCGCCACGATCTGGCCGAAGCGGCCCATGCCGGCGATCATCACCTGCGGGCGCTGTGCGCCGGCCTCCTTGAGCGTTTCGTCCGGGGCCCGCTCGGGCGCGGCATGCGCCGGCTTGAGCTGCAGCACGCGCTGCAGGGCCAGCAACAGCAGCGGCGTGATCGCCATCGACAGGCTGACGATGGCCACCAGCCGGTCATGGTTGATGCGCCCCAGCAGCAGGGCGCGCTCGGCTTCGTTGAACACCACGAAGGCGAATTCACCGCCCAGCCACAGCACGCTGCCCAGCATCAGGGCGCTGCGCAGCGACATGCGCGCGGCCAGGCCCAGCCCCACCAGGATCGAGAACTTCACCGCTAGAAGGATGGCCACGCCGGCGGCGATCACCTCCGGTTCGGCGGCGACCCGCTTCAGGTCGATGCCCATGCCTACGGCGATGAAAAACAGGCCCAACAGCAGGCCCTTGAACGGCTCGATCTGCGCTTCGATCTCGTGGCGGAACTCCGAGTCGGCCAGCAGCACGCCGGCGACGAAGGCCCCCAGGCTGGCGCTCAGGCCGGCTTCGGTCATCAGCCACGCGGTGCCCAGCACCACCAGCAGGGCGGTAGCGGTGAATACCTCGGGCATGCGCGTGCGCGCCACCACCGCGAACAACCGCCGCAGCACCGGCCGGCCCAGCACGATCACCGCCGCCAGCACGCCCAGCGCGATGGCCGCGTCCTGCCAGGTGAGGGTTTCGTTCTTGACCCCGCCCAGCAGCGGGATCGCCGCCAGCAACGGGATCGCGATCAGGTCCTGGAACAGCAGGATGGCGAAGCCGAAGCGGCCATAGTCGCTGTTCAGCGCCTTGTGCTCGGACAACAGCTGCAGGCCCACCGCGGTGGAGGACAGCGCCAGCGCGGTGCCGACCACCAGCGCGCTCTTCCAGTGGAAGTGATACATCAGCAACAGGCCGCCGAGCACGCTGGCGCTGAGCAGCACCTGCACCGTGCCGCCGCCGAACACCGGCTTGCGCATCACCATCAGGCGCGAGGGCGAGAGCTCCAGGCCGATCAGGAACAGCAGCATCACCACGCCGATCTCGGCGGCGTTGAGGATGCGGTCGGCGTCCTGCACGAAGCCCAGCACGTGCGGGCCCAGCACCACGCCGGCCGCAAGGTAGCCCAGCACGGCACCGAGTCCGAACTTCTTGAAGATGGGCACCGCCACCACTGCGGCCAGCAGCAGTACCAGCGCGAGTTCGAGACCGCCGCCATGCATGAAGTGGAGCTCCTTGAGGTAAGACCGGGCCGGCCGCCCGGGTGGCCGGCCGCTGCGTTCATTATGGGGGCTGCCCCGTCAACGAAAAGGAATGCGCGCGCAATGCACTGTCGCCGGTACCCGCGCGCGGGGTTGACCCGGGCGGCCAACAGGCACAGACTCGCGCCGCTGCGGCAGGCCCGCAGCACCTTTCCGGAGTCCAACCCATGTCCAGCGACAGTAGAAGTCGATCTCGATCGACGCCAGCGGTGACGAACGCCTGAGTGGGGTGATTCGCCGTTGCTGGCGTTGCGTGATCGCAATGCATACAGGCGAATCCACATGAACCAGAAGCAGCTCCTGCGCCCGGTGGCCGACGCGGCCACCCTGAGTGCACCCCTTGCCGACTTCAACACCGCCGATGCGGTGGAATACCTCAACACCCTGGGCCTGCCGCAGGCGGCCGACACCCTGGCCGCATTGCCGGTGCCACGCGCGGTCAAGCTGCTGGAGGCCCCCGAGCTGCAGCATGCCGGCGAGCTGATCGCCGCGCTGCCGCCGGCCCGCGCCGCGGCCCTGCTCGGGCTGATGGCCGACGACCGCGCCACCGACATCGTCCACGAGCTGGACGCCGCCGAGCGTGCACGGCTGATTCCGCTGCTGGCGCCGGAGGCGCGGCAGTCGATCCAGTTGCTGCTGAGCTACCCGCCGAACACCGCCGGCGCCTTGATGACCACCGAGTTCGTCGGCGTGCCGGCCGACTGGAGTGTGGCCCAGACTCTGCAGCACATCCGTGAGGTCGAGCGCAGCCGCGAGACCGTGTACGCGATCTACGTGCTGGACCCGCTCACCCGCCAGTTGCAGCAGGTGGTGACCATGCGCCGGTTGATCACCGGTGCGCCGGAGGATTCGATCCTGGACGTGGCCCAGGTCAACCCGCCGGTCACGGTGGGCCCGCTGCTGGACCAGGAGGAAGTCGCGCAGCTGATCCGCCGGCACGACCTGCTGGCGATCCCGGTGGTCGATGCGCAGCTGCAGATGCTGGGCATCGTCACCGTCGATGACATCCTGGATGCGTTGATCGACGAGTCCACCGAGGACGTGCACAAGTTCGGCGGCGTGGAGGCGCTGGACAAGCCGTACATGCAGATCGGCTTCTTCGAGATGCTGCGCAAGCGCGCCGGCTGGCTGAGCGTGCTGTTCCTCGGCGAGATGCTGACCGCCAGCGCCATGCAGCACTACGAGGATGAACTGGCGCGTGCGGTGGTGCTGACCCTGTTCATCCCGCTGATCATGAGTTCCGGCGGCAATTCCGGCTCGCAGGCGACCTCGTTGCTGATCCGTTCGCTGGCCCTGCGCGAGCTGCGCCTGCGCGACTGGTGGAGGGTGGCGCTGCGCGAGCTGCCGACCGGCATGGTGCTGGGCGGCATCCTCGGGGTGCTGGCGATCGTACGCATCACCGTCTGGCAGCTGGCCGGCCTGCATGACTACGGCGCGCACTGGGTGCTACTGGCGGTGACCATCGGCGCCGCGCTGGTGGGCATCGTCACCTTTGGTTCGCTGTCCGGCTCGATGCTGCCGTTCGTGCTCAAGCGGCTGGGCTTCGACCCGGCCAGCGCCTCGGCGCCGTTCGTGGCCACGCTGGTGGACGTGACCGGCCTGGTCATCTATTTCAGCATCGCGGCGATGATCCTCGGCGGCACGCTGCTGTAGCCGGTAGTGCCGGGCCGTGCCCGGCAGGGCTTCACGCCAGAGCGCAGCAGGGCTGTGCTCTGGCGCTCATCGGCACTTGATCCAAAGCAAGCCAGACCACCTCCGGGCCGTGTACCTTTGCCCGGTACCCGCAACAGGCACCGTGATGAGCACCTACCACCTGCAGACCGTGTTCCGTCCCCGTTCGGTGGCCGTCATCGGTGGCAGTCCGCGCGAGCGCTCGGCCGGGCGCGCGGTCATCCGCAACCTCAAGGCGGCGGCCTTCGCCGGGCAGATCGGCTGGGTGAATCCGCGCCATGCCGAGATCGATGGCATGCGCACGGTCAAGCGGCTCAAGGACCTGCCCTGGATCCCGGACCTGGTGGTGATCACCGCGCCGGCCAGCATCGTGCCGCAGGTGGTGGCGCAGGCCGCCGAACGCGGCGTGGCCGCGGCCATCATACTCACCGCCGGGCTCGGCAAGGGTCCCGGTTCGCTGGCCGCGCAGGTCGAGGCCGCGGCACGGCCCAAGGGCATGCGCGTGCTCGGCCCGCACTGCCTGGGCGTGATTGCCCCGCATGCGCGGCTCAATGCCAGCATCGCCGCGCATACACCGCAGGCCGGCGACCTGGCGCTGATCTCCGAATCCAGCGCGATCGCCGCCGCGCTGGTGGAATGGGGCGTGGCGCGTTCGATCGGCTTTTCGGCGGTGGTGTCGCTGGGCGATGCGCTGGACGTCGATTTCGGTGACCTGCTCGATTACTTCGCCACCGACTACCGCACCCGCGCCATCCTGCTCTACGTCGACCAGATCAGCGACGCGCGCAAGTTCATGTCGGCCGCGCGTGCGGCCGCGCGCGCCAAGCCGGTGGTGGTGGTCAAGTCGGGCCGCCAGCCCAAGGCCAGCAACGAGGAGAACAGCACCCACTCGCAGGCGCTGGCCGCCTCCGACGCGGTCTATGGCGCAGCCTTCAATCGCGCCGGGTTGCTACGCGTGAATGCGCTGGACGAACTGTTCACCGCGGCCGAGACGCTGGGCCGGCTGGGGACCTTCCCCGGCAGTCGCCTGGCCATCCTGAGCAATGGTGGCGGCGTCGGCCGGTTGGCGGTGGACCAGCTGCAGGCCTTGGGCGGGGCGTTGGCGGAGCTGTCGCCGGCCACCATCGCGCAGCTGGACAAGGTGCTGCCCGAAGGCTGGTCGCGCGACAACCCGGTCGACATCGTGGTCGATGCCGACGGCGAGCGTTACGCCTCGGCGATCGAGGCGCTGCTGTCCGACGATGCCAACGATGCGGTGCTGGTGATCAACGTGCCCACGGCCTTCACCTCCTCGGCCGACGCCGCGCAGGCATTGACCAAGACGCTGGGGCTGCGCTCGCGGCAGCTGCGCGACAAGCCGGTGTTCGCGGTGTGGCTGGGCAACGACGAGAACGCCACCGTCACCCTCAACACCGCGCGCGTGCCGACCTATCCCAGCGAGGCCGAGGCCGTGCGCGGCTTCCAGCACCTGGTGAAGTACCGGCAGGCGCAGGCGGCGCTGATGGAAACCCCGCCCAGCCTGCCGGCCGACCTGGTGGTCGATGCCGCCGCCGCGCGCCGGTTGGTCGACGTGGCGCTGGCCAATGGCCAGCAATGGCTGGACCCGGTGGCCACCCATGCCTTGCTGCAGGCCTACGGCATTCCCTCGCTGGAGGTGATGGTCGCGCGTGACGCGCACGAGGCGATGGACCTGGCCCAGCCGATGCTGGAGAAGGGCATGAGCGTGGCGGTGAAGATCCTCTCGCCCGACATCCCGCACAAGAGCGAAGTCGATGGCGTGCGGCTGAACCTGAGCACGCTGCCGGCGGTGCAGGCCGCGGCCACCGCCATCCTCGCGCGTGCGCGCGAACTGCGCCCGCAGGCGCGCATCGACGGGGTGATGGTGCAGCCGTGCCTGACGCGGCCCAAGGCGCGCGAGCTGATCGCCGGCATCGCCGATGACCCGGTGTTCGGCCCGGTGGTGGTGTTCGGTCGCGGGGGTACCGCGGTGGAAGTCATCGACGACAAGACCCTGGCACTGCCGCCGCTGGACCTGCGCCTGGCCCACGAAGTGATCGGCCGCACCCGCGTCTCGCGCATCCTCAAGGCCTACGGCGACGTGCCGGCCGCCGACGAGCGCGCGGTGGCGCTGGTGCTGGTCAAGCTGGCGCAGCTGGCCGCCGACATTCCCGAGGTGCGCACGCTGGACCTCAACCCGCTGCTGGCCGACCGCAATGGCGTGATCGCGCTCGATGCGCGCATCGCCATCACCCCGGTCAAGCGCCTGCACAAGGGCCGCGGCCATCCGCGCTTCGCGATCTTCCCGTATCCCACCGAGTGGGAGCGCACCATCGCGCTGTCCGATGGCGGCAAGGCCTTCATCCGCCCGGTGCGGCCGGAGGACGACGCGCTGTTCCGCGCGTTCTTCGCGCGGGTGACCGACGACGACCTGCGGCTGCGCTTCTTCCAGTCGGTGAAGCATTTCAGCCATGAGTTCATCGCCCGGCTGACCCAGCTGGACTACGCGCGTTCGATCGCGCTGGTCGCCATCGACCCGAAGAACGGCGACATGCTCGGTGCGGTGCGCCTGCATGCCGACGCCGACTACAACCGCGGCGAGTACGGCATCCTGATCCGCTCGGACCTGAAGGGCCATGGCATCGGCTGGAAGCTGATGCAGATCATGATCGAGTACGCGCGCTGGCAGGGCCTGAACCTGGTCGAGGGCCAGGTGCTGCGCGAGAACACCACCATGCTGGCGATGTGCCAGAGCCTGGGCTTCAAGGTGAAGGCCGACCCGGACGATGCCACCATCATGAACGTCACGCTGCCGGTCAACGAAGGCTGACGCATCGCCGGGAGCACCCTGCCAGTGACGCGCGTTGTCACACGATTGCCCGTGGCCGGTTCACACTAGCGCCATGGAACAACGAACCCCGCTGCTGCTGCTCCCCGGCCTGTTGAACGACGCCACGCTCTGGCGTGCCCAGCTCGATGCCTTGGCCGACATCGCCGACTGCCAGGTCGGTGACCTCACCGGCCATGACGACCTGCGCGCCGTCGCCGAGGACGTGCTGGCCAAGGCGCCGGAGCGCTTCGCGCTGGCCGGCTTCTCGCTGGGGGGCTACATCGCCCAGGAAATCCTGCGCATCGCGCCCGGGCGGGTGCTGCGGCTGGCGTTGCTGGACACCTCGTACAAGGCCGATTCCGCGGAACGCGCGGCCCAGCGCGTGGCGCAGCAGAACAGCGTGCGCCTGCCCGGCACGTTCCACGGCTTCGGCGACAAGCTCATGCGCAGCTACATCGACGCCTCGCGCCTGCAGGACCATGCCCTGGTCAGTACCGTGCGCGAGATGACCTCGCGGCTGGGCGTGGAGGTGTTCCTGCGCCAGAGCCGCATCGCGCGCGTGGACGGCAGCGCCGCGCTGCGGGCGTGGCGGGGTCCGGCGCTGATCGTGTGCGGACGCAATGATGCGATCACGCCGCTGGCGGTCAGCGAGCAGATGGCGGCGTTGATGCCGCAGGCCACGCTGGTGGTGATCGAGGACTGCGGGCACCTGGCGCCGCTGGAAAAGCCCGAGCAGGTCAGCGCCGCGCTGCGGGCGTGGTTGTCGGCGTAACGCCGAGCGGTGTTCGGAAACAGCAACGGCAACGGCACCCCTCCCCAGCCCTCCCCTGCTGCGCAAGGGAGGGGGCGGTTCCGCTAGATCGGTCGGATTGCCGCACGCCCGCTTCTACCCCCTCCCTTGCGCAGCAGGGGAGGGCTGGGGAGGGGTCGCTTCTGATCTTCCCCGCAGCCCCACATTCCAGCGTCAAGCTACCAACAGACCTCAATCCCAGTGCGGTGCGATGCCCTGCGGGTTGGCCACGCGCTCACCGCGGTCCAGCGTGGCGATCTGCGCCATGTCCGCCGCATCCAGCTGCAGCGCCACAGCCTTGAGGTTGCTGGCCAGGTTCTCGCGGCGGGTGGAGGACGGGATCACCGCATAGCCCTGCTGCAACGCCCACGCCAAGGCGACCTGCGCGGTAGTGGCGCCGTGCTTGTCGGCGATGGCCTGGATCACCGGGTCCTTCAGCACCGCGCCGTAGGCCAGGCTCATGAACGCGGTGACGTGGATGCCCTGCGCACGCAGGTAGGCGATCAACGCACGGTTCTGCAGGTACGGGTGCACTTCGACCTGGTTGGTGGCGATGGCCTGCGCACCAAGGATGTCGATGGCCTGGCGGGTCAGGTCGATGGTGAAGTTGGAGACGCCGATCGCCTTGGTCAGGCCCAGCTGCCTGGCTTCGGCCAATGCGCCGAGGTACTCGCGCATCGGCACCTCATCGTTCGGCGAGGGCCAGTGGATCAGCGCCAGGTCGACGTGGTCGGTGCCGAGCTTGCGCAGGCTCTCGCGCAGGCTGGCGATCAGCGCGTCGTGGTGGAAGTTGCTGATCCAGATCTTGGTGGTCAGGAACAGGTCCTCGCGGGCCACCTTGCCGGCGGCCAGGGCTTGGCCGAGGTCGGCTTCGTTGTCGTAGATCTGCGCGGTGTCGAAGGCGCGGTAGCCCAGCTCCAGTGCGTTGTGCACCGAATCGATCAGTACCTGGCCGGTGAGGCGGTAGGTACCCAGGCCAATGGAAGGAACGTTCATCAGGAATCTCCAGGAGTAGGGCGCTGCCGGCGATGCCGTGCAGCGCCAGGGATAGGTCGGTCACTCAGTGCGCGGCGGCGGCGATGCCGTCGGCGCGTGCATCGATGCCATCGCGGCGATCCAGGCGGCCGCTCAGCGCGGTCAGGCCATAGGCGCCCACCACCACCAGCGCACCCAGCCACGGCGTGTGCATCAGCCCGACGTGGTCCACCACCAGCCCGCCCAGCGAGGCACCGATGGCGATGCCGATGTTGAACGCGGCGATGTTCAGGCCCGAGGCCACGTCGGTGGCCTGCGGCACGAAGCGCTGTGCCTGCTTGACCACGTAGACCTGCAGCCCCGGCACGTTGCCGAATGCCACCGCGCCCATCGCCAGCACGGTCAGCAGCACCAGCACGGGGTTGTAGGCGGTGAAGGTGAGCACCAGCAGCACCAGCGCCAGCAGCGCGAAGATGCGCTTGAGCGCGGGGATCGGCCCCAGCCGGTCGGCCAGGCGTCCGCCCCACAGGTTGCCGATCGCCACCGACACGCCGTACACCAGCAGCACCAGGCCCACGGCATTGGCCGAGAAGCCGCTGACTTCCTGCAGGATCGAGGCCAGGTAGGTGAACGACAGGAAGGTGCCGCCGTAGCCCAGCGCGGTCATCGCGTAGACCAGCAACAGGCGCGGCTGCGCCAGCACCGCGAACTGCTGGCCGAAGGTGGCCGGCGCGCTGCGCGGCAGGTTGTTGGGCACCAGCAGCAGGCTGCCGAGCAGGGCGATCACGCCCAGTGCCGCCACTGCCAGGAAGGTCGCGCGCCAGCCCAGGTGCTGGCCGATGAAGGTGCCCAGCGGCACGCCGATCACCAGTGCCACGGTCAGCCCGGTGAACATGATGGCGATGGCACTGGCGGCCTTCTCCTTCGGCACCACCGAGGTGGCGATGATCGAGCCGATCGAGAAGAACACACCGTGCGCCAGGCCGGTCAGCACCCGCGCCACGATCAGCGGCCCGTAGCCCGGTGCCATCCAGGCGATCAGGTTGCCGACGGTGAACAGCGCCATCAGCGCGACCAGCAGGGTCTTGCGCGGCACCCGGCCGGTCAGTGCGGTGAGCACCGGCGCGCCGATCGCCACGCCCAGCGCATACAGGGACACCAGCAGGCCGGCCGAGGGCAGGCTGACCTGCAGGTCGGCGGCGATGGTCGGGATCAGCCCGACGATGACGAACTCGGTGGTGCCGATGGCAAAGGCACCCAGCGTCAGCGCCCACAGGGCGAGGGGAATACCACGGGACATGGGAATTACCGGTGGAGGAAGAGGCTGCGCAGTCTGCGCGCCACACTGTTGCGGAAAAACCGCTTCCCGGTGCAATGATTGTTGATTTATAGTCAATAATTATCCCGACTGGCCGCATTCCTCGTGAAAACCACCCTTGATGAGATGCAGGCCTTCATCGCGGTGATCGACGCCGGTTCGATCACCGCCGCGGCCGAGCAGCTGGACCAGACCACCTCCGGGGTGAGCCGGGCGCTGGCACGGCTGGAGGAAAAGCTGGGCACCACGCTACTGACCCGCACCACCCGGCGCCTGCGCCTGACCGAGGAAGGCGAGGCGTTCCTGGCGCAGTGCCGCGCCATCGTCGCCTCGGTGGAGGCGGCCGAGGAGCTGATCGCGGCGCGCCGCGAGCGTCCTTCGGGCAGGCTGCGGGTGGATGCGGCGATGCCGTTCGTGCTGCACGTGATCGCACCGCTGGTGGCCAGCTACCGTGCGCGCTACCCGGAGGTCGCGCTGGAACTCAACAGCAGCGAGCGCTACATCGACCTGCTGGAACGGCGTACCGACGTGGCCATCCGCATCGGCCCGCTGGCCGATTCCACCCTGCACGCGCGGCCGTTGGCGCACAGCCGGCTGCGCGTGCTGGCCAGCCCGGCCTACCTGCAGCAGCACGGCACCCCGCGCAGCGTGGCGCAGCTGGAAACCCACGCGCTGCTGGGCTTCAACGAACCGGATTCACTCAATTACTGGCCGGTGCGCGGCGCTGACGGCGGGCCGCTGCACGTGCGCCCGGTGCTGGCGGTCTCCAGCGGCGAAACGCTGCGGCGTCTGGCACTGGAAGGCGCGGGCATCGTCTGCCTGTCCGATTTCATGACCGAGCGTGACCGTGACGCGGGCACGCTGGTGGAGGTGCTGCCCCGGCAGAACCTGGGCATCGGCCAGCCCATCCACGCGGTGTACTACCGCAACACCGCGGTGTCGGCGCGGATCACCTCGTTCCTGGACCACCTGGCGCAGGCGATCAGCACCGCCCCGTTCGCCCAATGACCCGCGCCCGGTAGCGCGCAGCCAGGCTGCGCCGGGGCATGGCCCGGCGCTACCGGTTCAGTGCAGCTGCGCGTGGTGCCAGGCGTGCCTGACCAGCCAGCGGGCTTCGTCCCACGGCACGGCCAGGGCCGGCTGGTGGCGGTGGTAGCTGTCCTGCAGCACCTTGTAGAGCTGCTCTTCGTTGGCGCGCGGATAGGCTTGGTAGACGTCGTAACCCATCTCCAGCAGGCGCTGGTAATGGTCGAAATCATGTTGGCCCAGCCGGCCGATGGCATGCACGCCGCGCCAGTAGGCCAGTTCGGCGTCACGGTTGAAATCGCGTTGGGCTGCGGATGTGGTCTTCATGGGTAGGACTCCATTCGCGGTCTACCCCCTGTGCCGCCGATCCTACTGGGCGCCCTCCCTGGCGTCCAATGCCCTGCGCATTCAGGTGTGTTCGGCGCTGGCCTGGTCCAGCTGGGTGATTTCCTGCGCCGACAATGCCAGCCGCGCGGCAGCGAGCACGTCGTGCAGTTGCTCCACGCCGGTGGCACTGACGATCGGGGCGGTGATGCCGGGGCGGGCGATCAGCCAGGCCAGCGCGACCTGCGCCGGCGTGGCCTTGTGCCGGGCGGCCAGGTCATCGAGCGCGGCCAGGATGCGCAGCCCGCGCGGGTTGACGTACTGCTGCACCACCTTGGCACCCCGCGCGCTGCTCTTGGCGGCGTCGTCGGCGCTGCGGTACTTGCCGCTGAGGAAGCCGCTGGCCAGCGAGTAGTAACTGATCACGCCCAGCGACTGCTCGCGCGCCAGCGGTTCCAGTTCGGCCTCGTAGCCGGCGCGGTCATACAGGTTGTACTCCGGCTGCAGCGTCTCGTAACGCGGCAGGTTGTAGTCGGCCGACACCTTCAGCGCATCGCGCAGGCGCGTGGCGCTGTAGTTGGACGCACCGATGGCGCGTACCTTGCCGGCCTGGATCAGCCGCGCGAACGCGCCCAGGGTTTCCTCCAGCGGTACCGCATCGTCGTCTTCGTGTGCCTGGTACAGGTCGATCACGTCGGTCTGCAGGCGGCGCAGCGAGTCCTCGACCGCGGCGTTGATGTTGTCCGCCGACAGGCCTGGGTGCTCGGCCCACTTGGCCACCTTGGTGGCGATGACCACCTTGTCACGCTTGCCGCTGCGCTGCAGCCAGCGGCCGATGATGGTTTCCGACTCGCCGCCACGGTTGCCCGGCACCCAGGCCGGATAGACGTCGGCGGTATCGACCAGGTTGAAGCCGGCCTCGACGAAGGCATCGAGCAGCGCGAAGGAGGTCTTCTCGTCGGCGCTCCAGCCAAAGACATTGCCGCCAAAGGCGATGGGGCCGACCTGCAGGCCGGAACGGCCGAGTTCGCGGTACTGGGGCATGCGTATCTCCCTGATTTTTCTCCGAGCCTTGCAGCATAACGGCTGAACGTTCCGGTTCCGTGGCAACGGATTGAAAACTGCGTTCCGCGGCACGGCCACGCGCTAACGCATTGTGAACATCCGGGCGTGCATCGATGCAAATGCGCGCGTGCTAGGCTCGCGCCACACCCCTTGCCGGAGTCCGTGATGAACAAGCCAACCCCGTTGTTGTGTGCCTGTCTGCTGGGCGTGAGCGCACTGCTGTCCAGTGTCGCGGTGGAAGCCAGGGACAGTGCCGCCGCGAGCGCGCAGGTCCAGGTGCCGGCTTCGCTGCAGGCCGCGGTGGATGCCAGCACGCGCACGCCGGCCAACGTGGCCCGCGACGTCTACCGGCACCCGGCGCAGACGCTGGCATTCTTCGGCCTGCAGCCGGGCCAGACGGTGGTGGAGATCACCCCGGGTGGCGGCTGGTATTCGGAGATCCTGGCGCCCTACCTGCGCGATGGCGGCAAATACGTGGCTGCCGTCGTGGACCCGGCGGCGCTGCCGGCCGGTGGCGGGCGCGACTACCAGCAGCGCTCGCGTGATGGCTTGGCGAAGAAGTTCAGCGAGTCGCCGGCGCTGTTCGACAAGGCCGTCGAAGTGGCCTATGACCCGGCCGCACCGGTGCTGGGCGCGCCGAACTCGGCCGACCTGGTGCTGACCTTCCGCAACGTGCACAACTGGCGCTCCAGCGGCCAGGCCGAGGGCATGTTCGGCGCGTTCTTCGCCGTGCTCAAGCCCGGTGGCACGCTGGGCGTGGTCGAGCACCGCGCCAAGGCCGACGTGCCGGCCGAGGACAAGAGCGGTTACGTGGGGCAGGCACAGGTGATCGCCATGGCCGAGGCGGCGGGCTTCAAGCTCGATGCCAGCAGCGAGGTCAATGCCAACCCGCGCGACACCAAGGACCATCCCAACGGCGTGTGGACGTTGCCGCCGTCCAACAACCACGCCGCCGCCGATGCCGGCAAGTACACCGCCATCGGCGAGAGCGACCGGATGACGCTGCGTTTCGTGAAGCCCTGAAGCACGGCAAGCGGCATGCAGCAGGGCGGGAGGCGCAGGATGCCTGCGCCTCCCGCCGTCGTTTCAGCCGGTGGTGGCGCGGCGATACACCGGATGGTGCCGGCACAGCTCGGTGACCTGGCGCGCGACGCGTTCGCTGACGCGGCGCTGCGCGTGCTCGTCCTGCGCCAGTGCCTCGAGCACATCGCATAGCCAGTGCGCGAGCAGTTCGCACTCCAGCACGCCGAAGCCGCGCGTGGTGACCGCCGGCGTGCCGAGGCGGATGCCGGAGGTGACCAGCGGCGGACGCGGGTCGTTCGGCACCGTGTTCTTGTTGGTGGTGATGTGGGCGCGCGCCAGCGCCTGGTCGGCCTGCTTGCCGGTGTACGGGCGCGATGACAGGTCCAGCAGCATCAGGTGGTTGTCGGTGCCGCCGGAGACCAGCGGGAAGCCACTGGCCTGGATGACCGCCGCCATCGCGCGCGCGTTGCGCAGCACCTGCTGCTGGTAGTCACGGAAGCCCGGTTGCAGGGCTTCCTTCAATGCCACCGCCTTGGCCGCCACCACGTGCATCAGCGGGCCGCCCTGGATACCCGGGAACACGCCGGCGTCGAGCCGGCGGTTGAACGCCGCGTCCTGGCCGCGCGAGAGGATCAGGCCGCCACGCGGGCCACGCAGGGTCTTGTGCGTGGTGGTGGTGACCACGTGCGCATGCGGCAGTGGGTCCGGGTACAGGCCGGCGGCCACCAGCCCGGCGACGTGGGCCATGTCCACCCAGAACCACGCCCCGACCTTGTCGGCGATGGCGCGCATTCGCGCCCAGTCCTTGTACCGGGAATAGGCGGAGAAGCCGCCGACCAGCACCTTGGGCCGGGTTTCCAGTGCGATGCGCTCCATCGCGTCGTAGTCGATCAGGCCGGTGGCCGGGTCCAGCCCGTAGGGCACGATGCGGTAGTGCCGGCCGGAGAAGTTGGCCGGGTTGCCGTGGGTGAGGTGGCCGCCCTGGGCCAGGTTCATGCCCATCACGGTATCGCCGGGCGAGGTCAGCGCCAGGAACACCGCGGCGTTGGCCTGCGCACCGGAGTGCGGTTGCACGTTGGCATGGTCGCAGTGGAACAGCGCGCAGGCGCGCTCGATGGCCAGCCGCTCGGCCACGTCCACGTGTTCGCAGCCGCTGTAGTAGCGGCGGCCGGGGTAGCCCTCGGCGTACTTGTTGGTGAACACCGAATCCTGGATCGCCATCACCAGCGGGCTGGCGTAGTTCTCCGAGGCGATCAGCTCGACATGGTCTTCCTGGCGACGGCGCTCGTTCTCGATGGCGTGGGCGAGCTCGGGGTCGAACTGGTCCAGGCGCAGGTGGGGGTCATACATGGGGGGCCTCCGGTGCGGTGGGCTGGCGGTGCGTGGCGGTTCCGGCGGCGGGCCGCGTGCAGCGGCGTGGCAGGCGTGCATCGAGCAGCAGGTGGGCGAGCAGGCCGATCACCAGCCCCCAGAACGCGCCGCCGATGCCGAACAGCTGGATGTTGGCCGCCGCGGCCAGGAAGGTGACCAGCGCTGCTTCGCGGCCGCGCGCATCGGCCATGGCGGTGGCCAGGCTGCCGCCGATCGCGCCGAGCAGCGCCAGCCCGGCCAGGGTGCTGATGAAGGTGGCGGGGATGGCCATGAACAACGCCGCCAGGGTCAGCCCGAACACCCCGACGATCACGTAGAACACGCCCGCGGCGACGCCGGCCAGCCAGCGCTTGCGCGGATCCTCGTGCGCGTGGCGGCCGGTGCAGATGGCCGCGGTGATCGCGGCCACGTTGAAGGCATGCGCACCGAACGGGGCCATCAGCAGCGAACCCAGTCCGGTGACCGCGACGATCGGGTTGGCGCTGGTCGTGTAGCCGTCGTTGCGCAGTACCAGCATGCCCGGCATGTACTGGCCGGTGAGCGTGACCAGGAACAGTGGCAATGCCACGCCGAGCAGGGCATTGATCGAGAACGCCGGCGCGGTGAACACCGGGGTGGCGATCTTCAGCTCCAGCGCCGCCAGGTCGATGCGGCCCTGCGCGACCAGCAGCGCGATGCCGAGCAGCAGGATGCCCACCACCGCATAGCGCGCGCTGATCCGTTTCAGCACCAGGTAGGCGAGGATCAGGACACCGGCCAGCAGCGGGTCGATGTTGATGCCAGCGAAGGCACCGATGCCGAACGGCAGCAGGATGCCGGCCAGCAACGCCGCCGCGATGCCTGGCGGTATCCAGCGCACCACCTTCTCGAAGCCGCCGGACAGGCCCAGCAGCACGAACGCGGCGGCCGATGCCAGGTAGGCGCCGATGGCTTCCGGGTAGGAGACGCTGGCCAGTGCGGTGACCAGGAAGGCGGCGGCGGGGGTGGACCAGGCGGTGATGATCGGCGCGCGCGCCCACACGCTCAGCGCGATGCCGGTCAGCCCCACGCCGATGGACACCGACCACACCCAGGAGGCGGTCAGTTCCGGGCCCAGCCCGGCCACGCGCGCGGCCTGGAACACCAGCACGAAGGTGCCGCCGTAATTGACGATGACCGATACCAGCGCCGCGACGGCCGGATGCAGCAGGTCGGCCGCACGCAGTGCGGGGGAAGGAACGGGAGGGGAGGAAGGTAGCGGGGACATCCGGCATCCGGGGACGAAGGCAGGTTGTCTTTGTAGGCGGCAAATGGCATGTTGCGCCCCTCCACTTATGGCCTGCCGGGCAGACCATTGCGGCAACCCGGGAGACCCCTCGGCGATGTTCAGGCACGCGCAACTGGAGTCGGTGAAGGCCGGCATCGGCGACCCTGCCCATGCCGGGCTGGCGCTGCATGCCCGTATCCAGCGGGCGATCCGCCAGCTGATCCTGGACGGGGCGTTGGAAGTGGGCCGCCCCTTGCCGGCCACGCGCCCGTTGGCGCAGTCGCTGGGGGTATCCCGCGATACGGTCGAGGCGGCCTACCGCCAGTTGCATGCCGAGGGCTTCATCGAACGTCAGGTGGGCAGCGGCAGTCGGGTGTCGCAGCGTGCCCGGCCATTTGCCGGCGGCAAGGCGCAACGGCGTGGCCACGCGCCGCGGCAGGCCGTGCGGCTGAGCACGCGCGGCCAGGCGTTGCGCGCCACTGGCGGGGTCACCGGCGCCACGCAGCATGCCTTCGCGCCCGGCGTGCCGGAGACGCGGAACTTCCCCTTGCAGACCTGGGAACGCCTGCAGCGCGAGGTGATCCGCGCGCAGGGCAGCGCGGTGCTGGCGCACAGCCCGGCGCAGGGCGTGGAAGCATTGCGCCGGGCGATCGCCGACTACATCAACCTCGAACGCGGTGGCCACGCCACGCCGGAACGGGTGCTGGTGCTGACCAGCTCGCAGCAGGCGCTGACGCTGTGCGCCAACGTGCTGCTCGATGCCGGTGAGCGCATCCTGGTCGAGGACCCGATGTACCACGGCGCGGCGCGTGCCTTCGATGCGGCGGGACTGCGGCCGGTGCCGGTGCCGGTCGATGCCGAGGGCATGCAGGTGGAGCGGCTGCCGCAGTTGGCAGCGGGTGCACGGGCAGTGTTCCTCACGCCATCGCACCAGTTCCCGACCGGGGCGACGCTGGCGCTGGACCGCCGCCTGGCGCTGGTGCACTGGGCCGAGCGCAACGATGCCTGGATCATCGAGGACGACTACGACAGCGAGTTCCATTACGCCGGCAAGCCCACCGCGTGCGTGCAGGGGCTGGACCCGCACGAGCGCACGCTCTACATCGGCACGTTCACCAAGTCGCTGTTCCCCGGCCTGCGCATCGGCTACCTGGTGCTGCCGCCGGCGTTGGTGGAACCGATGACGGTGGCGCGCAGCCTGATGGACGGGCACAGCCCCACGCTCACCCAGCTGACGCTGGCGCGCTTCATGGAGGCGGGCCACTTCGGCGCGCACGTGCGGGCGATGCGCCATCTCTACGTGCAGCGGCGCGATGCACTGCTGCACCTGGTACGCACGCAGTTGTCCGACTACCTGGTGCCACAGGTGCCGCCGGGCGGCATGCAGCTGCCCTGCCTGCTCCGGCCCGGCATCGACGAACAGGCGGTGTTGGATGGCGCGCGCCGGGCGGGCGTCGCGCTGCAGGGACTGAGCGCCCTGCATGCCACGCGCACGCCGCAGGCCGGCTTCCTGCTCGGCTTCGCCGCTTACACGGTGGCGGAGATGGAGGGGGCGGTGGCGCAGCTTGCCGCGGTGCTGCGGCGGACGGTGGCCGGGCGCCGGCGCGCGCCGCGCTAGCGTCGCGCGGCGGGGATGGGACAATGGCGTCCCGCCCGTCGCCCGCCGTTTCCATGCTGATCGCCTTCAACAAGCCCTTCAACGTGCTGTGCCAGTTCACCGACCGCAGCCAGCCGCCGCGCGCGACGCTGGCCGGGTTCGGCCTGCCGGCCAACGTGTACGCGGCCGGTCGGCTGGACTACGACAGCGAAGGCCTGCTGCTGCTCACCGACAACGGCAACCTGGCCCATCGCCTGACCGACCCGAAGCACAAGCAGCCCAAGACCTACTGGGTGCAGGTGGAAGGCGTGCCGAGCGAGGACAGGCTGCAGGCACTGCGTGACGGCGTGCAGCTCAATGATGGGCCGACGTTGCCGGCCGGCGTGCAGCGGATGGAACAGGCGCCGGCCGTGTGGGAACGCAACCCGCCGGTGCGTTTCCGCAAGACCGTGCCCGATGCATGGTTGGCCATCACGATCCGCGAAGGCCGCAACCGCCAAGTACGGCGCATGACCGCGGCGGTCGGCCTGCCCACTCTGCGGCTGGTGCGTGCGGCGATGGGGCCGTATGCGCTGGAGGACCTGCAGCCGGGGCAGTGGCGGGAAGTGGGCGCACGCTGAAACGAAAGAAGCGCAGCACGGCCGACGGCCGTTGCTGCGCTCCTGCGGAACTGCCGGCGTTGCCGCCGCGGCTCAGGTATCGCTGCCGATGTCGCTGGTTTCGTCGGTGACGCTGGCCGCGTGCGCGTGGCGACGACGCTGCGCGATCTGGCGCGACTTGGCCTCGATGGCTTCGTTGTCACGCTTGTTCTTGCGGTACAGCATGTAACCGATCAGGCCCAGGCCCACGGCGGCCACCGCCACGGTGGCGGTCGGGTTGCGGCGGGCGACGCGGCTGACGGTACGACCACCGGTCTTCAGGGCGCCGATGGCGGCACCGGCCTTCAGCCATTCGGCGGCATTGGCACCGCCACCCTTGAGGCTGCCGCCGGCATGGTTGACCAGTTCCATTGCCCGCTCCAGGGCCGGTCCGGTGATATCGCTGAACTTGCTCATGTGGGGGCTCCTTGTTTGCGAGGATCAGACGCCCAGTTTCGCTGCACGGGCGTGTAGGGGATGTTAGCCGGAAAGCGCGGGGCTGAGCGCGGGATGAAACGTGTGCATTCACGCTTGGGTGATGGAGGTGCGGACGGCACCCCTCCCTGCCTTCCGCCAAGGGGAGGGCTATCGCTCCCGGCGCCCGCCCGGCCTCACGTCCCGCGCGGCTTGGCCCGATGCGTGGCGGTCGCGCTCCACGGGTCGTCCGGCCACGGGTGGCGTGGGTAGCGGCCCTTCATTTCCTTCTTCACCTCGGCATAGGTGTTCTGCCAGAAGTTCTTCAGGTCGCCGGTTACCTGCAGCGGCTTGCCGCCGGGCGAAAGCAGGTGCAGCAGCAACGGCACGCGGCCATCGGCGATGCGCGGCGTGTCGGCCAGGCCGAACAGTTCCTGCAGCTTCACCGCCAGCACCGGCGGACGCGGGCTGATGCCGTCGTCGTCCAGCGCGTAGTCGATGCGGCGGTCCATGCCCGAGGGCACGCTGATGCGCACCGGGGCATGGCGGTCCACCTGTTGCCGGGTGTTCCAGTCGATGCCGGATTTCAGGGCCTCGCCCAGTTCCTCCTCGGTGAGCGCGTCCAGCCGGGTCTTGCCGTTGAAGGCCGGCAACAGCCAGTCCTCCAGCGTTTCCAGCAACGCGGCGTCGGCCAGGTCGGGCAGGGCGAGTTCGGGCATCCACGCGCGCAGGCCCATCACCCGTGCGCGCCATTGCTGCAGGTTCTCGGTCCACGGCAGCGCGTCTAGCCCCAGTTCGCGCACCGCATCGGTGAGTGCGCGCGCGGCATGCGCCGGGTCCACGCGGCCGGCCGGGCGGCTGTCCAGCACGATGCGTTCGAAGCTGCTTTCGCGGCGCGCTTCCAGCGCACGCTTGGCGGCGTTCCAGCGCACCACGTCCTGCTGCCGGAAGCGTTCGGGGAAGTCGGTGCGCAGGCGCGTTTCATCGACCGGGGCCGCACGCAGGATCAGCGCATCACGCGGGTCATGGCGCAGTTCGCTGATGACCAGCCATGGCTCGCCGCGCAGGTCGCTGTGATCGAACTGGCGCGCGCTGCGGCCATTGGCCAGCTGGTAACGAAGGGGATCGCTGGGGTGCTGCACGGCGATGCGGTCGGGGAAGGCATGGGCGAGCAGGTCGCCGAGCTCATGTGCCTCGATGTTGCCGGGTGGCGTGGCGTCGCAACGCAGGCGCCGCCGCCATTGTTTCGAAGCCGCATCGATCGCGGCCAGCGCGCTGCGGCTGGCATCGTGCGGTGCGCGGCCGGCGCGGAAGGCCGCCAGCGCACGCCAGCGGGCGGCCAGTGCATCGCCGCCCTGGCGCAACGGGTCGCGTGCTTCCAGCAATGCCGCAAGGTCGGCGGCCAGCGCTTGTTCGCGCGGGTTCCTGGCCGACAACAGCATCGCGGCCATGCGCGGATGCGTGCCGAGGCCGAGCATGCGCTTGCCCAGCGCGGTGAGGGTGTTGCCCGCGCTCAAGGCACCCAGCCGCTGCAGCAGCTCGCGCGCGGCGGCCAGTGCACCGGCCGGCGGCGGGTCGACGAAGCGCAGGTCGTCGCTGCCCCACGCGGCCAGCTCCAGTGCCAGCGCGGCCAGTTCCACCTGCGCCATCTCCGGGCGCCGCTGCGGCTCCAGCCGTTGCGATTGCGGCCACAGCCGCCACGCCCAGCCGGCGGCGACACGGCCGGCGCGGCCGGCGCGCTGGTCGGCCGAGGCCTGCGAGATGGCCACCGCATCCAGCCGCGAGAAGCCGCTGTTGGGGTCGTAGCGCGGCTCGCGCGCCAACCCGGCATCGATCACCACGCGCACGCCGGGCAGGGTGACCGACGACTCGGCGACGTTGGTGGCCAGCACCACGCGGCGGCGGCCCTCCGGATCGGGCTGCAGCACGCGTGATTGCTGTTCGATCGGCAGCTCGCCGTGCAGGGCGAGGACATCGACGTTCCGACCCGCCTCGGCAGCGGTCAATGCCGCCTGCAGCGCGGCCTGCACCCTGGCGATCTCGCGCTGCCCCGGCAGGAACACCAGCACGTCGCCGGGATGCTCGGCCAACGCCTGTTCCACCGCGCGGCGGGCCTGTGCTTCCAGCGCTTCATCGCGGCGGGCCGGGAAATGGCTGACCTCGACCGGATGGCTGCGGCCTTCGCTGGACAGGCGCGGCGCGTCAAGGAAATCGGCCAGGCGCTCGCCATCGAGCGTGGCCGACATCACCACGATGCGCAGGTCTTCGCGCAGTTGGCTTTGCACGTCCAGCGCCAGCGCCAGGCCGAGGTCGGCGGCCAGGTGGCGTTCGTGGAATTCATCGAACAGCAACGCGCCCACGCCTTCCAGCAGGGGATCGTCCTGCAGCATGCGGGTCAGGATGCCTTCGGTGACCACCTCGATGCGGGTGCGCGCGGAGACCTTGTTCTCGAAGCGGATGCGGTAGCCCACGGTTTCGCCGACCGGCTCACCGAGCTGGCGCGCCATGAACAGCGCGGCGCTGCGCGCGGCCACGCGGCGTGGTTCGAGCATGATGATCCTGCGGCCGGCCAGCCATGGCGCGTCCAGCAGCGCCAGCGGCACCTGGGTGGTCTTGCCGGCGCCGGGCGGGGCTTCCAGCACCAGCCGCGGCCGGGTGGCCAGCTGCTGGAGGATCTGCGGAAGCAGGGGGGAAATGGGGAATTCGGATGCCATGCGTGCATTGTAGAAGGCTGGTGGTGCGGGACCATGCGGCCAGCGGTGCCGGAAGACTTACCCCTCCCCAGCCCTCCCCTACTACGCAAGGGAGAGGGCGGTCTTTCGCACCTGGACAGATCGCCGCAGGCAGCGCTTGGCCCCCTCCCTTCCGCGTAGCGAAGGGGAGGGCTGGGGAGGTGTAATCCGCACGCCGCTAGCGCTCCCGGCACAACGACTACAATGGCCGCCTTCACTGCTTTTCGGTTCCCGCTCCATGCAACTGATCGACATCGGCGCCAACCTCACCCACGACTCCTTCGAACGCGACCTGGACGCGGTGCTGGAGCGCGCCCGCGCCGCCGGCGTGGTGCAGATGGTGGTCACCGGCGCCAGCCGCGAGCATTCACCGCAGGCACTGGAACTGGCGCGACGCCACCCCGGCTTCCTGTACGCCACCGCCGGCGTGCACCCGCACCATGCCAGTGAGTACACCGATGAGTGCGATGCGGAGATGCGCGCGCTGCACGTGCACCCGGAAGTGGTGGCGGTGGGCGAATGCGGGCTGGACTACAACCGCGATTTCTCGCCGCGCCCGGCGCAGCGCAAGGCCTTCGAACGCCAGTTGCAGATCGCCGTGGACACCGCCAAGCCGCTGTTCCTGCACCAGCGTGACGCCCACGATGACTTCATCGCGATGATGAAGAACTTCGATGGCCAGCTTGGTCCGGCGGTGGTGCACTGTTTCACCGCCGAGCGCGGCGAGCTGTTCGATTACCTGGACCGCGACTACTACATCGGCATCACCGGTTGGCTGTGCGATGAACGTCGCGGCGCGCACCTGCGCGAGCTGGTCAAGCACATCCCGGCCGAGCGGCTGATGATCGAGACCGACGCGCCCTACCTGCTGCCGCGCACGCTCAAGCCGATGCCCAAGGACCGCCGCAACGAGCCGGCGTTCCTGTCGCATATCGTCCAGGAGCTGGCGCGCGACCGTGGCGAGGACGTGGCCGTCACCGCGGCCAACGCCACCGCGGCCACGCGCGCGTTCTTCCGCCTGCCGGGCTGAGCACGCGGCTCAATCGCCGCGCTGCGCCTGGTAGACCTGCAGGTGGCAGTAGGCGGCCTGCAGCAGCGGGGCGGCCTGCCCGGCGGCGCACGCGCGGTCGAGCATGTCGCCGACGATGTGCGCCGCTTCCACGCGCTGGCCGGCTTCCAGGTCGCGCAGCATCGAGGCCTTGATCGGCGAGCCGGCCTTGGTCACCGCCCCCAGCGCGATCTGCTGGGCGACCGACGGGATTGGCTGGTCGGCGTGCGCGGCCACCGCCAGGCATTCGGCGTACAGCGCCTGCATCAATGCGGTGCCGTGGTCGGTGGCGACGATGCTACCGACGTCCCCACGCATCAGGCAGGTGCCGGCCGCCAGCGTGGCCAGGAAGGTGTACTTCACCCATTGCTCGCGTGCGATGTCCTCGGAGGCGACATGGTCGATGCCGGCCTGGGCGCAGGCCGCGGCCAATGCCGCGACGCGTGTGCTGGCGGCACCGCCATCACGCTCGCCGAAGGTCAGCTTGGCCGGCTTGTCCAGGTGCAGCACTGCGCCGTCCCCGGCCTTGGTCGCGCTGATGAAGCACAACCCGCCCAGCACCTGGTCGCGGCCGAAGCGCGCGTCCAGCGCCGCGTAGTGGCGCAGGCCATTGAGGATCGGCAGCACCGTGGTCGGCGAGCCTACCGCCGGCGCGATGGCATCGATCGAGCTGTCCAGGTCGTAGGCCTTGCAGCTCAGGATGACCAGGTCGAAGGGGCGCTGTCGGGCCAGTTCCGGCAGCGCCTCGGCGGTGACGTGCGCGACCGGGAACGCCGCATCACCCAACGGGCTGCGGATCACCAGGCCATCGCGGTCGAGCTGCGCGGCGCGGTTGGCCCGCACCAGGAAGGTGACATCAACGCCGGCCTGCGCCAGGCGGCCGCCGAAGTAACCGCCGGTGCCACCGGCGCCAAGGATCAGGATACGCATCTGCGGGAAACACCGTTCAAACCAGGGGAGTGGGCCCCATCATAGTGAGTCGGCAGGCGCGTGGGCCGGTGGTGGCCTCAGTCGGTCATGCCCTTGGGGACGTGCAATGTCGTGGGCTTGGCGAACGCCGCTGCGTCGAGCGGTTCGTAATCCACCCGCGAGGCACGGAAGCTGCGGCTGTCCTGACGGCTTCCGTGGGTGCCGCGGTAGGCCAGCAGCAGCCCGGTCTCGCTGTCTATCCACAAGGTGCCACGGGTGGTGCCGTCGGGCCCATGGCGGGCGTGGTCATAGTTCACGCCCTTGGCCAGGCGCCCGGCGATGAACTGGCCCTGTGCCGGTGTGCAACGGCCTTGCACGTTGTCGCAGGGCCGTTGCACGTCATACCAGTACGGGCCGCTGGCGTCATTGGCCGGGATCATGTAACGCCCCTGCACGCTGATCCACCATGCACGCGGTTCGTCGTTGCGCTTGAGCAGGTAGACGTCCGAACCGCCGGTATCGAAATGGAAGTCGGCGCGCATGCCTTCGGCGGCGGTGCGCAGGGTCAGCCGGATCGGCTTGTCGGTGCCGCGGGGCGCCAGGTTGCCGTAGCCCTCGACGGTCGCCTCGATGCGTGCCTGCATGCCTTGCGGCTGTGCCTGCGCGATACCGGCCGCGGACACGGCCAGCAGTGCCGTCCACACGGCGCGACGATCAACGCGCAAGGCGGCTGCTGTCATAGATGGGCGTCTGCATGCGGACCACGGCGTAGGACTCGATCGGCAGGCGGCGGTGGCCGCTGACCGGTTCCTCGATCAGCATCGAGGCCGGGTGGTAACTCTCGCCTTCGGTCAGCAGCGAGGAGAGGCCGGCGATGACACGGTCGGCGAACGGCACGATCAGTGGCAGCTTGTAGGTCACCCTGATCTTGAGCAGGTTGGCATCCTGCACGTTGACCTGGCTGCCGCCCACGCGGTTGTCGCGGAACGCCAGGCTGTCGTTGGGTAGCGCGTAGCGGCCGTCGTACTGTCGCTCGCGGAATTCGTTGAAGGCCGCGCGGGTCGGCGCGATGACCTCGATGTCGGCGAACAGGCGGGTCTCCAGCTCGGCGCTGGCGCGGGCGCGGGCGACACCCGCTGCGTCCGGTGAGGTGGCCAGCAGCGGGGTCAGGCCGAAGGCCAGGGCGTTGCGCATCTTGGCATGGTCCACGCCGTTCACGGCTCCGGCACGCGCGGCCTGGAAGGCGGCGTAATCCAGGGTGGTCTTGGCGCGGTAGATCAGCACCAGCTGGAAGGTCACCAGGATCAGGAACAGGAATGCCGGCACGACGATGCAGAACTCGACCAGCGATTGCCCGGACTGGCGGCGGGGTGGGGTGCGCAGGGGTTTCATTGCAGGCCTCCATCGGCCGCGGGGACCGGGGCAGCGTCGGGAACGGGGTGCCAATGCAGTTGCTCGCCCACGCGCAGCGAGAACGCGGCAAGCGTACCGGCGGGCAGTTCCAGTGTGCTGCGCGCGCCGCGTTGCGAGGCCGCGCGCCAGGGCGCCACGGACTCGCGCCAACCCAGCACCTGGCCGTCACGGGACAGGAACAGCAGGTCCAACGGGTAGCGCATGCCCAGCGTGTGCACGCTGGCGCAGGGTTCGATCAACAGGCCTTGGCCCTTGCGCAGGCGCGGCAGCACCAGCAGGCCGAACAGGCGCCGGTACCAGGCACGTGCGTGCAGCACCTGCGGTACCAGGCAATCCGTGCCGCGATACAGGGCCAGGGTCTTCACAGGATCCCCTGCTGTTTCATCTGCAGGTAGATGAAGTACGCCAGCACCACGAAGATCAGCGGGAAGAAGAACATCACCAGGGGCAGCATCATCTTCACCGGTGCTTCCAGCGCGAGCTTCTCGGCGCGCAGGAAGCGCTCTTCGCGGCGCTGGTTGGCCTGTGCGCGCAGGGTGTCGCTGAGGTTGGCGCCGACCTTGTCGGCCTGGATCAGCGAGCTGGTGAAGCTGGTGACCTGCGAGATGTCCATGCGGTCGGCCATGCGCCGCAGCGACTCGGCACGCGGCAGACCGGCACGCATGTCGCGCAGCATGCGCGAGAATTCCTGCGACAGCGGGCCGGGCGGACCACGCTGCACCGACTGCTCGATCGAGCCGGAGATGTTCAGGCCGGCCTCCACGCCCATGGTGATGAAGTCCAGGAACACCGGCAGGTCGCGCACCACATACTTGGTACGGACCTTGCGGCGCTCGCCCAGCCACAGCGTGGGATACATCCAGCCCAGCGGCAGGCCGAACAGCAGGCAGAAGAACAGCGCGCCAACGCTGGCCTTGCCCAGCAGCACCACCACCAGCCCAAGGAACAGCGCCACCGCGCCGGCCGAGACGATGCGCGTGCCATACAGCTCTTCGGGCGTGAGCACGAAGTCCTGGCCGGCGGAGGTCAGGGCGCGGTGCGCGCGTTCGAGCTGGGCGGCCTTCAACCGCGGGCCGACCGCATGGGTGGCGGCGACCACCACCGGCCACAACAGCTGCAGCATGCGTGGCAACGGATCCTGGTAGTCACGGTCGCTCTGCGGCACCTGCTGCAGCATGCCGCGCACGGCGAACATCACCAGCACCACCGCACCGATGGCCATCACCGCAACAAGGATGATCATCCAACTCATATGTCGATCGTCATGATTTTCCGGCACATGCGATACCCCAGGTACTCCAGCACGCAGATCAGGGCGATCACGCACCAGCCCTGCCAGGTGTGGAACATCGGGTTCATCGTTTCCGGATAGAACAGCACCAGAAAGCCCACCAGGCCGGCCGGCAGCATCGCCATCACGATGCCCTGCAGGCGGCCCTGCGCGGTGAGCGCCTTGACCTTGCCTTCCATCATCAACTTGCGGCGCAGCGTCTCGGCCAGCGTGGCCAGCGTCTCGGCCAGGTTGCCGCCGACCTCGCGCGAGATGGTCACCGCGGCGACGAACAGCTTGGCGTCATCGATCGGCACGCGCTCGGCGAAGTGCTCCAGCGCCTCCTCGGTGCGCACGCCCATGTGCTGCTCGCGCAGGATCAGCGACAGCTCCTGTGCCAGCGGCGGTTGTCCGTCCTGGGCGAGGGTTTCCAGCGCGGGGTTGAAGCCCACGCCGGCGCGCAGGCTGCTGGCCAGCATCAGCAGGCCATCGGGCAGCTGTGCCTGGATGCGGTCCAGCCGGCGCTGCTTGAGCCACAGGTAGATCTTGCGCGGCAGGATGGCCAGCAACAGCAGCACCACGATCGGCAGCAGCAGGTTGCCGGTGACCAGCCACAGCAGCAACGGCAGGATCGCCAGCAACAACGCGTTGCCGGCGAACAATGCCTTCGGGTCGACGAACAGGAACATGTCGGCCAGGTTGAGCCTGGCCTGGTTCATGAAGTTCTCGCGATAGCGCTCCATGAACCCGGCGCTGCTGCTGGCCAGGTACATGCCGGCCAGCGCGAAGCTGCCGAAGGCAAGCAGCGCGATCAGCCAGATCTCGCTCATCCCGGCGCTCCCGTGCGGAAGATGCCCAGGTCGATGTTGACGCCGCGCTCGGCCAGGGTCTCGTAGAACTCCGGCACCGCGCCGGTCGCGCGGAACTCGCCGACCACCTTGCCATCACGTCCGTGGTAGGAGCGCGGGCTGAACAGGAAGATGTCCTGCAGCTGGATGGTGCCACTCTCGATGCCGGTGACCTCGGAGATGTGGCTGACCTTGCGCGAGCCGCAGGGGTAGCGCTTCTGGTGGACGATCAGGTCCACCGCCGAGGCGATCTGCTCGCGCACCACCGTCATCGGCAATTCCATGCCGGACATCATCACCATCACTTCCAGGCGCGACAGCGTCTCGCGCGGGTTGTTGGCGTGGGCGGTGGTCAGCGAGCCTTCGTGGCCGGTGTTCATCGCCTGCAGCATGTCCAGCGCCTCACCGCCACGGCACTCGCCGACCACGATGCGGTCCGGGCGCATGCGCAGTGCGTTCTTGACCAGGTCGCGGATGGTGATCTGGCCCTTGCCTTCCATGTTCGGCGGGCGCGCTTCCAGCGCCACCAGGTTGGGTTGGGAGAGCTTGAGTTCGGCGGCGTCCTCGATGGTGACCACGCGGTCATCGTCGGGGATGAAGTTGGACAGGATGTTGAGCAGCGTGGTCTTGCCCGAGCCGGTACCGCCACTGACCACGATGTTGCGGCGTTCCTTCACCGCCATGATCAGGAACTCGAGCATCTGCGGGTTCAGCGAGCCGAACTTGAGCAGGTCCTCGCCGTGCAGCTTGCGCTTGGAGAACTTTCGGATGCTGATGCTGGGCCCGCGCAGCGCGACCGGCGGGATCACCGCGTTGACGCGCGAACCGTCCTTCAGGCGTGCGTCCACCAGCGGCGAGCTTTCGTCGATGCGGCGGCCCAGCGGGGTGACGATGCGTTCGATCGCCGACAGGACCGCGCGGTCGTTGGTGAAATTGACCGTGGACTGCTCGATCCGGCCGGCGCGCTCGATGAAGATCTGGTCGTGTGCATTGACCATGATTTCGGTGACGCTGTTGTCGTCCAGCAGGTCTTCCAGCGGGCCCAGGCCAATTGCCTCGTCCAGCACTTCCTTGGCCAGGCGGCGTCGGTTGACGGTCTTGGGAAGGTCGCTGAACTCCTTCTCCATGACACTCTCGATCAGCTTGATGGTGGTCGAGCGCAGCACGTCATCGGTCATGCCGCGCACGTCGACGCGGCGCAGGTCCATCTGCTTGACCAGCGCGGCATGCACGCGCGCACGCCACACCGTGTTCTCCACGGCAAGTTCGGAAGGCTTTGCCAGGGATTGCGAGGGTTCCCGGGGCGCATCGTCGGGGTCATTGGCCGGCGCCGGCGCCGAAGTGGCCTGCACCACCGCCACCGGTTCGACCGGCCTGGCTTCCGGCGGGTCCTCGTCGATCACCTGCAGGCGGTAGTCGCCGATCTCCACGCTGTCGTTGCTGCTCAGCGGACCGTGCGAGTCCTTCACGTCCTGGCCGTTGACGCGGATCGCCGCGCGTGCGCCCAGCGACTGGATGAAGATGCCGGCCTCCTCGCGCTTCAGGGCGGCGTGCTGCTGGGCGATGCTCCAGCCCTGCAGGATGATCAGGTTGCCGTCGCCACGGCCGATGCTGCACTCGCGGTGCATGCAGCGGACACGGCGTTCTTCGCGGTTGGAGGTGGTGATCAATACGTTGAACATGCTGATTCCTACTGCACGAACTCTTTGTTGCGGCGGGACATGGCTTCCTTGCCGCGCTCCTGGATGCTGTTGCCACGTTCCAGTGCGTCGATGTTCTCCTGCGATTCCGGGCTGATCACGCGCGGGGTGACGAACATCACCAGCTCGGTGCGGTTGCCGCGGAAGCCGTCGGAGCGGAACAGCTTGCCCAGGATCGGGATGTCACCCAGGATCGGGAACTTCTCCGCGCTCTTGGCGGCGCTGCTGTCCACCAGCCCGGACACGACGATGGTTTCACCGGCGCGCACGTTGATCTCCGAGGAGGTACGGCGGGTGGTGAAGCCCGGGACGCCCTGCACCATCACGCTGGGATCGATGCGGCTGACCTCGGCCATGAAGGTGGTGGAGATCTCGTCGTTGGAGTTGACCACCGGCTCGATGTCCAGCTTGATGCCGTACTCCTTGAAGTCCACCGTCACCTGGCCGAAGCCCTGCGGAATCGGAATCGGTACCTCGCCGCCGACCAGGAACTTGGCCGAGCCGCCGCTGCGGGCGCTCAGCTGTGGCGAGGCCAGCATGAACGCCTTGCCCTTGTTCATCAGCAGGTTGATGCTGGAACCGATGGTGGTGGCGATGCCGAAGAACGCCTGGGTACCGCGCACGGCGGTGGGTAGCGCCGGCTGCAGGTTCTCGAACGGCGAACCGTCCGGCAGCACGCGGTAGTAGTCGTTGGTGGTGAAATCCTTCAGCAGCCCGCCGGATGGGCCACGGATGACGTTGTCCCACTTGATGCCAAGCTCCTCCAATGCGTTGGAGTCGAACTCCATGATCTTCACGTCCATCAACACCATCGGTCGCATGCCGACCGGGTCGGAGGAGGTGAAGTCCAGCAGCTGCGGGTAGATCTCCTTCAGGCTGGCGATGCGCGCGGCGATGCCCGGATGCACGTCCTGGCCGGTGACCACGACGCGGTCGGAGATGGTATGCACGGTGATGTTGCCGGCATCGGCAAGCAAGGTGCGCACGGTGTCGGCCAGGCCTTCGGCGTCACTCTCGCCGACGGTGACCGGTACCTCGATCTGGCTGCCGTCCTGCATCCACAGGTGGATGGTGCTGTCGCCGGTCTTGTTGCCGATCACCACCAGCTCATTGCGGCCGATGTTGGTGACCTGCAGCATTTCACCGTTGCCCACCGCCACACGCTTGAGCGCGCGCGGCAGGCGGTACACCGCAGCTTGGCCGACGTACAGGCGGGCACGCTCGGGCAGCGGCACCGTCTGGCGACTGCCGGCGGGACGGCTGTAGGCGGCATTGGCCACCGGTGCCGGGAACTGGTGGCCCGGAACCAGCGAGCCGGCGCCTGCATTGGATGCCGGTGCCGCCGGCGTGGCCGCGGCGGGTTGCACCAGGATCGGCATCTGCTGCGGTGCCTGCGGTGCGCTGGGGGTGGATCCGGACATCATGTCCACCTGCTGCGCGCCGACGGCGCAGGGCAGGGATATGGCGATGAATGCGCCCAGCATTGAAAAACGTGAGATGCGAGTACGCATGCTTCAGCCCTTGCCTCCGATGATGAAATGAACGCCGCTGCCCTGCGAACCGCTGGACTCTTTGCCTTTCTGCAACAGTTGTTTCTGGGTCAGGCCACCGAGGCCGAATGACTCGGAGTCCTCGTTGTGGCGCAGCATCACCCGCAAGCCGCCGGCCTTGCCCGCCACGGTCAGGCGCTCGGCTTCGCGGGGGGCCAGTTCCAGGGTGATGTTGGAGTAGCCGGGATTTTCCTCATCGACGGGTTGCTCGCCGATGCGGGTACCGGTGGCCAGCACGTTGATGTTCTCCAGCAGCGGCAGCACGCGCGCGCCGCCGCCTTCCTCGTCCACGGTCAACAGGATGTCGACATGGTCACCGGGGGCGACCATGCCGGAGATGGAATTGGTTTCGTCCACCGACATCGTGTAAGCCACGTTGCCGCTCTTGATGACCGAGGAGAACTGGTCGTACAGCGGCACCAGGGCAGCCCCCGGGACCGGTGCGCCCTTGGCAAGCGGCGAGCGCAGCACACGACCGACATACTGGTCATAGTTGTCCGGCGTGATCGCGTCGGCGGGTACCAGATCAACCGGGACCGGCCGCGCGGCGAGGTCATCGGAGGTGATCTGCATGCCCTGCTCGAGGTTCTGCTTGGGGACCGCGACGACAACCGTCTCGCCATCGTCGCGGGTCCGCTCGGCGACGGTCTTCTGCACGTAGTTCACCGCCAGCAGCGCGGCCAGGCCGCCCAGTACCAGTGCGACCAGGATGAAGACGAGGTTGCGGTTCGGCTTGATGTTGATCTTCTTCATACCCATCCGAGCGATAGTGCGTAGACGAAGCTCGAATAGGCCTTGCGCAGGGCCTGGACGAGTTCGAGGATGATGTTGGGCTCGGCGACCAGGACGATGATCCCGAGCACGGTGACGATGGTGTACTCAATGAGGGCGGCCCCGCGTTGGGCGCGCCGGCTTGGCGGTGTTGGCTGTCTCATGGCCGCGCTATCTCGATATCTGGTTGACCACCATGTCGGTGGTTTCGCCGTTGCGATTGAAGGTGAGGGTCATCTGCTCCTTGCCGTTGCTGTAACTGGCGGTGCAGCTCAACGCCATCATCGGGCAGGGCTTTGCATCCTGGCTGCGCCAGCCGCGTTCGGGCAGGCGTGACTTGTAGAACCCGTCTGCCTGGAACGGCGACATGCGCACGTTCATGGTCAGCGTGCGTCCGGGGTTGTCGAGGTAGACGGTATCGGTCACCACCTGGGTGCCGGAGGGCTTGAGGAAGTCGGCGCCGGGCTCGGCCCGGGGCGTTTCCTTCAGCACTTCGACGATGCCGATCTGGCCTTCGCTGCCGGCCGCACCGCCGCTGATCTCGATAGTGAAGAAGTGCTTGTTGGTGCCGTGCGCGACGATCTTCTTGCTGCCCAGATCGGTGACGGTCACCTGCCCGGGCCACAGCTGCTCGTAGTAGCGCACCAGCTGCGCCGGGGGCAGCTGGCTCTGGAAACGTGCCGCGCGCATCGGTACGCCGTTGTGGATCATGTGCCGCGAGACCCATTCGCCCTGGCTGTCATCGGGCAGGGGCAGCTCCGGCCAGCTGGACGCCATCGCCGGCATGCTGGCCGCCAGGCCCAGGGCAAGCACGCACAGGACATCACGGACGTGGCGCATAACGCTCCAGCTTGTCCATCGGCACCACATCCGGCTCGATGTAGCCCGGCTTCAGGTCACCCAGCACCCCGAACAGGGGCAGTGACGACACGCCCTGCAGCATCTTCGCGCCGTCCTCCAGGTTGCTGGTCGGCACCATGTTGCGGATCTGTGCCTTCACCGAGCGCGGATTGTTGCCGCTGATCCCTGCTCCAGCGGCATTCCACGGATCGGCCAGCAGTGCGCTGGTGGTCTGCATGCGCAGGCCGATCGTGTCGAACGGCTCCAGGTAAGCGGCGGCACTGCCGTCGGCGGTGCGCAGGTCGCGGATGCGCATGTCCATGCTGGCCGTGATCAGGCCACGCTCGTTGGGCGGGAACGGCCCCGGCAGTTTGGAGATCAAGCCGCTCAGCCTGCCCATGATTCCGGGCTCGCGGTCATTGCGGTATGCGCCAAGCGTGATGTCGCTACGCTGCAGCAGCGGCTGGTTGGAGAACGTGTTGAGCAGCGGGTCGTCCAGGCGCTCGGCGGTGCTGGCCGGCACGTTGCTGATGATCCTGCTGTCGGCGGCGCCGAAGTGGCGCGCGATCAGCTGCGGGCGCACCTGCGCGTTGCTTGGTACCGCGTAGGAGCGCGAGGCGGTCGCTTCCCAGGCGGCCGCACGCGTGGCCTGCTGCGCCTGCTGGCGGATGTGGACGTACTTGCCCAGGGTCGGAATCAGCAGGAACAGCGGCACCAGCACCAGGCACAGGACTGCCATTTCAACCATGCTCTGGCCACGCTGCAGGCGGGGCGTGTTCATTGGCGCTTCTCCGTGGCGGCGGTGGGCGCGGCGAACGCCTGGCCGACAGTGAATACCTGCGTGGTCACCCGGTAGCCGTTGCCATTGCCGGGCTCGGCTTCCAGCACGATGTTGTCGGGCGAGGAACGGTGGTCATCGCCGCGCGAGGCGCCGAATCCCCACGCGCGGCCGCCGGACCACACGCACAGGCGCGCCTGGTCCGGCGTGGTCCATTCGTCGCAGGGTTGGCCCGCCACCTGTCTGGCGGCAGGGCCCTGGAAACCTGCCGGTGCACGATCATCCTCGGGGACCAGCGCAAAGCGCTGCAACGCGTCGGTGCTTTCCACCGGTTGCTCCTCGCGTGCACCGGTGGCCAGGTCCTGTTCGACGAATGTGGTGGCGCTGCTGCTGGAGAACGTGCCCTCCAGTTCCAGCTTGAACTGGCACAGGGCGTCGGGGGACTCCTGTCCGGCATCCCAACTGCGCGTCTGCAGGGTTTCGCTCTTGCCGTCCAGCCACATCTCGTAGCGGGTCACGCCGACCAGCGCCACCTCGGTGTCGCTCAGACGACGGGTGGGGATGCCACCAGCCTCGCAGGCACGCACGGCTTCCAGGTAGGCGGCGCGTCGACCGTTCTGGCCATCGGTGAGCAGTTCGGCCGTCTGGTCCAGGTGGATCGGCGGCATGTTCTTGACCGCGCCCGGTTCGCCGCTGCCACTGGCGTCGCTGTTGCAGGCAACCAGCAGCGCAGCGGCGGCAACCAGCAGGGGGCAGCGAAGGCGCTGCAGGGAGGACGTATGGATCATAGGCGGGTGATTCCGAGCAGCACTTCCACCGAGTCCGGTGTGTCGATCAGGCGAGCCTGCCAGTACGGACTGAACAGGTTGCCCACTTCCAAGCGGTTGTCGCCGCGCTTGAACAGCGCGTAGTTCGGCGGGCGGTTGAAGTACACCTGGCCGGAGGCATAGGCCGAGATCTTGCCGCCGGCGGCCTTGTCTTCCATCGCCATCGGCGAACCAGCCGGGCCACCGATACCATCGATCGCGGCGCTGGTGCGTGCCTTGGCGACATCGGTCTCCACATGCACGGTGAAGATCGGGCCGGTGTTCTTGGCCGGGTCGGCGCGGCTACCCGGCTCGGTATAGGGGCGCAGCCCCTGGCCGGACTTCACGTCGTCATAGTCACGCAGGCCCTGGTAACCGGTGAAGTACGCATCACGCTTCTTGCCATTGTCCAGGCTGACGTTCGGGTCACTGTCGACCATGCTGCTGGCAGCACGGTTCTCGCCGCGGATGTTGCCGTAAGGGCGATAGCGTCGGTTGTTGTTGAATTCCGATACCCAGCCACTGCCGTTGGCGAAGCCGGGCATGAAGCGCTGCTGCTGGTAACGCTGGACCGCTTGCGCACCGCCCCAGCCCAGCGGAATGTTGATGTCCTTCAACGGCCACGGCAGGTTCACTTCCAGGCCCATGGCATCGGCGGCCACCCAACGGTCGTAGTCGACCATGTCGGTGCCGCCGGACTGATTGAACTTGATCAGGAACAGGTTCAGGTCATGATCGCTGCGGCTCCACGAGAACGGGTCGCGCGATTGCATCACCACGTTGCGGAAGCGATCGGCCCCTCTGCGATCCTGTGCCGAGCCGCCAGCGCCGCCGCCGCGCGAACGCGGAATACGGTAGCTCTGCAGGAAGTTGTTGTTGGCGGTGAACAACTGCGAGGTCAGCACGCCAGCGCCCACCGCGCTTAGCGCGGCATCGGCGGAATTTCGTTTGACGATGTCGCGGGCGACCAGTATTCCATCGACGCGGCCCACGGCCTCCAGGATTGAACGTGAGGCAGTGGCCAATGTGCCGTTGAGCGCATCCAGCGCGGTCACCGTGACCTGGGCCAGGCCGTGATAGGCGCGCCGGATGCCCTTGAGGGTCTGTCCGATGGCCTTGAATATGCTTGAAAGCGCCTGGAATATCGGCCCGACATAGGGAATCTTGGCCAGTACGCTCATCACCTTTTCCAGCACGATGGTCGTGGTGTGGAACTGGTTCATCCACGAGTACAGGCCGATCACCTGCGCAACGGCGACTTCATTGGCCACGCGCGCGCGGTTGGAATAGGCGGCGAAGTTCAGTGCCCGTGCCTGCTGCACGGCAACGCTGTAGGCAGCCGCATCGGCGGCATTGACCAGCTCGACCTTCTTGTTGACCGTCTGTCCGGTATCGAACAGCACGATCACGCCGACACATAGCACCAGCAGCATCACCAGACCGAGCACCATTGCCTGCCCGGCCATGGTGCGTCGCTGGCTCAATGAGGGAATCCTGCGGGTACAGAAGGCTTGTGCTCTGGCACGAGGGCTCATGAGGTTTCACCGGGCATGGCTCGCCCGTTGGCGCCCACGCGTGGGCACCAAGGCGAGTAACAACGACGGAAAGCGCCACGCGCAGCGGGGGCTGCGCGTGACGTCAGGACAGGCTCGGCTTACTTGTTGGAGTAAGCGTCCATGCCCTTGTCTTTGTCGGCTTCCTCTTGTGCCTGGTTGGAGACGTTCTTGGCACGATTGATCGACTGCGTTGCGCTCTGGCCGGAGAGTTCCTTGGCCATACCGGCAACCTGGCTGCGCGCGGTTCCACCGAAGTAGGTGAAGGCGGCGATGGCGGCGATGGCCACCAGTGCGGTGATGATGATGTACTCGGTCATGCCCTGACCGCGCTGCTTTTTGAAACCAAACTTACGGGGCGTGTGACGCATGGCTTTCTCCTAGTTTTTTTTGGCAATGCAGTGCATTGGATGCACTGCTGCGCCGTCCTGTTACTTCGGAATTCAAGTCAATGACACCAGTCGCTGATGACGCCCCCTGAACTGATGCGGGCACGATCTAAACACGCCTCCATTGCATGTTCAAGACAAATGGCATTTATCTGCGTGACGATGAAGTTAATTCAGAGCTTCACCAACTCCACGCGACGGTTCTGTGCCTTGCCCTCTTCGGTGTTGTTGTCGGCAACCGGTTGTGAATCGCCAAAACCGCTGGATTCAAGCCTTTTTTGATCGATTCCCGCAGTGACGAGGAAGTCGCGAACGGAGGCTGCACGGCGTTGCGAGAGCGACAGATTGTGTGACGCATTTCCCGTGTTGTCGGTATGTCCATTGATCGAAAGTCGCAGCTCGGGATTGTCGTTGAGCAGTGCGGTCACCTGCTCCAGCTGCGGCTTCGACGCGGGAAGGATGGTGGCCTGGTCGGTTTCGAACTGCACCTGGATGGCCACTTTGCCGGCGTCGTCGATCGATTTCTTCAGCGCGTCGGCCGGCAGTGCCTTGGCGGTGATCTGCACCGGCTTGGTCTCGGCGATCAGCAGCCCGGCCTGGTTGCCGCTCTTGGCGACATGCAGCCAGATGTTGCGGTCCGGCTGGCGGATCACGTAGACATCGGCAGTTTCGTTGTAGATGTCGCCCAGGGCATCCACGCGTTCAACGGCAGCGGAAGACTTCTGGATGTCATCCAAGGCGGCGGCGGGGATCTTGCCGTTGAACACCTGGCGTCCACCCAGGCTCTCGACCAGTGCCTGCAGGTTGCGGGTCAGCTCAAGCTGCGAGAACGGGTGCCCGTCCTTGGCCTGGAGGCGTGCGCCGTAGACCTGGCCCTCGACCCACTCCAGGCGGTCACCGGTCCAGAACGGTACACGCTCGAACGGGTTGGTCTCCGGGCGCTGCGCCTGATAGCCCTCCGGCAGGCCGATGTAAGGGAATTCACCCAGCGTGGCCGTGGAGACGGGCAGCTTCTCGATGTCGAAAGCGTTGCTGGTGGTCGTTGCCTCGGCAGCCGGTGCTGGCGGGTTGGTCTCTGCTGCATCGGTGGCGGGCGCGGCAGGCTCGGCCGGTGCGGGCGTGCGGTTGCACGCGCTGCCCAGCAACAGGGCGAGGGTCGACAGGGCCAGGGCAGTGCGCTTGGTGACGGGTTGTACGTTCATGGAATGCTCCGACAAGGAAATCGCCCCGGATGGCGAGATGGGCCAACCGGGGATGGGACGAGGAAAGCAAGCGTGCGCGATGGATGCATCAACGCTGTGTCAGCAGCGGAGCATGCGACGGGGATCCGGCCGATGAGGGAGCGCGGTAGCGTCGGCTGCGGGCGCGCGACGAAACGGGGCAGGCAGGATGACGGCCGATGAACGGGCCGAGGTGGAACGGCATTGTGCTGCGGTCATTCAGTGCCCTGTCGACGTGTGGTCCAAGAGCCCCCTGTGCGCGCAGCATAGCAATAGCGTCACGCCATCAAAAGATGGCGTGGTGCACGGATATGAAAAAGGGCGGGACCTCGCGGTCCCGCCCTTGTCATGCCGGTCGATCCTGGTTCAGCGGCTCAGCTGCGCAGGCCAACACCGCGCTTGAGCAGCCACAGTGCCAAGGCGGTGAGTGCGGCGACGAAGCCCAGCATCAGCGTGTAGGAGACCCACAGCGGCACGTCGCTGCTGCCCAGCAGGCCGAAGCGGAACGCGTTGACCATGTAGAAGATCGGGTTGGCGTGGGTCAGGGCCTGCGCCCAGCCCGGCAGCAGCGTGACCGAATAGAACACGCCGCCCAGGTAGGTCAGCGGGGTCAGGATGAAGGTCGGCACGATCGCCACGTCATCGAACTTCTTGGCGTAGACGGCATTGATGAAGCCGGCCAGCGAGAAGATGGTCGCGCCCAGCAGCACCGTGCTCAGCGTCACCAGCGGGTGTGGGATGCGCACCGGGGTGAAGAACATCGCGATGATCAGCACGATCACGCCGACCATCAACCCGCGCACCACCGCGCCGGCCACGTAGCCGCCCAGGATCACCCAGTTCGGCATCGGGCTGACCAGCAGCTCCTCGATGTGGCGGCCGAACTTGGCGCCGAAGAACGAGGAGCTGATGTTGCCGTAGCTGTTCTGGATCACGCTCATCATCACCAGGCCCGGCACGATGAACTGCATGTAGCTGTAGCCGCCCATCTCGCCGATGCGCGAGCCGATCAGGCCGCCGAAGATCAGGAAGTACAGGGTCATGGTGATCGCCGGCGGCACCAGGGTCTGGCCCCAGATGCGCAGGATGCGGTTGATCTCGCGGCGGACGATGGTGCCCAGCGCCACCCAGTTGCGCGAACCGGTGGCGGTCTCGGAAGAGGACGTGACGGAGGTGTTCATGCGTTGTTCTCCAGGTTGCCGGTCAGGCGCACGAACAGCTCTTCCAGGCGGTTGCTCTTGGTGCGCATCGAGCGCACGCGGATGCCGGCGGCGTTGAAGGTGTCGAACACGCGGTTGAGGTCCATCGCCCGCGGCATGTCCAGGTCCAGCGTGTGCGCGTCGGTGGCCTGCAGCGTGGCGCCTTCGATGTGCGGCAGCTGCGCCGGCAGTTCACCGTCGATGTCGAAGATGAAGCCTTCCACGTCCAGCTTGGCCAGCAGGCCGCGCATCGGGCCCTGCTCGACGATGCGGCCGTGGTTGATGATGGCCAGGTTGCGGCACAGCTGCTCGGCTTCCTCCAGGTAGTGCGTGGTGAGGATGATGGTGGTGCCGGCGGCGTTGATCTCCTGCAGCGTCTTCCACATGTCGCGGCGGATCTCGATGTCCACGCCGGCGGTGGGCTCGTCCAGGATCAGCAGGCGCGGGCGGGTCATCATCGCGCGGGCGATCATCAGCCGCCGCTTCATGCCGCCGGACAGCGTGCGGCTCATCATCTGCGCCTTGTTCCACAGGTGCGCGCGCTTGAGCTCCTGCTCGGCGCGGACCTCGGCCTCGGCGCGCGGGATGCCGTAGAAGCCGGCGTAGTTGACCAGGATGTCGAAGGGCTTCTCGAACAGGTTGAAGTTGATCTCCTGCGGCACCAGGCCGATCAGGCGCATGGTCGCGCTGCGCTGGCTGACCAGGTCGCTGCCGAAGACCTCCACCTGGCCTTCGCTGAGGTTCACCAGCGAGGAGATGATGCCGATCATGGTCGACTTGCCGGCACCGTTGGGGCCGAGCAGGGCGAAGAAATCGCCCGGGGCCACTTCCAGCGACACGCCCTTCAGGGCCTGCACGCCGTTGTCGTAGGTCTTGCGCAGATCAGTGATGCGCAGCGCGGGGGCTGCGGGGGAGATTCGGGAGTCCAAGCTCGGGCCTTCGCGCCGGGTCTGCGGCGCCGCGTGAATGCAAAGCGGTATTATAGAAGGCCCCGCGGCTTTGCCCGGTCAAACACAGCTTTCCCTTCGTGCCTGCCCAATTCCCCCTCAAGCTGGTCGGACGCCGCATGCTGGCGCCCACCGTTGGCCACTACCAGTTCGTCCGTGACGATGGGCAACCGCTGGATTTCCAACCCGGCCAGTTCATTCAGGTTCACTTCGAGTACGCCGACGGCACCGCGACCAAGCGCAGCTACTCGCTGGCCACCATCCACGACCACGCGCTGGGCCCGGGCGAGGCGGTGGAAATCGCGGTCAGCTTCGTGCCCGGCGGCGCCGCCACGGCCCTGTTCGAGGGGCTGGAGCTGGGCGGCCACCTGACCGGCAGCGGCCCGTTCGGGCGCTTCTGTCTGAACCCGGGCGACCACAACGGCCGCTACCTGCTGATCGCCACCGGTACCGGCGTCACCCCGTACCGCTCGATGCTGCCGCTGCTGCGCCGGGCCATCGCCGAGCGCGGCGTGGAAGTGGTGCTGCTGCAGGGCGCCCGCACCCCGCAGGAACTGCTCTACAGCGAGGACTTCCGTGCCTTCGCCGAGGCCACCCCGGGTTTCCGCTACATGCCATGCCTGTCGCGCGAGCTGCCGGCCGACCCGCACCCGGACGTGCGCAAGGGCTACGTGCAGCAGCAGCTGGCCGAGATCGGCCCGGACCGGACGCGCGACATCACCTATCTGTGCGGCAACCCGGACATGGTCGATGCCTGTGCCGAGCTGCTGAAGGCCGCCGGCCTCCCCCCGCCGCAGATCCGCCGCGAGAAGTACGTCAGCAGCAAGTAAGCGGTGGGTGCCGGCCTGCGGGTCCCTTGCGCGAGGTTCACTGGCGGTGGCGGTTGCCTACGCTCTGCAACCGGGCCCGGGCTGGGTCCATGCATTGAAGGAGCTCAGGAAGTGAGTTCCTTCTTGCAGTAGCCTCGAACCACTGGCTTGTTGAGCGGAGCAGGTTCAGCAGAACGGCGGGCCTCCAGATCCGGCATGCCTTCCGTTGGGCGGACAATGGACAGCCTCTGCAGCCCGCCGGCGCGCCCGATCACGCATCGGGCGTAGTGTTGCCCTTCCTGCCGGGGCTCGAAGAGATATCGTGCCCGGTATGAGGCGCAGGTCATCGTCGTGCGCGGGACACGCGGCTTCGAGCCGGGGCCTATGCACTCAATTAGGACGAATCCTATTTCCGTGGCCGTGAATTGGGATTCCGGGCGATGGGAAGTCCATCCAGACATCAGGACAATTGCACCACCACGCATCTTGTCTGCGCGCTTCAAGCAGGTGGGGTGGCTTGTTGGATGCAGGAATCACCCTGCACGCGGATGTTGCCAGCTCCGCTTCCCTGCTGCAGAGGCCCATTTCAATGTCGTATTTCCCAAAATTATCCATGACGAATGGACGCGTTCTGTGGGGCCGCTTGGCCTGCGCGGCAGTTCTGCTATTGGCTGCGAATACCGCTCTGGCAGCTGATCTCGGATGCACCAACAATCAGTTTGGTGCGAATCCGATGCCGATCGTCTACACGCTCCCGAAAGGGCCGATCAAGATCAACCCCGATGTAGCGAACGGAACTGAGCTCTACTCCGTCACTGGTCTTACTGCCACAGGGCACAACTTCTCTCGCACCACCTGCAAGAATTTGGTGGGCTCCACCCTGATGAAAAGGGCGATGATTGATCGAGTTCATCTGGGGGGCGGAGTCTATGAGACGGGAATTCCCGGCATTGGTTTCATGTTGACGCTGCAAGGAACCCCTCTTCCGCTGGAAAATGGATCATTCAGTAATCCTGGAGGGTACGCTGCCAATCCAACTGCGAGGTTGAAGCTGATAAAAACAGGGCCGATTACCCAGATGGGCATCCTGGAAAACCTGCGCGCAACCACGTTTCTTCCTGCAGGCGACAACTACCTGTACGAAACATGGAACTCCATTGGGAGCCTGACCATTGATCCGGGCAAGCCCACATGCAAGGTCACCACCCCGACGCGTTCGGTATCGCTGCTTCCGGTTCCGAAAAGCAAGCTGAACGCGATTGGCACGGTCACCGCAGCGGAAGGCTTCACGCTGGGGATGAGCTGCTCGGGTGGAGATACCGGGAAAACTCTCGGAATATTTGCGGTGCTGACGGATCAGAATGCGCCGGGCAATCGTTCGGAGACTCTGTCCTTGGGGAGCGATTCCACCGCGTCCGGCGTGGGCATACAGATACTCCGAAATGGGTCGCCGCTCGGATACGGCCCGGACTCCACGGCATCGACTGCACAGAATCGATGGAAAGTGGGCACGTATGGCAATGTCAACGTCACCATTCCGCTCAGCGCCCGCTACATCCAGACCGAATCGGTCGTGACGGCCGGTACCGTGAATGCACGGGCAACCTTTACCGTGAGCTATGAGTAGGCACTCGTCGCGCGGGGCAGGGTGCTGGTCACTTCAGGTGCCCTGCACGCGGATGGGGTTCGCGTATGCGCTACTCCGGAGGCACTTGGGCGTGGACGGATCGCCATGAACCGCATGGAGGATCCGGTCACGTAGTTGTTTGATCCGCCGGATGAGCCGGTGGCCTTCCGATCACGTCAAACACGAAGGAATTCCCATGAAGTATCTGCTCCAGGTTGACTTCCCCTATGCCGGCCCCTGGGGCGCGGAGATGGCGCACGCCATGCAGGACCTGGCGGCATCGATTGCCACCGAGAAGGGGCTGATCTGGAAGATCTGGACCGAGGATGCGGCAAGCGGCCGTGCCGGTGGCGTCTATCTGTTCCAGGGCCGGGAAGAGGCGCAGGCCTACCTCGACATGCACGCCGCACGCCTGGCGACGTTCGGCATCCCGGAGGTGCGGGGCATGATCTTCGTCGTCAACGAACCGCTCTCGGCCATCGACCGGGCACCGCTGTAGGTCTTTGCAGGGCAGGGCGCCGGTTGCGATGATGCCGCCCGATCCTGGGCGTATGAGGCCCGGATGGGTGCGCTGCTGCTGTGGTCCATCGGGCCACGGCAGTTTCAGTAGGCATACTGCCCTTCACCGGTGGCCGCTGCTGTTCGAACAGGGCAGCCCAAGGCGTCGATGCGCTCGCCTGCTACGGTGGCTGCCGCCGCCGGCACACATCACCTCCTGCGTGAACGCCGGAGCGCTTCGGCGTTGATCAGGACGTGTTGCCGTCATTGCCGGACCTTGCTTCGTCAATGAAGCGCATGGCGGTTGACGTCACCTCCGTCGGCAGCGCCGGCTTTCCTGATCTGCAACGGCCTTGATCGAGAAGGTCTGCGCAGGGCATTCATTCTCGACACAGAACCGAACGGGCGCGTCCAACGTACGCTCTGTCGGGACGAAATGTGTAGTCAGAGAGAAGGTGCTGATGGCAATCCGGCGCCATCATGTCGCTTGCCCTGGAAACGTGAAGTCCGAATTCGGAAATCGCTGATCGTTTCCGATTGCCATGGTTGAAAGAATGGCGGCCCTCGCGTGGCCTGACCGCCACGCAGGTCGTTGCCGATGCCGGTGACGAGCCCTCCCTTTTGACCAAGGCACTTTTATGCCGATGAGCAGCAGTACACGCGCGAACGCGTGGCAGTTCGTCCTGGCCGGTTTGCTGGGGGCCAGTGGCACAGCCATGGCCGAAGTCTGCACCACCAATACCGGGCTGCCGGCGACCTTCGTGATGACCTTGCCGGAGACGATCACCATCAATCCGGACCTCGGCGACGGCAAGCTACTGGCCGACATCAGCGGGACCCTGGTCCTGCAGGCCCCCACCGAGACCCGTTGCCCCGGCATCCCCGGTGAGGTCCCGAACAAGTACATGCTCTCCAGCGGGGCCTATCTCGGCGAAAACATCTACGAGAGCGGCATCCCCGGCGTGGGCGTCCGCTTCTCCTTCAATGGGGCGGCGTTTCCGTTGGAGAACCGCTTTATCTTTCCCCAGAAAGACACGAACAGCTGGCCGGGGCGCCTGCAGCTGGTCAAGACCGGGCCGATCAGCCAGTCGGGTTCGCTTGCCGGACTGCAGGGCGGTGCCTACCTGACCAGCCATGGCAACCATCAATGGCGCGTGTTCGCGTTCAAGGGCGCCACCAATGTGGACGCGGGACGGCCGACCTGCACGGTCGCCACGCCGCTGGTGCCCGTGCCCATGGGCTCGGCCCGGCTGAAGGAGTTCAACGGCATTGGCACCACGGTGGGCGAGCAGGGCTTCACTATCGCCGTCGAGTGCGGCGGCGGCCGCCCGCAGATTTCCACGGCGGTGTACGGGATGTTGACGGACCAGAACGATCCGGCGAACCGCTCCACCCAGCTGTCCCTCACCCCTGGCTCGACCGCTGTGGGCGTGGCGCTGCAGGTGCTCCACGGCGGCAAACTGCTGTCCTATGGCGGCAACGCCGGGGAGCCGGCCGCCGATGCACGCTGGTTTGCCGGACGCACCCACAACGGCCGCTTCGAGATCCCGTTGATGGCCCGGTACGTGCAGACACGGGCAGAAATCACACCAGGGAGCGCGAATGCCAAAGCCACCTTCGTGCTGAGCTACGAATGATGCCTCCCGGCACCGGTGGCAGCTGGTTCAGGGCCATGGCTTGCGCTGCTGCAAGGCCCGGCGGCCCTGTTCACGCAGGTGGACCAGCCCGGCGCGCACTGCGCCCAGGTCACGCTGCTGCAGCAACGCTTCCATCCGTGCGCAGCGCGCCACCAGCTCGGTTTCATGGACCAGCGCGAAGCCGCCGCGCACCGAATGCAGCTGCTGGCCGATGGCGTGGATGGGGTCATCGCCGGGCACCGTCGCGTTGGCTAGGCCTGCGTGCTCCAGCAGCTGATCCAGTGTCGCCAGTGACTGCTCGAACGCACTGTCCAGGGCCGCGTGCACGGCGGCGGGCAGCGGGCCCGTGGCGAGGTCGGAGGCCGCGGCATTTGCGGCGGACGCCGGTGCCGCTGGGTGGTCCTGCGCAAGGATGCGGCCGATGCTGTCCAGCAGGATCGGCTTGACCAGCACCTCGCTGATGCCGGCCTCCGTGCAGCGTTGCCGGTCATGTGCGGAGGCATGCGCGGTAATGGCGATGATCGGCTGCACGAAGCCACGCGCGCGCAGGGCGTGGGCGAGCATGCAGCCGTCCATCCCGGGCATGTTGAGGTCGGTGAACACCACATCGTAGGCCTGCCGTTCCTGCAGGGCCAAGGCGTCGGCCGCGCTGGCGACGATGTCGGCCTGCTGGCCGAGGGCGTCGAGTTGCATCCGCATCAGCTCGCGGTTGGCGGGATGGTCGTCGACCACCAGCACCCGTCGCTGGCTATGCGGTGGTTCAACCGCCAGCGACGGTCCCGGAGGGGGAGCTGCCGCCTGCAGCGGTTCCAGCGGCAGCGTGACCAGGAAGGTGCTGCCCTGGCCGGGGACGCTGTGTACCTGGATGCCGCCCTGCATCAGCTCGACCAGCGCCCGGCACAGGGCCAGGCCCAGGCCGCTGCCACCGAAGCGGCGGGCGATGGAGCTGTCCGCCTGCGAGAAGCGCTGGAACAGCCCGGCCTGCTGCTCGGTGCTCATGCCGATGCCGGTATCGCTGACGCCGATCACCAAGGGCGAATCCGGCCGGTCCTCGTCCTGCAGGTACAGCTCCAGCAGCACATCGCCTTCATGGGTGAACTTGAGCGCGTTGCCCAGCAGGTTGTAGAGGACCTGGCGGATGCGGGTGGGGTCGCCGCGGTACGCCGGGGCCAGTCCATCGTCCAGGCTGGTGTCCAGCACCAGGCCCTTGGCCTGTGCCATGGGCGTGAAGAACGCCGCCGTTTCGACGGCAAGGGCCCTGAGGTCGAAGGCGATGGATTCCAGCTGCATCTGCCCGGATTCCACCCGCGAGAAATCCAGGATGTCGTTGATGATGCCCAGCAGCGCGGACGAGGACGAGGTGACGGTGCGTACCTGCTGCAGCTGGCTGCCGGACAACGGCGAGCGTTCCAGCAGTTCGAGGTTGCCGAGGATGGCGTTGAGCGGTGTGCGGATCTCGTGGCTCATCGTGGCCAGGAACGCCGACTTGGCCTGGTTGGCCGCGTCGGCGGCGCGGCGCGCCTGTTCCAGTTCCTGCTGGACCTTCTTGCGCAGCGTGATGTCCTTGAAGTTGCACAGCAGCGCCTGCCGTCCCTGGTAGCGGGTGGGCACGGCCACCACCAGCAGGTCGCGGTGCGACCCATCGGCCATGGCCAGGGTGAACTCGGCTTCGCGGGCAGGTGACGTCGCACCGACCGGGCCGAACCACCGCAGCAGTTGCTGGTGCAGCGGGGCATCGCCGGCGCGTACCTGCCCGGCATAGGAATCCATCACCGCGTTCTGCAACAGCACCTGGCCGGTATCCGGCGCCAGCAGCGACAGGCCGAACGGAGCGGTCGTCACCATCGTGCGGTTGAGGTCCTCGCTCTCGATGATGCGCAGCGAGCGGGCGTAGCCGGGCTTGAAGACCTTGCGGTCGATCAACAGCAGCACCGTCCAGACGAAGCCGATCACCAGCAGCATCGCACCGGCGTAGGCCGCCAGCCGTGGCCACAGATCGGCCAGGACGGTGCGCCAGGTGAACACATGGACCAGCTTCCAGCCGCTGGCCGAGAGCACGTCGCTGGCGATGAACTGGCCGTCCTGGTAGCTGAACGCCTCGTCCGCAGGCGGCTGTGCCAGCGCGGTGCGCAGCAGCGCAGGCGGCAACGTGCCCGGGTTGGGGCCCATCAGCATGCGGCCGTCGTGGTCGGCGATCAGCAGCGCCTCGTGCGGGCGTGCGGTCGCCAGCCGCGAAGCGAACGATGCGGAAGGGTACGCGGCGACGAACACCGCGAACAGCTTCCCGTCCTGTGCCGCGCCCTGCACCAGGCGCACCGAGGGCTGTCCGCTCAGCGGATCGTTGGACGGCGGCAGCCACAACGGCAGGGCAGGGTCGAGCAGGCGCGCGACCACGTGCGGGTCCTGCAGGTTGCCCAGGTCTGGCGCCACCTGGCCGATCAGCTCGGCGGCACCGGCAGTGTTCAAACGCGTGGCGGTGTCGCCCGGTTGCAGCGGGCCCAGCCCGATGAAGCTGCCGTCGGGGTTGTAGAAGTAGCCCGAGGCCAGCAGGGCATGCGAATAGGCGCCGGCCTGGTAGCTCACTTCGTCGGCCAGGCGCAGGTAAGGCGCGTGCACCTGCAGCGGGTGCGCCGCATCGATGTCACCACGCACCAGCACCGCCGGGAAGCTGCGGTTGCGCTGCAGCACCATCCGCCCGTGGTGGGCGCTGAAGGCGGCCAGCAGCGCAGGGTCCGGGGCCTGCCGGTTGGCCCAGGCGTACTCCTCTTGCCGGACATTGATGCGCATGGCGCCTTCGTGCACGGCGAACAGCGAACGCAACGCGGTGCGGCGCATGACGAACTCGGCTTGGCGTTCGCCGACGTAGTCGTTGACCTGCGCGTACAGCATCACCGCGGTGACGGTGGCCAACACCAGCGAGGTCACCAGCCCGCCCACGAACAGCAGCAGCCGCTGGTGGCGGCTGAGCAGGCTCAGGGCATCGCGGCCCCGGCCCACGCGTTCCGGCGGTGTTGTCATCCCGTGCCCCTTGGCTGAACGGCGCTCCATCATAGGGTCAACCGGGCACGCCTGAGCGGATGTCCTACCTGCTGGGGAGAAGAATAAGACTGGGCCGATATGGGCGGGTACGAGCGGTTGGAACAATGTCCCCCGACGCAACAGACGGTACCCCGCCCACTGCCCGGAGACGCCTTCATGAACGCCCAGATCCGCAATGTCCTTCCTGCCACCGTTGCCTTGCCGGTCCCCAGTGCGCTGGTCGTGGATGCCAACGAGCTCCATCTGGCGTCGGTGATGAAGATGCTGGCACGCGCCGGTGCCGACCGGGTCAAGGGCGTGCATGCCGGCGCCGTCGGTATCGACGCGCTGCGCGGTGAGGACTGGGGCATGGTGTTCGTGGACCTGGACCTGCCCGACGTCACCGGCATGCAGCTGATCGACCTGCTGGCCGACCGTGGCAGCAAGGCCGCGGTGGTGATCATGAGCAACCATCCATGCCGCATCCTGCACGCCGCGTCCTGCCATGCCACCGCGCGCGGCCTCAACGTGGTCGCCGCGCTGCGCAAGCCGCTGGACGCGATGCTGGTGCAGGACCTGCTGGAGGAACAGGCCATCCGCGCCGCGCAGGCACCGCAGGCGACCCGGCCGGAGGAACCGTCGATGCATGGTTTCAGCGCCGAGGAACTGCGCCGGGCGCTGTTGTCGCACCAGATCAAGCCGTACTTCCAGCCCCAGCACGACGTGCTGACCGGCGCGCTGCGCGGCGCCGAGGTCCTGGCCCGCTGGCATCACCCGAGCGGTCGGGTGCTGGGGCCGCATGCCTTCCTGCCGGCTTTCGAGCGGGCCGGGATGATGGATTGCCTGACCCAGTACATGCTCTCCAGTGCCTTCGAGGTCATGGCCATGGACGGGCACGGTGCCGGCCGGGTGGTGGCGGTGAACGTCCCGGCCAGCGTCGCCTGCTCGGTGCAATGGGCCCAGAGCGTGGCCGACCTTGCCCAGGTGGCCGGGGTGGATCCGTCGCAGCTGATCATCGAGATCACCGAGGACGGTGGCGCGGCCTGCAATGCGGCCCTGTCCGGCGTGGTCGCGCAGTTGCGGCTGCGTGGTTTCCAGTGCGCCATCGATGACTTCGGCACCGGCGATTCGTCGCTGGACCGGTTGATGCGTGCGCCGTTCAACGAGATCAAGATCAATCGCGGGATGATCATGCAGGCACGCGAGCACGTGCATGCGCGCAGCGTGCTGGCCAGCATCATCGCCATGGGCCGGCAGCTGGTGGCCACGGTGGTGGCCGAAGGCATCGAGGACCAGGAAGACCTGGCGATGGTGCGCAACCTGGGCTGCCACGTCACCCAGGGCTACCTGCATGCACGGCCGATGTCGCGTGCCGCCTACATGCGTTACGTGCTGCGCAGCGACAACGCCTGACAGGCAACGCCGCACGTTGGAAAGGGCCGGCCTTGCGCCGGCCCTTTTTGTTTCCGGCAACGGTGTGCCGATGGCGGGCGCCCTGCGGACGGAAGCGCACTGCATCGTGCACGCGCAGCAGAAGGCGTCGTGACGCCATCACATCCGTGCAACGTCGCTGACCGGAGCGGGTAGGCCAAGTGCAGACGATGGCGTAGGAATTTTCGGGTTCGCGAGGAAGGCTTTTTTTGCGGAAATGAGTCGCTTGCAGGCGCATCGGGATTCCTCCCGGGCGATAGCGTAATTCCCGTCACGATTGCATCGCGCACCCCTTCAACGAACCGATTTCATTTGTTTCAGATAAGTCCTATCTGAAGGCTGCATGGATTCGGACGTCGCTGATTATCTCGCCGCAGCCTGCTCCCTAGACTTCCCCTGCCCTGACAAGACGGCGCACGGCACGACCCGCCGGACGGAAGTCAGGCCCTTGTTGCAATCCAATCCCTCAATCCAGGACTACTGAAATGAACAAGTTCTCCCTTGCTTCGGCCCTCGCCATCGCCCTGTTCGCCGCCCCGGCCGCCCAAGCCGCCGACGGCACCATCGAGTTCACCGGCGCCGTGACCGCCGTCACCTGCACCATCAATGGCGGCAATGCCGATTTCAACGTGGTCCTGCCGACCGTCTCCGCTGCTTCGCTGGCCACCAGCGGCGCTGTCGCCGGCCGTACCCCGTTCAAGATCGAAGTGAGCGGCTGCACCCCGGATACCGGCAAGATCTCGGCCTTCTTCGAAGCCGATGCCCAGGTGAACGAGAACGGCCGTCTGCGCGTCGACAACGGCGGTGCCAAGAACGTCGAAGTGGCCCTGCTGAATGACAGCCACAATGAAATCATGCTGGGCGCCGCTGGCAACCAGGGTTCGCAGAAGGTCGACCTGGCCGGCGGTTCCGCTGTCCTGAACTACTACGCGCAGTACTACTCCCTGGGTGGCGCCGAAGCCGGCACCGTGGCGACCCGCGTCCGCTACACCATGTCCTACGAGTAAGCCGAAGCCGCGTGGCGGCACTGCCGCCACGCACGGATTTCCGCTGCGCCGTCTCCTTCGGGACGACGGCGCGGCAACCGGGTCCCACGGCCCCAGGAGAAACGACCATGAACAACGGTATCCGTACATTGATGATGTCCACCAGTGTCGCACTGGCCATGTTTGCCTCGCAGGCCGACGCAAGCGTGGTGATTGCAGGAACCCGCGTGATCTTTCCGGGCCAGGACAAGGAAGTAACGGTTCAACTGAACAATGCGGGGCAGCTGCCGGCGCTGGTGCAGGCCTGGCTGGATGAGGGGGATGCCGCCGCATCGCCGGAAGCGATCAACGTGCCGTTCACCCTCACCCCGGCGATGTTCCGGCTGGACCCGGGCAACGGCCAGGCATTGCGCCTGCTGCACACCGGGGCGGCCCTGCCCAGGGACAGGGAAAGCCTGTACTGGCTCAATGTGCTGGAAGTGCCGCCGAAGGTGAATGACGATGCCAACCGCCTGCAGTTGGCGGTGCGCACCCGGATCAAGGTGATGTATCGCCCCGCCGGCCTGCCTGGCAAGGCCGCCGATGCCCCCGCCGCTGTCCGCTGGGAGCTGCGCCGGCAGGAAGACGGCACCGGTTACGCGCTCAAGGCCAGCAACCCGACGCCGTACTACGTCAACTACGGCAGCATCAGCCTGGGCACCGGCAACGGCACCCTGGATGCCGGCGGAGGCCACGTCGCGCCGGGCAGCAGCAAGCTGTTCCCGCTGGCCGCCTCGGACGCCGCCGTCCTTGCCCGCGCCGAAGTGCAGTACAGCGCGATCAATGACTGGGGCGGTGCGTCCCAGGGCGTGCAGACGGTCAGCGCGCCCACCCCTTGAGCCGCGTGCCGCCGTGGCGGCACCGCGCTGACACATACCTTCCCGCACCAGCGGCTTCCGGCACGGAACGGCCGTTGGGCGGATCCCGAATCGATCAGCAGGTGCCCCGGCATGGGGACGCCTGGTGCGTACCTGGAAGATTGCCGTGAACCTGCCTGCCGCCGCCCGCTACCGCCCCGTCGCAACCCCGGTGCGCCGCCACCTGCCGGCGCTGATCGTTGCCATCCTCGCGACGCAGTGCCTGGAAGCGATGGGGCAGGAAACGGCGATGTCGGCCGCGGCCGTGGTCCAGTTCGACACCGAGTTCCTGGTCGCCGGTGGCGGCCGCAACGTGGACATCTCCCGCTTCGAGCGGGGCAGCGTGGTGCTGCCCGGTGTCTATCGCGCCGACCTGCAGGTCAACGGCGATTACGTCGCACGTGCGGACGTCACGTTCCGCAGCCTTGAGGCGGGCGCCGACGCGGTGGCCTGCATCGATGAATCGCTGCTGGCCCGGTTCGGCGCGGACATGTCGCTGCTGGACCCGGCCATCCGCGACCGCCTGGCCGTGGCGGCCGCCTGCGAGCGCATCGAGGACGTCATCGCCGATGCGCGCGTGCACTTCGACTTCGCCGCGCAGCGCCTGGAGGTGAGCATCCCGCAGGCCGCCATGCTGCGTCGCGCGCGCGGCTACGTGGATCCCTCCAACTGGGATGCCGGCATCAACGCCGCCTCGCTGGGTTACAGCTTCAATGTCTACCAGCAGAAGATGCGCGGCAACGCCGCCGTCACCCGCGGCTACCTTGGCCTGAATGCCGGCCTGAACGTGGGGGGCTGGCGCCTGCGTCATGACGGCTCCTACAGCTTCGACACCCGGGGCCAGCGCGACTACCAGGCCATGGCCACCTATGCCAAGCGCGAGGTGGCGGCCTTGTCGGCTGAACTGACCCTCGGCGAGGCCTTCACCAGCGGTGACCTGTTCGATTCGGTCGGCTTCCGTGGCGTGCGCCTGGAAACCGACGACCGCATGCTGCCCGAATCGCGTCGCGGTTACGCGCCGACCGTGCGTGGCGTGGCCAACAGCAATGCCAGGATCACGATCCGCCAAGGCGGCTCGCTGATCCACGAGACCACGGTGGCGCCGGGTGCGTTCGAGATCGATGATCTCTACGCCACCGGTTATGGCGGTGACCTGGAGGTCACCATCCAGGAAGCCGACGGCAGCCAGCGCGTGTTTTCGGTGCCGTTCGCCGCGGTGCCGCTGTCGCTGCGCCCGGGCGTGAGCCGTTTCAGTGCCACGCTGGGCACGCTGCGCCAGCACCAGGGCCGCGATGAGCCGCTGTTCGCGCAGGGCACCTGGCAGCGTGGCCTGTCCAACCGCGTGACCGGCTACGCCGGCGTCACCGCCGCGCCGGACTATGCCGCCGGCATGGTGGGCGTGGCCCTGAACACCCGCCTCGGCGCGGTAGGCGCCGACGTCACCCAGTCCTCCACCGTCCTGGCCGATGGCAACGCGGTGCGCGGGGCCAGCTACCGGCTGAGCTATGCACGCGACATCGCCGCCACCGGTACCCACGTCGCGATCGCGGCGTACCGCTACTCGACCGGCGGCTTCTATGGCCTGGGCGAAGCGATGCAGGCACGTGAGGCCGAGCGCCACAGCGATGTCTGGGCACCGCAGCGCCAGCGCAACCGCGCCTCGCTGAGCATGGGGCAGCGCCTGGGTGAGCGCCATGGCCGCCTGCATGCCACCGCGTCGCTGTCCGACTACTGGAACCGGCCCGGCTCGGACGTGAACTACTCCTTCGGCTACAGCGGTTCGCTGGGGCGGATGAACTACGGCATCTCGGCCAATCGCCAGCACAGCGCCGATGGCCGCGCCGATACCCAGTACTACGCCAGCCTGACGGTGCCGCTGGGCAGCGCAGGCCGGTCCCGGACCCTGAGCAACAACCTGTCCTACAACGATGGCGGTCGCTCGCGTGCGCAGAGCACCCTGTCCGGCACCGTGGGCGAGGAAAACCAGCTGTCCTACGGCCTGTCGCTGGCACATGCACGCGGCGGCGACATCGACAGCACCTCCGACCTCAATGCCAACCTGATGTACCGCGCTGGCAAGGCCGACCTGCAGGCCAGCATGGCGGTGGGCAGCCACCACTCGCAGGCATCGGTGGGCGCGCGCGGCGCGGTGGTGATCCATGCCGATGGCTGGACGCTGTCCCAGCCGCTGTCGGAAACCTTCGGCATCGTCGAGGTGGCCGATGCGAAGGGCGCGCGCCTGCTCAACGCCGCCGGCGTCAAGGTGGACGGGCGCGGTTACGCGGTCATCCCGTACCTGACCCCGTACCGCGCGAACACGATCAGCATCGACCCGAAGGGCCTGTCCACGGACGTGGAACTGAAGCTCAACAGCCAGCAGGTCACCCCGCGCGCCGGTGCCGTGGCAAAGGTGCGCTTCGCCACCGAGTCCGGGCGCTCGGCGGTGCTGGAAGTACGCCGACAGGACGGTTCGGTGCTGCCGTTCGGCGCCAATGTCATCGACGAGGATGACCGCGAAGTCGGCGTGGTCGGGCAGGGCGGTCGCATCTTCGTGCGTGGCCTGCGCGAGACTGGCACGTTGACCGTGCGCTGGGCCGATGATGCGCGCGCGCTGTGCCGCATCGACTATCACCTGCCGGCGCGCGGCAAGGACGAGGGCATCCAGGTGGTGTCGGGCCAGTGCGTCACGCAGGTGGCCGATCTGCGCGAGGCCGACGCCGCGCCGGTGTGGAACTTCGTCAGCGGCGAGTGAGCCGCGCCACGGATTGCGCCGGCACGTCGCAGCAGGCCCGCCGACGCTTGCACGCGCTTGCGCGGCGGGCTGGCCACTGACATAGAATCGCCCCAGCACATGGTCCCCATGTGTGCCGATGGGTGCACCCTTCAAGGGCGGAACCGGCCGGCGGGCGGTGGTCGTTGGAGGGGGTGGCGTGGACAGTTTCAGGATCCGGGTGGTACTGGCCGACGATCATCCCGGGATGATCGCCGGCGTGCGGCATGAACTGTCTTCGGTATCGACCATCGAACTGGTGGGGACGGCCGGTGATTCGACGGCGCTGGTGGCCCTGCTGGCCGAGGTGCCGTGCGACGTCGTGGTTTCCGACTACGCCATGCCTGGCGGCGAGGTGGGCGACGGCGTGGCGCTGTTCGGCCTGATGCGGCGTCGCTTCCCGGACGTGAAGCTGGTGGTGCTGACCATGCTGGACAACCCGGCGGTGCTGCACACCCTGGTGACCCAGGGCGTGCAATGCATCGTCAGCAAGTCCGATGCGATCACCCACCTGGTGCCGGCCATCCATGCCGCGCGCACGCAGGGCCGGTACTTCTCGCCGAGTATCGAACGGGTGGTGAGCAGCGTCGACTGGAACCGCCGCAGCCGCAACCCGGACGGCGTGCTGAGCCAGCGCGAAGCGGAAGTGGTGCGGTTGTTCGCGTCGGGGCTGACCGTCAACGAGATCGCCGAGCGCCTGCATCGCAGCAAGAAGACCATCAGCACACAGAAGGCCAAGGCGATGGAGAAGCTGGGCGTGGAGCGTGACGTGGACCTGTTCCGTTACGCGATGGAGAATGGTCTGGTCGCACCGGCATCGTCGGGCGGCGTCGACCCGGCCGTGGAATGAGTGCTGCCCGCATGTCCATGGCGTGAGCCACGACGACGCGGCACAAGCAGTTTCTTTTGCAAGGATGCACGCATGAAGATCACGCTTTGAACGGCGGATGATGCCTTGCGTGCATCAATTCAGACCTGTCCTATCGGCTGCCTGGCCGGTTTCGGACCTGGGCGCTTACATCGTTGTGCGCCCGCACATACATTTAATTAACAAATTGTGCCGGAACAACCAACGGGTCGGACCTGGCACACGACGATGCCCGCGCACGCCTGCACGGTGCATCGGCCCGCCTACCTTCATCACTCTGGCCATCATGAAACCACTCAGCCTCCGGGTCGTCATCGCGGACGATCATTCCGCCGTCCGCGCCGGCATCCACCACGTGATCGAAGCGTCCGGTGGCGCATCGATCATGGGTACCGCGCGCAATTCCAGCGAACTGCTGGAACTGCTTGGCCGGGTGGAATGCGATGTGTTGATCACCGGCTACGCGATGCCCGGTGGCCGGCACGGTGACGGCATGTTCCTGTTCCGGCTGATCCGCCAGCGCTTCCCCGAACTGCGCATCGTGGTGCTGACCATGCTGGACAACCCGGGCATCGTGCACTCGCTGCTGAAGCTGGGCATCACCTGCATCCTCAGCAAGTCCGACTCGATGAGCCACCTGATGCCGGCCGTGCACGTGGCCTACGCCGATGGCCGCTACCTGTCGCCGACCATCGCCGAGGTGGCCGATTCGATCACCACCAGTCGCGCGCAGATCCACGCGCTGAGCGGCCGCGAGCTGGAAGTGATCCGGCTGTACGTATCGGGCATGACCGTCAACGAGATCGCCGAGCGGCTCAACCGCAGCAAGAAGACCATCAGCAGCCAGAAGGGTGCGGCCATGCTCAAGCTCGGCCTCAAGCGCGACCTGGACCTGCTGCGTTACGGGCTGGAGTCGGGCCTGGTCGGCGGCGACGCGCGCATGGCGGTACAACGGGCGCACTGAGGCCCGCATCGCATTGGCGGGCTTGTAAAGGACGCTTGACAGAGGCCGGACCCGCACTGCAGGATGTGTCAAGCATCCTTTACAGGGCAGGATCATGCGCCAGACACGCACTTCCATGCGTTCCCGTGCCAACCCGCGCGTGGGACAGCGGCCATGAGCCGCCATGCGTTGTCATGGTGGCTGCTGGGCAGTGGCGCGGTCCTGCTGCTGGGCGGCGTGCTGCTGCAGCAGGTGCTGGCGGCGCTGGTCAACGCACGCGCGGCCGGGGTGCTGGCCGGGATCGGCCTGGGCCTGTTGATCGCCGGCGTGCTGCGCCGGTTGATGCCGGCCGGCTGCGATGCCGCCACCCCGACCCTGCGCCGTCGCTACACCCGTGAAGTGGTCGTGGCCATGCTCGGCTACGTGGTGCTGCTGTGCCTGTCGATGTACCTGCTGCGTGGCGCCGAAGGCGCCGGGCTGCGCGCGTTGATCGCTCTGCTGCCGGTACCGCCGATCGTGCTGGTGCTGCGCGCGATGGTCCGCTACATCCGCGACGTCGATGAAATGCAGCAGCGCATCGAACTGGAAGCGGTCAGCGCCGCCACCGCGTTCGTGTCGCTGGTCTACCTGACCGGGGGCTTCCTGCAGTCGGCCAAGGTCATCGACGTGCCGTCCAACGTGGCGATGATCTGGGTGTTCCCGCTGGTCTGCCTGTCCTACGGCCTGGCCAAGGCCGTGGTCGCACGGCGCTACCACTGAGGCCGGGATGGAGAACCGTCTGCGCGAACTGCGCGAAGCCAGGGGCTGGTCGCAGGGGGAACTGGCCGAACGCCTGGAGGTGTCGCGGCAGACGGTCAATGCGCTGGAGACCGGCAAGTACGATCCCAGCCTGCCCCTGGCGTTCCGCATCGCCCGCGTGTTCGAGCAGAAGATCGAGGGGATCTTCTTCCCTGATGTCACATAGCCGGCCATGCTGCGTCTGGTGATGCAGCAGGTCCAAATCCACGCTTTCAACCGAGAGGGGCTGTTCCGATGATGTCCCGCACCATCCGTACCACTGTCCTGGGCATGGCCGTCGCCGGCGGCCTGCTGGGATGCAGTGCCTCCCCACCCGATGCCGCTCCCGCCAAGGGCATGGTGCTGGGGTCACTGGCGTTCAAGCCGTGCAGCCTGGACTCGACGTTCGGCCGCGCCAGCCTGGAGGCGCAATGCGCCACGTTGCAGGTCCCGGAGGACCGGGCCAATCCCCAGGGCCGGCGGATCGCCCTCAACATCGCCTGGCTGGCACCGGAGAAGGAAGGCAACTTCAAGCCCGACCCGGTGTTGTTCCTGGCCGGCGGCCCCGGCCAGTCGGCGGTGGACAGCTACCCGATGCTGGACCCGGCCTTCACCAAGGTGCGCGAGCAGCGCAACGTGATCCTGGTCGACCAGCGCGGCACCGGCGACTCCAACCTGCTGGCCTGCACCGACAGCGAAGGCACCGACGTGTCGGCCGCGGCCATGGGCGCGCATGCGGCCGCCTGTGCGCGCACGCTCTCGCAGAAAGCCGACCTGCGCCACTACACCACCACCGATGCGGTCGCCGACCTGGAGGACGTGCGCAAGGCCATCGGCGCCGAGCAGATCAACCTGATCGGCGTCAGCTACGGCACCCGCGTGGCCCAGCAGTACGCCATGCGCCACCCGCAGCAGACGCGCAGCATCGTGCTCGACTCGGTGGTGCCCAACAGCCAGCCGCTGGGCAACATCTTCGCGCGCAACCTGGACGATGCGCTGGCCAAGCAGTTCGCCCAGTGCACCCTCACGCCCTCGTGCAAGGATGCCCTGGGCGACCCGCGCGCCGAGCTGGACGCGCTGCTGGCACGCCTGCGCGCGCAACCGGTCAGCGTCACCTACCGCGATGCGGCCACCGGTGAGCAGAAACAGGGTGAGTTGAACGCCGACCTGGTCGCCGGGCTGGTACGCATGTACGCCTACATGCCCGCCGCCGGCGCGCTGCTGCCCAAGCTGATCCATGAAGCCAGCGCCGGCCGTTACGAGAACCTGATGGCATTGGCGCAGATGCTGCAGTCGGACATGAGCCAGAGCATGGCCATGGGCATGCAGCTGTCGGTGGTCTGCAGCGAGGATGCCGACAGCATGGTCGCCACCGCCGGCGACGAGCACACCGTGCTCGGCAACCGCATGGCCGAAGGCCTGGCCGCGATGTGCGCGGTGTGGCCCAAGGGCAAGGCCCCGGCGGACTTCCACGCACCGCTGGCCACGCAGGTGCCGGCGCTGGTGCTGGAAGGCGAGTTCGACCCGGTCACGCCGCCGCGCTATGGCGAGGAAGTGGTCAAGCACCTGCCCAATGGCCGCCTGTTCGTGCTGCGCGGGCAGGGCCACAACGTGATCGGTGCCGGCTGCATGCCCAAGCTGTTCACCGAGTTCATGGACAAGGCCGATGCGCGCGCGCTGGATGCGAGCTGCCTGGACAAGATCAACTACGTGCCACCGTTCACCAGCTTCAATGGCTGGGAACCGTGATCTCGACGCATCACTGAGGAATCCGCTTACATGATCGTTGCAGAACGACTCCGCAAGACCTTCCCCGGCAGGGGCAAGGACAAGAGCCCGGTGATCGCCGTGGACGAGGTGGGCTTCACCGCGCGCGATGGTGAGATCACCGGCCTGCTCGGCCCCAACGGCGCCGGCAAGACCACCACGCTGCGCATGCTCTACACCCTGATGATGCCGGAGAGCGGCCGCGTGCTGGTCGATGGCATCGACCCGGCCGTCGACCCGAACACGGTGCGCCGCAACCTGGGCGTGCTGCCCGATGCGCGCGGCGTGTACAAGCGCCTGACCGCGCGCGAGAACATCGACTACTTCGGCGAGCTGCACGGCATGTCGGCCACCGACATCGCCGCGCGCACCGCGCGGCTGGCCGCCGCGCTGCAGATGGAGGACTTCCTGGACCGCGCCACCGAGGGTTTCAGCCAGGGCCAGCGGACCAAGACCGCCATTGCCCGCGCGCTGATCCACGACCCGCGCAACGTGATCCTCGACGAGCCGACCAACGGCCTGGACGTGATGACCACCCGCGGCCTGCGCGGTTTCCTCAAGGAGCTGCGCGAAGAGGGGCGCTGCGTGATCTTCTCCAGCCACATCATGCAGGAGGTGGCGGCGCTGTGTGACCGCATCGTCGTCATTGCCCATGGCCGGGTGGTGGCGCAGGGCACCCCGGACGAGCTGCGCGAGCATGCGCACGAGTCCAACCTGGAGGATGCCTTCGTCAAGCTGATCGGCAGCGAGGAGGGCCTGCACGCATGAACCGGACCGGATTCCTGGGCTGCATGATCACGGTGATGCGCAAGGAGCTGCGCGACTTCGCCCGTGACCGCCGCACCTTCCTGCTCACGCTGCTGACCGCACCGCTGCTGTACCCGCTGATGTTCCTGGGCATGAGCAAGCTGACCAGCCTGCGCACCGAGAACCAGCTGGACAAGGACCTGGCCCTGCCGGTGGTCGGCATGGCGCAGGCGCCGAACCTGGTGGCTTTCCTGGCCAGCCGCGGCATCAACGCCACCGAGGCGCCGAAGGACATCGAGGCCCGCATCCGCGCGCAGAAGGACGATGTGGCGCTGATCATCGATCCGGACTTCGCCGAGGACTGGCATGCCGGCAAGCCGGCCAAGGTCGACGTGCTGGCCGACACCACGCGCCGTACCAGCGACGTGCAGGTGATGCGGCTGAAGACCACGCTGGGCGAGTACAGCCAGTCGGTGGGGGCGTTGCGGCTGTTGGCGCGCGGCGTGGATCCGAAGGTGGCCGCGCCGGTCAACGTCGGCACGCGTGACCTGGCCACGGCCGAGGCCAAGCGTGGCATCTTCCTGTCGATCGTGTTGCCGCTGGTGCTGATGCTGTCGGCCTTCATCGGCGGCTCGCACCTGGCGATGGACACCACCGCCGGCGAACGCGAGCGGCAGTCGCTGGAGCCCCTGCTGGCGACGCCGGCGGCGCGTGGCGCGCTGGTCAGCGGCAAGATGCTGGCCGCGGTCACGGTCGGGCTGGTGTCGATGCTGCTGATCCTGCTCTCCTTCAAGCTCAGCGCCAGCATGGGCACCGGCGCGGCCACGTCGCTGGACGTGAGCTTCGCGGCGATGGGCAAGCTGCTGACCATCCTGTTGCCGCTGGTGGTGATCGGCACCGCGCTGCTGACCTGCCTGGCGGCCAGCGCCAAGAGCATGAAGGAAGCACAGAGCCACATCGCCTGGCTGATGATGCTGCCGATGCTGCCGGGCTACGCGCTGATGGCCTATCCGCTGAAGGACACCCAGCTGTGGCAGTACGCGGTGCCGTTCCTGTCGCAGAACCAGATGCTGGTGAAGGTGACCCGTGGCGAGATGCCGTCGGCCACGCAGTGGGGGGTGTACCTGCTGGCCTCGCTGGGCCTGGCGCTGGTGTTGTGGGGGATCGCGGTGTGGCGTTACCGCCAGGAACGCCTGGCGATCTCGGGTTGATCGACCCGCAGTGCGATGCAGAAGGCCCGGCGAATGCCGGGCCTTCTGTTTGGTGGGCAGCGGTCGGCACGGCATTGCCCGGGACGTGGTGTGGCGCGATGCCGGCTGGGCAGGCCCCGTCCCTTCCGGACCACCGGTGCGGCTGCAGCCCTGCCGGCACAGCATCCGCGTCTAGCCGGCACGATCACTGCACGGGGAAAAACGCAGAAGGCCCGGATCGCTCCGGGCCTTCGTCACCATCACGCACCTGCGGGCTTACTTGTTCGGTGCGAAGGCCAGGGTGCGGCGGGTGGTGACCGGGCTACCCATCGGCTCGAACTTCCAGCGCCTGACCGCGGCCAGTGCTTCGCGGTCGAACACGCGCGCCGGGGTGGCACGCAGGATGCGGGCGTCGGTGACCGAGCCGTCTGTGCCGATGGTCAGTTCCACCAGCACTTCGCCGGAGGTGCCCGAACGCAGCGCATCGGCCGGGTAGCGTGGGGCCGGGGTGCTGACCGCGCGCAGGGTCGGGGCGGCGGGGGCCGCGGCCGGCTTCGGCGCGGCGGCAGCGGCGGCGGCCGCCTGGGCGGCGCTGCGCTGCTCGGCCTCGCGGCGGGCGGCGGCCTGGCGCTCGGCCTCCAGTCGCTCGCTGTCCTTGCGCGCGGCTTCCTGGCGGGCGGCCAGCTGCTGGGCGGCCGAGGCTTCGGCGGCCTGCTGCTGGGCCAGGCGCTGCTGCTCGACCTGCTGCTTGGCGCGGTTCTCGGCGTCACGCTTGGCCTTGTCGGCTTCGTCGGTGGTACGGCGCTCGGCGACCTGGACGCCGCTGGTCACGCCCTGCTTCAGGCGAGGCAACGCCGGGGCGCTGGGGTCGACCTTTTCCACCAGCGCGATCAGGCGCTGGGCTTCGGTGAAGTCCTCGCGGCCCAGCGCCTGCTCGGCGGCGATCAGGGTGTAGGGCTGCAGGTCGGTCAGTGCGCTCTTGATCGAGGCATCGTCGGGCAGCTTGTCGCGCAGGGCCAGGTAGTACTCCATCGCGTTGTCACCGGCCGGGGCGTACATGCGGTTCTCGCGCAGCGCGGCGCTGGCGGCATCGCGCAACGCGCCGGTGTCCATGCCCTGCACCTTCTCCGAGGCGGCCTTGTCGGCCGCGGCCGCCTGCGCGGCGGCGGCCGGAGCCGCGGCGGTATTGGCGGCGGCAGGCGCGGTTTCATCCGGTCCGGAACAGGCGGCCAGCGAGGCCAGCAGAACGACGGGTGCCAACAGGCGCAGCCTGCCTTGCTTCGTGACGTACGACATCAAACATCCCCTTGAATCGACGAACGTGGACGGCCGTGCCTGATGGGCGAGAAGGCGCGGCGTTTCCCAAAGCCGCGGCGGCCGACAGTGAAGCGCGAATCTAGCATCGCCGAACCGGGCTGCGGTGCCAGAAAATTGTGACAGGGTGAAAAAGTGATGGGCGTCACATTGTGGCGCCCATCGGGGGTACTCAGTGCGCGGCCGGCTTGGCGTGGCCGTTGCTCATCAGCTTGTCGGTCCAGGCAATGCCGATCGCCGACAGGATGAACACGCAGTGGATGATGGTCTGCCACATCACGCCGTCGGCGGTGAACTTGGAGCACAGCTCGCCGGCCTCGGTCAGCGCCTTGGTGCACAGCGGCGCACCGATCTGGCTGGACTCGATGAAGGTCTTGAGCAGGTGGATGGAGGAGATGCCGATGATCGCCATGGCCAGCTTGACCTTCAGCACCGAGGCGTTGACGTGGCTCAGCCACTCCGGCTGGTCCGGGTGGCCGTCCAGGCGCAGCCGCGAGACGAAGGTTTCGTAGCCGCCGACGATCACCATCACCAGCAGGTTGGAGATCATCACCACGTCGATCAGGCCCAGCACGATCAGCATGATCTGCTGCTCGGTCCAGGTCTGCGCGTGGGTGATCAGGTGCCACAGCTCGTTGCCGAACAGGTACACGTAGACGCACTGCGCGACGATCAGGCCCAGATACAGCGGCAACTGCAGCCAACGCGAGGCGAAGATCAGGGACGAGAGCGGGCTCAACGGTTTGCGGTCGGACATGAAAGGGATGCTGCGTTGCGGAAAGCGCGCAGGTTAACGGGCGCCCCCACACGCTGCCAAGCGGTGTGCCTCGGTACACTCGGTGTCAGTCCCGATGGAGGCGTGTTCATGATCGACCTGCACTACTGGCCCACCCCCAATGGCCACAAGATCACCCTGTTCCTGGAGGAGGCGGGCCTGGAATACCGTATCCACCCGGTCAACATCGGAAAGGGCGACCAGTTCCAGGCCGAGTTCCTGGCCATCTCGCCGAACAACAAGATGCCGGCCATCGTCGACCATGCCCCGGCCGACGGCGGCGCCCCGGTCAGCGTGTTCGAATCCGGTGCGATCCTGCTGTACCTGGCCGAGAAGACCGGCCGCCTCCTGCCCACCGACCTGCGTGGCCGGACTGCCACGCTGGAATGGCTGTTCTGGCAGATGGGCGGGCTGGGCCCGATGAGCGGGCAGATGGGGCACTTCAACGTGTATGCGCCCGAGCGCATTCCCTACGCCATCGAGCGCTATGACAGCGAGGTGCGCCGCCTGCACCGGGTGATGGACAAGCGGTTGGAGCAGTCGGCCTACCTGGCCGGCGACGACTACGGCATCGCTGACATGGCCAGCTACCCGTGGATCGGTGCCTACGCCAAGCTGCCGGTGGATTTCGACGCTTTCCCGCACCTGCGCCGCTGGCACCAGGCCATCGCCGCACGCCCGGCCACCCAGCGCGCCTATGCGATCGGGCCGACCGTGAACCCGCAGGCCGCGCAGCCACTGAGCGAGGAAGAGAAGCGGCACCTGTTCGGGCAACGCTGAGCCCGGCCAGCGTTGCCCGTGGCATGGCCCCGCCGCCGCGGGGCCATGCTTACCAGGCCAGCGGCCGTGCTTCCTGCTTCCAGAACAGCCAGCGGCGCAGTTCGCGGCGCGGCTGGGTGCCGACCTGCTCGGGGCGGGCGTCGGTCGAGGCCAGGTCGAGCAGGTGCAGCGTGCCCGAATGGCTGCCCACCGCCAGCGTGCGGCCGTCCGGTGAGGTGGCCATGGCGCTGATGGTGCTGCCGACGTGCTGCTTCCACAGCACGGTTCCCGCGCTGTCCACCGCACGCAGGTAGCCATAGGCGTCGCCGAGCACCAGCCCTTCCGGTAGCGGTGCGCTGGCATAGACGCGGGCACCGGGTTCGATCACCCGCACCGCCGGGTGGTCTTCATAGAAGTCCGTGTCGATCTGGGCCAGCGCCGCGACCTCCACGCCGATGGTGGCGCCGTTGTAGAAGTGGCAGGCATTGAGCGCGACGTGCCGGCCATCGGCGAAGAACGCCGCATGGTGCGGGTATTCGCCATGCGGGCCGACCTCGCTGACCGGCGTTCCGTGGCCGTCGAAGATGCGATGGCGGCCGTCCTGGTGGCCGCAGGCGATCCAGTTGCCGTCGGGCGACACCGCCGCATGCACCATGTCCAGGCGCACGCCGTAGGGGTCGTCTTCGCCGGCGGCCTCTTCCAGTTCACGGGCGGCAGGCAGCAGGCGCTGGATGCCGGTGGCACTGCACAGGAACACGCCGCCGGCCTGCACCACCACCACGCGCTGGCCATCGTTGAACGGCACCAGCTGCTGCACGGTGGCGTCGTCTTCGGCCAGCGCGGCCAGGACGGACGGCAGCCCTTCCTGGCCGGTGGGCAGCGGCAGCACCGCGACCGGGGTGTCGTCGGTGCCGCGGACCAGTGCGATCCGGCCCTCGCGGAGCAGGGCCAGCACCCGGCCATCCGGGCTGCTGCCGAACATCTGCAGGTCCGGCTCCGGGGTGACTTCCAGGCCCTGCAGGCGCAGCACCTGGCCGGGTTCGTACCAGGTGCCGGTGCGGATCAGCAGGCTGCCGTCGGCACGCCAGGCCAGCGCGCCGAAGCCTTGGTCGTTGTCTTCCAGCAAGGGGCTGGTGGCCTCGTGCAGGGGGGGCCACTGGCTGCGCAGGCGGGCAATGGCTGTCTCGCTGCCTTCGGCATTGGCGGCACGCAGCTGCTGGCGCAGTTCCGGCAGCAGTGCCGACAGCGCCGGCGGGTCATCGGGTTCGCCCATGCCCTCCCAGCCGCAGGCATCGCCCTTGGCGATATAGGCGTTGAGATGGTGGGCGTAGGAATGTACGGCGTCGTGCCATTGTTGTTGCGGGGTTGCGTCGGCCATGACCGTGGGAAGCTCCATGTGAATGCAGGACTTTTGGCCCCGGCACTGTAGGGGCAGCTCCGTTAGGATGGCGCGATCCGTGATGCCTTCGACAGGAATCCCATGCGTCCCTTGTTCCTTGCCCTTGCCATGATGTGTGCCATGCCTGCAGTCGCCCAAGCCGAAAAACTCACCCTGGAGGCCATCACCGGCAATGCGCCGCTGACCGGTCCGACCCTGATGAAGCCCAAGGTGGCCCCCGATGGTTCGCGGGTGACCTTCCTGCGCGGCAAGGACAGCGACCGCAACCAGCTGGACCTGTGGGAATACGACATCGCCAGCGGCCAGACCCGGTTGCTGGTGGATTCGAAGGTGGTGCTGCCCGGCGAGGAAACCCTCAGTGATGCCGAGAAGGCGCGCCGCGAGCGCCAGCGCATCGCCGCGCTGAGCGGCATCGTCGACTACCAGTGGTCGCCGGACGCGAAGAGCCTGCTGTTCCCGCTGGGCGGCGAGCTGTACCTGTACGACCTGGGCAAGCAGGGCCGCGAGGCGGTGCGCCAGCTCACCCATGGCGAAGGCTTCACCACCGACGCCAAGCTCTCGCCCAAGGGTGGCTTCGTCAGCTTCGTGCGCGAGCGCAACCTGTGGGTGATCGACCTGGCCAGCGGCAAGCAGATGCAGCTGACGCGCGATGGCAGCGCGACCATCGGCAACGGCGTGGCCGAGTTCGTCGCCGACGAGGAAATGGATCGCCACACCGGCTACTGGTGGGCACCGGATGATTCGGCCATCGCTTTCGCCCGCATCGACGAATCGCCGGTACCGGTGCAGAAGCGTTACGAGATGTACGCCGACCGCGTGGAGATGATCGAGCAGCGTTACCCGGCTGCCGGCGACAGGAACGTGCTGGTGAAGCTGGGCGTGGTCGCACCGCGTGACGGCGCGGCAGCGGCCTGGGTCGACCTGGGCAAGGAACAGGACATCTACCTGGCGCGCGTCAACTGGCGCGATCCGCAGCACCTCACCTTCCAGCGCCAGAGCCGTGACCAGAAGAAGCTGGAACTGATCGAGGCCAACCTGGCCGATGGCAGGCAGCGCACGCTGGCCACCGAGACCAGCAGGACCTGGGTGCCGCTGACCAACAGCCTGCGCTTCCTCAAGGATGGTCGCTTCCTGTGGTCGTCCGAGCGCAGCGGCTTCCAGCACCTGTACCTGGCCAGCGCCGACGGCAAACAGCTGACCGCGCTGACCTCGGGCAACTGGCCGGTGGACGAGCTGCTGGCCGTGGACGAGGACGCCGGCAAGGCCTACTTCCGCGCCGGCGTCGAATCGTCGCTGCGCAGCGAGATCTACGCCGTGCCGCTGGCCGGCGGCGCGCCGGTCAAGCTCTCGCACGCGCCAGGCATGCACAGCGCCGCGTTCGCCAACAATGCCAGCGTGTACGTGGACAGCTGGTCCAACAGCACCACGCCGCCGCAGATCGAGCTGTACCGCGCCAATGGCGAAAAGATCGCCACGCTGCTGGACAATGACCTGGCCGACCCCAAGCACCCCTACGCCCGGTACGTGGAAGCGCAGCGCCCGGTCGAGTACGGCACGCTGACCGCCGCCGACGGCAAGACCCCGCTGCACTACAGCCTGATCAAGCCGGAAGGCTTCGACCCGTCCAAGCGGTACCCGGTGGCGGTGTACGTGTACGGCGGCCCCGCCTCGCAGACCGTGACCGACAGCTGGCCGGGCCGTGGCGACCACCTGTTCAACCAGTACCTGGCCCAGCACGGCTACGTGGTGTTCTCGCTGGACAACCGCGGCACGCCGCGCCGTGGCCGTGATTTCGGCGGTGCGCTGTACGGCGTGCAGGGCACGGTGGAGGTGGCCGACCAGCTCAAGGGCGTGGAGTGGCTGAAGGCGCAACCGTGGGTGGACGGCAGCCGGATCGGCGTGCAGGGCTGGTCCAACGGTGGCTACATGACCCTGATGCTGCTGGCCAAGGCGTCGGACCAGTACGCCTGCGGCGTGGCCGGTGCGCCGGTCACCGACTGGGGCCTGTATGACACGCACTACACCGAGCGTTACATGAACCTGCCGGCCGCCAACCCGGCCGGTTACACCGAGGGCCGCGTGCTCACCCACATCGACGGGTTGACCTCGCCGCTGCTGCTGATCCACGGCATGGCCGACGACAACGTGCTGTTCACCAATTCGACCAGCCTGATGAGCGCGCTGCAGAAGCGTGGCCAGCCGTTCGAACTGATGACCTACCCGGGCGCCAAGCATGGCCTGTCCGGTGCCAACGCACTGCACCGCTACCGCATCGCCGAGGGCTTCCTGGCACGCTGCCTCAAGCCCTGAGCGGCGGCGAGGGGCGGGCATGTCGACCTTGTCCCCGCCCCCCTTGCCAGGTGCATCACGTGCACCCGGCAAGCCGCCGCGCAACTGGCTGCAGCGCAACCTGAAATGGGCGCTGCCGCTGGCGGCGGTGCTGATCGTGGTGAGCTGGTTGTTGCTCAACGGGTTGGGCCTGCGCCAGATGGCCGCACCGCTGGAGGCCAGCGCGCCCTACAGGCAGGCCATTGCCCGCGCCGCACAGCACCGGCAGGTACAACAGGCGCTGGGGGAGCCGATCAAGGCCGAGCCGTTCCCGTTCGGCAGCATCGGCGGGTCTGGTGGAATGACCAATGCGTCGATGGTGATCCGCATCTCCGGTCCGCACGGCAAGGGGCGGATCAACGTGGATGCGTATCGTCGCCAGCATTGGACCTTCGACAAGCTGCAGGTGCACCTGCCCGGCCAGCATGTACCGCTGGACCTGCGTACCGAGGACGAGAAAGCTTGTGCACTGATGTCGCATTGCCTGTGATCGGCGCGCGCAGGCCCACGGCGTATGGACCTGCTGCAAGCGCGTGAATCGCTGCTTCCCGTTGCCTCGGGCAAGGGGAGGGCCGGGGCAGGCCTGACTTCCCACCCTTGCCGCTCGCGCCCTGACTGCGTAGCGTCACCGGCATCCTTTCCGGAGTCGCCCGATGAAGCCGCTCGTTCTTGCCGTTGCCCTGGCGCTCGCCGCGCCGCTGACTGCCACCGCCGCCCCGGCGCCTGCCGCCAAGGCCACCCCGGCCGCCCCGGCCTGGGTCACCCACAGCAACGAATTGGCGCAGATCCTGCTGCAGGCACAGGCGCCGTTCCAGCCGGAAATGGCCAGCTTCTTCGGCGTGCCGGGTTACGACGACAAGGCGGTGGACCTGGGGCCGGACAATGCCGCGCGCTACCGCCAGGCACTGGGCAGTGCACGCGAGCAGCTGCGCGAGAAGCTCCAGCTCGAGCGTGACCCCAACGTGCGCCAGGACCTGGAGATCATGATCGCCACGGCCGAGCGCAACATCGAGGGCAGCACGCTCAACGAGCAGCACCTGATGCCGTGGGCGGACGTGCCGCAGACCGTCTTCAGCGGCCTCAACGGGCTGCTCTCCGACCAGGTGCCGGCCGAGCGTCGCGCCAAGGCACTGGACCGCCTGAAGGCCTACGTCGGGCAGGCACCGGGCACGCAGCCGCTGGCCACCCTGGCGCGCCAGCGCTACGCCGAGAAGAGCGGTACGCCGAACCTGCTGCAACCGACGAAGATCGAGGTCGAGCAGGCCATCGCCAACGTCGATACCTACATCGACGGCATCGGCAAGTTGTTCGCCAAGTACAGGATCGAAGGCGCCGATGCGGCGCTGGCCGAACTGTCCACGCAGATGAAGGACTACATCGCCTGGACGCAGAAGGACGTGCTGCCGCAGGCACGCACCGACAACCGCCTGCCGGCCGAGCTGTATGCCTTCCAGCTCAAGGAAGTGGGCGTGGACATCGACCCGGCGCTGCTGGTGCGCCGTGCCCAGCTGGAATACATGGAGACCCGTGCGGCGATGCGCCAGCTGGCACCGCTGGTGGCCAAGGACAAGGGCCTGAAGGTCGCCGACCCGAACGACTATGCGGCGGTGATCCGCGCGCTGAAGCAGGACACCATCGGCAACGACCAGCTCGAATCGCACTACCGTGGCGTCATCGATGCGATCGACCCGATCATCCGCAAGCACGGCATCGTCGACGTGCCACGGCGCCCGCTGCAGATGCGGCTGGGCAGCGAAGCGGAGAGCGCAGCCTCGCCTGCCCCGCATTACCTGCCGGCGCCGCTGGTCGGCAACACCGGCCAGCAGGGCACCTTCGTGTTGCCGCTGGGCAACCCGGCCACCGGCGCGAAGGCGCAGTACGACGACTTCAACTTCGGCTCGGCGGCGTGGACGCTGAGCGCGCATGAAGGCCGCCCCGGTCACGACCTGCAGTTCGCGGCGATGGTCGAGCGGGGCATCTCGCTGGCGCGCACGTTGTTCGCGTTCAACTCGGTCAACGTCGAGGGCTGGGCGTTGTACGCCGAAGCGGAGATGGTGCCGTTCGAGCCGCTGGACGGGCAGATGATCGCGCTGCAGTTCCGCCTGCTGCGTGCGGCCCGCGCCATGCTCGACCCGATGCTCAACCTCGGCCAGACCGACCGCGAACAGGCCCGCCGGGTGCTGGTCGAGGGCGTGGGCCTGTCCGAGGCGATGGCCACCCAGGAACTGGACCGCTACACCGTGCGTTCGCCGGGCCAGGCCTGCAGCTACTTCTATGGCTATACCCGCATCCTGGAGCTGCGCATGCAGACCGAGCTGGCGTTGGGCGACCAGTTCGACCGGCTGGCGTTCAACAACTTCCTGCTCGACCAGGGCCTGTTGCCGCCGGACCAGCTGGCCACGGCGGTCAACGAGGTCTTCATTCCGGCCCAGCGCCGGAAGTGAAAAAAGGGCGCCGCAAGGCGCCCTTCTTTTTTGTAGGAGCGGCCTGGGCCGCGAAGCTGATGCCGTGTGCAATTGCAGGTATCGCGTGTGTTCGACGTTCCCCGGCTTCGCGCCTGAAGGCGCTCCTACCGTCCCGGCGGCACCCAGATCGCCACGCCGGCAGCGCGCTTCTGCTGGGTGGGGATGCCCACGCTCAGGCCACCGGCGCTGTGCCGGCCGTAGCTGCCGGCGCCGACCGACATGCCCACCGGCGAGCCGCCGGCGCCCACGCCCATCAGGATCACGCCGTTGGCGCCCAGGGCGGCGGCCTCGCGCTTGAGGCGGGCGATGGCCGCGTCGGTCTGGCCCTGGGTGCCGAAGCCGACCGCGCTGGAGGACTCCAGCTGGGCGATCTCGACGGCGCCGGCCGGAGGGGTGGAATAGATCTGTACCGTGGCCGGATCCACCGGCGCGCGTGCCTGGCCGAGCATGACCTTGGACGTGCTGGCGCAGCCGCCGGTGGCCAGGGCCAGGCCCAGGCCCAATGCGATGGCGAGCGGGAATTTCATGGCTTCACTCCCCGGTGATCGGTGTTTGCGGATGATCCACGGCCGTGACTGAATCGGCCGCGAACTGGTTGCCGCGACGGCGGCCACTTGAACACGGGCATTTCCGGGCTATCTTGCAGTGAGTTTCTGATGGAGGAAAGGACATGGGACTGATCAGCCTTATCTGGGGTATCGCGGCATTGCTGTGGATGGTGCTGGCCTTCATCCCGCTGCTGGGCTGGGGGAACTGGTTCCTGATCCCGTTCGCCGCGGTGGGCGCGATCATCGCCGCCATCGGCCTGCTGTTCACCCACGCCACCAAGCGTGGCCGCGCCAAGACCGGCCTGGTGCTCAATGCCATCGTCATCATCGTCGGCGTGATCCGGCTGAGCATCGGCGGCGGCATCATCTGAAGCCCCGCCGACCGGGGGAACGGCCATGGCCGGGCAGGGGGCGTAAAATAACGGGGTTGGCCGGGGTGTTTCCCGGCCGCCAGGGCCAGCGACAGGCGTAATCCCCCGATGATCATCCGACCCCGCCCCCACGGCTGGCAGCTGCTGTACATCCTGCGCGGCTCGATCGTGCCGGCCATCGCGCCCAAGGTGCTGGCCATCGGCGCGTTGGCGGTGGCCGTGGCGGCATTCGAGCGGTACTGGCACCCATTCGGCCGTGACGGCGTCACCGTGGTGCCGTTCACCCTGCTTGGCCTGGTGCTGTCGATCTTCCTGAGTTTCCGCAACAGCGCCTGCCACGAGCGCTGGTGGGAGGGCCGCAAGCAATGGGGGCAGCTGGTCATCGAGTCGCGCAGCTTCGCGCGCGAGGCGGCCGCGCTGCTGGCCCACCAGCCGGCGCTGCAGGCGCGCGCCTCGCACCTGCTGATCGGTTTCGCCCATGCCCTGGCCGCCCGCCTGCGCGGCGGCGACGAGGCCGCGGCGACCGCCCCGTGGCTGGCCTCGGACCAGGCCCCGGTGCTGGAACGCCGCAACCTCCCCGACGGCGTGCTGGCGCAGCTGGGGCGCGAACTGGCGGTGCCGCTGCACGCCGGCCAGCTGGACCCGTACCTGTACGCGCAGTTCGAAACACGCCTGCATGCCATGTCCAGCGTCCAGGCCGCCTGCGAGCGCATCGCCGGCACCCCGTTGCCGTTTGCCTACACCCTGCTGCTGCACCGCTGCGCGTGGCTGTTCTGCGTGCTGCTGCCGTTCGGCCTGGCCGGTGCGCTGGGCTGGGCCACGCCGGTGGTGTCGATGCTGCTGGCCTATGCCTTTTTCGGCCTGGACCAGCTGGGCGAGGAAATGGAAGAGCCGTTCGGCCTGGAGCCCAACGACCTGCCGCTCGATGCGATGGTGCGTACCATCGAGATCGACGTGCTGGACGCGCTCGGCCATCGACCGCTGCCCGAGCCCCTGCAGCCGCAGGGCTACCTGCTGCACTGAATCATTGCCATTGGAACCAAGGAGTACCGCGATGGGCCACCCCCTCTACCGTCCGCGCCGCATGCGCCATGACGCGTTTTCGCGCCGCCTGATGCGCGAGCACACGCTGACCACCGACGACCTGATCTGGCCGGTGTTCGTGCACGAGCTGGACGGCCGCGCGCCGGTCGGCTCGATGCCGGGCGTGGACCGCATGTCCATCGACGAGTTGCTGCACGAGGCCGAGCAGGCGCTGGAGCTGGGCGTGCCGGTGATCGACCTGTTCCCGGTGATCGACCCCTCGCGCAAGTCGCTGGACGCGGCCGAGGCCTGGAACGAGGACGGCCTGGCCCAGCGCGCCGTGCGCGCGCTGAAGCAGCGCTTCCCCGAGCTGGGGGTGATGACCGACGTGGCGCTGGACCCGTACACCACCCACGGCCAGGACGGCATCATCGACGAGCGCGGCTACGTGCTCAATGACATCACCGTCGAGGCACTGGTGAAGCAGTCGGTCTCGCATGCGCAGGCGGGCGTGGACATCGTCTCGCCGTCGGACATGATGGACGGCCGCATCGGCGCCATCCGCCGCGCGCTGGAAGCCGCCGGCCACATCAACTGCCGGATCATGGCCTATTCGGCCAAGTACGCCTCGGCCTTCTATGGCCCGTTCCGCGACGCGGTGGGCAGCTCCGGCAACCTGGGCAAGGCCGACAAGAAGACCTACCAGATGGACCCGGCCAACAGCGACGAGGCCATGCGCGAGATCGCGCTGGACCTGGAGGAAGGCGCGGACATGGTCATGGTCAAGCCGGGCATGCCGTACCTGGATATCGTGCGCCGGGTGAAGCAGGAGTTCGGCGTGCCGACCTTCGCGTACCACGTCAGCGGTGAGTACGCGATGCTCAAGGCCGCCGCGCTCAACGGCTGGCTGGACGAGCGCGCGTGCGTGATGGAGACGATGATCGGCTTCAAGCGCGCCGGTGCCGATGGCGTGTTGACCTACTACGCGCCGCAGATCGCGCGCTGGTTGAAGGAGGACTGAGATGGAACCGAGTGCAGGCGTGCAGGTGTACCACTGGGTGGTGTGGCTGGCCGGGGTGGGCCTATTCGCGGCGGTGACCCTGGCGGTGATCGTGGCGATCGTGCGTGCGCGCCGTCGCCCGGCCGAGCTGCACTCGGCCGCCGAGCGGCTGCAGCGTGAAGCCGCATTGCAGCCCGAGGCCGATGCCCGCCTGCGCGCGTTGAGCCAGCTCAAGGAGCGTGGCCAGATCAACGAGGCCGAGTACGAGAAGCGGCGCGCCGAGTTGCTGAAGGGCTGAGCGGTTTTCGCGCGGAAGCTTCCTTCCCGCGCGTGGTGCCAGTACCCCTCCCCAGCCCTCCCCTTGGCTGCGCCAAAGGGAGGGGGTGATTCACGCAGGTCGGTCAGGTCATCGCGAAACCGTGCTCCTGCCCCCTCCCTTTGGCGCAGCCAAGGGGAGGGCCGGGGAGGGGTGCTCTTCGCGCTTGGCTAGCGGCAGTCGTCGCTGCCATCCACCACCGGCGCCTTCATCCGGTAGAGATCCAGCCCGCCGGCCCGCGGTGCCCGCGCCTTGCCGCTGAGCACCAGCTCGGCGGGCTTGTTGGCATCAAGCACGGCCCCGCGGGTATCGCCGTCCTCGCTGTTGAACGACAGCCCCAGCAGCGTGGCCGTGCCCCAGGCCGCCTGTTGGCACTGCGCGACCCAGGTCTGCGCGCCGCCGCCCGCCGTGGCACGGGCGAACACCACCGCGCGGCCACCGCCCAGCCAGCTGCCATCGACTTCATCGGCGGCGCTGTTGATGCCGGCCATCGGGGTCGGTGCGGCGAAACCGTCGCCGGCGCGGGCCGCCGTCCACAGGTCCCAGCCGCCCACACCGCCGGTACGGTTGCTGGCGAACAGCAACCGCCCGTCGTCGGCCAGGGCGGGAGAGCGTTCGTCCTGACGGCCGTTGACCGGCCCGTCCAGCCGTTGTGGTGCACCGATGTGGCCGTCGGCCGCGAGCGGCGCACGGTACAGGTCGAACCCGCCCTGGCCACCGGTGCGGTTGGAGGCGAAGTACAGCCAGCGGCCGTCCGTGCTGAGGAACGGATCCACCTCGTCGGCCGCGCTGTTGAGCGACAGTGGCCGTGGGTCCACCCAGCGCTTGTCCTGCAGCGTGGCCTGCCACAGGTCCCAGCCGCCGGCGCCGCCGTCGCGGTTGCTGGCCCAGACGATGCGCTGCCCGTCGGCGCTGAGCGTGGCGCGCAATTCGTCGGCGCGGGTGGAGACTACCCCCATGCCCTCGATGCCGAACTCGGAAAGCGCCGAGGCTGCGGGGGTACAGAGTAGACTCGCAGTCAGCGCGAGCAGCAGTGGTCGGGTCCGCATCCGGGTTCCGCAGGTGAAGGTCGCGTCCAGTCTAGGTCATGCAGAGGAAACCCATGAGCGCGCCCCGCTACGCCGTATTTGGTCAGCCCATCGCCCACTCGCAATCACCGCGCATCCAGACCGCGTTCGGCAAGGCCCATGGCATCGCGGTGGACTACCGCGCCATCGAGGCCTCGCCGGAACAGTTCCCGGCCGCGTTGGAAGCCTTTGCCGCCGACGGTGGCGTGGGCGCCAACGTGACCCTGCCGCACAAGGAAGCCGCCTTCGCCCTGTGCAGCACCACCACCTCGCGCGCGCAGCGCGCCGGCGCGGTCAACACGCTGTTGCGCAAGGGCGAGCGCTGGCACGGTGACAACACCGACGGCATCGGCCTGGTGCGTGACCTCACCGGCCGCCACGGCCTGGACCTGCGTGGTCGCCGCGTGCTGCTGCTTGGTGCCGGTGGCGCCGCGCGCGGCGTGGCGCCGGCGCTGCTGGATGCCGGCATCCTCGAGCTGATCGTTGTCAACCGCTCGCCGGAGCGTGCCGATGCGCTGGTCGATGCGATGAGCGAACCCGGCCGCGCCATCTCCGCCTACTGGGAGCAGTTGCGCGAGCAGGGCGACTTCGAACTGATCATCAACGCCACCTCGGCCGCGCGCGGCAACGAGAGTGGCTTCAGCCTGCCGCTGTCGCTGGTCAACAGCATGACCACCGCGGTCGACCTGAACTACGGCGAGGCCTCCATTCCGTTCCTGGCCTGGGCGCGTGCGGCCGGTTGCCGCAACAGCTTCGATGGCCTGGGCATGCTGGTCGAGCAGGCCGCCGAGAGCTTCCAGCAATGGCACGGCATGCGTCCGGAGACCGATGCGGTCTACGCCGAGCTGCGCGCGGGCGACGCGCTGCTGGTCACCGCGGACTGAGTGGCGCGATGAACAGTACCGAACTGTTGTCCACGCTGCTGGTTTCCATTGGTTACCGGCTGCCGATCATCATCGCGCTGGGCGTTGCGGTGATGATGGTGTTCGATACCCCGTCGAGCCGGCCACGCCAGATGGCGCTGTGGGGCTTGTTGGTGCTGCTGCTGTGCACCCTGGTGGGCGGTGGATTGGCGGTGCTGCCATTGCTGTTCCTGGCGCAGGGCAACTACGGCGCGCTGAGCGGGCTGAATACGCTGCTCAGCGTCGTCCACATCGGGCTTTCGCTGCTGGAGGCGGCCGGCTTCATCCTGCTGGCATGGGGCGTGGCGCAGGCGCTGCGGCGTCCTGCCGCGGGCGGCAAACTCTGAGCCGGCGGCGCATTCGGTGAATGCGGGCGGGTATGGGAAAATGCCCGCCTTGAACGGAGCAGGTGGCAGGTTGGCGTGACGGAAAAAGTAGAAGCACCCCGGACGCTGACCGAAGACCTGAAAGCCGGCATCCGCGACGCCTACGCCAAGCTGCAGGCCAATACCCCCGGCTTCAGCACGCGCCGCTCGCAGAGCCAGATGATCGGCGTGGTCTCGCGCGCGCTGGCCACCGGCAACGTCGGCGTGGTCGAAGCGCCCACCGGCGTCGGCAAGAGCCTGGGCTATCTCACCGCCGGCGTACCGATCGCGCTGGCCAGCAGGAAGAAGCTGGTCATCAGCACCGGCACGGTGGCGCTGCAGTCGCAGCTGGTCGAGCGCGACATCCCCAATTTCCTCAAGGCCACCGGCCTGCAGGCCACGGTGGCGCTGGCCAAGGGCCGCACCCGTTACCTGTGCACGCGCAATGCCGCCGAGGCGCAGGGTGAGGGCGTGCAGGAAGGCATGTTCGGCGACGACGTGCCGCTCTACGACCGGCCGCTGGCGCCGATCGAGATGGACGTGGCCGAGAAGCTGACCAAGGCCTTCATCGAGGGCCGCTGGAACGGCGACCTGGACAACGCGCCGGAAACCGTCACCCCCACCCTGCGCATGCGCATCACCACGCCGGCCTCGGCCTGCGCCGGCCGGCGCTGTGCCTATTCGGCGCAATGCCCGGTGTTGCGCGCGCGCAACGAGGTACGCGACGCGCAGATCGTGGTGACCAACCACGCCTTGCTGCTGTCGGCGCTGTCCATCGGCGAGAGCGACAGCGGCCAGCCGTTGATCGCCCCGCCCGCTGACATGCTGCTGGTGCTGGACGAAGGCCACCACATCGGCAACGTTGCCATCGACCAGGGCGCGGCGTTCCTGCCGCTGGACGAGATGGCCAAGCGCACCGGCCGCCTGCAGATCCTGATCGCCGGCGCCTACCGCGCGGTGGACAAGGACAAGATCGGCAACCTGCTGCCCAACGAGGCCATCGAGGTGGCTTCGCGGGTCAGCAAGCTGCTCAAGGGCTTCCGCGACGAGATCGCCCACGTCTGGATCCCGCAGCCCGACGAGCGCGAGCCGATGTGGCGCGCCGCCAACGGCCGCCTGCCGGAGGCATGGAAGCAGCCCATCGAGGAACTGGCCGACGAAACCCGCACCCTGCTCAACTGGGCCACCGCCGCCACCGCGCTGGTGGCCAAGGGCAAGCCCGACGATGCCGGCCATGAACGCCTGCAGCGCAACCTGGGCATGGCGTTGGAGATGATCGAGCAGCAGTACAACCTGTGGGCGGGCTGGCGCCGCGAGGACAAGGAAGGCCAGCCGCCGATCGCGCGCTGGGTAACCCTGTCGCGCGAGGGCGACTACCAGTTGCATTGCTCCCCGGTGTCGGCGGCGATGGTGCTGCGCAAGCTGCTGTGGGACGAAGTGGATTCGGTGGTGATGACCTCGGCCACGCTCACCGGTGGCGGTGATTTCCAGTCGCTGGCCATCGACAACGGCATTCCCGAGGACGCGGAGATGGTGTCGCTGGCCTCGCCGTTCGACCTGCCCAACCAGGCCGAGCTGGTCGTGCCGAAGTTCCCGGTGACGCCGGACGACCGCGAGCGCCATCCCAAGGAAGTGGCCAGGTACCTGGCCGCCGAACTGGATTGGGACAAGGGCAGCATCGTGTTGTTCACCTCGCGCTGGAAGATGGAGAAGGTGGCCGAGCTGATGCCGGCCTCGCTGCGCAGGAAGGTGTTGGTGCAGGGCGAGAGCGCCAAGCAGAAGATGATCGACGAGCACCTCAGGCGCACGGCCGCGGGCGAGGGGTCGGTGCTGTTCGGCCTGAACTCGTTCGGCGAAGGACTGGACCTGCCGGGCGAGGCCTGCACCACGGTGGTGATCACCCAGGTGCCGTTCGCGGTGCCGACCGATCCGCAGACCTCGACCCTGAGCGAGTGGTTCGAAAGCCGTGGCCTGAACTCGTTCAACCTGATCGCCATCCCGCACGCGCTGCGCACGCTGACGCAGTTCGCTGGCCGCCTGATCCGCACCTCGACCGACACCGGGCGGGTGGTCATCCTCGACTCGCGGCTGCTGACGCGGCGTTATGGCAAGCGCATCATCGACGCGCTGCCGCCGTTCAAGCGGGTGATCGGCTAGCCGCCGAAATATGAAAAGCCCCTCTCCCGCAAGCGGGAGAGGGTTCGCACACCCGCCTCGTACGCTCCTCCTCCATCCCTGTCCATCCCATGCCCGACTTCACCGCGACCTTCCCCTGGGAAACCCAGCTGCAACGCCTCCAGCAACACGCCCCTGCGCTGGCGTCATTGGCGCTGTTCGACGCCGAGGGGCTGACCGAATCCGGTCGTGCGCTGGAGCAGGTGCTGCAGGCCGGACAGGCACTGGCCAAGTGCGGCGTGGACGTGGGCCTGGTCGCCGACGAGCTGCGTCGCTACCAGAAGTTCGCACCGCCCGGACGCCCGTCACTGCAGATCGTGCAGTTGCGTCGGCAGCAATCGACGGTGCAGCAGGCGCAGCGGGTGGCCAGGCAGGCCTTCATCCGTCATGCCGATGCGCTGGCACGCGTGCTGGCGCTGCAGGTGCCGGCGAAGCTGGGGACGGTAGTGGTGGTCGAGCGTTGGCTGCAGGAGCGACTGGGCTGATCGGTTTCCTGCTTGGACACGCCGCTGCCACGGCGTGGCCAAGGCGAGCAGACGGGCGCAACCGCAACAACCTTGGCCCTGCTCAGTGCCACAGGCCCAGGACCAGGCCGAACAGCACGAACTGCACCGTGTGGTAGCCGCCGTCGATCAGCCACAGCGCGGTACTGCGCTGGGCGAACTGGTAGTTGATGCCGAAACTCGCCGCGACCATCCCGAAGCCCACCACCAGGCCGCTCAGCACGGCGTGCGGCAGCGGCGGTGCCGGGCCCAGCCACCACGCGAATGCGAACGCGGCCACCAGCGAGAACACGAAGCTCACGCCGAACACCTTGGCCGGGTGTCCTTGCGGCACGTCGCCACCGTTCTCCCGGTTCCATGCACGGCCGAACAGCGCCGGTGAGTACCACAAGCCTCCCAGCACGAAGCTGGACACGGCGGCCAACACTACGGCGTAAACGTTCATGCGATTCCCCCTCCCCGGACGATGCCCGCATCGTATCTGCATGCGCGCGCCAACAGCGGGGCTGCAGGCGGTCCGCGGGAAAAAAAAGGCCGGTGGCATGCCACCGGCCTTTCCTGTCTCCTGGCGGTGGCCGGGATCAGGCCTCCAACGCCGCCGCCGGCCCGAAGAACTCGTAGCGGCTCTGTGCGTCCGGCACGCCCACGTCACGCAACAGCTTCTTCACCTGGGCCATGAACGGCTTCGGGCCCAGGAAGTACGCGTCCACGTTGCCTTCGGCCGGCAGCCACTGCTGCAGCAGTTCGCGGCTGAGCAGGCCTTCGGCATCGGCGGCATCGCCCGGCAACGCCTCGCTGTAGCAGGTGTAGCTGCGCAGCTGCGGGTGCTGCTTCTGCATGTCGGCGATGAACTGGCGGAATGCATGCACCTGGCCGTTGCGCGCGCAATGGATGAAGTGCACCGGGCGGCCGCTGGCCAGCGCCTGCTCCAGCATCGGCAGGGTCGGGGTGATGCCCACGCCACCGCTGATCAGGGCGATCGGGCGGTCACCGGCCACCAGCGTGAAGTCGCCGGCCGGGGCGAACAGCTCCAGCGCGTCGCCGAGCCGCACGTTGTCGTGCAGGTGGTTGGACACCTTGCCGCCATCCTCGCGCTTGACGCTGATGCGGTAGCTGCGGCCATTGGGCACGGCCGACAGCGAGTAGTTGCGGCGCACTTCCTGGCCATCGATCTGCAGGCGCATGCCGATGTACTGGCCGGGCTGGAAGTCCACCACCGCGCCGCCGTCGACCGGCTGCAGGTGGAAGGAAGTGATCTCGGCGCTTTCGCGGACCTTGTCGACCACCTGGAACATGCGCCCGCCGCGCCAGCCGCCCGGTGCCTGCGCGTTGGCCGCGTACACCGATTCCTCGGCGCCGATCAGCAGGTCGGCCAGCATCTGGTAGGCGGTGCCCCAGGCATCGATGATCTCGTCGGTGGCGATCTCCGGCCCCAGCACCTCGCGGATCGAACGCAGCAGGTAGTGGCCGACGATCGGGTAGTGCTCGGGCAGCACCTGCAGGGCGACATGCTTGGCCACGATCTGGCCGACCAGCGGGCCCAGCGCCTCCAGCCGGTCGATGTGCTTGGCGTACATCAGCACCGAGTTGGCCAGCGCACGCGGCTGGTCGCCGCTGGACTGGTGGGCCTGGTTGAACAACGGGCGCGCCGCATCGCTCTCGGTCAGCATCAGGCCGTAGAAGTGCTTGGTCAGGGCTTCACCGCCGGTTTCCAGCAGGGGAACGGTGGCCTTGATCAGGTCGCGCTGTGCAGCAGTCAACATGGGTGTTTCTCTTTCTGCTTGGGGTACCCTGTGGGTTCCATGTTTCGTGCCAGCTTTTCTGTATATGAAAATCAATGACTTGGCTTATGTGCGGGTTGAAACGACCCGATTCGATCCGGGTCGGGATGACTCGGTGGTGTCAAAATGACCTGCAACCCCTTCATGTCCGGGATCATCCCGCTGGTCGACGACCTGGCCCGCGACGACCTGGCCGATGTCGAGCGCTATGGCCGGTTGCTGCGGGTGCTGCGGCAGCTGTTGCCCAGCGATGCGGTGGCGCTGCTGCGGCTGGAGGGCGAACAGGCGGTGCCGCTGGCAGTGGAAGGGTTGAGCACCGACACGCTGGGCCGCCGCTTCCGGCTGGACGAGCACCCGCGGCTGGCGGCGATCCTGCAGGGGCAGGGCACCGTGCACTTCGCCGCCGACTGCGGCCTGCCCGATCCCTACGACGGCCTGGTCGAGTCGGTGCACGGCCACCTGGAGGTGCATGACTGCATGGGCTGCGCGCTGTACATCGACGGCCGCCCGTGGGGCATGCTGACCATGGACGCCCTCACCCCCGGCCAGTTCGAGCAGATCCAGCGCGACCGGCTGGAAGCCTTCGCCAGCCTCGCCGCGGCCACGGTCAAGGCCGGCGAACGGATCGGTACGCTGGCGGCCCGGTTGAGCGAGGAGCAGGCGCTGGCCGAAACCTGGCGTGCGGCGGCCGGGCAGCGCACGCCACCGGAGGTGGTGGGGCAGAGCACGGCCTTCAAGGCGCTGCGCAAGGAGATCGCGCTGGTCGCGCCCAGTGACCTGAGCGTGCTGATCAGCGGCGAGACCGGCGTCGGCAAGGAACTGGTGGCACGCGGCATCCATCGCCAGTCCGCGCGCAAGGACAAGCCGATGGTGGTCATCAACTGCGCCGCCCTGCCCGATGCACTGGTGGAAAGCGAACTGTTCGGCCACGTGCGCGGCGCGTTCACCGGTGCGGTGGGCGAGCGGCGCGGCAAGTTCGAACTGGCCGATGGCGGCACGCTGTTCCTGGACGAGGTCGGCGAGCTGCCGCTGGCCAGCCAGGCCAAGCTGCTGCGCGTGCTGCAGAGCGGGCAACTGCAGCGGGTGGGCTCGGACCGCGAGCACCAGGTGGACGTGCGGGTGATCGCCGCCACCAACCTGGACCTGGCCGACGCGGTGCGGCAGGGGCGTTTCCGCGCCGACCTGTACCACCGCCTGGGCGCCTATCCGCTACGGGTGCCGCCGCTGCGCGAGCGCGAGCGCGACGTGCTGCTGCTGGCGGGCTTCTTCATCGAAGAGGCGCGTTCGCGGATGGGCCTGCGCAGCCTGCGCCTGTCCGCCGATGCCCAGGCCGCGCTGCTTGGCTACGACTGGCCGGGCAATGTGCGGGAACTGGAGCATCTGATCGGTCGTGCGGTGCTGCGCGCGCTGGCAGCCAGCGGCACGGTGCGCCCGCGCATCCTCACCGTCGATGCGGCGGCGCTGGAGTTGCCGGTGCACAGCGATGCCAGCGTGCAGGCCCCGGCCGGTGCCGGCGAAGCGCTGCAGGCCGAGGACCTGCGCAAGGCCGTGGATGATTTCCAGCGCCAGCGCATCGCCGCCACGCTGGAGCGCACGGCGGGCAACTGGACCGAGAGCGCGCGCCTGCTGGGGTTGGATCGGGCCAACCTGAATCGCCTGGCCAAACGCCTTGGGCTGAAGTAGCCGGGGTTGGGGTTCGAGGGGCTTGCCGGTGGCACTTGCCCCTTTCCCCTATGCCTGCCGCACAAGCGAGGGGCAATTGCGGTACTGCAGTGGACCGGCCGTTCGCATGGACGGCCCCCTGCCTTGTGCCGCAGGCAGGGGTGAGGGCCGGGGAGGGGGGGAAGCCAGTGCGCCCGGCGTCGTCCCCGTTGCTCAGCCTTCCTCGTCTTCCGGACGGTTCAATGCCGCGGTCATCGCCGCGGCGTCCTCGCGCGCGAGGAACAGGTATTCCAGCTCGCAGCCGCCGAACTTGTCTTCCAGTTCGTGCATGCGCACCGGGTGGCTGCCGAAGCGGTAATGCGTGCTGCCGTCATCGGTATCGATGGCGTACACGCCGAAGGACGGCGGATTGGTCAGCGTGCCTTCCAGCTTGACGGATGACGGGTCGATGGCGCGCTGGATGAGGGCTTCTTGGTCGATCATGGGGGGACGGTAGGGCTGGGGGTCGTGATTTCGGGTGAAGTGGAATCTCTGGCGCGTCCTGCGTCAATGCTTCTCGTGCTTCCAGTTGCGGTGCTTGCCATCGGATAACCACGCGATGGCCTGGGTGATGCGTTGTTGCCGGGTGGTTTCGCGCTTGGCCTCGCCGATCCACTCCAGGTAGTCGCGCTGGTAGCCGGGGGCGAAGCCGTCAAAGGCGGCCTGGGCCTGTGGGGCCGCGGCCAGCGCCTGGGCGAAGGCCGGCGGTATCGGCAGGGCGGCCCGCGGCGCAGGCCGCGGGGCCTTCACGCCGCTGTCGATGCGGCGCATGCCCTCGCGCAGTTGCGCGGCGAACGCGCGCTTGTCCGGCAGGTCCCGGGCGTGCTGCAGGCGCCCGTACTGGCCCATGGCCTCGGTGTTGTCGCCCGGGCCGGTCTGGCGTTGCCAGAAGCCCAGCGTGGCATGCGCCTTGAAAGCGGCCATCCCGCACAGCAGCTTGCCCTTGTACAGAAAGCTGGGCATGCCCCACTTGATGGCTTCCTCGGCCTGGCTGCAACCGGCGTGCACGCGTGCCCGGATCTCGCGCAGGATGGGTTGCGCGAAATCGGCGGCGTTGGCGATGTAGGCGTCGACGCGGGGATCGGGGGACATGACGGGGCCTCGGATGCGCGAAGCCTGCCGTCAGTCGGCCGGCAAAACAAGCCCGCCGATGCGGCGGGCTCGTCAACGGCCTGTTTGGGTACGGTCAGGCGCGGCGTAGGCGCCGTGCCAGGCCGCTGCACAGCGCGATGAAGGCGGTGAACACGGCCATCGACAGGAACTGCAGGCGGGTCTCCGGGGTGCTCAACAGCAGCGCGAAGATCAGCGCGAGGATGGCCAGCGCCAGCACCGTCAGGTAGGGGAAACCGGCCATCCTGAATGGCAACGGGGTGCCGTTGCGTTCGGCGCGGCGGCGCAGGATCAACTGCGAGACCAGGGTCAGGGTCCACACCAGCAGGCAGGTCGAGCCGACCACGTTGAGCAGCACCGGCAGCACCTTGTCCGGGTACAGCAGCTCCAGCACGGTCGCGCCGAAACCGAACAGCACGCTGGCCAGCACCGCGATCAGCGGCACCTGGCGGGCGTTGGTGCGGCCCAGCCAGCGCGGTGCTTCGCCACGCGAGGCCAGCGAGTACATCATCCGCGAGGCACCGTAGAGGTTGGCGTTGAGCGCCGAGAGCAGGGCGATCACCGCGATCAGCGTGATCGCGGTGGCCGCGCCGGGGATGTTGGCCACCTGCAGCACCGCGGCGAACGGGGAGCGCAGCGCATCGCTGGTCCATGGCACCACGGCGATGATCACGCCGATCGAGCCGATGTAGAACACCAGGATGCGCCAGGCCACGGTGCGGATGGCGCGGGCCAGGCTGCGCTCCGGGTCCTGGGTTTCAGCCGCGGCGACGGCCACGATCTCGGTGCCGCCGAAGGCGAACACCACCACCAGCAAGGCCGCGCCGATGCCGGCCAGGCCCTTGGGCATGAAGCCGCCATGGCCGGTGATGTTGGACAGGCCCGGCGACGGCACGTTGGGCAGCAGCCCGCACAGCAGGGCGATGCCGATCAGGATGAAGCCGATGATCGCGCCGACCTTGAGGATGGCGAACCAGAACTCGAACTCGCCGTAGTTGCGCACGCCCATCAGGTTGATGATGGTGAACACCACCATGAAGGCCAGCGATACCAGTGGCACCGACAGCTCCGGCCATATCGTCTTGAGCAGGCCGGCCGCGCCAACCGATTCGGCGGCGATCACCACCACCAGCTGCGCCCACCACAGCCAGCCCACGGTGGCACCGGCGGTCGGGCCGAGCGCGTCGGCCGCGTAGACCGAGAACGCGCCGCTGGTGGGGCGCGCGGCGGCCATCTCGCCCATCGCGTGCATCATGATGATCACCAGGGTGCCGGCGACCAGGTAGGAGATCAGCACGGCCGGGCCAGCGGCGTGGATGCCGACGCCCGAGCCCAGGAACAGGCCGGCGCCGATGGCGCTGCCCAGTCCCATCATGATCAGCTGGCGCGGCTTGAGCGCGCGTTCCAGATTCTGCGACGGCGCACTGGCCGGGGCGGTCGAATTGGCGGACATCTGAACGATCTGGTGTAGAGAAGTGCGACACCTTACCGCGTTCGATTGTCATCGTGTCTGTCCATCGCGCCCGCCACGGCCCGCTGCCAGTAGGATGGACATCCCGGCGCCCGATGTGCGCCTGCAGCAATGGATGACGGATGCGCGGCCTGGATTTCAGCTCGTGGCAGGGCCTGCTTTCCACCCTGGTGGGCCTGGCGATCATCACCCTGATCGGCGTGGGCATCCGCCTGCTGGTGATGCAGGTGGTGCAGCAGAAGCGCGAGGCAGCCAACCGGCAGATCAACGAACGGCTCAAGACCTTGATCGCCGCCTACAAGACCCTGGGTGGTTCCTTCACCGGTGACCTGTCGGTGGACCCGATCCACCTGCGCGAGATCCGCCGACGCGCCGCCGGGTTGGCACAAGGCCAGGCCACCCCCAATGCCGAGGGCGCGCTGTTGCTGCCGCCGATCGATGGCGGCGAGGCCGGGGACCGGGCGCGGCGCATCCGCGATGCGGTGGAGGCGGCCCTGTCGGACGTCATCCTGCTCGGCACCGAGGAACAGGTGCGGTTGGCGGCGCGCGCGGCCACCGACATGGTCGAGGGCCGGCCGATCCATACCGCGGCACTGGTGGTGTCGCTGCGCGACTTCATCCGGGGCGTGCTCGACCTGGACACCATCCCGGCCAGCGTGGCGATCCCGCAGCAGGGGCCGGCGCGCCCGACCTCCAGTGGCGGTGGCGGAAAAGGCGGCGGCAAGGACAAGGAGGGTGCGGCCGGCGGCGCAGGCAAGGGTGGCGGTGGCGGCATGGGCGGCATGGGGGCCGGCGTGGGCATGGGGGCGGGGCTCGGCTATGGCGCCGGGCGCGGCGGCGAGGAGGAGGCGCAGTAGCGGCCTTGGCGATGATCCGGCAGCGCGCACGCCCTGCTCCCTCCCGTGCAGCGAAGGAGAGCCGTGGTTCTGCCGCTGCCTTGCTTCCCCGATCCAGCCGGGACCGGCCGATGGTCAGCCGGTCCCTCCGGGCAGCACCGCGCGTATCGCGTCGCACAGCTCGTCCTGCGAGAACGGCTTGAACAGGGTGCGATAGCGGCCCTCGATCAGGCCCTCCTGCACCAGCACCTCGCCGGCGTAGCCGGTGATGAACAGCAGGGGCGGCAGGGTGCCGGCGCGCTCCAGCGTGTGCACCATGTCCAGCACCGTGACCGGACCGGGCATGCGCACGTCGGAGATGATCAACTCCACCTTCAGGCCGGTGCCCAGGTAATGCAGCGCCGCCTGCGGGTTGTAGGCGGTGGACACCCGGTAGCCGAGGTTGCGCAGCATGTCGGCGAGCGCGTCGCGGACCTGTGCATCGTCTTCGATCAACAGCACCGATTCGCCGTTGCCGCAGGCCGGCGGGGCGGCGCGCGCTGCCGCGACCGGCTCGGCGGCGTGGCCGGAAACCGGCAGCAGGAAACTCACCGACGTGCCGGCTCCCGGGCTGGATTCCACGTCGATGAAGCCACCGGCCTGCTCGACGAAACTGGCCACCATCGGCAGGCCCAGGCCCGACCCCTTGCCGGTGGGCTTGGTGGTGAAGAACGGTTCGAACACCTTGGCCCGCACTTCCTCGGCCATGCCCATGCCGTTGTCGCTGACCGTGACCTGCACGTACGGCCCCGGCGTGCCGCTGCGGCTGGAGACGGTGTTGACCAGCGACATCACGATGCGCCCGCGGCCATGGGTGGCATCGCGCGCCTTGACCGCCAGGTTGATCAGCGAATTCTCGAAGTACGCGCGGTCCACGTGCACGGCATGGATGTCCTCGGCGCAGCGCAGGATGAACTCCCCTTCCTCGCCCACCGCCTTGTGCAGCAGGTCGCCGATATCGGCCAGCAGCTGCCGCGGGTCGATGGTGGTGGCGGTGCGTGGCTTGCGGCCGGTGAAGGTCATCAGCTGGTTGGCCATGCGCCCGGCCTTCTCCACCGCCTTCTCGATGATGGTGGCGTGGCGCAGCACCGCGTCCTCGTCGCTGCCCTTGCGCAGCAGCGAGATGCTCAGCGATATCACGGTCAGCAGGTTGTTGAGGTCGTGGGCGACGCCGCCGGCCAGGTTGCCCACCAGCTCCATCTTCTGCGTGTTGGCCACTTCGCTCTGCATCCGCAGCAGGCGCTGCATGCGCGCCTCGATCTGCTCGCTGTTTTCCTGCCCGCCGTGACGCAGGTCCAGCCCGCGTTGTCCCAGGCCGTGCAGGTCATGGCTGACGCTGACCCAGTGGCCGGCGACGCCGTCGGTGGCAGGCAGCGGCGAGGCGGCGCTGACGAAGCCGTGGTAGCTGCCGTCGGCGGCGCGCATGCGGTACTCCACCGGTGGCATGCGCCCGGCCGCCATGCCACGGCTGACCGCGGCATTGAGGTGCATCACATCGTCGGGATGGACCCGCTGGATCCAGTCGTCGACGTGGAACTGCCGCACCTGCGTGCGCCCGTACAGGGTCCGCCGGGCGGCATCGTTCATCCAGAAGATCTCGCCGCCCTGCCCGAACACGCAGACCTGGCAATCGGTCGCCTGCAGGGCGTCGTGCAGCAGCGGCGACAGGCCCGGTGGCGCGGCCCCGGGCGTGGCCAGCGCGAAGCATTGCACCAGCAGCGGCGCGTCCGCGCGCGGGAGCGGCACGAACACCAGCTGGTAGCCGAGCCCGTCGCGGGCCAGCCGGCGTTCACTGCCGTGCCGGCGGCATGCCTGCACGGCGGCCTGTACCTGCGGGTCGTCCCACAGGTGGGCGGCATCCCCGGTGCGCGCATGGCAGGCCATGAGCAGGGCGTCGAAGGCAGCGTTCTGCAGGTGCGGCCGCGTGGCCTGGCCGATCAGCAGCGCGAACGCCACCGAGGCGTGCTCCATGCCCCGGCAGAGCGCCATTGCCATCGGGTCAGCGGGTGCGCGGTCCATGGGTGTCCTGTCGGTGAAGGGGGGCGGCCGTGCTCAGGCGATGCGCTCGACCCGGCACCGCTGGCACAGCGGGTAGCTGTCCAGCAGCGGCGTGATGGCCGCGTGCATGCGATCGAAGCTGTCGCCGTACATGTACAGCGCGGTTTCGGTGGGACCCTGCCAGTGGCTGTTGAGCATGCCCACGCCTTCCAGGCGGCGCATGCATTCCTCGTGGACGTGGTTGATGTCGCAGGTCTGGTAGACCTCGGCGGGCAGGTCGGTGCCATTGAGGTACAGGCCCAGGCCCTGGTGCACGCCAAATGGAATGCGCGGGCCACCGCCGGGCAGGCTGATGCTGGAGCCGACCGGGGCCAGCATCGCCTCGAACAGGCGCCGGATCAGGAGCACGCTGTCACCGCCCAGGTCATCCACCCGGATCCGCAGGTCGCAGTTGGCGACTTCGCCGCTGGACGCCAGCAGGGTGCCGCCGCCGATCACCTCGGCACGGATGCCGTGAAGCTGGCAGGCATCGCTGAATGCGTCCTCCAGCTCTGTCCGGTGGGCCGGTTGAAGGCGTGCGTTGAGGGTGACCGTGATCGTCCCGCGCGCGCCGGTATTGCCTTGGGTTCCCTGCATTACCGCACCACTCCTGACTGCCTGGGCGGGAGCGGCACCGGCATCGGCATCGGCCGACGCGCCCCCGTGGCTCAGTATCCGCAGCCCGGTGTGCAGGCCCGGTGTGCAGGGGTTGGCTGCGCTGGGCAGGGCAGGGGCAGGCCGGTCACCGGGCAAGGGCATGGAAGCGAGCGAGAGGCCCGGTGAGCGTGCGCCTGCAGCAATCCTCCGCGCCCGATTGAACTACCTTATCCCTACCTTCCGCGCGCGGATGCGCCTTCCAGAGACCGTAATGAGCCTGAAGACCCTGAACCCCTACGATTTGTTCGATGTGCGTTCGTTGCTGAGCGAGGAAGAGCGCGCCGTGCAGGATTCGGTCGCCCGCTTCACCGACGAGCGCGTGTTGCCGATCATCGGCGACTGCTTCGACCAGGGGCGTTTCCCGAACGAACTGATCCCCGAGATCGCCGAGATGGGCCTGCTGGGCAGCACGCTGCCGGAGCAGTACGGCGGCGCCGGGCTGAACGGTGTCAGCTACGGCCTGATCTGCCAGGAGCTTGAGCGCGGTGATTCGGGCCTGCGCAGCTTCGTGTCGGTGCAGAGCTCGCTGTGCATGTACCCCATCTACGCCTACGGCTCGGAGGAGCAGCGCCTGCGTTGGCTGCCGGAGATGGCGCGCGGCAAGGTGATCGGCTGCTTCGGCCTGACCGAGGCGCACGGTGGCTCGGACCCGGCCAGCATGAAGACCCGCGCGGTGAAGGATGGCGGGGACTGGGTCATCAACGGTTCGAAGATGTGGATCACCAACGGCTCGGTGGCCGACATCGCCATCGTCTGGGCCAACACCGAGGAGGGCGTGCAGGGCTTCGTGATCGAGAAGGGCACCCCGGGCTTCACCGCCCAGGAGATCAAGCACAAGATGAGCCTGCGTGCCTCGGTGACCGGCGCCCTGTTCTTCGACAACGTGCGCGTGCCCGATGCCAACCGCCTGCCCAACGTGAAGGGCCTGAAGGGGCCGCTGGGCTGCCTGACCCAGGCCCGCTACGGCATCACCTGGGGCCCGCTGGGCGCGGCCATCGCCTGCCTGGACGAAGTGCTGGCCTACACCAAAGAGCGGATCCTGTTCGGCCGCCCGGTCGCGGCCACCCAGAGCGCGCAGATCAAGATGGCCGACATGGCCCGCCGCATCACCGCCGGCCAGTTGCTGGTGTTGCAGCTCGGTCGCCTGAAGGATGCCGGCGTGATGCAGCCGCAGCAGGTGTCGCTGGCCAAGTGGAACAATTGCCGCCTGGCCATCGACATCGCCCGCGAGTGTCGTGACCTGCTCGGCGGTGCCGGCATCACCACCGAGCACGGTGCGATCCGGCATGCCCTGAACCTGGAATCGGTGATCACGTACGAAGGCACCGAGACCGTGCACCAGCTGGTGATCGGCCGCGAGTTGACCGGCATCAACGCGTTCTGAACGCGCGCGCTGCGTGACACGGACGGCCGGCCCTGCCGGCCGTTTCCATGTCTGGCTGACAACGGCGGTCACACCCGCCTTGGCCCCGCTCGCCTACCATCGGTGACAATGGGCGCGCCTGGCACACGTGGCCAGGCGTATTTCACTCCTGTTGGCAGCACCGAGAACCCGTGAAGACACCCCCCCAACTCCAGGTCCTGATCGACGATGGCGTCATCGACGAAGTGTTGCGCCCACTGAAGAGCGGCAAGGAGGCGGCGGTCTACGTCGTGCGCAGCGGCGATGACGTGCGCTGCGCCAAGGTCTACAAGGACATGGCCCAGCGCAGCTTCCAGCAGCGCGTGCAGTACCAGGAAGGGCGCAAGGTGCGCGGCAGCCGCGAGGCGCGCGCGATCGGCAAGGCCAGCAAGTACGGCCGCAAGCAGCAGGAAGTGGCGTGGAAGAACACCGAGGTCGACGCGCTGTACCAGCTGCGCGAGGCCGGCCTGCGGGTGCCCGAGCCGTACGGCTATTTCCACGGCGTGCTGGTGATGGAACTGGTCACCGACGCCGAGGGCTTCAGCGCCGCGCGCCTGGGCGAGGTGGAACTGGCCGCCGAACAGGCCCGCCAGTTCCACGCGGTGCTGGTGCAGCAGGTCAAGCTGATGCTGTGCTGCGGCCTGATCCACGGCGACCTGTCGCCCTACAACGTGCTGGTCGGCCCGGATGGCCCGGTGGTGATCGACTTCCCGCAGGTGGTCAGCGCCGGCGGCAATAACGCCGCGCGCACCATGCTGCTGCGCGACGTCAACAACCTCACCGCCTACCTGGGGCGCTCGGCGCCCGAATTGCTCGATACCTGGTACGGCGAGGAGATGTGGGAGTTGTTCCAGGCCGGCGACCTGCTGCCGGAGACCGAGTTGCGTGGCCAGTACACGCCCGACGAGCGCGCGGTGGACCTGGACAGTGTCCGCCACGCGATCAACGATGCACGCGAGGAAGCCCTGATCCGGCAACAGGGCCGCGAGGCCGCGGCCGAGGAAGACGGGTACTGAGGCGCGGGTTGCGTTCGCATGCGCCGGCTTCTCCTGCGAGGGGGTTGCCAGTGCATGGCCAACCGCCCCTCCCGTTGCGCCAGCAAGGGGAGGGGGCAGTGGAACCGCCAGGCAGGTCAGAGCGAGACGTAGCGGCCCGCGTCGCGCTCCTCGATCAGGATCATGAAATCGACGTACAGCGATACCAGCGCGCCGCTGTCATCCAGGCCCCAGAACGCCGGATAGGCGCCATCGCCGTAGCCGCTGGGCGTGATGACGCAGTCGTCCGGGTGGGCCAGTGCCAACGTCCGCGCGATGCCTGCGCCTGACCACTGGCGGAAGCAGCGCTCCTGCGCGATGTGGCTCAGCGTCTGCAGCCCACTGACATCGAAGATCGCCAGGTTGCCGGCGTCCACCCCATAGATGCCGGTGCCGTGCTGGGTGCGCGCGGCCTTCCAGGTCACCGCGCGACGGTGCGGGTCGAAGCGGATGCGGATGCCGGCCACGCGCCGGTCGACCATCACCGTTTCCACCGGATGGCGGCCCAGCGGTGCCCGCCGCGCCAGTGGCTGCAGGTCATCGAAGCCATAGCCGAAATCGCTGATGGCCAACACGCCGGAGCGGATGTCGATCTCACCGATCACCTGCTGGGTGATCTGGCCACGGAGGTCGTCCTGCTCGATGCGGCGATCACCCCGGAACAGCAGGTTCTCGTCGAGCGCGAGGTCATCGTTGGGTGCGGCCAACGGCGCATCCGCCGTGCTGAGCGTGCCCAGTTCGGCATACCGCGCGGCGTTGATCACCGGGGCGGTGGGTGGATCGAACAGCGTGAACACCTGGCTGATCCGCCAATCGCCATTGGCGTCGTGCCGCAGGTCGTACACGTGATAGCGGGCGCTGGCAGCGCCGTTGCGGCGCGTATGCACCTGCGCCTGCGTACCGTCGATCCGTTGCCCGATGACCTCGGTGGTGGCCGGGTCGAAGTCCGGGTCCGAGCCGTACGCATCGCTCGTGCCGGAACCGCAATCCCTGTCGAAGTGGGCCTGGTCGGCTTCGGAAACGAGGCTGTGCCAGCGGCCGAAGTCCACGTCGTCGCCCATCGTTTCGCGGGCATGTGTCCATTGCCGGTGCCAGTGCTGGATGAAGGCCCGTACCCGAGCCTCCGGCGTCGGGGCGATGGTGGCAGACGCCGGTGCGGGTGTGGATGGCTTGCCGGTCAACAGGTCGAACAATTTCTTCATCATGTGATGCTCGCGGAAATCAGTAGCGTGTCGTAGCGCGCCGGCGACCCATGGATGCCCATGCGGGCGAGGCCAGGCAGGGCCATCAGTCGTCGCCCAGCGAGGATTCCTGGCGCGGGTCGGCGAACAGGAAGGCATCTTCACCGCCGTCCACGCTGACATAGGCCGTGCCGAAGTTGCGCAGGCGCCATCGCCACTGCCCGTAGCGCGTGCGCAGCGTGCCCTCGACATAGCAGGGCCCATGCAGGAAATAGTCGTGCTCCTGGCGTGGCGTGATCACCACCGCATGCCGGAAGAACGCCACGACCTCGCGCGGGGTGGGCTTGAACGATTCGCACAGCGGCGCATCGCTGGGCGTGTCCACGCCCTGGCCGGTGATCCGGACATCGCTGATGGTCCCGAGTGGGCCAGGGGGTGCCGCGCCCACGGTAAACGGCAGCAGCAGGCCGGCGAGCATCCAGTGCAGTCGGCGGCTGAACGCGGGCGGATGGGGGGTGGACATGGTTCTCTCTCCCTGTGCGATGACGGCGTGCAGCCTTGCAGCGCCGGGGAGAGTTTTACCCGAAGTGGGACCGTTGGCGCGTCAATGCGGACGTGCCGTGCAGACCTGTCCGCTCCTTTGCGCCGCAAAGGAACGGGTTGAGGCCGGATGCGTTGGGCAGGCCGGTCATAGGCGGGCGTCGCGGCGGAGGCCGCCCCTGCGCGAGACCGCGCCTACGAGGGACGCAGGGTGCACGGATCGACCCCCTCCCTTTTGCGCAGCAAAGGGGAGGGTTGGGGAGGGGTGACTTTGGCGGGCCGGTCGCGGGCGTCTTTCGCGGCCGATGTCGGTGCTTCACCGGCCAGCTGCCGTGCCAGATCGGCATTGGTGAGGTGTCCGTGCAGAAACAACAGGTCGCTGAAGATGCGCATTTTCATGCTCCTACTTGAGTAGGGCTCATGTTGCGTCCAAGCTGTTGGCTGGAATAGCGATCATTCCTCAAGCAAGGCTTGAGGAAAATTGAAGGCTCAATGTCAAAGCCACCCCTCCAGCTCCTGCAGGGCTTCATCGCCACCGCCCGTCTGGGCAACCTTTCGCGGGCGGCGGAAACGATGCATGTCACCGTCAGTGCACTGAGCCACCAGATGCGCCAGCTGGAGGAGCGCCTGGGCTATCCGCTGCTGCTGCGACAGGCGCGTGGCGTGGCACTGACCCCGGAGGGACGGCGCCTGTTCGACCAGGTTGCCCCGCATCTGGATGCGATCAACGAAGCGTTCCGCCCCTTCCCCGCACGCCACGACTGCGTGCTCACGGTGAGTGCGGTGCCGAGCATGGCATCGGCCTGGCTGGTGCCGCGCCTGGGGCGGTTCGTGGCATTGCATCCGCAGATCGAGATCAACCTGCAGTCCAGCCAGCACCTGGTCGATTTCGAAAAGCAGTTGCAGTTCGATGCCGCGATGCGCGTGGGCAACGGCCACTGGCCGGGCCTGACCGCCGAGCCGTTGATCGACGAATGGCTGGTGCCCATGGCCAGCCCGGCATTGGTGGCACGCATGGGCGGCATCGACGCGTTGCCCTTGTCGCAATGGCCATTGCTGGGCGACCCGGATGGCGAATGGGACCGCTGGTTTGCGCTGGCTGGTGAGGCACCGCCGAAGCGCTACATCGCCATCCTCGATGACTCCGAATCCCACCACCGCGCCGCGCTGGATGGCGTCGGCGTCGCGCTGGGGCGCGTCACGCGCGCGCGGCTGCTGCTCGAGTCCGGGCAGCTGGTGCTGCTGTCGCCGGAGCGTCTGAAGACGCCCTGGTCACACTGGCTCGTCTACCCGGAGCGCTCGGCCACGCATCGCGGCTTTCTTGCCTTCCGCCAATGGCTGCACGACGAGGCCGCGGAGCATCGTGCACACGTGGGCGGTTAGCACGGGGAATGCGGGACGGCTGCCGTTGGGCCGGTTGGCGGTACGCGTGCCTGGCGGCCGTGGTCGTTCCCGCCAGGTTCGCAGCGTGCACGGATCGGCCCCCTGTTGCGCGGCAAGGGGGAGGGTTGGGGACGGGGGCCTTCGGCAGGCCGGCCGTATGCGTGCTTCGCGCTGAAGACCGCGCCTAGCGCAGCCGGTGGTCCCTGATCCAGGGGGCCAGCAGCCGCAGCCGGGTGGGCTGCCAGGACAGGGTGAACGCGGTCACCAGTGCCGCCCCGGCCAACGCCATCACCCATACCAGCACCGCCATCGAGGCGTGGTCCACGGCCAGGCACAGCAGCAACGCCATGACGATGCCCAGCGTACTCAGCCCCCGCAGCACGCGCAGGCCGCCCCTCGACGGGGCGCGCGCCCACACCTGCCGGGCGTGGACGTCCATCGACAGGGCCAGCCATCCCATGCCGGCCAGCGCACTCAGCAGTGCCGTGGCAAGCAGCAGGTTGTCGAGCAACGACTCAGGCATGCACGGCCTCCTCGCGCGGTGCGTGCGCCGCCGTCACCCGCATCCGCTGGCCCACCTTGCGGGCCGCCATCACCGCGATCACGGCGGTGGCCAGCAATGACAGGTCCACGCCGGCCACCGGCCAATACCCTTGGGCCAGGGTACGCAGCAGGTGATCCCCCGTGGTCATCCCGTTCAACAGCACCGCGGCAAGCGCGAACAGGGCGATCGCCCAGCACTGTTCCCGCCACGCCGGATTGACCAGGCCGCGTGCCACCGGCGCACTGCGCCAACCGGCATGCACCAGCGCCAGTGCCCAGGTGCCCCAGAACGCGTAGCGCTCCCAGTCACCGCGCGCCGGCAGCGCCTCCGGCAACAGCCGGTTGGCGATCAGGATGCCGAGTGTCGCCAGGACCATGCCGGTCACCGTGGTGACCGCCAGCGCATCGACGATGCGCGCGCCCTGGCGGCCCTGCTGCGCGTGTTGTCGCTTGCGCTTCTCGACGAAGAAGATGAAACCGGTGGCGATGCAGGTGGCACCGGCCAGGCCTCCCAGCACGTACAACCAGCGCAGCAGCCAATGGCGGAAGTGCTGCAGGTGCAGGCCGGTGAGGAATTCGTTCATGCGTGCCACCGGGGTGGCCGGCGGGTCTTCGCGGATCAGCTCGCCGGTGGCGGCCTTGAAGTGGATGCCGTCGCCGACCAGTGCGATGCGGTCGGTACCGGCGCGGTAAACGCTGACGTAGCCGTTGGCATCGCCCACGTGCTGCAGCACCAGGAAGCCGACGTCGCCGGCCTTGTCATGGGCCTGCCAGCGCCGCTGCGCCTGGGCCACCATCGCATCCACCGAGGCCAGCCCGGCGGCGACGCCGGCACGCGTATGCGGCAGGCCGGTTTCCCGCGCCTCCACCTGCTCGTGCAGGTCATGCAGGCCATGCAGCTGGGTGTGGCCGACCGGGAAGTAATAGGTGCCGGCGAAGATCAGCAGGCCGGTCAGCGCGAAGAAGAAATGGAACGGCAAGGCCACCACGCCGGTGAGGTTGTGCAGGTCCAGCACGCTGCGCAGGCGCGCCTTGCCCGGACGGAAGGTGAAGAACTCGCGGAAGAGCTTGCGGTGCATGACCACGCCGCTGACCAGCGCGGCCAGCATCACCAGCGCCGAGAAGCCGACGATCCACACGCCCAGGTTCTTCCAGTCCAGGGTCAGGCCGTAATGCAGCGGGAAGAAGAAGCCGCTGCCGATCTTGAGCTGGTCGTCCGGCAAGGCCTTGCCATTGCGCGGATCGATGGTGGCGTATGCCCAGATCTGCTCGTCCGGGTTCTTCGCGTTGGGCACGTCGTAGCCGGCGTACAGCGCAAGCACCGGGTCGCGATGGGTGGTGTAGGCACTCCAACTGCCGACCTGGTCGAAGCGTTGCGGCATGTCACCGTTGACCATCGGCCGCATCGCGGCGATGGCTTCTGCGGTGGGCTGCATGCGCTCGAAGGCCGGCCGCAGCACGGCGTCGAACGACGGCATCGGCTGCGGCTCGATGCGCGTGGCCGGGATCGACCAGCGGTCGATCTCGCGGTCGAACACCGACAGCGCACCGAAGAAGAAGGCGGCCATCAGCACGAAGCCGAGCACCAGCCCGAACCAGGTGTGCAGCCATGCCATGGCCTGACGGAAGCTGTTGAACATGGATGCCTCCGGCTCAGACCAGTCGGGATTGCAGGAGTGATGCGGCCGCGGCCATCAGCGCACCGCCGCCGACCAGCACCATCCACAGCCGCGCCACGTGGTGGGTGGCGATGGCCCACAGGAATGCGCCCAGGTAGGCCAGCAGGCCGACCAGCGCGCCGAGGAACTCGGCGTCATGGAACGCCAGCTTCACCGCGAACAGCGCGCTGGTGGTCAATGCCACCGTGCCCCACGCGAACACATAGCCGCCGAGGATGGCGGCAAGGATGCGCGGGAGGACCTGCAGGCGCCGGGACGCGGCAGGCGGTGCGGAAGCGGTGGATACCTGTGGCATGGCGATGGCTGGTCTCAGGTGGATGGGAAGTGGCGTGGTGCGGCGAATCGCCCCTCTCCCGCGCGGGGAGGGGCTGGGGTCAGAACCGGTAGTTGAAGCTCAACGTGTAGTTGCTCGGTGCGCCGTAGTAGCCCACCTGGTACAGGCTGTTGATGTACTTGCGGTCGGTGAGGTTGTTGACGTTGGCGCGGACGGTGGCGTTGGGCAGCACGTCCCAGCCGATGAAGGCGTTGAGCAGGGCATAGCTGCCCTGGGCGATGGTGGTGCCGGTGTAGGTGTCCCGGGTGGAGATCGCGCTCTGCCAGCGCCCGCCGATGCCATAGGACAACGCCTCGTAGCCGGGAAGGCGCGAACTGAACACCAGGTTGGCGGTGCGGCGCGGCACCCAGGTGTAGGTATCACCGCCGTCCTGGTTGTTCATCGACAGGTGGGTGAAGCCGAACACCAGGCTGGCGTGCTCGCCGAGCTTGCCGGTGGCCTCGAATTCGACGCCCTTGGATTCCACGTCCACGCCGTAGTACCAGTACATCGCGGTATCCAGGTCATAGCCGCCGGAAGTCGCCAGGCCCTGCTGCTTGGCCTTGAACAGCGCCAGCGTGGTCAGCAGGCGGCGGTCCAGCCACTCGGCCTTGACGCCCACCTCGTAGTTCACGCCCTTGGTCGGGTCCAGGTAGACGCGGTTGCGGTCGTACTGGTCCTGCGGCTGGTAGATGTCCGAGTAGCTCACGTAGCCCAGCACGCGGTCGTTGAAGTCCCAGGTCAAGCCGGCGTAGGGGCTGATGTTGCTTTCGGTCTGGTCGAAGGTGTTGCCGTTGTTGCCATCGCGGTGGTACTGCGCCCAGTTGAAGCCGACCACGGCCTTGAGGCGGTCGGTCAGGGCCAGGCGGGTGGCGCCATAACCACGCTTCAGGCGCTGGTTGGTCCAGTTGGAGCGGGTGCGCGGGCCCCATTCCGGCTCGGCGATGGCGTTGCCGGCATACGGGAACGCCGGCAGCGCGCCGAACGCCGGGTCGTTGGGATCGACCGGGTGGTCCCAGGTGGTGGCGCTGCTCTTGGCCACGCTGACGCCGAGCATGGCCTCCTGCTCACGGCCGAACAGTTGGAAGCGACCGTTGAGGGTGACATCGCCCAGGTGCGAGTCCATGTCGTCGATGCCCTTGTAGGCCCAGCCGACCAGGCCGGTGTGGGTCTGCGGGTCCAGGCCGGTGGTGCTGAAGGCGAAGAACAACTGGTCATCGTTGCCGATCTGGCGATAGTTGTAGGACGCCTTCACCTCCCAGTTCTCGCCCAGGTGGTGGGTGTACTCGGCGAAGGCGGTCCGGGTCCGGGTGTTCCAGTAGGTCCAGTCCTGGGTGGTGGACGCGCTGCGTCCCCAGCTCGGCTGGCTGCCATCGGTGTTGGCGAAGCTCAACGCACCCCACATGTTCTGGTCGCTGTTGGCCTTCTGCCACGAATAGCCCAGCGTCAGCGTGCCGTTCTCGCCGATCTGGCCATCGACCACGCCATACAGGAAGTTGCGGTCGTTGGTGAAGCCGCGCAGGTACGAGTCGCCGTCCTCGTGCGCGGCCACCACGCGCGCGGCCCAACGGCCGTCGGCGGTGATCGGGGTGGAGTAGTCCACCTCCACGCGGCGCTTGCCCCACGAGCCCACGCTCACGCCCACTTCGCCCCTGGCTTCGTTGGTGGGGCGCTTGCGCACGTAGTTGATCGTGCCCGAGGCGTTGCCCACGCCGGTCAACAGGCCATTGGCACCGCGGATGACCTCCAGCTTCTCGTAGCCGAAGGCATCCATCGCGCCGGTGACGATGCCCCAGTCATTGGGTAGGCCGACGCCGTCGATCTGGGTGTTCTTGATCTCGAAACCGCGGGCCAGGTAGTTGGTGCGGTTGGTTTCCCATTCCTCCACCTGGATGCCGGTGGCCAGGCGCAGCGCATCGTTGATGCTGTTGGCGCCGAACTGGGCCATCTGCGCGCGGTCCACCGTGCTGATCGACTGCGGGGTGTCCTTGATGTCCAGGTCCAGGTTGGTCGCCCCGTTGCTGACCCGGTTGGCGCGCTGGGAGACCACCCGCACCGCGTCCAGGGTGGTGGCGCTGGCATCGGTGACGGTGCCTTCGGCGGCCATTGCCATCCCCGGGCTGGCCGCCAGGGCCAGGCTGATCGCCCACGGCAGGTGGCCGGAAAGGGAACGGCGGCAACGGGGAGGCAAGCCGGCGCCAGGGGCCGGACGACGGTGGGAGCGACTGGGGGACATGGAAGGCCTGGGGGTTGGAAGGCGGGAAATCGCGTGACGGAGACGGGCGCATGCCACATCCGTTGTGGGCATCTGCCGATGGACAGGCAGGTAATGGCGATTGAGAAATTAAATGCGAATGATTTGCATTTTGCAATATGCGGCCCAGTCAGGTTCTGCCGGAGAGGTGGCCGGTCGCGCTTTGCCGTGCAAACGGACGGTGTGCGCCATTGCCGTATGGACGCGCGGCTTCCCTGCCGCCTTGTATGCTCGCGCTGGCCCATTGCCTGGAGGCGCCATGTCCGACGTGTTCGAGTCTGCGGTTCCCGCCGGGGGGGCTTCCGGTGCCCGGCGCCTGGGATGGTGGGTGCTCTGGCTGCTGCTGGCCGCGATCAGCCTGCATTTCCTGTTCAAGGTGCTCGGCCAGTACGGACAGTTGGATCCGGAGCACTACACGATGTACTGGTCACGCCGCGGCTGGCTGTGGCTGCACATCAGCGGCGGCGTGCTTGGCATCGTGCTGGGGCCGGTGCAGTTCCTGAGCCGTTGGCCGCGTGCCCGGCCACGCCTGCACCGCTGGTCCGGCCGCTTCTACTTCGGCGGGATGCTGCTGGCCTGCGCGGCGGCGGTGGGCCTGATCGCCACCTCGCCGGCGCCGCTGGCGATCACCCTGGCCTTCGCGGCCACCGCGCTGGCGTGGTTGGTGACCGCGCTGGTGGCGATGCTGGGCATCCGGCGCGGCGACGTTGCCCGCCATCGCCGCTGGATGACGCGCGCCTACCTGGTGACGCTGGCACCGGTGAGCTTCCGCCTGTTGTTGCCGGCATGGATCGCGCTGGGCAACGCACCGTCCCCGGACGTGATCGCGGTCCTGCTGTGGGTGAGCTGGGTGTTGCCGGTGTCACTGCACGTGGTCTGGGTGAACTGGCCCAGGCGCTCGCCGGTCATGGCGGCCGGTTGAGGTCGACGGCCGGTCGGTGGCGCGCTTCAGCCGTGGCGGTGTTGCCACACCAGGCCGGTGACCACGCCGGCCAGGCCGATGCCTGTCCCAAGCACGGCCGGGAGCACGCCTCCCGCGCCGCTGAAGTAGATCAGCAGCCCCAGCGCGGCACCGCTGAAGGTGGGCAGCCAGAACCGCCATGCCATCAGGAAATCGGCGATGTCCAGCACGTCCAGCAGATCGGAAAGCGACATGTGAGCTCCTGATGGGGTCCAACGCGGAGGGAGGCGGCATCACCGCAGGACACGCGCGCTAGTGGTCCCCAAGGCCGGCGATGGCCTGGCCGAAGCTCAGTTCATTGCCACTGGGGTCGGCGATGCGGAAATCGCGCATGCCATAGGGGCGGTCACCGATCGGCACGACCATCGTCACGCCGGCTGCCTGCAGCGTGGCGTGGTACGCGTCGATGTCGGTCACGGCCAGATAGACGTGCGCCGAGCCCGCAGGCTTTGCCTCCGCGCGCTGCGTGAGCGTGATCTCGACCGCATCCCGGCACACGGCGGCGATCTCGGCGGGCTCGCCCCAGGACCAGGCAAGATCGAAACCCAGCGTGGTCCGGTAGAAGTCCAGCGACCGCGCGAGGTCATGCACGGAGAGGATCGGCGAAACGGATTCGAACATCATGTGGACGGTCCTTTTCGTGGGCGGGTGGGCCTGTGTTGCGGCATCGCCATGCGCTCAGTCGCCGGCCAGCTCGCGCAGCTCGGCCACGCGCGCGATGTTGAGCTGCATCGGGCAGAACGCGTACATCGGCGAGCCCACGTAGGCACCGGCGAGGTCGCAATGCGTGTTGCGGTAGACCAGCCAGGACTTCTGCGCCTGCTCCAGCCGGTCCGCGTCCTGGGGCGACTGCGTCGAAAGACGGTCGTGGATGCGCTTGTACAGGGCATTCATCTCCGCCTTCACGTGCTCGGAGGTGGTCGACGAACAGGCATCCACCACGCCGTTGTTGAGGGTGCCGGCCCGGTCCACGCAGTCGGAGTACATGCGGTCGTAATCGGCGTGTTCCGGCGCGGCCATGGCCGTGGCACAGGGAAGCAGCAGAAGCAGGAGTCGGCAGGGCAGGCGCATTGGACGTCCGGATGTCGGGGAGAAGCAGCCATGCAATCGCGGGCGGGTCGGTGGCGCAGCCACCGCGCCCGCGCACGGGCATTGCGCCGAAGCTTATCGGCTTTTGCGCCGCCGCAGCGCGGCGAGCGCGTCCCAGGGCAGGCTGCCGTCATCGGCCTCGACGGCCGTGGTGGTCCCGGCGTGCAGGATGAGATCGGCGGCGATGCCGCGCGGGCTCAGCACTGGAAGCCGAGCACGACGTCCGTCCCGTCGCCGCTGGAGCGGTCCAGGTCACTGCGGCGTTGCAGCGGCTCGGTGCAGCCGCGCGGCGTGATGTAGTCCGAGGCCATGCCCACCAGCGCCGCCGCGTCCAGCGGCTTCCCGTCCTTGGCGCGGACATGGATGTAGTACGGCTGCTGGAACATCACGATGTAGGTATCAAGCACGTAGTGGCGGCCGTCGTGCTCCAGTTCGGCGTGGTTCTCGCTGACGGGGGCCCAGGTGCGGTCGATCAGCGTGCTGCGCGCGGCCAGGCAGGGGGTCGACAGCAGGGCGGCGGCGACAAGCATGGCGGTGGTGAATCCTTTCATGGGGTGTCCTGTGCGGTTGTGGGTATTACGCCAGCGGGCGCGGTTTCCGGGCGAGCGGGCAATGCCTGCATATCGGCCGCGCGGCGCGTTCCTGCAGTCAATCGCCGGCGCGCCGGGGCGTGTCGAAACCGCCGTGTGCCTTGCAGGATCGATGTGGCCGGCGCGTCCAGGCACGATCCGCTCGACGCAGGGCCGTTCAACGATGGCTGCGTGAGAGCACCATCGAATAGGCGAAGCGTCCCGGTGGGTGCAGGCTGATGGTGATCAGCAGCAGGCGGCCCTGGGTGTCGCGGTAACGGCGTTGCACGCGCAGCGCCGGTTCGTGTTTCCTGATATCCAGCAGCTTGGCGTCACCGGCGTCGAAGGCGGTGGCGTCGAACACCTGTTCCACCCGCGACAGCCGCCCCGGCTCCAGGAACCGGGCCAGCGTGCGCGCGGTGCTGGCGATGTCCAGGAAGCGCTCGGTGGGCACGCCGGTGCGGATCGGGATCAGCACCTCGATGACCGCGCCGGGCACGTGGGTGTGCTCTTCCAGGCGCAGGCAGTGCAGGCGCAGGTAGTCCTTGCCTTCGGCGATGTCCAGGTACTGCGCCATGGCCTGGTCGGCGATCAGGCGTTCGGCTTCGAGCACCTTCAGGCGGGCGGTGTTGCCGTACTGCATCAGCAGGTCGACGGTGTCGATCTGCTGCTCATAGCGCATGGCTGCGTTCTGCGCGATCACGCGGGTGCCCGCGCCCGGACGGCGCTGCACCAGCCCGGCGCTGATCAGCTGGGCCAACGCCGCGCGTGCGGTATGGCGGCTGACGTTGAAACGCTCGCACAGCTCCAGTTCGGTCGGCAGCAGGGTGCCCACCGGGTGGTCACCTTTCTCGATCGCCGCCTGCAGCAGGTCGCCGAGTTCGGCGTAGCGGGGCTTGCTGCGTCTGGTACCAGTCATCTGTACGGATCCTTGTTCAACGTCATTGCGAAGGCTCCTGCCCGCAACGTCCAGGCCCCTGCGATGTCCCATGACGGCCCGGAAGGCCAGGGCAGCGGCGTGCGTGGGATGGCCGGGGTTGGCCGGCGCTGCTGTCCGCATCCAACCACGCCGTGATCGCCGTTGCCGGAAGCCGCATCGCGTTGGGTGGGGACGGCAATGATGCCGTGGCCGGGCGTGGGTTGGCGAGCACCGGCATGACCTCACGTTGCCTGCCTGCAGGCCCGTGCCTGCGCTTGCGCTGCCCGCTTGTCCCAATGACGTGACGCTTGTGCGACGTCCACCGCTGTCAGCCAGTGGATTGGACCACCGGTGGAATGATCACCGGCAGCGCGTGCGGCACGAAACGGAATGTTGCGCGCGGCCGGCACCTGCCATACCCGTGCACGCGAGGTGACACCTGTGGCGACGGTGCCGGCGTGCGGTGACGGGACACACGCAATGGCTGGCGGGCGGCCTTCAGGCGCTGGCGGGCATGCGTGGGCCGCGCAGGATACCCGAAGCCCGGCGCGGTGCGCTTGCCCTCGGCTGGCCGGAAGCAGCCCGGCAGCCCGCTACCATGTGTGACGCGCCGCGGTGGTGGCGCCTTCCCCGAGTCCGTGCTGCAGGGTGGCTGAAATGACGTTGCTTGAAGGTGTCCGTGTCCTTGACCTGTCGCGCATCCTGGCCGGCCCGTGGTGCACGCAGGTGCTGGCCGATTTCGGCGCCGACGTGATCAAGGTCGAACGCCCCGGCGTGGGCGACGACACCCGCGGTTGGGGGCCGCCCTACCTGAAGGATGGCCAGGGCAACGACACCGCCGAGTCGGCGTATTACCTGTGCGCCAACCGTGGCAAGCGCTCGCTGGCCATCGACTTCACCACCACCGAAGGGCAGGCGCTGGTCCATGCACTGGTCGGGCGCTGCGACGTGCTGGTGGAAAACTACAAGGTCGGTGGCCTGGCGAAGTACGGGCTGGACGCTGCCAGCCTGCTGGCGATCAACCCGAAGCTGGTGTACTGCTCGATCACCGGCTATGGCCAGGACGGTCCGTACGCGCAGCGCGCCGGCTATGACGCCGCCATCCAGGCCATCGGCGGGCTGATGAGCGTCACCGGCGAGCCGGATGGCGCGCCCGGCGCCGGCCCGCAGAAGGTGGGCGTCGCGGCCACCGACCTGATGACCGGCATGTATGCGGCCACCGCCATCCTGGCCGCGTTGCGCCATGCCGAGCGCACCGGCCGGGGCCAGCAGATCGACCTGGCATTGCTGGATACACAGGTGGCCTGGCTGGCCAACCAGGCTTCGAATTACCTGGTGGGTGGTCTGGTGCCGGACCGGCAGGGCACCGCGCATCCCAACATCGTGCCGTACCAGGTGATGCCGGCCGCGGACGGGTACTTCATGCTCGCCGTCGGCAACGACGCGCAGTTCGCGCGGTTCTGCGAGGTGATCGGTGAGGCGCAACTGGCCGTTGATCCGCGCTATGCCACCAACCGTGCCCGTGTCGCCCACCGTGCCGAGCTGGTGCCCCACCTGCAGCAGCGGCTGCGGACGCGGCCGGCCGCCGCGTGGCTGGCCGCGCTGGAGGCCGCCGTGGTGCCGGCCAATCCGGTCAACCGCATCGACCAGGTGTTCGACGACCCGCAGGTGCAGGCCCGCGGCCTGCGCATCGATGTGCCGCATGCCACGGGCGGCACGGTGGCGATGGTACGCAACCCGCTGAAGTTCTCGGCCACGCCGTTGCAGTACACGCAGGCCGCGCCACTGCTGGGGCAGCACACCACGCAGGTGCTGGGAGAGGTGCTGGCCATGGGTGAAGCGCAGCTGCAGCGGCTGCGCGGGCAGGGCGTGATCGGCGGGTAGTCTGTGGGTTGAAGCTATCCCTCCCCAACCCTCCCCTTGGCTAAGCCAAAGGGAGGGAGCGGAAACGGGTTTTGCTGCGAACGATCCGCTCGCGCAGAAGACCCCCTCCCTTGCGCCGCAGGCACAGGGCAGGGATTGGGCGCGTTTACGCGCCGCCCGGGAAGCCGTGCTGGCGCCACGCCTCGAACACCACCACGGCGACCGAGTTGGACAGGTTCAGGCTGCGGTTGTTCGGTTGCATCGGCAGGCGCAGGCGGCGGCCGTCGGGCAGGGCATCGAGTACTTCCTGCGGCAGGCCACGGGTTTCCGGACCGAACAGGAAGGCATCACCGTCGGCGAAGGACACGCTGTCGTAGCGCACGCTGGCGCGGGTGCTCATGGCGAACAGGCGTTTGGGCGCGATGCGCGCCAACGCGGTGTCCAGGTCCGGGTGGACCTGCATCTGCGCGTACTCGTGGTAATCCAGGCCGGCGCGCTTGAGCTGCTTGTCACTGAGGTCGAAGCCCAACGGCTCGATCAGGTGCAGCCGCGCGCCGGTATTGGCGCATAGCCGGATCACGTTGCCCGTGTTGGGCGGGATCTCGGGCTGGTACAGCAGGACATCGAAAACGGGTGCGGAAGTCATCGGCGAAGTTTACGCCGCGGTGCCTCCCGCAGGGCGTGGGCTTACTTGGCGATCACGCTCTGCACGACCACGCCTTCGACCGCGCCGGCAGCCATTTCCACGGCCTTGGCCTGCACCTGCTCCAGGTCCGGGCGGACGTTGACGGCCGGCAGCGAGACGATCCACTGGCCAACGTTGGCACCGATGGCCACCGGGGTGTTGGCGGCCAGGCGCGAGGCGGCCTGTTCTGCCATCAGCTCGACGATCTGGCCGACGGTCGGGCGCACCTGCACGGCGGCCAGGGTCGGGATGCTGCTGTTGGCTTCATGGGTGGCCTGGGCGATCTGGTCGGCCGACGGGCGGACCTGCACGGTCTCCAGGGTGGTGATGTCCGAAGCGTGCACCGCGGAGGCAAACCCGGTGCCGGCAACGAGGGCGATGGCGAAGGCGAGGGACTTGGCGTTCATGGCGATACCTGTGTGGTGTGTGTGAACAGCGGTGTGGTAGTAAAGTAGTACACCAAATATCGGGATGCAAGAACTTTTTCAACTTCCCGAGGTTTATTCAGCATCCAGTCATGTTGCTTTGGGGTTGATCTGGACGCACTCAGGAGTACGCAGGACGCGTGCCAACTGCATCTTGTTGAATTGAAAGGATGTTTCTGATTCTGAAAGTGTCCGCTGTCCGGACACTGGGTGTGCGCAGGGGTTGTCCGCGGACACCGGCCGCCGTTGACGGGCGGCCATGACGCTTGGCGTATGCGGTGGAAGGCGCAGGACGGTTAGGATCGGCGCTCACTTCATGCCCAAGGAAAGTGGAATGAACGCTGCACCCCGTACCGCCCTGTTGACCCTCGCGCTGAGTGCTGCCCTCGGAGGATTCGTCGGCACGCCGTTGCCGGCGCAGGCCAAGACCAAATCGGTGACCGCCGCAGCCACCGTCGACATCCCCTACGACGAGTTCACCCTGCCCAACGGGCTGCGCGTGCTGGTGCACACCGATCGCAAGGCGCCGATCGTGGCGGTCAACCTCTGGTACCACGTGGGCAGCAAGGACGAGCCGGCTGGCCGCAGCGGCTTCGCCCACCTGTTCGAGCACCTGATGTTCAACGGCAGCGAAAACGCGCCGGGCGAATACTTCACGCCGTTCGAGGCGGCCGGTGCCACCGACATGAACGGCACCACCAACACCGACCGTACCAACTACTTCGAGAACATCCCGACCACCGCGCTGGACATGGCGTTGTGGATGGAGTCCGACCGCATGGGCCACCTGCTCGGCGCCATCGACCAGAAGACCCTGGACGAACAGCGCGGCGTGGTCCAGAACGAAAAGCGCCAGGGCGAGAACCAGCCCTATGGCCAGCTGCGCGAAGTCGTCTCGCGCACGATGTTCCCGGTGGGCCACCCGTACCACCACACCACCATTGGTTCGATGAACGACCTCAACGCGGCTTCGCTGGAAGACGTGAAGACGTGGTTCCGCACCTGGTACGGCCCGAACAACACGGTGCTGGTGCTGGCCGGCGACATCGACGTGGCCACCGCCCGGGAAAAGGTCGCCCGCTACTTCGGCGACATCCCGGCCACCCCGACCATGTCCCAGCCCAAGGTGGACGTGGCGGTGCTCGCGCAGAACGGCCGCACCGAGCTGGAGGACAAGGTCCCGCAGGTGCTGGTGCAGCGCATGTGGAACGTGCCGCAGGTCGGCGACAAGGACGCCGACCTGCTCGACCTGACCTCGCAGGTGCTTGGCGGCAGCGCCAGCTCGCGCCTGGACGAGCGCCTGGTCCACCGCGACAAGCTGGTGGACAGCGTCAGCACCAGCAACTACGGCTCGCAGCTGGCCGGCAACTTCTCGATCCGCGCGCTGGTCAAGCAGGGCGTGGACCCGGCCAGGGTCGAGGCGGTGATCGACGAGGAGCTGCAGCGCCTGATCAAGGACGGCCCGACCGCCGAGGAACTGGCCCGCGCCCAGACCGATTACCGTGCGGGCTTCATCCGCGGCATCGAGCGCATCGGTGGCTTCGGCGGCAAGGCCGACGCGCTGGCTTCCTGCGCCACCTTCACCGGCAACCCGGCCTGCTTCCGCGAGTCGCTGGCCACCGTGGCCAGCGCCACGCCGGCGACGGTGCGTGCGGCCACCGCCAAGTGGCTGGGCAACCCGAGCCACACCTTCGTGGTCAAGCCGGGCGAGCGCAAGCCGCTGGTCGAGGAGGCCTCGGCCAAGCCGGCGCCGTTCCAGTTGCCGGCGGTGGATGCCAGGTACACCACCACCGCCAGCAACGTCGACCGCAAGGCCGGCGTGCCGGGCGTGGACAGCTTCCCGCAGCTGGTCTTCCCGGCGCTGCAGCACGCCACCCTGAAGAACGGCAGCAAGGTGATCCTGGCCGAGCGCCATGACACCCCGGTGGTGAACATCAGCTACGAGTTCGCCGGTGGCTACTCCAGTGACCACGGCGGCAAGCTGGGCACGGCCAACTTCGCCAGCCAGATGCTCGACGAGGGCTCGGGTGAACTGAACTCGCTGGCGTTCAAGGCCCGTGCCGAGGACCTGGGCGCGCAGCTCAGTGCCGGTGCCGCGCTGGACGGTTCCAACGCCTACCTGTCGGCGCTGACCGAGAACCTGGACGCGTCGGTGCAGCTGTTCGCCAACATGCTGCGCACGCCGCGCTTCGACCAGGCCGAGATCGACCGCGTCAAGGGCCAGTGGCTGTCCGGGATTGCCCAGGAGAAGGCGCGTCCGCAGACCGCCGCGCTGCGCGTGCTGCCGCCGCTGCTGTACGGCGCCGACCATCCGTACGGCATGCCGTTCACCGGCAGCGGCACCGAAGCCTCGGTCGCGGCGATCAGCCGCCAGGACCTGCTCAACTACCAGAAGCAGTGGCTGCGCCCGGAGCAGGCCACGGTGATCGTGGTCGGCGACACCACGCTGGCGGAGATCGTGCCGGTGCTGGACAAGCACTTCGGCGACTGGAAGGGCGAGGGTGCCGCACCGGCGAAGGTGGACGTGGCCCAGGTGGCACGCCCGACCGCGCCGCGCGTGTTCCTGATCGACCAGCCCGGCGCGGTGCAGGCCAACATCTATGCCGGCGAGCTGATGCCCTCCACCCGTGACCCGGGTGCGGTGCAGCTGGAGATGTCCAACGAAGTGCTGGGCGGCTCGTTCACCTCGCGCCTGAACATGAACCTGCGCGAAGACAAGCACTGGTCCTACGGGGCCCGCACAGTGATCACTTCGGCGCAGGGCCAGCGCCCGTTCCTGGGCATTGCCCCGGTGCAGATCGACAAGACCGCCGAATCGGCCGCCGAGATGCTGCGCGAGATCGCCGAGTACGGCACCGGCAAGGTGCCGGCCACCCAGGCCGAAGTGACCAAGGTGGTCGACAACGACCTGCGCAGCCAGCCCGGTGCCTATGAAACCGCGCAGGCGGTGATGGGCACCATTGGTGGCATCGTCCGCTACGGGCGCCCGGACAACTGGGTGCAGGTGCGCAACGAGCAGGTGGCCAACTTCACCCCGGCGCAGGCCAGGGACGCGGCCAAGGCAATCGACCCGAACGCCCTGACCTGGGTGATCGTCGGCGACCTGTCCAAGATCGAGGCCCCGGTTCGTGCGCTCAAGCTGGGCGAGGTGACCGTGATCGATGCCGACGGCAAGCCGGTGGCCAAGGCCAAGTAAGCCGCAGCGCCCGCTCCCGCGTGCGGGAGCGGGCAGGCAAGGAGAAACAGGCCCCTCTCCCGCCCGCGGGGGAGGGGGTGGGGTAAGGGCCGCCCCCCGCGTCCGGGATCATGACGCGTTCATCCATTGACGGCACAATCCGTTCTGCACTTCACAAGGAATAGTCCATGCGCGTCCTGCTTCTGTCCGTCCTCATCGCCAGCACCGCCGCCTGCACCTGGGTGCCGATCGAGTCCAGCGGCAAGGCCACGCGCGTGCTGCCGGCCGGCCCGGTGGCGCCGGGCTGCATCAACAAGGGCGAGATCGTGGTCTCGGTCAAGAACAAGGTGGGCTTCTACAACCGCAACCCGCTGCGCGTGCAGGAAGAGCTGGAAACCCTGGCCCGCAACGAGGCCCCCAGCGCCGGCGCCAACGCGGTGCAGGCCACCAGCCAGCCGGCCGATGGCAGCCAGCGCTTCGCCGCCTACCAGTGCCCGCCGCGCTGAGCAGGGGGTAGCCGCGGCCCTGGCGACTCCATACGCCGGGGCCGGAATTTGTAAAGATGCGGTAAAAAGGCGCAGACGCTAGAATAGCGCCCCCTTCGCCTGAGTCTTGGCGCTTTCCGATGCCTTTCCAGAATGTCTCGATCGCGGGACTGGCGCATATTGATGCGCCGCATACGCTGACCTCCAAGGAAATCAACGAGCGTCTCCAGCCCACGCTGGAGCGCCTGGGGATTCGTGCCGACGTGCTTGGCGACATCGCGGGCATCCACGCACGGCGCCTGTGGGACCAGGGTACGCAGGCTTCGGACGCGGCCACCATGGCCGGCCAGAAGGCACTGGAAGACGCCGGCATCACCGCCGACAAGGTGGGCCTGCTGGTCAATACCTCGGTCAGCCGTGACTACCTGGAGCCGTCCACCGCCTCGATCGTGTCCGGCAACCTGGGCATCGGCGAGGACTGCGTCACCTTCGACATCGCCAACGCCTGCCTGGCCTTCATCAACGGCATGGACGTGGCCGCGCGCATGCTTGAGCGCGGTGACATCGACTACGCGTTGATCGTCGACGGCGAGACCTCCAACCTGGTCTACGAGAAGACGCTCGAGCGCATGATGTCCCCGGACATCACCGCCCAGCAGCTGCGCGACGAAGTGGCCGCGCTGACCACCGGTTCCGGTGCCGCCGCCATGGTGCTGGCACGCTCGGAGCTGGTGCCGGACGCACCGCGCTACAAGGGCGGGGTGACCCGCGCGGCCAACCAGTGGAACAAGCTGTGCGTGGGCAACCTGGACCGCATGGTCACCGATACCCGCCTGCTGCTGATCGAAGGCATCAAGCTGGCCACCAAGACCTTCGAGGCCACCCGCATCGCGCTGGGCTGGGCCGTGGAGGAGATCGACCAGTTCGTCATCCACCAGGTCAGCCAGCCGCATACCAACGCCTTCATCAAGGCCTTCGGCATCGACCCGAAGAAGGTGATGACCATCTTCGGCGAGCACGGCAACATCGGCCCGGCCTCGGTGCCGATCGTGCTGAGCAAGCTGCGCCAGCTCGGCAAGCTCAAGAAGGGCGACCGCGTCGCGCTGATGGGCATTGGCTCGGGCCTGAACTGCACGATGGCCGAGGTGGTCTGGTAACGCGCTTTTCCCTTCTCCCGGAGGGGAGAAGGGCTTTGATCACGGGGCCGGTTCTGCCGGCCTTTTTCGCAGGTGTGACCCGATGAGCACGTTCCCCGGCTACCCCAGCAGTACCCACCGTTTCGAAGTACGCCCCGGCTTGTCGATGAACTACATCGACGAGGGCCCGCGCGATGGCGAGGTGGTGGTGATGCTGCACGGCAACCCGTCGTGGAGCTACCTGTGGCGGCACCTGGTCAACGGGCTGAGCGACAAATACCGCTGCATCGTGCCGGACCACATCGGCATGGGCCTGTCCGACAAGCCGGACGACAGCCGCTACGACTACACCCTGCAGTCGCGCGTGGATGACCTGGATGCGCTGCTGCGCCACCTGGGCATCACCGGCCCGGTGACCCTGGCCGTGCACGACTGGGGCGGCATGATCGGCTTCGGCTGGGCACTGTCGCACCATGCCCAGGTCAAGCGCCTGGTGATCACCAATACCGCGTCGTTCCCGCTGCCGGCGGCCAAGCCGATGCCGTGGCAGATCGCCATGGGCCGGCACTGGAAGCCGGGCGAGTGGTTCATCCGCACCTTCAATGCGTTTTCCTCCGGTGCGTCCTGGCTGGGCGTGAGCCGGCGCATGCCGGCCGACGTGCGGCGTGCCTACGTGGCCCCGTACGACAGCTGGGACAACCGCATCTCCACCATCCGCTTCATGCAGGACATCCCGCTGTCGCCGGCCGACAAGGCCTGGTCGCTGCTGGAGCGTGCCGCCGCGGCGCTGCCGTCCTTCGCCGATCGCCCCGTGTACATCGCCTGGGGCCTGCGTGACATCTGCTTCGACCATCACTTCCTGGCCGGCTTCCGCGCGGCATTGCCGCAGGCCGAGGTGACCGCGTTCGAGGATGCCAACCACTACGTGCTGGAAGACAAGCACGAGGTGATCGTGCCGGCCGTGCGTGCGTTCCTGGAGCGCAACCCGATCGCCTGATGCGCCTGGCGTGGCGGCGTGGCCGCCCGTGTGGGTGCACGCGTCTCCACGCCGCGTTGCTGCAGGGCGCTGAACGATCGGTGGCTTCGCCGCCGGGGCCCCTCCTGCCGGCCGTGTCTGTGCCAAGCTGTCCGCCTACCCGTACATGGAGCGATGGATGGATTTCGACAGTCTGGACCGTGAGTTGCGCGACAGCGTGCAGGACCGGGTGCTCAGCCCGCAGGAAAAGGTCGAGCTGCGCGAGCTCGGCGAAGAGCTGCCACCGGACCGCGTGCGTTTCCTGCGCAACCGGGCCTTCGACATCGCCCGTGAACAGATCGCAGCCAATCCGGCCGACGCGCTGCCGCTGCTCAAGTGGGTCGAGCAGATCGTGCGCACCCTGGATGCCACCGCTGATGTCCCGGAGACCCTGAGCAGCGTCTACTTCTCGCCGGGGGATGCCTGCATGCAGCGCCTGCGCGGGCTGTGTACCAGTGCAAAGAAGAGTCTGGACATCTGCGTGTTCACCATTTCCGACGACCGCCTGACCAGCGTCATCCTCGATGCGCACAAGCGCGGCGTGCAGGTGCGCATCGTCAGCGACAACGACAAGCTCTACGACGATGGCAGTGACATCCGTCGCCTGCACGAGGCCGGCATCGCGGTGCACGTGGACCACACCCAGTACCACATGCACCACAAGTTCGCGCTGTTCGACGGCAAGCTGCTGGCCAACGGCAGCTTCAACTGGACGCGCACCGCCACCTCGTACAACGACGAGAACCTGGTGGTCACCAACGACCGCAACCTGGTGCGCAGCTTCGCGCAGGAGTTCGAGGACCTGTGGGGGCGTTACACCGCGCTGTGAAGCACCCTGCAGCGGGCTGCCGGCTCGGCAGCCCCGGGTAAGCGCGGCGGCGGGAGCTCAGGCGGCGACCGGCGTGTTCGGTGGCGAGGAGGGGCTGTTGCCGTTGTCGTCGGGATGGTCGTCGTCATTGTCGGCGTCATCGCGCCAGCGCCAGTCCGCCAGGGTCAGCGGCGCCATGCCATGCGCGATGCGCGCGCGGTCGCACTGCGAGCTGGCCTTGCCGTACTCCCACGAGGCATCCACCTCGCGGCACACGCTGGGCCGGTTGGGATGGATGGTGCAGCGCGAGTACACGCCGATCTCCGAATCCAGCGCCACGCAGCGGATCGGGTCCGAGTACGTGCCCTGCATGCACAGGCGATGCGGGTCCAGGCGCTGGGTCAGCTGGTGCGGCACGCCGCCTTCGGTGACTTCATCCGATTCCATCCAATGGAAGGCGACACGGTACTGGGTGCAGCAGGCACCACACGTCAGGCAGGGATGGGGCATGGGAAGCCGGCCTTCGGGCGGCAGCGGGGCGATGGGGAAGGCACGGAATTTTCCACGCTGCCGGGCCGCGCGCAAGAATTTTCTTCAGCGGCGACAATAGGAAGATGAACAAACACTGCAATATCGCCGCGCGCCTGCCTGAACTGGCGCGTGAACGCCCCGACCAGATCGCCATCCGTTGTCCGGGCCGACCCGGTCCCGGGGGCATGGCTGCCTACGACGTGACCCTGGATTACCGCCGCCTGGATGCGCGCAGCGATGCGATCGGTGCCGGGCTGGCCGCGTATGGCATCGGTCGCGGCGTGCGCACGGTGGTGATGGTGCGCCCGGGGCCGGCGTTCTTCCTGCTGATGTTCGCCCTGTTCAAGATCGGCGCGGTGCCGGTGCTGGTCGACCCGGGCATCGACAGGCGTGCGTTGCGCCAATGCCTGGACGAAGCCCAGGCGCAGGCCTTCATCGGTATCCCGCTGGCGCACCTGGCGCGCCTGCTGCTGGGCTGGTCGAAGTCCGCCACGCGATTGGTCACAGTGGGCCGGCGCTGGGGCTGGGGGGGCACCACGCTGGCTGCGCTGGAGGCGGCCGGCAGTGGCAAGGGCAGCCAGCTGGTTGATACCGCGCCCGATGACGTGGCCGCGATCCTGTTCACCAGTGGTTCGACCGGCGTGCCCAAGGGCGTGGTGTACCGCCATCGCCATTTCGTCGGCCAGGTGGAGCTGCTGGGCAATGCCTTCGGCATGCAACCCGGTGGCGTGGACCTGCCGACCTTCCCGCCGTTCGCGTTGTTCGACCCGGCGCTGGGCCTGACCTCGGTGATCCCGGACATGGACCCGACCCGGCCTGGCAGCGCCGACCCGCGCAAGCTGCATGACGCGATCAATCGCTTCGGCGTGACCCAGCTGTTCGGCTCACCGGCGTTGATGCGGGTGCTGGCCGAACACGGCCAGCCGCTGCCGACGATCACCCGCGCCACCTCGGCCGGCGCGCCGGTGCCACCGGAGACGGTGGCCAGGATCCGCGCGCTGCTGCCCGAGCATGCGCAGTTCTGGACGCCGTACGGGGCCACCGAATGCCTGCCGGTGGCGGTGATCGAGGGCCGCGAGCTGCAGGACACCCGCAGCGCCACCGAGGCCGGTGCCGGTACCTGCGTGGGCCGTGTGGTGCCGCCCAACCAGGTGCGCATCATCGCCATCACCGACGTGCCGATCGCGGAGTGGAGCGGGGTGCGCGAGTTGCCGGTTGGCGAAGTAGGCGAGATCACCGTGGTTGGCCCGACCACCACCGACAGTTACTTCAATCGTCCGCAGGCCACGGCCGCGGCGAAGATCCGCGAGGTGCTCGGCGATGGCGGTGAGCGCATCGTGCATCGCATGGGCGACGTGGGATGGTTCGACGCGCAGGGCCGCCTGTGGTTCTGCGGGCGCAAGACCCAGCGCGTGGAAACCGCGCAGGGCCCGCTGTACACCGAGCAGGTCGAGCCGGTGTTCAATACCGTCGCCGGCGTGCGCCGCACTGCGCTGGTTGGTGTCGGCGCGCCGGGCAGCCAGGTCCCGGTGCTGTGCTACGAAGTGCTGCCGGGCACCGATGCCGTGGGGGTGGAGGCGCAGCTGCGCGCGCTGGCCGTGGCGCAGCCGACGCTGGCCGGGATTGCCACGTTCCTGCGCCATCCGGGTTTTCCGGTGGATATCCGTCATAACGCCAAGATCGGGCGCGAGAAGCTGGCGGTGTGGGCGACGGAGAAGCTGGGGGTTTAGGGCCCAAAGCACGACCCCTCCCCGGCCCTCCCCTTGGCTGCGCCAAAGGGAGGGGGCAGAAGCGTGGCTTTCGCGATGACCTGACCGACCTGCATGAACCACCCCCTCCCTTTGGCGCAGCCAAGGGGAGGGCCGGGGAGGGGTCGCTTCTGCTTCTGTTTCTGCTCTACGCATCCAACGCCCGCAGCACATCCTCAAGCACATCGCTGGTCTGCGTGAGCACCGCATCATTCCAGTAGCGCCGCACGCGGTAGCCCACGGCCTCCAGTACTTCGGTCCGACGTGCGTCGTAACCGCCTTGCTGCAGGTGGTGTCCGCCATCGAGCTCGATGATCAACTGCCGCTCCAGGCAGACGAAATCGACGATGTAACCGGCCAGTGGCGCCTGTCTGCGGAAGCGTGCACCTGCCAGTTGCCGGCGACGCAGGAACTGCCAGAGCGCGCGTTCGGCATCGGTGGGGTGGTTGCGTAGTCGGCGTGCGTGTTCGCGCAGTCGATCCATGGCGCGGTTCCCTTCCCTGGTGTGGAGGCTGACGCTGGCAGCTCCGCATCGGGAGCGGTATCGGGCTTTACCCCTCCCCAACCCTCCCCTTGGCTAGGCCAAAGGGAGGGGGCAAGAGCGTGGCTTTCGCGATGACCTGACCGAACCGCATGACCCCTTCTCCCTTTGGCGCAGCCAAGGGGAGGGCTGGGGAGGGGGAGAACGCGGTTCCGGCCAGATCCCCAAAACCCCAGGCCCTCCGCTGCTGCGATACTTGCAACCCGAACAGCCGGCACAGGGGCCGGCAGCAGAGGCGATCGAACAGATGAAGATTCTTGTCACCGGTGGCGGTGGGTTCCTGGGGCAGGCCTTGTGCCGCGGGCTGGTCGAGCGCGGGCATGAGGTGCTCAGCTTCAATCGCGGCCATTACCCGGCGCTGCAGGCGCTCGGCGTGGGCCAGATCCGGGGTGACCTGGCCGATGCCAATGCGGTGCATCACGCCGCCGCCGGCGTTGACGCGATCTTCCACAACGCCGCCAAGGCCGGTGCCTGGGGCAGTTATGACAGCTATTTCCAGGCCAACGTGGTCGGTACCCGCAACGTGCTGGCCGCGTGCCGCGCGCATGGCATCGGCCGGCTGGTCTACACCTCCACGCCCAGCGTGACCCATCGCGCGACCCATCCGGTGGAAGGCCTCGGTGCGGATGAAGTGCCTTACGGCGAGGACTTCCAGGCACCCTATGCGGCCACCAAGACCCTCGCCGAGCAGGAAGTGCTGGCCGCCAACGGTGCCGAGCTGGCCACCGTGGCATTGCGTCCGCGCCTGATCTGGGGCCCGGGTGACAACCAGTTGGTGCCGCGCCTGGCCGAGCGTGCCCGCGCCGGCCGGTTGCGCTTCGTGGGCGACGGCAGCAACAAGGTCGATACCACGTTCATCGACAACGCCGCGCAGGCGCACTTCGATGCCTTCGATCACCTGGTGGTCGGCGCGGCCTGCGCCGGCAAGGCCTACTTCATCTCCAACGGTGAGCCGCTGGAGATGCGCGTGCTGCTCAACAAGCTGCTGGCCGCGGTCGATGCGCCGCCGGTGACCAAGACCGTTTCGTTCAAGACCGCCTACCGCATCGGCGCGGTGTGCGAGCGGCTGTGGCCGCTGCTGCGGCTGCGCGGCGAGCCGCCGATGACGCGCTTCCTGGCCGAACAGCTGTGCACGCCGCATTGGTATTCGATGGAACCGGCGCGCCGCGATTTCGGCTATGTCCCGCAGGTGAGCATCGCCGAAGGGCTGCGCCGCCTGGCGGCCGGTCGCTGAAGCGCAGGGTCGTCATCCGGCGCTCACGCCCCCATCACCGTCTGACCACCGCGTCTTGTCCAGCATGGACCCTGTTTTCATATACAGGAGGTCGCCATGCTTCATTACGCCGTCGTCTTCTTCGTGATCGCCATCATCGCCGCGTTGCTGGGCTTCAGTGGCATCGCCGGTGCGGCGAGCAACATCGCCTGGATCCTGTTCGTGGTGTTCCTGATCCTTGCGGTGATCTCGCTGTTCCGCAAGAAGGGCTGAACCGCTTGAACCACAACGGCCCGCCCGGGTGTCCCCGGGCGGGCCGTTGCGTTTGCCGCCGGGCGCCGGTCAGGGCGCGAGCGGGCACGCGAAGTAGGTCACCGTCTTGCCATTGTCCAGGCGGGCTTCGCCCACCGGCCTGAAGCCGAGCTGCTGGTGGAAGGCCACGGAAGCGGGATTGGGCGGATCGGCGTTGATCTCGCAGACCAGGCAATCATGGCCATGCAGGCGTGCGTGCGCGGCCAACGCGGCGTACAGCTGCCGTGCCAGCCCCTTGCCGCGCGCCCGCGCGTCGACCACCACGCGGTCGATGTAGACGAAGCGCCGGTAGCGCGCCGACAGCCAGGCGAAGTTGGGGTTGTCGTAGTCGGCGTCCTGGTCCAGCGCGATCAGCAGCGCCTGCGCATCGGCGCAGGTGCGGGCGAAGAACGCCTGCCGCAGCAGCCGTGCGAAGGCCGCCGGCTCCTGCCAGGACAGCTCCTGCGCGTGGGCGTTGTTCAACGCCAGCAGTGCCGGCAGGTCGTCGCCGGTGATCGCGCGGGGCGCGTCACCGGCGGCGGGCGCTGGGTTCATGGCGTGGAGGTGATCGAGCTGGACAGCGCCTTGTCGGCGGCATGGCGCTCCAGCGCCAGCTCGACCAGGCGGGTGATCAGCGCGGTGTAATCCAGGCCGGAGGCGCCCCACAGCTTGGGATACATGCTGATCCGGGTGAAGCCGGGCAGGGTGTTGATCTCGTTGATGACCACCTCGCCGGCCTCGGTGAGGAACACGTCCACGCGCGCCATGCCGGCGCACTCCAGCGCCTGGTAGGCGCGGATGGCGATCTGGCGGATACGCTGCTGGGCGTCGTCGCTGATGTCGGCCGGGATCACCGTTTCGGCGCCGTTGGCGCTGATGTACTTGGTGTCATAGGCGTAGAAGTCGTCGTGCACCACCACTTCGCCGCAGACACTGGCCTCGGGGTGGTCGTTGCCGAGCACCGCGCATTCGATCTCGCGGCCGACGATGGCCGATTCCACCAGCACCTTGTGGTCGAAGGACAGCGCCAGCGCCATGGCGGTGGCGAACTCTCCGGCATTGCGCACCTTGCTCACGCCGACCGACGAGCCCTGGTTGGCGGGCTTGACGAACAGCGGCGTGCCCAGTTGCGCGACCAGCGTGGCGTAGTCGGCGCCGGCGGCGGTGCTGCGGTTGAAGCAGGCAAACGGGGCGACGGCCAGGCCGGCGTCGCGCAGCAGGCGCTTGGTCACGTCCTTGTCCATCGCCGCGGCCGAGCCCAGCACGCCGGAGCCGACGAACGGCAGGTTGGCCATGCGCAGCAGGCCCTGCAGCGAGCCATCCTCGCCCAGGGTGCCGTGCACGATCGGGAACACCACGTCGATCTGCTGCAGCGCCGAGGCCGGGTCGCTGGGCACCAGCTGCGCCTGCTCGCGGCCCGGAAGCACCGCCACGGCATTGCCGGAACGGTTCAGCGCGATCCGCGCCGGGTCGTTGGCGTTGAGCAGGAACTGCTGCGGGTCGCTGACGTGCCAATGGCCCTGCTTGTCGATGCCGATCAGGCTGACATCGAACCGCTCCTTGTCCAGCGCGTCGAGGATGTTCTTCGCCGACTGCAGCGAGACCTCGTGTTCGGCCGAACGACCGCCGAAGATGATGCCTACCCGGGTCTTGCCCATTGCCTGTTGCTCCTGCCGAATGCCTGTGAGGGGTATGCATAGCATGAAGCAGGGAAAGGGGCAGGGGGAACAGGAAATGTTCTTGCGGGGAGCGGGCGAGCAGGGACGGGCAGGGCGGTTTCACGCGCTCCCGCGCCCGTTGCCGTTCCACGGCAAAAAAGCACCGGTGTGTCTGGAAAGGTGACATTCAGCCAAACACCCCCCGCGCCGCCGGCCGCATGCGCCCCCGCGTTCCCGGTCCCCGACCACGGCCATTCCCGGTTGCCTGCTTCGGTAGAATGCCCGGCATGTCTCCATCCCCCTTCAATGTCATCAAGCCGCTGGCCGGGCGAGCGCTGGAAGTGGCGCTCAACCGTGCGCTGGCCCTGGACCCGGATACCCGCAGTGCGCTGGCCACGCTGGACGGGCAACGCATCGCCCTGACCCTGGAATCGCCGGCACTGGCGATGCAGATCGGCGTCAGCGGGCAGCGCCTGACCGTGGGCCCGGTCGATCCCGCGCAGGAGGCCGACCTGGCCGTGCGCAGCACGCTGGGCGGCGTGCTGGCGCAATTGCCGTTCCTGGCCAATGCACGGCGCGGCAACAGCGCGCCGGCCGGGCGGGTGAAGGTGTCCGGTGATGCTGAATTGGCGCGCCGGCTGCAGCAGCTGGCCAGCCGTTTCGATCCGGATTGGCAGCAGCCCTTCGTCAAGGCGTTCGGCGAGGTGCTGGGCGTACAGATCGCGCAGACCCTGCGCGCGGCGCTGGTGCAGGCGCGGCGCAGTGCAAGGGACCTGGCCGAAAGCGCGGCCGAATACGTCACCGAGGAGTCGCGTGACGTGGTGCCGCGCGCCGAGCTGGAGGCCTTCCACGACGACGTGGATGTGATACGCGACGACGTCGAGCGCCTGGGCGTGCGCGTGGCGCGGCTGCGCCAGCGCCTGGGAGGTGCCGCATGAAGGCGACCCGCGCGATGTTCCGCGCCAGCCGCATCGGCCGGGTGATCCTGCGCTACCGCCTGGACGCGCTGCTCGATGGCACCCCGGTGGAGCGCTGGCTGCGCCTGGCCAAGCCGTTCGTGCCGCGCGCCAGTGCCGACATCGCCTCGCTCTCGCGTGGCGCACGGCTGCGCCTGGCGCTGCAGGAGCTGGGGCCGATCTTCGTCAAGTTCGGGCAGATCCTGTCCACCCGCCGCGACCTGGTGCCGCCGGACGTGGCCGCCGAACTGACCCTGCTGCAGGACCGGGTCAAGCCGTTCGACGGGGAACGCGCGTTGCAGCTCGTCGAACAGGCACTGGGCCTGCCGATCACCGAGGCGTTCGCCAGCTTCGATACCACGCCGCTGGCCTCGGCCTCGATCGCGCAGGTGCATGCCGCGACGCTGGACGGTGGCCGCCAGGTGGTGGTCAAGGTGTTGCGCCCGGACATCGAGCAGCAGATCGCCGGTGACATCGCCCTGCTCAAGTCGCTGGCCGCGCTGGTCGAGCGCACCCATCCGCGTGCGGACAAGATCCGCCCGCGCGAAGTGGTGGCCGAGATCGAGACCACCCTGGCCGCCGAGCTGGACCTGCAGCGCGAAGGCGCCAATGCCAGCGTGCTGCGCCGGTTCTGGGAGAACTCCGACGACCTGTACGTGCCGGAGGTGATCTGGTCGCACACCGCCGAACGCGCGCTCACGCTGGAGCGGGTGTGGGGTATTCCGTCCGATGACATTGCCGCGCTGGACGCGGCCGGCATCAACCGCCAGGCGCTGGCGGCCAAGGGCGTGCGCGTGTTCTATACGCAGGTGTTCCGCGACAACTTCTTCCACGCCGATGCGCACGCCGGCAACATCTGGGTCGACATCGACCCGGCGCGCCGCGACAACCCGCGTTTCATTGCGCTGGACTTCGGCATCATGGGCCAGCTTTCGGAGGAGGATCAGTACTACCTCGCCGAGAACTTCATGGCGATCTTCAACCGCGACTACCGGCGCATCGCCGAGCTGCACCTGCAGGCGCAGTGGATGCCGGCCACGGTGCGCATCGACGAGCTGGAAGCAGCCGTGCGCGCGGTGTGCGAGCCGTACTTCACCCGCCCGCTGTCGCAGATCTCGCTGGCCGAGGTGCTGGTCAAGCTGTTCCGCACCGCGCAGCGCTACCAGCTGACCCTGCAGCCGCAGTTGATCCTGCTGCAGAAGACCCTGCTCAACATCGAGGGCGTGGGCCGCCAGCTCGACCCGCAGCTGGATATCTGGGCGGTCGCCAAGCCGGTGCTCGAACGCATCCTGCGCGAGCGCTACAGCCCGCGCCGCGCGCTGAAGGAACTGGCCAAGCGCCTGCCGGAAATCATGACCCAGGCCCCGGACATGCCGGCGCTGCTGCACAGTTGGCTGCGCCAGCAGGTGGAGGGCAAGCACGAGCTGGCGATGCGCTCGCAGGACATCGTCAGCCTCAACGAGACCCTGCGCCGCATGCAGCGACGCGTGGTCACCGCGGTGACCGGCGTCGGCCTGGTGGTGGTGTCGGCGCTGCTGTACGGGCTGCAGACCGGTGGCCCGCTGCTGGCCTCGGTGCCGCTGTGGTCGTGGATCACCGGCGGCGTGGGCGTGCTGGCGCTGGCATCGGCCTGGTTGCGGCGATGAGCGCGGCGATGGAAGCCACCGATGCGGAGGTCGTGTTCGAGCCGTTGCCGTTGTTGTACGAGGATCAATGGCTGGCGGTGGTGAACAAGCCGGCCGGGCTGATGGTCCACGACAGCAAGCTGGCCCGCGGCGAGGATGACTTCCTCGCCGACCGCCTGCGCGCGCAGCTGGGCAAGCCGATCTTCCTGGTGCACCGGCTGGACCGTGCCACCAGCGGCTGCCTGCTGCTGGCCTTCGATCGTGAAACGGCCAGTGCGCTGGGCAAGGCGCTGATGGGTGGCGAGGTGAGCAAGGATTACCTGGCGGTGTGCCGGGGCTGGCCGGCCGAAGACGCGTTCACCGTCGACCACGACCTGGACGGCGGCCCGGGTAAACCGGTCAAGAAGCCGGCCATCACCCATTTCCAGAAGCTGCTGACCGGCGAGCTGCCGATTCCCTCGAACGGCTTCCCGACCTCGCGCTATGCCTTGCTGCGCTGCCAGCCGCAGACCGGGCGTTTCCGCCAGATCCGCCGGCACCTCAAGCACCTGTTCCATCACCTGATCGGCGATACCAGCCACGGCGACGGGCGGCACAACCGTACGTTCCGCATGCAGGGCGTGCACCGCATGCTGCTGCACGCCGAGCGGCTGGCGTTCCCGCATCCGCAGGGCGGCCGGGTGGACGTGAGCGCGCCGCTGGACCGCGAGTTCGGCAAGGCGATGGACCTGTTCGGGTGGTCGCTGCAGCCGTGAGGTGAGGGGGCCGTTGCCCCCGACTGCACCCCGCCCTGCTGCGCAGGGAGGGGACGGTTCCTGCAGGTCGGTCCGATCACAGTGATCGCCACGCTCCCGCCTCCTCCCCTGGCATCGCCAAGGGAGGAGGCGGGGTGTCGTTGCTTCCTCTTTGGCTTACTTCCCGCCCTTGGCCTCGGGCTCATTGACGATCTGCTGCAGGTCCTTTTCCAGGTCCGCCAGCAGCGGCGTCATCTTCTGCTGGATGGCGACCATCAGGTTCTGCATCAGCGTCGGGGTCTTGTCGAGCAGGCTCTGGCCGGCCGGGCTCTCGTAGAACTCGGCCATCGCCAGCACGTCCTCCTTCGAGAACGAACGCTTGTACAGGTCCACGTACATCGGCCGCATCTGCGACCACGACAGCGCTTCGCGCATGGTCTGCGAGGTGCGCTGCTGGATGCGCTGGATGCGTTGCTTCTGCTCCGGGCTCAGCTGCTGGTTGCCGCTGAGCTGGGCGAACTGCTGCTGCTGCATGGCTTCCATCTGCGGCAGCATCGCGTCGAGCATGTTCTGCGCACGCGAGGCGGCGAGCAGGCGGTTGATGTCGCTGTCCGACGGTGGCGTGGCCAGGGCGGGCGCGATGCCGGCCAGCAGCAGGCTGCCGGCCAGCAGCAGGGGCGTGAGGCGGGAGCGGACGGTGCGATGTGCAGACATGGGCCTTCCTGGAGTCCGGGGCATGCCCGGAGCATACCTGCGGTGCAGCATCGGCGTGCCGCTCGCTGGGCCTGGCCGACCGGACGTGTGACCGGGTGTTTTCGGCAAGTTGTTGTTTTCAATGTAAAAACAGCAATCCGCGTGAAGGGCCTAGCAGATCAAGATGTCACCTGGATGAAAATTTTGCGGAAAATGAGATGTAAATCACATTTTTAGGCGTAGGCTCTGCCTGAAGGTGCGACACAGGGGAGGGGCAGGCACGGTAGCCAGGCCCCTGCATCAATGGGGGGAAGGGCGATGGAAGAGCTGGCCAAGGGGTCGACTGTCGTGATGATCGCGGGCTGGGTCGCGGTGCTGACCCTGCTGCTCGCGTGCGTGCTGTTGACCCTCATCGTGATCCTGAGAATGCGCGCGCAGCGCCGCGAGCAACGCGACCTGCAGGCACGCGAGCACTGGACGCGGGTGCTGCAGCAGGCCCTGCTGGGGCCGGTGGAGGTGCAGCGGCTGCAGCCGGGTGAAGTGCAGGGCTTTGTCGACGCCTGGAACGCCCTGCACGAATCACTGCCGGAGGAGGCCGCACGGCGCCTGGTCCCGGTCGGGCAGCGGGTCGGGCTGGAGGAGGTCTCGCCACGGCTGCTGCGCGGCAGCTACCACGACCGTGCGATGACCATCATCGCCCTGGGCCACCTGCGCGATCGTCGCCTGTTCGACCGGCTGTCGCCGTTCCTGACCGACCGCAGCCCGATCGTGTCGCTGTGCGCGGCGCGTGCGCTGGCCCAGGTGGACCCGCCCCGCGCGATGGCGATGTTCGTGCCACTGGTGGCCGAGCGCGAGGACTGGGTGCCGGGCAACGTCGCACGCATCCTGGCCGAGAACAAGGACGGCAGCGCCGCCCGCGAGCTCGGCAATGCATTGCTGCGTGCCAACGCCGATACCACGGTGAAGCTGGTGCGCTTCCTGGCCGACATCGATCCGCAACGCGCCAGCGGCGTGCTCCGGCAGCTGCTGGACGGGCACGTCGACGACCACATCATCTCGGTCTGCCTGCAGCTGGTGAACGACCGCCACGAGCGCGAGCGGGTGATCGGGTTCCTTGCGGCCTCGCGCTGGCATGTCCGCATGCATGCGGCGGTCGCGCTGGGCCGCATCGGCGAGGCCGCCGACGCCGCGCGGCTGGAGCCGTTGCTGGCCGACAGCGTGTGGTGGGTGCGCTACCGCGCGGCGCAGGCGCTGATGGCGCTGAGCGGCAATGGGGTGGAGGCCATGCGCAAGGTGCAGCAGCGGCAGGGGGATGCCTTCGGCCGCGACATCATCGACCAGGTGTTGTCCGAGCACGGGCTCAGGGGGGCGACATGAACTACTGGCAATCCTTCGTGGAGTACCTGCAGCAGTTGCCATGGCTGCAGCAGCTGGCCGCGCTGCAGTGGCTGTTCGTCGCCTACTTCGTGGCGATCAACCTGGCCTACCTGGTGCTCAACTACATCTCCGCCTACCAGATCGTGCGCTACATGCGCGAATACCGGGCCAACTACCTGCCGGCGGCGCTGCGCGAGTACCAGCCGCCGGTCAGCATCGTGCTGCCGGCCTACAACGAGGAAACCTCGGTGGTGTCCTCGGTGCGTTCGCTGCTCAAGACCAGCTACCCCGACTTCGAGATCGTGGTGGTCAACGACGGTTCCAGCGACCGCACCCGCGAGGCATTGATCGAGGCCTTCGGCCTGGTACTGGTGCCGGAGGCCTATCGCGCGCGGCTGCACACCGAGCTGGTCAAGGGCGTCTATGCCTCGGCCCGCTACCCGCGCGTGCGCATGGTCGACAAGGCCAACGGCGGCAAGGCCGATGCGATCAACGCCGGGATCAACTGCGTGCGCTACCCGCTGTTCTGCGTGATCGACGCCGACAGCATCCTGCAGCCGGAAAGCCTCTCGCGGGTGGTGCGCCCGTTCCTGGAGGACCGCCGGGTGATGGCCAGCGGTGGCGTGGTGCGCGTGCTCAACGGCTGCACGGTCAAGGACGGCATGTTGTCCGAAGTCGGCCTGCCCCGCCGCCTGCTGCCCAGCTTCCAGCTGGTGGAGTACCTGCGCGCGTTCCTGTTCGGGCGCATGGGCTGGTCGCCGATGAATGCCCTGCTGATCATCTCCGGCGCGTTCGGGGTGTTCTACAAGGAACGGGTGATCGCCATCGGTGGCTATCGCACCGATACCGTGGGCGAGGACATGGATCTGGTGATCCGCCTGCATCGCAACCTGCGCGAGGAACAGCGCGATTACCGCATCGTGTTCGTGCCCGACCCGGTGTGCTGGACCGAGGCACCGACCGACCTGGCCTCGCTGCGCAACCAGCGCGTGCGCTGGCAACGCGGCCTGGCCGAGAGCCTGTGGTCGAACATCCGGCTGATGTTCAGCCGCCACGGTGGCGCGGCCGGATGGGTGGCGTTCCCCTTCATGCTGGTGTTCGAGTTCCTGGGCCCGGTGATCGAGGTGATCGGCTATGCCTCGATGATCGTGCTGGCATTGGTGGGGCTGGTGCCGCTGGATGTGTTCCTGGTGTTCCTGGCCGCCGCGGTGGGCATGGGCATCCTGCTCTCGGTCAACGCGATGCTGCTGGAGGAGCTGTCCTTCGGCCTGTACAAGCGGCCACTGCAGCAGCTGCGGATGTTCGTCGTCGCGGTGCTGGAGAACTTCGGCTACCGCCAGATCAATTCCTGCTGGCGCTTCGTCGGCACCATGCGCTGGTTGTTCAGCCGGCGCCGGCGCCACAGCTGGGGACATGTCAGCCGCGATGGTTCCTGGCAGCAGAACGCGGCCGGTGCGGAGCCGGCGAGCCAACCGCATGCGCCGGAAGGGAGCCACCTACCATGAAGACCAGGAGCGATTCATTGGCCATGCAACCGCCTTCCACTCCCCGCACGCTGCACGTGGCGCTGCTGCTGGTGCTGGCCAGCTGCAGTGCCACCGCGATGGCACAGGATGCCGAGCCGGACGCGCTCACCGTGCAGATGCGCCAGGTGCAGGCACTGGCCACCGGCGGGCAGCGTACCGAGGCCCTGTCACGCTACACGGCCCTGCTGGTCGAGCATCCCGGCAATGGCGACCTGTTGCTGGCACGTGGGCGCACCTACGCGTGGGACGGCCAATATGCGGCGGCAGAGAACGACCTGCGCGCGGTGGTGGAAAAAAGCCCGACCTATGCCGACGCGTGGTCGGCGCTGGGTGACGTGTACCGCTGGAGCGACCGTCCGCAACCGGCCGCCGACGCCTATTCCCATTGGGTGGAACTGGCACCGCAGGATCCGGCCGCGCGCATCGCCCGCGGGCGCGCCCTGCGCGATGCTGGGCAGCGCGAAGCGGCGCGCACCGACTTCGATGCCGCCGCCGGCCTGGGCGCCGACCCCGGCGAGATCGCCGGCCTGCAGCAGAGCCTGTTGCCGCGCCTGTCCAACCCGGACGTGATCGTCGCCGGCTACCGCTGGAGCGCCAGCGCGGGTTGGGACCACACCGGCTTCAGCGGTGACCGGGAAAGCTGGAACGACGCCGACCTGACCGTGCGCCGCCAGTTCAGCCGCGGCTCGCTGGGCCTGGAGCTGTTGCGCGCCGATCATTTCGGCACCCGCGATACGGCCTGGGCACTGGATGGCTACGTCCCGTTGTGGCCGCGCGCCTATGCCAACCTGCGTTACCAGCACGGCCCTTCCGGCGGGGTGCTGCCGCGCCAGGCCTGGCGCGCGGAAGTGTTCCAGGGCGTGGGCAGTGGCTGGGAGCTGTCGGCCAGCGTGGACCACCTGCGCTTCTCCGGCGATACCGAGTTCTACGGGATCGGCGTGGGGCGCTACGTCGGCAACTGGTACGGCCGCTACAAGCTGCAGCACGTGCCCGGCGTCGGCAATGGCAGCTGGAGCCACCGCGTGCTGCTGCGCAACTACTACAAGGGCGATGCCGACGACTACCTGGAGGTCAGCGCCAGCAGCGGTCGCAGCACCGACATGGACCGCTTCGGCACCGTGGTGCGCGACAGCAACGCCGCGGTCGGGGTGGCATGGAAGCACTACTTCGCGCCGAACTGGGGCTTCAAGATCGGGCTCGGCTATGCCGATGACGACGGCGGCTACGACGAGCAGCGTGTCTCCGCGTCGCTGTACACGCGCTGGTAGCCGGGCCGCGGTGATGACGATGACCGAACACGACGGCAATGCATGGTCGCGTTTCTCCTCCGCCTTCCCGGCACTGTTGCTGGCGCAGGCGGTGCTGGTGGCCGGCGCGGTGCTCAATGGCCTCCAGGGCGCGAGCTGGGACGGCAACCAGCGGTGGGCCATCGCGGGCATCGCACTGGTGCAGGCCGGCCTGGTGCTGCTGCGGCTGGTGCCATTGCTGCTGCTGGTGAGCCTGCCGGTGCTGGCCATCCGCCGGCGCGTGCCGCGCGTGCTGCTGCTGGCGGTGGTGTGGTCATTGCTGCTGGTGGTGCAGGCCATGCTCGACCAGTACTACCAGGTGGCGCAGGTGCCCTTGGGCGCGGACCTGTTCGGTTACAGCACGGCGGAAATCCGCACCACGCTGGCCGATGGTGCAGCGCTCAACCCGCGCGGCGTGCTCGCCCTGGTGCTGCCGCTGGTGGTGCTGTGGCTGGGCCTGTTGCTCTGGCATCGCCGCGACGGGCGGGGCTCGACGCTGGCCACGACGATACTGCTGGTCGCCGGCATTGCCGCATGGCTGCTGCCACTGCCGGCCGGGGCCAAGGTGTTGGGTGATGATGCCGCACGTGGCCTGGCCTGCAACAAGCTGGCCTGGTTCAGTGGCGATGTATGGCGCTGGCGCCGGGACGGCGCAGGCATCGTTTCGCCGCCGCAGGTGGCCGCAGCCACGCAGTTGCCGGCGCTGGATCCGCAGTACCCGTTCCTGCGCCAGGAGTCGACCCCCGACACGCTGGGCGACTATTTCTCGCCGACCCGCGACGGCAGCCGGCCGAACGTGGTGGTGATCGTGGTCGAGGGCCTGGGGCGTTCGTTCTCCGGGCCGCAGGCATCGTTGGGCAGCTTCACGCCGTTCCTCGACGAACTGGCCACGCGTAGCCTGTACTTCGACAACTTCCTGGCCAACCAGGGCCGGACCTTCGGCGTCCTGCCGACGTTGTTCGGCTCGGCACCGTTCGCCGAGCAGGGCTTCACCGCGCTGGGGGCCGGCATGCCGGCGCATCCGGGGTTGTTCAGCGTGCTCGGCCAGCAGGGCTACCACACCGCCTTCTACAACGGCACCGACACCGCCTTCGACGACGAGAAGGGATACATGCAGCTGCAGCAGGTCCAGCAGCTGGTGGACATGAACTCCTTCGGCGACGGCTACCAGCGCAACCCCTTCAGTGCCTGGGGCTATCCGGACAAGGAGCTGGTCTCGCGCGTGCTGGCCGACAGCAACCGCCTGCAGGCCCCGTTCCTGGCGGCGATCCAGACCATCTCGATGCACACCAGCTACGCATTCCCCGGCCAGGAGGTCTACCGCGCGCGGCTGGAACAGCGCCTGCAGGCGTTGCAGGTGCCCGCCGCGCAACTGCCGGCGTACCGCGCCAACGCCGCGGAGTACAGCACCATCCTGTACACCGATGACCAGCTGCGCCGTTACTTCGACAGCGTGGCCAGTGCACCGTGGTACGCCAACACCATCTTCGTGGTGACCGGCGACCATCGCCTGCCGGAGATCCCGATGGGCGAGCACGTGGACCGCTACCACGTGCCGCTGATCATCTTCTCGCCCCTGCTCAAGCAGCCGCGACGCGTGCGCGCGGTGTCCTCGCAGCTGGACGTGACGCCGTCGCTGGTGGCGCTGCTGTCCAATACCTACGGCCTGCAACGCCCGGCGCGGACGCCGTGGCTGGGCACCGGTCTGGACATGGCCGAGAGCTTCCGCAACATCCATGCGCTGCCGCTGCAGCAGACCAAGACCAGCGCGCCGGAGTACCTGGCCGAACGCTGGTGGCTGCGCGAGGGCAAACTGTACGAGCTGCAGGACGGCATGCACCTGGCCGAAGCCGACGATCCCGCGGTGCGTGACTGGGTGGCCGCGCGACGGGCGCATTACGTGCAGGCCAATGCGATCTTCATGCAGCAGCGGGCATTGACCCCGGACGGTGCCAACGCGCCGCTGGTGGCGTACCAGGCACCGGCACGGCCGGATGCCCTGGCGGTGGTCGCACCGACCGCGCACGGCGTGGGCATGGAGTCCGCGCAGGTGGCGCGCATCGGCGAGGGCGTGCAGCTGACGGCGGTGTTCAGCAATGGCGACGCGGTCCCGAGCAAGCCGTTCGTGCCGCTGGCCGTGCTGGCGACCGAGGATGGCCGCGAGTTGAAGGAGGTGTACGGCAGCGCCGTGCAGCTGCCGGTGGGCGGCAAACAGCAGGTGCAGCTGCTGCTGCCCTATCCGCAGGCATGCGCCGGCCGCTGCTTCGTGTCGGTGTTCCCGTCCGACCCGGACAACGGCAAGCCGGTCGGCATCGGCCGCTACCACCTGCCGGTGGAGGCCGGTGCCGCCACCGCCGGCGGGAGCGCGCCATGAGGTCGCTGTGGGCCGGTGGCCTGGTCTGGTTGATGTGCGCGCTGCCGGCCACGGCGGCAAGCCCCGCCAGCCGCGCGTTCTGGACCTGGGAAGCGGAGTCGTATGCGCTGGTCGAGGATCCGGCCGTGGCCGAGGAGGCCATCGCCTACCTCAAGCCCCGGCATGTCGACACGCTGTACCTGTATGCCGATGCCTACCAGGGCCGCAACCTGATCGTGGAGCAGCCGCAGCTGTACCGTGCCTTCATCGAGCGCATGCATGCGCAGGGCATGAAGGTCTACGCGCTGCTCGGTTCGGCCTACCTGAACACCGAGAACTACGTGCTGCCATCGCATCGCGCGCAGGCCGAGGCGATGTTCCGGCGGGTGGTCGAGTACAACGCCAGCGTGCCGGAGACGGCGCGCTTCGACGGCGCCAACCTGGACATCGAGCCGCACATCCTGGATGCATGGGACGAAGACACCCGCGAGGGCCTGCTCGCCGGCTTCCTGGACATGAGCGATGCGTTGATGCAGATCAAGCATGCGCATGGCGCGACCTTGAGCGTGGGGCCGGCGATACCGTTCTGGCTCGATGGCATCGAGCTGGAGTGGAAGGGCAGGCGCCGCCCGGTCAGCGAGCACACGATCGACCTGTATGACTACGTCGCGCTGATGGACTATCGCGACAAGGCCGAAGGCAGTGACAGCATTCTTTCGCATGCGGCCAGCGAGATCGCCTATGCCAACCAGGTGGGCAGGAAGGTGGTGATCGGGCTGGAGGTGTCGCCGAACGAGATCGACAAGGTCACCTTCGACGAGGAAGGGCCGAAGGTGTTCGAGCAGGAAGTGGCCAAGGTGGAGCGTGCCTTGCGCAAGGAGCCGTCGTTCGCCGGCTTCGCCATCCACCATTACCGCGCCTGGCGGCGTTGGGAAGCGCGGGAGTGGGATCCGGCGCAGGCGCGCTGAGTTCTCTCCGGGCCGCCTGTGCCGGCCCCTGCCCAGCCTTCCCCTGCCGTGCAGGGAGAGGGTTCGCTGGACGGGAAAGCGCATCGTGATGCTGCGTCTCACTGTCCCTTTGGCGCCGCCAAGGGGAGGGTTGGGTGGAGACTTCCGCCGAGCGCGCCCGCCGAGCATGGCCCGGCATGGGTCGGCTGCTTACAATGCGCCGATGGGGACAGGCCTGATCGAAATCTCGGCGCAGCTGGCGATACCGGAAACGGAGATCGTCGAACGCTTCGTGCGCGCCAGCGGGGCCGGCGGGCAGAACGTGAACAAGGTATCCACCGCGGTGGAACTGCGCTTCGACGTGGCCGGCTCGCCCTCGCTGCCCGAGCCGTTGCGGCAGCGCCTGCTGGCACGCCGCGACCGCCGCATGACCGGCGAGGGCGTGCTGGTGATCGACGCCCAGCGCTTCCGCACCCAGGACCGCAACCGCCAGGATGCCCGCGAGCGGCTGGTGGCCTTCATCCAGACCAGCCTGTCGGTGCCCAAGGCGCGGGTGGCGACCAAGCCCACCTACGGTTCCAAGCTGCGCCGGCTGGACCAGAAAAAGGAACGCGCCCAGGTCAAGCGCGGCCGTTCAACCCGCAATTGGGAGTAGTACTTGAGCCATTCCGAGCCCGTGGTGCCCGTCATTCCGTCCAATGTGCCCAGGGTCAAACCCAATGCGTTCGTCCGTTGGCTGGGGCGCACCGTGCTGCGCCTGGGCGGCTGGCGCATCCGCGGCCCGATCCCGGACCTGTCCAAGGCGGTGGTGATCGCCGCGCCGCATACCTCCAACTGGGACGGGCTGTGGGGGCTGGCGGCCAAGATGGCGCTGGGCGTGGAGGCGCGCATCCTGGGCAAGGACAAGCTGTTCTGGTGGCCGCTGGGCAGCGTGCTGCGCGGGCTGGGCGTGGTGCCGCTGGACCGCAGCTCGCCGCAGGGCACGGTCGGGCAGGCGGTGGCGATGATCCAGGGCAGCGACCGGATCTGGTTCGCGCTGGCCCCGGAAGGCACGCGCAAGCCGGTCAAGGAGTGGAAGACCGGTTTCCTGCGCATCGCGCGCACCGCCCAGGTGCCGGTGATCCCGGCCTATTTCCACTACACCGAACGGGTGATCGGCTTCGGCCCGCCGTTCCACACCAGCGGTGACGACGTGGCCGACATGGCGGCCATCCGCGCCTGGTACCGGCCGTGGCAGGGCCGCAACCGCGGCACCACCTGAGCGGCCGCGCGGCGGGGCCGGCCAGGCCCAAGGCGCCACCATCGGCACATGCTGGAAACCGGTGATCGGAGTAGGGTGATGAGCTGTTCGAAGCCCGTTCCCAAGGAGCCGTTTCATGTCGCGTACCGTAGTTCTGGCCGCTGCCATCAGCCTTGCGCTGGCGGCCTGTTCCGGCAAGGAGTCCACCACCCCCGTGAGCGCCAACGCCCCCGCCCAGGCCGGCCAGCCGGCCGACGCCTCGACCAACCCGTTCATGACCGCCAGCAGCCTGCCGTTCCAGGCACCGGCGTTCGACAAGATCAAGGACAGTGACTACCTGCCGGCCTTCGAGGAAGGCATGCGCCAGCACCTGGCACAGATCAAGCAGATCACCGACAACACCCAGCCGGCCACCTTCGACAACACGCTGCTGCCGATGGAGCAGTCCGGTGAAATCCTGGACCGCGTCAGCCGTGTGTTCTTCAGCGTGGTGCAGGCCGATACCAACCCCGAGCGCCAGAAGATCCAGGAAGACGTGGTGCCGAAGCTGGCCGCGCACAGCGATGCCATCTATCTCGATGCCAAGCTCTTCGCGCGCGTGAAGGCGGTATATGACGCACGCGCCAGCGCCGGGCTCGACGCCGAGCAGCTGCGTGTGGTCGAGGAGACCTACAAGGGCTTCGTCAAGGCCGGCGCCGAACTCAACGACGCCGACAAGGAAACCCTGAAGCAGTACAACGCCGAGGAAGCCACGCTCTCCAACGACTTCCACAACAAGCTGGTGGCGGCCACCGCCGCCGGCGCGGTGACCCTGGATGACAAGGCGCAGCTGGCCGGCCTGTCCGAAGCCGACATCGCCGCCGCCGAAGGTACCGCCAAGGAGCGCAAGCTCGACGGCAAGTGGGTGCTGAGCCTGCAGAACACCACCCAGCAGCCGGCGTTGATGTCGCTGCAGGACCGCGACGTGCGCGCCAAGGTGCTGGAAGCCTCCGAGACCCGCACCGAGCACGGTGACGCCAACGACACCCGCCGCATCATCCAGCGCCTGGCCCAGCTGCGCGCGGCCAAGGCCAAGCTGCTTGGCTTCCCGAACTACGCCGCCTACAACCTGACCGACCAGATGGCGCAGAACCCGGCCAACGCGCTGAAGCTGCTGACCGACACCGTGCCGGCGGCCACCGCCAAGGCGCGGGGTGAACTGGCCGAGATCCAGCAGGTGATCGACGCGCAGAAGGGTGGCTTCAAGGCCGCCGCCTCGGACTGGGACTTCTACGCCGAGCAGGTGCGCAAGGCCAAGTACGACCTGGACGAGTCGCAGATCAAGCCGTACTTCGAGCTGGACAACGTGCTGCAGAACGGCGTCTTCTATGCCGCCAACCAGCTGTACGGCCTGACCTTCAAGGAGCGCAAGGACCTGCCGGTGTACAACCCGGACGTGCGCGTGTTCGAGGTCAGCGACGCCGACGGCAAGCCGCTGGCGCTGTTCTACGCCGATTACTTCAAGCGTGACAGCAAGTCCGGCGGCGCGTGGATGGACGTGTTCGTCGAGCAGAACGGCCTGACCGGCAGCAAGCCGGTGGTCTACAACGTGTGCAACTTCACCAAGCCCGCCGCCGGCCAGCCGGCGCTGCTGAGCTGGGATGACGTGACCACGATGTTCCACGAGTTCGGCCACGCCCTGCATGGCATGTTCTCCAACACCAGGTACCCGAGCGTGGCCGGCACCGCGGTGCCGCGCGACTTCGTCGAGTTCCCCTCGCAGTTCAACGAGCACTGGGCGTCGGACCCGAAGGTGTTCGCCAACTACGCCAAGCACTACCAGAGCAAGGAAGCGATGCCGCAGGCGCTGGTGGACAAGATCGCCAAGGCCAAGACCTTCAACCAGGGCTACATGACCACCGAATACCTGTCGGCGGCGCTGCTGGACCTGGCCTGGCATACGCAGGCGGCCGATGCCCCGCAGCAGGACGTGGACACGTTCGAGGCCGATGCGCTCAAGCGTTACAAGGTGGACCTGGCGCAGGTGCCGCCGCGTTACCGCAGCAGCTACTTCGACCACATCTGGGGTGGCGGTTACTCGGCCGGTTACTACGCCTACTTCTGGGCGGAGATGATCGACCATGACGCCTTCGAGTGGTTCAAGGAGAACGGTGGCCTGACCCGTGAGAACGGCCAGGTGTTCCGCGACAAGATCCTGTCCATCGGCAACACCCGCGACCTGGCCACGGCCTACCGCGACTTCCGCGGCAAGGACCCGAGCGTGGAGCCGCTGCTGCACAACCGCGGCCTGAAGTAATCGCGGCATCACAGTGGTTTGATTGAAACGACGAACGGCAGGGGAAACCCTGCCGTTCGTGTATCCAGCGTTGTTGTAGGAGCGGCCTCGGCCGCGAAGCTGGTAACGGCGAAGCCTGCATGAAGTCTGCAACTGCATCCGCCATGACGTCGTTCCGGCTCGTCAGCTTCGCGGCCGAGGCCGCTCCTACGGCAGCAATCTACAACCGGCTGACCATCTTCAGCCGCACCTGCGAGGCGGCCACATCGTGGCGCTGCGCGGCCATCGCACACAGCCGATCCAGCAGCGCCTGTGGGTCCTGCAGCAGCGGGTCCGCATCACCGATGCGGACGGCAAGATGGCCCCACCAGAACGGGTGGCCGTCCACGTAGATTTCGTAGCCAGCCACGTATTGGTGTTCGTGATGCAGATTGATGATGTCCATCGGCGATATCCAGCCAACTGCGCAGGAGCGGCCTCGGCCGCGAAGCTGGCGTTGGCGATGTACGCAAGACGTCTGCAATTGCAATCTGCAGGAACGGCGTTCTGCCCCAATGGCCTCGCGGCCAAGGCCGCTCCTACACAGGCGTATCTCACGTGCCCACATGCACGCGGTTGCCCACTTCGTTGCAGCCCAGGTGTTCCAGTGCCATCTCCAGCGCCAGCACGTAGCTCTGCGCGCGGAAGCCCTGGGCAACGCCCAGGCGATGCCCATTGATGCTTGGCAGACGTGCTTCCGGCGCCTGACCATCGTCGTCATGTACTTCCACGTAGACGTTGTGCAGGCGCGGCAGCAAGCGATGCAGGCGTGTGCTGCCCACACAGGCACCGGGCGCGAGCAGGGTGACCTCGCCGGGGCTGTGGTCGGCCACGCACAACGCTTCCAGCAGTTCCTGTTCGCAGCGGCAGTCACGCACGGCGATGCTGGTGCCGCTGTCCAGGGCGCGCTGCACCAGCGAGTGCATCACCACCTCCGGCAGCGGCGCGGCGGCGCGTTGCAGCGCCCCGCTGCCCTGGGGGCCGCGCACGATGTTGATCGACATGGCTCAGGCCTCCATTGCCTGCAGGCGACGCGCGGCGATGGCCAACGACAGTTGGCGGGCCTGGTCGCGTTGCGCGGTGCAGACCACCACTGCCGGTGCGTGCTGCGGGTGCAGGTGTGCGTCGAGCGCATCGGCATCGTTGCGCACCATTTCGATGTAGGGCACGGGCAGTGCCTCCAGTGCCGCCAGCAGGGCCTGGCCGTGCTGGTCCCATTGCGGCGCGCCCGCCACGGCGGTTTCGATCAGCACCCACGCGGGCCGTGTGTCCCGCGCTTGGTGCAAGCCGTCGAGCAGGGCCGGCAGTGAATCGCCGCTGCGGCAGTGCAGTGCGTGGCCACCGATGCGGGCCGGAAGCGGCGCCGGCGGCACGCCCTGCGGTGCTTGCCGGATCAACAGGATGCTCATGTGACACCTTTGCGGAGCGCCGTTTGGCGCGGTGGTGACACGATGCGCGCCGGGCAGGTAACACCGCTACGCCGGAGCAGGGGTGTGCGCGTAAAGATTGCGTAGCGTTGCCATCGCCGCAGGAGCGGCCTCGGCCGCGAAGCCGGTGACAACGCTGCGTCCAAAATGCCGGGACATCGCGGGGCGTCAGCGGCCATCGGTCTTGCTCCTACCGGGGAACTTCGCTCTTTCCTGCCAGTCCACTGCCTTGTCTTCCCTCAGGAACGTGCCATGAACGAGACGACCGTCGCGCGCAAACCTCACCCCGCCTTGGCCTGGCTGCGTCGCGAGGCGTTGCCGTTGGCGGTGATGCTGGTGCTGATGGGCGCCGCCCGCGACAGCCTGGCCAACCACTACCAGGTGCCCAGTGGATCGATGCAGCCGACCCTGCAGCCCGGTGACCGGGTCGCGGTGGACATGCGCGCCTATGGGTTGCGCCTGCCCTTCACCGAGCTGCAGGTGCTGGCGACCGGGCAGCCCCGGCGTGGCGACGTGGCGGTGTTCGACTCGCCGGCCGACGGCACGCGCCTGGTCAAGCGAGTGGTGGCCGTGGCCGGCGACCGGGTGGAACTGCACGGAGGCTACCTGCACATCAACGGGCAGCCGTTGCAGCGGCAGGTCGCCCAGGAACTGTTCGGCGACAAGGCGGTACGGCTGGACCTGGCCGACGGCGGTGGCCCGGACATCACCGGCATCACCATCCCGCAGGGCAAGTTGCTGGTGCTGGGCGACCATCGCGGCAACAGCTTCGATGGGCGCTTCTTCGGCCTGGTGGACGCCGACAAGGTCTACGGCAAGGCGGTGGCGGTGTACTGGCGGCGGGGCGAAGGCCTGGAGTGGCTGCGGCTCTAGCGCGGGCGGGTAACACCAGGGAGGCACGAAGCCGGCACGGAAACGTCGCCGGCTTTTTCGTGGATGACGTTCCGGTCGTGGCGGGCTATTGGTATTACCAATAAATCGTAGTAACCCTATGGTCTAATAGGATCATCGCGGCAACAGCGCTTCAATCGCGCTTCGTTGGTCGGATCATTTCATTATTGGTATTACCAATAATGCGACCACGGCACTCCACCTGCGGGTGGCCGCTTCCGCCTTTGTCGAGAACCTGCATGCAGCCCTGGGAACAACTCTACGACCCCGCTGGCAACCTGTGGCTGTCCAGCCTGATCGCGCTGTTGCCGATCGCCTTCTTCTTCCTGGCCCTGGCCGTGCTGCGGATGAAGGGCTGGTTGGCCGGCACGATCACCGTGGCCATCGCGCTGGCGGTGGCGCTGCTGTTCTACCGGATGCCGGTGGCGCAGGCACTGGGTGCGGCCGGCTATGGCTTCATCTACGGCCTGTGGCCGATCGCCTGGATCATCATCGGCGCGGTGTTCCTGTACAAGGTGTCGGTCAAGACCGGCCAGTTCGACATCATCCGCGCCTCGATCCTGTCGGTGACCGAGGACCAGCGCCTGCAGATGCTGATGGTGGGCTTTGCCTTCGGCGCGTTCCTGGAAGGCGCGGCCGGCTTCGGTGCACCGGTGGCGATCACCGCCGCATTGCTGGTCGGCCTGGGTTTCAAGCCGCTGTATGCCGCGGGCCTGTGCCTGATCGTCAACACCGCGCCGGTGGCGTTCGGTGCGATGGGCATCCCGATCATCGTCGCCGGCCAGGTCACCGGGCTGGATGCCTTCGAGATCGGGCAGATGGCTGGCCGGCAGTTGCCGTTCCTGACCATCATCGTGCTGTTCTGGATCATGGCCATCATGGACGGCTGGCGCGGCGTCAAGGAAACCTGGCCGGCGGTGCTGGTGGCCGGTGGCGCGTTCGCCATCGCGCAGTACCTGACCTCCAACTTCATCGGCCCGGAACTGCCGGACATCACCGCCTCGCTCGCATCGCTGGTGTGCCTGACGCTGTTCCTGCGCCGTTGGCAGCCCAAGCGCATCTTCCGCTTCGAGACCGAAGCCAGTGCGGCGGCGGCTGCGCAGGCGCTGGACGCGCCGGCCTACAGCGCCCGGCAGATTGCCAAGGCGTGGTCGCCGTTCCTGATCCTGACCGCGATGGTCACGCTGTGGAGCATCAAGCCGTTCAAGGCGCTGTTTGCCGCCGGCGGCCCGCTGCAGGGCTGGGTGCTGAAACTGCCGGTGCCGGGCCTGGACCAGCTGGTGCAGAAGATGCCGCCGATCGTTAACGCGCCTACTGCCTACGAGGCCGTCTACAAGTTCGACGTGCTCTCGGCCACCGGCACCGCGATCATGCTGGCCGCGGTGATCGCCATCGTCTACCTGCGCATGCCGGTGCGCGTGGCAGTGCGCACCTTCGGCGAAACCGTCAACGAACTGAAGACGCCGATCTATTCGATCGGCATGGTGCTGGCGTTCGCCTTCATCGCCAACTATTCGGGACTGTCGGCAACGCTGGCGCTGGCCCTGGCGCATACCGGCGATGCGTTCACCTTCTTCTCGCCGTTCCTGGGTTGGCTGGGCGTGTTCCTGACCGGCTCGGATACCTCGTCCAACGCCCTGTTCTCGGCGCTGCAGGCCACCACCGCGCAGCAGATCGGCGTGTCCGAAGTGCTGCTGGTGGCGGCCAATACCACCGGTGGCGTCACCGGCAAGATGATCTCGCCGCAGTCCATCGCCATTGCCTGTGCGGCGGTGGGCCTGGCCGGGAAGGAATCGGACCTGTTCCGTTTCACGGTCAAGCACAGCCTGATCTTCACCGTGATGGTCGGCCTGATCACCACCGCGCAGGCGTACTGGCTGACCTGGATGATTCCCTGAGCCATGGACAGCCTGCCAGCCACCGCCCATGGGCTTCGGGCCACAATGTCGGCATGAGCACTCAACGCATCTCCGACAAGGTGGCCGCGCAGCTGCGCGCGCTGGTGGACGAACAACAGCTGCAGCCGGGCGACCGGCTGCCCGCCGAGCGCACCCTGGCGGTGCAGCTGGGGGTGTCGCGCACGGCCCTGCGCGAGGCCATCGCCCAGCTGGGCAGCCAGGGCCTGCTGGTGGCGCGGGTGGGCGGCGGCACCTTCGTCGCCGAGCCGGCCGCGCGTGCGCGGCAGGCACTGGATGAGCCACTGGCCCCTTACCTGCCGCTGTTCCAGGGTGACCCGGAGTACCGCTTCGACGTGCTGGAGATCCGCCATGCACTGGAAGGCGCCACCGCCTGGCATGCCGCATTGCGCGCGACCGACGATGACCGCGTACGCATCACGCAGGCCTTCCAGACGATGATGGACGCGCACGGCAAGGACGACCCGGCCGGCGAGGCGCAGGCCGATGCGGCCTTCCACCTGTCCATCGCCGAGGCTTCGCACAACCTGGTGCTGCTGCAGGTGATGCGCGGCCTGTTCGAGCTGCTGCAGACCAACATCTCGCAGAGCCGCGAGAAGCTCTACACCTCGGCGACCACGTTTTCGCCACTGTCCGACCAGCACCGCGAGATGATGGACGCGGTGCTGGCCGGTGATCCCGAACGCGCGCGCGCCGCCGCGCATGCCCACCTCGCCTTCGTGCACACCACGCTGCGCACGCTCGATGAGAACGAGGCGCGGCGTGCACGCGCCTCGCGCCTGCCTTCCCCCCACGGTTGACCCCATGATCATCTCCGCCTCCACCGATTACCGTGCGGCCGCGCAGCGTCGCCTGCCGCCGTTCCTGTTCCACTACATCGATGGCGGCGCGTATGCCGAACACACGCTCAAACGCAACGTTTCCGATCTGTCCGACATCGCGCTGCGCCAGCGCATCCTGCGCGACATGTCCGAGCTCAGCCTGGAAACCGAGTTGTTCGGCGAGGCACTGGCAATGCCGGTTGCGCTGGCACCGGTCGGCCTGACCGGCATGTATGCGCGCCGCGGTGAGGTGCAGGCGGCGCGTGCGGCGGACAGCCGGGGCATCCCGTTCACCCTGTCCACGGTGTCGGTGTGCCCGATCGAGGAAGTGGCGCCGGCGATCAAGCGGCCGATGTGGTTCCAGCTGTACGTGTTGCGCGACCGTGGTTTCATGCGCAACGCGCTGGAGCGCGCGCAGGCGGCCGGGGTGACCACGCTGGTGTTCACCGTCGACATGCCGGTGCCCGGTGCGCGCTACCGCGATGCGCATTCGGGCATGAGCGGGCCGAACGCCGGCGTCCGCCGCATCGGCCAGGCCATGACCCATCCCCGCTGGGCGTGGGACGTGGGCTTGTTCGGTCGTCCGCACGACCTGGGCAACATCTCCGCCTATCGTGGTCACCCGACCGGGCTGGCCGACTACATCGGTTGGCTGGGCAACAATTTCGACCCCTCTATCTCGTGGAAGGACCTGGAGTGGATCCGCGAGTTCTGGAAGGGGCCGATGGTGATCAAGGGCATCCTCGATCCGGACGATGCGCGTGATGCGGTGCGCTTCGGCGCCGACGGCATCGTGGTGTCCAACCACGGTGGTCGCCAGCTTGATGGCGTGCTGTCCACCGCGCGTGCGCTGCCGGCGATTGCCGATGCGGTGCAGAGTGACCTGAAGATCCTCGCGGACTCGGGCATCCGCAACGGCCTGGACGTGGTGCGCATGCTCGCCCTCGGTGCCGACAGCGTGCTGCTGGGCCGCGCCTTCGTGTATGCATTGGCCGCGCAGGGCGAGGCCGGCGTGGCCAACCTGCTGGACCTGATCGCCAAGGAGATGCGTGTGGCGATGACGCTGACCGGCGCGCGCCGCATCGCCGACATCAGCCGCGATTCGCTGGTCAACCTGGCATGAGCAGGCACGACACCTTGCTGGCGCAGCTGCGCGCGGCCGTGGGCAATGGCTATGTGCTGACCGGCGACAAGGCCACGCGTCGCTTCCGCAAGGGCTACCGCTTCGGCGATGGCCCGGTGCTCGCGGTGGTGCGCCCCGGCACGCTGCTGGAGATGTGGCGCGCCTTGCAGGCGGCGGTGCAGGGCGGGGCGGCGGTCATCCTGCAGGCGGCTAACACCGGCCTGACCGGTGGCTCCACGCCGGATGGCGACGACTACGGCCGGCCGGTCGTATTGATCAGCACGCTGCGGCTGACCGGTGTGCAACTGCTCGACGGTGGTCGCCAGGTGCTGTGCCTGCCCGGTGCGACGCTGGACCGGCTGGAGCAGGCCTTGGCACCGCTCGGCCGTGAGCCGCATTCGGTGATCGGCTCGTCGTGCATCGGAGCCTCGGTGCTGGGCGGTGTCTGCAACAACTCCGGGGGGGCGCTGGTGCGGCGAGGGCCGGCCTATACCGAGATGGCGTTGTTCGCGCAGGTGAACGCGGCCGGTGAACTGCAGTTGGTCAATCACCTGGGCATTGCCTTGGGCGACACCCCGGAGGAGATCCTGCGGCGCGTGCAGGCCGGTGATTACAACGCCGCGGACGTGCAGCTCGATTCCGGCCGCGCCGCTTCCGATCCGCGCTATGCGGAACAGGTGCGGCAGGTGGATGCAGGCACGCCGGCGCGTTTCAACGCCGATGCCAGCCGGCATTACGAAGCCGCCGGTTCGGCCGGCAAGCTGGCGGTGTTCGCGGTGCGCCTGGATACCTTTGCCCGGGAGGCGGCCGAGGTGTTCTACATCGGCAGCAACCAGACGGAAAGCCTGACCGGGATCCGGCGCCACCTGCTGACCGGCTTCGAGCGGCTGCCGATCAGCGGCGAGTACATCCACCGGGTGGCGTATGACATCGGCGAGCGCTACGGCAAGGACACCTTCCTGCTGATCGACACGCTCGGCACCGCGCGGGTGCCGGCGGCGTTCGCGCTGAAGAGCCGGGTCGATGGCTGGTTCGAACGGATCGGCCTGCGCGGCGTCACCGACCGCGTGCTGCAGGCGGTGACCGGCCTGTTGCCCTCGCACCTGCCGGCGCGCATGGGCGAGTTCCGCCAGCGCTATGAACATCACCTGTTGCTGAAGGTATCGGCGCAGGATGCGGCGGCGACCGCGGCCTGGTTGGAGCAGTTCTTCGCCGCGCATGAAGGCGGCTATTTCCACTGCACGCCGGAGGAGGGGCGCAAGGCGTTCCTGCACCGCTTTGCGGTGGCCGGCGCCGCCGTGCGCTACCGTGAAGTGCATCGCACGCAGGTGCAGGACATCGTCGCGCTGGACATCGCCCTGCGCCGCGATGACCGCGACTGGTTCGAGCAGCTGCCGGCCGAGCTGGACGCGCGCCTGCTGCACAAGCTGTACTACGGCCATTTCCTGTGCCACGTGTTCCACCAGGATTACATCGCCCACAAGGGCGAGGACCCGATGGCCATCGAGCACGCGATGTGGAAGCTGCTCGACGAGCGCGGCGCCGAGTACCCGGCCGAACACAACGTCGGCCACCTGTATCCGGCCAAGCCGGCGCTGGCGCAGTTCTACAAGCAGCTTGATCCGAGCAATACCTTCAATCCCGGCATCGGCCAGACCAGCAAGCAACCCGGTTGGAAGGGCTGTGATTGCTGAATCTTGCTCATGCCTTTGCTTAAGCCCCTCTCCCGCGAGCGGGAGAGGGGTTGGGGTGAGGGGAAGCTTCTAGCTGGAAAGGCAAAGGCCAAAGCCAAGAGCCAAGAGCCAAAGCTGCCCTCATCCGCCCCTTCGGGGCACCTTCTCCCGTACACGGGAGAAGGGACGGCATCCGCCGTCATACAGTTCGGCGCGGGCGCGGGCGCGGCATCGGCATCGGCATTGACTCCTGAATCGATACTTCCTGCATATCAATCCGTACACAACAGGTTATGGATCGACCTGTTCAACAGGTCCAAGCTTTCCGCATCTCCAATGAAGCGGCTCGGCTATGGGCCTCGATGCGATGGAACTCGAACACAACGGCACGCCAACCTGCCGTGATTCCCTGGCGCCTGCGACTGCACTGACCGCCACCGTCGAACAACCCCACATCCGCCAGGGCACGCCCGAGTTCCGCCGTGCGGTGGTGGCGCTGTTCATGGCCGGCTTCGCCACCTTCGGCGTGCTGTACTGCGTGCAGGCGCTGTTGCCCGGCTTCAGCCACCACTTTGGCGTGAGTGCGGCCAACAGCGCGTTGGCGTTGTCGGTCAGCACCGGCGTGCTGGCGGTGGCGATGCTGGGGGCCGGCATCCTCTCCGACCGCGTGGGCCGGCGCCCGGTGATGGTGGCCTCATTGCTGGTTTCGTCACTGTTGACCCTGGCCACGGCGATGGTCGATGACTGGAACACCCTGCTGGTGCTGCGCGCTCTGCTGGGCGTCAGCCTGAGCGGTGTGCCGGCGGTGGCGATGACCTGGCTGGTCGAGGAGATGGACAGTCGCGCCTTGGGCTTGGCCATGGGCCTGTACATCGGCGGCAATGCGGTGGGCGGCATGAGCGGCCGCCTGATCGCCGGCGTGGTGGCCGACCACTGGGGCTGGCGCGCCGGCATTGGTGCGGTGGGGGTGATCGCGCTGTTGGCCACGTTCGCGCTGTGGACGCAGCTGCCGGCTTCGCGCCACTTCCGTGCCCGTCATGCCGAACCGGCGCGACTGCCCGCACGTTTCGGCGGCGTGTTCGGCGATGCGGCGTTGCCGTGGCTGTTTGCCTGCGGCTTCCTGCTGCTGGGGGTGTTCGTCACCGTCTACAACTACCTGGGCTATCACCTGATGGCGCCGCCGTACGGCCTGAGCCAGACCGTGGTGGGCCTGATCTTCATCGTCTATCTGGTCGGCAGCTTCAGCTCGGCGTGGATGGGCCAGCTGGCCAATCGCCTGGGCCGCGGTCCGGTGCTGGCGTTGTCGTTCACCTTGATGGTGGGCGGCGTATTGCTGCTGATGCTGCCGTGGTTGTGGGCGATGGCGTTGGGTATCGCCGTGGTCACGTTCGGCTTCTTCGGCGGGCATTCGGTGGCCAGCAGCTGGGTGGGGGTACGCGCCGGCGCCATGCGTGCCGAAGCCTCGGCGCTGTACCTGCTGTCCTACTACCTGGGCTCCAGCCTGCTGGGTGCGCTGGGTGGCGTGTTCTATACGCGCTGGGGCTGGATCGGCGTGTGTGGCTATGTGCTGGTGCTGACGTTGGCGGGCGTGGGGGCGGCCTGGCAGGTATGGCGTCACCTGCAGGCGACGAGCGATGTACCGGTGGTGGTGGGGCGCTGAGGGTTGAAAGCCAAAAGCCAAAAGCCAAAAGCCAAAAGCCAAAAGCCAAAAGCCAAAAGCGTTACCCCTCCCCAACCCTCCCCTTGGCTGCGCCAAAGGGAGGGGGCAGAAGCACGGCTTCGCAGTGATCTGATCGACCCGCATGAACCATCCCCTCCCTTTGGCGCAGCCAAGGGGAGGGTTGGGGAGGGGTAGAGGGGTAAACGCCTTCAGCCCCGCACCACTTCCTGCCGCATCAAGCCGATGAACTGTCGCATCAGCGGCGTCACCGCTTCGCGTCGCCACGCCAGCTGGATTTCCGATGCCGCGCCGCGATCACTCAGCGCGACGAAGCAGGCGCCGTCGACCTGGATATGGCTGCAGGAGGACGGCAGCACGCACACCCCCAGTCCCGCCGCGACCAAGCTGATCAGGGTTGATGATTCCCCCGCTTCCTGCACGATGCGCGGGCTGAAGCCGGCGTTGCGGCACAGCGTGATCACATGGTCGTGGATGCCTGCACCGGCATCGCGCGAGAAGCCGACGAACGGGTCCAGCGCGAACTGGCGCAGGGACAACGAGGCCATGTCCGGATCCTTGCCGGCCAGCGCCGGATGGGTGGCATGCACCACCAGCGCCAGCGGATCGTCGAGCAGGCGCTTGGCGACCAGCTCCGACGGCAGCACCCGCTTGCGGATGATGCCCACGTCCAGCTCGTTGGCCAGCAACGCATCGATCTGGCGCAGGCTGTTCATCTCGCGCAGCTGCAGTTGCACCTGCGGGCGCTGCTGTCGATAGGCGAAGAAGGCGCGCGGGATCTGCGGCAGCAGCGGGGTGGCGCGGGTCAGGCCGACGCGCAGTTCGCCGCTTTCGCCGCGCTGCGCGCGCTGCACCCTGTCCACCGCGGTATCGACGCGCTGCAGGATCTCGCGCGCCTGCTCCAGCAGCACTTCACCGGCTGGCGTGAGCTGCACGCGGCGATGGCTACGCACGAACAGATGCGCGCCGATCAGGGTTTCCAGCTGGCGGATCTGCTGGCTGAGCGGCGGCTGCGACATGCCCAGGCGTTCGGCGGCGCGGCCGAAGTGCAGCGTGTCGGCCACGGCGAGGAAGTAGCGCAGGTGGCGAAGTTCCAGTGACATGCGCCGGTTCCGGGGAAGGTGCGGTGATTGTCGCCGGACTCCACCGCGAATGGGGGCGATGGCGATGCGCGCCGTCGTGCGCGGGCTCAGCGTTCCGAAGGCCCGGTGTCGTCGTATTGCCGTGGCGCGAACAGGTCCGGCTGGATCAGCTCCACGAACGCGCGCGCCTGCGGCGACAGCACCTTGCCCCGCCGCACGACTACGCCGTAGCTGCGCGAAGGGAAGTAGTCGCCCATCGCACGGGTGACCAGCTTGCCGCGATCAGCGTCGTTCAGGCACAGCGCGGTGACGATGGAGATGCCCATGCCCATCGCCACGTACTGCTTGATCACCTCCCAGCCGCCGACCTCCAGCGCCACCGTGTAGGGCACGCGGTGTTGCTGGAACACCAGGTCCACCAGCCGCCAGGTGATCTGCCGGCGCGGCGGCAGGATCAGTGGCCACGGCGACAGGTCTTCCAGGCTCAACTGCTTCTTGTGCGCCAGCGGGTGGTCGGGCGGGGTGATCAGGACCTGGTCGAAGCGGTACACCGGCGCGTAGCTGAGGTCGGCCGGGACATCCATCATCGAGCCGATGGCCAGGTCGGCGGCATCGCTGCGCAGCAGGTCGGTGCCGTCCGCACTGATGGCGTTGTGCAGGGTCAGGCGCACGTCGGGGTACTGGCGGCGGAAGTTTTCGACGATCTTGGGCAGGAGATACAGGATGGTCGACGAATTTGCGGCGATGTTGAGCTCGCCCGCGTCCAGCCCGCCGACTTTCTCGCGGAAGCGCGGCAGCAGCCCGTCCAGGCTCTCCACCAGCGGCTGGGCCATGTCGTACAGCAGCTGGCCCTCGCGGCTGGGTACCAGGCGTCGCCCGCTGCGCTCGAACAGCACCATCCCCAGCTCCCGTTCCAGCGCCTGCAACTGCAGGCTCACTGCCGGCTGGCTGACGAACAGGGCCTCCGATGCCCGCGAAACTGACCCGAGTCGAACCGTCTGCAGGAATGCACGCAGCGGCTTGAGCCGGTCCGACTTGTAGGAAAAACGCGGGTTTACGGGCGTCTTCTTGGGCATGGCAGGTCAAGTATTAGCACAACTTATAAAAAAGATTGCAAAAACTGTTTTGTTAAATACCTCGTTGCGGCGGCAGGTTGGAGTCCCCGACACCCGCAGGAACCTCCGATGTCCGCCGTCGCCCACGCTGTCGCCGCAACGATCCCCCCCCGCCCGACCCCGGGCATCACCGTGACCACCCAATTGGCCGGCCAGTCCGAGCTGTTGCCGGCTGGTGCGCTGGGGCTGCTCGTATCGCTGCACCGCGCGGTGGAGCCGGAGCGGCAGGCGCGTCTGGCCGCGCGTGGCCAGCGCCAGGCCTTCTTCGACCAGGGCGGCAGCCCGGACTTCCGCGACGACACCCGCGCCATCCGCGAGGGCGACTGGACGGTGGCCCCGATCCCGGCGGCGCTGCAGGACCGCCGCGTCGAGATCACCGGCCCGACCGACCCGAAGATGGTCATCAACGCGCTGAACTCCGGCGCCAAGGTGTTCATGGCCGACTTCGAGGACTCCACCTCGCCGACCTGGCGCAACGTGCTGGCCGGCCAGCGCACCATGATCGGTGCGGTGCGCGGGGACCTGGCGTTCACCGCGCCGGCGGCCAACGGCAAGCCGGGCAAGCACTACACGCTGCGTCCGCATGACGAGCAGGCGGTGCTGATCGTGCGCCCGCGCGGCTGGCACCTGGACGAGAAGCACGTGCTGATCGACGGCCAGCCGATTGCCGGTGGCCTGTTCGACGCGGCGGTGTTCGCCTTCCACAACGCGCATGCGCTGATGGAGATCGACCGCGGCCCGTACTTCTACCTGCCCAAGCTGCAGTCGATGGAGGAGGCCGCGCTGTGGGAATGCGCGCTGTCGCACATCGAGGGCATGCTGGGCCTGCCGCAGGGGCAGATCAAGGTCACGGTGCTGATCGAGACGCTGCCGGCGGTGTTCGAGATGGACGAGATCCTGCACGCGCTGCGCGACCGCATCGTCGGCCTGAACTGCGGCCGCTGGGACTACATCTTTTCGTACCTGAAGACCTTCCGTCACCACGCCGACAAGGTGCTGCCCGAGCGCGGCCAGGTGACCATGACCCAGCCGTTCCTGAAGGCCTATTCGGAACTGCTGATCAAGACCTGCCACCGCCGTGGCGCGCATGCGATGGGTGGCATGGCCGCGCAGATCCCGATCAACCACGATGCCGCCGCCAACGAGCAGGCGATGGCGCGCGTGCGCGCCGACAAGCTGCGTGAAGTGACCGCCGGCCACGACGGCACCTGGGTCGCGCACCCGGCGTTGATCCCGGTGGCCAGGGCGATCTTCGACGAGCACATGCCCACGCCCAACCAGCACAGCGTGCTGCGCCGTGACGTGCAGGTCGGCCGCGAGGACCTGGTCGCACCGTGCAGCGGCAGCATCAGCCGCGCCGGCTTCGAGAACAACGTGGAGGTCTGCGTGCGCTACATGGCCGCCTGGCTGGACGGCAACGGCTGCGTGCCCATCCACAACCTGATGGAGGACGCGGCCACCGCCGAGATCAGCCGCAGCCAGATCTGGCAATGGCTGCACGCAGGCAACCAGCACCTGGACGACGGCACCGCCATCGACCTGGCCTTGCTGGACAGCACCCTGCGCGCGCTGCCGGCCCGGCTAGGCGACACCTCCGCACTGCCCGGTGGCAGCCGCATCACCCAGGCCATCGGCCTGCTCGACCAGCTCAGCCGCGCCGACGAACTGGCCGAGTTCCTGACCCTGCCGGCCTACCGGCAGATCGACTGACCTTCCCCCTTACGCATCACGATCATTCGAGGACGCAACGATGAGCACCTACCAGCAACAGATCGACGCCCTGCAGCAGGATTGGGACAACAACCCGCGTTGGAAGCACATCACCCGCACCTACAGCGCCGCCGACGTGGTGCGCCTGCGCGGCAGCGTGCAACCGGAGTACACGCTGGCCAAGCGTGGCGCCGAGCGGTTGTGGGACCTGGTCAACGGCAGCGCGAAGAAGGGCTACGTCAACGCCTTCGGCGCGATCAGCGCCGGCCAGGCGATGCAGCAGGCCAAGGCCGGCCTGGAGGCGGTGTACCTGTCCGGCTGGCAGGTGGCCGCCGATGGTAATACCTCCGAAACCATGTACCCGGACCAGTCGCTGTATGCCTACGACTCGGTGCCGACCATGGTCCGCCGCATCAACAACACCTTCCAGCGCGCCGATGAGATCCAGTGGAAGAACATCATCGACGGCAAGGTCAAGGCCGAGGACGCCATCGACTTCTTCCTGCCGATCGTGGCCGACGGCGAGGCCGGCTTCGGTGGCGTGCTCAACGCCTACGAGCTGATGAAGAACATGATCACCGCCGGTGCTGCGGCGGTGCATTTCGAGGACCAGCTGGCCGCGGTGAAGAAGTGCGGCCATATGGGCGGCAAGGTGCTGGTGCCGACCCAGGAAGCGATCCAGAAGCTGTCGGCCGCACGCTTGGCCGCCGATGTGCTGGGTGTGCCGACCATCGTGCTGGCCCGCACCGATGCCGAGGCCGCCAACCTGCTGACCAGTGACTTTGACCCGAACGACGCGCCGTTCGTCACCGGCCAGCGCACCGCCGAAGGCTTCTACCGCGTGAAGAATGGCCTGGAACAGGCGATCAGCCGTGGCGTGGCCTATGCCCCGCATGCCGACCTGGTGTGGTGCGAGACCGGCACCCCGGACCTGGGCTTCGCCCGCGAGTTCGCCCAGGCCGTGCACGCCGCCAGCCCCGGCAAGCTGCTGTCCTACAACTGCTCGCCCTCGTTCAACTGGAAGAAGAACCTGGACGACAAGACCATCGCCCGGTTCCAGGACGAGCTGGCGGCGCTGGGCTACAAGTACCAGTTCATCACCTTGGCCGGCATCCACATCAACTGGTTCAACACCTTCAAGTTCGCCCATGACTACGCCCGCGGCGAGGGCATGCGCCACTACGTGGAACAGGTGCAGGAGCCGGAGTTCGCCGCGCGCGAGAAGGGCTATACCTTCGTCTCGCACCAGCAGGAAGTGGGGGCCGGCTACTTCGACGACGTGACTACGGTGATCCAGGGCGGCGCCTCCAGCGTCACCGCGCTGACTGGCTCCACCGAGGAGGAGCAGTTCCAGGCGGAAGTGGCAGCCTGAGTCAGATTTGTCCGGTTGTTTTGGAGGGGCTCTTACGAGCCCCTTCTTTTTTGTGATTTGCGTCCTTGCACTTTCATGCTGAAACAGCATGGATGGGCGTTTACTTTGGTGATAACCTCGTGAACCAACCCGCCATGCATGGCGGGGGTCCATGAGGCAGGGAATGAGCGGCATGGTGTCCGGGGGTCTGGCCAAGCAGACGGATCCCCCCGCAGGTCTGTCGGCCGCAGGGGGATCGACGCTGCGTGCCCAGCTTTCGCCCGTGGAGTTCGCTCTGTTCGCTTCGTTCGGCGTCCGCCGCCGGTTGGCCGCGGACCAGGTGCTGTTCCGGCGCGGCGACCTGTGCACCTCGATGTACATCATCGTCAGCGGTGCCATCTGCCTGGACTTCGGTCCCGGCCTGCCGGCCAAGCAGCTGGCGGCCAATGACTTCTTCGGCGAGCTGGCCATGCTGATGGAGCGCCACCCGCGCAGCTCCGATGCCCGCGCCAGCTGCGAGACCCTGTTGATCGAGTTGACCCAGGAAGGGTTCGAGCAGCTGATCGAGCAGGACCCGGCGATGGTGGTGTTCTTCCTGCGCCGCACGGTCTCGCGCGTGGTCGGCAGCGAGCAGCGCCTGATCGGCCAGCTCAGCCGCCGCAACCAGGAACTGGAAGCGGCGCTGGGCAATCTCTACAGCGCCACCCACGAGCTCAACCACACCCGCGAGATGGTCTACAACGACGATCTCACCGGGCTGCACAACCGGCGCTCGCTGACCGCCTACCTGCAGCGCTCGCACCGTTCCGGGCAGCGTCCGCAGGGCCTGCTGCTGATCGACTGCGATGACTTCAAGGGGCTCAACGACCGCCATGGCCACCTTGCCGGCGACCAGGCGCTGCAGCGCCTGGCCCGCATCCTCGACTCGGTGGTCGGCCAGGACGACTTGGCCTGCCGCCTCGGCGGCGATGAGTTCTGCGTGCTTTTGTGCCGTACCGATGCACTGCACCTGATGCGCACCGCCGAGTTCATCCTCGATGCGATGCGCAGCCTGGCCGCGTTCCCGGGGGCAGAGCCCGGCGCGCGTTCGGTCAGCATCGGCGTGTCGCTGGTCAACGAGGCCTACCACTGGAACGAGGCCTACGCGCGCGCGGACCAGGCGTTGTACGAAGCCAAGCGCCTGGGCGGCAACCGCGCCCAGTGGTTCGCGGGCTGATGGGCCGCGTGGAGTGATGACGTGGCCGACGACGCCGACCCCTCCCTTGCCCGCCGCCAGCTCAAGACGCTGGTACTGACCGACCTGTGCGACTCGGTGGCGCTGATCGAACGGATCGGCGACAACGCCGCGGCCGAGTTGTTCCGTGACCTGGACACCCGCGTGCTGCAGCTGCTGCAGGTCTGGAACGGCCGCCTGATCGACCGCTCCGACGGCATGTTCCTGCTCTTCGACGCTCCGGCAAGTGGCCTGGGCTTCGCCCTGGACTACCAGCAGGCACTGCAGGCGCTGGGGGCGGAGCGGAGCCTGTCGCTGCAGGCGCGGGTGGGCCTGCACGTGGGCTACGTGCTGTCGTGGCAGAACAGCGACGAAGCCGTCGCCGTGGGCGCCAAGCCGCTGGAAGTGGAAGGCCTGGCCAAGTCGATGGCGGCGAGGTTGATGAACCTCGCGCGGCCGGGCCAGATCCTGTTGTCGCCGGTGGCCGAATCGCTGTTGCGCGGCAACCTGCAGGCCATGGGGGAGCGGCGCGGCCGGCTGCAGTGGAAGTCGCACGGGCGCTGGCGCTTCAAGGGCGTTCCCGCCGCGCAGGAGGTAATCGAGGTCGGCGAGGCCGGGCGCGCGCCGATGCGCATGCCGGCGGCCTCGGCCAAGGCACGCAGGGAACTGCCGATGTGGCGCAGGCCGCTGGCGCTGGTGGCCGAGGTTGTGCTGGTGGCGGCACTGGCGATCACCGCCTGGGTGATGGTCCGCCCCGAACCGGCCATTGCCTTCGCCGAACGGGACTGGGTGGTGCTGGCGGACCTGGAGAACCGTACCGGCAACACCATGCTGGATGATTCGGTCACGCAGGCATTCCGGGTCAGTCTGGAGCAGTCGCGGTACGTCAATGTCCTGAGCGACATGAAGACGCGTGACACGCTGTCACGCATGCGGCGTGATCCGGCGACCACGCGGCTGGATCGCAAGCTGGCCTCCGAAGTGGCGATGCGTGATGGGGCGCGCCTGGTGATCCTTCCCTCCGCGTCCGAAGTCGGCGGGAAGCTGCGGCTCCGTGTTGAACTGGTCGATCCCCGCACCCAGGCAACGGTGCTGACCGAGATGATGGAAGGCGCGAGCGTGGGTTCGGTGCTGGGTTCGGTGGATGGGCTCGCTTCCCGGCTGCGCACGCGCCTGGGCGAATCGGCGGTGTCGGTGAAGGCCGCATCCGACCCGCTGCCCGCCGTGACCACCTCCAACCTCCAGGCGCTGCGCGCCTATGCGCTTGGATTGCGCAACGCACGGGACGGTAACTGGCAGGTTTCGCGGCAGATGTACCTCGAAGCGGCGCGGATCGATCCCGATTTCGCCCAGGCCTATCTGGGTATCGCACGTGCCCACGCCGCGCTCTCGGAGCGTCCGAAGGCATTGCCGTGGCTGGACAAGGCGCTGGCCCTGCGCGCACGTTTGCCCGACCGTGAGCGGCTCTATCTGGATGCCTGGCAGGCCGAGTTGAGGATGCCTTCGCAGGCCCTGGAGAAGTGGCAGGTGATGGCGGGCCTGTATCCCGATGATTTCGCCGGGCAGGCGAATGCGGCCTGGCACCTGTATGTGGCCAATCGCTTCGATGAAGCGTTGCCGTATGCCGATGCGGCCGATGTTCCGCAGGACCCGCTGCGGAACTACGCCGCCGACTACGTCGGCAGGTTGTGGTTGGCCAAGGGCATGCCGGACAGGGCGCTGGCCCACTTCACCGCAGCGGGCCAGGCCAACAGGATTGGCCATGCCCGGCGGGTTGCCGCGGCCTACGCGGTCATGGACCGGCATGCCGACGCGGAGCGGATCCTGGAGGGCGTTGGCACAATGGACAGCCCCGGCGTGGACCTGTTGCCCTACATCGAACGGGTGAGCATCGCCCTGGACCAGGGGCATTGGCAGAAGGCGGAAATGCTGTCCGAGCGTGCGCGTACGGCGTCCCGGACGAGCGATCCGTTCGTGTACCAGCAGTTCCAGCTCATCCGCTCCGTCGTGGACCAGGTGCAGCTGTCCGAAGGCAGGCAGCAACGTCGCGAGGTGGTCGCGCGGGAACTGAGCGAGGAACTGGCGCAGGCAAGCTGGGACCCGCAGAATCGTGGCGACCTTGCGACGATGTTGCTCGTCAATGCAGGCCTTGGGCTGCGTGATGGAAACACGCGCCTGGCCCAGGACGCACTGGCCCGCGTTGGGAGGCTGCCTGATGACACCCGCTACAGCGTCCTGAGCGCCTTCGAGCGGATTCTCCGTGCAGGGGTGCAGGGCGAGTCCGGTGATCTGGAGGGGGCCATTGCACTGCTTTCCCCGCGACCTGACGACATGTATCAGTCACGGGTCATGCTCTACGGGTTGCTGAGCAAGGCCGGTCGTCATGCGGAGGCTGAAGCGCAGGCGCGCTGGCTTTCAAGCCAACGCGGCCGCGCCTACATCGAGGCCAATGCCTCCCAGGCACTGCAGCCGTTGAACGTGGCCGACGCGCGGATGGCCAGCCTGTGGTTGGCCGAGTCCCTGGCCGCGCAGGGAAAGACAGGTCATGCGAGTGAGGAAGTGGCGCGCCTGCTGGCACGTTGGCCGCAGGAACGCATGCCGCCTCAGCTGCGGTCCAGGGCAGAGGCTATCCTGTCGGCCTCGAAGCAGAAGATCACGTTGTGATTGCCCCGCTGGGAAAGGTGCTTGGCCAGTTGCTCGCGGGCGAAGGCGATCTCTTCCTTGCTGGCCAGTGAGTGCGTGGTCATGCAATAGAACAGGTCGCCCGGCTTCGGCGCATGGTCGATGAGCGCTTGTGCCTCCGCTACGCCCAGGCTGGCCAGTGCGTTGCCCGGATTCTCCTGGAAGCGTTCGCGGAACGCGTCGTCCGTGGACAGCTTTTCCAGCAGGATGTCGGCTACCACGGGGTCCAGCCCCGGGTGCTCGGGCGTCTGGTCGCAATCGTTTGAAGATGTGTTCATCGTCGTCCGCCATTGCCCGGCGGGGAAGGCGTCGCAGACGCCCGTCCGGTCATGAATGAAATGTATTTGCGCCGTGCCCCCTGCACGGCCCGAGGATGATACCGATGAAAGTGCGTCGCTGTACCGCCGTTGTGATCGAGCCGCGCGAGAACTGCCGGTTCGATCTTGGTGACCTGCTGTCAGGCGGAAATGGACTGGTGCGCGAACGGCGTTGGCTGGCGTTGGCACCGCATCTGGAGGCGGCGCAACCGCTGTCCGATGACGAGGTATTGCTCATGGGCCGCTTCAGTCCCGACGCCTGGGAAGAGCGGCAGGTGCCACTGGACGCGGCGGTGGCGCGGTTGCTGCAGTGTGGCCTGCTGATCGCCGACGTACCGGCGTCCGGCCCGCACCGCGAGGCGGACGAGCGCTATCGCGCGCTGCGCTGGTGGCCGCTGGCCGCGATCACCCACCACGCGGCCCGTTGGGATGGCGTGGACAGCGTCCAGTCGATGCAGCGATTGGGTACCGACAACATCGCCGGCCTGTTGCGTGCCTGTGGTACGCCGCCGCCGGCCACGATCGAGCGGGAAGCGGCCGGGCCGGACCTGCGGCTGCCGCGCAGCGCGCCTGGCGCACTGGAGGCGCTGATGGCCCAGCGCGTGACCTGCCGGAACTTCGACCCGGACAGGTCGCTGGAACAGGACCTGTTCTCGCGGATGCTGGAGCGTGTGTTCGCCGCGCAGGCGTGCGTGCGCCAGGGCGAGGGCGTCGACTTCCTGAAGAAGTACACCCCCTCCGGGGGCAGCCTGCATGCGACCGAGGCTTACCTGCTGATCCAGCGCGTGGAGGGCATCACCGCGGGCTTGTATCACTACCGCCCCGGCGAGCATGCGTTGCGGCCGTTGCCGGCGCCGGTGCTGCCATTGCAACAGTTGGCGCGCGATGCCCTGGCCGGCCAGCACTGGTTCGCACACGCGCCGGTACTGGTCGTCTATGCGCCGCGCATCGCACGCAGCCACTGGAAGTACCAGCACCACCCCAAGGCCTACCGCGCCTTGATGCTGGACGTGGGCCACCTGTCGCAGACCCTCTACCTCAGCGCGACCGACCTGGGGCTGGGCGCGTTCGTCACCGCGGCGATCAACGAGGTGCAACTGGAGCAGGCCTTCGGGTTGCCGCCGATGGAAGCCGGCCCGTTTGCCGTGGGCGGCTTCGGCTGGCGCGCAGAGCAGCAGGAGATCGCCGAGCTCGACCCGAACCGGGCGGTGTGGTGAGGCCGGGGCTGGCTGCCTGCCGTCCTCCTGCCGGGCCGGGCTCAGCTGGCCTCGAAATCCACCAGCACCGCGCCGTCGCCCACCTGGTCGCCGGCCTTGGCACGGAAGCCCTGCACGAGACCATCGGCGGGTGCCTGCAGCGTGTGCTCCATCTTCATCGCCTCCATCACCAGCAGCGGCGTGCCGCGGGTGACGGTGCTGCCGGGCGCGACCAGCAGCGTGACCACGCGGCCGGGCATCGGTGCGAGCAGGCTGCCGCCATGGTCGGAGGTGTCGGCGGCATCGGCGACCGGGTCGTGCACGGTGAAGCGCAGTTGGCGGTCATCACCGAAGACGTGCAGCGCGTTGCCATCACGCACGCTGTCGCCGCGGTGCAGCCGGTCGCCGATCTGCAGCGCATAGCCGGCATCGTGGGTGCGGCCCTGGACCTGCAGCAGCCCGTCACCGTCGTGTACCTGCCAACCGCCGGCCATGCGCCGCACCCGCAGCGTGCGCTGCTGTTGCAGGTGTTCCAGCGTGACCGCACGTGCGGCCGGGCCGGTCAGGCGCCAGCCGTCGGCGATATCCCACGCTGACGCATCGGCACCCGCCTCACCTTGTTCACCGGCAACCAGTACCGCGGCCACCGCCCAGTCGGCGGGCGTGGCGGCGTTGTGCTGGATGTCCAGCGCCTCGCGCTCGCGCTCGATCAGCGCGGTGTCCAGGTTGGCATGGCGGAACGAACCGGTCATCACCAGCCGGCGCAGGAACGCGGCGTTGGTGGTCACCCCGACCACCTGGCAGTCCAGCAATGCACGCTGCATGCGCTGCAGGGCGCGGTCGCGGTCCACGTCCCAGACGATCAGCTTGGCGATCATCGGGTCGTAGTACGGGGTGATCGCATCGCCCTGCTCGACGCCAGCGTCCACGCGCACGTGGGCAGTGGCCTGCGGAAGGCGCAGGTGGCGCAACGTGCCGGTGGACGGCAGGAAACCGCGGTCGGCGTCTTCGGCGTACAACCGGGCTTCCAGCGCATGGCCGTGAATCTGCAGTTGCTCCTGCGCCCTGGGCAACGGCTCGCCGAAGGCGACGCGCAGCTGCCATTCGACCAGGTCGGTGCCGGTGATCAGCTCGGTAACCGGGTGCTCGACCTGCAGGCGGGTGTTCATTTCCATGAAATAGAAATCGCCATCCGGCCCGGCGATGAACTCCACCGTGCCAGCGCCCACATAGCCCACCGCACGTGCGGCGTCGGTCGCGGCCTTGCCCATCGCGGCGCGGCGCTCGGGCGTCATGCCGGGAGCAGGAGCTTCCTCCAGCACCTTCTGGTGGCGGCGCTGCACCGAGCAGTCGCGCTCGAACAGATACACCACGTTGCCCTGGCTGTCGCCAAACACCTGGATTTCAATGTGGCGCGGGCGCTCGACGTATTTTTCCACCAGCACGTGCGCATTGCCGAACGCCGACTGCGCCTCACGCTGGCAGCTGGCCAGGGCGGCCTCGAAGTCGGCACTGGCCTCGACCTTGCGCATGCCCTTGCCACCGCCGCCGGCGCTGGCCTTGATCAGCACCGGATAACCGATGGCGTCGGCCTGCGCACGCAGGAAGTCCGGTTCCTGTCGCTCGCCGTGATACCCGGGCGTCAGCGGCACATTCGCCGCCTGCATCAATGCCTTGGCCGCGCTCTTGTCGCCCATCGCGTCGATGGCGCTGGCCGGTGGGCCGATGAACACCACGCCTGCGTCCGCGCAGGCACGCGCAAAGCCGGCGTTCTCGGACAGGAAGCCGTAGCCCGGGTGGATGGCCTGCGCACCGGTGCGGCGCGCCGCCTCGAGAATCACATCGGCGCGCAGATAGCTTTCTGCTGCAGGCGCGGCGCCGATATGTACCGCCTCGTCGGCCAGTCGCACATGTCGCGCATTGCGGTCCGCATCGGAGTACACCGCCACCGTGGCGATGCCGAGGCGCCGGCAGGTGCTGATGACGCGGCAGGCGATTTCACCACGGTTGGCGATCAGGATCTTGTTGAACATGGAAGGTCTCCGGTCGCCGTTACATGCGGAACACGCCGAAGCGTGTTTCCTGCGTAGGTGCATTGAGGCTGGCGGCAAGCGCCAGGCCGAGGACGCGGCGGGTATCGGCGGGGTCGATCACGCCGTCGTCCCACAACCGCGCGCTCGCATAGTACGGATGACCCTGCTGCTCGAACTGGTCGCGGATCGGCTGTTTGAATGCATCCTCTTCCGATGCCGACCACTGCCCACCCTTGGCTTCGATGCCGTCGCGCTTGACCGTCGCCAACACGCTTGCGGCCTGCTCGCCGCCCATCACGCCGATGCGCGCGTTCGGCCACATCCACAGAAAATGCGGCGAATAGGCGCGGCCGCACATGCCGTAGTTGCCGGCGCCGAACGAGCCGCCGATCACGACGGTGTACCTCGGTACACGCGCGTTGGCCACGGCCATCACCAGCTTGGCGCCGTCTTTGGCGATGCCGCCGTGTTCGTACTTGCGGCCGACCATGAAGCCGGTGATGTTCTGCAGGAACACCAGCGGGATATTGCGCTGGCAGCACAGCTCGATGAAGTGCGCGCCCTTCAGCGCCGACTCCGAGAACAGGATGCCGTTGTTGGCGATGATGCCGACCGGATGGCCATGCACGTGCGCGAACCCGGTGACCAGCGTGTTGCCGTAGCGCGGCTTGAACTCGTCGAAGCGCGAGCCATCGACCACGCGCATGATCACTTCGCGCACGTCATAAGGCTTGCGTGTATCGCTGGGGATCACGCCGTACAGCTCATGCGCATCGAACAGCGGTGCTTCATCGTCCTGCAGCGCAACGCCCGGCGCGGGCTTGCGCCAATTGAGGCTGGCGATGATGGCGCGTACCCGCGCCAGCGCCTGCAGGTCGTTGTCGGCCATGTGGTCGGCGACGCCGGAAATGCGTGTGTGCACATCGGCACCGCCCAGTTCCTCGGCGCTGACCACCTCGCCGGTGGCGGCCTTCACCAGTGGCGGACCGCCGAGGAAGATGGTGCCCTGTTCCTTGACGATGACCGTCTCGTCGCTCATCGCCGGCACATACGCGCCGCCGGCGGTGCAGCTGCCCATCACGCAGGCGATCTGCGGGATGCCCTGTGCCGACAGGTTGGCCTGGTTGTAGAAAATGCGGCCGAAATGGTCGCGGTCCGGGAACACCTCGTCCTGCAGCGGCAGGAACGCGCCGCCGGAGTCGACCAGGTAGATGCAGGGCAGGCGGTTCTGCTGCGCGATCTCCTGCGCGCGCAGGTGTTTCTTCACCGTGACCGGGTAGTAGGTGCCGCCTTTGACGGTGGCATCGTTGGCCACGATCAGGCACTCCACCCCGGACACGCGGCCGATACCGGCGACCATGCCGGCGCCGGGCACCGGGTCGTCGTACATGCCATGTGCGGCCAGCGGCGCGACTTCCAGGAACGGGCTGCCGGGGTCGAGCAGCGCATCGATGCGCTCGCGCACCAGCAGCTTGCCGCGCGCGGTGTGCTTGGCCCGCGCCGCGTCGCTGCCACCGCGTGCGGTGGCTTCCAGCGTGGCGCGCAGATCGTCAACCTGCGCCTGCATGGCAGCACGGTTGGCTTCGAAGCTGTCGCTGCCGGGTTGCAGCTGGGAGGTAAGGGTGGTCATGGCGGCGGAATCCTGGAGGTTCTGGAGCATGCCCGGGCTCGCCGAGGCGGGAGCAGGGCGGTTGCTTCCCTTCTCCCGCACGCGGGAGAAGGTGCCCCGAAGGGGCGGATGAGGGGGCTCTTCGGACGTTGAGTCCGCGTGCTCGGAGCTTCCCCTCACCCCAACCCCTCTCCCGTGAACGTGAGAGGGGCTCAAGCGGCATCATGCGGTCTTCTGGAACAACTCACGCCCGATCAGCATGCGGCGGATCTCCGACGTGCCGGCGCCGATCTCGTACAACTTGGCATCACGCCACAAACGGCCGGTCGGGTACTCGTTGATGTAGCCATTGCCGCCGAGGATCTGGATCGCCTCGCCAGCGGCCCAGGTTGCCTTCTCGGCCGAGTACAGGATCGCGCCGGCGGCGTCCTGGCGCGTGGTGCGGCCTTGGTCGCAGGCCTTGGCCACCGCATAGACGTATGCCCGGCAGGCATTGAAGCCGACATACATGTCGGCCAGCTTGGCCTGGATCAGCTGGAACGTGCCGATCGCCTCGCCGAACTGCTTGCGCTCGTGCACGTACGGCAGCACCACGTCCAGCGCCGCGGCCATCAGGCCCAGGGGGCCACCGGACAGCACCACGCGCTCGTAGTCCAGCCCGGACATCAGCACTTTCACGCCGCCGCCCACCTCACCCAGCACGTTCTCCACCGGCACTTCGCAGTCCTGGAACACCAGCTCGCAGGTGTTGGACGAACGCATGCCCAGCTTGTCCAGCTTCTGCGCGGTGGAGAAGCCCTTCATGCCCTTCTCGATGATGAAGGCGGTGATGCCACGTGAACCGGCGTTGATGTCGGTCTTGGCATAGACGATCAGCACGTCCGCATCCGGGCCGTTGGTGATCCACATCTTGTTGCCGTTGAGCACGTAGTGGTCGCCGCGCTTGTCGGCGCGCAGCTTCATCGACACCACGTCCGAGCCGGCACCCGGCTCGCTCATCGCCAGTGCGCCGACGTGTTCGCCGCTGCACAGCCTGGGCAGGTAGTTCTGCTTCTGTGCCTGGCTGGCGTTCTTGCGCAGCTGGTTGAGGCACAGGTTGGAATGCGCGCCGTAGGACAGGCCAATGCCGCCGGAGGCGCGCGAGATTTCCTCCATCGCCACCACATGCGCCAGGTAGCCCATGCCGGTGCCGCCGTACTCCTCTTCCACGGTCATGCCGAGCAGGCCCTGCTCGCCAAGCTGGCGCCAGAGCGGGTTGGGGAAGTGATTGGTGGCGTCGGCTTCCGCGGCCAACGGGGCGATGTGCGCGGCGGCGAACTGGGCCACGCTTTCGCGCAGCATGTCGATCTCTTCGCCGAGATCGAAGGACAGGGTGGGGACGTGCATGGGGCGGCTCCAGTACAACCAGGCGAGGGGGCGCTCCGGGGTGGGGGTGACGGCTGCGGCCGTCCGCACGGGCGTTTGCGCGCAGCCTAGCCGGTCTTCGTGAAAAAGTGAATACAAATTCAAAAATTGAACTTAGAATCACTCCATGGCCTACAAACGCTCGGAATTGATGGAAAAGCGCCTCGCCGGCAACCGCGAGGCGATCCTGGCGGCCGCCCGGCGACTGGTCGCGGCCGGCGGCTACCGCAATGCACCGGTCACTGCCGTGGCGGCCGAGGCCGGGGTCTCCACCGGGTTGATCTACCGCCACTTCCCGTCCAAGGCGGAGCTGTTCGTCGAGGTGCTGACCGCGGCGGTGGAGCATGAGCTGGCGATCCTGTCGGCCATCGCCGATGAAAGCCGTCCGGCGCCACAGCGCCTGCACGCGGCGGTGGCCTCGTTCGTGCGCCGCGCGATGGCCGGGCCGTGGCTGGCCTATGCCTTCATCGCCGAGCCGGTGGATCCGGAAGTGGAGGCCGAGCGCATCCGTTGCCGGCGCCTGTTCGGTGACGTGTTCAAGCGCATCCTTGCCGACGGCGTGCATGCCGGCGAGTTGCCGCCGCAGGACCTGGACGTGAGCGCGGCCTGCATCGTCGGTGCCTTCACCGAGGCACTGGTCGGGCCCGTCGCCCCCAGCCGCGATGGCCTGCGCGATGGCGAACATCTGGTCGATGCGATCGGTGCGCTGTGCCTGCGTGCAGCCGGTGCCGCAGCGCCGCGTTGAGGCCGCTGGGATGGTGCGTTGCCGCATTCATTGAGGCCGCCAACCCGTTGCAGGCGCGGCCCAACGCTGGTCTATACTCGCCGGCAGCCATAGTCCTTCGACTACTCGCCTGGGGTATTGAGACGTGCGGAATTACGACCTCGAGTTTCTCAAGCGCTTTTCCATCGTCATCGTCATTCTGGCCGTCATCACGGTTGGCCTGATCATCTTCGCGTACTTCCTGCAGCACTCCATCCCCGCCGAAGTCTCGCCCACCGTGGCCAAGCGCGTTGAACAGCGCATCGCGCCGATCGGTGCGGTGTATGCGGGTGCGACCGGTGCCTCGGCCCAGGCCGCGGCTGCAGCGGCCGCCGCCGCGGCGGCTTCGGCCAGCGGTGCTTATGGCGGCACCCTCGACGGCAAGACGATCTTCGACAACCTGTGCACCGCCTGCCACACCACCGGCGTGGGCAAGGCGCCGACGCTGGACCACGCGCACTGGGACAGCCGCTTGGCGCAGGGCAAGGACACCCTCTACAAGCACGCCATCGAGGGCTACACCGGCCCGGACGGCGGCATCATGCCGCCGAAGGGCGGCAATGCCGGGCTCAGCGAGGAGCAGATCCACGCCGCCGTGGACTGGATGCTCGACAACCTGAAGTAAGCCGCCAGATTCGGTGGCTTGCGGTCACATCGGCTGCTGCACAATATCCGGCGCCGCCCTCGACGGGCGGCGCTTTTTGTTTGCCCGCCGCCGCCAACCGGAGTTGCCCATGCGCCGTACCCCCACCCTTCTCGCCCTGGCACTGGCTTTGGCCTGCGCCGGTCCCGCGCTGGCCGCCCCGCCGGCGGTGTTGCCGATCGGCAAGGTCCAGGGCAACGGCGCGCGCAGCGCCCATGAAGGCAAGACCGTCACCATCGAGGCCGCCGTGAGCGCCGACCTGCGCGAAGGCCTGGGTGGCATCTATGTGCAGGACGCCGGCGATGGCGATGCGGGGACTTCCGACGGTTTGTTCGTGCAGCTGCCCAAGGACCAGGCGGTGCAGCCCGGGCAGTGGCTGCGTATCACCGGTACCGTGCAGGAGCTGCCGGCCGGCAAGAGCGACAACCGCCTGACCACCCTGCAGGCCGACAAGGTCACCGCCATCGCCGCCCGTCCGGCCCCGGCGGTGACCGTGCTGCAGGACGTGCCGGCCAACTGGGAAGCCCTGGAAGGCATGCAGGTCCGCATCGCCGTGCCGCTGACCCTGGCCGGCCAGGATGGCCTGTCGCGTTACGGTGAGCTGACCGCGGCCTTCGGTGGCCGCCTGTGGCAGCCCAGCGAAGTGGCCGCCGCCGGCAGCCCGGAGCAGGCGGCGGTGATCGCCGACAACGCCCGCCGTCGCATCCGCCTGGACGATGGCAGCAGCCAGCGTGATCCACGCAGCGTGCCGTACCTGGCCGAAGGCACGCTGCTGCGCACCGGCGCGCAGCTCACCGACGTGCAGGGCATCGTCGACCAGCGTTTTGATGGTGACATCCGCCTGCAGCTGACCGCACCGCTGACCGTCGCCGAGGCGCAGCGTCCGCAGCAGCCGCCGACGGTGGCCGGCGGCCTGCGCATCGCGGCGTTCAACCTGGAGAACTACTTCAACGGTGACGGCAAGGGCGGCGGCTACCCGACCCTGCGCGGCGCCAGGACCGCCGAGCAGCAGGCGGCCCAGCAGGCCAAGCTGGTCACCACCATCCGCAGCCTCAACGCCGACGTGGCGGCGCTGATGGAACTGGAGAACGACGGCTACGGCCCCGGTTCGGCGATCGACCAGCTGGTGCGTGCGATCAACGAAGGGCAGGGCAGGGACGGCGACTGGGCGTTCGTCGATGCCGGCCACGGGCCGGGCGACAACCCGATCCGCGTTGGCATCATCTACCGTCGCTCGAAGGTGAGCCCGGTCGGCAGGCCGGCGGTGCTGGAGCGCGAGCCGTTCGGCGAGCGCAGCCGCGTGCCGATGGCGCAGGCGTTCCGCATGGGCCGCAAGGGCACGCCGTTCGTGGTGGTGGCCAACCACTTCAAGTCCAAGGGCTGCTCGGAAGCCAGCGGTGCCGATGCCGACCGCAATGATGGGCAGGGCTGCTGGAACGCCACCCGCGTCGAGTCGGCACGCCTGCTCAACACCTGGCTGCAGACCGACCCGACCCGCAGCGGCAGCAAGGACGCGGTGCTGCTGGGCGACTTCAATGCCTATGCGATGGAAGACCCGATCCGCCAGCTCGCCGCCGACGGCTGGCAGGACGCCTTCAAGCTGGCCGGCGTGCAGCAGCCTTACAGCTATGTCTACAACGGCCTTACCGGGCGCCTCGACCACGCCTTGTTGAGCCCGGGCATGGCAGCGCGCCTGAAGGGCGCTGCGGAGTGGCATACCAACGCCGATGAAGCCGACGAGGCCGGTTACCAGGGCCGCAACGTCCCGGGCCCGTGGCGCAGTTCGGACCATGATCCGCTGCTGCTGGGCTTCGAGCCGTAAGTTCCCGTACGCGAAGACCGCCCTCCCTTGAGGCAACGGCAGGGAAAGGCTTCGCCCCCTCCCTTGAGGCAAAGGGAGGAAAAGGCTTTGCCCCCTCCCTTGCGCCGAAGGCGCAGGGGAGGGCCGGGGAGGGGCAGTTGCCGTTGCGGTTGAAGCCTCACCGCGGAAAGAGGCACTACAGCGTCCCGCGCGCGATCAAGCCAATCGCCGCCACCGCCAGCAGCAGGCCCACGCGGTTGAGCACGCTGGTCTTCTCGCCGAACACCCACACGCCCACCAGTGCGCCCAGGCACACCACGCCGATGTTCATCCCGGCGAAGATCGTCGCCGGGCTGTGCGGCAATGCCTGGTGCGCACGCACGTAGAACAGGATGTTGCCGAAGTTGATCGCACCCAGCAGCAGGCCATAGGCCAGATTGCGGGCATCCAATCGCGAGGCGCCGGTGAAGTGGCGTTGCAGCTGCCAGGCGAGCATCAGCACGAAGGCGATGCCGAAGCTCACCAGCAGCGCCGAGGTCGACGGGGTGCCGGCGGCGGCGACCTGCTTGAGCAGGATGTCCACCAGCGCGAAGCCGGCCCACACGCCCAGCAGCCAGCCCCAGCTCGAACCGGTCGGCGTCGTCGCATCGCCGTTGCGTGCGCTCACCCCGACGATGGCCAGCAGCCCCAGCGCCAACCCGGCCAGCTTCCAGCCGTTGGCCTGTTCGCCGAACCACACGAACGCCGCGGTCAATGACAGCAGCAGCGACAGCCGCTGCGCCACGTCGCTGCGCACGATGCCGGCCTGCCGCACCGCCCGCGCCAGCACCAGGAAGATGCCGGGCAGCGCCACCGCCAAACCCAGCAGGGCCAGCCATGGCGTCTGCCCGCCCTGCAGCGATTGCAGGGAAGGCTTGAGCACCAGCAGCGACAACACGCTGGCGGCCAGGTAGTTCCAGGTCACGGCCTGGGCGATGTCGATGCCGCGGCGTGGCGCTAGTTTCAGCAACACCGACACCAGCACGCTGCAGGCCACGCTCAGGAACAGGAAATGCATTGTTTCGGCTACCGTGAAGACCACGGCGGTGATGCCGCCGGTCGGGGCCGGTATTATGGCTGCATGCAAACGCCCCCATTCCCCCACGAATCGGCGACGCTGACCCTGGAAGGCCCGGCCGGGCCGCTGGAGGTCGCCGTCGACCTGCCCGATGGCGACGCCGCGCCGCGGCCGGTCATCGCCGTCATCTGCCACCCGCTCTCGATCGAAGGCGGCAGCATGCACAACAAGGTGGTCACCATGGTCTCGCGCGCGCTGCGCGACCTGGGCATCACCACCGTGCGTTTCAACTTCCGCAGTGTCGGCGCATCGGCCGGCGTCTACGACAATGGCGAAGGCGAAGGCGATGACCTGCGCGCGGTGGCGCACTGGGTGCGCAGCCAGCGGCCGGACGCCACGCTGTGGCTGGCCGGTTTCAGTTTTGGCGCCTACGTGTCGTTGCGCGCGGCCGGTGCGCTGCAGCCGCAGGCCCTGATCTCGATCGCCCCGCCGGTGGGCCGCAGGACCTGGGATTTCAGCCAGGTGCAGCCGCCGTCGAACTGGCTGGTGGTGCAGGGCGAGGCCGACGAAGTGGTCGACGCGCAGGCGGTCTACCAGTGGCTGGCGTCGCTGGACAACCCGCCGCAGCTGGTGCGCATGCCCGACACCTCGCATTTCTTCCATCGCAAGCTGATCGACCTGCGTGGCGCGATCCAGCATGAAGTGCGGCGCTGGCTGCCCGACAGCAGCAGCTGACCGCATGGACGCACTGACCCCCTCACAACGCTACGCCGCCGGCGTGGCCCGCGGCGACTGGCGTGATGACCCGGCCCAGCATGCGGCGCTGGCCGAGCTGGACCGCATCCACGAGGCGCTGGTGGATTCGGCGCAGGACGGCTGGCTGGACCGCCTGTCCGCCTTCTGGAAGAAGCCCGAGCCGGTCAAGGGCCTGTACTTCTGGGGTGGCGTGGGCCGCGGCAAGACCTTCCTGGTCGACCTGCTCTACGACGGCCTGCCGATCGAGCAGAAGTACCGCACCCACTTCCACCGCTTCATGCGTGGCATCCACGAGCGCCTGCGCGAGCACCAGGGCCAGAGCGACCCGCTGGCCAAGATCGCCCAGGAGTGGCGCAACAACCTGCGCGTGCTGGTGCTGGACGAGTTCTTCGTCACCGACATCGGCGATGCGATGTTGCTGGCGCGCCTGCTGGAGCGCCTGTTCGCCGAGGGCGTGACGCTGGTGACCACCTCCAACACCGCGGTGGAGAACCTGTACCTCAACGGCCTGCAGCGCGAGGGCTTCCTGCCGGCGATCGCGCTGCTGCAGAAGTACTGCGTGGAGCTGTACGCCGAAGGCACCGAGGACTACCGCATGCGTGCGCTGACCCGCTCGCCGGTGTACCGCGCGCCGCTGGAGGATGACAGCGATGCATGGCTGCTGGGCCGCTGGAAGGAACTGAGCGGCAGCGACGACCCGCGCAACGGCAACATCGCCATCGAAGGCCGCAAGATCCCGGTGCGTGGGCGCGGCAAGAGCATCGTCTGGTTCGATTTCCCGGCGTTGTGCGAGGGGCCGCGTGGCCCGTCGGACTACATCGAGATCGCGCGCGAGTTCAACACCGTGCTGCTCGGCGGCATCCCGCATTTCGACCGGATGAACGAAGACGCGGCGCGTCGTTTCGTCAACCTGATCGACGAGTTGTACGACCGCCAGGTCAACCTGGTCTGCACCGCGCAGGATCCGCCGCCGCTGTTGTATTCGGGCACCCGCCTGGCCGGCGCCTTCGAGCGCACCGCCAGCCGCCTGATCGAGATGCAGAGCGCCGAGTACCTCGGTACCCCGCACCGTCATTGAGGGCACCGCCGGGAGTGCCGGGCCACGCTCGGCGCCACGGCGCATCACCGCTTGACCCCGTTCCGCATCCCCGGCCGTTCCTGTATCCGCACGCCACATCGGCACAGGAGCCAGCGCCATGAAGCACACCCACGCATCGAAGCGGTCCCCGGCCCGTACCGCGGCCCTGGCCGCGGCCGTCACCCTGCTGGTCGGCTTGCCGGTGCTGGCCACCGTGCGCACCGCCGGGCCACCGTCGTCCGTGGTGGAAGGCGACCTGCAGGCACCGGGCGTGCAGCGCGTGCGCGAAACACGCGCCAACTTCCAGCCGCCGGCAGGCAGCACCTGCAGCGACACCCCGGTACTGAGCGAAGTGCCCGACCCCGATCGTGGCCAGGTCCAGCACACCCGCCGCAGCCGCCACGCCATCGCCGAGAGCGAAGCGGCGATGGTGTCCGAGGCGGTCATGCCGCCGTCGCCCCCGGCCCCGCCGGCACCCGTGCCGCGCTCGGCCCCGGCGGCCGATGCGGCTTACCGGACATCGGCAAAGGCGATGGCGCCGGCCGGCCGCGCCAGTGAGGTCGCGGTGCGCCAGCAGTCGCAGGTGCCGGTGACGGCCGGCGTGGTCGACGACAACGCCGACTTCGGGGCGTTCCAGCAGTTCCTGCAGCGTCATGGCGAGTCCGCGCAGCTGGGCCGCGACATCCGCGTGCGCCAGCGCCTGCAGGTGGTGGATACCCGGGGCCGCCCGGTGCCGGATGCGGAGGTGTCGGTCGTTGCCGGCAATGGCGCGCGGATGTGGGCGCGTACCGATGCCGATGGCCAGGTGTGGGTGCACCCCAATGCCTTCGATGACCGCGATACGCCGCGCTACCAGGTGCAGGTGCGCCGTGACGGCCGGAGCGTGGAGGCGACCCTGCAGCGTGGGCAGAAGAACGCGCTGCAGGTAGTGATGCCTGACGCCGCGCCGCCGGCTCGTGCGCGGCTGGACCTGGTGTTCATGGTCGATGCCACCGGTTCGATGGGCGATGAGATCGACAAGCTGCGCGGCTCGCTGCAGGGCATCGTGCGCGACATCAGCCGGTTGCCGTCCAACCCGGACATCTGCCTGGGGCTGGTGACCTACCGCGATCGCGGTGATGAGTACTTCGTGCGCGGCTGGGACCTGACCGGCAATGTCGACGCGTTCCAGCAGGTGCTCGATGGCGTGCAGGCCAATGGCGGCGGCGACTATCCCGAGGCCATGAACGAGGCGTTCAACCACGCGGTGCAGTCGTTGAGCTGGCGCGGCCCGTCGACCACCCGCGTGCTGGTGTCCTTGGCCGATGCGCCGCCGCACATGGACTACGCCCCGCCGCGCTATGACCAGACCGCGTTGGCGGCGCTGGGCAAGGGCATCAAGGTGTTCAGCGTGGCCGCGTCCGGCCAGGACACCACCGGCGAGATCGTGCAACGCCAGATCGCGCAGTACACCGGCGGGCGTTTCATCTTCCTGACCTACAAGGACGCCGCCGACCCGGCCAGCGGTGCCGGCACCCAGACCACGCATGACGTGAGCAACTCTTCGGTCGACACGCTGGACCAGCTGGTGGTGCGCCTGGTCCGCGAGGAGCTGGCGCGGTTGCCCAAGGGCTGATCCGGAGGAAGGCGTCGCCGCGCTACGATGGGCGCGGCTTTGGCTGCCAAGCCAATGGCAGGCACCACGGTCGCGCTTACGGCAGCGGGATGCTGTTGCCGGCTTCCCGCTCGTGCACGGCGGCGGTGGCATCGCCGGTGACGCGCATCATCTGCAGCGGCTGGCCGTTGTAGCGGAATTCCAGCGCCGATTGCAGCCGGTCCAGCGCCAGTACCTGGTTGCAGAGCGATTGCGCATGCCGTTCCAGCACCTGCGTGCGCGCTTCCAGGCGTTGTTCCATTTCCGCATCGAGCTTGTCGGCGCGCTTGTCCAGGCGGTCCGAGCCGCCGGTGAACACCGTCCACAACACGCTGCGCGCCATCGAGCCGGCCAACGACTCGGCGGCGGCTTCCACGCGTTGCTCGAAGCCCTCGTCGAAGGCGTCCTGTTCCCAGCGCCCGCGGCCGATGGTATGGGCCACGAAGTCCTCGGCCTCGCGCCGCAGCTTGCGTACCTTGCGCGAGTTGGCGTCGCCGGTCAGCGTCTCGTACACCGCGTCCAGCGCATCGAAGGTGATGCCCACCGACTCGGTGGCGATCCCGGTGACCGCTGGCATCAACTGGCGCACGCCGTTTTCCAGCGCCCGCAGGCGCTGGGCATCGGCCGCCGAGACCGGCTGCATCCGGCCATCGATGCTCAGCTCGCCGTCGTGGAAGACGATCTCGCGCAGCGCCTGCGTGTCGCGTCGCAGCCAGATGCCGCCGCCATCGACCAGCACGTCGTAGTCGGTTTCCACGCCGCATTGGTCGGCCGAGAGAGAGGGGGCGTTCACCGTGGCGGCGTGGCCGGCGACGGGGAGCAGGAGCAGCAGGGTGGCGAGGGCAGCGGTGCGCATGGCGATGTCGTCCTTGGGGTGACGCCAGCTTCGCGACTTGGCGGCAGGTTGGCCCCGGTCGAAAGTCACGCCTGACGGCGGGACGTGATTTTCACGCCATCGGAACAACTGATTTCCGCACAAAGAAATCCGTCAAACCCCTTGACTGCGCAGTCGATTCAGACAGTTCGGATCGTGATTATCCGGACAGTTGCGGCGCAGCCCTTGTGCCACAAGGCTTGGCGAAATTTCACAACATTTCGTGTTGACCCTGTCATATACCCCCACTATCTTGTGGGTCGTCGGTTCCGGCGGGTTTGCTCCCCGCTGGATTCAAAGGGAAGCCGGTGACGCCTTCAGGCCAGTCCGGCACTGCCCCGCAGCGGTAATTGGGAACGACCCCGCCACACAGCACTGAGGCAGCGGCCTTGGGAAGCGGCGGAGTAGGAGAAGGCCCCCGCCTTCATGCCCATGAGTCCGAAGACCTGCCGACAGCCGCGCGAAGCACACCGCGCGGTGCCGGCTGCGGTGTCTTCGAGGGGAAGACGGCTGGTGACGTGGTGCTGCTGACGCCGACCCCCGGGTCGATGCCGTCGCGGCCGCTGCGACGCCGCCCTTCCATGCTCACGACCCGCACCGGCCCCGGTTCCTGCGAGGGCAGGCACCCCGTGCACCACGCCATGAAGGACACACCGTCGTGACCACTTCCGCTACCGAAGTCGCCCCGGCCGAGGCCGGCTTTGAACTGACCCCGCCGCCCACCGCCACCGCCATGAGCGTGACCAAGCGCAATGGCAACACCGAGCCGGTGGACCTGAACAAGATCGTCCGCGCGATCCAGCGCTGCTGCGAAGGGCTGCATTCGGTCGACCCGATGCGCGTGGCCACCCGCACCATCTCCGGCCTGTACAACGGCGCCACCACCCAGGAACTGGACGAGCTGTCCATCCGCACCGCCGCGCTGCTGATCGGCGAGGAGCCGGAGTACGGACGGCTGGCCGCGCGCCTGCTGGCCAACTTCATCGCCAAGGAAGTGTCCGGCCAGGAAATCCACGCGTTCTCGCAGTCGGTGGGGCGCGGCCACGAAGTGGGCCTGATCAACGACCGCCTGCTGAACTTCGTGCAGATCAACGCGCGCAAGCTCAACGATGCGATCAACCCCGAGTACGACCTGAACTTCGATTACTTCGGCCTGCGCACGCTGTACGACCGCTACCTGCTGCGCCACCCGCATTCGCGCAAGGTCATCGAGACCCCGCAGCAGTTCTTCCTGCGCATCTCCAGCGCGCTGAGCGAGGACGTGCCCGAGGCACTGGCGCTGTACCAGCGCCTGGGCAGCCTGGACTACCTGCCGTCCAGCCCGACCCTGTTCAACGCCGGCACCAGCCACGAGCAGCTGTCCTCGTGCTTCCTGCTGGACTCGCCGCAGGATTCGCTCGAGTCCATCTACGCCAAGTACGGCGACATCGCCCAGCTGTCCAAGTTCAGCGGCGGCATCGGCGTGAGCTACACCCGCGTGCGTGCGCGCGGCTCGCTGATCCGGTCCACCAACGGCCACTCCAACGGCATCGTGCCGTGGCTGAAGACGCTGGATTCCTCGGTCGCGGCGGTCAACCAGGGGGGCAAGCGCAAGGGCGCGGCCTGCGTGTACCTGGAAACCTGGCACGCCGACATCGAGGACTTCCTGGAGCTGCGTGACAACGCCGGCGACGAATCGCGCCGCACCCACAACCTCAACCTGGCCAACTGGGTGCCGGACCTGTTCATGCAGCGCGTGGAGGCCGACCAGGAATGGTCGCTGTTCGACCCGCGCGTGGTGCCGGAATTCACCGACCTGTACGGCCCGGCCTTCGAGCAGGCCTACCTGCAGGCCGAGGCGCAGGGCAAGGCCGTGCGCACCATCAACGCCCGCAAGCTGTATGGCCGGATGATGCGCACCTTGGCCGAGACCGGCAACGGCTGGATGACCTTCAAGGACAAGTGCAACCTGGCCAGCAACCAGACCCTGCGCCCGGGCAACGTCATCCACCTGTCCAACCTGTGCACCGAGATCCTGGAGGTCTGCTCCAACGACGAGACCGCGGTGTGCAACCTAGGCTCGATCAACCTGGGCAACCACTTCGACGAGCACGGTGACTTCGATTTCGAGAAGCTGGCCGAGACCGTGCGCCTGGCCGTGCGCCAGCTCGACCGCGTGATCGACCTGAACTTCTACCCGATCGAGACCGCCCGCCGCGGCAACCTGCGCTGGCGTCCGGTCGGCCTGGGCTGCATGGGCCTGCAGGACGTGTTCTTCCGCAAGCGCCTGGCCTTCGATTCGGAGCCGGCCCGCGCGCTGTCCAGGAAGATCGCCGAGACCATCTACTTCCACGCGCTGGAAACCTCGTGCGAGCTAGCCACCGAGCGTGGCAGGCACCCCTCGTTCAACGATACCCGCGCCGCCCACGGCGAGCTGCAGTTCGACGCCTGGAACGTGGTGCCGGAAGACACCGCGCGCTGGGACGACCTGCGCGCGCGCATCAAGCAGCACGGCCTGCGCAACTCGCTGATCATCGCCATCGCCCCGACCGCCACCATCGCTTCCATCGCCGGTTGCTACGAGTGCGTGGAACCGCAGGTGTCCAACCTGTTCAAGCGCGAGACGCTGTCCGGCGACTTCCTGCAGATCAACCGCTACCTGGTCGGCGAGCTGAAGCAGCTGGGCCTGTGGACCGACGAAATGCGCGATGCGATCAAGCTCGCCGATGGCTCGATCCGCAACCTGCAGCAGATCCCGGAAACGCTGCGCGAGGTGTACCGCACCGCGTGGGAGCTGCCGATGCGCTCGCTGATCGACATGGCCGCCGACCGCGGCGCGTTCATCGACCAGTCCGCCTCGCTCAACCTGTTCATGGAAAGCCCGAACATCGGCGCGATGTCGTCCATGTACATGTACGCGTGGAAGAAGGGCATCAAGACCACCTATTACCTGCGTTCGCGCCCGGCGACCAAGATCGCCAAGACCACGGTCAGCGCCTACACGCCGGTGGAAGCCGTCGCCTGCTCGCTGGAAAACCCGGAAGCCTGCGAAGCCTGCCAGTAAGCACCGCTCAAGCCCCTCTCCCGCTTGCGGGGTGAGAGGGGCCGTTTTGCGAACCACCGGTTCGCGGCCCATCGAACGCCCTTGCACTCGTGCAAGGGCCGGGGCGCGAAGCGGGGGTTGGGGTGAGGGCACTGCTGAGCAAGCAGCCCTGAACCTCGAAGAGCCAACCCTCATCCGGCGCCACGCGCCAGCTTCTCCCTGCGGAGAAGCGCAAACGAGATTTCCCATGTCCAAGAAACCCAACCAGATGCTGCTCGACCCCGGCTTCGAGCTGACCCTGCGCCCGATGCGTTACCCGGACTTCTACGAGATGTACCGCAACGCCATCAAGAACAGCTGGACGGTGGAGGAGATCAACTTCCAGATCGACATCACCGACCTGCACCACAAGATGACGCCGGCCGACCGCCACCTGATCCACCGCCTGGTCGCGTTCTTCGCCACCGGTGACTCGATCGTCTCCAACAACCTGGTGCTGAACCTGTACCAGCACCTCAATGCGCCGGAAGCGCGCATGTACCTGTCGCGCCAGTTGTACGAGGAAGCGCTGCACGTGCAGTTCTACCTGACCCTGCTGGACAACTACCTGCCGGACCCGGAGGAGCGCTTCAAGGCGTTCGCCGCGGTGGAGAACATCGATTCGATCAAGAAGAAGGCCGACTTCTGCTTCAAGTGGATCGACTCCATCCAGGGCCTGAAGCGGATCGAGACGCGCGAGGAGCGCCGCCAGTTCCTGCTCAACCAGATCTGCTTCGCCGCGTGCATCGAGGGCCTGTTCTTCTTCGCCGCGTTCGCCTACGTGTACTACTTCCGTTCGCGTGGCCTGCTGCCGGGCCTGGCATCGGGCACCAACTGGGTGTTCCGCGACGAGAGCTGCCACATGGAGTTCGCCTTCGAGTGCGTGCGCACCATCCGCGCCGAGGAGCCGGACCTGTTCGACGCCAGGATGGAACAGCAGGTCTACGAAATGCTGGAGGAAGCCATCGAGTGCGAAGTGCAGTTCGCCGAGGACGTGCTGTCCGGCGGCGTGGCCGGCATCTCCACCCGCGACATGCGCCAGTACCTGCAGCACTGCGCCGACCAGCACTTCGCCAAGTTGGGCATGGCCAAGAAGTACAACGTGCGCAACCCGCTGCCGTTCATGGAGCTGCAGGACGTGCAGGAGCTGACCAACTTCTTCGAGCGCCGCGTCTCGGCCTACCAGGTTGGCGTGCAGGGCGAGGTGTCCTTCGACGAAGCGTTCTGATCGTCGCATGCTGGTAGTACCTGACACCCCGGTGCGAACGCCCGGGGTGTTCTTGTTTTCGGATTGCAGTCGAGGGCGAAGCCGGGATCGCCGCGTAGGAGCGGCCTTGGCCGCGAAGCCGATGTGATCGGCGTACACCAGCCGCACAGCCCGTGCGGCGTATCATCCCGGCATTCCCCCATTGCCGACGTCCCATGACTCCGATCCCGCAGACCGATCCGCCCGTTGAAGTACGCATGGCCGAGATCGTTTTCCCGAACCACACCAACCACATGGGCACGCTGTTCGGTGGCCAGGCGCTGGCATGGATGGACAAGGCGGCCTTCCTCGCCGCCGCCCGCTATTCGCGCCGCACCGTGGTCACCGCGCGCTCGGACCAGGTCGACTTCAAGCTGCCGATCCGCATCGGCCAGATGGTGGAAACCATCGGCCGCGTGGTGCGCGTGGGCCGCAGCTCGATGCACGTGGAGGTGGAGCTGGTGACCGAGGACCTGCTCACCGGTGCCCGCGAGCTGTGCACCAAGGGTACCTTCGTGATGATCGCGCTCGACGCCGAGGGTCATCCGACCAGCGTGCCGTCCCTGCCGCCGCTGTGACCCGGTTGCGATGACCACCTCGTCCCCACCGCCGCTGGGTGGCCTGTCCCCCGCACTGGTGGCCGAACTGCCGGAGTTCATCGCCCGGCACCGGCGCCTGCTGGTGGTGACCGGCGCCGGCTGCAGCACCGACTCGGGCATCCCTGATTACCGCGATGCCGACGGCCAGTGGAAACGCACCCCGCCGGTGACGTTCCAGGCCTTCATGGGCGAGGCGGCGACGCGGCAGCGTTACTGGGCCCGCAGCCTGCTCGGTTGGCCACGCTTCGGCCTGGCCCGGCCCAACACCACCCACCACGCGCTGGCGGCACTGGAAGCCGATGGCCGGGTGGAACTGCTGCTCACCCAGAACGTGGACTGTCTGCACCAGCGTGCCGGCAGCCAGACCGTGATCGACCTGCACGGGCGGCTGGACCAGGTGCGCTGCATGGCCTGCGAAGCGCGTTCGTCGCGTGAACGGCTGCAGGTGCGCCTGCTCGCCGCCAACCCCGGCTGGGACCGGCTCGACGCCGGCATGGCGCCGGACGGCGATGCCGACCTGGAAACCGACTTCAGTGCCTTCCAGGTGCCGGACTGCGAGCACTGCGGCGGCCTGCTCAAGCCGGACGTGGTGTTCTTCGGCGAGAACGTGCCGCGCGAACGCGTGGCGGCGGTGCAGGCGCACCTGCAGCAGTCCGATGCAGTACTGGTGGTGGGGTCATCGTTGATGGTCTATTCCGGGTTCCGTTTCGTCGATGCCGCCGCCAAGGCCGGCCTGCCGATCGCGGCGGTGAACCTGGGCCGCACCCGCGCCGATCACCTGCTGTCGCTGAAGGTGCAGATGCCCTGCGCGCAGGCGCTGGGGTTCCTGCTCGACGGGACCAAGACGCAGTGATCCACCACGCCGGTTGAATCGGGTCCGGCGGGGGCGTGCAATGTGCGTTCCCCACTTTTTGCGGATCTTCCCGTGAGCCACCTGTTCTCGCCCCTGTCGCTGGGCCCGCTGTCGCTTTCCAACCGCATCGTCATCGCGCCGATGTGCCAGTACTCGGCCGAGGATGGCCAGGCCAGTGATTGGCACACCATCCACCTGGGCCAGCTGGCACAGTCCGGTGCCGGCCTGCTGATCCTCGAAGCCACCGCCGTGCTGCCGGAAGGGCGCATCAGCTGGGCCGACCTGGGCCTGTGGGACGAGGCCACCGAAGCCGCGCTGGGCAAGGTGCTGGCCTCGGTACGGCGCTGGTCGAAGATGCCGATCGGCGTGCAGCTGGCCCACGCCGGGCGCAAGGCGTCCACCGCCCGGCCGTGGGACGGGGGCCGGGCGATCGCGCCGGACCAGGAACATGGCTGGCAGGTGCTGGCCCCCTCGGCGTTGCCGTTCCTGGAGGGTGAGCCGACCCCGCAGGCACTGGATGCAGCCGGCATCGATGGCGTGGTCGAGGCGTTCGCCGCGGCGGCCCGCCGTTCGGTGCGCCTGGGCCTGGACCTGATCGAGCTGCATGCCGCGCATGGCTACCTGCTGCACCAGTTCCTGTCGCCGTTGAGCAACCACCGCACCGATGAATACGGCGGTTCGCTGGAGAACCGCATGCGCCTGCTGCTGCGGGTGTTCGATGCCGTGCGTGCGGCGGTGCCGGCCACGGTCGCCGTGGGCGTGCGCATCTCGGCGACCGACTGGGTCGATGGCGGCTGGGACGTCGAGCAGAGCATCGCGCTGGCCAAGGCACTGGAAGCACGTGGCAACCATTTCCTGCATGTTTCCAGCGGTGGACTGGACCCGCGCCAGCAGATCCCGGTGGGCCCGGGCTACCAGGTGCCGGCCGCCGAGGCGATCAAGGCGCAGATCGGCACGCCGGTGATCGCGGTGGGCCTGATCACCGAGCCGGCCCAGGCCGAGGCGATCCTGGTCGACGGCCGTGCCGACGCCATCGGCCTCGCCCGCGGGATCCTCTACGACCCGCGCTGGCCGTGGCACGCCGCCGCCGCCCTGGGCACGCATATCAGCGCCTCGCCGCAGTACCTGCGCTGCGAGCCGCATGAAGCCCGCGGCCTGTTCGACGTCGGCCGCTGCGATTGACCCCGGCCGGGCGTGGCCTGGCACTACGGGTGGTCGATGTCCACTCGCCACGCGGGGGGCAGGGCATCGACCACATGCTGCAGCAGCGTCCTGATCTTCGGCGTGAGGTCGCGCCGGTCGCTGACGCACAGGAACAACCGCATCGGTGCCGGAGCAGCACGGGCCTCGTCGCCGCCCGGGGCGGTGAACAGCGGCTGCAGCTCTCCGCGCGCCAGGTAGGGCGCGGCGACGAAGGCGGCCAGGCGGGTGATGCCGCCCCCGTTGGCAGCCATCTCGGCGAGCGCGTCGATGTCGTCGCTGACCAGCGCCGGCTGCACGTCGGCGTCGAAATGCAGGCCGTCGCGGGTGAAGCCCCAGCGCAGGTAGCGCCCGTCCAGCGGATGGCGGAACAGCAGGCAACGGTGCTCGCGCAGGTCTTCCGGCGAGCGCGGTGTTCCCGCATCGGCAAGATAGGCCGGTGACGCGCAGAACACGAACGGCACCTGCGCGACGGGGCGCGCCACCAGGCCTTCCTCCAATTGGGTTTCGATGCGGAAGCTCACGTCCACGTCCTCGTGTGCATGGTCGACGCTGCGGTCGGTCAGCAGCAGCTCGATCGCAAGGCGTGGATAGCGCTGCTGCAGCGCTGGCAACAGGGACGCGAGGACATGCCGGCCGAAGGCGGCGCTGCTGGCGATGCGCAGCCGGCCGGCCGGCGTGGCATCCGGGTCGGTGACGGCTGCCTGTGCACGCTGCAGGTCGCGCTCGATATGGCGCACCTGCGCCAGGTACAGCGCGCCACGTTCGGTGAGGGCCAGCTGGCGGGTGGTGCGGTTGAGCAGGCGCACGCCCAGGTGGGCTTCCAGGCGGGCGATGTTCTGGCCCACCGCGGCCGGGCTGATGCCCAGGGTGCGTGCGGCGGCGGCCAGGCTGCCGGCATCGGCGGTGCGGATGAAACTGCGGAGGGACTGGAGGATGTTCATGCCGGCGCGCATTTTCCGGGGGGATTGCCAAGTATTTCTTTATAAAGCGCCAAGCCCGAGCCATCTAGCTGGCCGTGGCGGGGCCGGCCAGACTGGCGGGTTCGCGTTCGTCGACGGTTCCGCTGCCGGTGGCAGCGACCGTGTCAGCTGCAACCGGTTTTGCCGGGCTGCTGCCGGAGCGGTTACCTTGCGCGGTCCCCCGCCGTGTTGCTGGCCATGCGCCCTGATTTCATCCTGACCCTGTCCTGCCCGGATCGCACCGGCATCGTCTACCGCGTGTCCGGCCTGCTGTTCGAGGCGGGTTGCAACATCCTGGATGCGCAGCAGTTCGGTGACGAGGAAAGTGGCCGGTTCTTCCTGCGCGTGCACTTTGACATGAGCAATGCCGGCGATGTGCCGTCCGTGCGTGCACGCCTGCAGGCGCTGGGGGAGGCGTTCGCGATGCAGTGGGAACTGCATGATGCCCGTCGTCGTGCGCGCTTGCTGGTGCTGGTCAGCAAGCAGGGCCATTGCCTCAACGACCTGCTGTTCCGCACCCACAGCCGCCAGTTGAAGGTGGACATCGCCGCGGTGGCTTCCAACCACACCGACTTCGCCGGCCTGGCCGGTTCCTACGGGGTGCCGTTCCATCATCTGCCGGTCAGCGCGGACAACCGCGCGCAGCAGGAGCAGCAGATCATCGATCTGGTCGAACGCGAGCGCATCGACCTGGTGGTGCTGGCGCGCTACATGCAGATCCTGTCGCCGCGCCTGTGCCAGGCGCTGGCCGGGCGGGCGATCAACATCCACCACAGCTTCCTGCCCAGCTTCAAGGGCGCCCAGCCGTACCACCAGGCGCATGCGCGCGGGGTCAAGATCATCGGCGCCACCGCGCACTACGTGACCTCCGACCTGGACGAAGGCCCGATCATCGAGCAGGACGTGGCGCGCGTGGACCATGCGATGACGCCGCGTGACCTGGTACAGCTGGGCAGCGATACCGAATCGCTGGTGCTGGCACGCGCGGTGCGGCGTCACGTGGAGCACCGCATCCTGCTCAACGGGCACCGCACGGTGGTGTTCCGCTGATCTGCTCTCCCTTTCGCGCAGCGAAGCGAATGACGGGGGAGAGGGAGCTTTGTCGTGCACCCTCCCTTTCGCGCAGCGAAGGGGAGGGCTGGGGGAGGGGGGCTACACGTTGTCGGGAAGGCGGCCCGGCTTCGCGGCCAAGGCCGCTCCTGCAGAGGCTTATCCCACTACTTCAATCCCGCCTTCGACCAGCGCGATCCGCGTGGCCGCGTCGTTGGCCGAGGACACCGGCCGGGTCAGTTCCCACAGGAAACGTACGCGGAAGCCGCTGATCGCCGCGTCCTGCGCGCTCCACAGCACGCAGTAGTCACGCGCCAGGCCACAGACATGGACCTCGGTGATGCCGCGCTCGTGCAGCCAGCCGGCCAGCCCGGTCGCCGGGCGGTCACCGCGTGGGCCATGGTTCTCGCGGAAGGCGCTGTACGAATCCACCTGCTGGTCGGTGCCCTTGCGCAGGATCAGGTCGGCCACGTCCCAGCCCACGCGCGGGTCCAGCGCGGCCCCCGGGCTGCCCTGCACGCAATGGTCCGGCCACAGCGTCTGCGCCTGGCCATGCAGGTCGATCACCTCGAACGGCGCACGCCCGGCATGCTGGCTGGCGAAGGAAACGTGGTCGGCCGGGTGCCAGTCCTGGGTGGCGACCACCGTGCGGTAGTGGCGCGACGCCAGCAGCGCGGCGATCCCGGGAACGACGGCATCGCCCTGCTGGCAGGGCAGGGCACCGCCGGGCATGAAATCGGGCTGCAGGTCCACCACCAGCAACGCTACATCGGCTGCGTACATCGACTGTTTCCTGACGCGGGAGTGGCGACAGTTTAAGCGGTGGGGCATGGCAGGGCATGACCAGGGAATTCCTGCCCGGCGCGGTGGTGGGATGCGGTGGCGCAACGAGGTGGACTTTCCGGGGCGAAGGCACCCCTCCCCAACCCTCCCCTTCGCTGCGCGAAAGGGAGGGGGAAAAGCGGGGCTTGCGGTGATTTGCCAGTGCACGCGGAACACTCCCTCCCTTTGCCGAAGGCAAGGGGAGGGCGGGGGAGGGGTTGGACGTTGCCGTTGCTTCGGCGTGAGCAGCAACGCGCGCCATCGCGGCGAAAGGCCCCCCTCCCCAACCCTCCCCTTCGCTACGCGAAAGGGAGGGGGCAGACGCAGCATCTGCGGTGATCTACCCGAGCACGGCGCGTTGCAGCCTTACGCGGCCACTTCCCCGCGCAGCGTGCGAGCGGCACCCACCATCGCTTCCAGCGCGGCCCGGGTCTCCGGCCAGCCGCGGGTCTTCAGGCCGCAGTCCGGGTTCACCCACAACTTGCCCGGGGGCAGCACGTCGCTGGCCTTGCGCAGCAGTTCCACCATCTCGGCGCTATCGGGCACGCGCGGGGAATGGATGTCGTACACGCCCGGGCCGATCTGGTTGGGGTAGTCGAAACGCGCGAACGCATCCAGCAGTTCCATGCGCGAGCGCGAGGTCTCGATCGAGATCACGTCCGCGTCCAGGGCGGCCACCGCTTCGATGATGTCGTTGAACTGCGCGTAGCACATGTGGGTGTGGATCTGGGTGGCATCGGCCACGCCGCTGGCGCTGATGCGGAAGGCACGCACCGCCCAGTCCAGGTAGTCCTGCCATTGCGCGCGCCGCAGCGGCAGGCCTTCGCGCAGGGCCGGCTCGTCGATCTGGATGGCACGGATGCCGGCCGCCTCCAGGTCGTTCACCTCATCGCGCAGCGCCAGCGCGATCTGCGTGCAGGTATCGGCGCGCGACTGGTCATCACGCACGAACGACCACTGCAGCACCGTCACCGGCCCGGTCAACATGCCCTTCATCGGCTTGTCGGTGAGCGATTGCGCGTACCGCGACCAGCGCACCGTCATCGGCGCCGGCCGGCTGACGTCGCCGAAGATCACCGGCGGTTTCACGCAGCGCGAGCCGTAGCTCTGCACCCAGCCATTGCCGGTGAAGGCGAAGCCATCGAGCTGTTCGCCGAAGTACTCGACCATGTCGTTGCGCTCGAACTCGCCGTGCACCAGCACGTCCAGGCCGATCTGTTCCTGCACGCGCACACAATGCGCGGTCTGCTCGGCGAGGAAGGCATCGTAGTCGGCATCGGAGAGCTTGCCGGACTTGTTCCGCGCGCGGGCCAGGCGCACGTCCTGGGTCTGCGGGAACGAGCCGATGGTGGTGGTCGGGAACGCGGGCAGGCGCAGCGCCTGTGCCTGCTGCAGCTGGCGCTGTACGTGCGGTGTGGCGCGGGCGGCATCGGTGGCGGTCAGCGCGGCCACGCGTGTCTTCACCGCCGGGTTGTGCACACGTGGCGAGTGGCGGCGCGATTCGATGGCCGCACGTGCCTGGTCCAGCGCCGCCTCCGCCGAGGCCTTGCCGTCCAGGGCATCGGCCAGCACGCGCAGTTCCTGCAGCTTCTGCCGCGAGAACGCCAGCCAACTGCGCAGCTCGGCATCGAGCTTCTTCTCCTGGCCAAGGTCCACCGGGCAATGCAGCAGCGAGCACGAGGGTGCCAGCCACAGCGTGTCCGGTCCCCGATGGCCCAGGGCGTAACGCGCCAGGATCAGCGCATTGTCCAGCGCGGCGCGCCAGATGTTGCGGCCGTTGACCAGCCCCAGCGACAGGACGCGCGTGGCCGGCAGGGCACGCAGCACGGCGTCGAGCTGCTCCGGCGCACGCACCAGGTCCACGTGCAGGCCATCGACCGGCAGCGACGTGGCCAGCGCAAGGTTGTCATCCAGCGCACCGAAGTAGGTGGCCAGCAGCAGCTGTGGGCGCGGCACATCGGCCAGATAACGGTAGGCGCGGTCGAAGGCGGCGCGGGCAGTGTCGTCCAGGTCCTGCACCAGTACCGGCTCGTCCAGCTGCACCCATGCCGCACCGGCGTCCTTCAGTTCGGCCAGCAGTTGCGCGTACACCGGCAGCAGGCGATCAAGCAGGGCCAGCGTATCGCTGCCGTCGGTGGCCTTGGACAGCCGCAGGAAGCTCACCGGGCCCAGCAGCACCGGCCGGGTCTCGATGCCCAGTGCCCGGGCTTCGCGGTACTCGCTCAACGGCTTGTCGGCTTGCAGCGTGAAGGCCTGGTCCTGGGTGAGTTCGGGCACCAGGTAGTGGTAGTTGGTGTCGAACCACTTGGTCATCTCCAGCGCGTGCAGGTCCACGCCGTCGCGCTGCAGGCCGCGTGCCATGGCGAAGTAGCCGTCCAGCGGCGCGCGCTGCGCCAGTGCCCGGTAACGCTGCGGGATGGCATCGAACAGCACCGCGGTGTCGAGCACCTGGTCGTACAGGCTGAAGTCGTTGCTCGGCGGTACGTCGACGCCGGCATCGCGTTGCAGCCGCCAGTGGCGGGCACGTAGTTCAGCGGCGGTCGCCTGCAGTTGCGCGGCATCGGTCTCGCCGCGCCAACAGCTTTCCAGCGCGTGCTTGAGTTCGCGGCGCGCGCCGATCCGGGGGAACCCCAGGTTGGTAACGATAGTCATGTCAGTGTCCTCATTGCATTGGGCATTGAGGAACGAAGGAACCGCGCATCGTGCGCGGCCTTGCAGCCACGTCCGCCACGCCAGCGACCTTCGCCCCCGCGGGCGAACCGGATTCATGGCGGGGACACGGCGGACCGGCCCGCGGCGAGGCAGGGCATCGGTACCGGCCGTCTCCCCGCGGAGGCTCCAGGTCGAATCGAGGGACGGCAGGTCCCCCGGCCAAGGCCGGTATTCGGGCTGATGGACACGGGCACCGGGGTGCCCACCTACTGGCCGTCGCTTCCCGGGGATGAACCCAGTGCTGGATGACGGCGGTTGTTTCCATTCACCGCTGCGGGGCAGCTCCGGAATGGCGGCACGAGGCCGCTTCACCGGATTCCCGTTTAAATTCATCCCTTCATGCGGATAGAGGGATGAATACCTGAGGCGCGCACAAAATAGGCCGGACCGCGCGCGCGGTCAAGCGATGGTTTCCATGCAAGGCGGCGGCTGCCGGAAGCGCGCCACGCACGTGTGTTCGCCCCGGCCGCAGGCGCTGCCGTGCCGGGCGGCATTCAGTGTGCGGTGGAGTGCGAGAACACGTTGATCACCACCACGCCGGCGCAGATCAACCCGATGCCGATCAGCGCCGGCAGGTCCAGTTTCTGCTTGAACACGAACAGGCCAATCAGCGAGATCAGCACGATCCCCACCCCGGACCAGATGGCATAGGCGATGCCGGTGGGCACGGTCTTCATCACCATCGACAGCAACCAGAAGCACACCCCATAGCCGAACAGCGCACCCAGCGTGGGCCAGAGCCGGGTCATGCCATCGGAGGCCTTGAGCAGGGAGGTGGCAGCCACTTCCAGCGCGATGGCGCAGGCGAGCAGTGCATAGGCGTTCATGGCGATGGCCGGCTGGGGGAGAGGGGATTCTAGCGATGGTCGTGCCGGGGGTCTTACGGGGCCTGCGTAGAGTGGCCGCCGGCTGCAGCCATGGCGGTCTGCGCAGGGGCAGGAGAGCGACGTGGTCAGGGCAACGGGCAAGCGACAGTGGCGTCGCCAGACGAAGGGGGGGATGCAGCCGCGCCGGGGAGGCGCGCGCTTCATGCTGCTGGCGGCCCTGTTGTGCCCGGGGATGGCAACGAACGTGCTGGCACAGCATCGTGCTTACAACGTACCGGCCAGCGTGCCCGCGGCCGAGGTGCCGCAGCGGGAAGCCGAACGCCGGCAACTGTTCCAGCAGGTGCTGGACAACCCGGCCGACCTGGAGGCCGGGTTTGCCTATGCGGTGCTGTCCACGCGTCTGGGCGATTACGAAGCCGCCATCGCCACCTACGAGCGCATGCTGATCGAGCGGCCGGGTACGCCGCGGCTGCAGCTGGAACTGGCCGCGCTGTACTTCCGCCTGGGGGCCTATCCACGCGCGCGCCAGCTGTTCGAGAAGGTGCAGGCGTTGCCGGAAACGCCGGATGCGGTACAGCGCCGGATCCGCGGCTACATGGCGGTGATCGACGGCGAGCAGAAGCGCGAAGGTGGCTTCTCCGGTCGGGTCAGCCTTGGCGCACGGGTGGAAAGCAATGCCAACGGTGCGCCGGACCGGCATGCGATCAGCCTCAACGGCCTGGACTTCGAGCTCAGCCCGGACTCGCGCGCGGCCGGTGATGCCAGCAGCCAGTTCGGCCTGCAACTGCGCTACCGGCTGCCACTGTCGGCGCAGGGCGACGTGCTCGACACACGCCTTGCCACGGCCTCCAACCGCTATCGCGACCTGCATGGGTTGGACAGCGACGTGGCCGAGCTGCAGGTCGGGCCGGAGATTTCGCTCAGCCGCTGGGGCATGCGCAACGGCCGCGTGGCCATCGCCGCATTGCTCGGCCAGACCTGGCTGGATGATGCGCGCTACATGCATGCCGCCGGCCTGGCGCTGGGCTTCCGCAGGCCGGTCGGGCGTGAGGCTGCCATCGCCGCGAACCTGGACTGGCGCGACGAGCGTTATACCCCGGCCCCGGCGATGGCCAGTGCGCGCGGTTACTCGGGCGACCGCTACCGCGCCAGCTTCACCTACAGCCGGCAGCTGGATGACGACTGGCAACTGCTGCTGAGTCCCGGCGTGGAGCGGCGCGAAGCGGCCGTGGACGCCAACAGCCATTGGGAGCCGCGCTTCAACACCGCGGTGAACTACCGCTTCCCGGCGCTGCTGGGCAGCCGTAGCCAGCCATGGTTGTTGGCGGTGAGCGCGCAGCTGGCGCGACGCCGGAACGATGCGCCACTGCGTGCGGTTGACCGGCAGGCCAGCCAGCGCGGCAACGACCTGGTGCTGCAGGCCATGCAGACGATCCCGCTGCGCCGTGGCACCGACCTGCAGGTGTATGCCGGCTATCGCCGGGTGAGCTCGAACTACGACCTGCGCGATTACCGCAATCGCTTCGCGGGCGTTTCGCTGGTTCAGGCGTTCTGAGGACATGGGCATGCGTATTTCCCTTCCCCTGGTAGTGGCGATTGGCCTGGCGCTTGGTGCGTCGGCGGTGGCGCATGCCGAGAAAGTGGGCGTGGCCGCGGCAGTCGCGCCCGATGCGCGCAGCCGCTCCGGCAACGCGCCGCTGCAGGTGGTGCGGCTGGGGGACAACGTGGTGCGCGACCAGCGTTTCCAGACCGACGCGAAGGGCGTGGTGCAGGTGCTGCTGGTGGACGGTTCCAGCTTCACCATCGGGCCGCGCTCGTCGCTGGTGATCGACCACTTCGTGTACGACCCCGACAAGGGCACGGCCCGCCTGGCCGGCAGCATGTCGCGCGGGGTCATGCGCTTCATCGGCGGCGCCGCTTCCAAGAGCGCCGATGGCGTGACGGTGAAGACACCGGTTGGCGTGGCGGGCATCCGTGGCGGCATCCTCGGGCTGTGCGTGGATGACGCGCCGGCCGGCTGTGCCGGCAGCGCCCGCGGCGATTTCGAGTTCGGTATCGGTGCCACGTTCGCACCCAACCAGGGCACGCCGGTCGCGTTGCACCAGCCGGGGACCTCGTTCGCATCCAACGGCATGGGCGCCACGCTGCTTCCGGTGATGGGCATGCCCGTGGACCCGGCGGCTGCACTGCCGGCGGCACCGGCGGGCAGCCAGCTCACCGGCGGGCTGGACGCACAACCCAATCACATGGCCGGCTTCAGCGGCGGCCCGATGGCACCGGAGCTGGGTGTGCCGGGGGTCGATCCGCTGCTGGCACTGCTTGTACTGCCCACCGCTGCACCGGCCACCAGCGTGGGCCAGTCCCTGATCGAGACAGGCATCGAACAGCGGCCGCCGGTGGATCCTGTAGATCCCGTAGATCCCGTAGATCCTGTGGATCCCGTAGATCCTGTAGATCCTGTAGATCCCGTAGATCCTGTAGATCCTGTAGATCCTGTAGATCCCGTAGATCCCGTAGATCCCGTGGATCCTGTGGATCCCGTAGATCCCGTAGATCCCGTAGATCCCGTAGATCCCGTGGATCCCGTGGACCCCGTGGACCCCGTGGACCCCGTGGACCCCGTGGATCCCGTGGATCCCGTAGATCCCGTGGATCCCGTAGATCCCGTGGATCCCGTAGATCCGGTAGATCCGGTAGATCCGGTAGATCCGGTAGATCCTGTGGATCCCGCCCCAACCCGAACCTTCTCCGGCAGCCTGCAGGGCTTTGCCGGCGGCCTCGGTGGCGGCTCGCCGTTGCAGCCGGGCAGCGCCGAATTCCAGTTCGACCCGGATGGCGGCACGGTGACAGCGCGCATCGCCCCGCGGACCTGGGAAGGGGCAGCGTTCACCGGCAGCGGGGACTACCTGCACGACCTGAGTTATGGGGTGACCACCGGCGAGGGTGACGCACAGGTGGTCGGTGACAGCAACGCCCTGTGCGATTGCGACTACCTGAGCTGGGGGCAGTGGTCGGCGGACGTGGCGGCCAATGGCACCACCTACTCGGCCCAGAACGGCTACTGGATCATCGGCCAGCTCACGCCGCTGGCCGAACTGCCGACCGACGTCATCGCCAGCTATGCGGGCACCGCGATCGGCAGCGTGTCGGACAACGGCGTGGTCACCACCGGCGTGACCGGTGACTTCACCGCCACGGTGGATTTCGGCAGCGGCACCGGCAGCCTGCAGATCGCCAACTTCGATGGGCGCAGCTTCGGCGACAACGCACTCAACCTGGACCAGCTCATGTCCGGCATGCCGGACGGGGCGTTCAGCGGCTCGCTCGGCATGGATGCCAACAGCGGTTTCTACGGCGAGTATTCGGCTGGTTTCGCCAGTGACGGCACCGATCCGGCGGCGGCGATGCTGGGCACGTTCTGGGGCAGCGATGGCAGCTGGTCGGCCAGCGGCGTCTTCGCCGGTGACAAGACCGGCGATGCGCCGCCCAACGGCCTTTGAGGTCGCCCGTTCTGGCCACGCGCCCGTACTCTGGTGAACGCCCACGCCGATTCCGGCTGCTGCTGGCCGGCGTGGCCATGCTGCTGCTCGCGTTGACGTTGGACATCACCTTCCGCGACGGCTTCTCGCGCCTGGCCGACCTGGTCTTCGACGCGTTCCAGCGCGCCGCTCCCCGGGCGGCCACCGCCGACCCGGGCGTGGTGGTGATCGACATCGACGAAGCCTCGCTGCAGCGCATCGGCCAATGGCCATGGCCGCGTGACCGCATCGGCCAGGCGGTGGATGTGCTCGGTGGCATGGGCGCGGCCGCCATCGCCTTCGACATGGTGTTCACCGAGCCGGACCGCACCTCGCTCGGCCCGCAGCTGCAACGGCTGCGTGCGCAGGGCATCGAAGTGCAGGTTCCGGCCGGGGCGGTACTGGACAACGACGCGTTGTTCGCCGCGTCCATCGCACGCAATCCGGTGGTGATGGGCGTGGCGCTGTCAGACGAAGGCGGGCGCACGCTACTGCCGCCGGTGGCAGGCCTGTCGTTTGCCGGCAGTGACCCGCGTGATTACCTGGATGCCACACGCGGTGGCTTGCCGAACCTGCCGGCGCTGACCGACGCGGCCAGCGGTATCGGCAGCTTCTCGTTCCCGCCGGCGCGCGACAACATCATCCGCACCTTGCCGCTGGCCGCGGTCGCGGCCGGCCAGGTGTACCCGGGCCTCGGCGTGGAGGCCCTGCGCGTCGCCCAGGGCGCATCGGGGCTGACGCTGCGCTCCAGCGACGCGAGCGGGGAGGTGGGGGCTGGCCCGGTGGCGATGACCTCGGTACGGGTCGGGGTGCTGGAGCTTCCGGTCATGGCCGATGGCCGCTTCCGCGTGCATTTCTCCGGCATGCCGCACATGACCGTGATCCCGGCCTGGCAGCTGTTGCAGGACGATGGCGCCGCACTGGCCGACAAGGTCGAGGGCCGCATCGTGTTGATCGGCACCTCGGCGATCGGCCTGCGCGACATCGTCGCCACGCCGCGCGTCGCGGCAGAACCGGGTGTCAACGTGCATGCCGAGCTGATCGACCAGGCGTTGAACCAGCAGTTCCTGCAACGCCCGGACTGGGCACGCGGTGCCGAGGTGCTGGCGGCGGTGGTCGCTACGCTGCTGTTGCTCGCAGTGCTGCGCCTGGGGCGGCCGGTGCTGTCGTCGCTGGCACTGCTGGTGCTGGTGGGCGGCGTGTTCGGCGGCGCGTGGTGGGCCTACCGCAGCCACGCGATGCTGCTCGATCCGCTGCCTGGCCTGCTATGCCTGCTGGTGGTGTTCCTGACCATGATGCCGGCGTTGTTGTTCCTGGGTAACCGCGAGAAACGCTTCGTGCGCACCGCGTTCGCACGCTACCTGTCGCCGGCCCTGGTCGAGCGCCTGTCACAGGATGCGCAGGCGTTGCAGCTCGGCGGCCAGACCCGGCAGATCACGGTGCTGTTCTCCGACATCCGCGGCTTCACCACGTTGTCGGAGCAGCTCAGCCCCGACGCGCTCACCGCGCTGCTCAACCACTACCTCACGCCGATGACCGATGTACTGCTGGCGCACGAGGCCACCATCGACAAGTACATCGGCGACGCCATCATGGCGTTCTGGAACGCCCCGGTGGATATCGCCGACCATCCGCGCAAGGCCTGCCTGGCCGCCCTGGGCATGGCCGATGCGGTGGCCGCACTCAACCGGACCCGCGACAGCGCGCTCCGCATCGGCGTCGGCCTGCATTGTGGCGATGCCTGCGTCGGCAACCTGGGCTCGCAGCAGCGCTTCTCGTATTCGGCCATCGGCGACACGGTCAACCTGGCCTCGCGCGTGGAAGGCCTGACCAAGTTCTACGGCGTCACCGTGCTGGTGACCGAGGCGGTGCGCGCGCAGGCCGCGGACCTGGCCTTCGTCGAGGTCGACCGCGTGCGTGTGGTGGGGCGCGTCGAGCCGGTGGTGCTGCATGCGCTGCTGGGCGATGCCCGCCACGCGGCCGACGCTGCCTTCCTGGCGCTGGCCCGGCACCACGCGGCCATGTTGACCAGCTACCGGCAGGGGGATTTCCAGCAGGCGCGGGTGCTGTTGCAGGCACTGGGCGACGCGCCGGCGGCACGGCCGTTGCAGGCCCTGCACGCGCTGTACGCGCAACGCCTCGAGCACCTGCTGGACCAACCACCCGAGGGGTGGGATGGCATCTTCACGGCCACCTCCAAGTAGTGCCAGACTCCACCTTCAGCCCGAGGCAGGTTGCCAATGGATTCCCACGCACTGCTGCAGACCTTGACCCTGTTGATCGTCGGCCACGCATTGGCCGACTACCCGCTGCAGGGCGAGTTCCTGGCCAAGGCCAAGAACCGTTTCGCGCCGGTCCCCGGTGTGCCGTGGTACCAGGCACTGGGCGCGCATGCGGTGATCCACGGCGGTGCGGTAGGCGTGATCACCGGCAGCATCGTGCTGGGCGTGCTGGAAGCGCTGAGCCACATGCTGATCGATGACCTGAAATGCGGCCATCGCATCAGCTACAACGTCGACCAGTTGCTGCACGTGGTGTGCAAGTTCATCTGGTTGGGGCTGCTGGCCTGGGTGCCCGCGCTGCCCTGAGCGCGCCCTTACTCCTCCAGCGCCGGTACCGTTTCGCCGCGCTGCCAGGCGCGCAGGCCAACCAGCCCATCGATGCGGTCCAGCAATCGGCGCGTGTATTCGTAGCCGGCCTGCTCCTGCGCACGGCCCAGCTTGAAGTTCAGCAGGCCCATGCCCGGCACCGTCGGCGGCTTGAGCAGCAGGTCGTTGCCACGCCCGGCACCGCGCAGCATGCGCCCGGAGGTGATCTGCATCGAGCGCGCGGCCACCACGCCGATGCGCGGGAAGTCATCGCCCTTGCGTCGGCCAGTCAGCAGCTGCCAGGCCAACGACAGCCGCGAGGGCACCTGCGCGTAGGCGCTGCTGACGCGCCACTCGTCGTCGGAGGACAGCATCGAGATCAGGTTGGGGCCGCTCTTGATCGCGCGCATCACCGACACCGGCACGTTGTTCATCACCCCGCCGTCGACCAGGACGTGGCCCTGCGCGCTGATCCACGGCGGCAGCGCGACGGGGATGGCGGTGGAGATGCGCAGTGCATCGCGGGTCAGGCCGTGGCGCACCACCTCCAACTCGTTGGTGGACAGGTTGGCACCCACCGCGAAGCAGTTGATCGGCAGGTCTTCCAGCCGTGAGTCGCCCAGCTGGTCGTGCATGCAGGCATCCAGGTGGCGGTGGTCGAGCAGGCTGTACCAGGGCAGGGTGAAGCGGCCCAGCGCCTTGCGCTGCAGGAAGAACTGGTCGTAGTCGGCCATCATCCGCGCGGCATCGTCACCGGCGGCATAGGCGCGCGCGACCACCGAGCCGATCGAAGTGCCGCCGATGATGTCCAGTTCCACGCCGGCTTCGCTCAGCGCCCGCAACGTACCGATGTGGCCGGCCCCCAGCGCGCCGCCACCGCCAAGGACCGCGCCCAGCGCATGGCCGCTGAGCAGGCGCGCGACGCGGCCGAGGTGCGCGGGGCTGTCCAGGGCGACATGGTGGTGCAGGTGCAGCAGGCGCTGCTGCAGCCAATGTGCGGTGCCGGCGATGGGCTCGCTGGCATGTTCGCGCCACAGCAGCAGGCCGACCTGGCGCGGGCGGAACAGCGGCAACGCATAGGCTTCCAGCGTGCCCAACGGCACGGTGTCCTGGCGGGCCTCGTCCAGCCGGCCGCACAGCAGCAGCTGGTCGCAGTGGCGCAATGCCACGCGGTCCCAGCCGGCATGGCCGTCACCGGCGACCAGCAGCAGCTTGCCGCCGTCCGACTCCTGCAAGCCCAGCCAGCGCGACAGCTGCTGCTCGTCGGCGGTCTCCAGCCCGGCGGGCAGGTCATGCGCGCGCAGCACGGTCACCCGTGGCACGTTGTCGCGCAGCGCCTGCAGCAGCTGCGCGACCAGGGCTTCGGGTACCGGTGCGCCACCGGCCGGGCACAGGCCGATCGCATCGGCGGTGCGTGGGGCCAGGGTTGCGGCGGCCGAGGTGGTCGCCGCCAGCCGCCGTCCCAGCGTGCGCAGGATGGACTGGGTGAAGTCCGGCTGCGCCGCGGACAAGCGGTCGAAGCTCTCGCGGCTGAGTTCCAGCACCTCCGAGTCGCGGCTGGCCACCACGTCGGCGGTGCGGGTCAGCCCGCCGAAGAAGGCGATCTCGCCGACCGGTTCGCCCGCGCCGATCTCGGCCACCAGGTGGCGGCCGTCCAGCAGCACCTCGAAGCGGCCCCGTACCACGTAGTACACGTGGTCGGCCGTATCGCCCTGCCGCACCAGGTGGTCGCCCTTGCGCAGCGCCAGCCGACGCATCTGCGCCAGGATGCTGTCGCGCTGGGCCTCGGACAGGCCAGCCAGCAGCTCGGAGCGGGGAACGGAGGAAGCATCGGCGGACACGGCGGGGCTCTTGCGACAAGGGCGGGATCAGACAGCGGAGGTTGTCCGCATGCCACTGTGCCCCGCCAACGTAAGAGCGGCTGGCCCCGGCCGTCCCGCCACCTGAACGGATCGGCCGGTGCCCACGCCGCCGCGCCAGACCACGACGTGATTCCCCGATGGCCGTAACCGAGCAAGCCGAAAACCCGTCCCCCGCGCCGTCCGCCCGCGACACGCAACGCTATGCCGCCTCGCTGCGCCTGTCCGTCGCCCCGATGATGGACTGGATTGACGCTGTATCTATATTTATGTAAATCAATAGTTTAAGTCGGTACATTGGGGCCTTGTAGCATTGCTGTGCCACCGCTGGTAGCGCTGCGCATTGGCAACGCAGGTGGCGCTATGTGGATGTCCTAATGGATACTATGATCTAGTTGTACTAGGAGGTTGCTATGTCCAGTGTTCACATGACCGACGCATGTCGCTTTTGCTCAATTGGCGCTAAGGCCTCCACGGCTTCGCTGGTTGATAAGCCGTGGCTGGAAGATGACCACTACTACGCAATAGCGTCCATTGGTGCTCTTGTTCCTGGTTGGTCACTAATCGTGCCCAAGAAGCACAGCTACAACTTGGTCGACCATCTTGAGAATGCGGATTTCTACAAGTTCGTGGAAGCAGCTGTTAGTCGCATTGAGAGCATGTACGGACCGGTTCTTGCATTCGAGCATGGCAGTATAGCTGCCGATTCGGCGACGAGCTGTGGAACCGCACACGCGCATCTCCATTTGGTGCCGCTCTCTTTCGCTCTCGCTGACGCTGCAGTCGAAGCCGATTCGAGTTTAGCTTGGGACACGGTTCGACTAGCTGATCTGGCTCAAGTAGTAGGAGGTAATGAATACCTCTTCGTGGCTGACCGGTACAACGGTAGGGAAACCACTGGCCTCGTAACCACTTTGCAGGCAGGTAGATCGCAATTCTTCCGGAGAATTATTGCATCTCATTTGGGATGCCCTGATGAGTATGACTACAAGGAATTCCCTCGACTTGAGATCGCTGCCAGCACGGCGATCTCGTTGAGTCATGACGTAGGCTTGATTTCACGGGTGGCCTAAGTCGTGACATTGCCAGGGAAGGTTCGTCCAAGGCGACGGAAGAGTTTGCTGCAAGAGCGAATGAAGGTCGGCAAGCAGCGAGGCCGACGAGATGAAGGGTCCGTTGCACCAGGCCCGGAAGATGAGGTCCTGAATGATGACGAGCGCGAGCGATTTCATTGGGAGACTAGATATCCCGATAAAACTGCTCGGAAGCTCATACTCATTGAGAGTGTTTTCGTAGTTTGTATCATCATGCTAGCCCTGATTGGGCTTCTCGTGACATGGCATGGTGGCATTATTGATTTTGTTCAGAGCACCTGCGAGGGATGTGGCCCGGGTACTCTTAGAAAATACATGTACATGTTCTTTTCAGGTTTGCTCGGCGGCTCCATGTTCGGGCTCAAGTACTTGTACAAGGTTGTAGCCCGAGGATACTGGAATCAGGATCGTGCAATTTGGCGCTACACCTCCCCGCTTCTTTCGGCTGGACTAGCACTCGCTACCGGCGCATTGACAGATGCCGGGATATTCGGCTTCGCGACTTCTTCGGCTGGTTCCAGCTCTTCGTTTGTTGCGCTGGGTTTCATTGTCGGCTACTTCGCGGACAGGGCGTCGGGGAAGATGCAGGAAGTTGCGGAGACCTTATTTGGTGCGCATCCCTCACAGAAGAGATCTTAGCGTCTGCATATGGGAGGAATCGGCCGATCTTCTGTTTATGTTGTGGGTGCTGCCCAGGATTGTGAGTGCGCTGCCGATAGTCTCACGTCCGAGCTGATCGGGGTTAAGGCCTATGGTTTGCTGCCGCTCCCTGTCGAATGGGTGCCTCCTTTTTTTTGCATAGAAGATGGGGTGTTGCCCGACGAAAATAGGCTCGTCAAAGCAGCGCAGTTTGCTGGCCTCGACGCGAGGGAACCCCTTTACGTTAGGTCAAGTGGAACGAAAGAGGGCATCGATGAACGTGGCGCACTTTGCAGCGAAGAAGCCCGTATCGAGACTATTGTTGAGGTGTTGGGGAGGCTACTGGAATCTGATGCTTTAAAAGAAGCGAGAAAGTTGCAGAAGGTTCACTTCATTATCCAGAGGAAGATCCGTACCCAAGCAAAAGGACATCTCTCGAATGAACGCCGAATTGCAAGGAAGTCGAGAGATTGGGTGGCCGAAATAGAGCCAAGTTTGGGGCACTTGGCCGAGTCAGGCTCGGTTGCGGTAAGGCGTTGGAGATCAGTCGAGGATGGGGGGGCGCCGCTAGCTTGTGACTTGAGGGCAAACCTATATCGCGTATTGAGGGGCGTGGCTGCTTGGGCGGGAATTCGGCGCTTACATTTGGAGTGGGTGTGGGACGGCTTGCGAATCTGGATCGTCCAATGTGAAGAAGCCAAAGATTTGGCTGGCGTCGTACCCAGCGATCTAGCAAAGAAATATGTTTCGGAAGTTGGTGATCTAGCTGGTCTTCGTTGCTTTAGGAAAGCTTCGGCACCAGATTTTTCCAACTATGGGAAATTGAAGAATGCGAGGGTATATAGGGATCTAGGGTATGCGATGCCGCCCTTCTTCATTTTGAACGATCAGAGTCTAATAAAGGCGCTAGTTCTTCGGTCTGAGATCACAGAGGATCTCGAGCACGATCTGAAACTGTTGTGTAAAGCTCCGTTGGTTCTTCGGACGGATGGGACCGGCATCCCTGCTGAAAAACGTCAAATGCTTCCGCGAAGCGACGAACTGCGCTCGAGTGAAGAGGCGAAGAGCTGGTTGCTTGAGGTGCTTCCCGAGCGCCTTTCAGAAATTAATGTCGAGGATGCAGGCCTGGCTCTGATAGGCCATCATTTTCTGCCGGCCGTTTCGTCTGCATGGTGCTTGGCATACCCTGATCGCCGACGAGTGCGCATTGAATCACTGTGGGGTATTCCAGAGGGGCTGTACTATTTTCCTCACGATGTTTTCGATGTTTTCGATGTTTTCGATGTTGACGTGGCTGACGTCAACGACAGCAAAAAACCCGGCGAAAGCGTTCGCATTGTGGGGCAAAGGGAGCGATATAAAGAAAAGTTCATTGCGCCAGATGCTAGCGGAAAATGGGTGATTCATTCGGTTGCGAATCCCCACGATTGGGGTTCGAGCGTAGGGAAGAATGGTTGGGTCAGAGAGATTGCACACACCTCGCGGCGTATTGCTATTGAGGCTCAGCATCCGGTCGTGGTTATGTGGTTCATAGGTCTAGTTGACCAAGTGCAGGCTGATCAGGTGCTGCCCTGGTATCACGAGCCCTGGACTCCAGTGCAGGAAGCTGGAGTCTCGTCCGAGATCTCGAGAGCAACTAAACCGGGTGAGACGCGGACGATAAAGACTTCTGCTGATCTTGATGAATTGATTGCAAGGGGTGCTGGCGGGGCAACAAGAATCGCAATCGAGCCAGAGGAGACTGGCATTGTTCGAGATCAGAAGTTCATTGAACGACTATCCGCCGTGGCAAAAGAGAATGGCTATATAGTCGAGCTTCGCGGCGGTCTTCTTTCGCACGTGTATTACACACTTAAGAGAGACGGAATCGGCGTGGTTTGTGTTGATGCCTTCGCCACCGATGACGAAACGATCGAGTTTAATAAACTTGTCAGGGATAAAATTCCTGAAAAGATCGAAGCACATGGCGAGTCGGCAGAGGTCGCAAAGCTAGAGGGTGAAGCCCTATTGGCTGCACTCAAGAACAAATTGGTGGAAGAAGCCTTTGAGGTCATGGATGCCAAGAGCACCGAGGCCATGAGTGAGGAAATCGCGGACGTAATTGAAGTTCTTCATGCCTTGGAAGATGCACTCGGGTTGGCACGATCTGAGGTTGAGGCGCTAAGAGACGCGAAGAAGAAGAAGCGTGGAGGGTTTCGAGAGGGCGTCATGCTCCTGAATACTCGTTTATCTACTCCAACTAGCGGTGAGCTCGTCACTGGTCCTAAGTCAGGAGCAGTGATACGAGAGGTAAGTTCTCTGCCGTCATATGATCCAGGAGTCAACATCGACAAGAGGGCACAAGGCGGTGATCTCGAGCGCCTGCTCACTTTCTCCATGCCGGCTTACGCTACTGAATTCAAGCTCGCCCGACAGTCTTTCGATCTCGCGACGCAGCTGGGTCATAGTCATCCAATGAGATTTGAGGTGCTGCTCCAGCGCTCCGGCGCAGATCAACGTGTGAGATTTAAGCTCACAAATTCCGCTTACCAGTTGGATCTCTTTCCTACAGCGAGTGCTCCCGTCAACGGTGAAGGTACGGATTGACCGGCAGCTTTAGATTGCCGTGAAACATCAATTCCGTCGCCTTTGGTCGCTTCATATGGGTTGAGTAGTGAAGTTGAAATCGCAACGAGGAAGCGCATTCGTACAAGCTGACAATATCGGGGTGATCGTCGTAGGTGACAATCCATGGTGTTTTTAGCCTTAATACTTGATCCGCCACTTTCCTATGATCGGCCTCGTGGTAGTAATTAGTGTAAAGCTGCTTTCCTTTCACATAATAAGGTGGGTCGCAATAAGTCAGTCGTTTCTTTCTTCTCGTGGGCTCAGAAAGAAGATCAAGAGCGTCGATATTGGTTACCTTGATTCTCTTGCGATAGCTTCCTATAGCTTCGATTCGTTGCGCTAGCCCGTCACGATTGAACCGCGCATCAAGTTTGTACTTTCCAGCTTGAGTTCGCCCGCCGATTGGGCCCCCGCGCAGAATGCCGGACCGGCTTGTACGATTGAGAAGAAATGCTGAGTACGCTACTTGAAGCGGCTCGTGGCCTTCGAAGTTTCTGACAATCTGCTTTGCGGTTTCGCGCGCTGCAATCGTGACGGTCGCGGCTCTGACCATATCCGCAAGTCTCTTTGAGTCATCGACAGCGCACTGCCAAAAGGTGTAGATGATCGGGTCTATGTCGTTGATATGGATCCTCGCCACCAGATCCTGCTGGAGCAGATACAAGGCAGCACCTGCACCACCTGCATATGGCTCGATGTACTCACCGCCAGTAAGGCCGTTGGCTCGCACGACGTCTGCGAGCCAATGGCCAAGGCGACCTTTGCCTCCCGGATATCTGAGTGGTGTGATAAAAGCCATTTAGTATCTGAATTTCCGGGGGCTTAGCATGATTTTACCGAGCTTTGTAGTCTATCCCACTATCGGTGATGTAGACCTCATTGGGGCTTCTCGGGCCGAGCTAGACTAGGTGAGTCCGCTGCCAGTTCTTCGAAGCTTCGCGCCGGCGGGAGTCGATGAACGCGGCGAGGTCGTCTACAGCTACCAGCCATGGCGACTTCTGGCTGCCAAGCCGGAAGACCGGGACTGGGAGCGACTGGCGCGAAGCGCGCCGGTTCGCTTCTTCTGGCTTCATGCCGAAGTGATGGCAGCACTTCTCCAAGGGGATGTGTCCGGTCCCGAACTCTGCCAGTAGCAGGAAGACGGTAGTGGTGTTGGTCATGGGGTGTCTCCTTGCTGGCCTTGATCGGCCAAGGCATCCCATCGGTCAGCCTCGGCCAGGTAGTAGTTCACCCGTTCCTCTCGTACTGAGGGCGGGAAGTTGTAAGCGACGCGCGCTGCATCTGCGGCCTCGCGGTTTTTCTCTGCCATCCAGCGGGCTTTGAACCCGTAGGCGTCCCCCTGGTCGGTCGTGGCATTCATTGCCGCGCGCTGGCCTGTCTATCCGGAAGCGCGAACAGGCGCTGCAGCAGTGCTTGGTGCTGCTCCCGCGTGAGGTCGAGAGTGCTTTCGCACCCAACTGCCCGCACGTGCGCGCGGTACGCCTCCTCATCCAACCCTTTCTGTCCGTGAGCCAGCCTGCGCAGGGCTATCACGAGTGCCTTACTGATGTGAAACTCGCCCATCACGCGCGCTCCTGCTCGGGCCATTCTGCGCAACCGCCCACGCCTCAAACCGAGCGCGAGAATCCGCCTCCTGCGCTGCGGGGGGGCTCACTCTCGCGCTGCTGCATGTCCGTGATGTACGCCAGGACGGTGCGCAAGCGGGCCTTGTGGCTCGCCTTGATGTCGCCGCTGCCTAGCAGCTTGTTGAGCAGATTGACGGCTCCGGTCATGGCGGGGATCGCGCGCTGTGCGCGGTCATCTGAGGTCTTGTCGTTCACGCGCTGGGCTCCTTGCGGCTTGGGCGGTGGCTGTACCGGGCGCGGCCCGGCATCAACGGAATGAGGAGCTTCTGTTTCGTCGGGATGCTGTACTGGGCGACGAGACAGGGCTCTCCGAACTTGTTGTGGACGGTGATGCGGGTGGAATGGATGACATGGCCGTCCGCCCGCAGGTCGTGCACCCGCGCGCTGGCGCGGTAGATGCCGAGTTCCTAGAAAATTTCCACTGCCGTCATGGCGCGGTTGGACAGCGCCGTGAGCAGCCTTTCGCACTGTGCGGCATGGGTCATAAGGGCCTCAGAGACAGAGCTGCATCTGCGGGGGGAAGGCCAGCGCCGGCGCACTGCGACGAACGCGCTTGGGCCTTGCTGGCTGGCCGTGCATCAGCTCCCACTCGGCCAATGCCCGTTCAAAGTCGGGATGGCGGGCCGTATGGCTGCAGGAGCATTCGATTCCGTGGCCGCCGCCGGCGGAGGCGCGGCGAAGGTCGTGGATGTGGCGCGCGGCGTGTCCCTTGCTGCAGGGCAGGAGGGGTTCCGCGTGGCTGACCATGCGTTGCATATCGATCTCCTTAGGAGCTGATGGCGAGCGGAGCGCAGATGGCGACCAGCGCCGCCGCCGCAATCGCGGCGAACAGCAGGAGGTCCAGGAGGGATTTCTTGTCGCCCTTCACGGCTGGGTGCCCACGAAAGCGAGGTCATAGATGACGCAGTGCGCCCGGGCGTCCGCCTTAGAGAGGGGGACCACGGCATCTGCCCGGGCGCATGCGAGGGGAACGGAGTAGGAGCCGCTGGTGACGGCATCCACGGCGTCGAGTGCTTCCTGCCAACGACGGGCGGAGAAGCCATCAGTCAACGCGATGGCGACACCTGCAGCGCAGTCGGGCACGCGGCCAGCGCCGCGGAAGCCGTTGAGCGCGGTTCCCGCGATAGTGGCGCGCAGGCCCCAATCGTCATGGTCGGCAAGCTCGTAGACCGCGAGCGCGGCGCAGATGCGCGGGCTGGAGATCACCAGGTCAGCGGGGACGGTTACGTCGCCGGCGGTCCGGGTTTCGGGGGCCGGTGCCGGAATCGTGGGAGCGGCGCAGCCGCCCAGGGCGAGCAGCAGGGAGGCGAGGAGGGCGCGGATCATGCGGCGCCACCTGTTGCACGCACGATGGCCGCTCGTAGGCGCACTTGCTTTGTCTTGCCCAGGTCATTGGCCGGCGTGTGGCGATTGATCTGGATACGCGCAACCGCCTCGGCAGCCTCAAGCAGCTCCGCGACGGCTGTGTTTGCTTCAGCCAGATCCTTGAGAAGTCGCTTCGCTTGCGGGTCACCAGCCAGCCCCGCGAACATGCGGGCCTGACCTTCGGCGCGAGCGAAGTCATCGAGCACATCCACCCTGCTCACGCCGCACCGCCAATGCGAGCGCCGGGCAGGCGCACGCGGCCGGCGAGATGCGCCATGCGGAACTTGTGGAGAGGCCGGGCACCGTTGGCGGTGAACCAGCCGAGCACATCGCCGTGGAGGCGGGTGGGCTTAAAGAGGGGGCATGCCCCGATGGATTCGAGCAGGAATGCCGGGGTGTCACCGCTGGGGTGGTTGCGCTCGAAGGCGCCCCGCATCTTGTAGGCCGAGCGTGCGGCACGGTATCTGCTGTGCCAGGACTGGCGGGCGGTAGCCATGATCCGAGTCTCCAGCCCCTTCCCGGATGGGTGTGTCGCGGGGCGGGACATGGATCACCCATGGGTATGTCCGCAACGCAATACCTTCGGGTAAGTATTTTTCAGTAGGCCAAAGAGAAGCCCCGCTGGAGCGGGGCTTGGGATGCTGGAGATTCGGCTCGGTGCTATTTCATCTTGTCGGGGTTGAATCCGCTGACGTCGAACTCCCAGGACGGCGCGCCTTGCCGGAAGGTGTTGGCTTGGATGCGCACAACTTCCGCGGACTGCATCCGGCGAACAAAGTCAGCGTACCCCCGGATGAAAAGTGTTTCGGTTGAATTGTCCTCTGGGCCCGTCGCGCTATACCTGCGCGGCTCCGCGTCGCCAAAGCGAACCATAACGTCGCAGCCTGAGTAGCTTCCGCACTGCAGCTGTCCACGTTCAATGGAGAAGATCACATCGTTCCCGTAGCGGGGGTGCTTTCGGAGGGCGAGGGTTGCATGCTGCGGCCCCCTGTATGGGAAGTCGAACTCGTGGGTATTGGTGCTGTAAACGCTTGCTTCCACTGTGGTCTTGCTAGTCATGTCGTCAGTGTGCGACGTATACATCCACTGCTTCCCGACGTTCTCCTTCCGCACCATTTCGCGCAACTCGGGCAGTAGTTCAAGCGCTACCTTTTCTTCCGGAGTGCCTTTGTGATTGGAGACAAGTTGCTCCGCTGAGAGAACGCGAGCTGACGCTGGCCTGGCTTCATTCTTGGCGTCAATGAGCAACTGGGCGGCGGTGATGCGGGGCACTGCTGCAGGCGCGGGAGCGTGGGTGCTCGTCTGCTTTCCACCGATCACCAGGCAGTAAACGACTACAAGCAGAATCAACCCGCCCAGGACCAACATTGGGCCGCTTGAAGAGCGAACGGGTTTAGGGGCCGGCGGCACCGCTGACGCCGGCTGGAACGGAGGCGGCGTTCCTAGCCGCTGCCGTAGCGGGTGGCCGCAATTAGGGCAGCTCTCCGCTTGGTCACTCACCTGATGCCCGCACTCAATGCATGCAACTAGAGCCATCTAAGTTCCCCCCTGTTTCTTGCAACTATTCCGTCAGTTGAACCGCTCGATCCTGTTCCGCAGGTATACCTTTCCACCGATCAATGTTCCTTCCGGAATGTGGAAGGGGGGCATCATAGCTCTTGTTGTCGTTGGCGGCATGGATAACTCCACGATCAAGAAGGCGCTTGATCTGCTGGTCGTTGCCCATGTTGATCAGATAGATGCCGTCACCGTCGAACGAAGTGATGCCCGTGTCCACCACCACGGCATCGCCCGGCTGAATCACAGGTTGCATGGAGTCGCCGTTACCGGTAATAAGCCGCAGCCGGCCGGGCGCAGGCACGAAGCCGACAATGCTGCGGATGTAGCCGGGCTCGAAGTCGATTGCACGGATCACGTCCGGATTGTTCAAGTTCTCCACCCTATCCCCCATGCCGGCAGTCGCGTCCAATTGCTGGACGTGAACGTAGCCTTCGCGTGTCGCCGGGATTGAGATTGTTACTTCGGAGTCAACGCCGGCGCCGGCGAAGTAACCGGGGATACCGAGCGCCTGTTCGATCTTCTCGATGGAGTCCTCGCCGACGCGCTTTGCACCGGCCTTGCCCTCTGGGTACAGCATCCGTGACACGTACGAAGGCGTAATCCCAACGGCATCGGCGAAGCGGGCCGATACGCCAGAAAAGCGCTCCTGGATGAGGTGGCGAAGGAGTTCGCGGCGGCGATCAGCTTTGGTCATATGAGGCGATCAGCCTTTGGTCATATGAGAAGCCTGAAAGGAAGTTACCTGCAAGTAGCTGACCTACGGGTATTGTTTTCGGTGTACTCGGGGATAAATTTTGACGCCTATGGACACCCTTCGTGCCCACCTCTCGACCCTCATCCAGGCGGATCAGGCGGCCTACGCCGCGCGTTGGGGCACAGCCATCGGCTATCTGCGCAAGGCGTTGAGCAAGGGCCAACGCTTCGATGGCGGCCTGGTGCGACTGCTCCACGCTGAAAGCGGAGGCGTCGTCTCCCTAACGGAACTGAGGCCGGACATTTGGCCGCCTGACACACCCCCAATTCCCGGTGCATTTCAAAGTAGAAAATCCGGCGTTCCACGGCACCCTGGAGTTCGCATGGGACCCGTGTTTCAGGGCGAACTCCTCTGGGGTTTTCCATCCTAGTGCACTGTGGGGACGTTCCTCGTTATAGAAGCGCCGCCACCCTTCGATCTTGCTTCGCGCGTCGGCCAGTGACAAGAACCAATGCTCATTCAGGCACTCCTGCCGAAGGCGACCGTTGAAGCTTTCTACAAGCGCGTTGTCTGTCGGCGTGCCGCGTCGGGAAAAATCCAGCTCCATGCTGTTCTCATAAGCCCATCGATCCATTACCTTCCCGGCGAACTCGCTACCGTTGTCCACCTTGATTGCGCCCGGCGATTTTTGGCGCAGGTACTCAGCGGTATCGTCCAGCTCCTGGAGGCGCACGGGTGCCCGCAGGGCCACGCGAGCGGAGCGGAACACTTGTCGGAGCCATATTGAGATCGTTGCCCGCGGTGGCCGGGCCGGCACCCGCCTTCCGGCGCTGTTGCACGTACGCAATGAAATCGCCTTGGGTCAGGCGATCCACGCGGTTATCGCCCAGGTCGCTGGCGAGGATTCGGGCGAGATCGGCGGTCTTTGAGCGCCCCATGGATTGTCGGCGGCCATTTGCGCGGAATACCAGGTGAACATCTGGGCGACGGTCATGCGCACCCCCACGGTCTCCCCCCGAGCGCGCTGACCGGCAAGCTCCGCTTCACGGGGGGTGAGCCATTCTTTCACCAGAGTCTTTGAGGGGGAACGTCTCTGATTCCCGGTGCACGAGCTTTCCTTCGGACTTGAGCCGGATAGTCGCCGTGTAAGATGTGGCGCCGTTGGCGCGCTTCCTGGCTAGGATCGATCCCATGGTGCTACAAGTCGAATTCTGTAGCACTGGATGTAGCACTGCCGATGAGGCAATGCCCGGAAACCCGCAGAAACACTAGACAAATGCAGCAGGCCGAAATGACCGCTCCGCAAGCCGCCAAGCCCCGTCAGCCCTACGTTCTGGAGGGTTTGAGGCTCTCGGTTGCCCCGATGATGGACTGGACGGACCGCCATTGCCGGGTCTTCCACCGCATCCTCGCGCCGGACGCGCGGCTGTACACCGAGATGGTGCACGCCAATGCGGTGATCCACGGCGACCGCGAGCGGCTGCTCGGCTTTGACCGCTGCGAACACCCGCTGGCGCTGCAGCTGGGGGGCAGCGAGCCGGCCGCGTTGGCCGCGGCGGCCCGGATCGCCGCCGACTGGGGCTATGACGAGATCAACCTCAACTGCGGCTGCCCCTCCGACCGGGTCCAGGCCGGGCGCTTCGGCGCCTGCCTGATGCGCGAGCCGGAGCTGGTCGGCGACTGCGTGGCGGCCATGGTCGCGGCGGTGGACATCCCGGTGACGGTCAAGTGCCGGCTGGGCGTGGATGAGGACAACGAGTACGACCGCTTCGCCGGGTTCGTCGACCGCCAGGTGCAGGCCGGCGCGGCGATGGTGGTGGTGCACGCCCGCAATGCGTGGCTGCAGGGCCTGTCGCCGAAGGAGAACCGGGAGATCCCGCCGCTGCGCTACGACTGGGCGTACCGGCTCAAGCGCGAACGCCCGGACCTGCCGGTGGCGCTCAATGGCGGCATTGCCAGCGTCGAGGCCGCGCAGGCGCATCTGCAGCACGTGGATGGGGTGATGCTGGGCCGCGCCGCCTACCACGACCCCTACGTGCTGCACGCGCTGGAGGCCGCCCAGACCGGTGCCGCGGTGCGCACGCGCGAGGAGCTGCTGCTGCAGATGCGGCCCTACGTGGAGGCTCGGTTGGCCGACGGACTGTCGCTCAAGCACATCAGCAAGCACCTGCTGGGCCTGTTCCATGCCCAACCGGGCGGGCGTTCCGCCAGGTCCTCAGCGAAGGCGCCCACCGTCCCGGTGCCGACTGGGGCCTGATCGAGCAGGCACTGCAGGTCACCCGCGACCAGGCCGAACGCGTCGCCTGAGGGTGCGCGGCCGGGCAGAAAGGCGGCAATTTATCCGGTCATTTTGCTGAATGAGCGGCGCGGGAGCGGGCAGGGTTCAGACCGGATTCACTCCCAAAAATCAAGAATTTGCCGTGATTTCGTAAGGGCCGGGAAAAATTTTCAACGTCGCCTTTTACGAATTTTGAACGTTGCCCCGCAGTCCGTTAGGATCGTTCCCATGCATCCGCACTTTCGTCGTCGTCTGCAGATCACCCTCGCCGCCACGTTGACCGTGGCAGGTCCGGGCGTGGTCGCCGCGTCGGCCGAGCCGCCGCCGCGTGCGGAGCCGGCCCGGGCCCAGATGGTGGCCGAGCGTGGGCGTCCGGCCAACGACCGCTCCCTGTCCGACGCCGTGCGCCGGGTACAGCGCGAAACCGGCGGGCGCATTCTCGGTGCCGAGCGCGTGCCGTACGATGGGCGCGACATCAACCGCGTCAAGTACATGGATGACCGCGGTCGGGTCCGTTACATGGACGACCCTTCGCCGTCGCGGGCTGCTCCCCGGCCGCCGCGGTCCGATGACCAGCCACCACGCGGCGATAACTCCTGAACAGCGATAATCGCTACGCGTTCCGCATCAAAATGCCGGCAGGTGCCGGCCCAAGTTACTAGGGAGAGTTCATGCGTATCCTTCTGGTTGAAGACGAAGCCCCGCTGCGGGAAACCCTTGCAGCCCGCCTGAAGCGCGAAGGTTTCGCAGTGGATGCGGCACAGGATGGCGAGGAAGGCCTGTACATGGGCCGCGAAGTGCCGTTCGACGTGGGCATCATCGATCTGGGCCTGCCGAAGATGTCCGGCATGGAGCTGATCAAGGCGCTGCGCGATGAAGGCAAGAAGTTCCCGGTGCTGATCCTGACCGCCCGTTCGAGCTGGCAGGACAAGGTCGAGGGCCTGAAGCAGGGCGCCGACGACTACCTGGTCAAGCCGTTCCACGTCGAAGAGCTGCTGGCCCGCGTCAACGCGCTGCTGCGCCGCGCCGCCGGCTGGTCCAAGCCGACCCTGGAATGCGGCCCGGTCGCGCTGGACCTGGCGGCACAGACCGTCAGCGTCAGCGGCAGCAACGTCGACCTGACCAGCTACGAGTACAAGGTCCTCGAATACCTGATGATGCATGCCGGTGAACTGGTCTCCAAGGCCGACCTCACCGAGCACATCTACCAGCAGGATTTCGACCGCGACTCGAACGTGCTTGAAGTGTTCATCGGCCGCCTGCGCAAGAAGCTGGATCCGGACGGTGAGCTCAAGCCGATCGAAACCGTGCGTGGCCGCGGTTACCGGTTCGCGATTCCGCGTACCGAGGGCTGAGCCCCTCCCAGGGGCGTTGTGGTATGACGGGCCGTCAGTGGCTATTGAAGCGTTGGCGGCCCCGCTCCCTGCAGGCCCGCCAGCTGTTGGCTGCCTCGGTGGGCCTGGTGGCGTTCCTGGCGCTGGCCGGTTACGCACTGGACGCCATGTTCGCCGACACCGCGCGAGCCAACCTCAGTGAACGCCTGAAGAACTACGCCACCGCCTATGCCGGTGGCGTGGATTTCACCCGCGACGGCTCGTTGTACATCCGCGAGCAGCCGCCGGATCCCCGCTTCGACGTGCCAGGCAACGGCCTGTACCTGCAGGTGGTGATGCCTGGTGGCACCGGCAATTCCATGTCCGCCGAAGGCCCGATGCTGCCTGACGTCAGCGGGCGCATGCTCAAGCCGCGCGAGGAAGTGTTCGAAGGCCCGTTGCCGATGACCCAGATCGACGGCACGCCCGGCGAGGTCTACCGCTATGGCATGGGCCTGGTCTGGGGCGGCGACGGCGGCCCGGAAACCGAATTCCCGTACACCATCTACGTGCTGGAGGACTCACGCGCGCTGGGCAAGCAGCTGCGCGTGTTCCGTGGCGCGGTGTGGTTCTGGCTGGGCGTCACCGGCCTGATCCTGTTGCTGCTGCAGACCCTGGTGCTGCAGTGGAGCCTGCGCCCGCTCAAGCGCGTGATCAATGAGCTGACCAAGGTGCAGCGCGGCGAGCGCGAGCGCATGAGCGAGCTGCACCCGCGCGAGCTGGCGCCGCTGACCGAAAGCATCAACGCCTTCATCGAAAGCGAGCGCGAGAACCTGGAGCGGCAGCGCAACACGCTGGCCGACCTGGCGCATAGCCTGAAGACGCCGCTGGCGGTGCTGCGCACCCAGCTGGACAGCGGTGCCAATGACCCGCAGGAGCTGCGCGAGGAACTGGACGTGCAGCTGCAGCGCATGAACAACCTGGTGTCCTACCAGTTGGCGCGTGCGGCATCGTCCGGTCACAAGCTGTTCTCCGCGCCGGTGCCGATCGAGTCCAATGCCGAGGAGATCGTGCGCGGGCTGGAGAAGGTCTACGCCGCCAAGGGCGTGCTCTGCGAGTTCGAGCTGGAGCCGGGCGTCAGTTTCTACGGCGAGCCGGGCGACCTGCAGGAGTTGCTGGGCAACCTGCTGGAGAACGCCTTCAAGTGGGCCAACCGCCGCGTGATGCTGACCGCACGGCCGATCACCAGCGGTGGCGGCCGCCGTGCCGGCCTGATGCTGGCGGTGGACGACGACGGCCCGGGCATCGCCGACGAGAACATCGCCAAGGTGCTGCAGCGTGGCGTGCGCGGCGATGAGCGCGTGCAGGGCCACGGCATCGGCCTGTCGATCGTGCAGGACCTGATCAAGGCCTACCGCGGCCAACTGCAGGTGAGCCGTTCCAGCGAACTGGGCGGTGCCCGCTTCGAAGTCACCCTGCCGCCGGGCATCTGAGCACGGCGCCATCGCGTTGCCCCAGGCAGGCGCGTCAGCCGTGACCACCGCAGGCTGGGATGCAATCCAGGCATCACCACGCGATCAATATCGCGCTTGGGCCGCGCTGCCCGGCGACGGGCCATACAGCCGGCGCAGGTGCGCGGCGACTGCCGGCATCGCCTGTTCCAGGACATCGGGTGCGGAGAAGTGGTACTCGCTGACCACCGCGAAGAACTCTTCCGGGGCTTCGGCCGCGTACGGATCGAGGGTGACCTCCTGCTCCCGGTCCACCTGCGCGCGGAAGTGGTCGTAACAGTGCTGGAAATCGTGCGCCCATTGCCGCTGCCATTCGCGTGGCAGCGGCGGGGTGCCGTCAATGGCGCCGTCCAGTGCGTCCAGCTTGTGTGCCATTTCATGCACGGCCACGCAGAAGCCGGCGTGCGGGTCGGCGATATCGGCCTGCACGTCGGCCCAGGACAGGATCAACGGGCCGCTGTCCCAGGACTCGCCGATCAGCTCGTCGTCCCATTCGTGTACCACGCCCCATTCGTGGCCGTCGTCGATGGCATCGTCATGACGGCGTCGTACCCGGAATGCATCGGGGTAGACCACCAGTTCCGACCAGCCGTGCAGGCCTTCGGCACCGAACTCGATCAACGGCAGGCAGCACAACGCGGCCAGCAGCATGCGCTGGCCTTCGTCCAGGACCAGACCGGCGACCGGCGTGATGGTCTTGTGCCGCAGGAACAACCCGGTCAGGGCGCGTAGCCGCTCTTGCTGGGCGGGCTGCAGGGCATGCAGCCAATGACAACCCCGGCAGGTCTGTTGCCAGAGGGCGTCATCAAGCGGAGCAGGCGTGCGCCGGAACCAGCGCAGCAACGACTGGATCAGCGGAACATCCCGGGCAGCATGCGGTGCCAGCGCGGTGCGCGCAGGCGCGGCAGGATGTCGTCGTCACTGCCGCCGCCGGCACTTTGCGTGGCCTTGGCCTTGGCCGGTGGCGTGGTGGCGGCCGGCGCGGTGGTGGCGATGTTCACCGAGGCCGCCGGGACGGCGACACGTTCCACCTCGCTGGGCGCGTAGCTGCAGCCGCCCTGGCCGGCACCGCCGAGCGCATCCGAAGCCTGCGCCGCAACCGGGGCCAGCAGTAGGATCAGGCAATGAGCGAAGTGGCGCATCGTCGACATCCACAGCAGGGTGAGTTCCCGATTCTAGCCTGCTTTCTGGACTGAATTGGGCCCCCCGTCGGGCGCTTTGCGAGGGCATGCCGCATAATTTCGCGGTCTGTTGTCGAGGAACCCCCTGTGGATGACCGCCAATTGCTGGCCAAGCTGGGCGCTGGAGCGTTCTCCGGTGACGCGCTGGCCCGTGAGCTCGGCCTGACCCGGGCAGCGGTCTGGAAGCGTATTCAAGGCCTTCGCGCCGCAGGCGTGGCCATTGAAGGCCGCGCCGGCGACGGCTACCGGCTGGCGCAGCCACTGGACCTGCTGGATGCCGCACGGATCCGCGCCGGGCTGGCTGCCCCCGTGCAGGCGTTGCTGGCAGGGCTGGAAGTGGCCTGGTCAGTGAGCTCCACCAACACCGAATTGCTGCAGCGCAGCGCGCCTGAGCGCGGGGTGGAGGTATTGCTGGCCGAGCGCCAGACCGGTGGCCGGGGCCGTCGCGGCCGGCACTGGGCCTCGCCGTTGGCCGCGCACGTGTACCTGTCGCTGTCGCGCAGCTTCGCCGGTGGCCTGTCGCGCCTGGGCGGGCTGAGCCTGGCCGTCGGCGTGGCCACGGTCGAGGCGCTGCAGGGATTGGGCTTCGGCCAGGTGGGCCTGAAATGGCCCAACGACGTGGTGGTGGACGGCCGCAAGCTGGGCGGCCTGCTGGTCGAGGGCGGCGGTGAGTTCGCCGGCCCGGCGCGTGCGGTGATCGGGCTGGGACTGAATGTCCACATGCCTGCGGCGGCGGCCGCCGACATCGGCCAGCCCTGGGTGGACCTGGACGCATTGGCCGGCCTGCCGGTGCGGCGCGATGCGGTGGTCATGGCGCTGCTGTCCTCGTTGCTGCCGGCGCTGGACCTGTTCGGGCAGGAAGGGCTGGCGCCGTTCCTGCCGCGTTATGCGGGCATGGACGTGTTGCGTGGCCGCACGGTGCGGGTGGAGGAAGGGGGCGTGATGCACGAGGGCGTGGCCTGCGGGCTGGCCGACGATGGCGCGCTGAAGGTGGAGATGGCCGGGCGGGAAACCTGTTTCCATGCCGGCGAAGTCAGCGTGAGGGCGGCATGAGCGATTGGTTGTTCGACCTGGGGAACTCGCGCTTCAAGTTCGCACCCCTGCATGGCAACCAGGCCGGCAGCGTGCAGGCCTGGGCGCACGGTGCCGAAGCGATGACCGCCAGCGCGCTGGAAGCGCTGCCACGGGGCGAGGCCGCCTGGGTGGCCAGCGTGGCCGCGCCCGCACTGACCGGGGAGGTGATGCGCATCCTGTCCGAGCGTTTCGAGCAGGTGCATGTGGCGCGCACCCAGGCGCAGTGCGCCGGCGTGACCGTGGCCTACGCGCGCCCGGAGAAGTTCGGCGTTGATCGTTTCCTGGGCCTGCTGGCGACGGTGTCGTTGCAACGACCGGTGCTGGTGGTGGGTGTCGGGACGGCGTTGACCATCGACCTGATGGACGGCGATGGCCTGCATCGCGGCGGCCGCATCGCGGCTTCGCCGACGGTGATGCGCGAGGCCCTGCACGCGCGTGCGGTGCAACTGCCCGCCAGCGGCGGTGATTACGCAGAGTTCGCCAACGACACCGCCGATGCGCTGGCGTCCGGCTGCGATGGCGCGGCCGTGGCGCTGGTCGAACGCAGCCTGCAACAGGCTGGCGGGTTGCTGGGTGCCGCGCCGACGTTGATCGTGCACGGCGGCGGCGCCGCACCGTTGGTGCCGCTGCTGCCCGACGCCGAACACCGGCCGGCACTGGTACTTGATGGGCTCGCGCGCTGGGCCGTTCACCACGGCGCCGGTGGACGGTAGGATCTGCGCATGCTGAGCCGCTTCCTGATCGTCATTCTTGTGATCCTCAACGTGGGCGTCGCGTTGTGGTGGATGGTGCCGCGCGCCGATACCGCCGCCGCACCTGCCAAGCCCGAGCTCGGCGTCGCCACGCTTGAGCTGATGCCGTCGCCGGCAGCGCCGGCCGCCACGGGCGATGCCGTGCCGGCGGTTACTCCCGCGGCTGCAGTGGCGACACCGGCCGTTGCACGGCCGGAGGACGCCGAGCCGGCAGCGTCGACACCGGCGCCGGCCAAGCCGACCGAAGCCAAGCCGGCCGAGGCGGTGCCGCCGGTGGCAGCCACGCCCAAGCCGGTCGAACACTGCGCCAGCCTCGGCCCGTTCACCGACGCGGCCAAGGCACAGGCGGCGCAGGCGGCACTGGGTGCCGACGCACAGCGTCCGCGCGTGCGTGAAGTTCCCGGCAAGTCCGGCAGCGGCAGCTACCGGGTCTTCATCCCGCCGGCGGCGTCGCGTGAGGAAGCCCAGGCCACGGCCAAGCGCATCGTGGAAGCGGGCTTCAGCGACTACTTCGTGGTCTCGCAGGGCGAGGAGGCCAATGCCGTCGCGCTCGGCCAGTACCGCAACCGCGAGGGTGCCGAGCGCCGCCTCGCCACGCTGGTGGCCGCCGGGTTCCCGGCGCGGCTGGCTGGCGGCGGCAACGAAACCCCGCCAACCTGGTGGCTGGACGTCGCCTCCAGCAGCGCCTCGCCAGCCACCCTGATGCAACGCGCCGGCGCCGCCCAGCAACAATCGCTGGATTGCGCGCGACTGCGCTAGAATGGCGCCCGCCTCCGGCCAGCGGGGGCGCCCGGCGGGTTCCAGCACCGCCCGAGAGATTTCTTGCCGCTTTAGCTCAGTTGGTAGAGCAACTGTCTTGTAAACAGTAGGTCATCCGTTCGATTCGGATAAGCGGCACCATCGCCTGATCCTCTGGCGTCCAGGTAAGTCCAGAATTCATACTAAGCCCGCAGAAATGCGGGCTTTCTTGTGCACTTTGGTCCGAGCTTGTCCACGTACATCCAGCGACGTTGGGGGTACAAGTGGGGGTACATTTCGGAAAATGGAGTTCAGCAAGGAGGATGTACCCCCAATGGGTGCTAAGCAATTGACAGATATGGCCGCGCGCAACGCGAAGGCCAAGGACAAGCCTTACAAGTTGGCAGCAGGAGCAGGCCTCTACCTGCACGTGATGCCCAACGGTGCGAGGTACTGGCGGATGAAGTACCGCTGGGATGGCAAGGAGAAGCTACTGGCGATCGGGGTGTACCCCGAGGTCTCACTGAAGGAAGCCGGCGAAGCACGGGATCAGGCTAGAGCGAAGCTTCGTGCTGGGCATGATCCCTCCGAGCACAAGCAGTTGAGCAAGCTCACGTCCAAGTTGTCAGTGGATACCCGCTTCCAGGCGATAGCCAAGGAATGGCTCGAGTCACGGGGGGACTTGGCGCAGTCAACGCGGGAGAAGGCAGTGTGGATGGGTAATCCCCCCGCAGATTAGCTGACGCCAAAAGTGGAATTTTCTCGTACCCTTTTCCGAGGAGGTTCCATGAAGACATCCCGTTTCACCGATAGCCAGATCATCGTGGTACTCAAGCGACGTCCCCCCAGCCTGAGTAGATGTCGGGTTTAGAGTCCTGTTTTTATCTTATCTGTCTTCGCCGCCAGCTGCGCGGCGTACTGGGCAGGTGCCATTCCGCCGAGTGCTCTTTTGGGTCTTTCTTCGTTGTAGCCACGTCGCCGGCTTTCGATGCTGGTACGGGCATGGAGCAATGTTGGGAACCAGTGTTCGTTGAGGCATTCATCGCGTAGCCGGCCGTTGAACGACTCAACATATGCGTTCTGATTGGGTTTCCCGAGCTCGATCAGGCGCAGGGCGATTTCCTTGTCGTGAGTCCAAGCCGCCATCGCTTTTCCGCAAAATTCCTTGCCATTGCCCGTGCTGATGACTCGCGGCAGGCCGCGCTGAGCTGCCAGCCTGTCCAGTACCTTGGATACCCCTTGGCCCGATATCGCTCGCTCCACTTCGATGGCAACCCCCTCATGGGTCGCATCGTCGACGATGGTCAGACACTTGATCACCCGACCCTCAGCAGTTCGATCAAACACGAAGTCCATCGACCACACTTCATTTGCAGCGAACGGCCGTATCAGTGGCTGTCGCTCGCCCACTGCGACCTTCTTGCGCTTCCTGCGGCGCACTTGTAGGCCGGCTTCCTGGTACAAGCGATCCACCCGCTTGTAGTTCACAACAAGCCATTTTTGCCGCAGTTTCAGATGAATCATGCCCACGCCGTAGCGTTTGTGCCGTTGCGCCAAAGCGGCGATCTGCTCACGAAGCTCGGCGTTGTTGTCGGGCCTTGGCACATATCGCAATGCGCTGGCGCTCATTCGCGCTACCGCCAGCGCTCGTCGTTCGCTCAACCCCTTCTCAACCATGCTCCGCACCAGCAGCCTGCGCGCTGGTGCAGTCACCACCTTTTTTCGCAATGCGTCCTTGATCACATCGTTCTCGAATACCTGCTCAGCCATTAGCTTCTTTAGGCGCGCGTTCTCCGCTTCCAGGTCCTTCAGCCGCTTGGCGTCGGGCACGCTCATACCGCTGAACTTGCTGCGCCACAGATAGTACGAGGCCTCGCTGAAGCCGTGCCGGCGGCAAAGATCCTTGATGGGCATGCCTGCTTCAGCCTCACGCAGGAAGCCAATGATCTGTTCTTCGGTAAAGCGCTTCTTCACGTCCAATCTCCTTGTCATTGAGGATTGGACTCCAAACCGTTGTGCTACTCAATCTTGGGGGGGCGTCGGGGCCCAAACGTGGAACGCCAGCATTGGATGCCGTCGGTCCTGAGTCATCTGATGGTTGTCTGGAGGACAGCGCGTTCTGTCGTGGATGGAAGCGCCTGATGCAGGCGACGCCTTCGGCCAGGCCATTGGCTTATGCTCTCCGGGAAGTTCTACGGGTCGAGATGGGGGCCCATGGCTCAGCGTGTCAGGGCGGCGGACCACCCGGGCCGCCCTATTGGAGATGCATGAGGATGCCTGTTCGTCCAACGCTTGGCCGTCGAGGTTTCATGGCCCGTCTTGCAGCGCTCGGTGCCCTGGGGATGCTGCCCGCGCGATACCTGCATGCGGCCACGCGTTGTGGGGCGGGCGAGCGCTCGTGGATTCCGGATGACGCGTTCCTGGCGGCGCTTCCGGGAATCATGCAGGCCTTCGCGGTGCCGGGCATCGGCATGGCCGTGGTCGAGGACGGGGCGGTTGCCTGGAGCCGCGGGATCGGTGTGGCCAACACGCTGACGGGCGAGCCCATCAATGCCCGGACGGTGTACGAAGATGCATCGCTGAGCAAGCCGGTATTCGCCTACCTGGTGCTGCAGCTGGCCGACCTGGGCCTGATCGACCTGGATCTCCCGCTGGTCCGGTACCGTCGCCCCGACTATCTCGGGGATCATCCGTGGCTCGACCTGATCACCGCGCGCGACGTGCTGCGGCATAGCAGCGGCCTGCCGAACTGGCGCACGTCCCCGGCAACCGAGGCATTGGTGCCGCTGATCAGGCCGGGCGTGGACATCAGCTACTCCGGCGAGGCCTTCTTCTGGTTGCAGCTGGTGGTCGAGGCGATTACCGGGCAGAGCCTGGATGAAGCGATGCGCGTGCATCTGTTCGGGCCAGCGGGGATGCACGACAGCACCTTCAGCTGGAGTCCGGACATCGCCGCGCGTTCGGTGCATGGATACCGCGCGCATGACAGCACCGAGACGGGAATGCCGGTACAGGTCCTGCGTGACCAGTGGAGCGCCGCGCAGAAGGTCGCCGAGCGCTGGGGAAAGCCGCTCCCCACCTGGAAGTACGAGGATGCCGAGCGCGCGCTTCCCGAGGTGTTGGCGGTCGCGCCACCGGGGCGGGTGGCCTGGGCCGGCGACATCCATGCCAATGCAGCCGCGAGCCTGCGTTCCAGCGTGCAGGATTACGCGACGTTCCTGGCGCTGATGATGGAGCGCAGGCAACGCGCGGCCTGGGAGGTGAGCGAAGCGTCACGGCAGGCGATGCTCACCGCGCAGATCACGGTGCCCGGGCGTTGGACCGAGAAGGGGCTGGGGTGGAACATGGAGAAGACCGGTGACGGCATGGTCTTCCATCATTCGGGAAGCAACAGCGGGATCTTCAAGAATTTCGCGATCGGCGATGCCCGGCAGCGGCGGGGCCTGGTGGTGATGACCAACGGGGGCAGTGGTGCGCTGGTGTATCGGCGGGTGGTTCGCGCGGCGACCGGCCACGACCTGCTTTCCTTCGACCTGTAAGCCATCCGGCTGCAGTGGGAGCGGTTGAGCCTGCGAAGGAGCCGGGCGTTGGTTGCAGCCAGGCAGGAAGGGCGTGGGCTGTTCGGTGGGCGTCGAATGTCCGTTGCCGCTCCCCGCAGCGTGCAGCGTCCGACGGCAATCAGCGCGACGGCTCCGCTTCGCTGCAGCGGACGCGGTGCATCGGGAAGTCGGCCGACTGCGCCGGGTCCTCCCGGGCGATATCGATGCGGGCCAGTGCGCGCTGGTCGTCGATGCGGTGGTAGCGGATACGTTGCGGGAAGTCGTTGTCCGGATTCTCGAAGACCGCCTCATTGGGGTCGACGCGCGTGGCGTTGAATTCCGTCGCGTTGCGGCCGGAGGGCAGCGCGGTCAGCACCAGTCGCCCATCGTCGTGCTGGCGCAGCAGCATGAATTCGAAGCTGGCGGTGCGATGGGCCTGCAGGCTGCGGCTGGTGCCCAGCATCGTGTCGCCGGCCAGGGTTGACCATTGTTCGCCGGAGCCCGGCGGTTGCCCGTCCAACTGCCAGCAACCGGACAGCCAGGCCACGTGGTTGATGTCGGCGGCATTGCCGGCCTGCGCGAACGTGCCGGTGATCACCAGCGAGAATGCGATGAGGGAACGGCCAATGCGCATGGTGACCTCGGTGCAGGCGCGGACGGATGTTGGACGGCGGGGCAGCACGCGCCCTGTAGCGTCCAGTGAATCATGGATACATCCGGAAATCGCCATCGGCCGCCGGTCCGGCGCGCGCGGCAGCCCGACCGGGCTGGCCCGTGGTGGCGGTGCCTGACGCCGTGGCGCGTCCGTGCCTGCCGTCATATGCCTGAAGGGGTTGTGCATTCATCGTGTGCCGGACGGCCCATGAACCGGCTCTGCTGCACTGCGGCAGGTCGGATGCGGGCCGCGCGACTAAACTGGTTTCATCTGAAATGGAGGTGGTATGGCTGTTTTTCGTCCTGTTTCGTTGATCGGTGTGCCCACCGACGTGGGTGCCGGTCATCGCGGTGCGCGTCTGGGGCCGGAGGCACTGCGCATCGCCGGCTTGCCGGAGGCGTTGGCGGCGCGTGGGGTGGATGTACGCGATATCGGCAACCTCGACGGCCCGCGCAACCCATGGACCGGCCCGGTGCAGGGCTACCGCCACCTGCAGGAAGTGGTGGCGTGGAACCACGCGCTGATGGAGGCCAGCTACGCCGAACTGCGCGACGGGCGCATGCCGATCATGCTCGGCGGTGACCACTGCCTGGGCGTGGGTTCGATCACCGCCGTGGCGCGCTGGTGCCGCGAGCAGGGCAAGCAGTTGCGCGTGCTGTGGCTGGACGCACACTCGGACTTCAACACCTCCGATGTCACCCCGTCGGGCAACATCCATGGCATGCCGGTGGCCTGCCTGTGCGGCCTCGGCCCGGAAGCATTGACCCACCTGGGCGGCCAGGCCCCGGCGATCACGCCGGCGCAGGTGCACCAGATCGGCATCCGTTCGGTCGACCCGGAGGAGAAGCGCCTGATCAAGACGCACAACGTCGATGTCTATGACATGCGTTACATCGACGAAGCCGGGATGAAGCGCACGATGGAAGCCGCATTGGACGGCATCGATGCCAACACGCACCTGCACGTGAGTTTCGACGTGGACTTCCTGGACCCGAGCATCGCACCGGGCGTGGGCACCACGGTGCCGGGCGGCGTGAACTACCGCGAGGCGCAGCTGGTGATGGAGATGATCGCCGACACCGGGCGGATGGGGTCGCTGGACATCGTCGAGCTCAATCCGCTGCTGGACCACCAGAACCGCACCGCGGAGCTGGCGGTGGACCTGGTGGAAAGCCTGTTCGGCAAATCGACGCTGATGCGGGACTGACGTGAGGCAGGTGGGGCGCTCGACGCGAGCGCTCCACGCGCTCCCCTGTGCCTGGCAGGGAAGGGGCGATGCCGGCAGGGCCCGTTGCCCGTGGCGCGGCAACGTTTTACCCGGGGCCGCAACCAGACGGGAAACCCACTGCTCCCATGTCGCCGCATCGCCTGCCGGCGCCGGCCACCCCGCACTGACGCCATCGCGACCTGCCTGAACGTGAGCCGGTGATGTTCACGCCCACTGCACGGCGCAACGGCCAGATTCTCCTTCACACGCGGGACGACCGGTGTTCGATACCGGCAGCCGCAGTCGAATGAAGGAGTCATCGAATGAAGCGAGTGCTGATGTTGGCCCTGTTGGGAATGTTCTCGGTCGGCATGCTCAGCGGCTGCAACACCGTTGCCGGTGCCGGCAAGGACATGCAGAAGGCTGGCGAGAAGGTCGAGGACAAGGCGAAGGACTGCAGCGACGGCAAGTGCTGATCACAGTGCGGTGCGCCGCCCGCACCGCGATGGTTTGACCACTGATCCCACCCAGGAGATGAAACATGAAGCGTTTGGTTGCCCTGATGTTGCTGTCGCTGTTCTCGGTCGCCGTCCTGTCCGGCTGCAACACCGTTGCCGGTGCCGGCAAGGACGTGCAGAAGGCGGGCGAGAAGGTGGAGGATGCGGCGAAGCGTTGATCGCCTCGCACCGCATGAATGAAAAAGGCCGGCATATGCCGGCCTTTTTCATTGTCGGCGGGCAGCGAGCTGAAGACGTGTTCAACAACATCATCGCCGTCCAACGTTTCATGGACCCGATGGCAACACCACCGGCGGCACTCTGGTCCTGCGCGGATTGAGCGCGTTTTCCCCCAACGGAGACAGCCCGATGAACAAAGACATCATTTCCGGCAAGTGGAGCCAGCTCAAGGGCAAGGCGCAGGCCAAGTGGGGCGACCTGACCGACGATGACCTGACCATCGCCGAAGGCAACGCCGAATACCTGGCCGGGCGCCTGCAGGAGCGCTACGGCTGGGCCAAGGACCGCGCCGAAACAGAGGTGCGTGACTTCCAGAAGGCCCTGCACAAGGACTACCCGGACTACCACTGAGTCGCGGGGGTACCTTGCCGGGGAAGGGGCCGCGTCCAGCGGCCCTTTCCATTGCCGGCGTGCCCGTCACTCAGCGGCCGCGGGCCGGCGGGTCGGGCACGAAGCCGCCCGGGAAGGCCTGCGGGGCGGCGGCGTTGCCACCGCGGTAGCGCGGCAGCACGCCCATCGCGACCAGGCGGGAGCGGGCGTCATAGCGGATCTGGCTGACCTGCACCGGCGTGCGGCTGGCGCGTTCGAAGTGGGTCAACGAGGACTGCGACCACTCGCGCGCGCCATGGCCGGTACCCAGCTGCTGGCGATTGGCGCTGGGGCTGCGCGCGGACGGCATCGCCGCCGATGCTTCCGCGGCAGCGGCCTTGTCGGCACTGGCCTCCGAGGCCATGCCGCGCGGCATCGGGCGCGGTGCCGGCATCGGCCGGTAGTCGTCGTAGATCCGGGCGCGGGCTTCCTCGAACACGGCGATGCCGACCACGCCGACGTTGGCAGGGCGGCCGGTGCGGCTGGCGTAGCTGTCGCCGTGGTCGGTGAACACGAACTGCGCCACTTCGGCATTGGACTTGCGCCAGCCGGTGATCTCGCTGCTCTGCCACGGCTCCAGCACGTAGCCGGACTGGTCGGGCGAGGCGGTCTGGCCGCTGATCGCGTTGACGCCATCCACCGACAGCACCACCAGCACGCGCTCGCCGGTGCGGTTGCGCAACTGCACGCTGTAGCGGTGGCCCGGGCTGCCGGCCACCCAGCGCTGGCCGCGGTGCGGGTATTGGTCCAGATCACCCTCGCCATCACGGTCGATGATGGACACCGCCACCGGGCCGTCGGCCGGGGGCGGCACGGGGCCGTAGCTGAAGCCACTCAGGGCGAGGACGGACAGCAGGCTGGCGCAGAAACGGTACATGGCGGGCTCCTTGGCGGGGTACGCGGCCTTGAACGTCCCGCCGCGGCCGGTGGGGTTGGGGGCAGGGAGCCGGCCGGGGCGTTACACTGGGCCGGTTAATCCGTCCGTCAGATTTGTGTTCATGACTACCCGCGTCCTTACCGGCATCACCCCCTCCGGTACCCCCCACCTGGGCAATTACGTCGGTGCCATCCGCCCGGCCATCGCCGCCAGCCGCGCCTCGGACATCGAGAGCTTCTTCTTCCTGGCCGACCTGCACAGCCTGATCAAGTCGCAGGAGCCCGAGCGTACCCAGCGTTCGACCCTGGAGATCGCCGCCAGCTGGCTGGCCTGTGGCCTGGACCCGGACAAGGTGTGGTTCTACCGGCAGAGCGACATCCCGGAAACCACCGAGCTGATGTGGTTCCTGACCGTGGTGGCGAGCAAGGGCATCCTCAACCGCGCCCACGCCTACAAGGCCGCGGTGGACAAGAACCGCGAGGAGCAGCTGGACGACGACGCGGGCGTGACCGCCGGGTTGTTCATGTACCCGGTGCTGATGGCCGCCGATATCCTGATCTTCAACGCCAACCGCGTGCCGGTGGGGCGTGACCAGATCCAGCACATCGAGATGGCGCGCGACTTCGCGCAGCGCTTCAACCATGTCTACGGCAAGGAGTACTTCGCCCTGCCGGAAGTGATCATCGACGAGCAGGTGGCCACGCTGGCCGGCCTGGATGGTCGCAAGATGAGCAAGAGCTACCACAACACCATCCCGCTGTTCGCCCCGCGCGAGGAGCTGAAGAAGCTGGTGTTCTCCATCGTCACCGACTCGCGTGCACCGGGCGAGCCGAAGGACACCGAGGGCTCGGCGTTGTTCCAGATGTACCAGGCCTTCGCCACGCCGGAGCAGACCGCGGCCTTCGCGCAGGCCTTTGCCGCCGGCATCAGCTGGGGCGATGCCAAGCAGCAGTTGTTCGAGCGCATCGACGGCGAGCTGTCGCCGCTGCGCGAGCGCTACAACGCGCTGATGGCCGAGCCGGAGAAGATCGAGGCGATCCTGCGCCAGCGCGGCCAGCAGCTGCGCGAGCAGTTCGCCATCCCGTTGCTGAAGGAGCTGCGCCATACGGTGGGCCTGCGCGACCTGTCCACCGCCGGCGATGCGCCCAAGGCCGCGGTGGTCGCCAAGGCCGCGCTGCCACTGTTCAAGCAGTACCGCGAGAAGGACGGCCGCTTCTATTTCAAGCTGCTCGACGGCGAAGGCCAGCTGCTGATCCAGAGCGAGGGCTTTGATTCGCCGCGCGATGCCGGCCAGCTGATCGCGGTGATCAAGCAGGCCGAGCAGGGCGATGCGCTGCAGAGCGAATTGTTCAGGCTGGAGGCCGAGATGGCACCGGTGCTGGACGCGCTGCAGGCACTGCGCGAGGCCGCTGCCAAGGACTGAACCCACGGGAGGAATGCGTCGATGGCCTGGTTGTCGTTGTTGTTGTTCCTCCCCTGGTTCTGCGTGATGGGGGCGTTGTACTGGTGGTTCCCGCGCCAGCCGCGCCACCTCACCCGCACCCTGTTCGACGCTGGCATGCTGGTGCTGGCACTGCTGGTCAGCGCCGGCTTCATGCACTGGGGTTACCGGGTGGGCGCGGCCGAGGTGGCCGACGGCCTGTGGAAACAGATCATGGCGGTGCTGTACGCCTACGGCGGCTTCCTGGCGGTGATGGTGTTGGCGCTGCTGTTGCGCCCGCGCGTGCTGCGGCGCTGAGCCACGCCTGCGACCAAGGTCCGGGTTGAGCCGCCTGGCGGTGGCTGTCAGGATCGAAGCCGGTTCCCGTGGGAGTTGTGCAGATGTCCGTCGAACATGGCATCCATACCATCGACACCGCGTTCCAGCGCGATCATTTCGATGCGGCGTACCTCATCGTGCAGGACGGCCGAGGCGCCTTCGTCGACTGCGGCACCAGCCATTCGTTGCCGAACCTGCTGGCCAGCGTGGCGCAGGCCGGGTTGCAGCCGGCTGACATCGATTGGCTGATCCTGACCCATGTGCACCTGGACCATGCCGGCGGTGCGGGCGCGCTCATGCAGCAGCTGCCCAATGCGCGGCTGGTGGTACACCCACGTGGTGCGCAACACATGATCGATCCGGCGCGGCTGATCGCCGGTGCCACCGCGGTGTATGGCCAAGCCGAGATCGCGCGCAGCTACGGGCAGATCCTGCCGGTGCCCCCCGAGCGCGTGGTGGTGGCCGAGGACGGGCACCGGGTGTGGCTGGCCGGCCGCGCGCTGGAATGCATCGACACGCCCGGGCATGCACGCCACCACCACTGCATCTGGGATGAGGCCAGCCGCAGCTGGTTCACCGGCGATACCTTCGGGCTGTCCTACCGGGAGCTGGACAGCGCTGCCGGCGCGTTCATCGTGCCGACGTCCTCGCCGGTGCAGTTCGAGCCCGAGGCGATGCATGCCTCGATCGAGCGCCTGATGGAACGCCGCCCGGAGGCGATGTACCTGACCCATTACGGGCGGGTGGTTGATACCGCGCGACTGGCCGCGGAACTGCATGAGCAGATCGACGCGATGGTAGTGATCGCCCGCCACTGCGATGGCTTGCCGCAACGTCACACGGTGCTGGTGGAGGCGCTGGCCGGCCTGTATGTGGCGCGATTGCGGCATCTGGGCAGTTCGCTGGACGAGAACGAAGTGCGGCGCGTGCTGGGCATGGATATCGAGCTCAATGCGCAGGGATTGGCGTGCTGGCTGGACCGGGACAAGCGCTGAGGTGTTGGGTGTGGGGCGTGCGGGGATTCTGCGGCGTGGGCGTTCTTCTGCGCAGCGACGCGCGCCCCCTCCCCAGCCCTCCCCTTGGCCTGCGGCCAAAGGGAGGGGGCGGTTCCAGGAGTTCGGTCAGGTCACCATGAAAGCCACTGTTTGCCCCCTCCCTTTTGCGAAGCAAAGGGGAGGGCTGGGGAGGGGGGCTGTTCGTGGTGAGCCCGACGTGAAAGGACGAACGGTGATCCTTTGTTGCCCGATGCGCTGTCAGCTTCGCGGCCAAGGCCGCTCCTACTCATTGGTCGGCTTCCTACGTAAAATCACCCGCTCTGCCTGTTGCTGGTAATTGCCGTGAACCCGATGCGCATCCTGCTGCTCTCGTCCTGCCTGTTCGTTGGCGGCATCGCCAATGCAGCCAACGACCTGCCCGGCGGAGGCATCAATCCGGAGACGCTGTCACAGCACGTCCGCGTGCTGGCCTCCGATGCGTTCGAAGGACGCGCGCCGGCCAGCAACGGTGAGCAGCGCACGGTCGACTACCTGGTCGAGCAGTTCACCAAGGCCGGCCTGCAGCCCGGCGGCGCCAACGGCAGCTGGGTGCAGGAAGTGCCGCTGGTGCGGGCGACCGTCGATGGCGAGGTGGCGGCCAGCCTGACGCTGGGCGGCAAGACGCTGCCGCTGGTCAACGGCGAGGACATCACCCTGCAGAGCCTGAGCCCGTTCGGCGTGGTCGACCAGCAGGACGTGCCGCTGGTGTTCGTCGGCTACGGGATCTCCGCACCGGAGCGGCATTGGGACGACTACAAGGACCTGGACCTGAGCGGCAAGATCGCGGTGGTGCTGATCAACGACGCCGACTTCGAGGCCGAGCAGCCCGGTGCGTTCGATGGCAAGGCGGTGACCTACTACGGCCGCTGGACCTACAAGTTCGAGGAAGCCGCACGCCGCGGTGCCGAAGGCGTGCTGATCGTCCACGAGACCGCGCCGGCGGCCTATCCATGGGCGACGGTGAAGGCATCGGGTACCTCGCCGCTGTTCGACATCGAGCGCAGCCAGGACGACGCATTGGCGGCGCACACGCCGGTGCGAGGCTGGATGCAGCGGGCATTGGCCGAGCGCATCTTCAGCGCCGCAGGGCTGGACTTCGAAGCGGAGAAGCGCAAGGCGATGCGCGCCGACTTCCAACCGATCGCGTTGGGTGACGCGCGCCTGTCGGCCAGCTTCTGGGTCAAGCGCGAGCGCGTGGTCAGCCGCAACGTGGTGGCCAAGCTGGAAGGCGCCAGCCACCCGGAAGAGTCGGTGATCTTCTCCGCGCACTGGGATGCGTTCGGCATCGGCCAGCCCGATGCGAATGGCCAGACCGTGCGCCACGGCGCCATCGACAACGCCACCGGCGTGGCCGCGGTGCTGGAACTGGGCCGCGTGTTCGCCGCCGGCCCGCGCCCACAGCGCAGCCTGTACTTCGTGGCGCTGACCGCCGAGGAGAAGGGCCTGCTGGGGGCGAGCTACTACGCCGCCCACCCGCTGGCGCCGCTGGAAACCACGGTGGCGGTGCTGAACATCGAGATGTTCAGCCCGGACGGCGAGAACGCCGACATCGCCACCTGGGGCAAGGGCCGCGTCTCGCTGGAACAGGACATCGACCGCGTGGCCAAGGCCCGCGGCCGGCGCTGGTCGCCGGACCCGAACCTGGAAGCCGGCTTCTTCTACCGCGCCGACCATTTCGCCTTCGCCCGCAAGGGTGTGCCGGCGATCACCGTGGGCGCCGGGCTGGACAAGCTCGACGGCGGCGTGGCCGCTGGCCGCGCGCTGCGGGATGCCTACTTCGCCAAGTGCTACCACCAGGCCTGCGATGCCTGGTCACCGCAGTGGGATGGGCGTGGCCTGGCCGCCGACACCCTGCTGGTCTACGACCTGGGCCTGGAACTGGCCAACAGCCGCCAGTGGCCGACGTGGGAGAAGGGCGCCGAGTTCGAGGCCGCCCGCGAAGCGAGCGATGCTGCTCGACGCTGAGGCAGGATTCGCACGCCATTCCCGCGTGCGGGAATGACGTAACCCGACGGGTTTCTCACTTCTCCCTGAGGGCCAGGGCCAGAGCTACCCCTCCCCAGCCCTCCCCTGCTGCGCAAGGGAGTGGGCGGTTGTGCGTGGTCGGTGAGATGACGGCGAAGCCTGCTTTTCGCCGCCTCCCTTCCGCGAAGCAGAGGGGAGGGCTGGGGAGGGGGGCCTGGGGACGTGCAGGGGAGCGCACTCCTCTTCACTCCTCACTTCATCCGCGCGTGCCATCCAGCCAATTGGGTCCCTTGTTCTTCAGGAAGAACACGTACACCACCAGCGAGACGGCGATCACGGCGGTGACGTAGATCGCGAAGGTATCGACATGGCCTGTCTTCAACGCGGCCTGGTACAACAGCGGCGCGGTGCCACCGAACAGCGAGTTGGCCAGCGCGTAGCCAAAGCCCACGCCCAGCGCACGCACGTGGGTGGGGAACAGTTCGGCCTTCACCACCGCGTTGATCGAGGTGTAGCCGGTGAGGATGACGAAGGCGATGGCCAGAGTCATGAAGGCCGCCAGCGCATCGTGCTGCTGCGGCAGCTGGGTGACCATGTACCAGGTGTAGAGCACGCCGCCGACGCCGAAGAACACCAGCAGGCTCTTGCGGCCGATGCGGTCCGACAGCCAGCCACCGAGCGGTTGCAGCACCATCAGGAAGGCAAGCACGCCCAGGTTGATCAGCGTACCGGTCATCACGTCATCGCCGGCGAACGCGCTCTGGATCATCTTCGGCCCGTTCACCGAGTAGGTGTAGAACGCCACGGTGCCGCCGGCAGTGATCAGGAAGCACAGCAGGAGCGGACGCCATTGGTGCACGAACAGCTCGTACATCGAGCCGGAGGCCTTGGCGCGGCCCTCCCTGGCGGCTTCGATGGAATCGGCGGTCAGTGATTCATCCATGCTCCGGCGCAGCCAGAACACCACCAGCGCGGCGATGCCACCGATGCCGAATGCCACCCGCCAGCCCCAGGCCGAGATTTCCGGCTTGTCCCAGAAGGTGAGCATCAGCAGCAGGGTGAGCTGGGCCAGCACGTGGCCGCCAACCAGGGTCACGTAGTGGAACGAGGACAGGAAGCCACGCCGGCCGGGCAGGGCGGCTTCGGACATGTAGGTGGCGCTGGTGCCGTATTCACCGCCGGTGGCGAAGCCCTGCAGCAGGCGCGCGAACAGCAGGACCAGCGCTGCGGCGCCGCCGATCTGTGACGCAGTCGGCGTGATGGCGATCAGGAACGAACAGCCGGCCATCACCGACACCGAGACGGTCAGTGCCAGGCGCCGTCCATGGCGGTCGGCGAAGCGGCCGAAGTACCAGGCGCCGATCGGGCGCATCAGGAAGGTGGCGGCGAAGATCGCCCACACGTAGATCGTGGAGTTCTTGTCAGCGGCCGAGAAGAACTGTGATTCAAAGTAGACCGCGAACACCGAGTAGACGTAGACGTCGTACCACTCGACCAGGTTGCCGGCCGAGCCCTTGAGCGTGTTGGAGATCGAGCGGCGCAGTGCGGCATGGTCGGAACGCGCCGGGGTGACGGTGGAAGTGCTCATGTCGGGTGATGTCCTCGCGTGCTGGCCGGGGCCGCTCCGTTGCCGGTGCCGGACGGAGGGGCGCCGCCCACCGTACCGCAAGCCGCCGCTGGGCGATGTAATGACTTGGTAGGGGGGCTGGGCGAAAACAGCATGCCGTTTTCCGTGCTGATAACGCGCGGCCCGGTGCCCTAGAATCCGTGTTCCCCTGATGGTGGTATCTGCCCCATGTCTTCACCTGAAACCACGTCGGCTGCTCCGCGGAGCGGCCTTGTCGTCTTGGCATTGTTCCTGGTCTACGTGGTCTGGGGCTCCACCTACCTGGGCATCCACCTGGCGCTGGAAAGCGGGTTGCCGCCGCTGTCGGTGATCGCCGGCACGCGCTTCGTGCTGGCGGGCAGCCTGCTGTACGCGTTCCTGCGCTGGCGCGGCGTGGCCGCGCCCACCGGCGCGCAATGGAAGACGCTGGCGGTGATGGGCGGATGCCTGCTGTTCCTCGGCAACGGCATGGTGGTGCTGGCCGAGCGCGACGTGTCGTCCGGGCTGGCCGCGGTGGCGGTGGCCTCGGTGCCGTTGTGGATGGCGCTGTTCTCGGCCTTCCGTGGCGACACGGTGACGCGCGGGGAGTGGCTGGGCATCGCGATCGGCTTTGCCGGCGTGGTGTGGCTCAATGCCGGCAGCAGCCTGACCGCCACGCCGACCGGCCTGGTGCTGCTGCTGATCGCGCCGCTGGGCTGGGCGTTCGGCTCGATCTGGTCGCGCGGGCGCGACCTGCCATCGCCGTTCATGACCGCCGCCGGGCAGATGCTGTGCGGCGGCGTGATCCTGGTCTGCGCCGGCCTGCTGCGCGGCGAGCACTTCAACGGCTGGCCGAGCGTGAAGGGCGTGCTGTCGGTGGGCTACCTGACCGTGTTCGGCTCCATCGTCGCGTTCACCGCATACGTATGGTTGCTGCACAACGTGCGGCCGGTGCTGGCCAGCAGCTACGCCTACGTGAACCCGGTGATCGCGGTGGCGCTGGGCATCTGGATCGCGCAGGAGCGTTTCAGTGCCTCCGATGTGGGTGCGATGGCGGTCATCCTGGCCGGCGTCGTGGTCATCACCCTTGCCCGGATCCGTCGCGCATGAGCTCGTCCGACTACCGCAATGGCCTGTGGGCCACCACGTTCGCCTTCGTCATCTGGGGCTTGTTCCCGTTGTACTGGCACCTGCTCAAGCAGGTGCCGTCGGACCAGATCATCGCCCACCGCATCGTGTGGAGCGCGGTGCTGCTGTGCAGCCTGTTGTTCGCGCGCGAGCGCCTGGGCTGGCTGAAGAAGATCTGGGCGGTGCCGCGCACCTTCTGGCTGCTGGGGCTGGCCAGCGTGGTGATCGGCTTCAACTGGAGCCTGTACATCTGGGCGGTCAATGCCGGGCACGTGGTCGAGACCAGCCTGGGGTATTTCATCAACCCGCTGCTGAGCGTGCTGCTGGGCGTGGTGGTGCTGGGCGAGCGGTTGGGCCGGCTGCAGTGGCTGGCGGTGGGCCTGGCCGCGCTGGGCGTGGCCTGGCTGACCTGGCAGGGCGGGCGGGTGCCGTGGATCGCGATCGGGCTGTCGATCTCGTTCGCGTTGTACGGCCTGCTGCGCAAGCTGACCGCGGTGGAGCCGGTGTCGGGCATCGGCATGGAAAGCCTGTTCCTGTTCGTGCCGGCATTGGCCTGGGTGCTGTGGGCCGAGGCCGGGCATGGCGGTGGCTTCACCGGGATCTGGGGCTGGGGCACGCTGGTGCTGCTGGTCGCCTCCGGTGCGGTCAGCGCGGTGCCGTTGATCGCCTTCACCTATGGCGTGCGGCGCATCCCGTTGAGCGTGGTCGGCCTGTTGCAGTACATCGGCCCGACGCTGCAGTTCCTGTGCGGCGTGCTGGTGTTCCGCGAGCCGTTCGGCATGGCCAAGCTGGTGGGTTTCGCCTTTATCTGGGCCGGGCTGGTGGTGTTCGCGCTGGCCGGTTGGCGGGCCGCGCGCAGGGGGCGCGGGTAATGGCGAGGAAGGCGGTGGGAGCGGCGTAAGCCGCTCGACCCCTCCCCAGCCCTCCCCTTGGCTGCGCCAAAGGGAGGGGGCAACAGCCGGCGGCCTGCAGGATGGCTGTCTCCCTTCAGCACCAGCGCGCATGAATACCCCCTCCCTTGCGCAGCGGGGGAGGGTTGGGGAGGGGGGGGAGGTGCGTCGTGGCGGATGTGCTGTCGGCTTCGCGGCGAACGCCGCTCCTGCCGGTGGTCAACCCAGCGGCTGGGGCGTTGGGCAGTGGCCGTGTTCGCCGGCGTCGGCAAACCAGTCGTTGACCACGCCGGACAGCCGGTCCAGCCGCATCGGCAGGGTCAGGTGGTCCTCGCCTTCCACTTCCAGGTAGTGCGCGCGCGGTGCGGCAGCCGCCAGGGCGCGGCCCTGCGCGACCGGGATGTGCTCGTCCTGGCGGCCATGCACCAGCAGCACGCAGGCCGGCACCTGCGCCAGCGCCTGGCCGACATCGACGCGGTCCAGGTCCAGGCCCAGCTTGCGGTCGGCCGCGGCGATGGCCTGGTCCAGGCCCTTGCCACCGTACTGCCAGCGCGCCAGCGGCAGGGCGACATAATCACTCCAGCGCTCGGCAGGCTTGGACAGCATGTGCGGCACCATCGTGCGGATCGCCTGGCCGGCATTGTCGAAGGATTCCATCGCCACCACGCTGCGCAGCTGCGGGCCCAGCTCGCGCGCGGCGAAGATCGCCGTGGCCGCGCCGTAGGACACGCCGAGCAGGTGTACCGGGCCTTCGATCTGGCCTTCGGCCTTCAGCGCCTTCAGCGCGGCCACGACATCATCGGCCTCGCGGGTGCCGTAGCCGGACGGTGCGTGCCCGGAGCGGCCATGGTTGCGCAGGTCCAGCGCCACGGTGCGGTAGCCCTGCTGGGCCAGCTCCAGTGCCCATGGCAGCAGCGAGCCACCGTCCATCATCCAGCCATGCAGCAGGATCACCGTGCCGCGCGCGGGTTGGCCATGCGTGGTCGGTGCCGAAGCCTGCAGCGAGAACTCGGGAAAGCGTTCACCCTTGCCGAGGTAGCGGTAGTCCATCCGGTAGTCGCCCGGGTCGAACGACACCCAATGCAATGCCACGCCATCGGCACCGCTGACGCGGCCCTGGTGGTGGGGTACGCGCGCGAGCAGCGCATCGATGCGTTCGGTGGGGACCAGCGGCGAGGTGCCGCCCGGCGCGGCCAGGCGTTCACTCAGCGACAACGAGGGGACAGGGTGGGAGAAAGCAAAGCCGGCCAGCATCACGCAGACGCCGGCCAGCGCCAGCGAGCGGAGCATGGCGGGATTCCGGAAGTGGGAGGCTGCACACCGTAGCGGCATTGCAGCAGCGCAGCTACCGCACCGCGATGACAGTCTGATGACCGTTGTGTGGTGTTGGGGTTGCGGCAGGGCGTACCGGCTGCGGCGGCCCTCATCCCAACCCCTCTCCCGTGGCACGGGAGAGGGGCGTTGGATCAGCCTTGCTGGATCAGAAGCGCTGCTGGTACTTCATGTACATGAAACGACCGATGTCGAAGCCACCGTAGTAGGTGAAGCTGCTGTTCGGCTGGCTGTACATGATCGGGCCCTCGTGCTTGAACACGTTGTTGACGCCCAGCGACACGGTGCCGTCCCACGGCAGGGCATAGCGCACCTGCAGGTCATGGAAGGTGTTGGAGCCCAGCTTGCGGCTCGGCTGCATGTCCGTGTACGGCGACTGGAAGTCCGGCAGGTTGCACTCCGGGCCGCCTTCCAGGTCGTAGGAGCACTTCTCCTTCATGCTGGAGGTGTAACGGGTGGTCCAGCTCGCGCCGAAGTTGCCGTTCTGCCAGTCCAGGGTCAGGTTGGAGCGCACCCGGAAGTTGCCTTCCCAGCCGGTGAACTGTTCCACCGGGGTGGTGTCCACGTTGTCGCTCTTGCGCGAGAGGTAGTCCACGTAGGTGGTGTTCCAGCGCAGCGACAGCTGGCCGAACGCCATTTCCGGCAGGCGGTAGCGGACACCCAGGTCATAGCCGGCCGTTTCCTGGTAACCGGCGTTGTTCAACGAACGGTTCATGCCGCTGACCTGGCCCTTGTTGGTGCCGGAGGTGTAGCGGGTGAAGCGGTCGCAGGCCGAGGCGATGCCCTGCACGTAGCACTGGTTGAGGATGTCCGTGGCCGACTCGCCGACGATGACGTTGTCGATGCGGATCTTCCACCAATCCAGGCTCAGGTCCAGGCCGGTGACGAAGTCCGGGCTGTACACCAGGCCGACGGTCCAGGTCTTGGCGGTTTCCGGCTTCAGTGCCGCATTGGAGCCGGAGGTGAAGTCGGTCACCGCCTGCACGCCGGAGGTGGTGGCCAGTTCGCCGTCGCCGGTCTTCTGGCGGAAGTCGGCACCCATCCCGGCGGCGGTGCAGCGTGCGGCCACTTCACTGTTGCGTGCGGCGGCGCCGAAGGAGCGGTCACACGGATCGGTGATGCGGTCGCGGGTGGTGACGGTGCCGCCGTACAGGTCATCCACGGTCGGTGCACGGAAACCGGTGCCGTAGGTGGCGCGGACCAGCAACGTGTCGACCGGCTTCCACTTCAGGCCGAACTTGCCGTTGGTGGTGCCGCCGAAGTTGTCGTAGTCCGAGTAGCGGCCCGCCAGGTCCAGCGACAGCTCGCGCACCATCGGCAGGTCGGCCAGCAGCGGCACCTGCAGCTCCAGGTAGACCTCGTCCAGCTTGTAGTCACCGCGCGTGGGCAGGCCACTGGTACCGGCGATCTCGCCCTTCTGCACCATCAGGTCCGGCGTGTAGCTGGCTTCCTCGGTGCGGTGCTCCACGCCCATCGCGGCCATGATGTCGCCGGCCGGCAGGGTGAACAGCGAACCGGAGATGTTGGCGCTGACCACCTTGGTGGTGCTGCGGATATCGTCGACGAAGCTCTTGAACAGGTAGTCACGCACGGCGGGGTCGCCGCTGAGCGAGCCGGGGCTGTCGCTGCCCATCGGCGCCAGCGGATTCCACGGCACGCAGCCTTCGATCACGTTGCCCACGCTGCCGCAGCGGGCCACGCCGTTGCCGTCGATGAAGGACGGGCCGACGGCCAGGTTCACGTTCGGCTGGTACATGCTCTGCAGGGTGCGACGCTCGCCCTCATTGCGGTTGTACATGTAGCTGACGTTCCAGTCCCAGAGATGCGAACCGGTCTCGAAGCTGCCTTCCAGGCCCAGGCTGGCGCGCTTGGTGGTCAGGCTGTTGTTGGTCGCGCGCGGGAACTCCTCGGTGCGGTGCGAGAACAGCACGTCCTTGCCCCAGTGGTTGAACGCACTATCGGCCGAAAGCGCGGCGCGCGAGCCATTGGCGGCCTGCGCGGCCGACACCGAGTACGGGTAGCCGGCCAACTGCTTGATCGATTCACGCTCGCTGTACAGCACGTCGGCGACCACGCGCAGGTCGTCGGTGATCTGGAAGCCGGCGTTGGCGAAGGCGGACTTGCGCTCCAGCGAGGAGAGCAGGGTCATGTTGGTCTTGGTGTTGGCATAGGTGGCCGGGTCACGCGGCTTGAAATTCTCCACCTTGGACGGATCACCGCCGGGGCCGACACTCAGGACATCCTTGCCTACCGTCACCGAGCCCCATGCGGTGGTGCCGTTCAGGCCATCACCGGGGTGGTAGGGGCCGTTCGGGTAGGCGGTGAACGCGCGCGCGCCGCCCAGCACCGGGTCTTCCTTGGACTTCTCGGCGCCGACGCTGAACCAGCCGCGCTCGAAGGTCTTTCCGAAGTTGGCGCTGTAGGAGCGCTTCTGGCCATCGCCTTCGCCGTACTGGCCGACGTAGGCGCTGGCGTTTCCGCCGTCGAAGTTCTTGCGGGTGATGACGTTGATCACGCCGGCGATGGCATCGGAGCCGTACAGCGCCGAGGCGCCGTCGGTCAGCACTTCAATGCGCTCGACGATGGCCGAGGGGATCGAGCCGACGTCGGAGTAACCGCCGGCGCTCACGCCCATGCGGCGGCCGTCGATCAGCACCAGGGTGCGCTCCGGACCAAGGTTGCGCAGGCTGACGAACATGCCGCCGTAGTCGCGTCCGGAGGACAGCGCAGAGGCACGGCTCAGCGACGGTGCGCCGGCGGCGGTGACGTCCTGCAGGATGTCGGCGACGTTGACGTAGCCCTTCTTCTCGATTTCCGCGCGGGTCAGCGCGATGACCGGCTGGGCCGTCTCCACGTTCGCCTGGCGGATGCGCGAACCGGTGATCTCGATGCGGTCCAGCGTGGTGGTGGACTGGTTGGCATCCTGCGCGAATGCAGGAGCGGTGCAGCTGCCGGCGATCGCCAGGGCGATCGCGGTGCGCAGCGGGTTCGACTTCAAAGACATCTCTTTCGGTTTTCCTTTATACCTACTACGAAAAAAGCGCCCGGCTGGGCGCTGTGACAGATGCATCACCGTTGGGGGAGGGACGCAGCATCCGCCATCACAGCTACGCTGCCCGCCGGGTACCCGGCGGGCGCGCATGATGAACCAAATGGATGGATGCGTGAAGGGCGGGTTTCCGCCATGCCCACCTGCCGTGGCGGCAGGGGGCGTTCATCGGGCAGACGGGTTGTCGTGCCGGCGCGGCTCAGGTCTCGCGCAGCGCAGTGGTGATCGGCAGGCGCGCCGCACGCAGCGCCGGGAACAGGCCACCCACCAGGCCAATGCCCAGCGCCCACTTCAGGCCGCTCCACAACAGTGGCGGGGAGACCTTGAACTGGAACACCACCTGGCTGAAGTTGCTGCCCAGCGTGGACACAGTGAAGTTGTTGAAGGCCAGCCAGGCGATCACCCCGCCGAGCAGGCCGCCGAGCAGGGCCAGCAGCATGGTTTCCAGCATCACCGCGGTCACCACCGGCACGCCGCGGAAACCGATCGCACGCAGCGTGGCGATCTCCCGTGCGCGCGTGGCCACCGCCGCGTACATGGTGTTGAGCGCGCCAAACACCGCGCCCACCGCCATGATCGCGCCGATCACCGTGCCCAGCACCTTGAGCAGCTTGTTCAGGCCGCCGCCCTGCTTGCGGTAGTACTCGGCGGTGGTTTCCACATCCAGTTTCAGCCGCGGGTCTGCGGCCACCGCGGCCTTGAACGCCTCGAAGCCCTGCTTGCCGTCGGTCCGTATGCTGATCGACTGCCACGCACTGCGGTCGTAGGTACTGGCCAGCGTCTGCGCATCGGTCCACAACTCGGACTCGTGCGAGTCGCCGGATTCGAAGATGCCCACCACCGTCCATGCCTGGTTGCCGAGCGTGAGCGTCTTGCCCACCTCCAGTCCCTGGAACTGCTTCTGCGCCCCGCGGCCGGCGACGATCTCGCGCAGGCCGGTGCCGAACGCACGGCCCTCGACGATGTGCACCTTGTCGTGCACCGCCCAGGCCTGCTCGCCGACGCCACGGAACTGCGCGTTGACGTCGGTGCCGTCGCTGCGCGAGGTCAGGTTGACCACCTGTGAAAGCTCCGGCGACACCAGCGGACGGCCGTTGTCACCGCGCGCCACGCCGGGCAGGGTTTCCAGCAGCGGCACCTGCTCGCGGGTGATGACCGAGTTGGTCTCGGCCTGCGAGCCTCCGCGCAGCACGATGGCGGTGCTGTCATCGCCCGTGCTCTCCAGCGTTGCCTGGAAGCCCTGGCCCATGGCGAGCATCGCCACCAGCACGCCGACCACGCCGGCGATGCCGATCACGATCACCGACGAGGCCCCCCAGCGCTGCGGCAGGCTGGCCAACCCGATCCGGGTCGCCGCCAGCGCCAGGCGGCCGCTGCGGGTCAGCACCAGCCACAGGGCGATGACCACCACCAGCACCGCCACGCCCACCCAAGGCAGGGCGATCCAGATGCCCAGGCCGGCGGCCAGCAGCACGATCACCAGCGCATTGGAAAGAAAGTTCTTCATGTCGTTCTCCTCAGCGCCCGGCCAATGCGTCGACGATCTTCAGGCGCTTGGCACGCAGTGCCGGCAACACGCCCACCACCAGCCCGATCACCACGATCAGGACCGCCCCCATCGCCCAGGTCTGCAGTGGAACCTGCGGCGGCAGCATTCCGCGTGCCTGTGTGGCCATGCCTGGCAATACCAGCGCGGCCAGCCCCAGCCCGATGACGCCACCAAGACCGACCAGCAGCACCGCTTCCACCATGACCAGCATCAGCACCGTGCCGTCCTTGAAGCCCAGCGTCTTCAGCACCGCCAGTTCCGGGATGCGCTCGCGCACCGCCTGCGCCATCGTGTTGCCGGTGAGCAGCAGCAGGGTGAAGAACACCGCGCCCATGATCGAGGTGACGATCATGCCGATGTCGGCGAACTGCTTGACGAAAGCCTGCTGGAACGCCGATTCGGACTGGCTCTTGGTTTCGTGGTCGGAGTTGGCCGAGATCGCATCAATGGCCTGCGCGACCCGTGAAGCATGATCCGGGTTGTCCAGCGTCACCGTGTACCAGCTGACCTGGTTTTTGATGTAGTCGTTGGATTCGTCGAAGTACTTCCAGTTCATCATCAACTGGCGTTCCTCGTTGTTGGCGACGGCACGGTCCTTGGAGCGGAACGTCCCCACCATCTGCAGCGGCCAGTCATTGCTGCCGCCACGCGGGAAGATGGTGGCCTGCAACGGGATCGTGTCGCCGATCTTCCAGCCGAACTCCTTGGCCAGCGTTTCACCGACGATGGCGCCGGTGCGGGTAGTGCGGAAGGCTTCCAGCTGTGCCTTGGGGATCTCGAATTCGCTATAGACGTCGAAGTAGTTAGGTGCCACCGAGAAGTTGGCGAAGAAGTTCTTCGGATCCTGATAGATGCCGCCGAACCACATGCCGTAGGTGATGTCGCGCACGCCTTCCACCTGACGGATCTGTGATTCCAGGCGGATGGGAAGGGACTGGGTGATCGACAAGCGCGAGGAGACGATCAGGCGATTGGCGCCGGCTACGCTGCTGCCGCCGCTGTTGAAGGCCACGCGCACCGAATCCAGCATGCCGAACAGCAGAAAGGCCGTAACGATGGAGAGCAGCGTGAACAACGTGCGTGTGCGGCTGCGGAACAGCTGCGCCCATACCAGTGAAAAGTACTTCATGGTCGCGCTCCTCAGTGCACGGGGGCGTCGACCAGCTCGCCCTTGTCCAGATGCACGGTGTGGGTGGCGTACTCGGCGGCCTTGGGGTCGTGGGTGACCATGATGATGGTCTTGCCGTGTTCGCGGTTGAGCAGCTGCAGCAGGCCCAGCACTTCTTCCGCGCTCTGGCGGTCGAGGTCACCGGTGGGCTCGTCGCAGATCAGGAAGGTGGGGTCGGAGACGATGGCGCGGGCGATGGCCACGCGCTGCTGCTGGCCGCCGGACAGTTCGTTGGGGCGGTGGTCACGGCGTTCGGCCAGGCCGACCAGGGTGAGCGCGATCTGCGCGCGACGCTTGCGGTCGGCAGCGCTGAGGTTGGTCAACAGCAGCGGCAGTTCCACGTTCTTCTGCGCGGTGAGCATGGGCATGAGGTTGTAGAACTGGAACACGAAGCCGACGTGGTGGCTGCGCCAGGTGGACAGTTGTCCGGCGCTGAGCCGGTCGATGCGCTGGTCTTCGATGTTGATCTCGCCGCCGCTGGGGGTATCCAGGCCGCCGATGAGGTTGAGCAGGGTGGTCTTGCCGGAGCCGGACGGTCCCATCAGGGCAACGAAGTCCCCGCGTTCGATGTCCAGGTCGATGCCGTGCAGGACCTGTACCTTTTCCGGTCCACGCTGGTAGGTCTTGGTGATGTTGCGCAGGGAGACGAGGGTGCTCATGGGTGGTCCTCAGCGATGGAGTGGGCGTCGGCAGCAGTGAAGTGGATATGGGCAGCAGCGGAGCGGATGTAGGCAGCAGTGGAGCGGGTTGGGTCAGCGATGGTGATTGGCGTCCCCTCTCCCGTCCTGCGGGAGAGGGGCAGGGGTGAGGGCAGCTGTTGCAGTTGCCGTTGCTTCTTCCCCTCCCTTTGCCAAAGGCAAGGGGAGGGCCAGGGAGGGGTGCCGTTGCTTTGGCTTTGGTTGTTGCTGTTGCTGTTGCCGTGCCGGGTTCCCTTCCGCAGCGACGGAGCTGGCAGACAAGACCCCGAGAGGGGCGACGCACAAGGATGTGCGTCGTTTTTCGACGGGACAGGGATGTCCCGTCGAAAAATCCTGCCGGCGGAGTGGACCCGCGTCGCGTAGCGGCGTGGGCGCGGAGGCAGGGTGTGCTTTCTTTTGGTTAGCTTTTCTTTGCACAAGCAAAGAAAAGTAACTCGCTCCCCGAAGGGGAGTGAAAGCTCTTGACCTTGCTGTTGCTCTAGGAGCACAAGCAACAGCAACAGCTTTCGTGCCCCTAAAGGGGCGCGAGCCACCTTTCTTTGCTTGTGCAAAGAAACCTGGCGCAAAGAAAGCACACCCTGCCTACGCGCCTTCCGCGCTGCGCGCTACAGGTCCACTGCGCTGCCGGGATTTTTCGACGGGACATCCCTGTCCCGTCGAAAAACGACGTGCATCCATGCACGCCGCCCCTGCGGGGTCCTCTCCGTCAGCTCCGTCGCTGCGGAAGGGGCCCGGGTAGGGCAACAGCAACAGCAACAGCCAAAGCCAAAGCCGAAGCCGAAGCCGAAGCCAAAGCCAAAGCCAAAGCAAAGGCCAAAGCAAAGGCCAAAGCAAAGGCCAAAGCAAAGGCACCCCTCCCTGGCCCACCTCTACGCTTCGCGCAGGGGTGGGGAGGGGAAGAAGCAACTGCAACAACAACGGCAACAACCGAAGCAACTACGCGATCAACAGCAGCTGGCTTTACCGCGCTTGGTTACTGCCATGTGCTACATGACATCAGCGTTGCGTCGCCTGCTTACTTCTGCGCGCCGTCCAATGCCACCTTGTCGCCATCCTTCAGGGTGTCCGGCGGGTTGACCACCACCGTCTGGCCGGCACTCAGGCCGGCCAACACCTGCTTGTCCTTGTTCAGGGCTTCACCGACCTGCAGCACCTGCTGCTGCACCTTGTCGTCGGCCTGCAACACGAATGCCACCGGCTTGCCGTCGCGCTGCGTGATGGCCGTGGCCGGCACGCGGACGCCCTTCGGGGCCTGCGCATCGACCGGTGCCGCCTTCTCCAGGAAACTCACCCGCACGCCCATCTCCGGCACGATGCGGGGGTCCTTCACGCCCAGCGCCACGCGCACCTTCACCGTTGCCTTGCCACGGTCGGCGGTCGGGATGATGGCGATCACCTCGCCGGGGATCTTCCAGTCCTGGTAGGCGTTGAGCACCGTCTCCACCGGCATCTTCGGCTGCACGCGGCCGATGAAGGCCTCGCCCACCTCGACTTCCACCTCCAGCGAATCCATGTCGACGATGGTGCCGATGCCGGTGCGGGTGAAGCCGCCACCGGCCGACAGCGGCGAGACGATCTCGCCCGGCTGCGCGGCCTTGGCGGTGACCACGCCGGTGAATGGCGCACGCACGATGTTGTTGTCCACGCCCAGGTCGGCGATGGCCAATGCATCCACCGCCACCTTGGCGTTGTGCTGGGCGGTCAGCAGCTGCGCGCGCAGGCTGTCGCGGGCGGCGACGGCCTGGTCATACTGCGAGCGCGACACCAGCTGTTGGCCGACCAGTGCCTGCAGGCGCGTGGCCTCGGCATCGGCCTGGCGCAGCTGCGCCTGCAGGCCGCCGATCTGGCTGCGCGCCGCGTCCAGCTGCGCGGCGTTGAGGCTGCGCTGGGCGTTGGCGTCGATCGGGTCCAGGGTGGCCATCACCTGGCCTTCCTCCACCCGCATGCCTTCCTCGATCATCACCTCGCGCACCTTGCCGGTGATCTTGGCCGAGACGGTGGCCATGCGCCGGGCCACGACGTAGCCGCTGGCATCCAGCACGGCATTGCTGCCGCCGCCCTGGCTCATCGCCACCACCGGCGCGGTCTCCACCGTCGCGGCCGGTTTGCCGCGGGCGAGCATGCCCACGGCCAGTGCCGCCAGCAGCACCAGGACCAGCCCGATCACTACCCACAGCCAGCGGCGGGACGGGGAAGGGCCGCGCGGCGGCGGGGCGGCCGAGCGGTCGATGCGGAGTTCTTTCAGCAGTTCAGCGGAGGCATTCATGTAGGAAAGGACGGCGCGTGGCGGGAAATGTGACCGAAGGTACCCCAAACCACCACGACCGGTGCGTCGTGGCATGTGGCCGATTCTAGACAGGCGCCGGGGGCCGCGCAGGTGACGGGTGTCACCCGCTTTGCCTGACCGGCGTGACTGCTGCCAGGCCGATGCCGCGCCTAACGTGGCGCCATTCCCACCAGGAGCGGATCGCGATGACGCAGGGCAACGAGGTACTGGCCAGCCTGCGTGGCGTGTACAAGCGCTACGGCACGTTGGCGGCGTTGGAGGGCGTGGACCTGGACCTGCATGCCGGGCAGGTGCTGGCCCTGCTCGGGCCCAATGGCGCCGGCAAGACCACCACCATCGGCCTGTTGCTGGGCCTGCTGCGGGCCGATGCCGGCCAGGTCACCCTGTTCGGGGAGCACCCGCAGCAGCTGTCGGCACGTCGCCGCATCGGCGTGATGCTGCAGGACGCGGCGCTGCCGGAAACGCTCACCGTGCAGGAACTGCTGCGGCTGTCAGCCAGCTACTACCCGGCACCGCGGCCACTGGCCGACAGTGCCGCGTTGGCCGGCATCGGAGACCTGTTGCGCCGTCCTTACGGCAAGCTCTCCGGCGGCCAGCAACGGCGGGTGCAGTTCGCGTTGGCCATCTGTGGCCGGCCGCGCCTGCTGTTCCTGGACGAACCCACCGTCGGCCTGGACGTGCCGGCGCGCCAGCAGCTGTGGGACACGGTGCGCACGCTGGTGGGCGAGGGCACCGCCGTGGTGCTCACCACGCACTACCTGGAAGAGGCCGAGCGGCTGGCCGACCGCATCTGCGTGATGCTGCGCGGCCGGGTGGTCAGCGATGGCAGCGTGGATGCGCTGCGCGCCCGCGTACTGGTCCGCGCGGTGCGGTGCCAGTCACGGCTGGACGTCGCCCAGGTCGGTCGCTGGCCGGGCGTGCGCCAGGCGCAGCGTGACGGGGAGCGCCTGCACCTGGCCTGCGACCAGGTGGAGGCGGTGGTGCGACGGCTGCTGGCCGCCGACCCGGACCTGTCCGCGCTGGAGGTCAAGCCGGCCGGCCTGGAAGAAGCCTTCCGCGATCTCACCGATCCCCAACCGCAGGCCGCCTGATGAACACCACTTCCTCCGCGTTCCTGGCCGGCGCCCGCATGTCCGGCCGCCGCGTGCTCGGCGCCTACCTGCAGGAGGCACGGGCCGAATGCCTGCGCTACCTGCGCAGCCCCGGCTTCGTGCTGCCGACGATGCTGTTCCCGGCCACCTTCTACCTGATGTTCGCCGTGGTGCTGGGCCTGGGCCAGGGTGCCGATGGGCCGCGCTTCCTGCTCGGCACCTATGCCACCTTCGGGGTGATGGCGCCGGGGCTGTTCGGCTTCGGGGTGTCGCTGGCGCTGGAGCGCGGCAATGGGCTGCTCACGCTCAAGCGTGCGCTGCCGATGCCGCCGGCGGCGTATCTGCTCGGCAAGATGGCCATGGCCATGCTGATGGCGCTGGCGATCGTGGTGCTGCTGCAGATGCTGGCGGTGCTGGTCGCCGGCGTGTCACTGGCGCCGGTGCAGATGCTGCGCCTGACGCTGAGCTGCGTGCTCGGCGCGTTGCCGTTCTGCGCGCTGGGCCTGCTGATGGGCACGTGGGTGAAAGGGGATGCCGCACCGGCGCTGGTCAACCTGCTGTACCTGCCGATGGCGTTGCTGTCGGGGCTGTGGTTCCCGTTGTCGATGCTGCCGCCGGTCCTGCGCAGCATCGCCCCGGTCTGGCCCAGCCACCACCTGAACATGCTGGCCCAGTCGGCCATCGGCTTCGATACGGGCAGCGCATGGCCGCATGCGGCGTGGCTGGGCCTGTTCACCGTGGTGGTGGCCACCCTGGCCGCCTGGCGCCTGCGCCGTTATGGCTGATGGCATCATGGGCCGCACTGCAACCGGAGTCACCCGCTGATGTCCCGCACCCTGCCCGCCTGGCTCAGACCGGCACCGGATTCGGTGGTGGCCGACAACATCAAGATCGGCCGGTGGCCATGGCTGGATGCGATCCACCTGCTGTGGACGGTGTGGGTGTTCATCACGCCGTTGTTCGCCGGCGGCTACACGTGGCGCTGGGTATGGATCACGTTGGCGTCCTACCCGGTGTTCGTGTTGCTGTACGTGATGACCCTGCTGTCCTCGCGCCGTCACGTGGCGATCTTCGCCATCGGCATGGTGGTGCTGGGGATCTCGCTGCTGGGCGTGTATCCCTCGGCCATCAGCTACTTCGTGTTCGGTTGCGTGGGGTTGCGCATCAACCGCTGCATCTCCACCACGCGCTACCTGGTCGAGCTGCTGGCGTTGAACGCGGTGTTCGTGGCGCAGACCTCGTGGATCGGCTACCCGTGGCAGGCGATCGCGTGGGTGCCGGTGTTGTCGATCATCATCGGCCTGATCGTCAGCGGTGAGCGTTCCGGCCAGGAGAAGGATGCGGCGCTGCGGTTGTCGCACGAGGAAGTACGGCGCCTGGCGGCCACCGCCGAACGCGAGCGCATCGGCCGCGACCTGCACGACCTGCTGGGGCACACCCTGTCGCTGATCACCCTGAAGCTGGAGCTGTCGCGCAAGCTGTTCGACCGTGATGCGGAGCGCTCGCGCATCGAGCTGGCCGAAGCCGAGCAGATCGCCCGCGACGCGCTGGCGCAGGTGCGCAGCGCGGTGACCGGTTTCCGCGCCGCCGACCTCGCCGCCGAGCTGGCATCGGCGCACCTGCTGCTGGAATCCTCGCGGGTACACCTGCGTTACAGCCCGCCGCCGGCGATGCCGGCATGGATCGAATCCGGGCTGGCGATGATCCTGCGCGAAGCGGTCACCAACATCGCGCGCCATGCCCAGGCCAACGAGGCCATGATCGCGGTGCGCAGCGAAGGCAATGCGGTGGTGCTGGAAGTGGTGGACGACGGGCGCGGCGGCGTCTCGGCCAACGGCAACGGGCTCGCCGGCATGCGCGAGCGGGTGGAAGCCATGGGCGGCACGCTGGCGATCGATTCGCCACGCTCGCACGGCACGCGGCTGGAGGTGCGTATCCCCGTCAACGGCGTGACCACGGCCTCCATCGACCATGCGGCGCTTGCCATGCGGCACGACAACCCCCTGCCCGATGGAGCGCGCGCATGATCCGCATCCTGTTGGCCGAGGACCAGGCGATGGTGCGCGGTGCGTTGTCCGCGCTGCTCAACCTGGAAGCCGACCTGGAAGTGGTCGGTGCCGCCGCCGATGGCGAAGTGGCCTGGCGCGAGCTGCAACGGCTCAAGCCCGACGTGCTGGTCACCGACATCGAGATGCCCAACCTCACCGGGCTGGAATTGGCCCAGCGCGTGCAGCGCCACCAGCTGCCGGTGAAAGTGGTGATCGTTACCACCTTCGCGCGCAGTGGTTTCCTGCGGCGCGCGCTGGATGCCGGGGTGCAGGGCTACCTGCTGAAGGATTCGCCGGCCGAAAAGCTGGCCGAGGCCTTGCGGCAGGTGCAGCGCGGTGGCCGCGCGATCGATCCGCAGCTGGCGATGGAAGCGTGGTCCGAGGCGGACCCGCTCAATGACCGCGAACGCCAGGTGCTGCGGTTGGCCGGCGAAGGCCGTTCGGCCAACGAGATCGCCGAGCAGCTCGGCCTGTCACACGGCACCGTGCGCAACTACCTGTCCGAATGCATCGGCAAGCTGGGCGTGGCCAACCGCATCGAGGCCCATCGCCTGGCCCGCCAGAAAGGCTGGCTATAACCGCAGGAGCGGCTTCGGCCGCGAAGCCGGGAATGCCTGCGTCATCCGACGACACTGGCTTCGCGACCAAGGCCGCCCCTACGAGATTCAATGCGGCTTGCCGCGCGCCATCGCCTGGAACACGCCGTCGCGGCGCACCCACAGGTGGAACAGCGCCGCCGACAGATGCCCGAGTACGGTGGCGAACAACACGTAGGCCAGCAGGCTGTGCGCGTTGCGCAACGCGGCGTACAGGGCCGGATCGTGCGGGACGATCGGTGGCAGGTTCAGGCCCGACCACATCACGATCGGGTAACCGCCCGCCGACAGCATCGACCAGCCGATCAACGGCATCGCCAGCATCAACCCGTACAACAGCCAATGCGAAGCATGTGCGGCGGCCGCCTGCCACGCCGGCAGGTCAGCCGGCAGCGGCGGCGGCCGGTGGCGCAGGCGGTTGTACAGGCGCACCAGTGCCAGCAGCAGGATCGCGATGCCGAGCGGGCGGTGCAGGTCGATCAGCGCCGGGCGCCAGTGCAGCGAGGCGACCATGCTCACGCCGACGAACAGCATGGTCAGGATCATCGCCGCCATCAGCCAGTGCAGAACGCGGGCAGTGAGGTTGAAGTGGCCTGCGTCGCGGCTCATCGTGCACCTTCCTTGCCGGTGGCGTCGGTTGCCTTGCCGCCGGCGATCTCGCGCTCGCGGCGGTTGAATGACTGCGAATACACCGCTGAGCGCGCGGCCAGGATCGGGTCATCGGAACCCTTGATGCCACGCGGCAGGATCAACGGGTCGTAGTTGAGGTCGCGGCAGGCGCCGTCGGCCTGCGCCTGCATCGAGGTCAGGCTGAGCGTGCCGACCTTGACCTGGCGGCGCTGCCCGGGCCACACCTGCGAGGGATCATCGACCGGGTCGCCGGCCTCGGCCAGGGTCACCCACATGTCCCAGCGCACCGGGCCCAGCGCCAGCCGTTGCTGGAATTCGTCGGCCAGGTAATCCAGCCCGGCCTGCGCGCGTTGTTCCGGCGTCATCTCCACGAACGGTGCCTGTGGGCGCATGCTCCAGCGCACGAAGTGCTCGCTGCCGTCGGCGGCGATGAAGCGGAAGCTGTTGACCCCGTTGTAGTCGGTGTTGGCCCAGCTGTTGGACCACGGCGCGGTCCTGGCCCACTGCCCGAACGCACGTGCCGACGGGTACTTCGCCTGCACCGCGGCCATCTTCGCTGGGTCCGGTTTGCCGGTGGCCGGATCGGGGATGCCGGCACGGGTCTGTTCGAGGAAGGCCTCGGGCGTGGGCACGGCGAAGAACGGGAAGCTGTTCATCGCCGTGCGCCATTCCTGCCCGTCATCGCTGATCAGCTGCAGCGCCATGCTGCGAACGCGCGCGTTGGCGTCGGCGCCGTGCGGGTCACCACCGCCGATCGACAGGCGGCCCAGCACCGGCACCTGCGGTTGCGCGAACACGCGGGCCGAACTCAGTGCCGCGCCTTCCGGCGTGCCCTGGAAGGTGCCTTGCACGCACATGCCCTTGGCATGCGCACGGCGGAAGCCCGGATGCGCCGGCCCGGTGGCTTCGATGCTGTCAGTGAAGGCCTGGGCGGTGGCGCGGTCGCGGCCGATCCAGCCGGCCAGCCAGGCGAAGGCCAGTGCCAGCAGGCCGACGATCAACGCGATCAGCGCGATCCATGGCAGCGGCGAACGGGCGGCGCGGGTATTGCCGAAAAGCGACATGACGGGGTTCCTGCCTTCACGATGCGTGTGGGTGGGCGACGCAGGGATGCTGTCAGAAAATCCGTCGGGCGAATATTCACTTTTTCGCCAACATTTGCCGGAACGACGAATCCCCGCCGAGGCGGGGATCCGTGGCTTCAACCGAAGGCCGGGGAATGCCCGGCTCCAGCTCAGGCGTAGCGCGCCTTCAGCATCGCCCAGGCCGAACGCAGGGCCAGGGCTTCGCCGCCGGCCGGACGGCCCGGGCGTTCGCCGTCGTTCCAGGCGTACACGTCCAGGTGCGCCCAGACCTGGCCGTCGTTGATGAAGCGCTCCAGGTACAACGCGGCGGTGACCGAGCCGGCCATGCGCGAGCCGGAATTGGCCAGGTCGGCGATGCCGCTGTTGAGGTAGCGCAGGTATGGGCGCCACAGCGGCATGCGCCACAGCGGGTCGCGGGTGGCGTCGCCGGCCTGCAGCCACTGGTTGGCCAGCGTGTCGTTGTTGGAGAACAGCGCCGGCAGGTCCGGGCCCAGCGCGATGCGGGCGGCACCGGTGAGCGTGGCGAAATCGATGATCGCCTCCGGCTGCTGCTCGCTGGCGTAGGTCAGCGCGTCGCACAGGATCAGGCGGCCTTCGGCGTCGGTGTTGTCGATCTCCACGGTGATGCCCTTGCGCGTGGTGATCACCTCGCCCGGACGGAAGGCATCCGGGCCCACCGCGTTCTCCACCGCCGGCACCACCAGCGTCAGCCGCACCGGCAGCTGCTGCGCCATCACCAGCCCGGCCAGCGCCAGTGCGTGCGCGGCGCCGCCCATGTCCTTCTTCATGTTGCGCATGCCGTCGGCCGGCTTCAGGTCCAGCCCGCCGGTGTCGAAGCACACGCCCTTGCCGACCAGCGCCAGGTGCGGCGCATCGTCCTTGCCCCAGCGCAGCACGATCAGGCGCGGCGCCCGGTGCGAGGCGCGGCCGACGGCGTGGATGGTCGGGAAGTTCATTTCCAGCAGTTCGTCGCCGGCGATCACTTCCAGCGCGCCGCCGTGGGCGTCGGCCAGTTCGCGCGCGGCGTCTTCCAGCTGCTGCGGGCCCATGTCCTCGGTGGGCGTGTTGACCCAGTCGCGCACGCGCAGGCAGGCGGTGACCACGTCCAGCACTTCCTGCGCGGGGCTGGCGACCAGCTGTGCCGGCGCGCGCGCCGGCTTGCGGTAGCGTGCGAAGCGGTAGCTGCCCAGGCCCCAGCCGAGCTGCAGGGTGGTGATGCTGGCCGCATCCAGTTCATTGGCCAGCTGCCAGGTGGTGCCGGCCGGCAGTGCGAACGGGCCATGCGCGTAGGCATAGGCATCGGCGCGGTCACCCACGCCCAGCACCGCGCCGGCGATGCCGTTGCTGCCCGGCAGCAGGGCCACGCTGTTGGCCGCGGCGTTGAACTGCTGGCTGGCCAGCCAGGCCTGCACGGCGGGCGGCTGGGTGGCCGCCCATGCGGCGAAGCCGTCGCGGTCGAGCACGTACAGCGGCAGGGCGTTGGCGGTGTCGGTAGTGAAGCCGTTGATCGGGGTCATGTCTGTCTCGTATCGGATGGCGGTCGTCGGCTCAGCGCGGCGTGGATGCGTTGGCATCCAGCCAGTCGGCCAGTCCGGTCAGGGTGTCGAACTGCAGGTCCGGCTGCAGTTCCTGATGGGTCCATGTGTGTGCTTCGCGGTTGATCCAGCAGCCGCGCAGGCCGGCGCGCATCGCGCCGGCCACGTCCATCTCGGCGTGGTCGCCCACGTGCAGCACCTGCGCATGCGCCACGCCCAGCCTCTGGCAGGCCGCGTGGAAGATGCCCGGGTCCGGCTTGGCCGCGCCGAACTCGCGCGAGCCCAGCTGGAAGGCGAACAGCTCGCCGATGCCGATGCGCTGCAGGTCGGCGTTGCCGTTGCTGACCGCCGCCACCGGCACGCGCGCGGCGATGCGACGCAGCGCCTCCAGCGCGTCGGGGTAGAAGGTCACCTGGTTGCGCGCCGCGTAGAACGCCTCGTAGGCCGGCTCCAGCAGCGCCGGGCTGGCACCGCTGTTCTCCAGTGCTTCGGCCAGGGTCAGCCGCCGCAGGGCGCTCAGGTCGTAGTGCAGGTGCGGGTTGTCGCGGAACGAGCGCTCGCGCAGTTCGCGCATGGCCGCCACCGGATACATCGCTGCGGTGGCGGGGCTGTGCTCGAGCATCCAGTCGTGCAGCACCTGGTCGATGCGCGCGCCGATGGGCGCGAAGGGCCAGAGTGTGTCGTCCAGGTCGAGGGTGATGGCTAGGACAGGAAAGTTCACCGCGCCATTTTACGGCAAGCCTGCCGCGCTGGCCCTCACGGCTTCAGGCTATTCGAGCAGCCGGGCCCAGCCCTGCATGCCGTCCACGCGGCTGAGCACCAGCTTCACGCAGACCAGCAGCGGCACGGCCAGCAGCAGGCCGACGATGCCCCACAGCCAGCCGAACAGCATCAGCGCCAGGATCAGCATCAACGGCGAGATCGCCATGCTGCGGCCCAGCACGATGGGCGTGACCAGCTGCCCCTCCAGCGTGTGCAGGGCCAGGTAGCTCAGCGCCGGCAGGCAGGCGGTGAGCGGGTCGTCGAACATCACGAAGCCCACCAGCAGCATCAGCGCGATGCCGATCAGCGGGCCCACGTAGGGGGCGAAGTTGAGCAGCGCCGCCACCGTGCCCCACAGCAGTGCCTCGGACAGCCCGATGCCCAACAGCATCAGCACGCCGGACAGCACCAGCCCCAGGGCGATGTTGATGACGGTGATGGTCAGCACGTAGCGCGAGATCTCCCGCTCCATCGACCGCAGGATGTCGGCGGTGAAGCGCTTCTGCTGGCGGTTGGGCAGCAGGTCGATCACGTGCCGCTGCAGGCTCTGCCCGTAGATCATGAAGAACAGCGTCAGCAGCACCACCGCCAGCGCCGAGGCGGCCAGCTTGGGGGTGCGCACCAGTGCCTTGTACGGGTCATCGAGCTGGGTGCGGACCACCTGCACCTTGCGGTTGCCTTCGCCGCCGGCGGCACGGGCAAAGCTCTCGGCGGCCTGGTTGGCCTGCTGCACCGGCTTGACCAGCGCCTGTACCTGGCGCGAGATCTGCCGCATCTGCTGCGGGGCCTGCTGTACCCAATCGGTGGCCGGCCCGGCCAGCTGCACCGCCAGCGCCACGCTGCCGGCCAGGCCGAGCAGCAGCACCAGCAGCGCGGCCAGGAAGCGTGGCAGGCGCAGCTTCTGCAGCAGGCGGATGATGGGGTTGCCGACCAGCGCCAGGAACGCGGCCAGCAGCACCGGCAGGATCACCGTCTGCGCCGCCCACAGCGTGTAGCCGACGGCCAGCGTGGCCAGTACCACCAGGGCGGTGGAGGCACGCGGGCGTGGCGGCAGTGGCGCGGGTGCCGCCGGTTGCGGTGACGGCTCGGACAGGGGCTCGGACATGCAGGCGACGCTCCGGCAGACGGAAGGGCGCGGCGTGAGGCCGGGCCCGGGTCAGGATTCTGACAGTTCCGTCGCGGCTTCGGCGGGTCCGGGTTGGGCCGCGTTGCGCGGGCGGGCCGGTGCCGGCTCGGCGCCCGCCGGTCCGGCGGTTTCGCCGGCGGCCTGCTCGGCCTCGTCGGCGGCATCGGACGCCTGCGCGGCGGCCATGCCTGCCGCCGCCGCGGCGAACGAGGCCACCGATGCCTGCGCCGAAGCGACCAGCCCGGAGACCGAGCCGATCATCTGCAGCCAGCGGGCACCGCTGAACGCACCGCCGGGTTCCAGCTTGCCGGCCAGGAAGCCGCCGGCCAGGCCGACCACGACGATGCGGCCCGGCGTCCACGCGCTGCGCCAGGCCTGGTTGAGTGCATCCCAGCGCTGCGTGGTCTCCTCGCCGCGGACCTGCACCACGGCTTCGGCGCGGCGCACGCGACGCTGCAGGGCTTCGAACTTCATGGCGTGTTCTCCCCCGGTACCTTCACGTCGGCATCCGGATCCTCGTCGCTGGGCTCGTCGAACAGGCCCATGCGCGAAAGCTGGCGGCGGGTGGCGTGCATGCCGGTGTGGTGGAAGAAGTAGGACACCCGCCAGATGGCGTAGCCGGTGACGAGGAGGCTGGCCAGGGTGGGTATCAGCAGCGCGACGAACAGCGACAGCCCCAGGTACTGCAGCAGGGCCACCAGCGTGGCCGCCAGCAGCAGCCACGCCGAGGCGCCGAAGACGATCGCCACGCCGCTCCAGGCCAGCGCCCGGCCGAACGCGCTGCGGGCCAATGCCAGGTCGGCCGAGGCCAACCGTCGCAGTGAGCGCAGCGTGTCCGATGCCGAATCCAGCGTCTGCCGGCCGGCGGCGCCGACCTGGCGGATGCTTTCTTCCAGCCCCGGCTTGGGATCCGGGGTGGGCTGCTCTTCCGGTGGCGGTGTTGCGGTTTCGCTCACGCCGGTCAGTCGTTGCTGCGGGCGAGCTTGGCGATGATCCAGCCGGCGGCGAAGGCCACGCCGAAGGAGGCCAGCGGACGCTCGCGGATCAGGTCGGCGGCGCTGTCGATCAGGTCCTTGCCCTTGTCCATCAGTGCATCGACCTGTTCCTTGGCGGCGGCACCGCCCAGTTCGGCGGCGGCCAGGCCGGACAGCGCGCTGTCGGACAGCTCGGCCTTCATGTTGGCCTTGCCAAGGCGCAGTTCGTCGGCGGCGGCACCGGTGGCGCCCTTGACGGCCGAACCGGCGGCAGCGGCGGCGGACTTCAGGTGTGCGCCAGCCTCGCCCAGGTGTTCCTTCATGTTCTCGGTATTGGTGGGGCTCATCGTGATCTCCTGGTTTCAGCGGGTGCGCCGACGTGCGGCGCGCGGGTTGCAGCAGATAGCAACAAATAACAGTACTGCGGTGTAAGGAACGTTACGCCGGGTCAAACCGGCCTCACGCCGGCATCATCGCATCAACAATTGGCCGCCCCCGTTGCCGCGGCGCACGCTCAGCACCAGCTGCTGCGGGCGCGGGCTGAAGCTGGCGCGCCAGCTGGCCAGGTCGGTGAATTCGCCGCTGCTGGCGGCCACGATCACATCGCCGCTGGCCAGCCCGGACTGCGCCGCGCGGCTGCCGCGCGCCACGTCACTGACCAGCACGCCGTTGAGGCCGGACTGGCGCAGCGACTCGGGCAGGTCGGCGAAGGTGGCGCCGGACAGGCGCGGGTCGAGCATGTCGCCGGTGAGCGCGCGCGGTTGTTCCTTCAGCGTGGCCTTGAGCTGCAGCGGCTTGCCGTCGCGGCGGATGTCCAGGTCCACGGTGCGGCCGACCGTGGAGAGGCCTTCGAAGTTGTGCAGCGCCTGCGCGTTGTCCACGCGCTGGCCGTTGATCGACAGCACCACGTCACCGGCCTTGAGCCCGGCCGCGGCCGCGCCGGAACCGGCCAGCACGCGCGTGACCAGCGCACCGCGAGCTTCGGCCAGGCCCAGGCCCTGGGCGATCTGCGGGGTCAGGTTCTGGGTTTCCACGCCCAGCGTGCCGCGCACCACCACGCCCTTGGTGACCAGCTGCTCGACCACGTCGCGCGCCAGGTTGGACGGAATGGCCAGGCCCAGGCCGATGTTGCCGGCCATGCTGCCCTGCGGGTTGAAGCTGGCGGTGTTGATGCCGACCAGCTGGCCGGCCAGGTTGACCAGCGCGCCGCCGGAGTTGCCCGGGTTGATCGAGGCGTCGGTCTGGATGAAGTTCTGGTAGCCCAGCCCGCGGATGCCACTGCGGCCCACCGCCGAGACGATGCCCGAGGTGACCGTCTGGCTGAAGCCGAACGGGTTGCCGATGGCGACCACGAAGTCACCCACGCGCAGCTGGTCGCTGTTGCCCAGCGGCAGCGCGGTGAGCTTCTCGGCCGGGATGCGGATCAGCGCGATGTCGGTGTCCGGGTCCGAGCCGATGAACTCGGCCTGCACGGTGCGGCCGTCGGCCAGGGTCACGCGCACGTCGTCGGCGTTGTCGATGACGTGGTGGTTGGTCAGTACCAGGCCCTTGGCCGCGTCGATGATCACGCCCGAGCCCAGCGACTCGTTGATGCGCTCCTGCGGCACCTGCGGGAACAGGCGGCGGAAGAACGGGTCGTCGAAGAACGGGTTGCGCACCCGCACCACCTGCTTGGTGTTGACGCTGACCACCGCCGGCATGGCCTGTTCCAGCATGGGCGCCAGCGATGGCACCGGCTGGCCGGCGACCGAGGCCGGCAGGGCGGCGGTGGCGGGCACCACGCTGGCGACGGGGGTGGCCGCGTCGGCGCGGTTGTCCAGGTGGGCGTTGATGGCGGTGGCGGTGAAGCCGCCGAAGGCGGCGGCCAGGGCCAGGGTCAGCAGGGTCGGGATCGGTCGCATAAGCCGGGGGGTTCCATGCAGGGGCGCCGGAGGGCGGCCCGGGGTGGGACGGATTGCTGAACAGGAGTGTGGCCGCAGGCGCCTAAATCAACAATGAAATTTTCTGCATCGCCGCAATCGCAGGGCCGGTGCGGGCTGCACGGATTGCAATAGTCCAGATGCATATTTTTCGTTTGACAACACCCCGGCGGTGGGTAAGCTTGGTCGGGCCATCAGCCACTAGATGTTGGGTTGGTGTGAAAAACGTCCCCAAGCAGTAGGGTTAGTGCTCGGGGTGCAAGCACCCCAACGGAAGGCGTGCAATGACCGCGACAGTGATGCAGAACACCGGCAGTCCCCGGCTCGATCCCATCCCGCCAGCAGGCGCGTAAGCACGCGCCTGCGCGTCGTCGTCGTTGCAGCCCGGCCCGCCGGGGTAAAGAACAAACGCACCGCAAGGTGCCCCAGGAGAGTTTCCACAATCATGAGTACGGTGCGTCTGGAAGTGGTCAGCAATCAAACCAAGTCGGACCTGATTCCCCTGCAACCTGCCTCGCAGGACATCTGGGAGAAGAAGTACCGCCTCACGACCAAGGCAGGCGAAGCGCTGGATGCGGACATCGATGGCACCTACAAGCGCGTGGCCCGTGCCCTGGCCGACGCCGAAGCCACCGACGAGAAGCGCGCCTACTGGTATGAGCGCTTCGCCTGGGCGCTGCGCCGCGGCGCGATCCCGGCCGGCCGCATCACCTCCAATGCCGGTGCGCAGGAACACAAGCCGGCCACCAGCACCATCAACTGCACCGTCTCGGGCACCATCACCGACTCGATGGACGGCATCCTGGAGAAGGTCCACGAAGCGGGCCTGACCCTGAAGGCCGGCTGCGGCATCGGCTATGAGTTCAGCACCCTGCGTCCGCGCGGTGCGTTCGTCGCCGGCGCCGGCGCCTACACCTCCGGGCCGATGTCCTTCATGGATATCTACGACAAGATGTGCTTCACCGTGTCCTCGGCCGGTGGCCGTCGCGGCGCGCAGATGGGCACCTTCGACGTGTCGCACCCGGACGTGAAGGACTTCATCCGCGCCAAGCGCGAGGACGGCCGCCTGCGCCAGTTCAACCTGTCGCTGCTGATCACCGACGGCTTCATGGACGCGGTCAACAACGACGCCGACTGGCCGCTGGTGTTCCCGATCAACATCAAGGAACAGGCCGAGGTCGACCAGAACGCCGCCGACGTGGTCTGGCGCGAGTGGCCGACCCACGAGAACTACATCGTGCGCGACGACGGCCTGGTGGCCTGCAAGGTGTACGGGCACATCCGCGCCCGCCACCTGTGGGACATGATCATGGTCTCCACCTACGACTACGCCGAGCCGGGCTTCATCCTGATCGACCGCGTCAACGAGATGAACAACAACTGGTGGTGCGAGAACATCCGCGCCACCAACCCGTGCGGCGAGCAGCCGCTGCCGCCGTACGGCGCCTGCCTGCTGGGCTCGGTCAACCTGACCAAGTTCGTGCGTGACCCGTTCACCGACAAGGCCTCCTTCGACTGGGACGAGTACAAGGAAGTGGTGCGCGTGTTCACCCGCATGCTGGACAACGTGGTCGAGGTCAACGGCCTGCCGCTGGAGCAGCAGCGCAACGAGATCATGCGCAAGCGCCGCCACGGCATGGGCTTCCTGGGCCTGGGCAGCACCATGACCATGCTGCGGATGAAGTACGGCTCGCCGGAATCGTGCGAGTTCACCGAAGCCATCGCCCGCGACATGGCCGTGGCCGGCTGGGAAACCGGCCTGGAGCTGGCCCGCGAGAAGGGCGCCGCCCCGATCATGGACGAGCAGTTCGACGTCACCGCCGCGATGCTGCGCCAGCGCCCGGAAATGAAGAAGGACGGCTGGAAGGTCGGCCAGAAGATCGCCGGCAAGGTGCTGCACGCCCGCTACAGCCGCTACATGCAGCGCGTGGCCACGGTGGCGCCGGCGTTGGTGGAGGAACTGGCCACGGTGGGTTCGCGCTTCACCCACCACAGCTCCATCGCCCCGACCGGCACCATCAGCCTGTCGCTGGCCAACAACGCCTCCAACGGCATCGAGCCCTCCTTCGCGCACCACTACAGCCGCAACGTGATCCGCGAAGGCAAGAAGTCCAAGGAAAAGGTGGACGTGTTCTCCTTCGAGTTGCTGGCCTACCGCGCGCTGGTCAACCCGCAGGCCATGCCGTTCAGCGATGACGCCGCCGCGCAGCTGCCGGAGTACTTCATCAGCGCCGACGACATCTCGCCCAAGGAGCACGTGGACGTGCAGGCCGCCGCCCAGAAGTGGGTGGACAGCTCGATCTCCAAGACCGCCAACGTACCGACCGATTACCCGTACGAGCAGTTCAAGGACATCTACCGCTACGCCCACGCCCAGGGCCTGAAGGGCTGCACCACGTTCCGCTTCAACCCGGCCGCCTTCCAGGGCGTGCTGGTCAAGGAGACGGACCTGGAGAACACCACCTACCGCTTCGAGCTGGAAGACGGCCAGGTGGTGGAGGTCAAGGGCAACGAGCAGATCGAGTACGACGGCGAGATGCACACCGCCGCCAACCTGTTCGATGCCCTCAAGGAAGGCTATTACGGCAAGTTCTAAGAGCCTTCGCCGTCGCCCCGTGTTCCGGCGCGGGGCGGCAGACGGTGGTCGCCGCCACCGGGTTGTTGCGCGTTTGTTCCCCGTTGCATTCGCTTGGATATAGCATCGCCCGCATGACAGACCCGATGCCCTGAGGAGGGCTCTATGAGCAATGGTAATGGTGTGACGGCGACCGTTTCGCAGGTGGCCGAGAACGTGAAGGAAACCGCCGTCCACGTGGGCGACTCGATCGCCGCCACCGCCAGCGACGCCGTCGCCGCGGTCAAGGCCGGCGCGCAGAAGGCCGAGGCCGGTGCCAAGAAGCAGGTGGCCAAGGTCAAGAAGGCCGTGAAGAAGGCCGAGAAGGTCGTCGCCAAGAAGGCCGCCGCCGCCAGGAAGGAAGTGAAGAAGACCGTCGGCTCGGTGCGCAAGAAGCTGGAGACCGCCAAGGCCAATGCCCAGGCCGAAGCCGCCGAGCTGAAGAAGAAGGGCGCCGGCAAGCGCGCCGCGACCAAGAAGGCCATCGCCAAGGTCGAGAAGAAGGCCGCCACCAAGGTGGCCTCGGCCAAGAAGACGGTCAAGGCTGCCGAGAAGAAGGTCGCCAAGGCCGTGGGCAAGAAGGCTGCCGCGGTCAAGAAGTCGGTCAAGGCCACCGAGAAGAAGGTTGCCAAGGCCGTCACCGGCAAGACCGCTGCTGCCAAGAAGGCAGTGAAGAAGGTCGAGAAGAAGGCCGCCAAGAAGGTCGCCGCGGTCAAGAAGTCGGTCAAGGCCGTCGAGAAGAAGGTGGTCAAGAAGGCCGCCGTCGCCAAGAAGACCGCGAACAAGAAAGTCGCCTCGGCCAAGAAGACCGTCGCCAGGAAGGCCACCGCCGTGAAGAAGGCGGTCAAGAAGGCCACCCGCAAGTAATCGCCGCACCGCGCCCCCCGTCCCAGCCGGGACGGGGAAGGCGCCGTAATCCGTACGCAACGCATAACCAGGACTCGCACCATGGCCGTCAAGATCGACAAGAAAATCAAGGGCTATTCCGTCATCACCCCGGACGACAAGGCGCGCGAAGCCGCGGCCAAGGCGGTCCCGGTCGCGGCGCCCCAGGACGAGTCCCCGGCCGACAACATCGTGCACATGCACGAGCGCATCGAGCGCCCGGAAGTGCTGATCGGCAGCACCTACAAGATCAAGTCGCCGCTGGTGGAACACGCCTTCTACGTGACCATCAACGACATCGTGCTCAACCAGGGCACCGAGCACGAACTGCGCCGTCCGTTCGAGATCTTCATCAACTCCAAGTCGATGGAGCATTTCCAGTGGATCGTGGCGCTGACCCGCATCATGTCGGCCGTGTTCCGCAAGGGCGGCGACGTGACCTTCATCGTCGACGAGATGAAGGCCGTGTTCGACCCGAAGGGCGGCTACTTCAAGGCCGGCGGCGTGTACATGCCGTCGCTGGTGGCCGAGCTGGGCTCGATCGTCGAAGACCACATGAAGGCCATCGGCCTGCTGCACGACCCGGAAATGAGCGCCCACCAGCGCGCCCTGATCGCCGAGAAGCGCAAGCAGTTCGAAGAGCGCTCAAAAAAAAACAGTGACGTAACCGCAGCGTCGGCGCAGGGCGCCGCGCTTGCCCCCTCCCTTCCGCAAAGCGAAGGGGAGAAACTGGTAATCCTCGACAGCGCCGAAAGCGCCGACAACGGCAGCTTCCCGCCTAGCGCCAGCATGTGCCACAAGTGCAGCACCAAGGCGCTGGTGATCATGGATGGCTGCCAGACCTGCTTGAATTGTGGGTATAGCAAGTGCGGTTGAGCTAACCAGATGGTTGTGAATGAAACCCGGCGCAAGCCGGGTTTCTGCCATCTGGGCTCCCGCGTTCGGGTCAGGCCTCGTCCTGCTCATGAGGGTGATGGGGGCTCTGCAATCGCTTGAACATTCTTGTCGCAAAGACTGTTCGGCAGACAATTGAAACTGTCCCCGCCTCTTTCCGCTCCCATGATTTACCAGAGGAAGGCATTGGCGAACTCCTCGGCTCGAAGCAGTTCATCGGGTGCCTTGATGGACGCGCGTAGCAGGGTTCGGATCGTGCCGCGGTCCACCACCCAGAAGTTCACCTGGGTGATATCGTCATGTGGGCCTGCTTCAACCTGGAATATCCAGAGCTGCCCTGGGACGACTCCATCGCGTGTGTTTGCCTGAAAGGGTTGTTGCTCGAGTGCGCCCAGTGTCAGGTTGAACTGCCGGTTCATCACCTCCCGGAACAGCTGTTCCTGGACTGCGTCAGACGCCGGGATATCGAGATTGGTGGTCAGGCCGACAGTCTGACCCGTGCGCAGGTCTTTGAATGCGATAGCCGCTTCTGACTTGGGGTGGCCAACCAGAAATCCGGACAGCCATACCGGAACCTGAACATCCGAATGCTTGTTCTTCAGTGCCAACGAATCTCCGTCCTGATTCTTGAGCCACGGTTCGGCCCACCTTCCTGGGTAGTCCAGATACCTGTTCATGAGCGACGCGCCCCGGGGTGAGTCACCAGCGATGAACGAAAGCGCGGCGGCGTACTGAAGCGAGTCGTCCTTGAGCTGTGCTTCGAACCGGTCCGCACCAACGTACTCCCAGGCGCGCAGTGCATTGGTCAAGTGAGTCGCTGCCTTTACATCGTCTCTCTGTCGAAACGCGGTGATGCCGATGATCGAATTCAGTACGGCAACATCCCTGGGAAAGGTCGCATCGGCCAACGAGCCCGCAGCGAGCTCGGCTGCCTTCTGATCACTTCCCGAGTGCGCCCAGAGCTCCTCGATCATGCGGTCGCGCTCAGCCCACTGTGGATCCCGTTCGATCGGCGTACTCCAGTCCATCGCGCTCCACAGCGACGGTAGCGCTTGCAGCAGGGCGTTGATGCCGTCAGCTTCGGAAGTCATGTCCACACCAACGAGCCAACCGCTGCGATATCCCAGCCATCGGGTGTTCTGCATCGCCGTGCCTTCGATTGTGAAGTGTGATTGGAAGCCGGCTTGTATTAGGCCGGGCAGGGCCATGTCAGGGAGTGTGGCCCCATCGACAGGGACCTCATCGCCAAAACGAGGCTGGAGCCGGTTGAAGAGCTTATGTCGCCGTGCCTGATCATCAAGGCCGGACATTTCGTCCGAATGCTGCATGGAAATCATCACCTCGGTCGTGGTCGCGTCGGTGGCTACGTGAAGGTACTTCCAGCGCGTGATTTTGCCCGGCTTCGAAGCAGGTTCCACATGCACAAGCAGCCAGCTTCCGGCCATCAATGGCATGGATAGTCCTGAGGCCGAGTCGGTAATGTGATGCTTGGAAAAGTTCGTATTCCACTGCTCTGGGAAAAGTCGAGCATCCTCCAGCATTCGATGTGAGTAGCGCTCCGTGGCGACACCGTTCTTGGCCAGGAACGAACTAACCAATCCCTCCGTGATGTAATGGTCCATCTGGTCGAAGTAGGGGCCATTGGCGGAGTTGTCGACCTTGGCAATGAGCCCGTCGATGATCCGGATGGTCTCCTCGTGCCGATTCTCCTGACGTAGGGTGAAGAGCAGTAACTGCAGTGCATCACTGGTCTCATACGGGTTTTGTGCCATCGCCAGCAGTTCTTCGCTGAGTGCGCTGGCCTGGGCCCACTGTTCTGCCTGGATGGCGGCGACCGACCTTGCACGCTCATTCAGATAGGGAGGGGAAAAGGCCGATGACTGTTGATGTACAGATGAGGCGGGCTCCTCCGAGACGGCTAAAATCGGGAAGAAGAGAAGTGCGGTAGCGAGTACCCCGCGAAGTGCCGGAGACAGGGGCAGAGAGCCTCGATACATATCCATGTGCTTGTCCGTGGTTTGTGGCGTCCGTAGCGCAAAGGATAGTCGACAGCCGGTGCACGTCGAGGGAGGGATGAAACAGAACTCCGGCAGTGCTTCGGGATGCTCAGGCGAGAATGGGGCGTAGAGCCCGGTTTTGGGAAGACTCCCTTCTGGTTGGACTGCGCTGGCGCAGTTCAACGAAAATAGGGGTCAAACGAAAATAGGGGGCAGAGTCGATTTTCCGCCTCCACAACCTGCTTGAAGCGGTGCTCGGCGAAGGTGAGTGGATGCCGCGACCAGGATTCCTGGATGCAGGGGACAGAGCGCGATCAGCTCTGAGTTCAGCAGGGCGCCGAATGTCTGCGATGATCGGGACAACGCTGCTTTTTCCAGCCTCACTTGGGAGAACTGAAAGATGATGGATGCCAGCGGAACTCAGCCATGAGCCGCTATCCTTGGTCGGTGATCGTCAGGGTTCTCGTGTTCTTTCTGCCGTTGCTGGCGTTGTATCTGTTTTCGCGTTGGTCGGCGGTGCAAATGGCCGGTCAGGCACATCGCGGGGATAGTGCGCTTGGGATTGCTGTGCTGCTGGGTGCAATGACGCTGGTGATGTTGCTGGGTTTCATCGTTGATTTCGTGGTGCAGCTCCGGCGTCGACGCGCGTTTAATTGGCTGGTCGATGTTCTACTGATCGGCTTGTTGATGACGCCGTTCGGATGGTTCGCTTGTAACTGGTTCGGCGGGAAGGACTACATTCTCTGCAAACTGCCGATGTCGCTGTTTGGGACGGTGCTCGATTGGCTGGGGCTGTGAGCTGAAGTGCCACGGCGCCAAGACAGGGGGCAGCGCCGAATCTTCGGTCTCGCGTGAAACACTATTTTGCCCCCGTTGCCCAACGGCGGTCAGGCAGGCTCTAGGATGAGGCTTGGGATTCAAATCCGGTGGTCGTCATTGAAGAGATTCCTTTTGTTCTTGCTTCTGTGTGGCGCGCCATTCATTGCCATTGGAGGTGACAACCCTGAACTTCGCGCCCTCAAAAGTGCCGATCAAGCAGATAGGCAGGGTGTCGAGAATCTTGAATCACGCGACGCGGTTCTCGATCGAATGAAACGCGACAAGGTAAGGCGGGATAGGGTCTTGGAGATCGTAGAAGCGGGTGGCCTATCCACCGCTTGGGACTACTTCAATGCGGCACTGGTCCTTCAACATGGGCGCGAGATAGAAGATGTTCGCCTTGCTCACGCGCTGGCTATCGTCTCGTCGACCATTGATCCCAGCCATAGTGGTGCGAAATGGCTCAGGGCAGCTTCTTGGGACAGGCTGATGATGCGTTTGGGAAGGCCTCAGTGGTATGGCACTCAATCCGTGCTTGGTAGATCGGGTCGTTGGGAGATCTATCAGGTAGAGCCAGGGGCAGTCACGGATGCTGATAGAGCTGCGCTGGGCGTGCCGTCATTGGCCGATGCCGAAGTGAAAGTTGCGGCGCGTAATGCATCGAGGTAGGTAGCATGAGAGCTGGGGAAAGCTGGGAGGTGGTCACATTACCGCTTTCTTCAGAAAACAGGGGTCCAAAAACAGGGGCAGAGTCTAGTTTCCCTCCACAACCTGCTGGAAGCAGTGCTCTGGATTGGCCCTCTGCTCCGCCCTTTCGGGAACCCGGCTCTGACCCCAGTTTTTCCGAGACCTCTAAGAGCACTTCGGTCGAGTTTGCGGGCAAGTGACATTTCAATCAATAACGACCTCATGATACGTAGTTTCTTGTAGAGGCTCATCAGGAGTAAGCATGCTGAACAACGCCCTTGTAAGTACCCGGTTCTCGTTGAATCGTATGTTGACGAGGTAACTCTCCGAGGCCTCGCCCCCTTTTAGAGATAGAGTCGCCTCATTTCCCGAGAAGGTAATTATCCCTTCCCTCAAATCGCTAATATCAAGAAATGCAGAAACCGGAACAAACAGATTACGGTCATTTACTGTTATCTGAAGGTGTTCAACTCCACGACACGGATGCGTAGTGCCAGCACACATTGGCAGACGTGGATCGCGGCCACTGACCAGCTCGGTTACAATGTTAACTACGACATTAAGCTTTGCAGAATTGCCAACCATCCGGACAGATGGCCTGTCTCTCATGGGTGTAGAACTCGCCTCATCACTAGCTTGCGCGAGCGAACTCCCCATAACCATCAAAATTAGTATTGCAAATAATCGCATATCAGATCACCAGAATGGAAAAATGACGGCCCCAGGGCTTTCCGCAAGCAATACAATATCTCTATTTCGCGAAATTTTATCGCGAATTTCCTGCGTCAATATGGGATAACAGGGGTCAGAGTCGAGTTTCCGTCCCAGAAGGCGTGTGTGATTCATGGCGATTTTCTGTCGTCATTCTTCGGGTTGTTGGTACTCGGTGGCTCAAGCTCAGGCCAAAACGTGGGTAAGAGGCGGGTTTCTGCTCTGATCCTTTCCCGTTGTGAAAGATCAGGGAGCAGCAGATCAGCAGCACGAATCGCAGCCTGATGGTGACACCGACTCCTAGTCAACTTGATCTAGACTTTCGCCTCTCGAAGGTGGGGAGACCGTCCGTTGCCCGCGACTGCTCCCTTCTTCCATCCGGCCCCTCGGCGTTGCACCTGCAGGCACAGCAGCGGCAAGCCTTCGACCAACGTGGCTGTCGCGTTTGGCAATGTGATGGCGGCGTGATGCCGTTCGGCATGGGTCGGTGTTCTGCAATTCCTGAATTCGCATCAACGCCGGTAACGCCTGTTTCAGGCGGTTTTTGCGGCATGCATCCCGTATCGGCGGTGAAGTTGGGTCTTCACGACGCCCTTGCCGAAAGTGTGTATCCATGTGCCACGGCGGTATGAATAAATCGCCGCCGTGGCCGACTGAAATCACCGCGGCGGGTGATCGGGGAGTTCTGCAAGGCCATGCATGAGCGTGGCGCTTCATGGCGCCGGGTGTCGTGCGGGTTCGGCATCGGACGGAACGGCGTTGTTCATTCAAGTGCGGGCGCAAGGGGAGTGCCACGCGCGGCAGCATTGATGCGTCAAAGCAGTCTGTCTCAAACGGGGTCTGTCTCAATCGAGTTGGCGAATGCGCCTCGAGAGGGGTGCAGAAGGGGATGACAGCATGTGGCAGTCGATGGCACCGCGCGCCCGGTCGCGCGGCTTCAACGTTCGATCCACCCGTGTGAGTCCGTGCCTGGCGTTTGCCCGGCGTGTAGCGGGGCTGCTGGTGCTGGTGCTGTGTTTCGCGATGCCGTCCACCGCGTGGGCCGCGGCGTACGCCACCGGAGGCTCGAGTCCCTATCGCAATACGGTGCTGTGGTTGACCTGGGGCGGCGGCACCGATCGCGGCACGCCGGGCGTACTACTGGGCAATGGCAGTGCCTCGTCGATCTCGATGCCGGTAGCGTCCGGCTTCAATCTGGAGGTGACCTGTACATTGGCCAATGCCTCGGGCGTCCCGCTCAGCAGCTATCGCCCCGGTGCGTTCGGCGGTGACAGCCTGGATGACCTGTACAACATCGGGGGGACCGGCAACGCCAACCAGCTGATCGCGGGCATTTCCGGCACCACCGGCGTGGCCAATTTCCGCATCAACTGCGAGTCGACCTTGGGCGGTGCGCCCTATCGCCTGCGCGGCGTGGTGATGGCGGATGCGGAATCGATCAATACCGGCGTCGAGTACGTCCAGGCCACGGCCGACGGCACCTGGAACGTGGTGGAGATGCGCAAGAACGTCGGCGCAGGCCCGTATCGCGTCACCAAGTCGCTCAACGGTGCCGAGGAGGTGATCCGCTTCGGGCCGGGCAACGATAACAACACGGCGGCGGTGACGTTCCTCAGCTTCGACAATGCCGCCTACGCGCCGGGCAACCTGGCAGTGGGCATGGACTTCGAGTTCCGCGGCGGCGGTACCACCGCCATCGCCATCGGCCTGCTGGTGCCTTACGCGGATTTTGGCGATGCACCGACCAGCTATGGCGATGCCATGCATGTGGTGGATGACCTGCAGTTCCGCAACGACAACATCCCCGCCAACGCCACCAACCTGGACATCAACACGGCCGGCTATACGCCCGGTGGCTTGGCGCCGCCGGTCGTGGACTACCTCGGCAGCATGGGCCCGGATACCGAGCAGCGCAGCAGCTACAGCGTGGATGCACGTGGCGATGATGACTTCCCGGCCGGCAACCCGAACGAGGAGAATGCCTGGCCGGCCAACTACCGGCTGACCGTCATGCAGGCAGGCACGGTGGTGAGCCAGCCGGTCGCGTGCGTGGGCAGCGGCCGCGTGGCCGGCTGGATCGACTTCAACCGCAATGGCCAGTTCGACGACGGCGAGCGCAGCAATACCGCAGCCTGCAGCGGCGGCAGCGCCGCGCTGAGCTGGACCGTGCCGGCGACGGTGGTGGCCGGGACCAGCTACGTGCGCCTGCGCTATGCCACCGACCCCGCGGAGATCCAGCAACCGACCGGGGTGGCCGATGATGGCGAAGTGGAGGATCACCGGATCACCATCACCGCACCGGCGTTGCGCATCACCAAGAGCAACAACAGCGGCGACGGCAGCTGGAACTACGGCGAGCCCGGCACCACGTACACGCTGACGGTCAGCAATACGTCCGATGTGGCCACCGGCAATCCGCCGACCGTGCAGCCCGGCACCATCACCGTGCTGGACGAGCTGCCGGCGGGCATCGCTCCCGGATGGAGCGGTGCGCATACAAACAACGGCTGGAGCTGCACGGCCAGCGGGCAGCGCGTGACCTGTACTTCGAACCAGGTGCTGGCCGCCGCGGGAAGCCCGGGTTCAAGCAGTTCCATCGAACTGCCGGTCACGGTGCTGCCCACCGCCGTCGGCACGCTGGTCAACCATGCCAGCGTGGGGGGCGGGCATGACCCCTTCAACACGGGCGTGACCCCGGAACCCGGCACGAGCTGTACCGATGCCGACCACTGCACCCAGAACCCGGTGACCGTGCCGGCCGCGCGCGTGCGGTACGGCAAGCAGGCCAACACGGCCGGGCCGGTGAACGTTGGCGACACCATCAGCTACACGCTGACGGTGACCGTCGAGGACAGTGCCACCCGCGACACCGTTACCTTTACCGATACCCTGGGCACCGGCCTGGATTTCGGCAGCGTCACCAGCGCTGGCGCGTTCAACTGCACCGCGGGTAATCCGTTGGTGTGCGAGCTGCCGGCCGGCACGGCAATCGGCACCTACAACCTGACCTACAGCGCGGTGGTCAACGCGCAGGCCAGCGGCCAGGTGGTCAACACCGTTGTCGGCAGTGGCAACGAGACGCCTACCTGCTCCGGCACCTGCACGACCACCACGCCGGTGTCACCGCCGCAGGTCACCGTATCCAAGGCCAGCACCACTACCGGGCCGGTGGTGATGGGGGACAGCGTCGGTTACACGCTGACCGTCGTGGTGGCCAACGCCCGCACCACCGGCGTCGTCACGTTGACCGACACCCTCGGCACCGGCCTGGATTTCGGCAGCATCACCAACGCCGGCGCGTTCAACTGCACGGCCGGCAACCCGCTGGTATGCACGCTGCCGTCGGGCACCGTGCCGGGCAGCTACAGCGTGTCCTACACCGCCACCGTCAATGCGCTGGCCAGCGGCCAGGTGCGCAACGCCGTGGTGCCCACGGGGCCCGACACCCCCACCTGCGCCGGCAACTGCGACACCACCACGCCGGTGGGCGCGCCGCGCATCACCGTGTCCAAGTCCAGCGCTACCGGCGGTCCGGTGGTGGTGGGGGACACCATCACCTACACCGTGGCGCTGGTGGTCGCCGATGCCAGTACCACCGGCGTGGTCACCCTGACCGACACGCTGGGCACCGGCCTGGACTTCGGCAGCGTCACCAGCGCGGGCGCCTTCAGTTGCGGTGCTTCCAACCCGTTGGTGTGCACGCTGCCCGCCGGCAGCCCGGCCGGCAGCTATCCGCTCACCTACACCGCGGTCGTCAACGACCAGGCCAGTGGTTCGGTGAAGAACGGCGTGGTGCCCACGGGCCCGGACAATCCTGCCTGTGGCAACTGCGAGGTGGTCACGCCGGTGGCCAATCCGGTGGTGCGCTACAACAAGCTGGCATCCACCGGCGGGCCGGTGGTGGTGGGCGACAGCATCGCCTACACGCTGCAGGTCACGGTGCTCAATGCGCGCACCACCGGCCTGGAGATCCTGACCGACACGCTGGGCACCGGTCTGGACTTCGTGGCGGTGACCAGCCCGGGCATCTTCACCTGCAATACGGGCAACCCGCTGATATGCACGTTGCCTGCGGGTACCGTACCGGGCACCTACAGCCTGACCTACACCACCGTCGTCAATGCCCAGGCCAGCGGGCAGGTACGCAATGCGGTGACCGGCACCGGGCCAGACACGCCCTCCTGCGCGGGCAGCTGTGACACCACCACGCCGGTGGCGACGCCGGGCGTGAGCTACGCCAAGTCGGTCAACACCGCCGGCCCGGTATCGGTGGGGGACGTGCTGACCTACACCCTGACCACCGTGGTGACCAACTCGCAGACGAGCGACGTGGTGACCCTGACCGATACGCTCGGGGCCGGGCTGGACTTCGGCAGCGTCACCAGTGCCGGTGCTTACGCCTGCACGCCCGGCAACCCGCTGGTGTGCACCCTGCCGGCCGGCACCGCGCCGGGAAGCTACAGCCTGAGCTACACCGCCACCGTCAACGGGCAGGCGAGCGGGCAGGTGACCAACGCGGTGCTCGGCAGCGGTGGCGACAACCCGTCCTGCACCGCGAACTGCGATACCACCACGCCGGTGAACGCTGCCGAGATCGAGTACCACAAGGCATCCACGCCGGCCGGTCCGGTGTCGGTGGGTGACCGCATCACCTATACGCTGACGGCGATCATCCGCAACTCGCGCACCACGGCGGTGTTCACCCTGACCGACACCCTGGGCACGGGGCTGGATTTCGAAGCGGTCAGCTCCGCAGGCAGCTTCAGTTGCAATGCCGCCAATCCGCTGGTGTGCACCTTGCCCGCCGGCACCGTGCCGGGAACCTACGCGCTGGAGTACACCACCCTGGTCAACGCGCAGGCGCAGGGAGCGGTCACCAACGCGGTGACCGGCACCGGCACGGGCACCTTGCCGTGCACCGCAAACTGCAGCACCACCACGCCGGTGCGTGCGGCATCGGTGAGCTACCACAAGACCACGGGCACGGCCTCGCCGGTGAGCGTGGGGGACACGGTCGACTACCGCGTCGAGGTGGTCGTCAGCGATTCGCGGACGAGTGACGTGGTCACCCTGACCGACACCCTGGGCGTCGGCCTGGACCTGGTCGCGGTGACCCAGCCCGGCGCGTTCACCTGCAACGCGGCCAACCCGCTGGTCTGCACCCTGCCGGCCGGGACCGTGCCGGGGACCTATCCGGTCGCCTACCAGGCCAGGGTCAATGCCCAGGCCAGTGGCAGCGTACGCAATACGGTGCTGGCGACCGGCAACGACAACCCGAGCTGCAGCGCCGACTGCAGCACCGGTCACACCCTGCGCGCCACCGAGGTGCAGGTGGGCAAGCGTTCGGTGCCGGCCGCGGGTACCGAAGTGAAGGCCGGTGACAGCATCAGCTACACCCTGACGGTGGACGTGCTCAACGCCTCGACCAGCCAGCCGGTGCGCCTGGACGACACGCTTGGCGCCGGGTTGGTGTTCGACGCGGTCACCGCCGCCGGTGCGTTCAGCTGCAGTGCCAGCCTGGTCTGCACGCTGCCCGCCGGCACCGCCCCGGGCAGCTACAGCATCACCTACCAGGCGCATGTCGCCGCCGATGCGCGTGGCACCATCGGCAACGTGGTGGTCGGGCAGGGCGGTGGTGGCACCCCGCCGACCTGCACCACCTGCAGCACCGAGCATCCGCTGGCCGAGCCGCGCGTGGTGTTGGCCAAGCAGGCGGACCCGGCCAGCGGCAGCGAGGTACGCCCCGGTGACCGCCTGCGCTACACCCTGTCGGCGACGATCGAGAACGCCGCGCTGCGGCAGCCACTGCAGCTGCTGGACACGCCCGACCCGGGCCTGACCCTGGACGCATTGCCCAGCGGTTGCGTGCAGCAGGGCGCGGACGTGGTCTGCACGCTGCCGGCGGGCACCACGCCCGGGCAGCATGTGTTCACCTACACCGCCACGGTCAACGAGAAGGCATTTGCCACGGTGCGCAACCGCCTGCGGGGCGAGTACCCCGACGGTGGCCAGCCGCCGGAATGCGGCAGCTGCGAAACCGAACACAAGGTGGTGTCCGACTTCGCGCTGCGCATCACCAAGAGCGCCAACCCGCGCCGGGTGAAGGTCGGTGACCTGGTGCGCTACCAGCTGGTGGTGGAGAACGTGGGGGGCAGCGACTGGCGCGACGGCGTGGTGGTGGACACCCCGCCGACCGGTTTCAGCTATGTCGATGGCTCGATGCGCGTGGCCGACGATGATGGCGCCTTCGCGCTGGCCAGCAGCCAGAACCCGCTGCGCATCGCCGCGGTGGACATCGCGGTGGGACGCAACGCGACCATCACCTACCTGCTGCGGGTGGGCGCGGGCGTGCGCCCCGGCAGCCACGTCAACCATGCGGTGGCGACCACCCCCGACGGCACTGCGGTATCCAACATCGCCACGGCCGAAGTGCAGCTGGATACCGATCCGCTGCTGGAGGACAGCCTGGTGTTCGGCACCGTGTTCGACGACCGCGACGGTGATGGCTGGCAGGACAGTGCCGAACTGACCGGGGTGACGGTGCAGGGCGGTTTCGCCGCCTCGGCCTACGTGCCGGGCTCGACCACCATCGATCGCGGGCAAGGCCCGCAGGCGGTGGCCGATGCCAGCGCGCCGCTGCTGCATGGATTGGAGATCGGCACGGTCCACGGACGCGGTTCCACCGCCGAGCCGGCCGAGGCCAATCAGGTGGTCGTGCGGCAGCGCCTGCGCGAACTCGCCTTCACCGATGACTTCGTGCTCGACAGCAGGCAGGGCCAGCGCCTGCAGCTTGATGCGGCGGGCAAGCCGACCCTGCTGCGCAGCGGCGACGCCGCCAAGGGATTGACCGCCGCCGAGCCGGCGGTGCGGCGCGAAGTGTCCGCCGTCGCCGAGGGCTATGAGGTGGCCTACGTGATCGGCAACACCGGCATCCAGGAGCAGGGCATCCCGGGCGTGCGGCTGGCGACGGTCGAGGGCCTGCTGGTCGAGACCGACCCCTTCGGTCGCTATCACCTGGCCGACGTGCACGGTGGCGACGCGCGCCTTGGCCGCAACTTCATCATCAAGCTGGACCCGGCCACGGTGCCCAGCGGGGCGGTGCTGACCACCGAGAACCCGTTGCTGCGCCGGGTGACGCAGGGCGTGCCGACGCGCTTCAGCTTCGGCGTGCGCCTGCCGCCGTCGCCGCAGGCACCGGACGAGCGGGCCGAGCTGGTGCTGGGCGAGGTGTTGTTCGCACCGGGCAGCAGCGAACTGCATGACGCCTACCGGCCGGTGCTGGCGAAGATCGCCGCGACCGTGGATCGCTACCTGGGCGGCGACGTGGTGATCCTGGCCAATGGCGAGAACCAGGACCTGGCCTTCCGTCGCGCCACGGTGGTGCGCGATGCCCTGCAGGCCGAGGTGGCCGAGGCCGCGCGCGCGGGCCTGACGGTGCAACTGCGCACCGATGTCAGCGACCCGCATTCGCTGGTCGCCGGCGTCGATGCCCAGGGCGCGCTGCTTGGCAACGTGCTGTTCGATACCGACAAGTCGCGCATCCGTGACGAGTTCAAGCCGCTGCTGGCGAGCATCGCGGCACGGCTGGAAGCGATGGGGGGCGGCCAGGTGAGCCTGGTTGGCCATACCGACGTGCGCGGCAGCCATGCCTACAACCAGGCGCTGGGATTGCGCCGCGCCGCGGCGGTGTTCGAGGCCCTGCGCGGCCTGCTCAGCCCGGCGGTGCAGCAGCGCATCCGCGTCCGCAACGAGGAGAGCGCCGCCATCCGGGAAGCGGCGCGCCAACAGGAGGCACGCCAATGAGCACACGTCACGTTGCCTCCCGTCGCCTCCGCCGCATCGTTCTGTGCCAGGCGCTGCTGCTGTGCCTTGTCGGCACCGCCCAGGCCGCACCGCCGCCGGAGGCCTCCGGCGCAGCCACGCGCATGGATTGCGATGCCAGCCAATGCAGCGCCGACGGCGCGCTGCTGTTCACCCTGCGCTCGCGCAGCTATGACGAGCCGGTCACCGAGGGCACCTCGGCCCGGTCCTCGTCGCAGGTGCTGCAGCCTGACCGCCGCGTCAGCCTCGCGCTGGATGCGCCGGGCAAGGCCACGGTCACCGGCAACTTCCTGATCCGCCTGCCCGAGGGCGGGGCAATCTGGGCCACCGAAGACCCGGCGATGGGCCTGCCGGAACTCTCGGTCTCGGCCCCTTCGATGGTGGCCTTCGACAACGGGCGCATCACGCGCCCGGTGGACTTCTTCGTCCGTGGCAACTACACCGCCTTCATCACCCGCTTCGAAGTCAGCCTCTACCGCGGCAGTGACAGCGACCGCGTGGCGCCGCTGGCGCAGTTCGACCTGCCGGTGGCCGCGGTGGGGCAACACAGCTGGGACGGCGCCTTGCCGGAGGACGTGCCGCTGCGTCGTGGTGACCGGCTGGTGTACGTGCTGCGCGCGTATGACGCCGAGGGAAACGTGGATGAAACCTCGGCGCAGTCCATCCAGCTGGTGACGCCGGCCGAAGTGGAGCGTGGCAACCAGCAACTGCGGGACGCACTGGAGGACCGCCGTGGCAGCGCGGTGGATGCGGACCAGGCCGCCTCGCTGTCCCTGCTGGAGCAGGTGTTCGACGGCAACGGGCTTCGCCAGCAGAACATTCCCGTGTACGGCGCGCGCGCGACCTCCCGCTGGGTGCGTCGCTGAAGATCAACGGCGAGAGCTACCCGCTGGACCAGGACCGCAAGTTCGCCGCCGAATACCTGATGCCGATCGGCCACCATGCCTTCGACGTGCGCGTGGAGCGGCAGGACGCGCCGGCCATCGCGCGCACGCTGGAGGTGGACGTCAGCGGCAGCTACCTGTTCGGGGTCGGCCTGGCCGACATCACCGTCTACCAGAACAAGGCATCCGGTGCCGGCCGCGACCTGGCCCGCGGTGACCGCGACGACAGCGTGCTCAGTGACGGGCGGCTGGCGTTCTACCTGAAGTCCAAGACCCGGGGCCGCTACCTGCTGACCGCCCAGGCGGATACCCAGAACAGGCCACTGAAGGACCTGTTCACCGGCTTCACCAATGCCGACCCGCGGGACCTGTTCCGCAGCCTGGACCCGGATCTGTATTACCCCACCTACGGCGACGACTCGCTGACCCAGCGTGACGTGGACACGATGGGTCGCTTCTACCTGCGCCTGGACTGGGACAAGAACCAGGCGTTGTGGGGCAACTACAACACCGGGCTGAGCGGCACCGAGTACGCGCAGTACGTGCGCTCGCTGTATGGCGCGGCGTTGTCGTGGCGCTCACGCCGCGCCAATGCCTGGGGCGATGCGCGCAGCGAACTGCGGCTGTTCGGCGCGCAGGCGGAAACGGCCCCGGGCCATAGCGAGTTCATCGGTACCGGTGGCAGCCTCTACTACCTGCGCCATGCCAGCATCCTGGCCGGCTCCGACCAGGTGGTGCTGGAGATCCGCGACCCGACCACCGGGCGCGTGGAGCAGCGCGTGTCGCTGGTGCGTGGTGCAGACTACGAGATCGACGCCCTGCAGGGACGCATCCTGCTGACCCGGCCACTGGCCCAGGTGACGCGCGAGAACCTGCACCGCCTCAGTCGCGACGTGCCGCTGGATGGCTACGAACAACGCCTGATCGTCGACTACGAATGGGTGCCTTCCGGTTTCGATGCCGATGACGTCACCGCCGGCGTGCGTGGCAAGCATTGGTTCGGCGACCACGTCGCACTGGGGGCCACTTATGTCGACGAGCAACGTTCGGGCCAGGATTACACCCTGCGCGGTGCCGACCTGACGTTGCAGGCCGGGCGCGGCACCTACCTGAAGATCGAGCACAGCCGCAGCGAGGCCACCAGCACACCGGTCTTCTTCTCCGACAATGGCGGCCTGAGCTTCCGCCAGCTCAATCCCGGCGGGCCGCGCGAAGGCGAGGCGACCGCGGTGGAAGGGCGCATCAACCTGCGCGAGCTGGGCTGGACCCGGCGCGACTGGAGCGCCGGCGCCTGGTGGCGGCAGGTCGATGGCGGGTACTCGGTGGGACGTTTCGATACCGGCCAGCGCGTGCGCGAGCAGGGCGTGGAGCTGCTCGGCTACGTCACCGACGACTTCAACCTGTACGCCCGCTACAGCGAAGCGCGACGTGGCAGCGAATCCCTGACCCAGGCGCAGGCCACCGTCGAATGGCGCATCGGCGAGAACGACCGCCTGTCGGCCGAGCTGCGGCGCGTCCAGGAAACACGCCAGGCCGGCGATGCCGCGGGCGTGCTGGCCGCAGCGCGCTACACCCATCGCATCGGCACCGCGCTGGACCTGTACGGCGGCGGCCAGCTGACCGTGGACGACGACCATGGCCGCTACCGCGACAACGACGCGGTACTCGCCGGTGGCGCGTATACCTTCGCCAACCAGTCCAGCGTGGGCGCCGAGTTCAGCGACGGTGATCGCGGCAGCGCCGCGCAGGTCAACGCCGAGTACAAGCTGACCCCGCAGCACAGCTTCTACGGCAGCTACACCCTTTCCACCGACCGCAGCGAGTACGACCCGTTGTTCAGCCCGAACGCGCAGGATGGGTGGACGCTGGGCCAGCGTTGGCGCCTGTCCGACCAGGTCAATGTCTTCAACGAAAGCCAGTTCCTGAAGTCCGGCCAGGAGTCCGGGCTCGCGCATACCTTCGGCATGGACTTCTATCCGGCCGTGGGCTGGAACGCGGGCTTCACCCTCAGCGACGGCAAGCTCGACGCCAGCAGCGGGGAAGTGGACCGCAAGGCGGTCAGCCTGTCCGGTGGACGTACCTCACCGGACACCGACTGGCAGAGCAAGCTGGAGTGGCGGCGTGATACCGGTGCCGAGCGGCGCACGCAGTGGGTCAGCACCAACCGGCTCAGCCATCGCCTCAACGACAGCTGGCGGATTGCGGCGCGCTTGAACTATGCCGACACCGACGATGCGCTGAACCCGGTGGCCGGGGCGCGCTTCATCGAGGGCAACATGGGCTTCGCCTACCGCCCCTGGGACAACGATCGCTGGGGCGTGTTCGGGCGTTACACCTACCTGTACGACCTGTCCACGATGGGACAGGTGGATGGCGTGGACTACGACCAGCGCACCCAGGTGCTGTCGCTGGAGGGCGTGTACCGGATCGACCCGCGTTGGGAAGTGGCCGCGAAGCTGGCACGGCGCGAGGGCGAGGTACGGTACGGGCGGGGCACCGGCCCATGGTTCGATTCGGCCACCAGCTTCGGTGCCGCGCAGCTGCGCTACGACCTGTACTACCAGTGGCATGGCCTGCTCGAGTACCGCCTGCTCGATGTCCGCGATGGCGGCCGCCGGCAGGGCTGGCTGGTGGGCCTGGACCGCGACATCGGGCGCAACCTGCGCGTGGGCGTGGGCTACAACTTCACCGACTTCAGCGATGACCTGACCCGCTTCGACTACGACCATCGCGGCTGGTACCTGAGCATGGTCGGCAAGTACTGACCCCGCCGCGCCAGTGGTGCGCGGCGGGCGGGAGCGTTCCTCGCTACTTCGTCGCAGCGGGTGTGCCGAAGGTATGCCGCGTGGCGCTGCTGACCGAATAGTCGGCACCGCCGTCGTGCGGGGTTTCCTGGAAACGGGCGTCGATCTCGTCGCGGCCGTTGCTGCATTCAAAGACCCAGGTCTCCGACCAGTTGCGTGACCCCATCTCCCCTTCCGGCTGCGCGCGCAGGAAAGGCACGACGTTCAGCAGTTCCTGGCAGCCGTCGTTGCGCAGCAGTACGTACATGTGCTGCAGCACGTCCTTCTGCAACTGCTCGCTGGCGAAGGTGCCCTGCTGCACGGTGCCCGCAGGCGCGGCGGTCGCGGCAGGCGGTGCGGCCTGCGCGGCGAAGGGGGCAGCGAGCAGGCTGCCTGCCAGGACGAGCAATGCGGTGCGGTTCATCATCGGGGCCTTCCTTGGTATGGGGTGCCGGTGCCACGGCGCCGTGGCGGTAGGGGCACGCTAGCAAAGCGGATGCAGGCCGGGGTGAAGATGATGGGCGCGGCAGCGGACGCGCTGCCCGCGGATGCGGCCCCGTACAATTGCACGGCTGGCCGGTGCTACCCATGGCGCCGGGCCGGAACACCACTTGCTGACAGGACAAGGAATGAAACATCGAACTGTGTTGGCCGCGCTGTTGCTGGCCATGTTGGCAGGCTGTGGAAAGGCGCCGGATGACGGCGGCAAGGCGGCCGCCGCGCCGGCGACGACGCCTGTTGCGGACACGCCCGCTGCCGCCGCGAGCGCCGAACCGTCCGTCGAGGATGGCGTGGACCCGTCGGTCTGGGACAACGAAGGCGAACCGGAAGGGGAAACCCTCGGGGCGGAGATCACCTGCGAGCAGCAGCCGCTGGCGACCTATTTCTTCACCCTGGTGGGTGGCAACTCGGTGGACAACTGCGGGCGCAAGGATGCCAAGGTGCTCGCCGCGTTTGATGCGCTGATGAAGGAAGCCACGCCGGCCGAATCGACCGACCCGCAGATCCTGCCGCTGCGCGAGCGCCTGCTCAGTGGCCCCAGCGCACCGGGCCAGCCGCTGATGCTGGACGGCGATGTCTGGTGGTATTACTCGGCCTGCCAGGCGCACCAGTGCAGCACCACCGCGTTGGACATGCTGTACGCACCGACGCAGGCGAAGATGGTCGGGCGCCTGGTCGCCAGGTGCAAGGTGTGGTGGCTGGGCGCACCGAGCGCCGAGCAGCAGGCGTCGATCGAAGGCAACCGTCCGCTGGACGAGGCGTCGTTGCAGGTGGACGGCGAGCCCTGCGAGTAACCGCGCACGCCGGCGTGGCAGGTACAACGCAGCGGCCGGGCAGATGCCCGGCCTTTGTGTCTTCCGCGCAAGGCACGGCCGTCAGGGTGCCGGTTCGCGGGCCAGCCCCTCGATTTCATAGAAGCGCTGCAGTTGCCGCGTGTTGGCCAGTTTCAGCTTGGGCAGGGCGATGCCTTCGAACAACTGGTCGTAGCGGCGCCGGTGGGGCGGGGTGACGATGGCGATGTGGTGCAGCATCGCCCACTTCACCGTGTCCTGGTTGCCGGCCAGCGCACCATGGCGATTGCGTTCGAACCAGCTGCGGCGGAAGTAGCGCAGCAGGCTGGTGCGGGTGGGCAGGTCGAGCAGGATGAACCCGGTGGCGCGCGCCAGCCGCGCCGGCAGGCAACGGCTGTAGTTGCCGTCCATGACCCAGCGCTCCTGCGCGATGGCGTCGGCATGCAGCTGCAGGAAGTCGGCCTCCGGCCGCGGCTGCCAGTCGGTGTGTGGCAGGTGGAAGAGCTGATCCAGGTGGACCGCCTGCAGCTGCCGGTGGCGCGCGATGGCCACGGCCAGCGTGGATTTGCCGCTGTTGGAAGGGCCCAGGACGCAGATGCGCGGGCCGAGGTCGGCGAGCGTGGTCATGGGCCGATTATGCCGGCAGTGCCCGGACACGCGGGCGACGGCCGCCGCTTATCATCGGGCGTGGACAGGGAGGATGGCTGTGATTGGACGACTGAAGCGCTTGTTCGCCAGGCCCGAGGCCGCGCGGCCCGCTGCACGGATGGCGCGCGTGCCGGTACACATGCACTGGTTCGACGGGACCGCGCTGCCAATCCCGGACTGGCAGCGCGTGCAGCAGGAAGTGGCGCAGGACATCGACGATGCCGACGCCCACGTGTTCTGGACGTCCGCCGCGCATGCCTGGCTGCAGGCGCTCAACGCAGCGCTTGGCGAGCATTACGGCATCCATGAGTCGCAGGACTTCCTGCTGCTGTCGAACCTGCAGGAGCGGCCGGCCCAGGTGTTCCTGGCGACCTGCCAACGCATGCTGGCACGGATCAACCGCAGCCTGGGCGCGCTTGCGGTGGAGGGCGGCCACGGCAAGTACGTGGTGATGGTGTTCGATGACCCGGACGACTATTACACCTACATCGGCCACTACTACCCCGACGAGGGCGAGTACGCGATGTCCTCGGGCATGTTCATCCAGGCCGGCTACGGCCACTTCGTGATGCCGCTGGAGAACATCGACGCGATGGAGCCGGTGATCGCGCACGAGCTGACCCATTGCCTGCTGCAGCACCTGCCGATTCCCGCCTGGTTGAACGAAGGGCTGGCGGTGAACACCGAGTACACCCTGTTCCCGCACCTGGCCGCGCCGGGTGCGCAGATGTACTTCCCGCACGAGATTGCCGCCCAGCACGCGGCGTACTGGGACGCGGTGAGCATCCAGACGTTCTGGTCCGGAAAGTCGTTCCTCGCCGTCGACGAGGGCAACCGGCTGTCCTACGACCTGGCACGCAAGATCACCGCGCTGGCAGCCAACGACGAGCCGGCATTCCGCGCGTTCGTGGCGGCGGCGCAGCGGGACGATGCCGGCCTGGCGGCCGAAGCCCGCCTGGGCTATCCGGTCGGCAACCTGGTCCAGGCGGTGCTGGGGGAGGGCGACTGGGAGCCACGGCCGGACGCCTGGCGGGAAGGTACCGAGCGCGGTCAGTTCTGAGCCCCGCTCCTGCCGGGCATGCGTTGAATGCAACATGTGTTGTATATTGCCGGCACCCCTTCCGGAGCCGGCGCCATGTCTTCCTTCCTGCAGCTGTTGTTCGGCGGCAACATGATCAGCGGGACGCTCAAGGCGGCGGCCTGGATCATGGCGTTCTGCGTGGCCGGCGGCCTGCTGGTGCAGTCGGTGCTCAACGGCTGAGCAGTGGCGTGCGCGCATGCGCGCGCACCAATCACCGCACCGCGAGCTGCCGTTGAATACCCCGACCAAACGCACCGCCCGCCGCCGGGCCGCCGGGCGTCCGCCCGGCACCGACAACTCCCGCGAGCGGCTGCTCGAACTGGCGCGCGACGCTTTCGCCAGCCGGGGCTACGAGGCCACCAGCCTGCGCGCGATCGCCGCGGCCGGCGAGGTCAATGCCTCCACGCTGATCCATTACTTCGGCTCCAAGGAAGGCCTGTACGCCGAAGTGGTGGCGGGCATCGCGCCGCTGACCGCGGACTTCGTCGCGGCATTGGCGTCCGGCGCCGATGGGCGCAGCCTGGTCACGCATTACCTGCAGATGTGGGAGAACCCGGAGGGCGCCGATGCGCTGCGCGCGGTGATGCGTACCGCGCTGGCGTCACCGACGGGGATGGCGGTGTTCCGCCAGACCCTGACCACCGGCATCCTCAAGGCCGGCCATGCGCGCTCGCCGCTGCAGATGGAGTTGTTGATGTCGCACCTGTGGGGGATCGGCCTGAGCCGCTACTTCACGCAGTTGCCGGCGTTGTCGCAGGCCAGCATCCGCACGATCGCCGAGACGGCTGGGCCCGTGCTGGACCAGTACCTGGCCCGCTGAGCCGGCCCCCGGCCTTCAGCCGATCTTCTTCACCCGCGTGCCGGACGCCGGCAGTGCGTTGCCGTCAGCAGCCCGCGGTGCCATGTAGGGCACCGGCTTGCCGGTGTGGTTGTCGAGCAGCTGCGAATGACGCTCGCCCCGCATGAACAGGTGGCGCTCGCCCCATTGGCGCAGGGCGACCACCACCGGGAACAGCTGCTCGCCCTTCGCGGTAAGGACGTATTCCTGGTACGCGCTGCCATCGGAGGCGGCGCGGGTGGCCAGGATGCCGGCGTCAACCAGCTTGCGCAGCCGGTCGCTGAGGATGTTGCGGGCCACGCCGAGGCTGCGCTGGAAGTCGCCGAAGCGGTGCATGCCGTCGAAGGCATCGCGCACGATCAGCAGCGACCAGCGGTCGCCGATGAGGTCGACGCTGCGTGCGACCGGACAGGGCTGGGGCGTGGGGGTGCTCATCGATGGATTCCACGGGGGACTGCACGGCATTGTAGTTGCATTTCGAAACCATGGTGGCTAGCATCCATCTGGTTGCAATATGCAACTGGATGGATGCGGTGCATGCCTGCCCTGCCAACCCCCTGCCCGGACGGGTGCCGTTCGCCCGCCGCTGTGATGTCGCCGGCCCTGGTTGGGCTGCTGGCGGTCGCCAGTGGCATGAGCGTGGCCAACGTCTATTACGCGCAGCCGTTGCTGGATGCACTGGCGGCCACGTTCTCGATCTCCCATGCGGCCGTGGGCGGGGTGGTCACCGCGACGCAGCTGGGCTGCGCGCTGGCGCTGGTGGTACTGGTGCCGCTGGGTGACCGCATGGAGCGGCGCCGCCTGATGCTGGTGCAGGCCGCACTGCTGGTGATGGCGCTGGGCTGGGTGGCGTTGGCCCGCGGCCCTGCCGCCCTGCTGGCGGGCATGCTGGCGGTGGGCATGCTGGGCACGGCGATGACACAGGGGCTGATCGCCTATGCCGCCAGTGCGGCGACGCCCGGCGAGCAGGGGCGGGTGGTCGGGGCGGCGCAGGGCGGTGTGTTCGTGGGCCTGCTGCTGGCACGGGTGTTCGCCGGGGCGGTCAGCGATGCCTGGGGCTGGCGCGGGGTATATGCCAGCGCGGCGGCCCTGATGCTGGTGATGGCATTGCTGCTGTACCGGCGGTTGCCGGGACAAGCGCCCGCCGCGCAGGGAATGGCGTACGCGCGCCTGCTGGGCTCGATGGGGCAACTGCTGCGGCGTGACCGCACCCTGCAGGTGCGCGGTGTGCTGGCGTTGCTGATGTTTGCCGCGTTCAACGTGTTCTGGACGGCGCTGGTGCTGCCCTTGAGTGCAGCCCCTTACGGGTACTCGCATACGCAGATCGGTGCGTTCGGGCTGGTGGGCGCGGTGGGCGCGCTGGCCGCCGCGCGCGCGGGCCGTTGGGCCGACCGCGGCCGGGCACAGGCCACCACGGCGCTGGCGTTGCTGCTGCTCGTGCTGGCGTGGTGGCCGTTGTCGTGGATGCCGGCCTCGCTGTGGGCGCTGGTGGCCGGCATCGTGTTGCTGGACATGGGCGGGCAGGCACTGCACGTGACCAACCAGAGCCTGATCCTGCGCGGGCAGGCACAGGCCGCCGGGCGCCTGGTGAGCCTGTACATGCTGTTCTACGCGGTGGGGAGCGGCCTGGGCGCCATCGCCACCACCGCCACCTACGCACGCTTTGGCTGGAACGGCGTCTGCGCGCTGGGCGCGGCCATCAGCTGCGCCGCGTGGCTGTTCTGGTGGCTTACCCGCGACACACTCCCCGGATCCACGACCGAGTCATCCTGACGGATGCGCATGCGCCCCCGCGCGCGGATGAGCGCCTGGCCGGCACTTGTGCGGTGGTGCATGCGGGCTTACAACGCGCAATCACTGGATGCCGGGAGATGGGCCGATGTCGCTGGTGCTCTATGGTCACCCGTTCTCCTCGTACACGCAGAAGGTGCTGATCGCGCTGTACGAGAACGCCACGCCGTTCACCTTCCGCAGCCTGGGCCCGGAGACGCCGGAGCACGTCAGCCAGTGGTTGCAGCACTGGCCGCTGGCCAAGTTCCCGTTGCTGCTCGATGGCGATCGTGACGTGGTGGAAACCAGCATCATCATCGAGTACCTGCAGCTGCGGCATGCCGGCGCGGTACGGCTGATCCCGGACGACCCAATGCAGGCGCTGGCGGTGCGGTTCATGGACCGCTTCTTTGACCTGCACGTGATGAGCCCGGTACAGCAGGCGGTGGCCGGTGCACTGAGCGGTGACCCGGCGCGGCGCGCGCAGGCGCATGCCGATGCCGCGCAGAAGCTGGAACGGGCCTACGGCTGGGTCGAGGGCCGGCTGCAGGACGGCGCATGGGCCTGCGGCAGCGCGTTCAGCCTGGCCGACTGCGCCGCTGCGCCCGCGCTGTTCTACGCCGACTGGACCACGCGCATCGCCGACCGCTATCCCGCGTTGCAGGCCTACCGCGCCCGCCTGCTGGCGCGTCCCTCGTTCGCGCGTGCGGTGGAGGAAGCGCGGATCTACCGGCATCTGTTCCCGTTGGGTGCGCCGGACCGCGACTGATCCGGCGACGGCGGTGGCCGCCGACGATGCGCGGTGTCACCCACGCCGGCGACACGCTGAAGGCGACACCGGCCGACCGGACGGGTGGTGTATCGGCCACGCATGCGGCAGGATCGGTCCCTGCAATCAATCGCAAGGAGCACCGCATGGCAATGACGATCCACCGATATGCACTTGGGCTGGTCTGCGTGATCGGCCTGGCCGCGTGCACGCAACCGGCAGCACCTGCTGCGCCGGCCACGCCTGAAGCACCTGCGCCGGCACCGGAAGCGCCGGAAGCCGGCACCAAGCCCGCGCCCAATGCAACGGTGGTCCATGAGGCGCCGGGCCAGGCGCCGCAGGGCCACGCCTGCATGATCGCCGGCGAGTTCAACGTGCTGGGGAAAACCATCCGCTCGCGCGACTGCGTGCAGACCACCGGTGCGTCCAGCGAAGCCGAACTCAAGCGCATGTGCGAGGGATTGGCGCAGACCTCGGCGCAGATGGGAGGCAAGGCCGGCCAGATCACCTACATGGACGCCTGCCCGTCGCCATCGCAGGGCAGCTGCAAGCAGCTGTTCGGCCACCCATTCGATGGCTACTACTACGAGCGCTCCGCCGAAGACCTGGCGGTGCTGCCGGACAGCTGCGCCCAGGGCGGCGGCCGGTGGTCCGGCGGTTGACGCCTGCCGGCAGGGATCAGGCCGTGGTCACCTGCGGTGTTGAAACAGGGACGGCACGACCGGCGTGGCGTCGCTACGGCGCCGGTTGACCGGTTACGCGCGGGCGCTCAGTCTTCCCGCGCCTTGCTCCAGCGCCCGCCATCGTCGGGCGCCACCTCGAAGCGCGCCCATTGGCGCAGTTCCGCGGCACTGGCGTGGCCGATGCTGCCGATGCCGTCACCGGCCACCACCGCGTACACCAGCCGGTCGGAGGACGGGCCGTCCAGCGCCGGCGTCACCGCGATGCGGCGCACGCTCCAGGCGCGGCCCAGCCGGCCATTGCTGTAGTAGCGGCCCGGCGTGATCGCGGCCGGATGCAGGGTGTCGCGCTCGGCGTGCTGCTTGGCCAGCTCCAGCAGCTCGGTGAGGTTCTCGTCGGTGATGTCGACGAAGGAGTTGAGTTGGCCGATCGCTGCGTGGAAATCCTCCTGGGTCAGGTCCACCCGGCGTTGCAGTGGGACGACCGCCGCCGCGCGCGGTTGCCGGCGATGCAGGTGCACCGGGTAGCGCCGCCAGGCGAAGCAGGCATTGAACGCCACCGCGGCGAGCAGGATGGCCGCCACGTTGATCGCCACGGGCGTGAGCAGGTACTGGTAGCCCAGCGCGTGCACGTCGCTGCCACCGATCACCGCGGCCAACGCGGTGGCACCCCCGGGGGGATGGATGCAGCGCAGGTAATGCATCGCGCCGACCGCCAGGCCCACGGCCACCGCACCGGTCCAGGCATGGTCCGGTGCCAGCATCTGGCAGGTGACGCCGATGAAGGCCGAGAACAGATGTCCGGCCAATACCGGCCACGGTTGCGACAGGGCACCGTGCGGGACCGCGAACACCAGCACCGCCGAGGCACCCATCGAGGCGAGCAGGATGGCACCGCCGGCATTGCCGCGGAAACCGTGCGGGAAACACCAATGGGTGAGCTGGTAGACCACCAGGATGCCGAGCAGTGCGCCCAGCGCGGAGATCCACTTCTCGCCATGCCCGGTCTGGTTGCGCTCGATGCTCAACCAGCTGCGCAGGGAATGCAGGGGCACGGGGAAGGATTTCATCACGGCGGGGCAGGGGGCGGGCGCGCAATTCTGCACCGAAGCCGTCCCGCAGGGTGATGCCGAACCGGGCCGGATCGACATCGCGCTGATGTGGATTGGTTGTAGCGATATGCGTCCAGCGGATAAGCCGGCGCGTAGCGGCTACGATGGGGCATGGAAATGATGCTGGATCGTGGTGGGCGATGATTCCCGGACCCCTGATTTCGTGGCAGATGCTGCTGTTGATGTTCGTGCTGCCGACGCTGGGGCTCGGGTTGGCGGTGGCCTTGGCGGGTTATGCGGGGTGGTACTTCCTGGCCAGGAGGGGCAGCATCGCGGCGTTCTTCAGTTGGAAGGTGCGGCTGTGGAGCGTGCTGGCGGTGGTTCTGTGTGGCTGGGCGGTCGTCGTGGTGGTGAAGCTGCACCAGATCGACCGGCAGATCGCGCTCCAGGACTGGTACAAGCAGCGCCGCCGCAGCTTCCTGCTTGACCGGGACTTCCAGTACGGCGAGTTGCAGGTGCCACGCGGCACCCTGGTCAATCGCTATGACCCGTTCGACAACGGTGAGCCGCAACGGCCGGTGGAGCTGCGCGGGCTGGACCGGCTGCGCTTTCCGCAGCCCGTGCAGGTGGCAGGCGCGTGGGCCACCCAACTGGAAACCTCGGCCACCCGCGTGACCCTGGCAGGTGACCAGCGCATCGGCCCGGTGTACCGCTTCGACGGCGACAGCGGTGATTACGTGCTTGACCCCGATGTACCGCACCTGGACTGCAAGGCCGGTGACGATGCGTGGTTCAACGTGCCCTTGATCGACTACGACATCGTGGCCGAGTTCGCCGTCGGCGAGCCGGACGGCGCACAGGCGCGTTTCAAGCCCAGCCAGTGGCAGTTGCTGCGCTGTGGGCCGCCGGAGGATCCGATCCGGATGCTGCCTGCCTTCCAGGCACCGGGGCCGAGGGGCGCGCAGGACCCGGTGTTCCTTGAAGCGGGTGCGGCGCCCTGAGGTTTTATGCGGATTTGATGGCGGCGGACGGTCATCGCCATCGCGGGTTTACGCGAGGGAAAACCACACTTTCCGGGTCGCCGCGCAGGGTGCGCGGTCCTTCCCGGAAAACCCCATGAAACCTTCGATCCTCCCGCTGCCGATCCTCGTGGCAGCCACCTTCGGCTGCAACCCGGATGCCTTCGCTGCCACCATCAGCGGCAATGCGACGCTGACCAGCGATTACGTGTGGCGCGGTTCCTCCCAGACCCAGGGCGATGCGGCCGTACAGGCGGGCTTCCGTGTTGCCGCAGCGGAGGGGCTGTACGCCGCGGTGTCCGGCTCCAACGTCGAGTTTTCCCCGCAGGTGCACGCCAGCAGCGAGCTGGATGTCAGCGTGGGCTGGGCGGGCGCACTGTCCCCGGAGTGGAGCATCGATGCCAACCTGCTGCATTACCGCTATCCGGCCACGACCGTGGACCTGAACTGGACCGAGCTCAACACGACGGTGACCTGGCGGCGCGACTACTGGCTCTCACTGGGCTGGTCAACGCAGGCGTTGGGGACCCCGCAGGATGGCCTGTACAGCCAGCTGGGCGCGCGCTGGCCGGTGAACGAGCGGCTGCGGCTTGAAGCCATGGCCGGCTACTACGCGTTGCAGGACGCGCGCGGCGGTGGTTATGCGCATGGGCAGCTCAATGCGATCTGGAGCGTGGTGACGCCGCTGGAGGTGCGGCTGAGCGTGCATGGCACCGATCGCCATGCACGTGCGTTGTTCGGGGATGATCTCGCCGGCACGCGTTGGGAAATGGCGGTGCAGGGAGCATTCTGATCGAGGCGCGGTGGAGCGACCCCTCCCCAACCCTCCCCTTGCTGTCGCAAAGGGAGGGGGCGGTTGTGCATGGTCCGAACGCATGCAGCACAGCCCCGCCGTTGCCCCCTCCCTTGCACCGCAGGTGCAGGGGAGGGCTGGGGAGGGGGGCTTTGCTGTTGCTTCGTTTCTGCTCCCTGCCCGTGCTCCGCATTGCAGGCACCGCGTACCGCGCCCAAGATGGGGCACCACGTTTCCGGTGCCCCCATGTCCCGCGACAACCTCAACGACCTGCTGGCCTTCGTCACCATTGCCCGGGAAGGCAGCTTCACCCGTGCGGCGGCACAGCTCGGCGTGTCGCAGTCGGCGCTCAGCCACACCATGCGCGAGCTGGAGGCACGGCTGGGCATCCGCCTGCTGACCCGCACCACCCGCAGCGTGTCGATGACCGAGGCCGGCGAGCATCTGTACGAATCGGTGGCACCGCGGCTGGAGGACATCCAGGCCGAGCTGGCGATGATGGGCCAGTTCCGCGATACGCCGGTCGGCACGGTGCGCATCAATACCACCGGCCATGCCGCCGACCTGTACGTCTGGCCGCGGTTGTCGTCGATGCTGCCGCAGTACCCGCAGCTGAAGGTGGAAGTGGCGGTGGACTATGGCCTCACCGACATCGTCGCGCAGCGCTTCGACATCGGCATCCGCCTCGGTGAACACCTGGCGCGCGACATGATCGCGGTGCCGGTCAGCCCGCCACAGCGCATCGCGGTGGTGGCCACGCCGGCGTACTTCGCCACGCATGGCATCCCGCGTACACCGCAGGAGCTGGTCACGCACAACTGCATCGGCATGCGCCTGCCCACCCATGGCGGCCTGCTGCCCTGGGAGTTCGACCGCGATGGCGTGCAGTACAAGTCACGCGTGGAAGGGCAGTGGATCTTCAACGGCAGTGCCCCGGCACTGCGCGCGGCGCTGGCCGGCGTGGGCCTGGCCTACCTGCCCGAAGACCTGATGCACGAGCACCTGGCCACCGGTCGCCTGCAACGGGTGCTGGAGGATTGGTGCGAGCCCTACGACGGCTACTACGCGTACTACCCCAGCCGCCGCCAGGCCTCGCGGGCCCTGCAGGTCGTGATCGAGGCCCTGCGCCACCCCGCAGGGTAGGCGCGCCGTGGCCGCGCAGCACGCTGCATCGCCAATCAACACGCGCTCAGACCGTCATCCCAACCGTGATCGCATGAACCCCGCCACGGCTCGTACCCCGGCTTCGCGGCCAAGGCCGCTCCTGCCGGGATTGATGAGCGGTGCTCATTACCGCATCCCGCGGTCGTGACTTAATCCGTCACGGTCGGCTGCCTAGACTGTCGGCCTTGCTTCGTTCCCCGCTACAGGATGCCCGCATGAAGACCTTCGGCTACGCCGCCTACGACACCACCTCGCCGTTGGCCCCCTACGCCTTCGAGCGCCGCACGCTGCGTGGCAATGACGTGGCAATGGAAATCATCTACTGCGGCGTCTGCCACTCGGACCTGCACACCGCGCGCAACGACTGGGGCTGGAGCTACTACCCGATCGTGCCGGGCCACGAGATCGTCGGCCGGGTGATCGAGGTCGGCCCCGATGTCAGCCGCTACAAGGTCGGCGACCACGTGGCGGTGGGCTGCATGGTCGACAGCTGCATGGAATGCGACCAGTGCCACCGTGGCGAGGAGCAGCTGTGCCGCCAGGGCATGGTGGGCACCTATGCCGGGGCCGACCGCATCAGCGGGGAACCGACCCAGGGCGGCTACGCCAAGCATCTGGTGGTGCGCGAGGAGTTCTGCCTGCGCATGCCCAACGGGCTGGACCTGTCGCGCGCCGCGCCGCTGCTGTGCGCCGGCATCACCACCTGGTCGCCGCTGCGCCACTGGAACATCGGTCCCGGCAGCCGCGTCGGCGTGATCGGCCTGGGTGGCCTGGGCCACATGGCGGTGAAGCTGGCCGTCGGCCTGGGCGCGGACGTCACCGTGCTCAGCCGCAGCCCGGGCAAGCGTGCCGACGCGCTGGCGCTGGGCGCCGACCGCCTGCTGGTGTCCGAGGACGCCGAGGCCATGGCGCAGGCGGCGTCCGCGTTCGACCTGATCATCGATACCGTGCCGGTCAAGCATGCGCTGGACCCGTACCTGCCGCTGCTGGACGTGGACGGCACGCTGGTGATCGTCGGCCAGATCGGGCCGATGGATGAAACCAGCACGGTGCCGCTGCTGCTGGGCCGCCGTCGCATCGCCGGCTCGCCGATCGGCGGCATCCGCGAGACCCAGGAACTGCTGGATTTCTGCGCGAAGAAGAACATCCTGCCGGACTGCGAGATGATCCGCATGGACGAGATCAACCATGCCTTCGAGCGCATGGAGAAGTCCGATGTCCGCTACCGCTTCGTGATCGACATGGCCTCGCTGGCCGCCTGATCGCAGGGATAGCCGCATGCGCACGCGTGTACTTGGAAACAGCGGGCTGGAAGTCTCCGCGCTGGGCCTGGGCTGCATGGGGCTGACCCATGCCTACGGCCAGCCGGTGCGCACCGCCGACGGCATCGCGTTGCTGCGCGCGGCCTTCGAGCGTGGCGTGACCTTCTTCGATACCGCCGAGGTCTACGGCCCGTATACCAACGAGGACCTGCTCGGGCAGGCCCTGGCGCCCATCCGCGAACAGGTGGTGATCGCCACCAAGTTCGGCTTCCGCGATGCCGACGGCAACAAGGGCGTGGACAGCCGGCCGCAGACCATCCGTGCCGTGGCCGAGGCCTCGCTCAAGCGCCTGCGCACCGACCGCATCGACCTGTTCTACCAGCACCGCGTCGACCCGGCGGTGCCGATGGAGGACGTGGCCGGCACCGTGCGCGAGTTGATCGCCGAGGGCAAGGTGAAGCACTTCGGGCTGTCCGAAGCCGGCGCGGATTCGATCCGCCGCGCGCATGCGGTGCAGCCGGTGGCGGCGCTGCAGAGCGAGTACTCGTTGTGGTGGCGCGAGCCGGAGCAGGAGATCCTGCCGCTGCTGGAGGAACTGGGCATCGGCTTCGTGCCGTTCAGTCCGTTGGGCCGGGGCTTCTTGACGGGCGCGATGGATGCGAGCACCCCCTTCGAGGCGAGCGACTTCCGCAGCCGCCTGCCACGCTTCTCGGAGGAAAGCCGGCGCGCCAACGCCGGCCTGCTGGAGGTGATCGCCCGCCTGGCCGCGGCAAAGGGCATCACCCCGGCGCAGATCGCGTTGGCCTGGCTGCTGGCGCGCAGGCCGTGGATCGTGCCGATCCCGGGTACGACCAAGCTGCACCGCCTGGAAGAGAACATCGCCGCCACGACGGTGGCGCTGGACGCGGCCGAGATGGCGGACATCACCGGCGCGCTGGACGCGATCACCGTGGTCGGCGAGCGCTATCCGCAGCAGTTGCAGCGCGTGACCGGACGCTGAGATCGCAGCGGGGGCGTCATTGAACGCCTCCCTCCACGCCGGGCCGGGGGCGGCGGGCACGCGCCAGGCGTTTGACCTGGCAGTCCGCGCCCGCCGTTGCCATGACATGCACGGCCAGCATCACCAGCACCTTGACGGCATCCAGTCCGCTGCTGGCCAGCCATGCCCCCAGCAACGCCATGAAGCACATCACGGCGATGAAATCGAACGCCAGCCGGGACACCGCGCCGGTCACCACCAGTACCAGGAAGTAGCCGGCGCTCGACAACACCCATGTGCTGGACAGCAGTTCGTACGGTGCGGGCATGGCCGACGGCAGTGACGCGGCGTGATGCCGCGCACCCAGAATCCGGTCGTTGCGTGAGCGCTGCATGGGGCGAAGGTGAAGTGGAAGAGAAGTGGCGCCACTGCGTCACGAAACCACTTCAAACCCTGCGCGAAACGTTGGCCGTGGCTGCCTGCATGCTGCTAGCGTTGTGGCCTTCGATCAATCGCAGGGATGGGCATGAAGCGTTCGTGGGGGTGGCGGTTGCTGGCGTGCGCGCTGCTGCTCGGCGGCGGCGCGTGGCTGTGGAAGCAGCCGTTCGCGATCATCGCGCGCGAAGGCTGGCGGCTGTCACGGCTGCCGGCACCGCACGCCATCGCCGTCCCGGTGCAGGGCATCGGTGCGCGGCAGATCGCGGCCACGTTCGGCGCGCCCCGCGGGCGTGACCGCACGCACCAGGGCGTGGACATCTTCGCCGCACGGGGAACCCCGGTGCGGGCCGCCACCGAAGGCGTGGTGCTCAGCGTGCGCGACCGCGGCCTGGGCGGCAAACAGGTCTGGTTGCTGGGCCCGGCCGGGCAGCGCCATTACTACGCACACCTGGACGGCTGGGCACCGGGGCTGGCGGCCGGTGACGTGATCCGGACCGGCCAGGTGCTGGGCATCGTCGGCGACACCGGCAACGCCAAGGGCACGCCGCCGCACCTGCATTACGGCATCTACGGGCCGGACGGCGCGCTGGATCCGCTGCCGTTGATGCATGCAGCCAACCCCGCCAAGCGGTAAGGTACGCCCCCTGCAAGCCGCCCCCCGCGCGGCATGAGTCGCAACGATGGTGATTGACCAATTCGACCGGGACCACCTGTGGCACCCCTACAGTTCGCTGGGCAGCCCGGTGCCGGTGCTCAAGGTGGCGCGCGCCGACGGCGTGCTGCTGCAGCTGGAAGACGGCCCGCAGCTGATCGACGGCATGGCCTCGTGGTGGTGCGCCATCCACGGCTACAACCATCCGGTGCTGAACGCGGCCGCGGTCGAGCAGCTGGGGCAGATGTCGCACGTGATGTTCGGCGGGCTCACCCACGCGCCGGCGATCGCGCTGGGCAAGCTGCTGCTGCAGATCGTGCCGCAGCCGCTGGATGCGATCTTCTACGCCGACTCCGGCTCGGTGTCGGTGGAAGTGGCGCTGAAGATGGCCATCCAGTACCAGGCCGCGCGCGGGCGCCCGGGCAAGAACAACATTGCCACCACGCGCTCGGGCTATCACGGCGACACCTGGAACGCGATGTCGGTATGCGACCCGGTCACCGGCATGCATGGCCTGTTCGGCAGTTCGTTGCCGTCGCGCTGCTTCGTGCCAGCGCCGCGCACGCCGTTCGACGGCACCTGGGACCCGGCCGACATCGCGCCGGTCGCGGCGCTGTTCGCCGAACGTGCCGACGAGTTGGCCGCCTTCATCATCGAGCCGGTGGTGCAGGGCGCCGGCGGCATGCGCTTCTATCACCCGCAGTACCTGCGTGAGCTGGCGCGGCTGTGCCGTGAATACGACGTACTGTTGATCTGCGACGAGATCGCTACCGGCTTCGGCCGTAGCGGCCGCCTGTTCGGCTGCGAGCATGCCGGCATCACCCCGGACATCCTGTGCATCGGCAAGGCGCTGACCGGCGGTTACATGACGATGGCCGCCACGCTGACCCGGCGCGAGATCGCCGACGTGATCGCCGCCGGTGATCCGGGCGTGTTCATGCATGGCCCGACGTTCATGGCCAACCCGCTGGCCTGCGCGGTGGCGCTGGCCTCCACGCAGTTGCTGCTGTCGCAGGACTGGCAGGGCCGGGTGGGCGCGATCGAGGCCACCCTGCGCGAGCGGCTGGCACCGGCGCGCGCGCTGCCGCAGGTGGCCGACGTACGCGTGCTGGGTGCGATCGGCGTGATCGAACTGAAGGCCGCGGTGCGGCTGGAGCGCATCCAGCAGCGCATGCTGGAACAGGGCATCTGGATCCGTCCGTTCGGGCGGCTGGTGTACGTGATGCCGCCGTACGTGATCAGCGACGCGCAGCTGCAACAGCTGTGCGACGGCATGGTCGCGCTGGTGGCGGGACTGGAAGCGGAGGACCTGCGCGCATGAGCGGCAAAGTGGTATTCGTCAGCGGCATCGACACCGAGATCGGCAAGACCGTGGTCACCGGCTGGCTGGCCCGGCAATGGGCCGAGCAGGGCGAGGACGTGATCACCCAGAAGCTGGTGCAGACCGGCTGCGTGGGGGCCTCCGATGACATCCTGCTGCACCGGCGCATCATGGGCACCGGGTTGTTCGAGGAGGACCGCGACGGCACCACCATGCCGGTGCTGTTCGCCTACCCTGCCTCGCCGCACCTGGCCGCGCGGCTGGAGCAGCGGACGCTGGACCTGGACGCCATCGAGCGTGCCACCGCGACGCTGGCCACGCGCTACGGCACAGTGCTGCTGGAGGGTGCCGGGGGGCTGATGGTGCCGCTCACCCAGCAGTTGCTGACCATCGACTACGTGGCGGAGAAGGGCTGGCCGGTGTTGCTGGTGACCTCGGGCCGGCTGGGCAGCATCAACCACACCCTGTTGTCGCTGGAAGCGCTGGCCGCACGCGGCATCGCGCTGCACGGCGTGGCCTGGAACAGCCGTGATGACAGCACCGACGAAGTGATCGCGGCCGACAGCCGCAACTTCATCCGTCAGTGGGTGCAGGCGCGCTTCCCGGACGCGGCCTGGTATGACGTGCCGCGGATCGACCTGGGCTGACGCTGCCCGGTCCCTCTCCCGTAGCCGGGAGAGGGCATGCGCCCGGGGCTATTTCTTCAGCTTGTAGGCCAGCACGTAGTCACCGGCCTTGGTGCCGGTGGAACCGTGTCCGCCGGCCACCAGCAGCACCACTTGTTCGCCCTGGCTGTCCAGGTAGGTCATCGGGGTCGCCTGCCCGCCGGCGGGGATGCGCACGTTCCACAGCACCTTGCCGGTGGCCAGGTCATAGGCACGGAAGTTGTCGTCCGTGGCCGCGCTGAGGAAGGCCACGCCGGTGGCGGTCAGCATCGGTCCACCGATGCCGGGCACGCCGATACGGACCGGCAGCGGGACCGGTGACAGGTCCTGGATGGTGCCGTTGCGGTACTGGTAGGCGATCGTGCCGGTGCGCAGGTCGGCCGCGACCACCGTGCCCCACGGCGGCACCTGGCAGGGCACGCCGATCGGCGACATGAAGGGCGTCATCTCCACCGCGTAGTCGGCGCCCTTGTTCTCGTTGAGCCCGTGCTCGCCCTTGTTCATCTGGCGGCCGCTGGTTTCATGCTTGGGCACCAGCCGCGAGACGAAGGCCAGGTAGGTCGGCATGCCGAACATCACCTGGCGACGCGGGTCCACCGCCACGCTGCCCCAGTTGAAGGTGCCGAAGTTGCCCGGGTAGATCAGGCTGCCCTGCAGCGTCGGCGGGGTGTAGCGGCCGTCGTAGCGCAACGAGCGGAACTGGATGCGGCACAGCATCTGGTCGATCAGGCTGGCGCCCCACATGTCCGCTTCGCGCAGCGCCGGCGGCTCGAAGCTCAGGCTGGAGTAGGGCTGGGTCGGCGCGGTGGTCTGCCCGGGGATGTCCACGTGGCGCGATGCCGGGCGCTGTCCGACCGGCAGCAGCGCGCTGCCGTCGCGGCGGTCCAGCACGTATACGTCACCCTGCTTGGTCGGCTGCACCAGCGCCGGCGTGCGCCCCTGCGGCAGGTCCAGGTCCAGCAGCACCGGTTGTGCCGGGGTATCCATGTCCCACAGGTCGTGGTGCACGAACTGGTGTACCCAGCGCGCCTGGCCGGTGGCGATGTCCAGCGCCACCACCGAGGAGGCGTACTTCTCCTCGGCCGGGGTGCGGTACATGCCCAACTGGTCGGGCGTGCGGTTGCCCATCGGGAAATAGGCCAGCCCCAGCGCCTCGTCGGCGCTGGCCACCGCCCAGCTGTTCGGCGAGCTGGGACGGTAGACCTGTGCGGGATCGTTGGGGTCGAGCGGGGCGGTCTGCTCCGGGTTGCCGGAGTCCCAGTTCCACTGCAGCTGGCCGCTGTGCACGTCGTAGGCGCGGATCACACCGGAAGGCGAGTTCACCGCGTAGTCGTCGTTGACCGCGCCGGCGACGATCACCTTGCCGCCGGCAATCAACGGTGGCGAGGTCGAGTAGTAATAGCCGGCCTGCTTGAACGGCATGTTGTGGGTAAGGTCGAGCACGCCGTTGTCGGCGAAGTCGCTGCAGTGCTGGCCGGTGCGGGCATCGAGGGCATGCAGCTTGGCATCGGCGCTGGGCAGGAACACGCGCGCGGCGCAGGCGGTGGCCGCGGTGACGCCGGGCGCGGGCGGGTCGACGAAATAGGACAGGCCGCGGCAGGTCTGGTGCTGGCGCTGTGGTTCCATGCCCGCCCCCGGATCGAAGCGCCAGCGTTCCTTGCCGGTATCGGCGTCCAGTGCGATGGCCAGGCTGTGCGGCGTGCACAGGTACAGCGTGTCACCGATCTTCAGCGGCGTGACTTCATACGTGGTTTCACCCACGTCGTCGGGGCCGCGGAGGTCGCCGGTGCGCATCTGCCAGGCCAACTGCAGCTGGCCGACGTTTGCCGGGGTGATCTGCGTCAGCGGCGAGAACCGCTGGCCGTAGCCGCTGCGCCCGTAGGCCTGCCACTCACCGTCCGGTTGCGGGGCATCGCCGAGCGCGGCGTCCGCGTTGACGATGGCCATCGGCAGCGTGCCGCGTGTCTCGTGCAGGTGACGGGGGATGCCGGCGAAGGCGACCGCGGCCACCAGCAACGCCGCCAGCAGCACCGGCGCGCCGGACGGCCCGGTATAGCCGTGCCGGCTGGACCGGCGGGCCGCCGGCAGCGCGATCAGCAGCCCGAGCAGGGCCGGCACGCCAAGCCGGGTGGCCAACGGCCACCAGTACAGCCCGGCCTCCCACAGCGACCAGGCCAGCAGTACCAGCAGCCAGCCGGCATACAGCCAGCTCGCCCAGCGGCGGTGCCGCCACAGGCCCCAGGCCACGGCCAGCAGCACCAGGCCACTGAACAGGTAGAACGGGCTGCCGCGCAGGGACAGCAGCCAGGCACCGCCGATGGCCAGTGCCAGTCCGAACAGGGTGGTCAGCAACAGCGTGAGGATCCGCATGGCAGGTTCCGGCGGCCGGGAGAGTGGTGCCATGGTGCGCCGCGGGATGTCTGCATGGCGTCATGTTGGTTTGTCCGTGCTGGCCGTAGAATCGAGCCTTCGTCGACCGGGGAACCGCCATGAGCATTCTGGACTTCATCAAGAAGGAACTGATCGAGATCATCGAATGGACCGATGACTCGCGTGACACGCTGTCCTACCGCTGGCCCGATGACGACCGCCAGATCAAGAACGGCGCGCAGCTGATCGTGCGCGAATCGCAGATGGTGCAGTTCGTGGCCGCCGGCCAGTACGCCGACCTGTTCGGCCCCGGCAAGCACACCCTGAGCACCCAGAACATCCCGGTGCTGTCCACCATCCTGGGCTGGAAGTACGGCTTCGAGTCGCCGTTCAAGTGCGATGTCTACTACCTCAACACGCGCCTGTTCACCGGCAACAAGTGGGGCACCGCCAACCCGGTGATGATGCGCGATGCCGACTTCGGCGTGGTGCGCCTGCGCGCGTTCGGCACCTACGATTTCCGTATCGTCGACCCGCCAAAATTCCTCAAGGAAGTGGCCGGCACCGACCAGAACTTCCGCCTGGACGAGTTCGCCGACACCATGCGTTCGCGCATCGTCAGCGTGTTCACCGAGGCACTGGCCACGGCCAAGGTGCCGGCGCTGGACGTGGCCTCGCGCTACAGCGAGCTGGGCGACGCGCTGCTGCCGATCATCAACCCGGCCATGACCGGCAAGTACGGCATCGAGATCACCAGCTTCGTGCTGGAGAACGTGTCGGTGCCGCCGGAGGTGGAGAAGGCCATCGATGCGCGCTCGAGCATGGGCGTGGTCGGCAACCTCAACGATTACGTCAAGTTCCAGATGGGCAGCGCGATGGGGTCCGGCGGCGACGCCTCGGCCGCGGTGCCGGCGCAGATGGCGGTGGGCTTCGGCATCGCGCAGGAAATGATGCGCGGCATGCAGTCGCCGGCCGCCGATGCCGGCGCCCCGGCGCTGGACGTGCTGACCCCGGAACAGGCCGCGCAGGCGTTGTCGGTGTCGGTGGAGGACGTGATGGCCGCCATCGCCGCCGGTGACCTGAAGGCGCGCAGGATCGGCAACGCCACCCGCATCGCCCGTTCGGCACTGGAAGAGTTCCTGCGCGGCTGATGAACAACGCAACGGTGGGCAAACATCCCTGCCCGGAATGCGGCGGGGATCTGCAATGGAATGCCGCCAAGCAGGCGCTGGTCTGCCCGTACTGCGGCACCGTCGTGCCGCTGTCCGAGGCCGCGCAGGGTGATGGCGATGGCAGCGCCGGCGTGGTCGAGCTGGACCTGCTCCAGGCCCTGGCGCGGATGCAGGCCGATGCCGCCACGCAGCCGCCACCGCCACCGCTGCCGCTGCCGCAGGACGGCAAGGGCCCGGGGGGCGTGCTCGGCATGCTGCAGAGCATGGCCGCCACGCCACCGGCGCAGCGTGGTTACGGTACGCAGCCGCGCGAGGTGCAATGCCAGAGTTGCCATGCGATCTCGGTGTTCGTCGATGGCAAGGTCGCCGACCGCTGCGAGTTCTGCGGCTCGCCGCAGATCATCGCCCACGAAACGCTCGGCGATGCGATCACCCCGCAGAGCGTGCTGCCGTTCCGCATCAGCGACGGCCAGGTGCGTGATGCGATCCGCGCGTGGTACGGCACGCGCTGGTTCGCGCCCAACCGGCTCAAGACCGCCGCGCTGACCGATACGCTCAAGGGCATGTACCTGCCGTACTGGACCTTCGATGCACACGTGGCCGCGCAGTGGACGGCCGAGGCCGGCTACCACTACTACGTGACCGTCAGCTACCGCGATTCGCAGGGCAACACCCAGACCCGCCAGGAGCAACGCACCCGCTGGGAGCCGGCCGCCGGTTCGCTGCAGCATTTCTTCGACGACGAACTGGTGCCCGGCACCGTGGGCGTGCACCCGGCGTTGCTGCAGAAGATCGGCCAGTTCCCGACCACCACCGACCTGAAGCCGTACACGCCGGAGTTCGTGCGCGGCTGGACGGTGGAGCGTTACCAGGTGGACCTGCGCCAGGCCGCGCAGCGTGGGCAGGCACAGATGCAGGAGCAGACCCGCGCGCTGTGCGCCGAACAGGTGCCCGGCGATACTCACCGCAACCTGCAGGTGCGCGCTGACTACAGCAACCGTACCTTCAAGCACATCCTGGTGCCGGTGTGGCTGGTCAGCTACACCTACGGCTCGCGCAGCTTCCAGGTGTTGGGCAATGGCTATACCGGGCAGATCGCCGGTGAACGCCCCTACAGCGCATGGAAGATCTTCTTCGCGGTGGTGGCGGCGCTGGCGGTGTTGCTGGTGGTGGTCTACGTGCTCGGCATGCAGCAATGACGGCCAGCGACGGCGCGGGGGCTTGAAATCCCGTGCGGCATCCCCCATATCGGGTCAGTTGAAACGAGAAAGAGGGAGGCTCATGGAAGCCAACACGACTGGAAGGGTCCAGTGCATGAAGTGCAAGGCGGTGTACGCGCCGGTGATCAAGGTGCTGGAACGGGTCTGCCCGGAGTGCCTTTCGATCAAGACCGTAGCACTGCAGGCCAGCCAGCAGTCCCGCGCCAACGCCGGGGCCTGACCCGCCCGCCACGAGGTCCAAGGCCAGGCTGACGCCTGGCCTTTTTCATGGGCGCTGCCTGGTGGCCGTCACTGGCCCATGTGCAGCACCGGCAGGAACCCGCCGTACACCACGCGCTTGCCATCGAACGGCATCGGGTTGTTGGCCGGATCCATGCGCGGGTCCTCCATCATCCTGCGCATGCCGGCATCGCGGGTCTCCTTGTCCGGCCATTCGATCCACGAGAACACCACGGCCTCATCCGCGCCGGCCTGCACGGCGCGGTGGAAATCGGTGAGCTGGCCATGCGGCACGTCGTCGGCCCAGCACTCGGTCACGCGCAGCGCACCGTACTCGATGAACAGCGCATCGGCGAGCTTGGCATGGGCGATGAAGCGGTCCTTGTTGGCCTGCGGCACGGCGGCCAGGAAACCATCGACGTAGGACATGGGGCACCTCCTGCGGGGGACATCGGACGGTGGCCCGAGTATGCGCCGGCGGATGTTGCGCCCGCGCAAACGGGGCGGGCCTGCCGCGGCCGGATCGGCACGGGGTTGATCTTTGTCAGCCTGGCCGGCGCAGCGGCTGCGGACAATTCCCCCGTCCCCCCCGGGGGCGGGCGGGTCCGCTCAATGAACGTCCACGCCTGCCGCTATGGGGGGATGCCCTGTCCGGCCCGGTCGCCCACCGCCGCCGGACGCCCCCAACCCGACCCGGCGCCCGGCCCGCATGGCGCGCGCTCCTGCAAGGAACGACGATGCACCTCCCCCACCGCGCCGCGCTGGCCCTGGCCGCCCTGTGCATGCCGATGGCCGCGCTGGCACAGGACACCGCCCCGGCCACCCGCGTTTCCACCCAGATCTTCGTCAACGCCAGCCAGCTCGACCGTGATGGTGTCACCCGTGACGACGAAGGCCTGGCCGTCGACCTCAAGCGCACCTTCATCAACGTGGACCACCGTTTCAACGAGCGTTGGTCCATGCAGGTCACCACCGACCTGCAGTGGCTGCGCAACAGCCAGGCCAGCGACCTGTGGCTGCGCCACGCCTACCTGCAGCGCAGTTTCGGCAAGGGCAGCTGGCTGCGGCTGGGCAATGCGCCGTTGCCGTGGATCCAGCAGGAGTCGGCGCGCGAGGGGTTTCGCTACGTCGACGCCGGCCTGATCGCGCGGACCCGGATGGGGAGCACGGCCGATTACGGCGTGCACGGCCAGTACAGCCGCGGGGACCTGGTGTACGCCGCCTCGGTGGTGACCGGCGGCGGTTACCAGAAGCCGCGCCTGGGCCGGCGCGCGGATGTCGAGGCGCGGGTCGGATGGATGCCGGCCAAGGGCGTCGAGCTGGCGGCAGGCGGGTACCGTGGCACCCGTGCGCAGGATGCCGGCAACCGCCCGCGCGAACATACCGCGCAGCGCTGGAACGCGATGGCCAGTTGGGTGGGCGAGCGCGGCCGCGTTGGCGCGCAGTATTTCCACGCACAGGACTGGAACCGGATCACCCGGCCCGGCAGCGACGACCAGCGTGGCTGGTCGGCCTGGGCGAGCTACCGGTTGACGCCCGCCTACGCGCTGTTCGCCCGCCACGAGCAAACCCGCATGAGCCTGGACATCGACCCGCGCACGCGCGAGCGCTATGACCAGTTGGGCGTGGAGTGGAAGCCCAACGGCCACCTGCGCCTGGCGATGGTCGGCAAGCGCGTGGAGCAGCGCACCACCGGCCGCACGCTGGAAAGCCACGAAGCCGGCCTGTGGGCGCAGTTGGCGTTCTAGCGGAACCGCGCCCCTGTGCCGTCGGCGCAGGGGCGGGGAAGGGCATGCCCGCGTGGCGGGGGCTTATTCGCCCTGGTACTGCTTTTCTTCCACCAGCGCCGAGCCGGCGACGCGGTTGATCTCGTTCTTGACCACGATGCGCTCGCCGTTGGTGCCATAGACGCCACGCGCCAGGGTGATGAACTCGGCGCCGAAATCCTGCTGCGATTCCTTGGCGCGCAGGGCGTCCTGGATGTCCCACATGCGCTCGTTGATGGCCTTGAGCTGGTCCTTCAATGCCGCCAGCGCCGGGCGCGCGGCCTGCTGTTCCAGCCACAGCGGCCACAGGCCATCCAGTTCGGTGCGCACGTTGGCCAGCTTGCCGGCCTCGGTGATGCGCTCGGCCTTGATCTCCAGGATGGTGATCTTGTCGATCAGTTCGCCAATCGATACCGGGGTCAGCAGGGTCTGCACGTGGACATTCGCCATTTTCAGGGATGCGCCCATGATACCGCCCGGGGACAACGGTTACCGATGCACCGGTGTTGGCCCGGAGCGCATCGGGTTGCGCACAATGCGGGCCTGTTCATCCACCGGAGTGACCGATGCCGTTGCGTTCCTGTCTTGCAGTGCCACTGCTGCTGGTGGCGTGGGCGGCTTCGGCCAACGACGCCCGCCTGGATGGCGCGTGGGAGTTGCAGTCCGGTGAGTCCATCAATGCCGAAGGCGCGGTGGTCGACTACGCCAGCCTGAAGCTGGCCGGCACCAAGCTGCTGGCCGATGGCCGCTTCGCCTTCACCACGACCCGCGCCGGCACGTTCTGGGCGGGCGGCTCGGGCCGTTGGCAGGCCGAGGCGGGCCAGTACGTGGAAACCCCGCTGATGGCGTCCTACCCGCTGGAGAATGGAGGTACCTACACCTTCCGTTACACGCTGGAAGGCGACGTGTGGACGCTGGAACGCTGGGAAGGGCAGCGCCGGGTCGAGCGCGAAGTCTGGAAGCGCGCCCCCGCACAGCCGTAGACGCGGCCTCGGTGGGGAACCGGCAGCGCCCGAAGCATCATCCGCAAACAGCACCCCTTCCCAACCCTCCCCTTGCTGCGCAAAGGGAGGGGGCAGGGCGGTGCGTTCGGGGGTCAGCCCTCTACCTGCGGCGGGAAACCTGCTTCATCCAGGGCCTGGGTGAAACGCGCCAGCGGCTGCGCCGACTGGATCTGCACGGTCTTGCTGGGCAGGTCGATGTCCACCGTCGCGGCCGGATCGATGTCCTTCACCGTGGCGGTCACGCTGCGCGCGCAGCCGCCGCAGGTCATGCTTTCGATATGCAGTTTCATGGGGAGCTCCTGTGGATGGGCGGCAAGGATGCGCCTTGCCACGGTGGCAAGGTCAAGCGCCATCGGCCCGTGAATGGCGGCGGTTGGCCCGGCCTTCAGGCTGCTTGACCTTCCCATCATGGGAACCTTTAAGGTGCAGCCGACCACCCATGGAGACACGCCGATGACCACGGCAAATGCCGGCCAGCCCGGCCACCAGGACCTGATGATCGAAGGCATGACCTGCGCTTCCTGCGTGGGCCGGGTAGAGCGCGCGCTCAAGGCGGTGCCCGGCGTGCGGCAGGCCAGCGTCAACCTGGCCACCGAACGCGCCAGCGTGCAGACCGACGGCAACGTCGACCGCCAGGTGCTGGTGCAGGCGGTGCGCAAGGTGGGCTACGAGGTCAGCGCGCCGGCGCCGGTGGAACTGGTGATCGAAGGCATGACCTGCGCCTCGTGCGTGGGCCGCGTGGAGCGCGCGCTGAAGGCGGTGCCGGGCGTGCAGTCGGCCAGCGTCAACCTGGCCACCGAACGCGCCAGCGTGCAGGGTGATGCGGCGCTGGACGCCGGTGCGCTGATCGCCGCCGTCGCCAGGGCCGGCTACACCGCCAGCCGCGTCGACCCGGCCGGTGCCAGCGAGGATGCCCAGGCACAGCGGCATGCCGATGAACTGCGCGTGCTCAAGCGCGACCTGCTGCTGGCCGCGGTGCTGACCCTGCCGGTGTTCGCGTTGGAAATGGGCGGGCACCTGGTGCCGGCCTTCCACCACTTCATCGCCGGCACGCTGGGCACGCAGAACAGCTGGTTGCTGCAGTTCGTGCTGACCACGCTGGTGCTGGTGCTGCCGGGCCGTCGCTTCTACCAGAAGGGCATCCCGGCGCTGCTGCGCGCCGCCCCGGACATGAACTCGCTGGTCGCGGTGGGCACGCTGGCAGCCTATGGGTTCTCGCTGGTGGCCACGTTCGCGCCGCGCCTGCTGCCGGCCGGCACGGTCAACGTCTACTACGAAGCAGCGGCGGTGATCGTCACCCTGATCCTGCTCGGCCGCATGCTCGAGGCCAAGGCCAAGGGACGTACCTCCGAGGCCATCAAGCGTCTGCTGACGCTGCAGGCCAAGACCGCCCGCGTACGCCGCGACGGCAGCGTGGTCGAGCTGCCGCTGGAACAGATCGCCAGCGGTGACGTCATCGATGTGCGCCCGGGCGAACGCATCGCGGTGGATGGCGAGGTGATCGACGGCGAGAGCTACATCGACGAATCGATGATCAGCGGCGAGCCGGTGCCGGTGCGCAAGGCACCGGGCGGCACCGTCATCGGCGGCACCGTCAACCAGACCGGCACGCTCGGCGTGCGTGCCACGGCGGTGGGCGGTGCCACGGTGCTGGCGCAGATCATCCGCATGGTCGAGCAGGCGCAGACCGCCAAGTTGCCGATCCAGACGCTGGTGGATCGCATCACCCTGTGGTTCGTGCCGGCGGTGATGGGCCTGGCGCTGCTCACCTTCGTGGTGTGGTTGCTGTTCGGCCCGCAGCCGGCGCTGACCTTCGGCCTGGTCAACGCGGTGGCGGTGCTGATCATCGCCTGCCCGTGTGCGATGGGCCTGGCCACGCCGACCTCGATCATGGTCGGCACCGGCCGTGGCGCGGAGCTGGGCGTGCTGTTCCGCAAGGGGGAGGCGCTGCAGTTGTTGAAGGAAGCGCAGGTGGTGGCGGTCGACAAGACCGGCACGCTGACCGAAGGCCGCCCGGTGCTGACCGACCTGCAGCTGGCCGACGGCTTTGCACGCGCCGAGGTGCTGGCCCGCGTCGCCGCGGTGGAAGACCGTTCCGAACACCCCATCGCCCGTGCCATCGTCAGTGCGGCCCAGCAGGAAGGGCTGCAGCTGCCGGCGGTGGAGGCATTCGAATCGGTCACCGGTTACGGCGTGCGTGCCCAGGTAGGCGGCGCGCGCGTGGAAGTGGGCGCGGACCGTTTCATGCAGACCCTGGGGCTGGACGTGGCGGTGTTCGGCCAGGACGCCAAGCGCCTGGGCGAGGAGGGCAAGACCCCGCTGTACGCCGCCATCGATGGCCGCCTGGCGGCGATCATCGCCGTCTCCGACCCGATCAAGCACGACACGCGCGCCGCCATCGCCAGCCTGCACGCGCTGGGCCTGAAGGTGGCGATGATCACCGGCGACAACCGCCGCACCGCCGAAGCCATCGCACGCCAGCTGGGCATCGACGAAGTGGTGGCCGAGGTGCTGCCGGACGGCAAGGTCGAGGCGGTGCGCCGGCTCAAGGCCGCGCATGGCCGCCTGGCCTACGTGGGCGATGGCATCAACGACGCGCCGGCGCTGGCCGAGGCCGACGTCGGCATGGCGATCGGCACCGGTACCGACGTGGCCATCGAGGCCGCCGACGTGGTGCTGATGTCCGGCAGCCTGCAGGGCGTGCCCAACGCCATCGCGCTGAGCAAGGCGACAATGGGCAACATCGGCCAGAACCTGTTCTGGGCGTTCGCCTACAACACCGCGCTGATCCCGGTGGCCGCGGGCGCGTTGTATCCGCACTGGGGCGTCCTGCTCTCGCCGGTGTTCGCCGCCGGCGCGATGGCGTTGTCCTCGGTGTTCGTGCTGGGCAATGCGCTGCGGCTCAAGCGCTTCCAGCCGACCAAGGGTTGAGGGAGACGAGGATGGAAGCAAGCATGAACATCGGCCAGGCGGCCAAGGCCAGCGGCATCTCCGCCAAGATGATCCGCTACTACGAGGACACCGGCCTGATCGGGCCGGTGGCCCGCACCGAGTCGGGCTACCGCATGTATAGCCCGCGCGACATCCACACGCTGGGCTTCATCAAGCGTTCGCGTGACATGGGCTTCAGCGTCGAACGCATCGCCGAGCTGCTGCAGCTGTGGCAGGACCGCTCGCGCCACAGCGCCGACGTCAAGCGCATGGCGCTGGAGCACGTGCAGGTACTGCAGCAGCGCATCACCGAATTGCAGGAGATGGTGCGCACCGTGCAGGCGCTGGCCGACTGCTGCGCAGGCGACGAGCGCCCCGACTGCCCGATCCTGCGTGACATCGAGACCGGCGTGCCATTGCTGGAAACACCGCTTCCCACCACATTCGGCAAAGTCGGTGGCGCGCACGGGCATTGATTCTTCATGCAGCGGATGCATGGCTGAATGAAATGCGGCGCGCGCTGCGCGCGTGGCAGAAAACGCCTGAATGGAAGCCTAAAAAACGTGTTCTTCGTGGCCCATGGTTTCAGGATGGGTTGGGGTGACTAACGGAAAAATTACATCCGGACGTACGCAGCAGCCCTCATCGCTGCGTGCCATCAAGTCTGTAATCCCCATACGAATAAGGTGTACCCATGAAGACTTCGTTGATCGCTCTGGCCCTGGCAGCCGCTCTCCCGTTCGCTGCTTCGGCCGCCGAAGGCCTGTCCTACAACTACGCTGAAGCGGACTACGCCAAGACCGACATCGATGGCGGCAAGGCCGATGGTTGGGGCGTGAAGGGCTCCTGGGCGTTCCACCAGAACTTCCACGTGTTCGGTGATTTCGACCGTCAGGAAATCGACCACACCAACGCCCGCTTCAACCAGTGGCGCGTCGGCGTTGGCTTCAACAAGGAAATCGCCAACAGCACCGACTTCGTTGCGCGCGCGGCTTACCAGAAGCTGGACCTGCGTTACGCCGACCTGGACTTCAACGGCTACAGCGCTGAAGCCGGCATCCGCACCGCGTTCGGCCAGCACGCCGAAGTCTATGCACTGGCTGGCTACGAAGACTTCGACAAGAAGCACGGCGTGGAGCCGCTGGACGGTGGCCAGTTCTACGGCCGCCTGGGTGGCCAGGTGAAGTTGAACCAGAACTGGGGCATCAACGGCGACATCAAGATGAACCGCCACGGCGACAAGGAATGGACTGTCGGCCCGCGCTTCAGCTGGTAAGACGTTCGTACCTGTTGCACAGAGAAAAGCCCGGCATTGCCGGGCCTTTCTTTTTTGCGCGAGGTGCAGCGCCCTCACCCCAACCCCTCTCCCGCCCGCGGGAGAGGGGCTTCAAACGCTGCAGCGGCGCAGACTCGCCTCAACACGCGCTGGGCTGAGCCCCTCTCCCGCCGGCGGGAGAGGGGTTGGGGTGAGGGCAATCCGCCCTTGTAACCCAGTGGTAACCAAACTGCAGCATCGTGCACGGCGATCCCAAACAATCGCTGCCATGAAGACTCGCCTGCTGCTTGCCGCCTCGCTGTTGCTGACCACGCCGCTGGCCTGGGCCCAGCGCGACCACGTCCCGCTGGAACAGCGGCTCAGTGCCGAGCAGCTGCGTGAGGTCGGGCTGAGCGCGCAGCAACTGCAGTTGCTCAACCGCATGCTGGGCGAGGCCGACGCCGCGGCGCCGGCGGCAACGACGGCGCTGCCGGTGCCGGCACCGATGCAGATCGGCCTGGAAGAAGGCCCGGTGCAGGCCAGGGTGCAGGGCGCGGTGGAAGGCTGGGAGCCGGGCACGGTGTTCACGCTGGACAACGGCCAGCAGTGGCGGGTGATCAAGGGCCAGATGCGCCTGCGCCAGACCCTGCAGTCGCCGGAGATCCAGGTGGTGCCGGGCATCGCCGGCCGCTGGTTCCTGCAGGTCGACGAGGACCTGCCCAAGGCGCGCGTCTACCGCATCCGTTAAGCGCGGCACCGCCGGCAGGCGCGGCTCCAGTGGCCAGGCCGGCATCGTGGGGGCATCACGTGCTTCGCGGCCAAGGCCGCTCCTACGGGCGTACCCGCTGGGTCAGGCCCTTGAGGAAGTTGCGCAGGGCCTGGTCGCCGCATTCGCGGTAGTTCTTGTGGTCCGGCTGGCGGAACAGCGCCGACAGTTCCGGCTTGGACATCGGGAAGCCGGCGGCTTCGAAGATCGCATGCATGTCCACGTCCTTCAGCTCGAAGGCCACGCGCAGCTTCTTCAACACGATGTTGTTGGTGACGCGCTTTTCCGGCGGGCGCTGCGGCTGCGATTCGTCGCGGCCACGGTAGTGGTAGATCAGGCCATCGAGGAAGCGCGCCAGCACCGCGTCCGGGCAGGTCTCGAACAGGGGCTCGTCATCCTTGCGCAGGAAGTCATGCACCTGGGCCTGGTCCACCGCGAAACCGGGGTCGGCCAGCAGGATGGTGTCCACCACCATGGCATCGCTCAGGTCGAGCATGTAGCGGATGCTGCGCAGTACGTCGTTGTTGATCATTGCCACTCCGGAACGGCCGCGCGGGACCGTCCGGCGGCTGCATAGTGTAACGCCGGGCTCCGGCCGGGCCGTCTACAATTGCCGGCGATTCAGCTGGAATACCGCCCCATGCGCACGCTTGCCTACGCCGCCCTTTCCGCCGGCACGCCCCTGCAACCGCTGGCGATCGACCGCCGCGCGCTGCGCGCCGACGACGTGGCCATCGACATCCTGTACTGCGGGGTGTGCCACTCCGACCTGCACCAGGCCCGCAATGACTGGGGCTCGGCGCGCTACCCGATGGTGCCCGGGCACGAGATCATCGGCCGCGTCAGCGCGGTCGGCCCGGCGGTGAAGGGGCTCAAGGTCGGCGACGCGGTCGGCGTGGGCTGCATGGTCGACAGTTGCCAGGACTGCGACCAGTGCCACCACGGCGAGGAACAGTTCTGCCGGCACGGCGTGACCATGACCTACAACGGCCGCGACCGCGTCAGCGGGGAGATCACCCAGGGCGGCTATTCGCGGGCGATGGTGGTGCGCGAGGCCTTCGCCATCGCGTTGCCGCCGGCGCTGGACCTGGCACGCGCCGCGCCGCTGCTGTGTGCCGGCATCACCAGCTGGTCGCCGCTGCGTCGCCATGGCGCCGGCCCGGGCACCCGGCTGGGCGTGATCGGCCTGGGCGGGTTGGGCCACATGGCGGTCAAGCTGGGCGTGGCGCTGGGCTGCGAGGTCACCCTGGTCACCGGCAGCGCCGGCAAGGCCGAGGATGCGCGCGCGCTTGGCGCCCACCACGTGCTGGTATCGCGCGATGCCGAGGCGATGAAGGCCGCCACCGCGTCGATGGACCTGATCCTGGACACGGTGCCGGTGTCGCATGACCTCAAGCCCTACGTGAAGTTGCTGGACGTGGGCGGACGGCTGGTGATCGTCGGTGCGCTGGAAGAGATGCCACCCCTGGATGCCGGCTTGCTGGTGCGCGGACGCAAGCAGGTGGGTGGTTCGCTGATCGGCGGCATCGCCGAGACCGCCGAGCTGCTCGCCTTCTGCGCCGAGAACGGCATCTACCCCGACTGCGAGCAGATCCGGATGCAGGACATCGACGCGGCCTTCGAACGCATGGAGCGCGCCGACGTGAAGTACCGCTTCGTCATCGACATGCGCAGCCTGCAGGAGACGGCCGGCTGAGGCCGGTCCGCTTGCGATGAGCCTGCGCGCGACCATCCACCTGTGCCTGCACGTGGCGGTGCCGGCCCTGCTGGCGTGGCTGTTCTGGCGTCCGCAGTTCGGCAAGGCGTGGCTGTTGCTGCTGCTGGGCTGGGTGATCGACCTGGACCACCTGCTGGCCGACCCGATCTACGCGCCGGACCGCTGCAGCGTGGGCTTCCACCCGCTGCATACCGCGCCGGCGGTGGCCGTCTACGCGGGCCTGACGGTGCCGCGGCGCACCCGCCTGTTCGGCATAGGGTTGCTGGTGCACATCGCGCTGGATGCCATCGACTGCGTGTGGATGCGCTGCAGCAGCTGAGTGCTTACCAGCCGCCCCAGGGGCCGGGGCCGTAGTAACCGAACGGACCGCCGCCCTCGCCCTTGCTGAGGTGGATGTTCACATCCATGCGCCGGGTCTTGCCGTCGTCGTTGGTGTAGTTCTTGCCCAGGTTCAGGTCCACCGCGCTCCAGTGGCTGTTGCCGTAGGCCTTGGAATAGCCGATGCCGGTACTTACCGCGCCGTGCACCTGCAGCGTGTCGTCCACCACGGTGGGGGCATCCGGGTCCGCCTTGCGCGGCAGGCCGCGCCCGCTGTGGTCGCCGTAGTAGGTGCCAGGGGCATCGCGCTGGTAGGACGGGTCGCCCAGGTAGCGCATCGGCGCCTGCGGCACGCTCAGGTCCAGTGATTCGGGAGTCGGGTCGTTGGCCAGGGCAACGACCGGGGCCAGCAGCAGGGCGAGGAGCAGCGGGGATCGGATCACGGGAATCACTCCAGGTGCAGGCCGCGCCGCGGATGACGGGCCATCCGAACGCTACCAGAATCGGCTTGAATGATGCCTGTCATCCCCTGCCGGGTTCAGCCGCCCCGGCCACGTTCGCGCCGCTGGAACGCGTACAGCGCCGCCAGTGGATGCTTCCGGCGCTCGATCGCGGCCTGCACGATGGCCGCGCCGGTCATCGAGTAGGTGATCCCGTTGCCGCCGTAGGCCATCGCGAAATGGACCCGCGGGCCCCATTGCGGGTGCGGGCCGAAGAAGGGCAGGCCGTCGTCGGTTTCGGCGAAGGTGCCGGCCCAGGCGAAGGCAGGGGGCGCCTGCAGGTGCGGGAACAACGCGGCGACCTTGCCGGCCAGGCCGCGTGCCTTGCGATCGACGCGGGCATCGCGCCGGGCCGGGATGTCGACCGCGTCGTCGTCGCCGCCGACCAGCAGGCGCTGGTCCGCGGTGCTGCGCAGGTACAGGTACGGGCGCGCGGTTTCCCACACCAGGGTGGAGGCGAGCGGGCCAAGCATGTCCCGTGGCAACGGGTCGGTGACGTAGGCATAGCTGCTGCGGTTGCTGGCCACCTTGTGCGTCAGCCAGTGCTGGCTGGCGTAGCCGGCGGCGACGACCACTTGCCGGCAACGTACGCTGACGCCGTCGCTGGTACGGAGCAGGACGCTGCGCGGGTGTACCTCGATGCCGTCGATGCGGGTGCGGTCATGCACCCGCCCGCCGGCGCGTTGCAGCCGCCGCAGCAGCCGGTAGGTCATGCGGTAGGGGTCGATGCGCGCGGCCACGTCGCTGAGGATGGCTCCGGGGGCCGTGAAGCCGAAGCGCTCCCGCACGCCCGCCGCATCCAGCCAGTGCACGGCCAGGCCGTGCCGTTGGCGCAGTTCGAACTCGTCGATCAGGGGGCCCAGGTCCCTGCGCCGGCTGGCGTAGTACAGGCTGCCGGCGCGCTGGAAATCCACGTTGCGGACCTGCCCGGCGAGTTCGCCCAGCTCGCTGACGGCCTCGGCGCAGGCCCGGTACGCCTGCAGCGCGGCCTCCAGCCCGAAGCGGCGGGCCAGTTCGGACATCGGCGTGTCGATCTCGTACTGCAGCAGGGCAGTGCTGGCCGCGGTGGAGCCCCAGCCGATGTCGCGTTGTTCCACCACCACGACCTCATGGCCGTGGCGGCCCAGCCGCTCGCCGATCAGCGCGCCGGTGATGCCGCCGCCGATGACCACCACCTCGCAGTGCAGGTCGCGCTCCAGCCGCGGGAACGCCTGCATCAGGCCATTGCGGATCGCCCAGAACGGATAGCCGCTTTTCAGGTCCATGGCTGCCGGTGCCGGTTCATGCCGTGCGGTGCCCGGTGTGCGGGGTGTGGATCAGTTCGTCCACGTCGAAGCCGTTCTGGCGGGCGTAGGCGATGTAATGGCGGCGGGTGGTCTCGTCCATCTCCGGCTGGCGTGCCAGCAGCCACAGCGAGTGCCGGTCGGGGCTGCCGACCAGCGCGGTGGAATAGCTGCGGTCCAGCTGGATCACCCAGTAGTCGCCCACGCCCCAGGGTGCCGCGCGTGCGTCGTGGGTGGGGAAGCTCACTTCCAGCCTGCTGTTGTTGCCATCCACCGGCCACGCCTGGCCGATCGCTTCCTCCAGCTCGCCATGGTGCAGGCAGCGGTTCTGCACGCGCAGGCTGCCGTCGTCGTTGAGCGAGTAGAAGGCGCTGACGTCGGTGGCATCCCGGGGTTCGTGCTGCAGCGGCAACCGGTCGATTTCGTACCACGTGCCCAGGTAGCGCTGGAGCTCCAGCGACGACACGGTGGGCAGGGGCGGAAGCTTGCGCATGGTGCAACGGCGGTCGGGCCTCGGGAGTCCAGCTATAGGCCAGCAGCGGTGAAGGGGTTGTGGCCGGCATACCCCTTTTCGGCAAGCTTGGCGTGCCGTGCGCAGCGGCCATGCCGGTGCGTGGCGCCGTTAACCCGGGCTTGAACCTGGCGGGCTTAGGCTGGTGCCATCCGTCAGCGGGAGAAATCCATGTACGCAGTGATACTGCTCAAGGGCCAGAACCGTTTCGCGCGCGAGCGCTGGGAATCGCTGCCGGCGCGGGTGGAGTACGAAGGGCACGGCTTCTCGCTGCGCGCCGGGCCGCACCAACCCCCGTCCGATGGACCGGAATTCGACCCGGTGGCGGTGTACGCGCCGGACGAGTTGACCGAGGAGGAATTCCAGGAGATCTACGCGCTCAACGCGCCGCATATCGCCGAGCTGCGCGCGATGTATTGAGGCGTGCCGGCGCGAAGCAGCGGATGGTTCGCATGATCTGGACGTGGCCTGTTCTATAGTCGCGCCATGCGCGGTGGTCCGCGCGTTCCGGTGCGTGCCCTTGTTCCTGTCCTGCCTGTTGCAGCCGTTGCGTGCGGCCCTGCTTGCCACTGTCCTGATCGGCGCCGGCGTACCGGCCGGCATTGCCTGGGCCGCGCCCGATGCGGGCAGCGCCGCCACGCTGACGCCGCAGGCCCGCATCGAGAAGGCCTCGCGTGCGCTGGATGCGGTCAAGCGTGCGGTCAATGACGCCGATGCACAGGAAACGCTTAAGACCCTCGTCGACCAGGCCAGCCAGGCCCAGCGTGACGCCGAGGCCAGCGTGCAGGCGCTGCAGCCGGACCTGGAGGCGCTGGACGCGCGCATCGCGCTGCTCGGGCCGGTGCCCGAAGGCGGCGAGGACCAGGACATCGCCCGCCAGCGCAAGGCGCTGGACAAGCAGCGCAGCGACCTCAACAGCGACATCGCGCGTGGCAAGCTGCTGGCCGAGGACGCACGCCAGCAGAGCGAATCGATCGAGAAGATGCGCGCCCAGCTGCTGGGCGAGCAGTTGGGCCGCAAGGTGGCATCGCCGTTGTCGCCGACGCTGTGGCGCGAGTTCGCCCAGCACCTGCCCGATGACCTGTCGCGGCTGCAGTCGCTGGGCCAGCAGGCGCGCGACGGCCTGTCCAGGGCAACCGCGAAACACGGGTGGACCGCGCCGCTGGCCGGTGCGGTGATGGCCCTGTTGATGGTGTTCCCGCTGCGCTTGTGGCTGCGCCACCTGGGGCGGCGCTACGCCGCATCCGAGCGTGCGCCGGCAGGGCGGGTGCGTCGCACCGGTCTGGCGGTGTGGCTGCTGCTGGTCGGCACGCTGCTGCCGGGGCTGGCGGCCAAGCTGCTGGTCGCCAGCCTGGATGCGATCTCGGCGATCGCGCCACGGCTGGTGTCGGTGGCCGATACCTTCGTGGTGGCCACCTTCATCGCTGCCTTCATCGCTGCGCTGGCCGCGTGCCTGCTGGTGCCGACCCGACCATCTTGGCGGTTGCTGGACATCGATGACCTGGCGGCGGTGCGCCTGCGCCGCTTCGCCTGGGGCGCGGCCTGGCTGACCTGGTTGACCATGCTGATGCGCGCGGTCAGCCGCGCGGCACTGACCTCGAACGTGGGCACGATCACCCTGGATGGGCTGATCGCGCTGACCTACGTCGGCCTGATCATGAGCATGCTGGCCACGCTTGCCGCCCTGCACCGGCGCCGGTCGGCCGAGGCCGCGCAGGCCGAGCAGGAGGCCGAGGCGGCGGGCAAGCCGTACGCCACGCGCGGGTCGCGCAGCGGCTGGCTGGTGGTGGCGCGGCTGGGTGGCCACCTGGCCGTGTTCGGCGCGTTGATCGCCACCTTGCTGGGTTACCTGAACTTCGCCATGTTCACCGCGCAGCAGATGGTGTGGGTGACCGTGGTGGTGCTGGCCACGCAGTTGCTGATGAAGTTCGCCGATGACTTCGCGCTGTGGCTGCTGGCGCCGGAGAGCGCCATCGGGCGCACGCTGCGGCTGTCCACCGGCCTGCCGCCGGGACGGCTGGAGCAGGGCGGGGTGCTGGTTTCGGCGACGCTGCGGGTGGTGCTGGTGATCGTCGGCATCACCGCCGTGGTGGCGCCGTTCGGCAATGTCAGCGTGCTGTACGACTGGGTGCAGGCGCTGGCCGGCGGGGTCCGGATCGGCGGCAGCGTGCTGCGGCCGTCGTCGGTGTTCTGGGCGATCGTGGTGCTGTTGTGCGGGCTGGCGCTGATGCGCGTGGTGCAGCGCTGGCTGACCGAGACCTACCTGCCCAAGACCGACCTGGACACCGGCGCGCGCAACTCGATCAGCACCGTGGCCCATTACACCGGCATCGTGCTGGCGGCCTTGTGGGCACTGGCGACGCTGGGCATCGGCTTCGAGAAGCTGGCGCTGCTGGCCAGCGCCCTGTCGGTGGGCATCGGCTTCGGCCTGCAGGCGATCACCCAGAACTTCGTGTCCGGCCTGATCCTGTTGGCCGAGCGGCCGGTCAAGATCGGCGACTGGGTGAAGATCGGCGACCAGGAGGGCGACATCCGCCGCATCTCGGTGCGTTCGACCGAGATCCAGGTAGGCGACAAGTCCACGCTGATCGTGCCGAACTCCGAACTGATCACCAAGACCATCCGCAACATGACCATGGCCAATGCGCTGGGGCGGATCCAGATCCAGTTCTCGGTGCCGCTGGGTACCGACGTGGGCAAGCTGCGCGGCCTGATGCTGGACATCTACGCGGCCAATGAAACCGTGCTGAGCGAGCCGGCGCCGTCGGTGTTCATCGATTCGATCAACGGCGGGCTGGTCGCGATCAACAGCTTCGCCTATGTGCCGTCGGCGCGGAGCGTGTACGGCACGCGCAGTGCGCTGCTGTTCGAGCTATTGGAGCAGTGTGCGGCGAACGGCATTGCATTGGTCACGCCGACCGATATCCACCTGGTCCGCGACCCCCAGCCGTAGGCGCGGCCTCGGCCGCACCCCATCGCCGAACGGCTTGCCCCTCCCCAACCCTCCCCTTGCCTGCGGCAAAGGGAGGGGGCGACACCGTCATGCGCATCGGGGTCGGCAGGCGCGGCCTTGGCCGCGAAGCCACCGGATCGTCTCAAACCCCGCCCCGCGGCGCAGCGCCCGGGTTGCTTCCCGCGCCCTCAGGAGCGCGGGAACCCCGCCGGCGCCGGCAACAACGCATACCCTTCCACCGCCAATGATTCGGCATGGCTGAGCCAGGCGCGGATCTCCAGGTCGTCGATGTCATGGTCCACGCCCACCGGCATGGTGATGCGTCCCTGGCTGTCCGGTTGCACCCATTGCTGGGCCAGCACCACCTTGCGGCTGGAGGACACCGCTTCCACCCAGAACGCACGCGTGGGCCGCTGCGCGGCGTACAGCTCCAGCACGTACTGGCCCGGCTTGGCGTGGCTGGGCTGGCGGCTGATCATGCGCGACTGGCGCACGCTCGGGCGTGGCCCGGTGAACGGCTGCAGCGGTGCATCGATGGCGATGCCACGGCGCAGCTGCGCGTCGCGGAACATGCGCATGCCCTGGTCGGCATCGACCAGCAGCGCACACCACTGGCCGTCGGCCGAGCCGTCCTCGAAGGCGGTGCAGCGGTCCACGTAGGCCAGGCGATGCGTGGGGTCGGCCTCCTCGAACTTGCGCGAGGTGTTCTCCAGGTACATCGATGCCAGCTGCCAGTCCTTGTCGTACTCCAGCAGCACCGGCGGCTGCACCTGCTGCACGCCGACCAGTACCTTCTCGTCCTCCAGGCGCAGCATGCGCGGCTGGTCGCCACCCAGCCACAACGAGCGCGCGAACGCACGGTACGGCGCGTAGCTGCTGCCGGCGTCGCCGCGCAGGGCCGCGACGCTGGCGCTGTCCGGGCGTGGCGAGGCCAGCAGCGAGCGGCCGAAGCCGATCGCCGAGATCGCCGGGTCGATCAGCTGCAGCGCGGTGGCGCCGGAATCCAGCGTGGTGCCCGCGGTGGCGGTGACCTGGCGCGGCGTGATGTCCTTGCCCAGGAACACCAGCAGGTTCTCGCGGCGCTGCTGTTCGAGCACGTGGCTCAGATCATTGGGCATGGCCAGATGGTCGGAGGCCAGCACCACCAGCGTGTTGTCGCCGAACTCGCTGCTGCGGATGCGCTCGACCAGGCGCGAGATCAGCCGGTCGCTGCACTTGAGTGCATTGAGCAGGCCGATGTTGCCCAGCGCGCTGCGGTAGCGCGTGCCCTTGCAGGCGACCGGCAGGTGCCCGGCCGGGTGATGGGTGTCCATGGTCAGGGTGGTCAGCATGAACGGCTGGCCGCCGCGCGAGAGTTCCAGGAAGCGGTCGAACGCGCGGTCCAGCAGCACGTCGTCATGCACGCCCCAGTTGGAGAAGTGCTTGCGCGCGATGTCCTGCTGCTCGAACCAGGCCAGGTCACGCACGTCGTCGAAGCCGTGCGTGCGCAGGAAGTCCGCCTTGGCCGCGAACTGGCCGTTGGCCCCGCCCATGTAGTGGTTGCCGTAGCCCTGCTGCTTCAGGTAATCGCCCAGGCAGAACGCCTCGGGCAGGAAGCTGCCCATCCGGCCCATGCTGTTCTCGTCGCCCTGCGCGGTGGTCAATGGCACGCCGCACATCGAGGACACCAGCCCGGCGATGGTCCAGCCGCCGCCATCGGCCGAGGCGATGTCACGGAAGTCCAGGCCCTGGCTGGCCAGGCGCTGGATGTTGGGCATCAACCCGGGGAAGACGCGCTCGTCCAGGTAGGTCCGTTCCAGGCTTTCGCCGTAGATCCACACGATGTTCGGGCGACGCGCCAGCGGCGCCGAGGGCATCACGTACTCGGGCACCACGGCGCTGTAGTCCACCGGTTTCATCTGCTGCTGCAGGCGGCGCAGGTCGCTGTACAGCGGGCTGGCCAGCACGCAGGCCACCAGCAGCGCGGCGAAGCCGGCGAACACCGGCATGCCGAAGCGCGGCAGGCGCAGGCGGCGCACGCGCAGCAGCAGCAACGGCGAGAACGAGATGATCACCAGGCACGCGAAGCCGAGGATGTAGGCGCTGAAATCGCCGACGCCGGCACCATCCATGTCGCTGCGCAGGTGGTAGAGCGTGGCCGAGTTGATGCCATCGCCACTGAGCTGGTCGATCAGCCACCAGCCACTGAAGGCCAACAGCAACGCGGTGAGCAGGCTGGCCTTGGTCCGGGCCAGGGTGGAGGACAACAGCAGCAGGACGACAAGCGCCGCCAGATACAGCCCGATGATCCAATGCATGCGGTCACGTGGGTAGCGGAGGGAAAGCCTGCGGTGAGCGCAGGCCCGCACCATCGCTGCATTGCAGGCGTATGACGATGCGGGGAATCGATGTTGCCTACAGGAACCTGACTGAAATGTTTCGGTCAAAAATGGGCAATTCGCCTATTCATGATCCAGCCATGACGTGCTAGGCATCATTTTGTGCATCGCAAGGTGAAGTGGCGCCGCAGGCCATCACCGATCTCCGGGGAACAGCAGCTCTTACGGTCGCCATCGATGGCGGCCAGCAACAGGAGCCGGCCCCCGCCTCAAGGGGAAACCAATGGAATTGCAACGCATGCCGGCCTTGTTCGCCGGCCTGGAAGAGTTGTCCGTGCCTGGCTGGGATGCCGCCGCGTTGCAGCAGGCCACCCAGGCCTACCCGCGCCCGCGCGCGATCGTGTGTGTCTCGCCGCGTTGGCAGACGCGCGGGGTCTGCATCAGCATCGCGCCCGAGCAGGACAGCCTGCACGCGATGGAATCGGTATCCACGCGGGTGGCGCGCCGCGTCGCCGGCCTGCTCGACATGCCGAGTGCACGCCTGGACAGCAGTCATCCGCTGGATCCGGAAGTCGTGCAGCTGGTGCAGGCGTTATACCCGCAGGCGGATATCCCGGTGGTGCAGATCAGCCTGGATTCGGAGCTGTCGGCGCTGGAACATGCCGCGTTGGCGGCGTGGCTGCGGCCACTGCGCGAGCAGGGCGTCCTGATCGCCGGCATCGGCACCATCTGCCCGGATGCTGACGATGCCACGCGCCAACAGGTGTCGTGCTTCCGTGACCAGGTGGGCCAGTTGATCGACGAGGGCGACATCGTGCGCCTGGCCGAATGCCGGCTGCCCGCGCCCGGCGGCGAGCGGCACATGCACCTGGCGCCGAGTGCGCTGCCGTTGCTGTATGCGCTGGCCGTGCGCGAGGCCGGCGACAGCGTCGAATTCTTCAATGGCAAGTGCGCGGGCATGCCTGCGACGCCCTCGGTCGTGCTGCATCCCAAGGCTGCCTGAGCCTTCAGCGGTGGCCGCGTTCCTCGCGTTCGCGTGAGCGCGTGCGGCGATCGAACAACAATGCACTGACGATCAGGCCCATGCCGATCGCCACGCCCAGCAGGAACAGCAGGATCGCGAACGCCGGGTAACCGAACAGCGTGAAGCGCGTGGGCACCTGCATCAGCAAGGCCGAGGAGAGCAGCAGTGCGGCGGTGATCAGCCCGGCGGCGATGCGGTTGGCGACCTTCTGGATGTTTTCCATCAGGCGCGACTCCTCCAGCCCGGTGACCTTCATCTGCAGGCGGTTCTCGGCGACCAGGCTGAGGATGTCGGACATGCGCCGCGGGCCGTCGCGCAGCAGGTGCTGCAGCTCCATCGCCTCACTGGCCAGGTTGGCGCGCGAAAGCGACTTGCGGAACCGCGCGCGCATCACGTGCTGGAGCTGTTTTTCCACCACCTTGCGCGTATCCATCTCCGGTGCCAGTACCCGGCACACGCCTTCCAGGTTGAGCAGCGCCTTGCCGAGCAGGCTCAGTTCCGGCGGCGTGCGCAGGTTGCTGGCGGTGGCGATGCGCACGATCTCCAGCACCACCTGGCCCTCGGAGACGGTGCCGTTGGCGGCGTAGCGGGCAATCATCTGCCCGGTCTCGCGCAGGTGGCGTTCCTCGTTGTAGTCCTCCAGCCGGGTGCTGATGGCGATGATCTCGTCGGTCACTTCCTCGCCGCGGCCATCGACGGCGGCGAACAGCAGCTTGAGCAGGCGTTCGCGCAGGCGCGGCGGTACGTGCGCGACCATGCCCAGGTCGAAGATGGCCAGTTGCCCGTCCGGGGTGACGCGCAGGTTGCCCGGGTGCGGGTCGGCGTGGATCTCGCCATGCACGAAGATCTGGTCCAGGTAGCCGCGCACCAGCGCCGCGGCCAACGGCAGCATCGGCTGTTCGGTACGGCGAACCGGCGGGATCGCGTCCACGCGCACGCCGGGCACCAGTTCCATGGTCAGCACGCGCCGGCTGCACAGGTCCCAGATCGGCTGCGGCACCCACAACTCCGGATAGGGCGCCAGGTGCTGGCCGAACCGCGCCAGGCTGGCCGCCTCGGCCTCGTAGTCCAGTTCCATGCGCAGGGTCTTGGCGAACTCCTCCAGCCAATCGGAGAAGCGCACCTTGCGGCCAACCCGGGTGAGGTGGTCGGCGGCGCTGGCGAAACTGCGCAGCACGCCGATGTCCGAGCGCAGCTGCGCGGCGATGTCCGGCTTCTGCACCTTGATCGCCACTTCCCGGCCATCGCGCAACTGCGCGCGGTGGACCTGGGCGATGGAGGCGCAGCCCAGCGGTTCGGGGTCGAACCAGTTGAACAGCTTGCTGATCGACGCGCCGAGGTCTTCCTCGACGATGGCGCGGATCTGCTCGACCGGGATCGGCGCGACCTTCTCCTGCATGCGCTCCAGCGCGGCCACGTACTCGGCGGGGATCATGTCCGGGCGGGTGGACAACACCTGGCCGAGCTTGACGAAGGTGGCGCCCAGCGCCTCCAGGTCGGCGACGAACTGGGTCGGGTCACCGGCGGCCGGCGCGCGCGCCAGGCGCGGCAGCTCGCCGTCGAGCGAGATGCCTGAGAACACGCCGGAGTTGCGATAGCGCAGCAGCAGGCGAACGATCTGCTGGCGGCGGCTCATGCCGCCAACGGTGGCCGGGCTGTCACTGGTGGTGGGCTGCTCGTTCAAACGCAGGGGTCCACAGGGGCAGGGACCCCCAGTGTGGCCGCGGAAGGGTGGGCGAAGGGTGAATGCGGCCCCCTCGCGTTGCGGCGCACCGATGAGTGAGAATCGGCAGCTCTTCCCCCTTCGGAACCTCCCCATGGCTGGAGCCAGCCTGTTCGCCCTGCTCGACGACATCGCCACCCTGCTTGATGACGTTTCCATCCTGACCAAGGTCGCGGCCAAGAAGACCGCCGGCGTGCTGGGCGACGACCTGGCCCTCAATGCCCAGCAGGTGACCGGGGTCAGCGCCAACCGCGAGTTGCCGGTGGTGTGGGCGGTGGCCAAGGGCTCGCTGCTCAACAAGGCGATCCTGGTGCCGGCGGCGCTGGCGATCAGCGCCTGGCTGCCGTGGGCGATCACCCCGCTGATGATGCTCGGCGGTGCCTTCCTCTGCTACGAGGGCGTGGAAAAACTCGCGCACAAGTTCCTGCATTCCAAGGACGAGGACGACGCCCACAAGGCCGAGCTGACCCGCGCGCTGGCCGATGACAGGACCGACGTGGTGGCCTGGGAGAAGAACAAGATCAAGGGTGCGGTGCGCACCGACTTCATCCTCTCGGCGGAGATCATCGTGCTGTCGTTGGGCGTGGTGTCCAGCGCGCCGTTCGGCCAGCAGGTGGCCACGCTGATCGCCGTGGCACTGGGCATGACGGTGTTCGTCTACGGCCTGGTGGCGGGCATCGTGAAGCTCGATGACATCGGCGCGTGGATGCTGGACAAGGGCAGGGCGATGGCCGCGCTCGGGCGCGGCATCCTGCATGCCACGCCGTGGCTGATGCGCGGGCTGTCGATCGCCGGTACGGCGGCGATGTTCCTGGTCGGCGGCGGCATCCTGGTGCATTCGATCCCGGCGCTGCACCACTTCGTGGTCGGGCTGGCCCCGTCCCACCTGGAGTGGCTGGCCAACGCGCTGGGCAGCGTAGTGGTGGGCGTGGGCATCGGTGCGGTGGTGCTGGCGGTGGTGACGTTGGTGCAGAAGCTGCGCGGCGGCTCCGCGCCGGCGCACTGAGGTGCCGGCATGCAGCGCGGCCCGGGCCGCGCTGCATGCGATGACGCCCCGTGGCATGGATCACGGCGGGGTGGAGAGCTCACGCAGGTGCTGTTGCGCGCGTGCCAGTGAGTGACCCGAGAGGCTCTGCAGCAGGCGCTGCAGGCCATGCGTTGGTGGCAGCCGACGCAGCGCCCAGCGCGCCAGCGCGGCGCTGGCGAGCATCGCCACGATGCCGAAGCCCAGCGTGGCAACGAACCATTGCGGCGCCAGCCGGTACAGGTCCAGGTGCAGCCACTGCACGCACAGCCATTGCGTGGCCAGCAGCCACAGGCAGAACCACGGCAGTCCCAGCGCCAGTTCGGTGGCTGCGGTGAAGCGTTGCAGCCGTGCCAGCTGCTGCATCCGCTGGAGGACCGGCGCATCGAGCATGTCGATGCGCAGCGCCAGCAGGGCGCGGGTGATGGACACCCAGATCGCGGCGATGCCATACACGTGGAAGGCCAGGCCGGTGAGCAGCAGGTGCGGGACGTCGCGATGCGCGATCCAGAACCCCGCCGCCAGCATCGTCACTACGATCCACGCCAGCAGCCAACCCAGCTGCAGCGCGCTGAAGCCGCGCAGGCGGCGGCGTACCTGCTGCTGGCGCGGTTGCCGCCAGGCCTCCAGCGCGGTGGCTTCCAGCGCGTCGATGCGTCGTGCCTGGTCGGCCCAGGCGGCCTTGAGCTGTTCCAGTTCCATCGGGGGCCTCGTCAGTCTTGGGAAGGGGACAGGTGCCGGCGCAGCTGCTGGCGCAGGCGGTGCAGGCGGGTGGCGGCATTGCCGGCGCTGATGCCGAGCACCTGGCCGATCTCCTGGTGGCTGCAGTCATCCAGGTGCAGCAGCAACAGGGCGCGGTCCAGTGGCGGCAGGGCGTGGATCACGGCATGCAGTTGCGCGCGCTGGGCAGCCTGCTCGGCGGTGTCCTCCACGGCCAGGCCCGATTCCATCGGGTCGGGGACGAGCGTGCCGTGGTGGCGCTGCCGCAGCTGCCGGCTGCGCTGCTGGGAGATGGCCACGTTCAGGGCCACCCGGTACAGCCAGGTGCCGAACCGGGCCTTGTCCGGGTCGAACGAGGCGAAGCCGCGCCAGGCCTGGATGCTGATGTCCTGGACCAGGTCGCGGCGGTCCTCCGCTGTCTGGCTCCAGGCGCGGGCCACCTTGAGCACGATGCCCTGGTGCTGCTGCAGCAGGTCGGCGAAGTGGTGCTGCAGCGTGGCGTTGGCGGTCACGGGGATGTCCATGCAAGGGTGATTCGCACCAGCGCAGGGAATATCACAGCGGCGGGGAGGAGGCGGTCGCGGTCGGCCGGGGCCGGCCGCACGGCAGGCGGCTCAGTCGGCGTTGCGGATCTGGTCGCGGCCGGCCTGCTTGGCGGCGTAGAGCGCGCGGTCGGCGCGCTGCAGCAGCAACTCGGTCGGCTCGCCGGGGCGGCGTTGCGCCGTGCCGGCGCTGAAGCGTACGTGCACCCGCTGGTCGTCCTGCAGGAAGGGGCGCTGGGCCAGTGCTTCCTGCAGGCGGCGCAACTGGGTCTGTGCCTGCGCCTGCGGCATGGCCGGCAGCACCAGCACGAACTCGTCGCCGCCGAGGCGGGCGACGTGGCCGTGGCTGCCCAGTCGCGCCTGCGCGGTGGCGACCAGGTGGCGCAGCGCACGGTCGCCGCCGGCGTGGCCGAAGGCGGCGTTGGTCTGGCTGAAGTGGTCCAGGTCCAGGAGCGCGATGCTGAGCGTGGAACCGTCGTCGGGCAGGCTGGAAAGCAGGGCATCGAGCCCGCGCCGGTTCAGGGCGCCGGTCAGCGGGTCGGTGCGCAGCTGGTTGCCGGCTTCGGCCAGTTCGGTTTCCAGCTGGCGCACGCGCTGCTCGGCGGCCTGTGCTTCGGCGCGCGCGTTGGCCAGGTGGTCACGCGCCCGCGCGGCCTGCGCCTGCACGCGTGCGGTGTCCTGCAGCACGTCCTGCAGCAGGCTGGTCAGGTCGGCGATGCTGCGGCTCTGGCGCACGGCGATGGCATAGCTGGCGATGCGGTCGTGGTACTCGCCGGTTTCGGTGGCCATGCCGTCGACCTGGTCGATGAAATCGACCATCAGTTCCTTCATCGCCTGCTTGGATTCGTCGATGCCCTGGCGCAGCAACCCCTGCCGGTAGATCACTTCGCGCAGGTCATTGCGGGTCTGTTCCAGCGCATCGCCGTCCAGCGGACCGGACAGCAGCTGGCGCACGCTGCGGATCTGGCCGTGCAGCCAGCTGTCGGCGTCGAGCAGCTCGGTGATGTTCTCCAGCAGCAGGTCGAACAGGCTCAGCAGCAGGTCGCGTTGCTCCTGCAGGCCCTCGCTGCGCACGCCGACCTGGTGGCACAACTCGCGCAGGTGCTGGGCCACCGGCTGCAGGGCCTGGCCGCTGCGCCAGGCCCGCAGTTCCTCGCCCATCCGCCGTGCCTGCTGCTCCAGCTCGGGCGAATGCTGCATCAGGCTCGCCAGCACCGCATCGAGCGTGTTGGCCAGCAGGTCGCGCAGCTGCGCGGCCTCGCCATTGCCGACGGGCTGCTCCTGCTCGATGGTGCGGATGTACTTGTCGATCAGCTGCCGCATCAGGCGGCCATAACGCTCCCAGTCCCGCTCGGCATGCGCGCTGTGCAGGCGCTGGCCCATGTCGCCCAGTTCACCCGGCAGGCTGCACATGCCCTGGGCAAAGGCACCGAGCAGCGGCTCGGGGCTGTCGGCGCCGACGAACAGGCGCTGCAGCAGGGCCATGCCGGGGTTGTCCAGCGTCGCCGGTTCCGGCCGCGGCGCAGGACTGGTCCGACGCGACAGGATGCGTCCCAGCCCGAGGCTGCCTGGTGCGGAGGAATCGGAGCTGTCGGCCATGGCGCGCGGGTTCGGGTGGGGGTGCGGGGGCGCGCAGGCGCCCCCGGGCGGGGTGGTATCCAAGCCTCATTATCGGCAAGGTGGTGGGGGGCTTGAATCGCAGTCGATCACAGGAGCGGGATATGCGGGTGTTGTTGGCGGGGGCGACCGGGTTGGTCGGGGCGCAGGTGCTGCGGCGCCTGCTGGCCGATGCGCGTTGCAGCGCGGTGGTGGCGCCGACCCGGCGGCCATTGCCGGTGGTCGATGCTCGCCTGCACAACCCGGTGCACGATTTCGCCGCCTTGCCGCTGGACGCGCCGTGGTGGCAGGTGGATGCGGCGATCTGCGCGCTGGGGTCGACCTTGAAGCAGGCCGGTTCGCGCGAGGCGTTTCGCCAGGTCGACCATGGCTACCCGCTGCTGATCGCCCGCACGGTACGGGCGCGGGGCTGCGCGGTGTTCGCGCTGAACTCGGCGATGGGAGCCGATGCCGGTTCGAGGTTCTTCTACAACCGGGTCAAGGGCGAACTGGAACGCGACCTGCGCGCGCTGGGGTTCGATGCGTTGACCTTGGTCAGGCCAGGGTTGATCGGCGGTGAGCGGCTGGAGAAACGTGCCGGTGAACACGCCGCCCTGGTGGTATTGAGCGCGCTGGGGCCGGTGCTGCCCAAGGCCTGGCGGATCAATCCGGCCGAACGGATCGCCGGGGCGTTGGTGGAGGCGGTATTGGCACCCACGCTGGGCGAACGGGTGGTGGGCTCGGCGGCGTTGGCGTGAGTTCTGGAGGGCGGGGGGACGTTGTTTCTGACGCAGGCTCGCGGTCGAAGCCGTTCCTACGCCCCCTCCCTTTGCCGCAGGCAAGGGGAGGGCAGGGGAGGGGTGCTCTCGTGCAGGAACCCTGATCGGCTTCGTGACCGAGGCCGTTCCTGCGAGGGTCACGCAGGCAGCGACTGGCCGCCATCCACGGCCAGCACCTGTCCGGTGATCCAGCGCGCCGCCGGCGAACACAGGAACAACGCTGCCTGCGCCACGTCCTCGACATCGCCGAAGCCGCCGAACGGGATCCTGTCGCGGATCCGTGCGTACAACGCCGGTTCCTCGCTGCGGCGACGCTCCCACAGGCCGCCGGGGAATTCGATCGAGCCCGGCGCCAGGGCATTGACCCGGATGCGCTCGTGCGCCAGCTCGGTGGCCAACGCGGTGGTGTAGTAGTTCAGCGCGGCCTTGGCCGTGGAGTACGCCGCCGCGCGTGGGGTCGGCACCGAGGCGTTGATCGAGCTGATGTTGAGGATGGCCGGCATCGCGCTGCGGCGCAGGTGGGGCAGCACGCAGCGGTTGGTGCGCACGGCCGCCATCAGGTCGATGTCGAAGCCGGCCTGCCAACTGGCATCGTCATTGCCGTTGCCATAGCCGGAGGCGTTGTTGACGACGATGTCGACGCCGCCAAGCGCCGTGGCCGCGGCGTCCACCCACTGCGCGATCTGCGCCGGATCGGCGAGGTCACAGGACTGCGCATGGACCGCCTGCGCACCGGTGGCCTCCAGCAGCACGGCGGCCTGCTGCAGTACCTGTGCATTGCGTGCGCACAGACTGATGCGCGCGCCGGCGCGGGCGAAGGCGTCGGCGATGGCCAGGCCGATGCCGCGGCTGCCGCCGGCGACCAGCACGCGGGCACCGGTGAGGGTGGGAACGGACATTGGCTGCATCTCCAGGGAAGGCTGCGCGGATTATCCGATGCCGTGGGTGTTCACTCCCAGACGCGCGGTGGCGCGCCCTGCTCGGGGTGATGCATGCGTACCACGCAGAAACGATGGCCCGTCGGGGCTTCCATCACCCACCAGCGCTTGACGAAGCCGATGCGGCGGGCGCCCAAGGCTTCCAGGCGGTCGGCCTCGGCGTCGATGTCGTCCGCTTCGATGTCCAGGTGCACGTGTGAGGCGTGGCTGACACGCTGCACCTCGACATTCAGGTGGCCGGGGGCATCGCGCAGGCGGCTGTACTGCGAACCATCGGTGTTGGATTCGCTGGGCTCGGCCTCCAACCCCAGTGCGGCGCCCCAGAACGCGGCGGCGGTGTCGCTGTCGGTGTCCTGGCAATCGATGATGAATCCGGCAAGACGGCTGCGGTGGCTCATGGAGGGCTCCGGGTGGCAGGGGAGCCGGCAGCTTACCCGCGTGTGGTTGCAGCGCCGGTTGCGATGGCGCGCGGGCCGGCCAGGCGCCAGGCGGCGCTGCACAGCGCCCCGTAGACCAGCCATTCGGCCAGGCGTTGCAGCAAACCGCGCACGTCAGCCAGCGCGGGACTGCCCATCAGCAGGAACAGCAGCAGCCAGGCCATCGCCAGTGCGATCCACAGCAACCGGGTGGCGGGCCGCAGGCCGGGCGCGGCCGCCATCAACACCAGCCCCAGCGTGGTGCCCAGGTAGGTCAGCACGCCCAACAGGTTGTGCAGCACCTGCCAGACGCTGCCGCCGTGCGGGCAGCCCAGGTCACATGGCGCCAGCGCCGAGCCGATCCAGGCCAGGGGTTCGCACAGCAGCAGCCAGTAGCCGACGCGCCCGATACCCACCAGCGGTACGCGCGCGGCCATCACCACCAGCAGCACCGCGCCCAGCACGCCCACCGGGATGAAGCCGGCCAGGCTGATCAGCCGCGCGTGCGCGCTGCCGGTGGCACCGAGTTCACTGATGTACTGCGCCACCGGCGAATACCCGGGCTTGAGCGCCGCGCCGCCCAGCAACATGGCCAGGTAGACCAGCACGAACAATCCGACCAGCCAGCGCCTGTCCTGCATCGGCGCGCCTCACTGCGGGGTGCTGGACAGGAACAATTCCACCTTGCCGCACGACGGGCAGGCGTACAGGTCGAACTCCTCGCGGTGCACGAACAGTTCGCCCAGTTCGCCTAGCAGGAACGGCATCGCCTGCGAGCCCTCATGGAAGCGGCGGCGACCGATGAAGGCCATTTCGCTGTCGGTGCAGCGCAGGCAGGTCATCTGTCGCGGCCCCTGGACATGCACGACGCCCGGCGCGTGCGCCTCGGGGTCGGGGGCACTGCCGTCGGCATGCGTGCCGCAACGCCAGCACACGCGTGCCTCGATGCCATTGCGTACACCGCATTGCGTACAGATCCAAGCGTCCATGGTGTTTACCGAATCGTGTGCGTGGCTTTCCGGCCCATCGTAACGCCGGAGGATGACACCGCGGTATCCGCCGGCCTGGCAACGATCAGTGGATTGGCGGCGCGTGCAGCTGGGCGAACAGCAGGTTCTGCGCCTTGCGGGCCATTGCACGCGGCACGCTGGCGACGAAGCTGCCACCGCTCAGGGCCATGTCGCCCTTGATGATCAGGCCGTTGATGCGGGTGTAGCTGCGGAAGGTGTAGCGGTTCCCGTCGCGGCTGACTTCCAGGAACATCGGTGCGGTCAAGAAGCCTTTGCCCTTGCGGTAGACACGGTTCGGGCCGGCTTCGCTGGCAAGGTGGTAGCCATTGGCCTGTGCCCAGGTGGCGACCTGCGCCAGGACGTCTTCATCGCTGGTCAGCGTGGTCTGGTCGAACGGCCGGCCGCTGTTCCTGGCGATCAGTGCCATCACGTTCAATGCCCCCAGCCCGATCACGGCGCCGACAACCATCCCTGTCATTATTCCCATTGCGTTTTCCCATTGAAGTAGCGGGCCGTATGGTAACGGCCCGCAGGCGTGCATGCGTGTTCAGCAGGGAGGAACCGCTGCATCGATCCCAAAAAAAAGGGCCCGCATCACTGCGGGCCCCGGGACTGCGCTGGCAGGACCGGTCAGTTGGTCCGGGCCAGGTCGTCGATCAGCGCACGCAGGAAGCGGGCGGCTTCGCCGCCGGTGCAGGCGCGGTGGTCGAAGGTGACCGACAGCGGGATGACCTTGTGCGTTTCCACGCCACCCATCACCGGCGTCAGCTGGAAGCGGGCGCGGCCGGCGGCGACGATGGCCACGCACGGCGGCACGACGACCGGCGTTGCGTAGCGGCCGGCGAACATGCCGAAGTTGGACAGCGAGATGGTGTAGCCGCTCAGTTCCGAAGCGGCGATCGAGCGGTCTTCCACCTGCTGGCGCAGGCGGTTGATGCCTTCGCGCACGCCACGTGCATCGAGCATGTCGGCATTGCGCAGGGCCGGCACGAACAGGCCGTCGTCGGTATCCACCGCAATGCCGATATCCACCTGCGCGTGCAGGGTGCGGGTGAGGTTTTCACCGTCGAACCAGGCGTTCATGGCCGGCACGGTCTGGCAGGCGACCACGATCGCGCGCACCAGGCGCGAGGTCATGTCATTGCCCGGTGCCCAGGCGTGGATGTCGGCGTCGTCGGTCAGCGTGGTCGGCACGACCTTGCTGTGCGCATCGGCCATCACCCGCGCCATGTTGCGGCGTACGCCCTTGAGCGGTTCCGGCTGGCCCTTGGCGACCACGCCCGGCGGCGCGGTACGCATCGGCTTGCCGGCGGCGGAAAGCGGGGTGCGGGCGGCTTCATCCCTTCCACCGCCTGCGGGGGAAGGTGCCCGCAGGGCGGATGGGGGAGCGCCCTCACCCGACGCACGCTGTGCGCCGACCTCTCCCGTACGCGGGAGAGGTGCGCCGACGCGGGCGGTACCGGCTTCGGCGGCCTGCTTCACATCGTTCATCGTCACCGCGCCGTCGGCGCCGGTGGCACGCACGCGGGCCAGGTCCACGCCCAGCTTGCGCGCCATCGCGCGCACGGCCGGCACCGCCTTGACGCCACCGACGGCCACGGCCTGCTCGGTGTGCACGGCATTGGAACTGACCATCGCGCCGACCACGGTGCCTTCGTCGGCACGTTCGGCGGCGGCAGCCGGTGCCGGCGCTGCGGCAGGTGCAGGTGCCGCAGCGGCCGGTGCCGGGGCGCCGTGGTGGTGGCCGGTATCCTGGCCTTCGGCACGCTGCGGCAGGTTCGGGTCGATCTCGAAGTGCGCCAGCATGTGGCCGGTGACCACGATGTCACCCGGCGCGCCGGCCAGCTTCAGTACCTTGCCGGACACCGGCGAGGGCACCTCGACCACGGCCTTGGCGGTCTCCATCGAGACCAGCGGCTCGTCCAGCTTGATCACGTCGCCTTCCTTGACGAACCACTCCACGATGGTGGCGTCCGGCAGGCCTTCGCCCAGGTCGGGCAGGTTGAAGCTCTTGGTCTGGCTCATGTGCAGTTCTCTTCCAGCAATTCAAGTTCGCGTGCCGGTAGCCAGCCCTGCGTGCCATCGGCACGCTCGGACCACCACCAGCCGCCATGTTCATGGTGCAGCCGCACCTGCTCGCCACGGTCCACGTCCAGTTCGCGCGCGCTGTAGTCGCGCAGCACTTCGGCGCGGCCGTCGTCGAGCATCCGCAACCAGGCAATCGGCGTCCATCCGGCATCGCCGGCGTCGGTGGTCACCCACGCGAACGCCGGCCATTCCTCGTCACGCACACCCAGGGCGACGATCTGCCCGGTGTGCACGTGCAACGGATTGCGGTACTGGCTGCGGTGGCTGCCGGTCAGGCGTGCCTGCATGTCAGCCCGCCGCCACCGCGCGCTTGGCCGCCGCCACGATCCGCTCCACGCTCGGCAGGTACTTCATTTCCAGGCGGAACAGCGGGATGTGGGTGTCATAGCCGGTGACGCGCTCGACCGGGGCGAGCAGGTCGTACATCGACTCCTCGGCCAGGCGGGCGGCGATCTCGGCACCGAAGCCGGCGGTCTTGGGCGCTTCCTGCACGATCACGCAGCGGCCGGTCTTGGCCACCGACTCGGCGATGGTGGCGAAGTCGAGCGGGCGCAGCGTGGCCACGTCGATGACTTCGGCACTGATGCCTTCGCCGGCCAGCTTGTCGGCCGCTTCCAGGGCTTCCTTCACCTGCGCGCCCCAGGTCACCAGGGTCACGTCGGTGCCGTCGCGCAGCACGAAGCACACGTCCAGCGGCAGTGCTTCGCCGTCGTTGGCGACCACTTCCTTGTACTGGCGGTAGATGCGCTTGGGCTCCATGTAGATCACCGGGTCCGGCTCGCGGATCGCGGCCAGCAGCAGGCCATAGGCACGCTGCGGGCTGGACGGCAGCACCACGCGCAGGCCCGGCACGTTGGTGAAGATGGCTTCGTTGGCCTCGCTGTGGTGCTCCGGCGCACGGATGCCACCGCCCCACGGCACGCGCAGCACCATCGGGCAGTGCAGGCGGCCACGGGTGCGATTACGCAGGCGCGCGGCGTGGCAGATGATGTGGTCGACCATCGGGTAGACGAAGCCGTCGAACTGGGCTTCGGCCACCGGCTTCATGCCCTGCGCGGCCAGGCCGACGGTGAGGCCGGCGATGGTGGTCTCGTCCAGCGGGGTGTCCAGCACGCGCTGTGCGCCGAACTGCTGCTGCAGGCCGGCGGTGGCGCGGAACACGCCGCCGTTGACGCCCACGTCCTCGCCCAGCACCAGCACCGACGGGTCGTGTTCCATTTCCCATGCAAGGGCCTGGGTGACGGCTTCGATGAGGGTGATCGGGGTGGCGGTCATGGTGGTTTCTCCGCTGTTGCTGGCCGCGCTGTGGGCCACGTCGTGGCCGGCCGGGGTTCCGGGAAGGGCGCGCTTGATGTCATCCATGGCGCTGCTCCAGGGCGATGGCGGCGGCGCGCTGGGCCAGCAGGTCCGGCGGCGGATCGGCGTACAGGTAATCGAACATGGCCTCGACCGGCTGCACCGGGCAGTTGAGGTAGGCGTTGACCTCCTCGTCCACGCGGGTGCCGCACTCGGCGATCCAGGCCTTCTCTTCCTCCTCGCTCCACACGCCGGCGGCGGTGAGGTACTTGCGCAGGCGGATCAGCGGCTCGCGCTGCCAGGCGGCCTTGACCTCGACGTCGTCGCGGTAGCGGCGGGCGTCGTCGGCGGTGGTGTGGTCGGACAGGCGGTAGGTGAGGAACTCCAGCACCGTGCCGCCCTTGCCGGACAGGGCACGTTCGCGTGCCTGCTCCATGGCCGCCAGCACCGCGATCAGGTCGTTGCCGTCCACCTGCAGGCAGAACAGGCCGCCGGCCAGGCCCTTCTGGGCCAGGGTCTCGGCACCGGTCTGGGCCGAACGCGGCACCGAGATCGCCCAGCCGTTGTTGACCACGCACAGGATCAGCGGCAGCTGGTAGGCGCCGGCCGAGTTCACCGCGGCGTAGAAGTCGGTCTTGGAGCTGCCGCCGTCACCGCAGACGGTGACCGCCACCTGCGGCAGGCCGCGCAGCTTGAACGACAGCGCCGAGCCGGCCGCGTGCAGGCATTGGGTGGAGATCGGCACGCAGATCGGGAAGTCGCGGACGGCGTCGCTGTCGCGGTCGTAGTCACTGCCGCGCTCGTCGCCGCCCCAGTACATCAGGACGTCGCGCGGGCGCACGCCGCGCATGAACATCGCGCCGTACTCGCGGTAGCTGGGGGCGAACACGTCGCCGCTCTTCATGGCCGCGCCGATGCCGACGTGGGCCGCTTCATGGCCCAGGCAGGAGGCGAAGGTGCCGAGTTTGCCGGTGCGCTGCAGGGCAACCGCCTTGGTGTCGAACACCCGGGTGGCCAGCATCTGCTTGAACAGCGGCAGCAGGCTGCGCGGGTCGCGCAGCGACTCCGGCAGGTCGTCGCGTACCAGGCTGCCTTCGGCATCCAGGTACTGCAGGTAGTCGATTTGGAACTGGGCGGAAACCGTCATTGCAGCAACACCTTGAACAGATGGTTTCAAATGATAGGAATTGCGCATGGTAAGGAATCAGGCTGGAAAAGCCGTCCTGCGGCGCAGCACGACTGACCGTACAAATGCCGGATTCGTTCCATGGCCCTCGCCACGGCCGAGCAAATACAGCGTATTCAGCAAGGCCGCGCCAAGGCAGGGCATTGTCGCGCCGGTTGCCATCGCAAGTGTTCTTATTCCGTTTGCGCGGAACCGCGCCGTCGGGGGATGCCCGCCGGGCCGGGCCGTGCCCGGCATGCGATCCCGGCAATATCCGGCGGCGCCGGGCGCCGCGCTACCGGGCGTGCGGCTGCGTTACCCTTTGCGCCCCGCGCAGATGGCAAGGCCGATGACCGTAGAAAAGAACCAGCGTGAGCTCGAGGCAGGCATCCACACCGACCTGCAGGGCCGGCTCACCTACGGCGGCTACCTGCGCCTGGACCAGTTGCTGTCGGCCCAGCAGCCGCTGTCCAACCCGCCGCACCACGACGAGATGCTGTTCATCATCCAGCACCAGACCTCGGAGCTGTGGCTGAAGCTGCTGGCCCACGAGCTGCGCGCCGCGCGTGCCCACCTGCAGCGCGACGAGGTCTGGCAGTGCCGGAAGGTGCTGGCCCGCGGCAAGCAGGTGCTGCGCCTGCTGACCGAACAATGGGCGGTGCTGGAAACCCTGACCCCGTCCGAATACATGGGCTTCCGCGACGTGCTCGGGCCTTCGTCCGGCTTCCAGTCGCTGCAGTACCGCTACATCGAGTTCCTGCTCGGCAACAAGAACGCGGACATGCTGGGCGTGTTCGCCCACGACCCGGCCGGGCAGGCGCAGCTGCGCGAGGTGCTGGAGGCCCCCAGCCTGTACGAGGAGTTCCTGGCCTACCTGTCGCGCTTCGGCCATGCCATCCCGGCCACCTACGAGGGCCACGACTGGACCCAGTCGCATGTCAGCGACCCGGCGTTGCGCCATGTCTTCGAGAACATCTACCAGGACACCGACCGCTATTGGCGCGAGTACTCCCTGTGCGAGGACCTGGTGGACCTGGAGACCCAGTTCCAGCTGTGGCGCTTCCGCCACATGCGCACGGTGATGCGGGTGATCGGCTTCAAGCGGGGCACCGGCGGCTCCAGCGGCGTGGGGTTCCTCAAGCAGGCGCTGGAGCTGACCTTCTTCCCGGAACTGTTCGAAGTCCGCACCAGCATCCGCGCCGATCCGCCGACGGGCGCCTGAAAATCCAACGTATTCAGCAGCTTGCAGGGGCGCCTCGGGGCGCCCCTGCGGCGTTTCCGGCCGCCGCCGGCCGGCCCGGGCAAGCCTTCTGTGGATTTGACGTGAAGCCGGCCCTTCGGTGATGCTCGCCCGTCGCGCCGGTTCCGGCCGACTTCTTTCGCATCACTTGCCCATCGAATGACTCAGGGGACACCCGCATGAGCGCTGCCGCGCCCAATTCCGCATCCAACCCGGCGCCCGTGCCGGCGTTCACCAACCTCCTCGGCCATCCACGCCCCCTGTGGATGCTGTTCATGACCGAGTTCTTCGAACGCTTCGCGTTCTACGGCATCCGCTGGGCGCTGACGCTGTACATCGTCGCCCAGTTCTCCGAGAGCCAGGCCGGTGCCAGCAAGCTCTACGGCGCCTACCTGGCGCTGGTGTATGCGGCAGCCCTGTTCGGCGGCTTCGTCGCCGACCGGATCATCGGTTACCAGCGTTCGATCCTGATCGGTGCGGCGGTGATGTCGCTGGGCCTGTTTCTGATCGCCATCCCCAACGACCAGGTGTTCCGTATCGGCCTGGCCACGGTGATCGCGGGCAACGGCCTGTTCAAGCCGAACATCTCCAGCATGGTCGGGCAGCTGTACGGCATCAACGACTCGCGCCGTGACTCGGGCTTCACCATCTTCTACATGGGCATCAACGCCGGCGCGCTGGTCGCACCGGTGCTGACCGGCATCCTGGCCGAGAACGTGTTCGGCACCGAAGCCATGCCGGCCTACAAGTACGTGTTCATCGCCTCGGGCGTGGGCATGCTGATCAGCCTGGTGTGGTTCTGGTTCGGCCGTCGCCAGCTCGGTGATATCGGCAAGCCGCCGGCCGGTGGGGAAGGCATGGGCCGCACCATCGCCGTGCTGGTGGGTTCGCTGGTGGCCGTGCCGGTGGCCTATGCGCTGCTGTCCATCGACGCCGGCATCCTGGGCTGGATCCTGGGCGCGCTGTTCACCGCGCTGTGCGTGATGATCCTGGTCGAGGGCATCCGCGAGGGCAAGGTGGCCCGTGACCGTGCCATCGCCATGCTGATCATCTTCGTGTTCAACGTGCTGTTCTTCATGTTCTTCGAACAGGCCGGCAGCTCGTTCAACTTCCTGGCGCAGAACATCGTCAACCGCGACCTGGGCGGCTGGACCTTCCCGATCGGCTGGTTCCAGTCGGTCAACTCGGTGGCCATCCTGGCCCTTGGCCCGATCTTCGTGTGGTTGTGGACTGCGCTGGGCAAGGCCAACCCGTCGATCCCGCGCAAGTTCGGCCTGGGCCTGATCTTCAACGGCCTGGCCTTCCTGCTGCTGATGTACGCGCTGTCCTCGCTGGTCGACGGCGCCGGCAAGATCCCGTTCTGGACCCTGTTCATGGTCTACGTGATCCAGACCGTCGGTGAGCTGTGCCTGTCGCCGATCGGCCTGTCGATGACCACCAAGCTGGCCCCGCTCAAGGTCGTGGGCCTGGCGATGGGCGGCTGGTTCCTGTCCACCGCCATCGGCAACAACCTGTCGGGCATCTTCGCCGCGGTGGTCAGCGGCGAGAGCGGCATGACGGTGGAATCGGCCCTGAAGGGGTATACCTTCGGCTTCTGGTCGCTGCTGGCTGCAGGCGTGCTGTTGTTCCTGATCGCCCCGCTGGTGCAGAAGCTCATGCATGGCGTGAAGTGAGGAAAGACCGATGAACAAGCTGTTTGGAGTGGTCCCGTTGGTGTTCGCCCTGGCCGTGGCCGGTTGCAACCAGCCGCCACCGCCGGTGGAGAAGGTGCAGCCGCTGGACACCTCCGAACAGAAGGCGCCGGTGGCTGACACCAGCCAGCCGGTGTCCTCGGGCAACACCCCCACCGCGGCGGATATCGCCGCGGTGGCCGCGCTCAACGCGCAGTTCGACCCCGCCCGCAACCCGGTCGCCGACCTGGAAACGGCCAAGGTCGAGGCCCAGCGTGGCGGCAAGCGGATCATCCTGGACGTGGGCGGGGAGTGGTGCTCGTGGTGCCACCTGCTGGATGCCTTCATGGAAGGGGATTCGGAGATCCGCCGCTTCCGTGATGGCAACTACGTGTGGATGAAGGTCAACTTCAGCGAAGAGAACGAGAACACCGCGTTCCTGTCGGGCTACCCGGAGATCAAGGGCTACCCGCACCTGTTCGTGCTCGATGCCGAAGGCAAGCTGCTGCATTCGCAGTTCACCGGCGACCTGGAGAAGGGCAAGGGCTACGACCGCGAGAAGTTCTTCGCCTTCCTCAAGCAGTGGGCACCGCCGGCCGCGCAATGAGCCGCGGCGGTGGGGATGACAACGGCGCCGGAAGGCGCCGTTGTCGTTTGCGCACGGGCCTCACGGCCGAGGCCGCTCCTGCGTGGCAGGCGCAGCTCGCCGTGATCTGCCCTCCCTTTCGCGCAGCGAAGGGGAGGCTGGGGAGGGGAGCTTCCACGCGATAGGTCGTGCACTGGCCTCACGGCCGAGGCGCTCCTGCGTGGCAGGCGCAGCTCGCCGTGATCTGCCCCCTCCCTTTCGCGCAGCGAAGGGGAGGGCGGGGGAGGGGTAGCGCCGCATGCCTTCATATTTCCCGCGCGCGGCCGCTAACGGATGCATCTCCGCCTGCGCACGGCCCGCTCCGTCTTCGCCATGCAGCCTGCTTCTGATTCCCCCTCCATCGTCGATACCCCGCCCGTCGCGTCGGCCAGCGTCAGCCTGCCAAGCGTGGACGAACTGCTCGACGAGACGCCGGCCGCCGAGGACACCTCGCCGGTACCCGCCTCCTCGCGCCTGCCGCAGGCTGCGGTGCCGCCGAACATCATGCTGCAGTCGGCGGTGATGCGGCTGGTCGAGCAGAAGGAGCAGATCGACCAGGTGGCCCGCAATGGCCTGCTCGCCGGCCTGTTGCCGCCGGAGTGGAGCAGTTCGCCCGGCAATGAACTGCGCGCCTTCGTTGCCTCGGTGTTGCCGTTCGCATCGGACAGCGCCCGCGGCGAGACGGTTGCCGCGCGGGTGCCGTTGAAGTTCCTGCTCGGTCATTCGCAGCGCTGGGGCAAGGCCGATGTCGCCGAGCCGCGTTCGCTGGCGGCCTACCTGGCCAGCGACGAGCGCGCCACCGCCGGGGGCACCGATCTGGCCGAGGTGATGCTGCTCTCGCCCCTGGGCGTGGCGTGGACGCAGACCGGCCGTGCCCGCGCCGGTTTCCTGCGCGCGATGGGCGTGGAAACCCTGGCCGCACGCGTGACCGCATTGCCCTATCCGGCGGCCGAGCAGCTGTCGTTGTACCAGGTGCACAGTGGCGGACGGGCACAGGTCTGGTGTGTGTTGGACAAGCGCCGGCTGCGCGCGCTGGCCGTGCCGGCGCTGAGCCTGCCGGTGCTGTCGGCTTATGGCGTGGAAGCGCCGCAGGCATGGCCTTCGAACTGGCCGGATCCTGCGGAAGTTGACGCCGAGCTGGCGTTGGCGGCGGCCGGCAAGTCCGTGCCGGAGGTCGATCTGGTCAAGCTGGTGGACAAGATAGGACGCAGCAGGGCCAGCGAAGCCTGGGTGGGTGCCAGCCTGATGCAACTGCACACCTGGGTGCCGCGCTGGCGGTTCTTCCTGGCTTCGTTCATCGGTTTGCCAGCGGTGCTGTTGCTGCTGGCGGCGCTGGCATTGCCCGGCAGCATCGAAGCGGCGGCGGTGGCCGCTGCGCTGGGCTTTGCCGGTGGCGCGATCGCCGCGTTGGCGGCGCCGTGGATCTATGCCCAGCGCAAGCACCTGAGCTGAGCCGCGCGGCCGCGTGCCCTCCGCCGCCGGCCCGCGGCCGGCGACGTCTCAGGCTTCGCTCATGCGAGGCAGGCCGGCATCGGCCAGGCGGGTGATCAGGCGCTCGAGCACCTGTTCCTCTTCCTCGCTGAGCACCGACATCAGCCGACGTTCCATCTCGATTACCAGCGGAGCGATGGTCTCGTAGACCTCGAAACCGGCCGCCGACAGCGCCAGCACCGAGCGACGGCGGTCATCGCCGTGCGTCTCGCGCTTGATGAAGCCGCGTTCCAGCAGGCGGGCCACGGCGCGGCTGACCGCCACCTTGTCCATCGCGGTGCGCTCGGACACTTCGCTGGCCGAGGAGCCGGGGTACAGCGCCAGGATGGTGATCACCCGCCACTCGGGGATGGCCAGGCCGTAGCGGTCGCCGTACAGCCGGGCGATGTTGCCGCTGACCCGGTTGGACAGGACGCTGATGCGGTAGGGCAGGAACTGCTCGAGATCCAGCAGGACATGCGAGGCCCGGATGCTGGTGGACTTGCTGTAATCGGAAGAGCTCATGCTGCAGTGCACCTTGATGGTGGTTTCATGTGAAACTATAACCTTCGGTCCAGACCCGCGTTTGCGCGTGTCTTCCTGTTTTTTACACCGCCGGCACCCGGCAGTGGTCACGCAATCGGAGGCAACCCATGAATACCCAAGCCCACGCCGCACCCCACGCGCCCAATCCGGGCATGCAGGTCACCACCTTCGAGAACCCGATGGGCATTGATGGTTTCGAGTTCGTCGAGTTCGCCGCGCCGGCCGGGCAGGCCGCCCAGCTGCACACGTACTTCCGGAACATGGGATTCACTGCCGTGCTCCGCCACCGGCAGCGTGCTATTACCGTCTACCGTCAGGGCGGCGTCAACTTCCTCGTGAACGAGGAGCCGGATTCCTTCGCCGCCGACTTCGCGGCCAAGCACGGCCCCTGCGCCTGTGGCTTCGCCATCCGCTTCCAGAAGCCGGCCGCCGAGGTGCTGGCCGCTGCGCTGGGCAACGGTGCCGAGGAAGTCAGCCTGCTGGCCGACACCCGTGCCGTCCCGGCCCCGGTGATCAAGGGCATCGGCGACTGCATGCTGTACCTGGTCGACCGCTATGGCGAAGGCGGCAGCATCTACGACACAGACTACGTGCCGGTCGACGGTGCCGAGCAGGACCCGAAGGGCTTCGGCCTGACCTTCATCGACCACCTGACCCACAACCTGTACCTGGGCAACATGCAGCAGTGGTCGGACTACTACGAGCGGCTGTTCAACTTCCGCGAGATCCGCTACTTCGACATCAAGGGTGCCAAGACCGGCCTGGTGTCCAAGGCGATGACCGCCCCGGACGGCATCGTGCGCATCCCGCTCAACGAGTCCTCCGACCCGAAGAGCCAGATCAACGAGTACCTGGACGCCTACAAGGGCGAGGGCATCCAGCACATCGCCTGCTTCACCGACAACATCTATGACACCGTCGAAGCCATGCGCGAGCGCGGCATCGAGTTCCTGGACACGCCGGACACCTATTTCGACGTGGTCGACCTGCGCATCCCGGACAACGGCGAGGACGTGCCGCGCCTGCGCCGCAACAAGATCCTGATCGACGCCGACCCGGAGACCAAGCAGCGCAAGCTGCTGCAGATCTTCACCCAGAACTGCATTGGCCCGATCTTCTTCGAGATCATCCAGCGCAAGGGCAACGAAGGCTTCGGCGAAGGCAATTTCCAGGCGCTGTTTGAGAGCATCGAGCGCGACCAGATCAAGCGCGGCGTGCTGTAAGCGGCGAACGATGCGCTTGCCTGAAGCCCCTCTCCCGCAGGCGGGAGAGGGGTTGGGGTGAGGGCAAAGGCCACCGAAGCACGTAGCATCACCGCAACCGATCCACCCTCACCCCAACCCCTCTCCCGCCTGCGGGAGAGGGGCTCAATCGCAAGGCAAGGGCGCCACCATGGTCACCAACGGTTATCAATCCGGCTTTGGCAACGAATTCGCCACCGAGGCAGTGCCCGGCACCCTGCCGGTCGGGCGCAATTCACCGCAGCGCGTCGCCCATGGCCTGTATGCCGAACAGTTGACCGGCAGCGCCTTCACCGCGCCGCGTGGCAGCAACCGTCGCAGCTGGCTGTACCGCATCCGCCCGGCGGTGATGCACGGGGAATTCACCCCGTTCGATCAGCCCAACCTGCATGGCGAGTTCAGCCATGCGGCGGTATCGCCCAACCAGCTGCGCTGGAGCCCGTTGCCGCTGCCGTCCACGCCCACCGATTTCATCGAAGGGCTGTACACGATGGGTGGCAACGGCGCGCCCGATGCGCATGCCGGTGCCGGCATCCACATGTACGCGGCCAATGCCGACATGCGTGGCCGCTATTTCTACAACGCCGACGGCGAGCTGCTGATCGTGCCGCAGCTGGGCCGGCTGCGCCTGCGCACCGAGATGGGCGTGATCGACGTCGAACCGCAGCAGATCGCGGTGATCCCGCGTGGCGTGCGCTTCGCGGTGGAGCTGCCCGACGGGCAGGCGCGCGGCTATGTCTGCGAGAACTTCGGTGCGCTGCTCAAGCTGCCCGACCTCGGCCCGATCGGCAGCAACGGCCTGGCCAACCCGCGTGACTTCGAAACCCCGGTGGCCGCCTACGAGAACGTGGAAGGCCCGTTCGAGCTGGTCGCCAAGTTCCATGGCCGGCTGTGGCGCGCGGACATCAACCACTCGCCGCTGGACGTGGTCGGCTGGCACGGCAACTACGCGCCGTACCGCTACGATCTGCGCCGCTTCAACACCATCGGCTCGATCAGCCATGACCACCCGGACCCGTCGATCTTCCTGGTGCTGCATTCGGCCAGCGACACGCCCGGGACCAGCAACCTGGACTTCGTGATCTTCCCGCCGCGCTGGCTGGTGGCGCAGGACACGTTCCGCCCACCGTGGTTCCACCGCAACATCGCCAGCGAGTTCATGGGCCTGATCCACGGTGCCTACGACGCCAAGGCCGAGGGGTTCGTGCCCGGCGGCGCATCGCTGCACAACTGCATGAGCGGCCACGGCCCGGACGCGGCCACCTTCGACAAGGCCTCCAACGCGGACCTGTCCAAGCCGGACGTGATCACCGACACCATGGCCTTCATGTTCGAGACCCGCGGCGTGATCTGCCCGACCGAGCAGGCCATCGCCGCACCGCACCGCCAGCGCGAATACCAGGCCTGCTGGAGCGGCCTGCGCGACAACTTCGCCCCGCCCAGGGGCTGAGTTTCAGGCCGCCGGCAGCGGCGTGGCCTGCAGCACCGTCGCTAGGTGCGGCTCGGGCAGCACTTCCTGCAGGCGGCCACGCACGCGTTGCGCGTAGCCGTCCGAGGTCATCGCCGGCAGGTGCGCCAGCGCCAGCCGGATCGCGTTGACCGTCTCGCCTTCCTCGCGCGAGGACTGCAGTTGCCGGTGCAGTTGCTGCGCGGTGGGGTTGCGCTGCAGCGCCAGGATGTCCAGCACATAGATCCGCGCAGCCACCATCGAGCGCCGGCGCTCGGTGGCAGGCGCCGCCGCTGCTGCCGGCGCAGGCGCAGGCGCCGCCATGGCCACCGGCGCGGGGACGGCCGGTGGGGCGTCGGGGGCATCGGCCAGCAGGTAGCCGTCGCGGATCAACTGCGCGACCAGCGCCGGCGCATCGTTGCCCAGCAACTGGGACAGGTCGTCCAGGCTGCGCTTGCCATCGCACAGGATCAGGGCACGGCGCTGGCGCAGGTCCAGCGGTGCCCGATGGGCCTGCAGGACGGAGAGGGCGAGTTCGGTTTTGCGCGGATGCATGGGACGTGACACGGCGGCGCGGACGCCCAAGCCTGGGTCCGGCAGGTGAAAGCACGATGACAACCGGCATGCCGCTACACTCGGCCCCCGGTCCTCCTTGGAGTTGCCGCATGACCCGCACCGTCCTGTCTTCGCTTGTCCTGCTCGCCCTGCTGGCCGCCTGCAACCGCACCCCCGACGCGCCGGATGCGCCGGTGGCACCGCAAGCCCCTGCGGCAGCGGGCTCGCCCGCGCCGGCCCCGGCCGAGGCCGCGGTGACCGGCAACGCCGATTGGCAGGGCTATGGCCCCCTGCAACTGGGGATCGATGCTGAACAGATGCGCGCGGTCTGGGATGGCGAGCTGCAGGGCGATGCCGTGGCCGACGGCGGCTGCTATTACCTGCAGCCGGCCGGGCAGGGGGCCGACGGCGTGGCCTTCATGCTCGAGGGCGGCAATTTCGTCCGCTACGACGTGCGCGCCGCCGACGTGCAGGCCCCGGGCGGCGGCAAGGTCGGCATGGCGCTGGCCCCGCTGCAGGCACTGTATGCACAGGCCGAAGCACCACAGCCCCACAAGTACGTGGAAGGCGGCAAGGTGCTGCGGGTTCCCGCCGCCGATGGCAGCCAGGGCTGGCTGGTGTTCGAACTGGGCGCCGACGGCAAGGTGACAGCGTGGCGGGTTGGCCTGCCGCCGCAGGTGGATTACGTGGAAGGGTGCAGCTGAGTTCCTGCGGAAAGGCGATGACTGCGCCTAGAATCAGCCGCATTGCCGTCGGGAGAGACGCGGATGTTTGAAGCCATTGGATTGTTCGTACTTGGCTTGGTGCTGCTGGCGCTGGGGGGCGACTCCATCGTGAAGGCCGCGTCGGGGCTGGCCCAGCGACTGGGCGCCTCGCCATTCGTCGCCGGCCTGCTGCTGGTGGCCTTCGGCACGTCGCTGCCGGAACTGGTGGTCAATGCCCGCGCTTTCGCGGTGGGGGCACAGGAACTGGCACTGGGCAACGCGGTGGGCAGCAACATCGTCAACGTCGGCCTGACGCTGGCGCTGGCCGCGCTGGTCTACCCGCTGGTGGTGCGCACGCGCCTGCTGTCGCCATTGCTGGTGCTGCTTGCCGTGGCTTCGCTGGCGCTGATCGTGTTCGGGCTCGACGGTGCGATCAGCCGCGTGGAAGGCATCGTGCTGCTGCTTGGCTTCGTCGCGGTGCTGGTGTTCGTGCTGGCGCGCGCCCGGCGCGAGCCGGCCGCGCTGCAGGAAAGCATCGCCGCCTACGCGACGACCCGCACCGAACTGGGGCTCAACCTGATCCGCCTGGTCATTGCCGGCGTGGTGCTGTATTTCGGCGCGCGCTGGGTGGTGCAGGCGGCACCGGTGATCGGCGCCGGCTGGGGCATGTCGCCGCTGCTGGCCGGCCTGCTGCCGGTGGCCATCGGCACGGCGCTACCGGAAGTGGCCGCCGCGATCGCGGCGGCGCGGCGCGGCCAGGGTGACATGGTCGTCGGCCACGTGATCGGCTCGAGCCTGTTCAACCTGCTGGTGGTGGTCGGTGGCATGGCGGCATTGCGCCCGATGCCGTTGCCGGCCTCGTTCGTGCGCCTGGAGCTGCCGGCGGCGATCGTGCTGGTGCTGATGCTGTACCCGATGCTGCGCGGCGACCTGAAGATCAGTCGCGGCGAGGGCGCCGTGTTGTTCGTCGCGTTCCTGGCCTGGGTCGGCCTGGAGCTGGCGCTGTTGAACTGACCGGATTGAGGCAAGGATGCGGAAGTTTCTGATATTGGGGTTGATGTCGGCGGTATTGGCAGGGTGCGTGCACGGCGGGCGGGCTCCGTCCGCCTGGATTGACCCGGGAATGGCGGTGCAGTTGGCCGCTGCAGCAGGGTTGGGACGTGGCGTGGATGGTGTGTTCGCGCTGAACGTGCGGGCCACGGGGGATGTCAGGGGTTCGTTGTTCCTCAATTCCGAGCGGGACTATCGGGACCCGCGGAACCTGAGCGTGGAACTCATGCCCGCTGCCAGGGCCGCGCTGGCGGACAGGCTGGGACGGGATCCCCGGCAAGCGCTGCTGGGCCGGCCGATCCTCGTGCGTGGCAGCGCACGACTGGTGAAGGTGGTTTTCATCGACGAGGGGCGTGTCATGGACAAGTACTACTACCAGACGCAGGTCATGGTCAGTGATGCTGCACAGGTTCAGCTGCGTTGACCCGGGTGCGCGGCCACGCTGCGCGGGAACACTCCCGGTAGCGCAGCCATGCTGCTCCGGGGTACGACCGGGAGAGCTACCGCCGAGCGCGGCTCGGCGCTACCGGTGAAGTGCGCCGGTCACGGCTTGTCGCCCGGCGGCTCCGGGCGGCTTTCCATCATCAGCGACAGCGCCGCCTTGGCCATCAGGTGGGCGCTGATCGGTGCGGTGATGAACAGGAACACGGTGATCAGCAGCTCGCGCGGTTGCGGGTCCTCGCCGAGGAAGATGTGGTACGCCACCGAGCACACCAGCACGCAGCCCACACCCAGCGTGCTGGCCTTGGTCGGCGCGTGCAGGCGCTTGAAGAAGTCGGAAAAGCGCACCAGCCCCAGCGCACCGACCAGGATGAAGAAGCAGCCGAAGGCCAGCAGCGCGGACAGGACGATCTGCAGGAAAGTGATCATTCGACGATGTCCCGGCGCAGTACGTACTTGCTCAACACCACGGTGCTGCAGAAGCCCAGCATCGCGATCACCAGCGCGGCCTCGAAGTAGATGGCCGAATCCAGGTAGATGCCGAACAGCATCAACTCGGCGATGGCGGTGACCGACAACGTGTCCAGCGCCAGGATCCGGTCCGGGACGGTGGGGCCGCGCAACAGGCGCCACAACGCCAGCAGCATCGCGATGCCGACCACGTGCATGCACACCACCAGCGTGGTCTGGAATATCAGGTAACCGTTCACGGGAAGATCTCCATCAGCGGTGCTTCATAGCGGCTCTTGATCTCGGCGATCAGCGCATCGGCATCGTCCAGGTGCAGCACGTGCACCAGCAGGTGACGGCGGTCATCGGACAGCGCCGCCGACACGGTGCCGGGGGTGAGGGTGATGAAGCTGGTCAACGCGGCGATGCCGTGGATGTTGGCGATGTCCAGCGGCACCCAGATGAAACCGGGCTTGAGCCGTTGCTCCGGGCCCAGCACCTGCATGGCCACGCGGATGTTGGACACCAGGATGTCCCACAGCACCACGCACAGCAGCTTGGGCACCGGCCGCAGCGTGCCCAGCCGGGCGAACTCGCGGTCCAGGCGTGCGGCGAACAGCGGCACCACCAGCCCGAGCAGCATGCCCAGCAGCAGTTGGCCCAGGTTGAAGCTGTCGGACATCAGCAGCCAGAAGGCGGTGACCGTCAGCGACAGTGCCGGCGAGGGGAACAGGCGACGCAGCAGGGGGCGGGGCGTACTCATGGCTGCCTCATCTGTGGCGTGGTGCCGCGCACGTCGTTGAGGTACTGCTCCGGCGACAGCAATTGCGTGGCGATGGCGTCGGTCTGTCGCATCAGCGGCGCGGCGAACACGCTCATCAGCACCACGTAGCCGAGCAGCAGGCAGGCCGCGGTGGTCTCGTAGGGGCGCGCCGGGGCCGCGGGCTGCGGCTCGGGTTCCGGTGCATCGTCCTCATCGCCGGGCACGTGCCAGAACAGGCGGATGCCGGTACGGGTCAGGCCCATGATCACCAGCAGGCTGCTGCCCAGCACCACCGCCCAGACCACGCCGGTATGGGCCTGCGGCACGGCGCTCAGCAGCGCGGCTTTGGCCAGGAAGCCGGCCAGTGGCGGCAGGCCGGCCACGGCCACCGCGCCGACCAAAAACAGCAGGCCCGGCACGGTCTTGCCCGGCAGTACGGTCTGCTCGCCGTCACGTGGCTGGCCGCCACGGATGCGGCGACGACGGATCAGGTCGACCACCAGGAACAGCGCGGCGGCGGTGAAGGTGCTGTGTGGCAGGTAATACAGCCCGGCCGAGATCGTGCCGGCATTGCCCAGCGCGAAGGCGATGAACAGCGTTGCCGCCGAGACCACCACCAGGTAGGCCACCAGCACGCTCATGCGGGTGGCGGCCAGTGCGCCCAGGCCGGCCAGCAGCAGCGTGGCCAGCCCGGCCCACAGCAGCCAGTCGCCGCCGTAGCCGGCCAGTGCGCCGGCACCGGCGCCGAACCACAGCGTGCTGACCCGCAGCACGGCGTACAGCCCGACCTTGGTCATGATCACGAACAGGGCCGCGACCGCCGCCGGTGCACGCGAGTACGACTCCGGCAGCCACAGGTACAGTGGCAGCAGCGCGGCCTTGGAGCAGAACACCAGCAGCAACAGGCCCAACGCGGCCTTGGCCAGCTTCAGGTGCGACGGCGACAGGCCGGCGATGCGCTGGCTGATCTCGGCCATGTTCAGCGAGCCGAGCGTGGCGTACAGCATCGCCAGCGCGATCAGGAACAGCGTGGAGGCGGCGATGTTGAACATCACGTAGTGCAGGCCGATGCGCAGGCGCAGGCCACGGCCGCCGGACAGCAGCAGGCCATACGAGGCGATCAGCAGCACCTCGAAGAACACGAACAGGTTGAAGATGTCGCCGGTCAGGAATGCACCGTTCAGGCCCATCAGCTGGAACTGGAACAGCGCATGGAAGTGCGGTGCGCGCCGGTCCCAGCCGGTACAGGCATACAGCAGGCAGGCGATGGCCAGCAGCAGGGTGGTGCCGAGCATCCAGCCGGCCAGGCGGTCGGCCACCAGCGCCACGCCCAGCCGGGCCGGCCAGTCGCCCAGCAGGTAGGCGGTGATGCGGCCTTCACCGGTCTGCACGACCAGCAGCGCCACCGACACCGCCAATGCGGTCATGCTGGCCCACGCCACGCTGCGCTGTACCTTCGGGCCATAGCGGCGGTGTTCGACGAACAGCGACAGCGCCGCGCCCAGCAGCGGGATCAGGACCGGCAGGATCACCAGGTGGTTCATGCGCCGGCCTCCGGCTTGCCCGCGGTGGGCGGATCCGGCTCGTGGGCGTCGACGTGGTCGCTGTGGTTGTCACTGCGGCTGCGCATGGCCAGCACGATGCTCACCGCGGTCATCGCGAAGGCGATGACGATGGCGGTCAGCACCAGCGCCTGCGGCAGCGGGTCGGTGTAGTGGGCAAGGTCGCTGCTCACCCCGTCCTTGAGCACCGGCGCCTTGCCGGTGACCAGCCGCCCGGCGCTGAAGATCAGCAGGTTGGTCGCATACGACAGGAAGGTCATGCCGAGGATGACGTCGAAGCTGCGTGCGCGCAGCAGCAGGTACACGCCGATCGCGGCCAGCACGCCGATCGCGCTTGCCAGGGCCAGTTCCATCAGTGCATCTCCCCGGTGCGTGCCGAACGGCGGTGGATATCGATTTCGCCGTGGCGGGCGTTGCGGGTGCGCGAGGGCTTGATCGTGCCCATCATCGACAGGATCAGCATCACCCCGCCGAACACCACCAGGTACACGCCGGTGTCAAAGCCCATCGCGCTGGCCAGCGGCACCTCGCCGATCAACGGCAGGTGCAGGTCCAGGTGGCCACTGGTCAGGAACGGCACGCCGAACAGCATCGAGGCCATGCCGCTGAGCACGGCGACCATCAGGCCCAGGCCGATGCAGCGGATGTAGTCGAAGCCGAAGCGCGACTCCACCGACACGGTGCCCTGGATCACGTACTGGATCAGCAGCGGCACCGCCAGCACCAGGCCGGCGACGAAGCCACCGCCGGGCGCGTTGTGGCCGCGCAGGAACAGGAAGATGGACACCGTCAGGGTCAACGGGAACATGATCTGGGCCAGGTCGGCCGGCACCGGCAGCTTGATCGGCGGGCCGGGCATGATCTGTTCCGGCGCCATCCGCGAGCGCCGCAGCAGCGCATGCACCACCAGCGCGGCGATGCCGAACACGGTGATCTCGCCGAAGGTATCGAAGCCGCGGAAGTCCACCAGGATCACGTTGACCACGTTCTGGCCGTAGGCCTCGGGCAGCGAACGCACCAGCATCTCGCCGGCCATGGTGTTCGGCGGCAGCGTCATCATCGAGTAGGCCAGCGCGGCCAGGCCGCCACCGGCGACGATGGCGATCAGCGCATCACGCCGCCTGCGCCAGCGCGAGCGTTCCGGCGGCGACTGCGCCGGCAGGTAGTTCAGGGCGAGCAGCATCAGCACCAGCGTGACCATCTCCACCATCAGCTGGGTCAGGGCCAGGTCCGGTGCCGACAGGAACACGAAGGTCAGCGCCACCATCAACCCGGTGCCGCCCATCACGATCACCGCCAGCAGGCGCTGCTGGAACAGGAACAGCCCGGCGAACGCGCAGGCCAGCATCACCAGCCACAACACCCAGCCCAGCAGCGGCATCGACTGCGGTGCCGGCCATGCCGGCATCGCCGGGCTGGCGATGAACGGTGCGGCGGCGACGATCACCGCCACCAGCACCAACGCCATCAGCATGCGTTGCAGGCTGCCGTTGGCCAGTGCGGCGGTGACGCGGTGGGCGATGCCGAACAACAGGTCCAGGTTGCGTTGGAACAGCAGCTTGCCGGTGGGGCGGTTGGCGGCGGCGTACAGGTCGGTGAAGCGGCGCAGGCCGAAGTACAGGGCGATGCCGCCGGCCACGCCGATCGCGCTCATCGCCAGCGGCAGGTTGAAGCCGTGCCAGATCGACAGGCTGTACGCGGGCATCGCCGGGCCGAGGATGGCGCTGGCGCCGGCCTGCAGCACCGGTGCCACGGTCAGTGCCGGCGCGATGCCGACCGCCAGGCAGATCACCACCAGCACTTCCACCGGCACCTTCATCCAGCGCGGCGGCTCGTGCGGGACCACGTCCAGGTCAAGCGGGCCCTTGCCGAAGAAGGTGTCGTGCACGAAGCGCAGGCTGTAGGCCACGCCGAGGATGCCGGCCAGCAGCGCGGCAGCGCTCATCGCCGTGCGCATCCAGTGCGGACCCTCGGTGGCCAGTGCCTCGGCGAACAGCATTTCCTTGGACAGGAAGCCGTTGAGCAGCGGGATACCGGCCATCGCCAGCGAGGCGATGATCGCCAGCGTGCTGGTGATCGGCATCAACCGGCGCAGCCCGCCCAGCTTGCGCATGTCGCGGGTGCCGGTCTCGTGGTCGATGATGCCGGCGGCCATGAACAACGAGGCCTTGAAGGTGGCGTGGTTGAGGATGTGGAACACGCCGGCCACCACCGCCATCGGCGTGGACAGGCCGAACAGCAGCGTGATCAGGCCCAGGTGCGAGATGGTCGAGTACGCCAGCAGGCCCTTGAGGTCATGCTGGAAGATCGCGTTCCAGGCGCCGATCAGCAGGGTGATCGCACCAATGCCGCTGACCACGTAGAAGAACAGCTCGGTGCCGGCCAGCGCCGGGTGCAGGCGCGCCAGCAGGAACACGCCGGCCTTCACCATCGTGGCCGAATGCAGGTACGCCGAGACCGGAGTGGGCGCGGCCATCGCGTGTGGCAGCCAGAACTGGAACGGGAACTGCGCGCTCTTGGTGAAGATGCCGGCCAACACCAGCACCAGTGCCCACGGATACAGCGTGCTGGCGCGGATCAGGTCGCCGGAGGCCAGCACCACGTCCAGGTCGAAGCTGCCGACGATGCGGCCGATCAGCAGCACGCCGGCCAACAGTGCCAGGCCACCGCCGCCGGTGACGATCAAGGCCATGCGCGCGCCCTCGCGCGCGTCCTTGCGGTGCGACCAGAAGCCGATCAGCAGGAATGAACTGATGCTGGTCAGCTCCCAGAACACCATCAGCAACAGCAGGTTGCCGGACAGCACCATGCCCAGCATCGCGCCCATGAACAGCAGCAGGTAGCTGTAGAAGCGACGCGTGCTGTCCCTGGGCGAGAGGTAGTAATGCGCGTACAGCACCACCAGTGCGCCGATGCCAAGCACCAGCCCGGCGAACATCCAGGCCAGCCCGTCCAGGCGCAGGCTGAAGTCCAGCCCGATCTGCGGCAGCCATTGCCAGCTGTTGCGGATGACCTCGCCGTCGAGCACGGCAGGGGTCACGCTGCCCAGCAGCACCAGCCCGAGCACGGGCGCGGCACCTGCAAGACAGGCAGCGGTGGTCCGTGACAGGCGGGCATACAGGGCGATGGCCGCCGCCAGCAGGAAGGGCAGCAGGAGAAGGCACAACAGGACTGGCGTCATGCGGAAGCGCAGGGGTGACGGGCAGGTTTTCCAGTCTAACAGGCGCTTTTTTCCGCCCGGAACCTTTTTCTGAACGAGCCGTTCGGGTTCGGCGCGCTCAGTCGTCGTTCCCGGCGGCCGCCGCCAGCGAGCGCGGGTCGCGCACCAGCAGGGTGTCGGTTTCCAGCGTTTCGACGATGCGCCGCGCCACGCTGCCGATCAGCAGGTCGAACAACGCGCCCCGGCCGTGGGTGGCCACGACGACCAGTTCGGTGCCGGCGGACCGTGCGTGGTCGGCGAGGACGCGGGCTGGCTCACCGGGTTCGATGACCGCGTGCACGTGCGCTTGCCCCAGCCGTGGCCGCAATTGCGCCAGCAAGGCCTGCGCCTGCGTGCGCGCGGCGCTGGTGGCCTGTTCCTGCAGGGTGTCGCGGTCGCCGCCGGGGAGCAGGCTGCCGGGGGCATCAAGTGCATGCACCAATGACAACTGCAATGGCACATCGAACAGTTCCAGGGCGCAGCCAGCCGCCTGCGCGGCGCTGTCGGAGAAGTCGCAGGCCACCGCGAGGTGGCGGTAAGGGCCGCGTACCCGGTCATGCACGATCAGCACCGGCAGCCGGCTGTGGCGGGTCAGCCACATCACGGTTGAGCCCAGCGTGGGCTGCTCGAACAGGGAATCACGGGCGATGCCGGTGATGATCAGGTCGCAGTCCTCCTGCGCGGCCAGCTGCAGCAGTGCACGACCGACGTGGCCGTGGCCGATGCGCAGCTCCACCTGCAGGTCATCGGCGTCGCCTTCCAGCAGGCGTTGCAGGCGACGTTCGGCCAGCTGCCGGGCCTGGCCGTCGTCGACCGCTGGGGCCGAGGACAGCAGCCCGCCGGTGATGCCGGTGGCCGCTGCGTCCGGCAACACGGTCGCCACCACCAGCCGTGCGTTCCATTGCCGCGCCAGCTGCAACGCACGGGCCAGTGCACGGTCGGTGCGGGCGCTCAGGTCGGTGGCGAGCAGGAGAGCGGTGGGGGTAGTCATGGAATTCTCGTGGGAACGAACAAGCCGCTTCAGCAGAAGTGCGTGTGGGATCGCCTATGCTGTCACGTATGGAAGATAGCACTCACATCGAAAGGGAGCCGCGCACGGCATTGGTGTTCGGTGGCAGTGGGCAGATTGGCGAACGTCTCGTCGCGAACCTGCTGTCACAAGGGTGGGCGGTGACGGCGGTGTCACGACAGCCCCGCACCTCGGTCGCGGGAGAGGCGTGGTTGGTTGCCGACCTGTTCGGTGCATGGCAGGGGCCTGCACGATTCGATGTGGTCTTCAGCTGCGGGCCGCTGGATCATTTTGCGCGCTGGTTTGCGAGTACGTCGTTGGAATGTCCGCGCATCGTGGCCTTTGGTTCGACCAGCATGGAGGTCAAGCAGGATTCGATCGAGCCTGCCGAGCGGGCCGTTGCGCAACGGATGCGGCAGGCCGAGACCACTTTGTTCGTGGCGGCAAGTGAGCGTGGGGTGGCGGCGACGTTGCTGCGGCCGACGCTGATCTATGGTGCGGGCCGGGACAAGACCTTGACGGTGATTGCCGATATTGCGCGGCGTCGGGGTTTCTGCGTGTTGCCCTTTGCTGCGAACGGGCTGCGCCAGCCAGTGCACGTGCAGGATCTGGCCGATGCTGCCATGCAGGTTGTGGCGCGGCCGGAGACGTTTGGCAAGGGGTATGCCTTGGGAGGGGGGGAAACGTTGCCCTATACGACGATGGTCCGCAGGGTGCTGGATGCGCTGCGCCCGCGGCCAAGATTGTTGCGGGTGCCGACTTCACTTTTCAGGTGGGCATTGCACAGGGCACATGCCAAGGGCCGCCTGCAGGGCATGAGCGACGCAACCTTGGCGCGCATGTGCGAGCCGCTGGCGTTCGACACCGCACCGGCACGGCGTGATTTCGGCTATGCGCCGCGTCCGTTCATGGTGGATGCGGCCATGCTCGGACTGGCCGACGCACCCGCCGGCGAGGCGTCACCGTAGCGCGGGTGAACACCCCGGACTGAAAGGGCCGGCAATGCCGGCCCTTTGCATCAGTAACGCCAGCCGAACTGGCGGAACAGCTTGGCCAGCACCCAGATCGGCCCGATCAGCAGGTAGGTCAGGTCGGTCAGGAAGCTGGGCCGGCGGCCCTCGATCTTGTGGCCGATGAACTGTGCGATCCACGCCACCACGAACACGCCGATGGCGATGCGCAGCAGCATCGGGATGCCCAGCCGGTCTTCCAGCAGGCGGCACAGGCAGCCGCTGACGAAGAACAGGAACAGCATGCCGATGCCCAGCGGGCGGGACAGGCGGTTGTAGTAGGCCCAGGTGCCGAACATGGCCAGGGCGGCCCAGATCCCGTGCTGGAACCAGGGCATCAACGGCGGGATGCACCACAGCAGGGCGATCACCGACCACAGGATGGCCGGCACCGCGACCACGTGGATGGCCTGGTTGGTTTCATTGCGGTGGTCGCCGGAGTAACTGGCGAAATAGCGGTCCACCGGACGCGCGGTACTCATGTCCATACTCCCTCCCGGATGTGGCCGGCAGAGCATAGCGCGCCTTCCCTACGGACGCGCATGGTTGCCCAGGCGCGCCCCCGGGGCGGGATCAGTCGAGGTGGATCCCGGCCAGCTTCTGCAGTGCCTCGGCGTATTTGTCGCGGGTACGCCCGATCACCTCGGCCGGCAGCGTCGGGCCCGGCGCGGTCTTGCCCCAGTCCAGCGTCTCCAGGTAATCGCGGACGAACTGCTTGTCGTAGCTGGGCGGGCTGATGCCCACCTGGTACTCGTCGGCCGGCCAGTAGCGCGAGGAATCCGGGGTCAGCATCTCGTCCATGATGTACAGGCGGCCGTCGGCGTCGGTGCCGAACTCGAACTTGGTGTCGGCCAGCAGGATGCCGCGCTCGGCCGCGTACTCGGCGGCGAACTTGTAGATGCGCAGGGTGGCGTCACGCACCTTCTCGGCCAGGTCCGCGCCGACTGCCTTGACCATCGCGTCGAAGTCGATGTTCTCGTCGTGGTCACCGACGGCGGCCTTGGTGGACGGGGTGAAGATCGGCTCCGGCAGCTTCTCGGCCTGCTGCAGGCCGTTGGGCAGCTGGATGCCACTGATCTTGCCGGTGCGCTGGTAGTCCTTCCAGCCACTGCCGATCAGGTAGCCGCGGGCGATGGCTTCCACCGGGACCGGCTTGAGCTTCTTGGTCACCACCGCGCGCTTGGCGTACAGCGCCGGGTCCACGCCTTCGGGCAGCACGCTGGCCACGTCGATGCCAGTCAGGTGGTTGGGCATCAGGTGGGCGGTCTTGGCGAACCAGAAGTTGGATACCTGGCACAGCATCTCGCCCTTGCCCGGGATCGGGTCGGGCAGCACCACGTCGAACGCGGACAGGCGGTCGGTAGCCACGATCAGCAGGTAGTCGCCCGGGGGAGTGCCGGCAGGCAGGCGTTCGCGCGGGATATCAAACACATCACGCACCTTGCCGCGATGGCGCAAGGGCAGGCCGGGAAGATCGGATTGCAACAGCGTGGTTGGCACGGGCACTCCTGGGACTTGGCTATGAAGCCGCCGGCACGGAGGGACCCTTGGGGCCCGCGGCAGGACGGCGGGCGGCCTAGTGTAAAGCCGGATTGGGCCGCTGTGGCATAAAATGCAGGGCCCGCCCGCCCTGAATCGCAACCCCGCCCATGCGCTGGTACGGAAAACTGCTTGGTTTCATCGCCGGGGCCCTGCTTTTCAGGCCCAATCCGCTGTTTGGCGCGGTGATCGGCCTGTTGCTGGGGCATGCCTTCGACAGTGACTGGTTCAAGCTGGGCAAGGACCTTCCGTACCGTGAACTGGGGGTCACCCGCGACGCCACCGACGCCGAGATCGACCTGGCCTACCGCCGCCTGATCTCCCAGTACCACCCCGACAAAGTGGCCGGCGCCGCGCCTGAACTGCGCGAACAGGCCGAAAAGAAGGCGCGGCAGATCAACGCCGCCTACGACCGCATCAAAACCCTGCGCAAGCGCTGAAAGGCTTTCCCATGTCCAACTGCATCATCGCCCCGTCCATCCTGTCGGCCAACTTCGCCAAGCTGGGCGAGGAGGTCGACAACGTCATCGCCGCCGGCGCCGACTGGGTCCATTTCGACGTGATGGACAACCATTACGTGCCCAACCTGACCATCGGCCCGATGGTCTGCCAGGCGCTGCGCAAGCATGGCGTGACCGCGCCCATCGACGTGCACCTGATGGTCGAGCCGGTGGACCGCATCGTGCCGGACTTCGCCGAGGCCGGTGCCAGCCTGATCAGCTTCCACCCGGAGGCCAGCCGGCACGTGCACCGCACCATCCAGCTGATCAAGTCGCACGGCTGCAAGGCCGGCCTGGTGCTGAACCCGGCCACCCCGGTGGAAGTGCTGGACTGGGTGCTGGAAGACCTGGACCTGGTGCTGCTGATGTCGGTCAACCCGGGCTTCGGTGGCCAGGCCTTCATCCCGTCCACGCTGGACAAGCTGCGCGCGGTGCGCGCGATGATCGACAAGCTCGGCAAGCCGGTGCTGCTGGAAGTGGACGGTGGCGTGAAGGCCGACAACATCGGGCAGATCGCCGCCGCCGGTGCCGATGCCTTCGTCGCCGGTTCGGCCATCTTCAATGCGCCGGACTATGCCGAGGTGATCGCGAAGATGCGCGGCAACGTCGCGGCGGCGCGTGGCTGAGTATTGACGGCATGCGTCGTGCAGGCCGGAAGCGCGGGATTTCCGCGCTGTTCCGGGAGCATGTCGTTCGATGTGCCTGGTGGGTGGGCGCATTGGCTGGGATGGCCAGCTCGCCGGCAGCAGCCGAGGCGGTATCGCTATCTGAATCGTTGTGCGGGAAGCAGGTCGTGGCGCTGGGGGAATTGCCCAGTCATGGCGAAGCACTGGCTTTCCAGTTCAAGGCCGATTCTGGCGGACGCAGGAACTGGCTGAATGGCGCCAGTGGCTGTTCGGGACAGCAGTTGGCCGCCGTCGGTTGTACGTCGGCGGCCTGGACGACCAGGTATCCGACACCAGTGACTACGCCGGACAGGCGCTGCCGGCGCTGATTGCGGGTCAGCTGGAGGGTGCCGACAGGTTGCATTGTGAAGTGGCGGTGCGCAGGAACCTTGGATGGGACTACAGCAACGCACATGCCTACGATGCCGACGAGCGGGAGCTGCTCTCGAGCTGCGCCTCCCGGGCTGCCGCGGCCGGTGGTGCGCTTGCGCCCGAGGCGATGCGTATGTTGGTCAGCCTGTCCAGCTACTACGAACGGTCGGCGGCCCGGATCCCGCGGTCAACGCGCGATGAGGCCATGTACCAGAACGTGGTCTGGCATATTGGCCGGCTTCCGCCTGGAGCCAAAGTGGTGATCTGGACGGCGAACGTCCATGCCGCGCGGAGGCCCGGCAGCGGGCCGTTCGTGCCGATGGGCCATTTTCTTGCTCAGCGCTTAGGCGGTGACTACGCCGCCATCGGTGGCACCGCACTGAGGGGCTGGTCCAGGACGGCCGGTGGGCCGACCATGGAGTTGGAGGCCGCGCCGGAGCAGGCACTGGAAGCTCAGGCAGTTCAAACCAAGGGTGCAGTCGTCCTCGTGGATGCTGAGCGGTTGCGGAAGATTGGCCCGGTAGCGTCGCGGCTGACCGGATCGTTCGTCGAGGCGGACTGGTCGCAGTACTTTGATGCGGTGTACGTCGTGCGTGACGAGCGCGCGCCTACCCCACAATGGTGAGATCGCTGGTGAGGGCGTGAGACGGCGGTATGCTGTTCTTCTTCTAGCGAGGTGGACATGTCAGATCTGAACATCCGCCCGGCCACCGCCGATGACGCAGGCCTGATCCTGCATTTCATCCGCGAGCTGGCCATCTACGAGAAAGCCGAATCCTCGGTACAGACCGACGAGGCGGGCATCCGCGCCAGCCTGTTCGGGCCGGACGCCAAGGCGCAGGCGCTGGTGTGCGAGCGTGACGGGCAGGCCATCGGCTACGCGGTGTTCTTCTACAACTATTCCACGTGGCTCGGCCGCAACGGCATCTACCTGGAAGACCTGTACGTGAGCCCGGCGCAGCGTGGCAGCGGTGCCGGCAAGGCGCTGCTCAAGCACATCGCGCGGTTGGCGGTGGAGCAGGGCTGCGGGCGCTTCGAATGGTCGGTGCTGGATTGGAACACGCCGGCCATCGCGTTCTACCGCGCCGCCGGCGCGTTGCCGCAGGACGAATGGACGGTCTACCGCCTGCAGGGGGATGCCCTGCGACAGTTCGCCCAATCCGAATGAGGGAGAGTGCCGGGGCCGTGCGCGGCATCGGCCTTCCCGCCCATGTCCGGCGCAGCAGGGCTGCGCGCTGCCGGGGGAGCAAAAAGAAAGCCGCAGTGCTGCCACTGCGGCCGGGGAATTCATTCGGAGGCTGATCCTGCCTCCATCCGTCGTCCTTGCTATGGACTCCCATTCTCCGGGGAGTTGATGACGGGCATGTGACATTCACCGGATGCATTGCCGGTGCCTGCTAGCCTGCGCGCCTTCGATGGAGAGCCGCATGCCAACGCCCCCCTGGTTCCTGATCCTCAACGGCAAGTCCGCCGGCGATGACGCCGTGCGCGATGCGGTCGCGCGCGTACGTGACCGTGGCCAACCACTGTTGGTACGGGTGACCTGGGAAGCCGGTGATGCGGAGCGCTACGTGCACGAAGCCATCGCCGCGGATGCGGCGGTGATCGTTGCCGGCGGCGGGGATGGCACCTTGAGCGAGGTGGCCGAGGCACTGGCGCATACCGGCGAAGCGGCGGCCGCCTTGCCGGCGCTGTCACTGCTGCCGCTGGGCACGGCCAACGACTTCGCCACGGCAACGGGCATCCCGGTCGAGCCATTGGCGGCGCTGGATCTGATCAGCAGCGGCGGCGCACGGCCGATCGACCTGTTGCAGGTGGACGGCGACGGTGCGGTGCATTGGTGCGCCAACCTGGCCAGCGGTGGCTTCGGCACCGAGGTCACGGTGGAGACCCACGACGGCCTGAAGAAGATGCTTGGCGGCCTGGCTTACGTCATCACCGGCATCGCCCGGCTGGGCAGGATCGAGCCGATCCGCGCCCGCATCCATGGCGAGGGCTTCCAGTGGGAAGGCGGCCTCATCGCGCTGGGCCTGGGCAACGGTCGCCAGGCCGGTGGCGGCCAGGTGCTGTGCCCGGACGCGGTGCTGGATGACGGCCTGCTGGAGCTGACCGTGGTTCCCGAGCTGTCCGGGGAGCTGGTATCGACCCTGGGCACCCTGTTCAGCGACGGCAAGCACGCTGCGCTGGAGCAGGTGGCCGAACGCGCCCGGCTGCGCGAGGTCTGGATCGAGGCCTCGCGGCCGATGACCCTCAACCTGGACGGCGAACCCCTGCAGGCGCGCCGTTTCCATGTGCGCTGCGAGGCGGGGCGGGTGCGGATGCATCTGCCGATGCTTACGGAGCTGATGTCCGGCTGATGTGATCGCGGGCATCAGTGGCCCGTGATGGCCGCGAGGTGAGCGACCTACCCCTGGTTTGCACTGCCGATGATGCCGCCCGCTTGACTGTTCCAGGGTCCAGCGACATCGGGAAGCACGGGTGGAACCCCGCGGCGAAACGGGTCACGCACTGTCCTGAAAACGGGCACGCCGAGGCACGCGGGCGTAAGGCCGGTGTCACTGCGCCCGCCTAGGATCGCGTCCCTGATTCCCTGCCTGGCTTGATCCGCCCATGTTCCTGCGCCCGTCCTTCCCTGCTTTTTCCCATCGCAGCACTGCCGTGCTTCTGTACCCGCTGGCCGTGGTGCTGGGCATCTGCTCCGCGCCGGCGTCAGCGACGGAGCCGCGCCTGAACCAGATCCAGGTCATCGGTACCCACAACAGCTACCGACAGAGCGCCGATGCGCGGGTGTTTGGCGTGATGGACCCGTTGTTGAAGCCGCTCATCGATGCGTCAACCCGGCAGATGTCCATGCAACGCCGGCGCGAGTATGCCGACGAGCATCCGCATGTGTTCACCGATGGCCTCGCGCAACCGCTGGAGTACCGTTTCCCGTCGCTGGAGACGCAGCTGCGCGCGGGACTGCGCAGCATCGAGCTGGACCTGCATGTGGACCATGACGGCGGTCGATTCAGTGACCCGTTGCCCTATCGCCTCCTGCGGTCGCGGGGCGAGAAGGAGCTGGAGCCCCTTTACGACGCAGCGTTGCAGACCCCCGGCCTGAAGGTCCTGCATATGGCCGATGTCGATTTCCGCAGCAGTTGCCCGACCTTCCGGATCTGCCTGCGGCAGTTGCGCAACTGGTCCGATGCCACGCCAGGGCATTCGCCCGTATTCGTGCTGTTGGAGCCCAAGTCCGCTGGCCATGCAATCGCCCTCGCCGGGGCCACGCCGGTCGCACCATTCGATGCCCGCGCGTTCGCGGAAATGGATGCCTCCATCATCCAGGTGCTGGGACGGGAGCGGGTGCTTGCACCGGATGATCTGCGCGGCAAGGCGGCCACGCTGGAAGCGGCCGCGCGTGGCGGCCAGTGGCCCACTCTGGATCAGGCGACTGGAAAGTTCGTCTTCCTGATGATCGTGCCCGGGATGCATCTGGAGACGTTCGCCCCGTACCTGCAGGGACATCCCAATCTGGAAGGACGCATGGCATTCGTACAAGGCCGACCGGGCATGGACCACACTGCGTTCGTGATGATCGACAACGCACTGACGCGCGGCGATGAAATACGCCAACGGGTCGATGAAGGCTACCTGGTCCGCAGTCGCGCCGATATCGATACCGGGGAGGCGCGCGCCAATGACAGCCACCGGCGTGAGGCGGCGCTGGCAAGTGGCGCGCAGATCATCTCGACCGATTATCCGTTCGCACCGAACATCTTCGGCAACGACTACGTGGTCCAGCCGTTCGACGGTGGCTGGCGCTTGAATCCGGTCATTGCAGGCGGGATTGGGCAGGCACGGTGAACCCTCCGCAATCGTTTCGCCCGGCACATCGGCGTCCAAGGGGGGAGGGCGGTTGCGGATATCGACTCCCCATCCTGAATGGGGTGAAAACCCGGCCACGGATGGGTCCCCGTGGCTCCCGGTCGTTGCGGTTGAAAGCAAATTCCGCTGGCTACGTTCCCACGCGCGGCCGCAGTTGCGGTAAAGTGCCCCGGTGCCCATTCTGACGACCAAGCGTTCCCTTTCTTCTGCTCGCCGCTGGTGGCGATGGTGGCCCGTTGCCGTCGTCCGTCCCGCCACCGTCGTTTCCCGGAAGGAAAGCCGTCTTGATCTCGCCAGAGCAGTTCCAGCAGCAGGCCGCTGAAGGCCACACCCGCATCCCCGTCGTCCGCGAAGTGCTGTCCGACCTGGACACGCCGCTCTCGGTTTACCTCAAGCTCGCCGACGGCCCGTTCACCTATCTGTTCGAATCGGTCGAAGGCGGCGAGCGCTTCGGGCGCTATTCCATCATCGGCCTGCCGGCCCGCCGCATCTACAGCTTCCGTGGCCACACGCTGGAGACCAGCGAGCTGGGTGAGGTGATCGAGCGCCGCGACGTCGCTGACCCGCTGGCCGAAGTGGAAGTGCTGCGCGCCCAGCATTCGGTGCCGCAGTTCGAAGGCCTGCCGGGCTTCACCGGTGGCCTGGTCGGCTGGTTCGGCTTCGAATGCATCCAGTACATCGAGCCGCACCTGGGTGCCGGTGACAAGCCCGACGAGCTGGGCACGCCGGACATCCTGCTGATGCTCTCCGAAGAGCTGGCGGTGTTCGACAACCTCAAGGGCCGGCTGTACCTGATCGTGCATGCCGATCCATCACAGCCGCAGGCCTGGGCGCGCGCCAACCGTCGCCTCGACGAACTGGCGCACCGGCTGCGCCAGGGCGGCGCCGGCTACCCGCAGGCGCAGGTGTCCGATGCGATCGACGAGCAGGACTTCAAGTCCTCCTTCACCAGCGAGCAGTACCACGACGTGGTGCGCAAGGCGCAGGAGTACGTGCGCGCCGGTGACATCTTCCAGGTAGTGCCCAGCCAGCGCCTGCGGGTGCCGTTCCGCGCGCGCCCGATCGACGTGTACCGCGCGCTGCGCGCGTTGAATCCGTCGCCGTACATGTATTTCATCGATGTCGGTGGCACCCAGGTGGTGGGTTCCTCGCCGGAGATCCTGGCGCGCCTGCGCGATGGCGTGGTCACCGTGCGCCCGATCGCCGGTACCCGCCCGCGTGGCGCCACCCCGGAACTGGACCAGGCGCTGGAGGCCGAGCTGTTGGCCGATCCGAAGGAACGCGCCGAGCACGTGATGCTGATCGACCTGGGCCGCAACGACGTCGGTCGCATCGCCGAGCCCGGTACGGTCAAGGTTGGCGAGCAGTTCGTGATCGAGCGCTACAGCCATGTCATGCACATCGTCAGCGAGGTCACCGGCACGCTGAAGGCCGGCCTGAGCTACAGCGACGTGCTGCGTGCGACCTTCCCGGCCGGCACCGTCAGCGGCGCGCCGAAGATCCGCGCGCTGGAGATCATCCGCGAGCTGGAGCCGGTCAAGCGCAACGTGTACTCCGGCGCGGTCGGTTACATCGGCTGGCACGGTGATGCCGATACCGCCATCGCGATCCGTACCGCGGTGATCCAGGACGGCCACCTGTACGTACAGGCCGGTGGCGGCGTGGTCTACGACTCCGACCCGGACGCCGAGTGGCACGAAACCATGAACAAGGGCCGTGCGTTGTTCCGCGCGGTGGCGCAGGCAGCGAAGGGGCTGTGATGCCTGCCTTCTGTCGTTCCCCGGATGTCTGACTTCGATCATCAAGGAGATACGTTGATGCCACGGATACTGCCGCGTTTTCTTTTTACCGTGCTGCTGATGCTGCCGTTGGCCGGCATGGCGCAGGTCAATAGCCTGCCGTCGCAACCGCACCTGCTGGTGAAGGGGCAGGCCAGCCAGGAAGTGGTCCCGGATCAGTTCGGGATCAGCATCGTCCTGCGTTCGATGGACAAAGCCCCCTCGGTGGCGAGAGAGAAAGCGCAGGCCAACGCTGCGCAGGTGCTGGCAGCATTCAAGGCACAACATGCGCTGAGCGAGAGCGTGCAGGCATCGGCGCTGAGTATCGGGCCGGAGTATCGATACGAAAACAATGCGCAGGTGTTCGTGGGGACCAAGGTCGAGCGTTCGCTGTCGGCGAAGTTCGGTTCGCTGGAGGATGTACGGCATCTGCTCGCCAGCTTGAAGACCAGCGAAGAGCTGCAGGTTTCCGGCATCACCACCGGCTTCAAGGACGAGGCCAAAGTGCGTGCCGGGCTGAAGCGCCAGGCGGCTGAGCAGACGCGGGAGACTGCGCGCAGGCTTGCCGAGTCCTACGGTGTGCGCCTGGGTGGGCTGTACACCATTTCCGAGGTGGCGCCGAGCTTTGCCTATGGCGTTCAAGCGGGCACGTGGCCACTTGAGCGCGGCTCCGGTGGATTGCCATCGCCGCCTGTGCCGCCAACCGACCTTGCAGTCAATGCGCGCGCGGCAGATGGCTTTTTCTCGGAGTCTCTGGAAGCCGGCAGCCTCACCCTTTCCGAAAATGTCTACGCGATCTTCCTGATCGCCCAATGAGCCTATTTCCATGCTGTTGATGATCGACAACTACGACAGCTTCACCTTCAACCTCGTGCAGTACCTGCAGATGCTCGGTGCCGAGGTGAAGGTGGTGCGCAATGACGCGATGAGCGTCGAGCAGATCGCCGCGCTCAAGCCGTCGCACATCGTGGTCTCGCCGGGGCCGAAGACGCCCAACGAAGCCGGTGTGTCGCTGGAGGTGATCCGCCAGCTCGGCCCGAGCATTCCGGTGTTCGGCGTGTGCCTGGGCCACCAGAGCATTGGTCAGGTGTACGGCGGTGACGTGATCCGTGCCAGCAACATCATGCACGGCAAGACCTCGCCGATCCGGCACGAGGGCAAGGGCGTGTTCGCCGGCCTGCCGGACCGCTACGAGGCCACGCGTTACCACTCGCTGGTGGTGGACAAGGCCACGCTGCCGTCCGAGCTGGAAATCACCGCCTGGACCGAGAACCCGGACGGCTCGATGGAGGAAATCATGGGCCTGCGCCATCGCCAGTATCCTGTGGAAGGCGTGCAGTTCCATCCCGAATCCATCCTCACCCAGCACGGCCATGCGCTGATGAAGAACTTCCTGGACCGCACGGCATGATGATCGAGCCGTCCCAGCTGCTGTTGTTCATGCTGGCCGGTTGGGTGCTGAACCTGACCCCGGGCCCGGACGTGCTCTACATCATCAGCCGTTCGCTGCGTGGCGGGCGCCGTGCCGGCTTTGCCGCGGTGGCCGGCATCAGCACCGGTTGCCTGGTCCACGTGGCGCTGGCATCACTGGGGCTGGGCGTGCTGCTGGCCACTTCGGCGACGTTGTTCATGGTGGTCAAGGGCATCGGCGCCGCCTACCTGCTGTGGGTCTGCGTGCGCCTGCTGCTGGCCAAGGGCAGCCCGGACACCCTGCAACAAGGCGTGGATGCCGGCGGCGGCGCGGGCTCGTGGTGGCAGGTGTTCGCCGGTGGCTTCCTGACCAACGTGCTGAACCCGAAGGTGGTGCTGTTCTTCCTGGCCTTCCTGCCGCAGTTCATCGCCCCCTCGGTGCAGAACAAGACGCTGGCCTTCGCCATGCTCGGGCTGATCTTCACCGTCAACGCGCTGCCGATCACCACGCTCTACGTGCTGGCGGCCGACCGCATGCGCAGTAGTCGCTGGGCCGCGCGCGGCATGCAGTGGCTGGACAAGGTGGCCGGTGTGCTGTTCATCGGCTTTGGCGTGCGCTTGGCATTGAGCGCGAGACCGGTGCCATGAGTGATGCCGACCTGCGCTTGTTCGTGGTGATGCTGGGCGGGCGCCATGCCCGCGCCAACACCGAAGTGCACGACGTCGTGTTCGCCGTGGCACCCAGCATCGAACAGAGCTACCCCCAGCTGCGCCAGCAATGGTTCGGCGATGCGTCCGGGCTGCACTTGGATTCGTGGATGACCGTCGATGGAGTGGAGCAGTGGCAGGTGCGCCTGTCCGCCGAAGCGCCCGCCGCCGAGGCACCCCGGCTGTACTTCGTGAACCTCGGTGGCTACGTTGCCGGCGAGTTCGGCGAGGCCCATCGCTACCTGCTGGTGGTCGCCGGCGACAGCGTCGATGCCAAGCGCAAGGCGCTGGCGCAGGCCGAAGCGGAGTGGATCAAGCCGCACCGTGACGCGCTGCTGGACGTGGACAGCTGCCTGCCGGTCGGCCCGATCGGCGGCCTGCACGTGCAGCTGCTGCCGGGCCCGCATGCCGGCATCCACAGCCAAAGCGACTACATCGTTATTTCCTGATTCCTGGAGTTGTCATGACCCTCACCGCGCAGGAAGCCCTGCAACGCACCATCGAGCACCGCGAGATCTTCTTCGACGAGATGGTCGACCTGATGCGCCAGATCATGCGCGGGGAAGTCTCGCCGACCATGACCGCGGCCATCCTCACCGGCCTGCGGGTGAAGAAGGAAACCGTCGGCGAGATCGCCGGCGCGGCCACGGTGATGCGCGAGTTCGCGCTGCCGGTGGCGGTGCAGGACAAGACCCACCTGGTCGACATCGTCGGCACCGGCGGCGATGGCTCGCACACCTTCAACATCTCCACCTGCTCGATGTTCGTGGTGTCGGCGGCCGGGGCCAAGGTGGCCAAGCACGGCAACCGCAGCGTGTCGTCCAAGTCCGGCAGCGCCGATGCGGTGGAGGCGCTGGGCGCGATCATCGAACTCAACCCGGGGCAGGTCGCGCAGGCCATCGAGCAGACCGGCATCGGCTTCATGTTCGCGCCGATGCACCACCCGGCGATGAAGGTGGTGGCACCGGTGCGCCGCGAGATGGGCGTGCGCACCATCTTCAACATCCTTGGCCCGCTGACCAACCCGGTCGGGGCCACCAACATCCTGATGGGTGTGTTCCATCCCGATCTGGTGGGCATCCAGGCGCGCGTGCTGCGCGAGCTCGGTGCCGAGCGCGCGCTGGTGGTGTGGGGACGCGACAACATGGACGAGATCTCGTTGGGGGCCGGCACGCTGGTCGGCGAACTGCGCGATGGCAAGGTGCGCGAGTACGAGATCCATCCGGAGGACTTCGGCATCGCCATGTCCGCCAGCCGCAACCTGAAGGTCACCAACCCGGAAGAGTCCATCGCCATGCTGCGCGGCGTGCTCGACAATGTGCCGGGCCCGGCCAATGACATCGTCGCGCTCAATGCCGGCGCGGCGCTGTACGTGGCCGGCGTGGCCGACAGCATCGCCGATGGCCTGGCCCGTGCCCGCGCGGTGATCGCCGATGGCAGTGCCCGCGCCCGCATGGAACAGTACGTGGCCGCCACGCGCCGGCTGGCCGCTGTCATTTGAACCCCGGCTCGCCCCGGTCCTCCCGATCACCCGCGCCCGCAATGCCCGTCTTCCAGGAAGCAGAACCATGAGCGACATCCTCAACACCATCCTCGCCCGCAAGTCGCAGGAGGTGGCGCAGCGCAGCGCCCGCGTGCCGCTAGCCGAGTTGAAGGCGCGCGTGGCCGACGCCTCGCCGGTGCGCGGCTTCGCCAATGCGCTGCAGGCGGCCATCGCCAACGGCGACCCGGCGGTGATCGCCGAGGTCAAGAAGGCCAGCCCATCCAAGGGCGTGATCCGCCCGGACTTCCGCCCGGGCGAGATCGCGGTGAGCTACGAGTTCGGCGGCGCCAGCTGCCTGTCGGTGCTGACCGACGTGGACTTCTTCCAGGGCGCCGACGCCTACCTGCAGGAAGCGCGCGAGGCCTGCACGCTGCCGGTGCTGCGCAAGGATTTCGTCATCGACCCCTACCAGGTGGTCGAGGCGCGCGTGCTGGGTGCCGACTGCATCCTGCTGATCGTCTCGGCGCTGGATGACCGTCAGCTGGCCGAACTGTCCGACCTGGCGATGCAGCTGGGCATGGACGTGCTGGTCGAGGTGCATGACATCGACGAGCTGGAGCGTGCCATCCAGGTGCCGGTGCCGCTGGTGGGCATCAACAACCGCAACCTGCGCACCTTCGAGGTCTCGCTGCAGACCACGCTGGCGATGAAGGATGCGGTGCCGCGGGACCGCCTGCTGGTCACCGAAAGCGGCATCCTCGGCCCGGCCGACGTGGCGACCATGCGCGGTGCAGGCGTCAATGCCTTCCTGGTCGGTGAGGCCTTCATGCGGGTCGAAGAGCCGGGCGAGGGCCTGCGTCAGCTATTCTTCCCGGCATGACCGAGTCCTATCCTGTTCCCCGCGACGATGCCCCGCTGGTCGTCTTCGATTTCGATCACACGCTCTACGACGGCGATTCCGGCAGCCACCTGTTCGCCTGGTTGATCAAGCGCAACCCGCTGCGGATGCTGGCCGCGCTGCTGATCACGCCCATCGCCGGCCCGCTGGTGGCGATGCTGCCGACCCGCCGCATCGGGATCTCCGCCTATGTGTGGGTGGCCACCTTCGGCCTGCACAAGGCACGCGAGTTCAACAGCGTGATCGACCAGTACGTGCTCAGGCACGAGGCGGAAATCCGCCGCAAGCTGCTGCCGCATGCGCTGGACGTGTTTGCCGCCCATCGCCGTGCCGGCGACCGGGTGGTGGTGGCCACCGGCGCGCCGCCGGAACTTGCCCGCGCCATCCTGGCCTTCGTCGCCCAGCAGGGCGTGCCGGTGATCGGCAGCGAGGTCGGCCCGCGCCTGGGCGCGGTGGGTGCCACCCGCCACTGCCACAACGAGGAAAAGATGCGCATGCTGCGCGAGCGCGGTTATGGCGACATCGCCATTGCCTATTCGGACAGCACCGCCGACCTGCCGCTGCTCAAGGCCGCCAAGGCCCCGGTGGTGGTCAATCCCAAGCATTCGCGCGTGGCGTACTTCGGCAAGGTGCTGCCGGCCGGCACGCCGATCCTCAACTGGGGTTGCGTCGGCCGCGGCGGCGATCCGCTGCCGAAGTAACGAACGGCCTTCTCCCACGCGGGGTGAAGGCATGCGGCTTGCGAGCCGTTGGCCCGTGCATGGCCGGGGGGCGCAGCGAGGTGCCCAACGGGCGGATGAGGGCTTCTGCGCTCAGCCGGCGCGCAGCTTCATCACCGCCATGCCGATCTGGAACAGGCTGATCGACAGCACCAGCACGCCCACGGCGACCAGCACCCAGCGCTCCTTGACCCGCTTCACCAGCAGCGCCGCCACCGGCGCGGCCATCATCCCGCCGACCAGCAGGCCGGCGACGATGGACAGGTGCTGCAGCCCCATCGAGAGCAGGAAGGTGATCGAGATCGACAGCGTCACCACGAATTCGGCCGCGTTGACCGAGCCGATGGTGGTGCGCGCCTGCCCGCCGCGGGCCAGCAGGGTGGAGGTGGCCACCGGGCCCCAGCCGCCGCCACCGCTGGCGTCCAGCAGGCCGGCGAAGAAGCCCAGCACCGGTACCCGCTTCACTTCCTGGCGCGGTGCGAACTTGCCGGCCGCACGGGCCAGGATGAAGATCGCCAGCACCAGCAGGTAAAGATAGATGAACGGCCGGACCACATCGCCGGGCAGCTGGGTGAGCACATAGGCTCCGATCGCCCCGCCGACCGCGCCGGACACGGCCAGGCGCAGGAACAGCCGCTTGTCGACGTTGCCGGCGACCAGGTGCGAGACCCCGGACGCGCCGGTGGTGAACACCTCGGCGGTATGGATGCTGGCGCTGACCGCCGCCGGTGGCAGCCCCATGCTCAGCAGGACCGAGGACGAAATCAGTCCGAACGCCATCCCCAGCGCGCCGTCCACGAGTTGGGCGCCCAGGCCGATCAGGATGAACCAGTAAAACTCGGTGCCGAATTCCATTCCCTGAGCCTGCGGGCTGGGGCAGGGCAGGTCAAGGCGCAGCGCCCAGGCTGACCGGCTTCAGTGACAGTGGCAGGCCGGGGGTAACGCTCCGGCAACGTCGTGGTCGTGGCCAACGGGCAAGCGACCGTGGACGGTGCGGTTGTCGGCGCTATGGACCTGTCGGCCCTTTGCGGCAAAGGGCGTGAGGGTGTGAGATTCAACGTGGCGCCCAATGTTTGCCCCCTGTAACAAACATCGGGTGGGGTGGGGCAGGCTCAGCGCGTTCCGTACAGGACCACGGTCTTGCCGCGGGCATGCAGCAGCCCGTCGGCCTGCAGCTTCTTCAGCACGCGCCCGGCCATTTCACGGGAGCAGCCGACCAGTCGGGCGATCTCCTGGCGGGAGACGCGCAGCTGGGTGCCCTGCGGGTGGCTCATCGACTCCGGCTCCTTGGCCAGGTCGTGCAGGGTGCGGACGATGCGGTCGGTCACGTCCAGGAAGGCCAGGCGGCTGGCCTTGCGGCTGGTGTGCAGCAGCCGGCGGGAGATCTGCGAGCCGATGGCGTACAGCAGCTTCGGCGCGTCGGTGGACAGCGGCCCCAGGAACAGCTGGTGCAGCCGCTCGTAGCTGATTTCGGCCAGCTCGCACGGCGTCCGGGTACGCAGGATGACTTCACGCTTTTCCGACTCGATGAACAGGCCCATCTCGCCGACGAACTCGCCGGCGCCGAAGTAGCCCAGCACCAGCTCCCGGTCATCTTCCTCCTCGGCGATGATGCTGACCGAGCCGCTGACCACGTAGTACATGGTCCCGGCGGGGTCGCCCGGGCGGAACACATCGGTGCGGGCCGGATAGCGCCGGCGGTGGCTATGGGCCAGGAAGCGGTCGATGGTCGCGATATCCAGCGCAAGCGGGCTGGAGGCGAGGCGCACATTGGTCACAGTGTTTGTGTTCCCAGGGCTCATGTTTGGAGTCCATAAATGAATGAACTTGACGGAGTTCACAAAAAGAATGAACTTGCTTAATGGGCAAGCTTAACGAGCCCGATCATAAGGGGCAAACGACCTTACGTGGGAACCGTATCGCGGGGGGGAACTTTGCCCCATAATTCGCGCTTTCCACCATCTACAGGATCGACCGCCGTGGTCAAGCCTTTGCCTCGCCTGAGGTTGCAAGGATTCAACAACCTCACCAAGGCCCTGAGCTTCAACATCTATGACGTCTGCTATGCGCGTACCGAAGAGGAGCGCCAGCGTTATATCGAGTACATCGACGAGGAATACAACGCCGATCGTCTCACGCAGATTCTCACCGATGTGGCCGAGATCATCGGCGCAAACATCCTCAACATCGCGCGTCAGGATTATGACCCGCAGGGTGCATCGGTCACGATCCTCATTTCCGAGGAACCGGTGATCGACAAGAAGGCCGCCGGCAAGGAGCTGATCTCCGACGCCGTGGTCGCGCACATGGACAAGTCGCACATCACCGTGCATACCTACCCGGAGACCCATCCGCAGGAAGGTATCGCCACGTTCCGTGCCGACATCGACGTGGCCACCTGTGGCGTGATCTCGCCGCTGAAGGCGCTGAACTACCTGATCGAGAGTCTGGAATCGGACATCGTGATCATGGATTACCGCGTGCGTGGCTTCACCCGTGACGTGAAGGGCAAGAAGCACTTCATCGACCACAAGATCAACTCGATCCAGAACTTCCTGGCCAAGAACATCAAGTCGCGCTACGAGATGTTCGACGTCAACGTCTACCAGGAAAACATCTTCCACACGAAGATGCACCTGAAGGACTTCGACCTGGACCAGTACCTGTTCGAGGAGAAGGCCAAGAACCTGTCGTTCAAGGAACGCATGAAGATCGAGGCGCTGCTGCGCCGTGAGATCGAAGAGCTGTTCCACGGCCGCAACCTGGCCGAGTAAGCACAGGCAACACCGGCGGGACGGCCCGCCCTGCAGTCACTGCAGAACGAAACCGACGGCGGCCCGGTGCGGAAGTACCGGGCCGCTTTGTTCTTGAATGAGGAAAACAACGATGCCCTGGATCTATCTGCTGCTCGCCGGCGTGTTCGAGATCGGCTTTGCACTGGGCCTGAAGTACAGCGAAGGCTTCTCCCGGCCGCTGCCCAGCGTGATCACCGTGGTGATGGCCGGCATCAGCCTGTGGCTGTTGACCCAGGCGCTGCGCACCATTCCGGTGGGCACCGGCTATGCGGTATGGACGGGCATTGGCGCGATCGGCGTGGCCATCGCCGGCATGCTGCTGTTCGGCGACAGCACGTCGTGGCCGCGGCTGCTGTGCATCGCGCTGATCGTCTCCGGTGTCATCGGCCTGAAGCTGGTCAGCTGACCCGCAGTACCGAGCCAGGCCCGGCAGGTTCTGCGGACATGCCATAGCGGGGCATGGCCCGCTCTACCCGGAGTCCAGGGAGTGCCGAGCCACGCTCGGCACGGGTTTCACCGACATGTCGCAACGAGGCATGACACCGGTCGGCCGGGCTGTCCCCCCCTGACGGATGTCTCAAATTCGATACGCCACCGACTTCATCGCCCGGGAGGCCAGGGCCATCACCGAGGGGATCGGGAACGGGAGCTTGCGCGCGCCGGCATGCTCGGCGTGTTCGGCATGGCGGGCCTCGTCGAGCTTCATCACCTTCAGGATCTCGCGGCTGCGCTGGTCGGCCGGTGGCAGGGTCTCCAGATGCTCGTCCAGGTGCGCTTCGACCTGGCGCTCGGTCTCGACCACGAACCCCAGGTTCCAGCCATCCCCGCGCAGGCCGGCCAGGGTGCCGATGGTGTAACTGCCGGCATACCACAGCGGGTTGAACAGGCTGGGGCGGCTGCCCAGTTCGCGCAGGCGATCGGCGCACCAGCTCAGGTGATCGGTCTCCTCCTGTGCGGCCGCCAGCAGGTGTTCGCGCGTGGCCGGGTCGCGGGCGACCGCCGCCTGGCCGAAATACAGGCCCTGGGCGCAGACCTCGCCGACATGGTTGATCCGCATCAGGCCTGCCGCATGGCGGGTTTCGGCGGCGTCCAGCACCACCTCGGGGGTGTCGCCGGCCGGGTTCGGGCGTGCGGCCGGCGGATTGCCGAACACCGTGTCCAGGGCGCGCTGGGCTTCGGTCAGCAGGTGGTCCAGGGGCGTCTGTATGCGGGCAGCGGTCATGGCGGGCCGGTGGAGTGGGGTGGCCCGATTCTCGCCCCTGGTCCCTGGCCTGCCAAGGGCACCCAGCCCCGGGGTTGGGGATAACTTGCGCCGGCCCGGCGACCCCGGTACAATCCCGCGCTTCTGTTTCACCATTCACAACGCGTGGCAAAGTTCCGGTGGGATCCTCCGCCGCAATCCGCCCGACCTACCTTGAGTTCTTTATGAGCACTTTCACTGCAAAGAACGAGACCGTCCAGCGCGACTGGTACCTCGTTGACGCCGCCGGCAAGACGCTGGGCCGTCTGTCCACCGAGCTGGCTCGCCGCCTGCGTGGCAAGCACAAGCCGACCTACACCCCGCACGTTGACACCGGTGATTACCTGGTCGTCATCAATGCCGAGAAGATCGCCGTCACCGGCAAGAAGCTGAAGGACAAGAAGTACCATCGCTTCACCGGCTACATCGGCAACCTGAAGACCGAAACCCTGGAGCAGGCGCTGGAGCGTCACCCGGAGCGCGTGATCGAGATCGCGGTCAAGGGCATGCTGCCGAAGGGCCCGCTGGGTCGTCAGATGTACCGCAAGCTCAAGGTCTACGCCGGCACTGAGCATCCGCACGCCGCACAGCAGCCGCAGGTTCTGGATATCTAATCATGGCTATCACTCAAAACTACGGCACTGGCCGCCGCAAGTCCTCCACCGCCCGCGTGTTCCTGCGCAAGGGCACCGGCAACATCACCGTCAACGGTCGTCCGCTGGACGAGTTCTTTGGCCGTGAGACCGCGCGCATGATCGTGCGCCAGCCGCTGGAACTGACCAAGAACACCGAGAGCTTCGACGTCATCGCCACCGCTGCTGGCGGCGGCACCACCGGCCAGGCCGGTGCGATCCGTCTGGGCATCGCGCGCGCTCTGGTCGAGTACGACGCAACCCTGAAGGTTGAACTGCGCAAGGCTGGCTTCGTGACCCGCGACGCCCGTGAAGTCGAGCGTAAGAAGGTCGGCCTGCACAAGGCACGTCGCGCCACCCAGTTCTCCAAGCGTTAATCGCCTTGGGGTGGGATTCTTCGGAATCCCCCTGGGAAAGCAAAAGCCCGGCTTCGGCCGGGCTTTTGTCGTTTCCGGGGTGTGGATCCGGCGTGGGTATCCACCTTGCTGGAATCTTCCGGGCCCGGTCGATGCATAAAAAAAGACCCGATCTTTCGATCGGGTCTTTCGTGTCTGGCAGCCCCGGAAGGATTCGAACCTCCGAATGTCTGAGTCAGAGTCAGATGCCTTACCGCTTGGCGACGGGGCTGTGGTGCAGTGCGATTATCGCACATCCGGCCCGATGGTTGGGCATTGGCGCGAGAGGGTGGAACAGAAAAGGCCTGATCTCTCGATCAGGCCTTTTTGTGTCTGGCAGCCCCGGAAGGATTCGAACCTCCGAATGTCTGAGTCAGAGTCAGATGCCTTACCGCTTGGCGACGGGGCTGTGGTGCAGGTGGAACCTGCGTTCCCATGGTGGCTATGGGTGGACTCGAACCACCGACCCCAGCATTATGAGTGCTGTGCTCTAACCGGCTGAGCTACATAGCCTTGGGAGCCGGTAATTCTGGTGGTGCCGCGTCATTCTGTCAACAGATTTTTTCGCGCTTGTGGCCTGCGCAAGGCCATGGCAGAGTCCTCGACAGTAGAAATTTTAGGAGTCCGCATCGTGATCGATCCGGACGGCTATCGACCGAATGTCGGCATTGTGCTGATGCGGGAGGATGGGCAGGTGTTCTGGGCACGACGCGTGCGCCGGGATGGCTGGCAATTCCCGCAGGGCGGAATGAATACCGACGAAACGCCTGTCGAGGCCATGTACCGCGAGCTGCAGGAGGAAACCGGCCTGCTGCCCGAACACGTCGAAGTACTGGGGGCGACCCCCGGATGGCTTCGCTACCGGCTGCCCAGCCGGGCCGTACGCCGCAACGAACGCCAGGTCTGCATCGGCCAGAAGCAGGTCTGGTTCCTGTTGCGCCTGACCGGCGACGAGGCGCATGTACGGCTGGACCAGACCGAGACCCCCGAGTTCGACCATTGGCGCTGGGTGGATTTCTGGTACCCGGTCGAGCATGTGGTGATCTTCAAGCGCGGTGTCTATGCCCGTGCGCTGCGGCACCTGGCGCCATTGGCGCGGGGCATCGCCGGGTCCGGCGTGCAGTCGATGCCGACATCGGCGCTGGAGGCCTGGCTGCCGGGCAATACCGCCGGGCACGACCGGCCGCGCAAGCGGCAGCGGCGGCAGGGGCCATGGCGGAAGAAGATTAATAATGATTAACGGCTGGAATTGACAACCATTATCATTTGCGGTGGAATGCGCTCAGCCAATCAAGGCTGTCCAACGAGCAAGCATCCGTGTACGTCTGCATCTGCAATGGGGTTACCGATCACCAGATCCGTGAAGCCGCGCTTGCCGGTTGTGACAGCGTGGCCGAACTGACCATGCGCACCGGATGCGGCTCCAATTGTGGCTCCTGCCTGGACATGGCCGCAGGCCTGCTGGAGCAGGCGCGGCTGACCCGCGAGTTGCCCTTGCCGATGTTGCAGGCCGCCTGAGCCTGCCCGCCGCCGCGGCGGCTAATGATCACGATTCGCGTTCCTTCATTGCGCGCCGACAACGGGTAAAGTTCGCCCGTTCACACCGTCGGAGTCCGTGCCATGAAAGGCGACGCCAAAGTCATCGAGTTTCTCAACAAGGTCCTCTACAACGAGTTGACCGCGATCAACCAGTACTTCCTGCACGCCAAGATGCTGAAGAACTGGGGCCTGAAGGAACTGGCCGAGCATGAGTACAAGGAATCGATCGACGAGATGAAGCACGCCGATGCGCTCTCCGATCGCATCCTGTTCCTCGAGGGACTGCCGAATTTCCAGGCGTTGGGCAAGCTGCGCATCGGCGAGAACCCGACCGAGATCCTGAAGTGCGACCTGGCCCTGGAGAACGAGGCGGTCGTGGTGCTGCGCGATGCCGTGGCCTACGCCGAGTCGATCAGCGACTACGTCAGCCGCGAGCTGTTCGTGAAGATCCTCGATTCGGAGGAAGAGCACATCGATTGGCTGGAGACCCAGCTGGACCTGATCGAGCGCATTGGTGAGCCGAACTACCTGCTGACCAAGATCGACGACTGAGTTCCGGCGTCTCGCCGCGACGGCGTCATGTGCGGTGGATGACCGCGCATGGCGCCGTTGTCGTTTGTGCGGTTTGGTGCCTGGGGCGGCGTTGCCGTGTCGCGTTGAGCGGATGTGCCGGGTGCGGACGGGGTTGGGGACGGGGCAGGGATTTCATCCCGGCCCGCGCAACCGGTAGCCAGGGCGCAGGGCTGGCGGGGACCTTCGTCCCGCCGGTGTCAGGACTGCGGCAGGCCGTGCTGGTAGGCGGCCAGGGCGATGCGGGCGCGGGCGAATTCGGCGATCACCAGCGCGGCCATGACCGTCGGGCGTTCCAGCGTGCCGGTGCGCGCGGCGTGTTCGATGCGGCGGGCGGCATCGGACAGGGCCTGCGCACCGACGTTGCCGCTGGAAGACTTCAGGCTGTGCGAGATCTCGCGGATGCGCTCGTTGTCCGCCATCGCGGCAGCCTGCTGCAACTGTTCGACCAGCCGGGGCGTTTCGTCCAGGAACAGGGCGATGATCGCGCCGGTTTCATCGCCGGCGATCTCGAACAGCTCGTCCAGCACGGTGGTGTCCAGCACGGCCATGGCCGGCACGTCGGCCGGGCCAGGTGACGGGGGCGCTGCGGGAGCGCTGGGGGCTTCTGAAGGCATGGGCGTGTCGGTCGTGGTGGTGGCAGCGGGCGGCAGGTGCCGATGGCGTTGCAGGCAGGCCTGCAGCTGGGCGCGTGAGATGGGTTTGGAGAGGTAGTCATCCATGCCGGCATCCAGGCAGCGCTGGCGGTCGCCGGCCATGGCGTTGGCGGTCATGGCGATGATCGGCAGCCGCGCGCTGCCGGTGCTGGCCTCGTGCGCGCGCCAGCGGCCGGTGGCGGCATAGCCGTCCAGTACCGGCATCTGGCAGTCCATCAGCACGGCCTCGTAGTCGTGCCGGCGCAGCTTGTCCAGGGCAATGGCCCCGTTCTCGGCGGCGTCGGGGATGCAACCCAGGACCTTGAGCAGCTTCTGCGCCACCATCAGGTTGACCGGGTTGTCCTCGACCAGCAGCACCTTCATGCCGGTCAGGTCGACGTTGTCGGTCGCGGGAAGCGCCTCGGGCGCAGCCGGCACGGGCGTTGGCGCGCTGACGGCCGGTGCAGCTGGCGTGGTAGGGGGAGCCGGAACCGGCGGGGTCGTCGGTTCCGCGTCGGGCGCGGCAGTGGCTTGAACGTTCGTGGCCGTGGCAACAGGTGCGGTGCTGGTCGCTATCGATGCTGCCGGCGCATCGTCGTGGCGCGATGCGACCACCCGTGGTGCCGCCAGCGCCTGGCGCAGCTGTGCGTCGGCCAGCTGCTTGGGCAGCAGTATCGCCGCGCCGGTCTGCAGGTCCTCGGCCGGCAGCGCATCGCCCTGCAGCCACACCAACCGGGGAGCGGTATTGCCCATGCGCTCGACGGCACGCTGCAAGGCGACCGCGCTGCCGCGCTGGGACTCCAGGTCGCCGATGACGGCATGGAAGCTGCTGCTGGTGGCGGGGTTGCGCAGGTACTCCAGGGCTTCCTGCAGGCCCGGCGCCGCCAGCGGCTCGTAGCCCCAGGTGGCGAGGATGCGCTCGAAGCGCTGGCGCAGGCGTTGTTCGGGCAGGAGCAGCAGGACCTTGCGGGGCTTGCCGAGGTGATCGGGTTGCTGCAGGTCGCCGATGACCTTGAGCAGCGGGATCTCGAACCAGAACGTGGCGCCGCGCCCCGGCTGTGACTGCACGCCGATGGTGCCGCGCATCAGATCGATGATGCGCTTGCAGATGGCCAGGCCCAGGCCGGTGCCGCCGTACAGGCGGGTGGTGGAGGCGTCGGCCTGGGTGAAGGCATTGAACAGGCGTTCCTGCTGCGCGCTGTCCAGGCCGATGCCGGTGTCGCGCACCTCGAAGCGCAGCTGATGCTGCGCCGGGGTCTCGCCGAGCCGCTTGACGTTGACCTGCACGCTGCCGCGCTCGGTGAACTTGATCGCATTGACCAGCAGGTTGCCCATCACCTGGCGCAGCCGCACCGGATCGCCGCGCACCGGCAGGCGCACGGCCGGATCGATGTGCAGCGACAGGCGCAGGCCCTTGTGCTCGGCGGCGCGCTGCATCAGCAGCAACATGCCTTCCAGGGTCTCGCGCAGGTTGAAGGTGGTGATCTCCAGCTCCAGTCGGTTCGCCTCGAGCTTGGAGTAGTCCAGGATGTCATCGACGATGCGGAACAGCTGCCGCGAACTCTCGGTGGCCGTGTTGAGCATGTTGCGCTGCTCCGGATCCAGCGGTCCCTGCGAGACCATCTCCAGCATCGGCAGGATGCCGTTGAGTGGCGTGCGGATCTCGTGGCTCATCGTGGCCAGGAATTCACCCTTGGCCAGCGTGGCGGCCTCGGCGGCCTGCTTGGCCTGCAGCAGTTCCTGCTCGAGCTTGCCGTGGCGCTGCTCGGCCTGGCGCAGGCGATTGCCTTCCAGCTGCAGCTCGTCGTTCTGCAGCTGCAGGGCATGTGCATCGCGTGCCAGGCCATTGCCGCTGATCGCTGCCAGCAGCGCGGCGATGGCCGCGGCGATAGCGGCCGCGCCACCGGCCATGGCCGGCACCTGCGGCAGCCAGGCGGTGGCAGCGGAGGCCGCCGCGCAGCCGGCGGCCAACAGCGCCCAGTTGCGCGCTCCCCCGTGGCCGGCCACTTACAGCACCGCGTTCTGGAAATCGAAATTGAGCTCGGCGCCGGCGTGCTGCACGACGTTGCCCTGGATGAAGTCCACGCCCCCCATCCACATCGCCGCGGCGGCCTGCGGGTCTTCGATCTGCTGGCCGATGATCTGCACGTTGGCGCGGTGGGCCAGGTCGATGGTGGTGCGCAGCTCATCGCGCAGCTTCTGGCTGGTGTGGCTGCCGGCGTAGCGTGCGGCCATGCGCACGTAGCTCAGCGGCAGCTGGGTCAGCAGGGCGTTGGCTTCATCGCCGGGTTCGAACTGGCTCAGGCAGAACTGCACGCCGGCCGGCATCAGCCGTGCGCAGAACTGCTGCAGGCCGACCACGTGCACGAGTGCATCGGACAGGCGGACGTCGATGACCAACCCGTTGCCGGCGACCTGGCGGTCCTGCAACGCCTTGAGCAACCAGTCGGCATAGGCACCGCGGGCCAGCGTGCGCAGCGACTGGGAAACGAACAGGCGCATCGGCGGGGTGGCGAACTGGTACAGGTGCAGCAGGCCGAGCGCGTGTTCGACCACCTGCTGGTCGAGGTCGGCGATGCGGCCGGCGGCTTCGGCGGCCGGGATCACCTGGCCGGCGGAAAGCAGGGTGCCGTTGCTCTGGCGCAGGCGCAACAGCAGCTGGTACTGCGCCGTGTCGCTGCCGGCGACGGCGACGATGGGCTGGTAGGCCAGCTCCAGCTGGCCGTCCAGCAGGGCCAGGTGTTCCTTGTTCTGGGCCTCGTCCTCGGGCACGTAGGCAGCGCTGCCGGTATGGCTCAGGCGCGCCTGCAGGGTAGTGCGCTCGACCGCTTCCAGCGCGTTGTCCGCGTCGGCGAAGCCCTGCGACAGGCGGGCATGGCCGACGGCGCAACGCAGGAAGACCGATTCTTCCTCGCGTGCGGAGAACGGCTGCGCGGACAGGATAGTGCGGGTGAACTGGGCCAGTTCCTCGACCTTGGTCTCGTCCAGGTCGCGCGCCAGCAGCAGGAAGCTGTTGTCGTTCAGGCGTGCCAGCTGGTAAGGCTTGAGCCCGCCGAACAGGCGCTGCGCGGCCTGCACCATCAACCGTTCGAAGCTGGCGTAGCCGTAACGCTCGCGCAGGCCCAGCGCGCTGGCGATCTCGATGAACAGCAGTCCGCCGCTCGCCGAGGCCGCCAACGCCGCCTGCAGCTGCTGCATGACGTTGTGGCGCGTGGGCAGGCCGGTTTCCGGATTGTTCAACAGCGGGCCGGGCTCGCTGCGGCCGGCCGGCTGCATGCGGTTGCGGCGGATCCGGTTGGCGACCGCGGCGACCAGGTGGCGTGGGCGGATCGGCTTGACCAGCACGTCGTCGGCACCGCAATCGAGTACTTCGAACTGACGGTCCGGGTCGGCTTCACCGGTCAGGAACACGATCGGCAGCAACTGCTGCTGCGGATGCTGGCGGATCATCGCGGTCAGGCGCATGCCGTCGATGCCGGGCATGTGCAGGTCCATCAGGATCAGGTCGGGGCGGTGCTCGGTGATGGCCTGCTGCACGCCATCGACATCCATCTGCACGAAGGCCTGCATGCCGGCGCCATGCAGCACGCTCTGCGCGAACAGCGCCTGGGAGCGGTTGTCCTCGATGATCAGTACCCGGTACGGCGCTTCGGCATCGGTGGCCTGCGCCGGATCGGCGGCCGGGGCGTCCTCGCCGCTGCTGCGGATCTGCGCCTGCACGGCTTCGGCCGGCGGCGCATTGCGCACGCTCCAGCGCTGCCAGTAGCCGGCGGGCGGGGTTTCCGCACGAATGGGTCGGGCGGTCGGGGTCGGGGTGTCGGTGCTTGCCATTTCTGCTCCCGGTGGGCCGGGCGATTATGCGTTCAGGAAGAGGGTGGCAGCGACCGTTCGCCACTGCCGGAAAGGGGAGGCGTCGCCGCCGGGGCCGCGAACAGGCGCTTGAGGCCGCGCCACAGCATGCGCCAAACCAGCCAGACCACCAGCGCGCCGAGGATGCTGGCGCCCAGCACGAAGCACAGTGCCAGCCACGGATGCGCCAACGCCAGCGCCAGGCCGCCGACGACCACGGTGTCCTCGGCGACGGAGGCGACCCAGTTGCTGGCCGGTTCGGGCGAGGTGTTGAGCAGGGCGCGGGTGCCGGACTTGAGCCCATGGCTGGCCAGCGCGACGCCGGCGCCGGCAACGAGGGCGCCGGTGCCGAGCTGGCCGTCCGGCGACAGCGTGGCGGCGGCCAGGAACGCCCCGGCGGGCACGCGGGCCAGGGTCTGGACCAGGTCCCAGATCGAATCCACGCCGGGGATCTTGTCGGCGAAGAATTCGGCCGCGGCCAGCGCGGCGGAGGTGCCCAGCACCCACCACGATTCGGTGGCCTGCAGGGCCGGAGGCAGGTCCACCCAGCCCAGCAGCCCGGCCAGGCCGACGCCGAACACGGTCAGGTAGACACGGATGCCGGCCAGCCAGGCCAGCAGGATGCCGATGACGAATATGTGGGCTTCGGTCATGGGAGGGGCCGCGTGCGAACCGTGAGCAGGGTCCCAACTATCGGATATGCCCGCGATGATTGCCAGATGCGCGGGTACAGGCGTCGGCCATCGACTCTCGTTTACACTGGCCCGTCGTTAGTCAGACCGAGCAAGGCCGCCCTGTCGGGGCGCCGGAGCCTGCCATGAGCCCTCGACCCACTTCCCGTTTCCAGATCACCCCCCGTGGCGGCGCATCGGCGCGGCCGGGCTGGGTGCCGCTCGCGCTGCTGGCCGGTGCCTGGCTGTTGTCACTGCTGCTGGTGGGCTGGCTGTCGGCGCGCTATGCCTCCCCCGATGCCGGAGGCCTGCGCGAGAAGCTGCGCCAGGCCGAGAGCCAGGTGAAGGTGCAGCGGGACAAGGTCGAGGAACTGCAGCAGCGCCAGGCCACGCTGGAGGCCTCGGACAAGATCAGCCGCGCCGCCAACACCGAGGTGCAGGCCTCGCTGGCCGAGCGCGACGAGGAGATCGCCGGCCTGCGCGCCGACGTGGCGTTCTACGAGCGGCTGGTGGGTTCGACCAGCCAGCGCAAGGGGTTGAACACCCATTCGATCGAGTTTTCCCCCGAGGCCGCGGGCAGTTGGCACTACAACATCGTGCTCACCCAGAACCTCAACCGTGGCGCGATCAGCCAGGGGCAGATGCGGTTCTCGGTCGAAGGCGTGAAGGACGGCAAGCTGACCACGGTCAGCTGGGACGACCTGCATCAGCAGAAAAGTGCACCCGGCAAGGACTATTCGTTCCGCTACTTCCAGCAACTGGACGGTAGCGTGATGCTCCCCCGGGATTTCACCCCGCAACGTGTGCGAGTCTCGCTCACCGGGCCTGGGGGAGGCGCCACACAGACATTTGATTGGAAACTCGCCGGCAACGGCAGAGGGGAGTAACTATGTTCGGAAGCAAGTCCAGCCGCGACAACCACCTGGTCGTGGACGCCCTGATCGGGCCGCAGGTGGAGATCAGGGGTGACGTCGTATTCAGCGGTGGCCTGTACGTGGAAGGCCGCATCCTGGGCAAGGTGATCGTCGAGGACGGGGGCAACGGCACCCTGACCCTGGCCGAGCAGGGCCATATCGAGGGCGAGGTGCGGGCCACCGTGGTGGTGCTCAGCGGCCGCCTGGACGGTGACGTCCACGCCAGCGAGCGGATCGAGCTGACCCCCAGCGCCCGGGTGACCGGCAACGTGCATTACCAGGTGGTGGAGATGAGCGCCGGCGCGCAGCTCAATGGCCGCCTGGTGCATGCGGCCGCCATGGCCGCGCTGCCGCCGCCGGAGGACAAGCCGGCCGGCAAGGCGAAGAAAACTGAAGCCTCCGAGGCTTGAAAGCCCGCTGCCCGGCCCCCATGCTGGGCAGCATGAGTACGTTAGTGTCCCTGCCCGGCGTCCAGCCGGCGCCTGATTACCAGTCCCTGGACCGCCCGCTGAACTTCACGGCTTCGGCGGCATCGAAGGTGCGCGAGTTGATCCAGGACGAGGGCAATGCCGCCCTGGCCCTGCGCGTCTACATCCAGGGCGGTGGCTGCTCGGGCTTCCAGTACGGGTTCGAGTTCGACGAGAACCGTGCCGAGGACGATCTGGCGGTGGTCACCGAGGGCGTGACCCTGCTGGTCGACCCGTTGAGCCTGCAGTACCTGATGGGCGCCGAGGTGGACTACACCGAGAGCCTGACCGGCGCGCAGTTCGTGATCCGCAACCCGAACGCCCGCACCACCTGCGGCTGCGGCAGCAGCTTCTCGGTCTGATCCGCTGATCCACGCCATGCGTGGCATCGCCGTGCTTGCGGTGGGCGCGCTTTGGCGGCAGGCTCTGGGCGATGTCGACTCCTGACCGTACATTTTCCGGATACGCCTTTGCCGGCGTGCCACTGGACCGTGCCGATGCACTGCGCGGTGATGCCGAAGCGCTGGCGCGGCTGTGGCCGCAGGCCAAGGTGCTGGTGCTGGATGCCGATGGCACCGCATTCGCCGATGGCGAAGGGCAACCCTTCATTGCCGAGGGCCACGCACTGGGCGGCGGGCCGGGTGCGGCGACCTTCCTGGGCCGTGATGGCAATGGCCACCCGTGGTTCGCCGCCGAGGCGACCGGGCTGACCCTGCAGGCGCCGGGGCGCATCGACCTGCGGCTTGCCGCGGCCACCTGGCCGCCGGAACTGGCCGATATCTTCTGTTACGCGCGCGGGATGTCGTACTGGCATTCGCGCAACCGGTTCTGCGGCGTCTGTGGCGCGGCGATCCGCTTTGGCCGCGCCGGCTTCATCGGCCATTGCGACCAGTGCGGCACCGAGCATTACCCGCGCGTGGATCCGGCGATCATCGTCGCGGTGGAAAACCAGGGCCGCCTGTTGCTGGGGCGGCAGTCCAGCTGGGCGCCGCGCCGCTATTCGGTGCTGGCCGGCTTCGTCGAGCCCGGCGAGAGTTTCGAGCAGACGGTGGCCCGCGAGGTGTTCGAGGAATCGCAGGTGCGGGTGCTTGCCTCGCGTTACCTGGGAACCCAGCCGTGGCCGTTCCCGGGGGCGTTGATGGTCGGTTTCATGGCCACCGCCGAGGACGACACGCCACGTGTCAACGGCGAGCTGGAGGACGCGCGCTGGTTCAGCGTCGAAGAGGTCGGTGCGGCGCTGCAGCGCGAGGCCAACGACGACGGGCAGGGCATCCTGCTGCCGCCACGCATCTCGATCGCGCGCAGCCTGGTCCAGCACTGGTACGAGCGGCAGGGAGGCTGATCCGGTGGCGATGGGCGTACGCCATGTGATGGCAGGGCCTACAATCGCCAGCGGAGGAATCACATGTTCACGACCCTGGTAGCAGTGATCGCAGCGCTGGTGGTGGGCCATCTGGCCCCGGCCATGATGGCGACCGTGCGCGATTGGCGCTGGTTCGGCCGCTGGATGCACTGGCTGCAGGGGCAATCCGGCCAGGAGGGCGCCGGGCGCTACTGGTTGGCCCTGCCGATCCTGCCGTGCGTGGGGCTGGTGGCGCTGCTGCAATGGGCGCTGGACGAGCGCCTGTACGGGCTGCCGGCGTTGCTGTTCGGCGTGCTGGTGCTGGCGGTGTGCTGGGGCCCGCGTGACCTGGACCGCGATGTCGAGGCGGTGATCGATGCCGAGGACGCGCCCGCGCGCGATCTGGCGATATCCCACCTGCAGGCCGCCGGCGGCAGCCTGCGCGAGGACGCGCCGTCGCTGGTCGAGGCGACCGTCATCGATGCGCTGCGGCGCTGGTTCGCGCCGTTGTTCTGGTTCCTGTTGCTGGGCCCGTTCGCGGTGGTGCTGTACCGGTTGCTGGCGCAGTCGGTGCAGGGGCCGCAGTCCGCGCAGGTGGGCCCGGCCAGCCGCGAAGGCGGTGGCTGGTTGCTGGCGGTGCTGGAATGGCCAGTGGCGCAGCTGATGACCCTGGCGATGGCGCTGGTCGGCAACTTCGATACGGTGTTCTCCGCGTGGCGGCAGGCAGGCGGCAACCGCTGGGCGCTGTCGTCGGCGTTCGTGGGCAAGGCGGCGCGTGCCGGCGTTGGTGCCGAGCTGGTGGATGAAGCCGAAGAAGCCCGCCTGTCGGGGCAGATGGCCCCGGACGAGCGTTACCCGGAGCTGCGCGATGCGATGAGCCTGGTCTGGCGCATGCTGCTGTTGTGGATGGCGCTGCTGGCCCTGTTGGTGATTGCCGGCTGGGTGGGCTGACCCCCGCAGGAGCGGCCTCGGCCGCGAAGCCGAGGCACTCTCAGTGGCACGGAACGCGGGACATCGTGCAGGTGATCACACGTACTGCCGGGACCGGCACGCAGTTTCTGCTTCGCGGCCGAGGCCGCTCCTGCGGGGGCAACCGGATCAGCCGGGGGCGAGCAGGTTGAAGGGGTACCAGGGCAGGTTGCGGGCGACCCAGTAGCCGAGCACCAGCACCAGCCACGGTATCGGCCGGGCGAACAACCGCACCAGCGGCAGCCATCGCGCGGGCCACAGGCCGGCGCCATGCAGGGCCATCACCAGTACCGGGATGATCGAGAGCACCAGCAGGGGGTTCATCGCCATGGCCTGCGGAAGGTCCAGGTGGACCAGTGCGTGCAGGCAGCGGGTGCTGCCACAGCCCGGGCACCAGATGCCGGTGAGGGCGTAGAACGGGCAGCCGGGGAGTGGATTGCCGGGGACGTTCGGGTCCACCCGGCGCAGGATCACCGCGGCACCGGCGCTGATGCTGGCAATCGCGGCCAGGGGCGCGTAACGGAGCAGGTGCTGCGGGAATTTCATGTCGATCAGGACCGGCCGGTTGCGGGCAACCGGCCGGCCAGGTGCATCAGTAGCTCGAAGCGCCGCTCATCGCGCCGCCCAGGCCCAGCATGGTGAACAGCACGAAGTACAGGATGGTCACGACGATGCCGGCGATGGCAGCGTAGATGGCCCACTTCTTGGCCTTTTCCGAGGCATCACGTGCACCGGCGATATCGCCGGCAGCCAGCAGGCCGTTGACCTTGGCGGCATGGATGATCGACACGATGCCCAGCGGCAGGCAGCAGAACAGGGTGGACAGGATCGCCCAGACGAGGTTGTTGGAAACGGCAGGACTGCTGGTATTCACGTAAAGCTCCTTGTAGAAAAAATCAGCGTGACTTGCAGGAATTTGCGGCAATGATCGGCGAAATGACCATGGTGGCCACCCAGCACAGCGGCCAGGTGATCCATCCGATGAACACGAACAGCAGCAGGAAATTGACGAAGGCCAGCGCCCAGTAACCGAACATGACGATCAGCCCGGTGACGACGTTGCCCGCATACAGGTGGCCGATGCCGAACACCTGGAACAGGCCGGGCACCACTTCCAGCAACGCAGCCACGCCACCGGACTTGTGCGGGTGGTAATAGTGATGCACCTGCTGCGGAGCGGCAGGTGGTGCCGGTGGCGGTACTGGCAATGTCGAGGTGGTGTTCTGGTCCATGAATCCCCTTTCGCGAGGCATGCCGCGATCCCCTTGCAGCACGCTTGGGCGGTAGGGTATCCAGTTGTCCTACTTCTGGAAAGCGTGATCTCTTACGCTTCACCACCTCTTAACGTCCGCACGAGCGTTTCCAGCCGTGCGGCGTCGGTGTCCTGCCCATTCACGGGAGCGGCGGCGACCACCTCCACGTGCGCGCGGAAGCGGCGCGGCACGCGCATCCGGCCCAGGCGGGTATCGCGGCGGCTCCACATGCTGGCCCACATGCCCTTCAGGGCCATCGGCACGACCGGGACCGGGCGGCGGGCCAGGATCTTCTCCACGCCCGACCTGAAGGCGGCGATCTCGCCATCGCGGGTCAATGCGCCCTCGGGGAAGATGCAGACCAGCTCGCCTTCGGCCAGCGCGGCATCGACTTCGTCGAAGGCACGCTGCATCAGCGCGGCGTCTTCCTTGGGGCTGGCGATCGGGATGGCCTTGGCGGTACGGAAGATCCAGCGCATCACCGGGATGTTGAAGATCTTGTAGTACATGACGAAGCGCACCGGGCGCGGGATCGTCGCCGACAGGATCAATGCATCCATGTAGCTGACATGATTGCAGACGATCAGCGCGGCACCCTCGTCCGGCACGTTGTCCTCCACGCCCCTGACGCGCAGCTTGTACAGCGTGCGCACCATCAGCCAGCTGAGGAAGCGCATCAGGAACTCGGGGACGATGCTGAAGATGTAGACCGCCACCACCACGTTGGCGATGGCCAGTACCAGCAGCAGTTGTGGGATGGTCAGGCCGGGCAGCGGCAGCGTGTAGCCGAACAGGGTCAGCTGCTTGAGCTGCAGCAGCAGTCCAAGCACGGCGGCGGCGACGATGAAGCCGGAGTTCTGGATGTTGAGCGCGGCGAACACGCGCGACATCTCCGACCGGGGCGTGCGGCTCTGGATCAGCGCGAACAGCGGCACCACGAAGAAGCCGGTGAACAAGCCGATGCCGAGCAGGTCGATGACGATGCGCGCGCTGCCGGGCTGCTGCAGGAAGCCGGCCACGTCCAGCCCGGCCGCGGTCACCGCGCCGGTGCGGGCGAAATACAGGTCCAACAGGAACACGCTCATGCCGAACGCGCCCAGCGGTACCAGGCCGATCTCGACGATGCGCCCGGACAGCTTCTCGCACAGCAGCGAGCCGACGCCGGTGCCCAGCGAGAACAGCGCCAGGGCGAAGATGTACAGGGTGTCGCCACCGCCGAGGTTGACCACGGCATAGGTGGGCAGCTGGGCGGTCAGCACGGTGCCGAAGAACCAGAACCAGGACACGCCGAGGATGGCGTTGCGCACCGCCTTCTGCTTCCTGGCCAGGCGCAGCACCGCCAGCGATTCGGTCCACGGGTTCCAGTTGATCTTCAGCTCCGGCGCACCGGCGTCCAGCCGCGGGATCATGCGCGCGGCGGTGTTGCCGGCCAGGGCCAGCGCGATGATCGCCACCGCCGCGACGACCGGCCCGTGGCTGCCGGCCAGCGAGAAGATCAGGCCGCCGGCGATCATGCCGGTGAGGATGGAAATGGAGGTGCCCATCTCGACCAGGCCGTTGCCGCCGGTCAACTCCTCCGGCTTGAGGATGGAGGGCAGCACCGAGTACTTCACCGGCCCGAACAGCGTGGACTGCAGGCCGGTACAGAACAGCGCGACCAGCAGGACCGGCATGCTCTGGGTCAGGAAGCCGACCGCGGCCAGCGCCATGATCACGATTTCCATCGTGGTGGTGACCACGATGAGCTTCTGCTTCTCCATGCGCTCGGCGACCTGCCCGGCCAGCGCCGAGAACAGGAAGTACGGCAGGATGAACAGCGCCGGGGCCAGGTTGGTGTAGAGCGTGCGTTCTTCGGTGCTGACGCCGAGGAAGAACAGCAGGCCGATGATCGCCTGCCGGTAGATGTTGTCGTTGAAGGCGCCCAGCGCCTGGACGATGAAGAACGGGAGGAAGCGCCGTTGCTTGAGCAGGGCGAACTGGTTGTGGCCGGACATCGTGTCTCCTCGGTGCTGCGCGGCACATTAGCAGAGCCGGGTCAGCCCTTGGGCGAGGGCAGCAGCGCCAGCAGGGCGCGCGCGGCCGGGGTGGGATCGGCCCGCCAGACCGCGCAGGTGCGGAACTGGAAGGGTTCGTCCAGCGGCCGGGCGATCACGCCGTGCATGTTTTCGGCCATGCTGGCTGGCGTCACCGAGACCGCCAGCCCCGCCGCGACCAGCTGCCGCTGCAACTCGCCGTGGGTGACTTCGTACTGCAGCTGCGGGTGGATGTCGCGGCCAAGCAGGGCGTCATCGACCAGGCGGCGCACGCCGGCGCCGGGCACCAGCGTGGCGTAGGGCTGGCCGTCGAGCGCCTGCAGCGGGATGCGCTCCAACGCCGCCAGCGGATGCCCGGGCGGCAGCACCATCGACAGCCCCTCCTCGTGCAGCAGGCGGTGTTGCGGCGGCAGCGGTACCTGCGGGCCGACCCCGACCAGGGCCACGTCGAGCAGGCCTTCGGCCAGGTCGGCCAGCAGCGCCTCGCTCATGCCCACCCGCAGGTGCACGTCCACCGCGGGATGGGCGGCGCGGAAGGTAGCCAGCAGTGCCGGGACGTCGACCACGTGCAGCGAGGTGATCTGGCCGATGTTGATGCGGCCGCGCACGCTGCCCAGCGCCAGTGCCATTTCCTCCTGCAGGCGGGCGGCCGCCTGCAGGGTGAGCCGGGCATTGCGCACGAACACCTCGCCGGCGCTGGTCAGCCGCACCCGGCGTGGGCCGCGTTCGAACAGGCGCGCACCGAGGGCCTCCTCCAGCCGGGCGATCTGGTGGCTCAGCCCCGATTGCACGGTGTGGCAGCGGCTGGCAGCGGCGGTGAAGCTGCCTTCCTCGGCCACGGCCACGGCGAATTCCAGCTGGCGCAGGGTGAACATGCCATCACTGAAACAGATGGATTGAATGAAAACAATACATTTGTGTCATTCAAGGGTGGGAGCCAGACTGCGTGCACTTTCCCCCGGCGACCGCAGCCATGTCCTCCTCCCCCACTTCCGCCCCGACCCTGCCGCAATCGCGGGTACTGCTGCTGGCCATCGCGACCGGCCTGATCGTGGCCAGCAACTACTACGCCCAGCCACTGCTGCAACTGCTGGCCGGTGATTTCAAGGTCAGCGCCAGCCAGGCCGGCTGGGTGGTGACCACCGCGCAGTTGGCCTATGCCACCGGCCTGTTGTTGATCGTGCCGCTGGGTGACCGCGTCGAACGGCGGCGATTGATCGTCGGCCTGTTCGTGCTGGCCGCGGTAGGGCTGGCGATCAGCGGCAGCGCCGGACACCTGGGCCAGCTGCTGGTGGGCACCGGCCTGAGCGGGTTGTGCGCGGTGGCCGCGCAGGTGATCGTGCCGCACGCGGCGACGCTGACCGCCCCGGAGCACCGCGGTCGCGTGGTCGGCACGATCATGGCCGGGCTGCTGCTGGGCATCCTGCTGGCCCGCACGGCCTCCGGCGTGCTGGCCGGGATCGGTTCGTGGCACACGATCTATTGGGTGGCCTGCGTGGCGCTGCTGCTGTCGGCGTTGGCGCTGGCCCTGTTGCTGCCGGCGCATCGGCCCAGCACGCAGCTGTCCTATCCGCGCCTGATCGGCTCGGTGCTGGCCCTGCTGCGCGACGAGCCGGTGCTGCGCCAGCGTTCGCTGCTCGGTGCGTTGCTGTTTGCCGGGTTCAGCGTGTTCTGGACGCCGTTGGCGTTCCTGCTGTCCGGGCCGGCCTATGGCTATTCGATCGCCACCATCGGCCTGTTCGGCCTGGTCGGGGCCGCCGGTGCGCTGGCGGCCAGCCGCGCCGGTCGTCTGAGTGATCGTGGCTACGGGCGCTGGGTGGCCGGCGGAGGCCTGGTGATGATGCTGGCCTCGTGGGGCGTGCTGTTGCTGGCGCCGGTCTCGCTGGCGGCGCTGGTGGTGGGCGTACTGCTGCTGGATGTCGCCGTGCAGGCGGTGCACATCAACAACCAGAGCGTGATCTACCAGTTGGATGAAAACGCGCGCAGCCGCATCACCTCGGCCTACATGACCTGCTACTTCATCGGCGGTGCCACCGGCTCGGCGCTGGGCACCGCGGCCTGGACGTCGCACGGCTGGATGGGGGTGTGCATGGTCGGCATGGTGCTGGCGCTGGTGGGCGTAGGCGTGTTCTTCCTGCCGGCCAGGGCGGGCGCGGGCGCAACGGCCCGGTAGCGCCGGGCCACGCCCGGGCGGTGGTACGCGATGGCGTGCAGCGCAGCGTGGCCCGGCGCTACCGCTGGCGGGGTTGGATGGCTTCGGCGGCGGTGCCGCGCAGCCGCGGCAGCAGGCGCAGCATCAACGCCAGTTGGGTGCGGACCAGGCGTGCCTTGTCGTCGATGTCATCGGGCACCTGTTCCAGCGCATCGGCCAGGGCGATTTCCTCTTCCTGCGGCGAGGCTGCCTCGCGCCGGCCCAGCGCGTCGGCCAGTTGTGCCAGCGACTGCTGCAGCTGACGGTGGCCGGCATCGATGATCGGGTCGGCATCGACGCTGGCCGATTGCGCGCGGTGTGCACCCAGCGCGGACAGGTAGCTGAGCAGGGTGTTGGACAGGGCGAGGAAGCGGAAGCCGCCATCGAGGTTGCCGCGCGCATAGCCGGGCTCGCGCAACATGTTGGACAGTGCCACCGACAGCGCGACGTCGGCGTTGTGCATGTCGCGGCGGGCAATGCGGTAGGGCAGGTCGTCGCGCATGCCACTGCGGTACTGGCCCAGCACCTGCTCCAGGTAGGCATTGCTGGTGGCCAGCACCTGCGCCATCACCCGGTGCAGGCGCCGGCCCTGCCAGTCGGGCAGGATCAGCAGCGAGGCCAGCGCGGCGATCGCGCAGCCGATCAGGGTGTCAAACAGGCGTGGCCAGATCAGCACGAATCCATTGCCGAGCAGGTTGAAGCAGACCAGCGCCATCACCGTGATCGCGGCGGTGGCGACCAGGTAGCGGTCGGTGCGGGTGAAGAAGAACAGCAGTGCCGCGGCCAATGCCAGCAGCAGCTGCAGCTCGGTGCCGGGGAACAACTGCAGCACCGCCCAGGTGACGCCGAGGCCGGCGAGGGTGCCGCCAATGCGTTCGAACAGGCGCCGCCGGGTGGCACCGAAATGCGGCCGGCACACGAACACGATGGTCAGCAGGATCCAGTAGCCGTTCTCCGGGTGCACCAGCTTCAGCACCGCATAGCCGGCGATCAACGCCAGGGCGATGCGCAGGCCGTGGCGGAACAGCAGCGAGCCGGGGGTGAGTGCCTGGCGCAGGCGCGTGGCCATTTCGCGCAAGGTGTGCGGCGAGGAATCGCGCAGGCGGGTGTCCACGCCTTCCAGCGGGGTGTCGGCCAGCGAGGCTTCGGACAACTGGCGCTCGATGCTGGCCAGGTTGTGTGCCAGCAACTGCAGCGAGCCGAGCAGGCGCGCCCAGTGCGGGCGCTGCTGCTCGCGCAGGTACTGCAGGGATTCATGCAGGTCCTGGCCGGCCTGGCGTGCCTGTTCGCCATAGTCGAACGGCTGGCGCAGGCGGATGGCCTGGCCCAGCGCCTGGCAGGCCTTGCCCTGCAGCGACAGCAGGCGCCGGCAGCGGTACAGCACGTCGCTGTGGAAGAACGTCTCGGCCAGCGCCTCGTAGGGGTAGTGCGAGGAGCTGGCGCGCTCGTGGAAGTCCTGTGCCATGTAGTACAGGCGGAAGTACAGGCCAGACTGCACGCCGGGCCGGCCGGAGCGGCCGAAGCGGCTGAGGATGGCGGTCTTGGCGGTGTTCAGCGCCTCGACCACGCGCACGTTCTGCTCGGCCAGCACCAACCGCCGCGCTTCCAGGTTGCTGTGCCGCACCGGCTCGAACAGATCGGCCTTGAGCTGCAGGAAACGGCCCAGCTCGAAGAACAGCCGTGCCAGCCGCTCACGTACCGGGCGGTTGGCGAACATCGCCGTCCACAGGATCGACAGCGCGCCGTACCACGCAGCGCCGATCAACAGGTGTGCCACCTCGCGCCAGGCCATGTCCGGGGCCTTGAGCTGGTCCATCGCCAGCATGGTGTAGATGGCCAGCGTCACCGTGGCCTGGCCGATCGAGGCATAGCGTTCACCCAGCGCGCCGAGCAGGGTCAGGCCGAAGGCGGCCAGTGCCAGCGCGCCGATGAACGGCAGCGGGTGCGGGAACAGGTACACCACCGACGCGGCGGCCGCGCCGAAGCACAGCAGCGAGAGCAGGACCGATTTGGTGCGCCCCCACCCGTTGTCGTCGGTCTCGGCGATGGCGCTGGCGATGATGCCCAGGAACAGGCCGGGGATGGCGGCGATCTGGTCGTCGTACCAGCCATAGGCGAGCACGGTGGCCAGGGCGATGAACACGCGCAGGCCATAGCTGGCTTTTTCGTGGGCCCAGAGCTGGCCGAGCTGGCGTTCGAGGCGGGGCATATCGACAGAAGGCAAGGCCATTGCGGTGGAGGAAGCGTGCGGCATCGACACGATTACCATCACCGGGTTGGCATTGAAAGGAGAATGGGATGAGACAGCGTCGCATGGGCATGCTTGTGGCCGTGCTGATGACGGTGCCGGCCTGGGGGCAGGCACAACCCTCGGCCGAGGTCAGTCAGGCGGTGCAGGCCGCCACGCCGCAGCTGCAGGCATGGCGACGTGACCTGCACCAGCATCCGGAGCTGGGCGGGCAGGAACGTCGCACCGCCGACCTCGTGGCCAGGCACCTGCGCGCGCTGGGGCTGCAGCCGCGCACCGGCATCGCCGGCACCGGCGTGGCCGCGGTGCTCAAGGGCGGCCGACCGGGGCCGAAGATCCTGATCCGCGCCGACATGGATGCGCTGCCGGTGCGCGAGGAGACCGGCCTGCCGTTCGCCTCGCAGGTGACGGCGACCTATCGCGGCCAGCCGGTGGGGGTGATGCATGCCTGCGGCCACGATGCGCACGTGGCGATCCTGCTGGGGGTGGCGCAGGCGCTGGCAGCACGCCGCGACAGCCTGCCGGGCGAGGTGATGTTCGTGTTCCAGCCGGCCGAGGAGGGTCCGGCCGTGCCCGGTGCGCCGTTCGGCGCCAAGCTGATGCTCGACGAAGGCCTGCTGCGGGACTTCACCCCGGAAGCCGCGTTCGGCCTGCATGTGTGGGCCGGCCTGCAGGTGGGGCAGATCGGTTTCAGGTCGGGGCCGCTGCTGGCCTCGGCCGATGAGTGGTCGCTGACCGTCACCGGCAGGCAGACGCACGGCTCGCGGCCGTGGGATGGGGTGGACCCGATCACCGTGGGCGCGCAGGTGCTGCTGGGCACGCAGAGCATGATCGCGCGCCAGGTCAACATCGCGCAGACCCCGGTGGTGCTGACCGCCGGCCAGTTCAACAGTGGCGTGCGCTTCAACATCATTCCCGAGCAGGCCACGCTGGTGGGTACGCTGCGCACCTTCGATGCGCAGGTGCGCGAGGACGTGATCGCGCGCTTCGAGCGCATCGCCACCGATTACGCGCATGCCGCCGGCGCCACCGCGGCATTGACCGTGGTCAACAACGCACCGGCGACGATCAATGACCCGGTGTTGTCGCAGCGGGTGCGGCCGTCGTTGGAAAAGGTGGCCGGTGCCGGGCAGGTGGTGGAGATGCCTTTGCAGACCATCGCCGAGGATTTCTCGCAGTTCGCCAACCGCGTGCCGGGGTTCTATTTCCTGGTGGGTTCGACCGGTGCCGGGATCGATCCGGCACAGGCACCGGCCAATCATTCGCCGCGTTTCCTGTTGGACGAAGCAGCCTTGGCCAACGGCATGGCGGCGATGTTGCAGGTGACCACGGATTACCTGGAGGCCGGCGCAACCCGCTAGCGCGCCGGCACGCCGCGGCGCTACCGGTTCGCCGCGCGCATGAAGTCGATGAACACCCGCAGCTTGGGGGCGAGCTGGTCGCGCGACGGGTAGTAGAGGTGGAAGCCGGCGAAAGGCGGTTGCCAGGCTTGGAGCACCGCTTGCAGATGGCCGGCGGTGATGTCGGCGCGTACGGTGTGCGCGAACACCTGCTGCAGGCCCAGGCCGCTGCGCGTGGCCTGCAGCGCCAGGTGGCTGTCGTTGAGCAGCAGCGGGCCGTCGACTTCGACATGGAAATCGCGGCCGTCGCGGCTGAACTCCCAGGCCATGATGCGGCCATCGCTGCTGCGGTGGCGGATGCAGGCATGCTCGACCAGTGCTTCCGGGCGGTCCGGGACGCCATGCCGTCGCAGGTAGGACGGTGCGCCCACCACCACCAGTTGCAGCGGTGGCCCCAGCGGCACGGCGATCATCCCGGCGGCCAGCGATTCGCCCAGGCGGATGCCGGCATCGAAGCCTTCGGCCACGACATCGACCATGGCCGGCTGCACCGACAGCTCGACCTGCACCTGCGGGTAGCGGGCGTGGAAGCCGGGCAGGAACGGCAGCAGCAGGTGCTCGGCCGGGAAGCGCGGGGTGGTGATGCGCAATTGGCCGCCGGGAACGTCACGGCTCTCCTCCACCGCCTGCAGCGCCCCACCGATGCGCGCCAGTGCCGGCACCGTTTCCTGCAGAAGACGCTGGCCGGGCTCGGTCAGCCCGACGGTACGCGTGGTCCGCTGCAGCAGGCGGGTGCCCAGGCGGCGCTCCAGGCTGCGGATGGTCTGCGACAGCGCCGAGGGTGACACGCCCAGTTCCGCTGCCGCCTGGCGGAAGCTGGCCAGCCGGGCCACGCAGGTGAAGGCGACCAACGCGGGCAGCAGGGCAGGGTCGATTGTGCGGTCTGGCTTCATGGTCAGTCCCGATTATGCGGGTTTATCGCCTGCCGGGCGCGGCCTACAGTGGCCATCCCCCTGATCCCTGGAGTCGACGATGCAGACCCGCGTATTGGGCCGTGACGGCCCGGTTGTTTCCGCCCTTGGCCTTGGCTGCATGGGCATGAGTGCGTTCTATGGCGGCCGTGGCGATGACGCGGCGGCGATCCAGGTGATCCATCGTGCGCTGGAGCGTGGCGTCACCCTGCTCGACACCGCCGACATGTACGGCCCGCATACCAACGAGGTGCTGGTCGGGCGTGCGATCGCCGATCGCCGCGCGCAGGTGTTCCTGGCCACCAAGTTCGGCGTGCGCCTGGATGCCTATGACCCGCAGGCGCGTGGCGTGGATGGCCGCCCGGAGTACGTGCAGGCCGCATGCGAGGCCAGCCTGCAGCGGCTGGGCGTGGACCACATCGACCTGTACTACCAGCACCGCGTGGACCCGAATGTGCCGATCGAGGACACCGTGGGGGCGATGGCGCGGCTGGTCGAGCAGGGCAAGGTGCGCTACCTGGGCCTGTCCGAGGCGGCGCCGGAGACCATCCGTCGCGCGCATGCGGTGCATCCGATCACCGCGCTGCAGACCGAGTATTCGCTGTGGTCGCGCGAGCCCGAGCACAACGGCGTGTTGCATACGGTGCGCGAGTTGGGCATTGGTTTCGTGCCGTACTCACCGCTGGGGCGTGGCTTCCTGACCGGTGCGATCCGCAGCCCGGAGGATTTCGAGGACGGCGATTACCGGCGCAATTCGCCGCGCTTCCAGGGCGAGAACTTCGCCCGCAACCTTGCGTTGGTGGAGCAGGTCAACGCGATTGCCGCCGCCAAGGGCATCAGCCCCGGGCAGCTGGCATTGGCCTGGGTGTTGGCCCAGGGCGATGACCTGGTGCCGATCCCGGGTACCAAGCGCCTGGCCTACCTGGAGGAAAACCTGGGTGCGCTCGACGTGGTGCTGGATGCCGACGAGCTGGCCCGCATCGACGCGGTGTTCCCGGTGGACGTGGCCGCCGGTGCGCGTTACCCGGCGGCGAGCATCGGCAGCGTGCATCGCTGAGGGAGTGAGGGCTGGGGGGCGGGGCAGAAGCAAAGGCCGCCCTCATCCGCCCTTTGGGCACCTTCTCCCGCTGGCGTGAGAAGGGAAGAATCACCGGCTCCGGCACGCCTGCCTGCGCTTCGCTTCCGCGCGTTCGTCCTGCCGGGCATGAACTGCCCGGCAATGCGGGAGAAGCAAGGATGATCGGGACCCTCCCTTCTCCCGTCTGCGGGAGAAGGTGCCCGAAAGGGCGGATGAGGGCAGCGCTGCGCTGTGTGCTTCTCGCCCCAAAGTGACGTGCTTCAATTCGTCAATAAATGGATGCAACAAAAAAGGGCGGCCTCAAGGCCGCCCTTTTCGTCTTCCGTCACGCCGATGCCTTACTGCTGCTCGCGCGCGATCGCGCGCCAGCCGATGTCGTTGCGATGGAACTCGTTGGCCCAGTGGATCTTCGCAACGCCTGCATAGGCATGCTGCTGCGCATCGGACACGCTGTCGCCCAGCGCGGCCACGCACAGCACGCGGCCGCCGGCGCTGACCACGTTGCCGTCGGCATCCAGCGCGGTACCGGCATGGAATACCTTGGCGCTGCCCGGCACGTCCGCCAGGCCGCTGATGACGTCGCCGGTGATCGGCGTTTCCGGGTACGGCTTTGCCGCCATCACCACGCCCAGCGACGGGCGCGGATCCCATTGCGCGTCCACGCCGGCCAGCGCGCCGTCGATGGCGGCTTCGACCAAGTCGACCAGGTCCGACTGCAGGCGCAGCATCACCGGCTGGGTTTCCGGGTCGCCGAAGCGCACGTTGAACTCGATCACCTTCGGCGCGCCGCTGGCGTCGATCATCAGGCCCGCGTAGAGGAAGCCGGTGAACGGCACGCCGTCGGCGATCATGCCGGCCACGGTCGGTTCCACCACCTCACGCATCACCCGCGCGTGCACGTCCGGCGTCACCACCGGGGCCGGCGAGTACGCACCCATGCCGCCGGTGTTCGGGCCGGTGTCGCCATCGCCCACGCGCTTGTGGTCCTGGCTGGTGGCCATCGGCAGCGCGACGCGGCCATCGACCATCGAGATGAAGCTGGCTTCCTCGCCCTCCAGGAACTCCTCGATCACCACGCGCGCGCCGGCATCGCCGAAGGCATTGCCGCTGAGCATGTCGCGCACCGCGGCTTCGGCTTCGTCCAGCGTCATCGCCACGATCACGCCCTTGCCGGCGGCCAGGCCGTCGGCCTTGATGACGATGGGCGCACCCTTCTCGTGCAGGTAGGCCAGCGCGGCATCAACCTCGGTGTGCACGGCGTAGTACGCGGTGGGAATGCCATGGCGGGCCAGGAAGTCCTTGGCGAACGCCTTGCTGCCTTCCAGCTGCGCGGCGGCGGCGGTCGGTCCGAAGATGCGCAGGCCGGCGGCACGGAAGGTGTCGACCACGCCAGCCACCAGCGGCACTTCCGGGCCGACCACGGTCAGGCCCACGGCCTCGTCCCGGGCCAGTTTGAGCAGCCCGGCGATGTCGGTGACCTTGACCGCGACGTTGCGGCACTTGCCTTCGGTGGCGGTGCCGGCATTGCCCGGGGCGACGATCACTTCGCTCACGCGCGCGGACTGCGCCAGCTTCCAGGCCAGGGCGTGTTCACGGCCACCAGAGCCGATGACGAGGATTTTCATGGGGGTCGGTTCCTGTGGGGAGGGAGCGGGAGGGTTCAGGTGGCCACGCGGACCGGTGCCGGCATGCAGTGCGCGTTGCGGATCACTTCGCACAGCCCTCCAGTTGCAGTTCGGCAGGCATCGGGTAGCGCGACTGCGCAGGCTCGTAGGTGATGACGTGGGTCTTGCTGACACGGCCGCGGCAGCCGTTGCCTTTTTCCTGTACCTGCAACGGCCAGTACGCAAGGCCGGGCTGGCTGTCGTCGAGGCGGACCTCGAGGTTGAGGTCCAGGCGCCCGTGCGAGCAGTGCCCGGCGTCGTTGCACTCGATGGCGTTGTGGTCGTCCAGGTGGGTGCGCAGCCAGCCGGCGTCGGCCACCTTGTCGCCGCCGTCGAACACCAGCCAGGCCCGATTGCGCATCACCGAGCCGACCGCGACCAGTTCGTCGTCGATCTGGTACGCCCAGGCACCGGCGCCAACCTGCAGCGTGCTGACCGTGCCCGGTTGCCCGCCGGCACCACTGGCACGTCCGGGCAGCTCGGCGGCCAACGACATGCGGCCGTCGGCCGCTTCGTGCAGCACGATGAAATCGGTGGTGCCCAGTTCGATGGAAGTGGCGTCATCGTAGTGGGTGCAGACCGCAAGCATGCGGTACCGCTTGCCGCCGATGACCGCGGCCTGGTCGGCGCAGACGTCGCGGTGGATCGGGCGGACGTGATCCATGTCCGGATCCGTCAGCTGCTGCGCCCAGGGTCCCTTCAGCTGTGCAGGCGCGCCGTAGCGTTCCTGCAGCAGTGCCAGCACGGCGTCGTCGTGGCGCAGCACCGGCACCTTCGCCTCCGCCTGGGCGGGGGCGGGCTTGTCCTGCTGGCAGGCGGCCAGCAGGAGCACGGCGCCCAGGGAAACCGATCGTAGAAACACCCCCGTCGCCATCGTCGCGGTACTCAGTGACGGAAGTGGCGAACGCCGGTGAACACCATGGCGATGCCATGTTCGTCGGCCGCGGCGATCACTTCGGCATCGCGCATCGAACCGCCCGGCTGGATCACCGCGGTGATGCCGGCTTCGGCGGCGGCGTCCAGGCCGTCGCGGAACGGGAAGAACGCATCGGAAGCCATCACCGAGCCCGGCACCACCAGCCCGGCATCGGCGGCCTTGATGCCGGCGATGCGCGCGGAGTACACGCGGCTCATCTGGCCGGCGCCCACGCCGATGGTGCGCTCGTCCTTGGCGTAGACGATCGCGTTGGACTTGACGTACTTGGCCACGCGCCAGGCGAACAGCAGGTCGCGCAGCTCGGCGGTGGTCGGTGCACGCTGGGTCACCGTCTTCAGCTCATCGGTGGTCATGTCGCGGTTGTCGGCGCTCTGGATCAGCAGGCCCGAACCAATGCGCTTGGTGTCGTAGTTGTTGCGCGCCTCACCGGCCGGGATGCGCAGCACGCGCACGTTGGCCTTCTTGGTGGCGTACTCCAGCGCGGCCGGCTCGTAGTCCGGGGCGATCAGCACTTCGACGAACTGGCGGTCGAGGATGGCCTTGGCGGTGGCCGCATCCAGCGTGCGGTTGAAGGCCAGGATGCCGCCGAAGGCGCTGGTCGGGTCGGTGTTGTAGGCCATCTCATACGCGGCGCCGACATCGGCGGCCACGGCCACGCCGCAGGGGTTGGCGTGCTTGACGATGACGCAGGCCGGCACGTCGAACTGGCGCACGCATTCCCATGCGGCATCGGCGTCGGCCAGGTTGTTGTAGCTCAGTTCCTTGCCCTGCAGCTGCACGAAGGTGGCCAACGTGCCCGGTACCGGCCACAGGTCGCGGTAGAACACACCGCTCTGGTGCGGGTTCTCGCCGTAGCGCAGGTCCATCACCTTCACGAAGGTGGAGTTCATCTGCGCCGGGTATTCCTCGCGCACCGGTACCGCGGCGGTGGTGTCGCTGACTGCGGACAGGTAGTTGCTGATCGCCGCGTCGTACTGGGCGACGCGGTTGAACGCGGCCACCGACAGCTCGAATCGCTTGGCGGCCGACAGCTTGCCGTCGTGGGCATTCAATTCGGCCAGCAGGGCGTCGTACTGGTCCGGGCTGGTGGCCACGGCGACGCGGGCGAAATTCTTCGCGGCGCTGCGCAGCATGGCGGGGCCGCCGATGTCGATGTTCTCCACCGCGTCGGCCAGGGTGCAGTCGGCCTTGGCGGTGACCGACTCGAACGGATACAGGTTCAGCACCAGCAGGTCGATCGGCGCGATGCCGTGTTCGGCCATCACCGCATCGTCGGTGCCTGCGCGGCCGAGCAGGCCACCATGCACCAGCGGGTGCAGGGTCTTGACCCGCCCGTCCATCATTTCCGGGAAGCCGGTGACATCGGAGACGTCGGTGACCGGCAGGCCGGCGTCGCGGATCGCCTTGGCGGTACCGCCGGTGGAGAGCAGCTCGACGTTGCGGGCGGCCAGGGCGCGGGCCAGTTCGACCAGACCGGTCTTGTCGGAAACGGACAGCAGGGCCCGGCGGACGGGCAGCAGATCAGCAGACATGGGGACAGGGGGCAGCGGAAGCGGGCCGGTATTGTAGCCGGGCCGTCACATCCGTGACCTGTGGCTGGGAGGTTGCATCTGCCGACAAGGGGCAGGTGGCGCCGAGCCATGCCCGGCGGAAGTACCCGGTGAACGCTTCAGCGCAGCGTGGCTGCGCGCGACCGGGCGGGGCGGCTCAGGCCAGCCCGTATTCCTTGAGCTTCTTGCGCAGGGTGGCGCGGTGGATGCCCAGCAGCGCGGCGGCGCGGCTCTGGTTGCCTTCGCAATGGTTGAGAACTTCCACGAACAACGGGATTTCCATCTCGCGCAGGACGATTTCGTACACGTCATCGGCGTCACAGCCGTCCAGATCGCGCAGGTAGCGGCGGACGGACTGGGCGACGTGTTCACGAAGCGGCGGCTTTGCAGCGCCACGACTGATGTCAGGACGTGTGGGGGCAGCGTTCAAGGGAGTTCCCGCAAATTCGACGGAGTCGGGCGCGCTTGGCCCGGCGTGGGGGGAGGAGTCTAGCGCGTGGGCCGGCAGCCCGCCACGCCGTTGTTCCTCCAGTTACTGGAATTCGAAGCTGAAGGCGACCGTCGCGGCGGCCGGTTCGCGCAGCCGGAAGGACACCTGCGCGCTTTGTCCGGGCGCCAACCGGCCCTGCGCATCGGCAGCCGGGCCCAGGTACTCCGCCGGTTGCAGTGTGCGCCGGCCGATCACCCGGCCATCGGCGTCGGACAGCGACAGCCGCAGCGCTGGCCATGCCTGCTCCCAACGCGCTTCATTGCGGAAACTGGCCTGCACCTGCAGGACGCCCGGCTGGCCCGGCACCGGGCGGATCTCGCGGCTGAGCATGCTGTAGGCACTGGGCTCATGCCATGCCGGCAGGGTGCAGCGCAGCACCGTGCACAGGGCGCTGACCAGGGGCCGGGTGCCGGCATCGGCGGCAAGCCGGGCGCGGTCGGCGACCAGCACCTGCACCAGCAGCAACAGCCCCAGCGCGGCGACCACGCCCCATTGCCAGCGCGGCGTCGCACGCGGCGGTGCGCCGGCCTGACGCTCGGTACGCATGAAGCTGGGAGCGGTCACCGCAGGGACCGGCGGGGCCGGTTCCTCGTCCAGCGTGTCGCTGTTGGCCTGCTGCGATGGAATCAGGTCATCGGCAATGGTGATATCGCCGCCCTCGTGCAGCGCCTGCGCGGCCTCCTGATCCGATGCGACGGGCGCAACGGGCTCCGCCGGGAGCGGTGCCGTGGCCGGTGCCTGGCCCTGCAGGAAGGTGGCCAGTGACGGTTGCGATGGCGTGGGTTTGTCGCTCATGTCAGGCGGTGACGGGGCAATGCGCCCATTCAAGCACGGCGCACGCCGGTGATGCGCATCCAGTCGCCGTCCTGCACCGCCTCAAGCTGGTCGAACCAGGCCGCATAGCGTTCCAGCAGTTCGCCCTCCTGGCCATGCAGGATGCCGGACAGGGCGATCCGCCCGCCGGTGGCCACGCGCGTGGCCAGCAGTTCGGCCAGGGCGTCCAGCGCCGAGGCCAGGATGTTGGCCACCACCACCGGATAGGTGGCGACCGGTTCGTCCTCGGGCAGGTAGGCGGCGATATGCACGCCGTTGCGCTCGCCGTTGTCGGCGGTGGCGATCAGCGCCTGCGGGTCGTTGTCCACGCCCACCGCCGCACCCGCGCCGAGCTTGAGCGCGGCCAGGGCCAGGATGCCGGAGCCACAGCCGAAGTCGAGCACGGTGCGGCCTTCCAGTTCGCCTTCGGCCGAGAGCTGGTCGAGCCAGCGCAGGCACAGGGCGGTGGTCGGATGGGTACCGGAGCCGAAGGCAAGGCCCGGGTCCAGTCGCACCACGGCGGCCTCGGCGGCCTGTGCCGCTTCCGGCAGGTCATGGTTCCACGGCACGATCCAGGTGCGCTGGCCGAACGACATCGGCTGGAACTGGTCCAGCCAGGCGCGTTCCCAGTCCTCGTCCTGGACCGCGCGGAAGCTGGCGCTGCTCCAGTCCAGGCCCGGGTCGAATGCCTCCAGTGCGGCCAGCAGGGCCAGGCCGTTGGTATCGGCCGGGAACAGCGCGGTCAGCACCAGGTCGTTCCACAGCGGGGTCTCGCCCACGCCCGGCTCCAGGATCGCGCGCTCGTTGCTGGTGTCGGCATCGGCGTCGAGCATGGTCACCGCCAGCGCACCCACGTCGTCGAGTGCATTCTCGTAACGGGGCTGGGTGGTTTCGGTGCAGCGCAGGGTGAGTTCGAGGAAGGGCATGGCGGGGGACGGCAGCGGCAGGACAGGGCACGCATCCTAGACGAGGCGGGCCCGGATTGCGCGCGGCCGGGGCTGTTGACATCCACACGCCAGTCCATTGCTACACTTGCGCCCTGCACTCGGCCGTCCTGTCCCTGCCTCCGGATGTTCTCCCTGCTTGCCAAAAAGCCCTGGTACCTGCTGGCGCTGCCCGTTGCGGTGCTGCTGGGCGTGCTCGGCTATCGCGGTGGCATCGGGCTGCATGCCGGCGGCGGTGGCAACGCTGAATTGGCGGCCGTCGGTGCCGGTGCGGAGGTGAGCAACGCCAACGGCTTCAGCAGCGGCCCGGCGCAGCCGGAAGTGGCCGCATCCACCGCGATCGGCCCCGGCCTGCCGGTGGACCTGCGTGCGGTGTTCGAGCGCGGGCGCGACCTGTACGCATTTGCCCGCGAGCTGCGTGCCGCCGCCGATGCCGGCGATGCGGAAGCGGCATGGATGGTCAGCCGCATTCATGATTACTGCGGTGTCTATGCGATGGACCCGCGCGGGTATGCGCTGGACAGCAGCACGCTGGCCAGCATGGGCCTGAGCGACGTGCCCGGCCTGAACGCCGCGCGTGAGCGCGTCAGCGTGGGCTGCGTGGGCTTCACCGCCGCCGATGCGATCGGCCGTGGCGTGATCCTGCAGGAGCGCCAGCAGGCCGCAGCGGCCGGCAACCTGGCCGCCGAGGCCGCGCTGCTGGCGATGGGGGAGCCGCTCAAGCGTGATGCGGACTACCGCCGTGGCCTGGTCGAGCGCGTGCTGAACTCGCAGGATCCGGAAGCCTTCCTGGCGGTGTCCTCTGCAATGGGTGTCACAGCCGCCGGCGATGATGCCTACCGCGGGATGGTGGCGGGCGACCAGTTTTCCCAGCTGGCCTGGCAGGTTGCGGCCTGCCGGTTGGGGTTGGCCTGCGGGCCGAACAGCATGTTGATGACAAGCTATTGCGCCAACGGCGGGATCTGCTCCAAGGATCCAGGCCAGGATTTCGAATCGTTCGTGTATGACGCCGCCGTGCCACGGCAGAGCGAGGGAAGAATGAACCAGCTGGTAGACAGCCTGCGCGGTGCGCGGGGAGGTAAGCGATGAATTATCGTCAGTTCGTCCATGGAGCCAAGTTCTGGGTCTGGGTGGTGTTGTTCGTCGCCTACTCCGCCGGTGCGGTGGGAGTGGTGCTGATCGATACCTACGAGGATCGTTACCGTGCGATGAGCAAGGTCAAGCTCACCACCGTGAAATCGGACATCGACACCCGTCGCGCCGGTGCCAGCCAGGCCGCGGCCATCTACCGCGCGCAGAGTGGCGCGCCGTTCTCCACGCTGCAGCCGGGCAGCAGCTTCCAGATCGTGTGGCCGGACGGCTCGGTGGAGACGGTGACGGTGATGGATCCGTCCTCGCCACTGGGGACCGAGCCGGTCACCGGCAGCGCGATCGACGCCCGGTAAGCGGGCGCGAGGCAGGCAACGCGGAAGGGCGGGTTTCCCGCCCTTTTGTTTGCCCGCAAGTATTCCCGCGCGTGGCCGATATCGGGGCGTGCGAATGAGTGTGTTGAAAGACCCGTGATGATGATTGCCCGTTACGACCACACCCTGGTCGGCTTTTCGATAGTGGTCGCCGTGCTGGCGTCGTACACCGCGTTGGACATGGCCGGGCGGCTGGCCACGGCGCAGGGCAGGGTCGCGCGCTGGTGGTTGCTGGGCGGCGCGGTGGCGATGGGGTTGGGCATCTGGTCGATGCATTTCATCGGCATGTTGGCCTTCGACCTGCCGATCCCGCTGGGCTACGACCTGGCGCTGACGCTGTGGTCACTGGCGGTATCGGTGGGCGCGTCGGCTTATGCGCTGTGGCTGGTGTCGCGCCCCAGCCTGCAGGGCCTGCGGCTGCTGGCCGGTGCGGTGCTGATGGGGCTGGCGATCGCGGCCATGCACTACCTGGGCATGAGCGCGCTGCGCATGCAGCCGGGCATCGACTACCACCCCGGCTGGTTCCTCGCCTCGATCATGGTCGCCATCGGCGCGGCGGGCGCGGCATTGTGGATCGCCTTCCGGCTGCGCAACGAGCGCCGCAATACGCTGTACATGCGCGCGATGGCGTCGCTGCTGATGGGGGTTGCCATCGTCGGCATGCACTACACCGGCATGGCCGCCGCGCGCTTCCCGGAGGGCAGCATCTGTGGCGCGGTGAGCGCCGGCGGCATCGACACGCGCTGGCTGGCGGTGCTGGTGATCGTCACCACGGTGGCCACGCTGGGCATCGCCACGGTGGCCTCGCTGTTCGACCGTCGCATGCGCGAGCGCACCGGCGTGCTGGCCGACTCGCTGGCCGACGCCAACCAGAAGCTGGTGCAGGCGGCGCTGCATGACCCGTTGACCCAGCTGCCCAACCGCATGCTGCTGCAGGACCGCATGGGCCAGGCGATCAAGCGCGCCCAGCAGGAAGGACGCATGGTCGCGGTGATCTTCTGTGACCTGGACGGCTTCAAGACGGTCAACGATGCCTATGGCCACCATCTCGGTGATCGCCTGCTGGTGGCGGTGGCACGCCGCATCGGCGCGCTGCTCGGGCCGCAGGACACGTTCGCGCGGCTGGGCGGCGACGAGTTCGTGATGGCGCTGGGCGTGGGAGGCCCGGACGACGCGCTGCTGGTGGCCGAGCGCATCGTCGCGGCGGCGGCGCAGCCGTTCCTGATCGACGCGGCGGAGCTGCAGGTCAGTGCCAGCCTCGGCATCGCGTTGTACCCCAGCGACGCGCGCAACGAGCGCGAACTGATGGCCCATGCCGACGTGGCCATGTACCACACCAAGCGGCTGGGCCGGAACGGCTACACCTTCTTCACCCCGGCCATGCAGGTCAACGCCAATCGCCAGCTGCGCCTGCTGCAGGACCTGCGCAAGGCGGTGGAGAACGACGAGCTGGTGCTGCACTACCAGCCCAAGTTCGACGCCGGTGGCCAGCGGGTGATCGGCGCCGAGGCATTGCTGCGTTGGCAGCACCCGGAGCTGGGCATGCTGGCGCCGGACATGTTCATTCCCATCGCCGAGCGCAGCGGGTTGATCCTGCCGATCGGCGACTGGGTGCTGGACCAGGCCTGCCGGCAGCTGCGGCAATGGCATGACGCCGGCAACCGGGAATGGACGATGGCGGTGAACCTGTCGCCGCTGCAGTTCGATTCGCCGGTGCTGGTGGAGACGGTGCGACGGATCATCCAGGAGCATGGCATCGACCCGACCTGCCTGACCCTGGAAGTCACCGAGACCACGGCGATGAAGGATGTCGAGGCCAGCCTGGACGTGCTCAACCAGTTGACCGCGATGGGGTTGAAGATCGCCATTGACGATTTCGGCACCGGCTATTCCAGCCTGCTCTACCTCAAGCGCATGCCGGCGGCGGAGTTGAAGATCGACCGTGCCTTCGTGCGCGACCTGGAGCGCAACGAGGAGGATGCGGCGATCGTGTCCTCGATCGTGGCACTGGCGCGCGCGCTGAACATCAAGGTGGTGGCCGAGGGCGTGGAGACCGCGGCGCAGCGCGAGTTCCTGCGTTCGCTGGGCTGCGACTCGCTGCAGGGCTACTTCCTGGGGCGGCCGACGGCGGCTGCGGCCTTCATGGGGTTGGCAGCGCCGGCATGACCCGTCGGTGATGCCCGTCATCCACTGAGCGTGGTCGCGAGCGACGCGCCGCGGGCGGGGAGGGAGCGCAGCGCAATCCCGGCCTGCGGCGCCAGGCAAAGGAAAAGGCGGGTTTCCCCGCCTTTTCCTGTTCCATCAAACCCTCGATCAGGTCAGCGCGATCGACTGGTTCTTGCGCTCGGCCAGGCGCTTTTCCAGGTAGTGGATGTTCTGTCCACCGGCCTGGAAGCCCTTGTCGCGCATGATGCGCTGCTGCAGGGCGACGTTGGTCTTGATGCCGTCCACGACCATCTCGCTCAGCGCCACGCGCATGCGCGCGATGGCGGTGTCGCGGTCCGGGCCGTGCACGATCAGCTTGCCGATCATCGAGTCGTAGTTCGGCGGGACCTTGTAGCCGGCGTAGATGTGGGTATCCACGCGCACGCCCGGGCCACCCGGCGGGTAGAAGCCGGTGATCAGGCCGGGGCTGGGGATGAAGGTTTCCGCGTCCTCGGCGTTGATGCGGCATTCGATGGCGTGGCCGTGCAGCACCACGTCGCTCTGCTTGATCGTCAGCTTCTGGCCCGAGGCGATGCGCAGCTGCTCGGCGACCAGGTCGATGCCGGTCACCATCTCCGTCACCGGATGCTCCACCTGCACGCGGGTGTTCATCTCGATGAAGTAGAAGCGGCCGTCCTCGAACAGGAACTCGAACGTGCCGGCGCCGCGGTAGCCGATGCGGATGCAGGCTTCCACGCAGACCTTGCCGATCTGCTCGCGCAGTTCGGCGGTGATGCCCGGTGCCGGTGCTTCTTCCACCACCTTCTGGTGACGGCGCTGCATCGAGCAGTCGCGCTCACCCAGGTGGATGGCGTTGCCCTGGCCATCGGCCAGCACCTGGATTTCCACGTGGCGCGGATTCTCCAGGTACTTCTCCATGTAGACCTCGCCGTTGCCGAAGGCGGCCTTGGCCTCGGACTTGGTGGTCTCGATGGAGGCCTTCAGTGCGCCCTCGGCATGCACCACGCGCATGCCGCGGCCGCCACCGCCGCCCGATGCCTTGATGATGACCGGGTAGCCGATCTCGCGGGCAATCTTGGTGTTGGCGACGATGTCCTCGCCCAGCGGGCCGCCCGAGCCGGGCACGCACGGCACGCCGGCGGCCTTCATCGCGCGGATGGCTTCGACCTTGTCGCCCATCAGGCGGATGGTTTCCGCACGCGGGCCGATGAAGATGAAGCCGGACTGCTCCACGCGCTCGGCGAAGTCGGCGTTCTCGGACAGGAAGCCGTAGCCGGGGTGGATGGCCTGGGCGTCGGTGACTTCAGCGGCGGCGATCAGCGCCGGGATGTTGAGGTAGCTTTCCGACGACGGGGCCGGGCCGATGCAGACCGACTCGTCGGCCATGGCCACGTGCTTGAGGTTGCGGTCGACGGTGGAGTGCACCGCGACCGTGCGGATGCCCAGGGTGTGGCACGCGCGCAGGATGCGCAGCGCGATTTCCCCTCGGTTGGCGATTACGACCTTGTCGAGCATGGCCGGCGCCTCAGGCGATCACGAACAGCGGCTGGTCGAATTCCACCGGGCTGCCGTTCTCGCCGAGGATGGCCACCACGGTGCCGGACACTTCGGCCTCGATCGGGTTGAACATCTTCATCGCCTCGATGATGGCCAGGGTTTCACCGGCCTTGATGGTCTGGCCGACGCTGACGAAGGCCGGCTTGTCCGGCGAGGACGAGGCATAGAAGGTGCCGACCATCGGTGCGCGCTGCACGTGGCCTTCCGGCAGGGCGTTGCCCGGCTTGGCGGTGCCACCGGTGGAGGCCTCGGTCGGGCCGCTCATCGGCATGGCCGCCGGCGCAGCGGCCGGTGCGGGCGCGTAGACCGGGGCGGCGACCGGGGCGGCGTAGCCGCCGACCGGGGTGCGCGACAGGCGCACGGATTCCTCGCCTTCCTTGATCTCGATCTCGGCCAGGTTCGACTCTTCCAGCAGGTCGATGAGCTTCTTGATTTTGCGCAGATCCATGAGGGCCTCTTTCGTTCTGTTGTAGCGGTAAGGTGGGGGCGCGGTGCGCCGGGTCAAAGTTCGTAGAAGTCGCGCAGTTGCCGGGTGCGGTCCTGCGCGTGGATGGTCAGGCAATGCGACCGCGCACCATTGCGCGAGGTTCCATCGGCATTGAAGGCGTAGACCGCGGCGCAGTCCTGGTCACGCAGGGTGATCCAGGCGCGTTGCGCGGCCACCAGCTGCTGCTCGGCGCTGCCGCAATGGCTGCAGCTGCCGTCGGTGGCCTGCTGCCGCAACTGCTGGCGCACCTGGCGGTAGACGGCATTGAGTGCCTCGTCGGCGTCCTCGGCGCGGTCGGCCGCGCACAGGTCGCTTTCCATCGTGCTGACCGCGGTCGTGCAGTCGATGCCCTCAGCGGCACGGTCACGGGCCGGGCGCGCATGCGCCGGCGCCAGCAGCACGCTGCCCAGGGCCAGTCCGACCAGCAGGTGCGGCAGCGCTTTCACGCGGCAGCCGCCAGCCGCTGCAGGGCGGCGTCCATCGCATAGCGGTAGCTGTCGGCGCCAAAGCCGCAGATCACGCCCACCGCCTTGTCGCTCAGGTAGCTGTGCTGCCGGAACGGCTCGCGGCTGTGCGGGTTGGACAGGTGGATCTCGATGAAGGGAATGGCCACGGCAGCCAGCGCGTCGCGCAGGGCCACCGAGGTATGCGTGAAAGCAGCCGGATTGATCAGGATGAAAGCGGTTCCATCGGTGCGCGCGGCCTGCACCCGGTCCACCAGCACGTGTTCGGCGTTGGACTGCAGGTGGTCGGTGGCATGGCCGGCGGCCTGTGCCTGCGCGGCCAGCGCCGCATCGATCTGGGCCAGCGTGGTGTGGCCGTAGACCTCGGGCTCGCGAGTGCCCAGCAGGTTCAGGTTGGGGCCGTGGAGAACCAGCAGTTTTGCCATGGACCGAGGGAAGGCGGGAAAGGGCGGCAGTGTGATCGAAGCCGGCAATGCTGTCCAGTTCGGCGAAATTAGCCGCGTTTAAAGCAATTGTTTGAATCCTGATGCGGCTGGACCCGTGCGGCATGGTGGGCCATTTCCGTCATGTCCACAGCGGTTGGGTGGGAAGAGTCGCAGTGCAGGGCCTACTGCCCACGAACAGCCGCCCGACGCAATGCGCAACGGTTGGCAGCGTGATGGGCGACGTTCGCGGATATCGCACCGCGTAGCTGCACGGCCAGGCGCGCGCGGCCATCTCCCTTCTCCCGAAAAGCGGGAGAAGGTGCCTCGAAGGGGCGGATGAGGGCGGCTTTCTCTGCCGCCGGACACTGCAAGTGAACCCACGATTCCCCGGATCGCGGTCCAACGGATGCCCCCATCCAGTTCGCCCCCGTTAATAGACGACCGGTCTATTTGAAATACGATGCGCCCCATGAACTTGTCCCCCAAAGCCCAAGCCACCCGCCAGCACATCCTCGATACCGGCTACCGGCTGGTATTGCAGAAGGGATTTGCCGCGCTCGGCCTTCAGGAAATCCTCAAGGCCTGCGCGGTGCCGAAGGGCTCGTTCTATCACTACTTCCCGTCCAAGGAAGCGTTCGGCTGCGAACTGCTGCAACAGTACGTCGACGGCTACGGGCGCAAGCTGGAGCAGTTGCTGGCCGATGGCGGCACCGGCCGCGAACGGCTGATGCGCTACTGGGAGGCATGGATGCGTGACCCGGCCGACCCGGCGCAGGGCTGGGCCGAGGAGTGCCTGGTAGTGAAGCTCGCCGCCGAGGTCGCCGACCTTTCCGAGGACATGCGCCGGGTGCTGGATGACGGCGTGCAGCGGCTGTTACAGCGGATCGCCGTGCTGGTCGAGGAAGGCCGCGCCGATGGCTCGCTGCCGGCCGGCAAGCCCGCCCTGGATGTGGCGCGGGTGCTCTACCAGATGTGGCTGGGCGCAGCCCTGCTGTCCAAGCTGAGCCAGGACCACCTGCCCCTGCAGCAGGCGCGCGAGGCCACCGAACACCTGCTGACCTGCGGCCATCGCGCCGCGTGATTCCCCCACCGCCCCAACGATTGAAGGCACTGACATGAACGTCCTGTTCGTACTGACCTCGCACGACCAGCTCGGCGACACCGGGCACAAGACCGGCTTCTGGCTGGAGGAATTCGCCGCACCGTACTACGTGTTCAAGGATGCCGACGCCACCCTCACCCTGGCCTCGCCGGCCGGTGGCCAGCCGCCGCTGGACCCGCGCAGCGACGAGCCCGACGCACAGACGCCGGCCACCCGGCGCTTCAGCGGCGACGATGCGGCGCGCCAGCACCTGGCCACCACGCTGCCGCTGGGGCAGGTCGATGCCAGCCAGTTCGATGCGGTGTTCTACCCCGGCGGCCACGGTCCACTGTGGGACTTGGCCCGCGATGCCGATTCGATCGCGCTGATTGAAACCTTCGACCGTGCCAACAAGCCGCTGGGGCTGGTCTGCCACGCGCCGGCGGCGCTGGTCGCGGCGAAGAAGGCCGACGGCAGTCCGCTGGTGGCTGGCCGCAAGGTCACCGGTTTCTCCAACAGCGAGGAGGACGCGGTCGGCCTGAGCGCGGTGGTGCCGTTCCTGATCGAGGACGCGTTCACCCGCCTGGGAGGTGACTACGCCAAGGGGCCGGACTGGCAGTCCTTCGTTGTGACCGACGGTCGGCTGGTCACCGGGCAGAACCCGGCCAGCTCCGAAGCCGTGGCCCAGGCGCTGCTCGCGCAGCTCGGTTGAGCGAGCCCGTCACTCTCCCCTGGTTCCTGGCCGCGCGAACTGCGCAGGCCACCTCACATACAAGGAATTCCGCCATGAAGATCTTCTACAAGACCCGCGCCACCGCGACCGGTGGCCGTGCCGGCCGTACCGCCCTGGACGACGGCAGCCTTGCGCTCGACCTTGCCCTGCCGGGCTCCGGCAAGGCCGGTGCCAATCCCGAGCAGTTGTTCGCGCTCGGCTATGCGGCCTGCTTCGACAACGCGCTGCCGGTGGCGGCCAAGAAGCTGCAGCTGCAACCCACCCACACCGCCACCTCGGTGGAAGTGGGCATCGGCCAGACCGCCGAGGGCGGCTATGCGTTGGACATCGACCTGAGCGTGGCGGTGCAGGGCCTGGACGAGGCCGACGCGCGCCGCCTGGTCGAGGCCGCGCACCAGATCTGCCCGTACTCCAACGCCATCCGCGGCAATGTCGACGTGCGCCTGCACGTGACTGTCGCCTGAGCCCCCGGGGAGGCCGTCATGCGCAGTGCGATCCACGCCACGTTTGGTGAACCGTCCCAGGTCCTGGTCCTCGGTGACAGTGCCGTGCCGCAACCCGGCCCGGGCGAAGTACGGATCAGGACGATCCTCGCGCCGATCCACAACCACGACCTGTGGACGGTACGCGGCCAGTACGGCTACAAGCCGGAGTTGCCGGCCATTGGCGGCAGCGAAGCGGTCGGCACCGTCGACGCGCTCGGCGAAGGTGTCGAAGGCGTGGCGATCGGCCAGCGGGTGATGGCGGCCTCGGTGCACGGCACCTGGGCCGAGTACTTCATCGCACCGGCACGCATGGTCATCCCGGTGCCGGCCGGCATCGCCGATGAAGCCGCCGCGCAGCTGGTCGCGATGCCGTTGAGTGCGCTGATGCTGCTGGAATTCCTGCAGGCCCGCCCGGGCCAATGGATCGTGCAGAACACCGCCAACGGTGCGGTCGGCAAGACCCTGGCGATGCTTGCCGGCGCGCGTGGCGTGCCTGTGCTTGGGCTGGTGCGCCGCGATGCCGGCGTGGATGAACTCAAGGCGCTGGGCATCGACACCGTGCTGTCCACCGCACAGCCGGACTGGAAGGCACGCGCCCGCGCGCTGCTCGGCGACACGCTGGCGCATGCAGCGGTGGATTCCATCGGTGGCCAGGCCAGCGCCGACCTGGTATCGCTGCTGGGAGACAACGGCACGCTGGTGTCGTTCGGCACCATGGCCGGTGAGCCGATGCAGATTCCCTCCGGCGACCTGATCTTCAAGCAGGCCACGGTCAAGGGTTTCTGGGGCAGCAAGGTCAGCCGCGAGATGTCGGGCGACAACAAGCGTCGTCTGGTCGGCGAACTGCTGCAGCGTGCGATGAGCGGTGAACTGACATTGCCGGTGCAGGCGACCTACGACCTGGCCGACGTCGCCGAAGCCACGCGCGCAAGCCTGCTGCCAGGCCGCAGGGGCAAGGTGCTGTTGCGGCCGTGAGGCACGACGCGCCGCTGGAAAGACACTGCCCCGCGCTTTGGCGCGGGGCAGTGTCATTGTGCGATGCGGTGCACGCTCAGGGGGCGCCGGACGTGGCCCAGGCCTCGATCTCGCCGGCCTTGAACGGGCCAAGCTTGTGCTTGACGAAACGCCCCTGGGCATCGAGCAGCACGCTGTAGGGCAGCAGCCCCTGCGTGTTGCCGAGCTTGACGCTGGCATCGTCGGGGCCGGGCGTGTCGATCACGATCGGGTAGTACACCGGCACATTGCCCAGGAAATCCTGCACCGCTTCCGGGGTGTCCAGGGCGATGCCCACCACCCGTGGGCCGTCGTCGGCATGCGCGGCGGCCAAGCGTGCCAGCTCCGGCATTTCCTCGATGCATGGCGCGCACCAGCTGGCCCAGACATTGATCAGCACCGGGCGGCCCTTGAAGTGCTCCGGGAAACGCACCGGCATGCCGTCCAGGTCGGGCAGGGTGAACGCAGTCAGTGCACTGCCGGGGCGGACGTCATAGGTGGGGGCCACGGCTGGCGCGGCCGGGAACGGGGTCCGCATCGTCGGCGGCGGGGCGGGGCGGGTCAGCCACGCCCCGGCTGCCAGACCGGCGGCAGCGGCGATGCCCGCCACCCACGCTGCCGTGCGGCGCACTTCAGCGCGCCGCGCGCAGCAGCGCGTCTTCGACGATGGACTGGGTCAGCACGGTGGGCAGCACGCGCGGCGGTGCGCCCGGGCCGTACACCACGTACAGCGGCACGCCCACGGCCTTGTGCTGCTCCAGGAAGGCGCTGATCTGCGGATCGACGTTGGTCCAGTCGCCGTGCATGTACACCGCGTCCACGCGCTTGAGCGAATCACGGAACGCATCGCGGTTGAGCACGCCGCGCTCGTTGGCCTTGCAGGTCACGCACCAGTCGGCGGTCATGTTGACGAACACCACGCGGTTGTCGGCGCGCAGGCGGTCGAGCATTTCCGGCGAATAGGCGACCACGCCTTCCTGGGCGGCGGCCGCGGCAGGCGGCGGCAGGCGGGTGACGCCCCATACCGGGATCAGCGACAGCACCGCCAGCACCAGGCCAAGCACCATGCCGGTCCGGCGGCTGTGCCAGCGGCTGCGCTCGAACCACCACAGGCCCAGCGCCAGCGTCGCGGCACCGGCCAGCATCAGCGCCATCGCGTCGATGCCGCGCTGCTTGCCCAGCACCCACAGCAGCCAGATGGCGGTCAGGTACATCGGGAACGCCAGCACCTGCTTGAAGGTTTCCATCCATGCGCCCGGCTTGGGCAGGCGACGGGCCAGCGACGGCACGAAGCCGATCAGCAGGAACGGCAGCGCCAGGCCCAGGCCCAGCGCCACGAACACGAGGAAGGCCAGCGGCGCCGGTGCGGTGAACGCGTAGGCCAGCGCCGAGCCCATGAACGGGGCGATGCACGGGCTGGCCACCACGCAGGCCAGCACGCCGGTGAAGAAGTCGCCGCTGGGGCCGCTGCGGCGCGCCAGCGACTGGCCGATGCCGCCCAGGTTGGTGCCCAGGGTGAACACACCGGTGAGGCTCAGGCCGACCATGAACATCAGGTAGACCAGGGTGGCGATGAACCAGGGATGCTGCAGCTGGAAGCCCCAACCGGCGGCCTGGCCGGCCGCGCGCAATGCCAGCACCAGGCCACCGACCGCGGCGAAGGCCACCAGCACGCCGGCGGTGTACCACAGGGCATGGCTGCGGGCGTGGGCACGGCTCTCACCGCTCTGCGCCAGGCCCAGCACCTTCAACGACAGCACCGGCAGCACGCACGGCATCAGGTTCAACACCAGGCCACCGGCCAGTGCCAGCAGCAGGGCCCACAGCAGCGAGCCGTGGTCTTCGGTGGTGCCCGGCGGTTGGCTACGCTGGCTGTTCTCGGCCGAGGCATCGGGCGCCGGTTCGGTCAGGTTGGGCGCGCCGGGGTCCGGGCGTACCACCAGCGGCTGCGGGGTCGGCGGGCTGGTCGGGTCGATGGCCGGCAGTACCGGCGCGCGATCCTTCTTGCCGCTGGGCAGCGGCGGGATCACCAGGGGCGCGACGGTGGCTTCCTCGCGCGCGGAGATGCGGCCGGCGGGGAGCTGCAGCTTCACCCGGCGGGTCATCGGCGGGTAGCAGATGCCGTCGGTCTGGCAGCCCTGGAAGGTCACCACCAGGGTGGCGGGGCTGGCTTCGGCGCGGTCGCGGCGCAGCGGTAGCGGCACGTCGACCTGGTCGAAGTAGACCACCACGTCGCCGAAATGCTCGTCGCGGTGCGAGGTGCCGTTGGGCCATTGCGGGCGGCCGGTACGGATGCCCGGCGCGCCTTCCAGGCCCAGCGAGGTGCGGTCGCGGTACAGGTAGTAGCCCGGCGCCGGCGAGAAGCGCAGCAGCAGGCGGTTGCCATCATCGACGATGGCCTCGAAGCCGAACGCCTTGTCCGCCGGCAGCGGCAGGTTCTGCGTGGCGGCGGCGCCGGGCAGTTTCAGCCCGCCGCTGTTGTTGGCGGCCAGGGGATTGAACATCGGTGCCGCGGCGGTCGCGGCCGGCGGCTCGCCGCCGGAGCCGGGCAGGCGGACCTCGATGCTGCGCTTCTGCGGCGGGTAGCACACCCCGGCGTCGGCGCAGCCCTGGTAGCGGACCTCCAGCGTGACCGTCTGCGTACCCGCTTCGGCGGTGCCGGGCAACACGGCGCGCAGCTGGCGGTGGTAGGTCTCCACGTCGCCGAAGAACTCGTCGTGCTTCTGCTCGCCCCTGCTGGGGAACTGCAGTGCCTCGGCGGTGAAGCCGGGGCCGGCCTTGATGCTGGTGCGGTGCCGGTAGAGGTAATAGCCGGGGGCGATGTCCCAGCGCAGTTCAATGCGGTCGCGACTCGGCGCGGTGGCCTGCAGGGCGAAGGCCTGGTCCACCGGGAGCAGGTCCTTCTCGCTGACGGCCAGTGCGGGCAGGGCGGTCAGGCAGAGCAGGCAAAGGGCGATAAAACGTCGCAGCAGCATCATCAACTCAGGTTTCCTCCCGGGTCTGTGCCCGGATCCAATCCAGATACGCCGGCAATCCGGCGCTGGCGGAGATCGCCACGATCTCCGGTAGTTCGTAGGGGTGCCGCTCGAGGATGGTGGCTTGCAGGGCCTCCAACCGGTCCGCGCAGGTCTTGATCAACAGCTGGACCTCCTCGGCCTGCTCGATCTGCCCCTGCCAGCCATACACAGACTGCATCGGGGGCAACAAGTTCACGCACGCCGCCAGCCGCCGCGCCACCAGGTGGTGGGCCAGGGCCTGCGCGCTGTCGTGATCGGGGCAGGTGCAGAAGACCAGTCTTACGTCCATCCGCGGGATTGTCGCAGAAGGCGCTGCGGCACTTTCGGATGGAAGTGTTGACATCGTTGTCATCGATTGTATATTGCCCTGCGTCACGATTTCACTCTGCCCTTGGCGCGACTGGCGCTGGTTTGCGACGGTCAGGAGAGTGAAACCGCTGGATGAGGCGCGTTGGCTGATGCCTGACGGAGCCGAGTCCGCCTTGGGGCTGTGCGGCTCAGGCATGCGCAGCCAGCGGTCGCGCTAGCACTCATCGATACAGAGCTGGAAGAAAAGAAAAGCGGTCACCGTTCCATCGGTAACTCTCTCTGGCTTCATGGCGCGGCCCGCTTATCCCCCGGGACGCGCCATTTTTTTTGTCACTGCAGGCCCGGTTCGCGGACCTGCAATGGCCTGCGAGCCTGCTCAGTTCAGTTGGCAGCTCGCCGGCTTGGCCGAGGTGAACAGCGACTCGCTCGCCCACTCGGGGTGGTCGATGAACGGGTTGCGGTTGCCCTGGAAGCTGTAGACCACCTCGTTGCGCTCGCGTTCGCGTGCGGTCGGCGGGTCGGCCAGGTGCCACTGCAGCAGCGTCGACAACAGGCCCATGTACGCCGGCGAGCTGGAGGTCAGCACGATCTTGCTGCGGTCGTTGGTCAACTCCAGGTCCGGCTCGCCCTGGCCGGTGACCGGATGCGGGTCGCCTTCGTAGCGGATGGCCATGTACATCACCGCGCGCGCGATGTCGCCCTTGCGGCCGTCCCACGTCTCGAAGCTGCCGGCGTTGCCGTCGGGGCCGACGAACCAGTTCTTCTGCCCGCGCGCGCTGCCGCCGCCATCACCGTCGTTGGCCTCGGTGGCCAGCGCGGTGCAGCCGCTGCTGCAGTTGGCCAGCGGCTTGTTGCCACGGCTGGAGTTGAAGTTGGTGTCGCTCAGGTAAAGCATGTGTGCATCGGTGTGTGGCGCGTAGGGCAGGCCCTTGTCACCGGTGGCCGAGGAGAAGCCCAGCGACTTGGGCCAGGTGTGCTCGCGGTTGTAGGTGAGGCCCGAACCGGTGCCGGCGCGCGCCGAGACCTTCGGGTAGCTGCGGTTGCGGTAGATGTCCAGGATGTTGTTGGGGTTGTTGGGATCCTCGTCGGCCACTTCCAGGATGGTCCAGGTGTTGGTGCCGGTGCCACTGTACGGATAGGAGGTGTGGCCCTTGATGGTGGCGTGCAGCGAGCAGCGCAGCTGCGAGGGGCTGCTGGTGTTGACCTTGGACCAGTAGCCGGCGGTGGTGGCGCTGGCGACGGTGAAGGACACCGAGGTGTTGCTGGCCGGGGTCATGCCGTCGACGTCGGTGATGCGGCTGGCGGTGACGGTCAGCTGGCAGCTGTCGCCGGCCGGCAGCACGTTCTGCGGTGCCAGCGGGAAGTGCGTGCCGCTGCCCGGGTAGGACAGGGGGATCGCGCCGGCCTGGGTGCATTGCAGGGCGAACGCGCCGCTGCTGGCGGTGACGGCTTCGCTGAAATGCACCTGCAGGTCGGTGGCCACCGCGACGTTGCTGGCGCCGTTGGCCGGCAGCGTGCTGGTCACCGACGGACGCGTACCGGTGCCGGTACCGGTGCCGTTGAAGCTCTGGTTGAGGTTGCATTGGCCGAAAGTCTGCGCGGCGGAGGTTTTCCACGCGAAGTCGGCGTATGCACTGCCACTGCCGCCCAGCTGCAGCGAGGTGCCCTCCGGGGTGCTGTTGGTTTCCGAAACCGGAAGGTTGGTGCTGCTCATGCCGGCCGCGGGGCCGTTGCTGGCGGTCAATGCGCCTTCGTAACTGAGGAACTGCACGACCTGGCCATTGCCATCGACCAGTGCGATGCCATCGTTGCCGCCGTTCTGGATCAGATTGGTCGAACGCAGGCTGGCGATGGTGACGGCGCTGCCGCAGTTGACCGCACTGCCCGCGGGCAGGTTGCGGGTGCTGTAGGTGACGCCGGCCGAGGGCGAGGCGCCGTTGTAGAGCACCACCTTGTAGGTGGACAGGTCCTCGCCGGCGGTGGCGACGACCTCGATGCCTTCATTCGCATCGCCGTTGCTGTTGTCGTAATGCAGTTCATTGACGAATACCGCGGCGGTGGCCGGACTGCTGGCCAGGGCGGCGAGCAGGGCCACACCGAGTGGCCCCGTGATCGAACGCTTGGTCATTGTGCTGTGTTCCCGGATTGGGTGGTGGATCCCCGCCGCCGGCAAGCGTACGGCCTGCAGATGACCGAATGAAGTGAAGGCGACCGTTCCGTCGCAACCGGCGCGGCCACCTCCACACCGGCCCGGCGGCGTTGCTGCTAGGCTGCCCGGATCAACGGCAGGGCGTGGGTCCGGCAAGGTGGTAATGGAAGCGGATGATTACGAGGTCGAGATCGGCCAGCGGCTGGAAAGCCTGCTGGGCGGGCGCGAGGTGGACCTCTCCCAGCTGATGACCGACATGCAGGGAGAACTGCGCCAGATCGCCCGTTACCGCCGGCGCCGCGGTGCGGTTGGCGAGACCCTGTCCACCACCGCGTTGATCAACGAGGCCTACCTCCGGTTCGCGGCCTCGCCCGAGCTGTTCCAGCACATCGACCGCAACCATTTCCTGGCCATCGCCGCGCGCGCGATGCGCAACATCGTCATCAACCATGCCCGCGACCGGGTCGCGCAGAAGCGCGGCAGCGGCGTGCGCCACGAGACACTGGGCCAGGTGGAGGTGATGCAGGCCGACCTGGACGAGGCCGAGCAGCTGCTCGAGCTCAACGACGCGCTGGAGCGGCTGGAGAAGCTGCGCCCGCGCCTGGCGCGGGTCGTGCAGCTGCGTTACTTCGCCGGCCTCAGCGAGGAGGAAACCGGCGAGGTGCTGGAGATCGACCGCAGCACAGTGCGCCGTGACTGGCTCAAGGCACGCGGTTGGCTGTACGAACGCCTGCATCCGGACGCCTGATGGAATCCACGCCCGACGACTGGCTGCGCCGCGAGGCGCTGCTGGACCAACTGCTCGACCTGCCCGAACCCGAGCGCGCGGCGTTCATCGCCCGGGTGGCGGACGACAACACCGAGGATGCCGCCGCCCTGCGCGGCTGGCTGGCCGGCATCGAGCGTTCGGTGGGCTATCTGGTGCCGCGCGCGGCGGCCGACCCGATCGGCCATAGCGGCGAGATCGTCGGCAACTGGCGTGCGCTGCGCATGATCGGCCGCGGCGGCATGGGCGAGGTGTGGCTGGGCGAGCGTGCCGACGGCCTGTTCGAGAAGCAGGTGGCGATCAAGTTCATCCGTGACGACCGCCCGGCGCTGGCCCGCAACATCGAATCCGAGCGGCGCGTACTGGCCGGCCTGCAGCACCCGGGCATCGTGCGCCTGCTGGACGCCGGCAGCATGGCCGACGGCCATCCGTTCCTGGTCACCGACCATATCGAAGGCAGCACGCTGGACGTGTGGCTGGCCCGCGTGCAGCCGGACCTGCAGGCGCGCCTGGCGCTGTTCCGGCAGGTCGCCGTGGCCGTGGCGTATGCGCACGAGCAGCTGGTGATCCACCGGGACATCAAGCCCGGCAACATCCTGGTCGACGCGCAGGGCCAGGCGCACCTGCTCGACTTCGGCATCGCACGGGTGCTGGCGTCGGACCAGAGCGAGGCCGCCGGTGCGACCCAGGTGGCGCTGACGCCGGAGTTCGCCGCGCCGGAGCTGATCATCGACAACAGCGCCAGCGTGCGCTCGGATGTGTATGCGCTGGGCGGGTTGCTGTTCTACCTGCTGTGCGGCCGCGCGCCGCTGGACCTGGATGGCCTGCCGCTGGGCGCGATGATGGCGCGCATCCGCGACGAGCTGCCGCAGGCACCGGCCGCGCAGGCCGTGCCCGCCGTGGCGCAGGGCGGCGCCAGGCCGCTGCTGCAGGACCTGGATGCCATCGCGTTGAAGGCCTTGGCCAAGTCGCCGGCGCAGCGTTATGGCTCGGTGGACGCGTTGCTGGCCGACATCGATGCCGCCATCGCGCGGCGTCCGGTATCGGCACGCGCGCCGGACCGCTGGGATCGCCTGCGCCGCTACCTGCATCGCCATCGTATCGGGGCCAGCGTGGTCGCGGTGCTGTTGCTGACCCTGCTGGCGGGCATGGGCGGCACCCTGTGGCAGGCCCATGAGGCACGCCTGCAGCAGCAGCGCGCCGAGAGCGAAGCACTGCGTGCCACCGAGCAGGCGCGCACCGCCGATGCGGTACGCGACTTCCTGATCAACGTGTTCGAGTCGGCCAACCCGGAGCTGACCGGCGGCAAGACGCCCACCGCGCTGGAACTGGTGGACGCCGGCGTGCGCCAGGCCGAGACCACCCTGGCCGGACAGCCGGAGATGCAGGCGCGCCTGTTCGATGCGCTGTCGCGCACCTACATCGGGCTGGGCGAGTACGCCAAGGCCGAGGCACTGTCCCGGCGCGGCCATGACGCGGCGGTGGCTGCGCTGGGCGAGGATTCGATGCTGGCGACGGAACTGGCCATCACCCATGCGCGCGTGGCCGGGCAGGGCGATGCGCCGGACCCCACGGCGATGCGGATGCTGGAGCGGATCCTGGCCCGGCCCCCGGGTATCAGCACCGCCGCGCGCCTGCAGCGTGGCGTGGCGGCCTACCAGTTGGCCACGCTGTACCGGCGCGCCGGCCAGCTTGATCCGGCCGAACGCTGGTTCAGGCAATCGGTGACGCAGCTGCAGGCGCTGGGCGCGCAGGGCGAAGGCCGGCTCGCCGAGGCCTTCCACCAGTACGCAGGCCTGGACGAATCGCGTGGCAAGCGCGCCGAAGCCATTGCCCACCTGCGCCAGGCCATCGCGCTGGCGCAGCGGCAGGTGCCGCAGTCGGTGGCCGAACTCAACCAGATGCGCGAGGACCTGGCCAACCTGCTCAGCGCCACCGGTGGCAGCGAAGAAGCGGTGAGCCTGCTGCGCCAGGTGGTGGAGGCCAACGGCGGGTTGTACGGCCCAAACCACCCGCGCAGCCTGGTCAGCGCGGCATGGCTGGGCCGTGCGCTGGTCAAGCAGTCCGATTATGCGCAGGCCGATGCCATCCTCGAACCGACGCTGGCCGCCACCCGCGCACAGTTCGGCGAGGAATCCGAGCCGACCGCCGCCGCGGCGATCGCACTGGCCGCATCCAAGCTGGGGCAGGGCGACGTGGATGCAGCCATCGCATTGAGCGACATCGCCCATCGCTACGCGGTGGCCAACGGTGGGCCGGACAGCTTCCGCGCCATCATCACCACCCAGAACGGCGCGCGCATGCACCTGTACAAGGGCGACTACGTCACCGCCGAGCGCATCGCCCGCCAGGTGCTGGCGGCGCTGGAGCGCATCGGCTCGGACAGCACCAACGATGCGCTGGAGCTGATCGGCAACAGCCGCAGTTTCATGGGCGATGTCCAGGGTGCGCAGGCGCTGCACCAGCAGGCCCTGCAGGTGCTGGCCCGCAACGGCGACGACAGCGGCGTCGACGTGCAGCTGTTGAAGCTGGAACTGGCCGGTGATGCCCGTGACCTGGGCCGGATGGATGCCGCGCGCGCGCTTGCCGGGGAGGCATTGGCCGGGCTCACCGCGCTGGGCCAGACGCCGAAGGACGAACTGTTCGTGTCCACGCGCTTCATGCTGGCCGAACTGGAGGTGCTGGAAGGGCGTTGCAGCCGCCCCGATGACCTGCTGGAGCAGGTGCGGCGCAACGAGGGCAGGCAGGGCCAATCGCCGTTGCTGCAGTGGCAGGCCGGCTACGAACGGCTGATCCTGCAGATGTGCCATCGCTTGCAGGGCGCCGAGCGGGAGGCCGTGGATGCACGGATCGCCACCGATGCCCGGTTCCTGCTGGCTTCGCCGATCACGCCGCCGCAGGTCAAGCGGGTCGCTGCCCAGGCCTTGCGTCTTCAATCCCCCTCCCCGCGCGGGGGAGAGGGAAAGTCACCGACGATCTGACCTCCCTGTCGTCCGGCTCCTGTGTACCGCACCGCGTCCTTGCGGTGGCGTCTTACTCTTCTTCGCTGGGGGCCTGCATCTGCAGGGTGATGCGGTGCTTCTTGGCGTAGGCCTCCTGCATCACGTCCAGTTCGTCGGTGAGCGTGTCGAACTTGCCGGCGGCGCTGTCGACCGCGTCCAGCAGCGGCTGTGCCTGTTCGTTGCTGAAGTCATCCGGCAGTGCGGTCAGCTTGAGCATGGCGTCGAACCATTCCACTGCCGAGTCCAGCGAAGCCATGGTCTTGGCGTGCAGTTCCTGTGCATCTTCCGGCACCGGCTGCTGCTGCATCGACTCGCGCAGGGTCACCGTCTCGGCGCGCGCGGTGTCCAGCACCGGCTTCATCTCGACCAGGCCCTTGCGCTCTTCCAGCTTGGCGTTCAGCTGCTCGGCCTTGCTGCCGTCGCTCCACTGGTTGAACTTGGCGATCAGGCTGTTCCAGACGCTGAGGTTGCGCTCCATGTAGTCGGAGGCGGAGGGGCCCATCAGCTGGCTGCAACCGGCCAGCAGGGCAAGCAACAGCAACGGGGTCAGGAATTTGATTTTCTTCATCGTGGATCTCCTTGTTGTAATGGTGTCAATCGGCCTGCATCCGGCGCAATTCATGGCGGGCCTGGGCCGCGGCGAAAAAATCACCAATGCGTTTGGCGAGTTTTTCGCAGTTCATGCCGCGGGCACCGGCGTGCAGGGTCAATCGGGTTTCGTACAGTCCGCTCTTGCGGTCGCGCGTGCTGCCGCCGAACAGTACCAGCAAGCCGAGCTTGGGTGGAGTGAAACCTTCGCTGTGCAGCAGCGTCACCGAGGTGTGCGTGCTGAAGCCGTTGTACGAATGCTCGACCACGCCGTAGTCGACGATGGTGTCCCAGGGCAGCAGCTGCTGCTTCACCCGGATGCCCTCCTCGGTGAGCGTGAAACGCGCCGCGCGCGGGGCAAGCAGGGCCCACAGGCTGGCCAGCACCAGCACCACGCCGACCGCAATGGCGATCATGGCGCTGGTACCCGACATCGCGCTGGAGGTGGACGCGCCATAGGCCACGATGCCACCGGCGAAGCCGAACAACAGCGGCAGCATGATCGCGTGCGGCTTGATCTCGGCCCGGCCCCGCCCGGCGGCCTCGATCCTGCGCAGCTCGGTGAGGGTGCTCTCGCGTTCGCGTTGGGAGATGTCGCCGTATTCCTTTTCCAGCGACGAAGCGATGTCGATCATGGTGTCTCCATTGGCGTGGGGGTGCTGGCCTCCAGGCCCAGTTCCGCGAGCAGGCTGCTCTGGCGGCGGTCGCGGGTGCGGACCAGCAGTTCGGGGGTGATCGCAACGCCCAGTGCATCCAGGCGTTGCTTGAGCGTGGGATGGGTGTCCAGCGGATGCGACTGCTGGTCGTCCAGGTGGTTGCGTGGGTCGCCCAGGCCGTGTTCGGCCACCTGCCGCCGTACCCGGGACAGCACGCCTTCACGCAGGTGCGGGGGAGCCTGCTGGTTGTGTGCCAGCGCCTCGTCGACGAACTCCTGCAGCACCGCGCTGCGCAGCAGGGCCAGCGCCGCCGGCGCGGTGCCTGCGATGCGGCTGCTGAACGCATCGGCCGCCAGTTCACGCTCGCGGCTCCAGTGATGCACCGCTTCGTCGAAGCTGTGCAGGAACCACTTGCCGTACAGGCTGGCCGGCGCGGTGATCCACGCGCGCCAACCGTCATCGTCGGCGGCGTGCTCGTTGGTCACGGCCAGGATGCTGTTGAGCAAGGAACGGTAGATCGGGCTGAACTGCAGGCCGTAGCGGGTGTCCTCGCCGGTGAAGTGGCCCAGTTCGTGCGCCACCACGGCCGAGACCTCGGGGCGTTCCATGAAGCTCATGTACGGCAGCGGCAGGTACAGCACGCGGCCCTCGGGCACGCGCTGGCCATTGGCCAGCTGCACCGCGTGCTCGGTGACGAAGAAGCCTTCGTTCAGGCCCACCACCACGGTGTCCGGCACGCGTGCCTCGGTACGTCGGGCGATGTCCTGCACGAACGACCACAGCTGTGGTGCCTGTGCCGGCGACAGCGTCTGGCCGATGATCTGGATCGGCTCGGCGTCCTGGCGGCGCAGGGTCACGCGCAGCGTGTCCCAGATGATCCGCGCGCCATACCAGAGCAGGGCCAGCACGATCAGGCCGGCGAACATCACCATCTTCATCGCGTTGCCGGAGACGTAGTGCTGGTCGATGGCGCGGCCGATCTCGAACAGCAGCACGCCGATCAGGCCGCCGAACACCAACAGGGTCTGCGCCACCATGAACGCCGGCAGCCAGCGCCTGCCGCGGTTGAACGCCTCCACCAGCGCATCGCGCGAGAGCAGGGCATGCGAGGCGGCGCGGCGCATGCCGAGCAGGGCCAGGCAGAACGTGGCGATGGCGGTCATGCCCAGCAGCAGCGTGACCAGCGCCAGCGGCCCCAGGTACTGTCCGGCGTCGTGGCCGCTGGCCACGTCCAGCCGCCAGTGCGCGGCGCGGTACCACTGCCACGCCGCGACCAGCACGATCGCCAGCGGCACGCCGAGCCCGACCCAGAAGGCGGTCGGGCGGGTCGAGGGCGTACGCAGCGTGCTCATGCCGCGCTTCCTCGTTTGGCCTGCAACGTGCGCCAGGCGTCACGCAGCGCGAAGGCATAGACCATGTTCAGCAGGTAGCGGCAGCTGAGGGTGAGGACGAAGCCGAGCAGCAGGCCGGGCGGGCAGCCCCCGTCATCGGACGCGGCGATGTGCAGCCGCAGCTCGTGCATGGACATCACCATGCCGACGCAGACCGCCACCAGCGCCAGGCAGGCCAGCCAGAAGCCGGCGGCACGGTGCCGCATCAACAGCAGGTTGCCGCTGATGCCGAATACCGCGATGGCCGACTGCACGACGGTCTGGCCAATGGCCAGCGCCGGCGGATAGTCGCCGACGTCGCCGCGGCTGAGGTGGTAGGTGGCCACCAGCGCCAGAATGCCGGTCAGCGTGCACAGGGTCAGGTCCACGCCCAGCCAGATCTGGACGAAGCGCGGGTAGGTGGGCGTGGCCACCGCGGCGGCGGGTCCGGCCGGGGCGGTGGAGGCCAGGGAAGGGGTCATCGGCGGGTTCTCGCAGGCCGGCTCAGAACGGCCGGACCGGCAGCCAGCCCTTGTCGCCCAGCACCTTGAAGGAATAGAAGTCGCGCGGGGCCATGATCCCGAAGGCCACGCCGCCCAGGTAGCGGGCGCCACCGGCCAGGGTTTCGCCGCCGATCAGGTACAGCACCGTCACCACCACGGTCAGGCCCACGAAGGTCATCAGTGCCAGCACCAGGCCCTTCTTCCACATGCCCTTGACCAGGTAGTAGAAGAAGCCGAACACGAAGGCCAGCAGGAAGGCCGACATCGGCGGGGCCATCTCCTTGGCCGCGGCCAGGCGCTCCGGTCCCTTGGGGATGGCCTTGAACAGCTGGCCTTCCAGCCCGCCGTACTTCTGCAGGCCCTTGAAGTACTGCTTCCAGCGGTCGGACACGTCCAGCGCGTCGATCTGGGTGCCGGTGGGGGTGCTGACCGGGGTGGCGGTCGCGGCGTAGGGATTCTGTTCCATGGGGCTCTCCGGTTCGGGGGTCTCGGGTGGCCGCCGTGTGCGGCCGTACCAGGACAATCACCAAAGCGGGCGCGATTGCGTCATTTATTTGGGCACTCAATTGCCGGCCGGCCCTTGAAAGCCTCCGGGCGGGCCCCATCTCCCGAGCAAGCCCGTTGGACGGGCGTTTTTGCGCGTGGCACCGGCACCCTCTGGTCGGGGGTGGTGGTGTCGCCGGATCTTCAGGCCAATCAAATACTTAAGAGGTTCTTCATGAGCATCAAGCCGCTTCACGACCGCGTTGTGGTCAAGCCGATCGAAGCCGACGAAATCTCCGCCGGCGGCATCCTGATCCCGGATTCGGCCAAGGAAAAGTCCACCAAGGGCGAAGTCGTGGCCGTCGGCCCGGGCAAGCCGCTGGACAATGGCTCGGTGCGCGTCCCGTCGCTGAAGGTCGGTGACAAGGTCATCTACGGCCAGTACGCCGGTTCGACCTACAAGGCCGAAGGCGTCGAGTACAAGGTGCTGCGCGAAGACGACGTGCTCGCCGTCATCGGCTGAGCCGCGCTCCCCCTGCTTTCGAAACAGACCCCTTTCCCGATAAAAGCGGCCGAGCATGGCTCGGCTCTACTCAGAGGTAATCGCAATGGCTGCCAAGGATATTCGTTTCGGTGAAGACGCCCGTTCGCGCATGGTGCGCGGCGTCAACGTTCTCGCCAATGCCGTCAAGGCCACCCTCGGCCCGAAGGGCCGCAACGTCGTGCTCGAGAAGAGCTTCGGCGCCCCGACCATCACCAAGGACGGCGTGTCCGTGGCCAAGGAAATCGAACTGGCTGACAAGTTCGAGAACATGGGCGCGCAGATGGTGAAGGAAGTCGCTTCGCGCACCAACGACGACGCCGGCGACGGCACCACCACCGCCACCGTGCTGGCCCAGGCCCTGATCCGCGAAGGCGCCAAGGCCGTTGCCGCCGGCATGAACCCGATGGACCTCAAGCGCGGTATCGACAAGGCTGTGGTTGCCGCCGTCGCCGAGCTGAAGAACATCTCCAAGCCCACCGCTGACGACAAGGCCATCGCGCAGGTCGGCACCATCTCGGCCAACTCGGACGAGTCGATCGGCAACATCATCGCCGAAGCGATGAAGAAGGTCGGCAAGGAAGGCGTGATCACCGTTGAAGAAGGCTCGGGCCTGGAAAACGAGCTGGACGTCGTGGAAGGCATGCAGTTCGACCGCGGCTACCTGTCCCCGTACTTCATCAACAACCAGCAGGCCCAGACCGCCGACCTGGACGACCCGTTCATCCTGCTGCACGACAAGAAGATCTCCAACGTGCGTGACCTGCTGCCGGTGCTGGAAGGCGTCGCCAAGGCAGGCAAGCCGCTGCTGATCATCGCCGAGGACATCGAAGGCGAGGCGCTGGCCACCCTGGTGGTCAACACCATCCGTGGCATCGTCAAGGTCGTGGCCGTCAAGGCACCGGGCTTCGGCGACCGTCGCAAGGCGATGCTGGAAGACATGGCCGTGCTGACCGGCGGCACCGTGATCTCCGAGGAAGTGGGCCTGTCGCTGGAAAAGGCCACCATCAAGGACCTGGGCCGCGCCAAGAAGGTGCAGGTCTCCAAGGAGAACACCACCATCATCGACGGCGCCGGCGATACCGCTGCCATCGAGTCGCGCGTCAAGCAGATCAAGACCCAGATCGAGGACACCTCCTCGGACTACGACCGCGAGAAGCTGCAGGAACGCGTGGCCAAGCTGGCCGGCGGCGTTGCCGTGATCAAGGTCGGCGCTTCGACCGAAATCGAAATGAAGGAAAAGAAGGACCGCGTGGACGATGCCCTGCACGCTACCCGTGCAGCCGTTGAGGAAGGCGTGGTCCCGGGCGGCGGCGTCGCGCTGGTGCGCGCTGTCACCGCGCTGGCGGGCCTGAAGGGCAACAACGAAGACCAGAACCACGGCATCCAGATCGCCCTGCGCGCGATGGAAGCCCCGCTGCGCGAAATCGTTGCCAACGCCGGTGAAGAGCCGTCGGTCATCGTCAACAAGGTCAAGGAAGGCACCGGCAGCTTCGGTTACAACGCTGCTTCGGGCGAGTTCGGCGACATGCTGGAATTCGGCATCCTGGACCCGACCAAGGTGACCCGTTCGGCCCTGCAGAACGCCGCTTCGATCGCTGGCCTGATGATCACCACCGAAGCGATGGTGGCCGAGGCGCCGAAGAAGGACGAGCCGGCCATGGGCGCCGGTGGCATGGGCGGCATGGGTGGCATGGGCGGCATGGACTTCTAAGTCCGCCGCAGCCTCACCGCTGCTGGTAACACACAGAACCCCGCCGCAAGGCGGGGTTCTGCTTTTCTGCAGGTGGCGTGGCGGCATGCGCCGCGGCAGCCTTCCGGCGCAGGGCGGACGGGCTGGGCGCAGCGCACCCGGATGCCGGGGGAGTCCGCCGGCGGTGGGCAGGGCGGGCCTGGGGGCATGCGCCGCTACCTGCCTGTGTGCACCGCCATGGGCAGCACCCGGATGCGCTGCGCTCAGCCCGTGTCGTCCGGCCTCATGTCCCGCTCCAGTGCGGCGGTCGTCGCTCCAGGAAGGCGCGTGGGCCCTCCAGGTAGTCGCGGCTGCCGGCGACCGCGCGGATCGCGCTGGCGCTCATCTCGCGCAGCACGCGGTCGTCATGGTCGAACGCGGCACGGGCCACCGCCAGGCTTTCGCAGACGGCCAGTGGCGCGTTGGCGCTGATGCGCTCGGCCAGCACGATGGCAGTGGCCAGCAGCTCCGGCCCGGGCACCACCTGGTTGACCAGGCCGATCGCCTGCGCACGTGCGGCCGGCAGTTGCTCGCCGGTGAGGATCAGCTCGATGGCCAGTGCACGCGGTATCGCGCGGGTCAGGCGGTACAGGCCGCCGGCGGCGGCGACCAGCCCGCGCCGGACTTCGGGCAGGCCGAAGGCGGCATGCCCGGCGGCGACGATCAGGTCGCAGGCCAGCGCGATCTCGGTGCCGCCCGCCAGCGCCAGGCCATTGACCGCGGCGATCCAGGGCTTGCGTCGGGGCTGGTGCACGAAACCGGCGAAGCCGCCGCGCGTGGTGCTCAGCGCGGCGGCCTCGCCATTGGCGATGGCCTTCAGGTCGGCGCCGGCACAGAACGCCTGATCGCCGGCACCGGTGAGGATCACGCAACGTACCTCGCTGTCGGCATCGGTCAGCTGCACTGCCTGCTCCAGGTTGAGCGCGGTGATGGCGTCGATGGCATTGCGCACCTGTGGCCGTTGCAGCGTGACCAGGACGACGTGGGCGCCGACGCGTTGCACGCTGACCGTGCGGCCCAGCTGGATGACGGCTTCATTGTTCATCGGGGCAGGCTCCATCGGGAATGGCCGCGCGAAGTCGGCTGCAGGAGGCCGCGCCTGCCGATCGGCGCGACCTCGCTGCTGGTCAGCACCGCCAACGTCCAGGCATCGTCGGCGGCCACTTCGGCCAGCGTGCGGGTGCCGCTGGGCGTGCGCAGGATGGCCACGCCGTGCGCGACGGAACCATCTCGGCGGTGGATGACCGTGAAGGCTTCCAGCTGGCCTTCGCCGGCCGGGCTGATTTCCAGCGGCGGCACTTCGCCGCGCCGGCTGTCCGCGATGGACTGCACGCTGCTGAAGGCCAGGTCCGGATGGCCGGGGTAGGGACGCCGGGCCAGCAGCAGCGCATGGTGCTTGGTGACGAATTCCCCCTGGCCATAGAGCAACCCGGGAAAGAACGAACGCGAAGCGCGCAGGCGCCGCACCATCGCGCAGGTGGCATGGGTCATGTAGTTGTTCAGCGGTGCGCCGAAGAAGGTCAACCCGCCGGTGACGGTGGGCTCGAAGCGCGCCGGCAACCCGAGCGCGCGGCGCGCCATCTTGGGGACGCAGGGAAAGCAGCTGTACAGCTCCATCGCTTCGAACACGCCGCCGGCGAGGTGGCGTGCGCTTTCCAGCACCGTGCTCTGGGCGTGGCTTTCCCAGTAGTGGTCGCGTGCCAGGAAGTCGCCGGGCTCGTTGGCATGCACGCCGCCCCAGATGTGCACGAGGCGTTCCTCGGGCAGGCCGGCGCGGCGCGCGAGCGCCAGGCTGGTCACCAGCACGGCCGCCCCCTGGTTGACCTGCGGATTGGCGGTCATGCGCTTGGTGTACGGCCAGGCGATCCAGCGGTTCTGTTCCGATGGCGTGGTGACGTCGGCCGGGCTGTACGGCTCGCGCAGCCACGCGCAGGGATTGCCGGCGGCATGCCGCGCATAGCGGCTCCACAGCTCGCCGCTCTCGCGCTGCGCCGCGGACGGGGTCTGTCCCCAGTGGGCCGTGCTGGCCGTTTCATAGAACGGATAGACCGTGGCAGGCCGGTCGCAGCCGAGCGCGGCGGCCAGTGGATGCACCAGTGTGTGGCCGCGCAGCGGCGCCGGTCCATCCTCGGCCCAGTGCGTCCAGGGCAGGGTGATTCCCTGCGCGGCGGCCTTGCCGACGGTGGACTGGGATTCGGCGCCACAGATCAGCGCGACCCGGCTCTGGCCATCGATGATGCGTTCGGCGGCGTCCTGGATCAGCCGCAACGGGCTCTCGCCGCCCACCGCGCCATACGCGCGATGCGACGGGTCAATGCCCAGGCACTCGGCCAACAGGCCCGGCGCATCGCGGTAGCGCCAACTGGACAGGTTGACCACGTCCAATGAATCGACCTGCTGCAGCAGCGGTGCACGTGCATCGTCCTCGGCCACGCGCGCGGCACGCAGCATCAGGTCGACCGGCTCCAGCCCGTCGCGTGGATCGGCCGGGCGGTCCAGCCATTCACCGATGCCGACGATTACGGGCTGGGTGGCAGGGCTGCTCACCGGGCGGGCTCGGCGGGGGTGTTCCAGACCACCAGGCCGTCCAGTGCCTCGACCCGCCCGCCGCTGGCCAACAGGGGATTGACCTCCAGTGACGCCAGGTCCGGCCCCAGGGCGAGGGCGGCATCACCGATGCGCGCGATCACTTCGGCCAGCCAGCGACGGTCCACGACCGGCCCGCCGCGATACCCATCCAGCAGCGCCGAGCAGCGCAGCTCGTCCAGCATTGCCAGCACATCCTCGGCGCTGACCGGCAACAGGCGCAGGCTGCTGTCCTTGAACAGTTCGACCCAGACCCCGCCCAGACCGACCGCCAGTGCCGGCCCCCACTGTGGGTCGCGCACCACGCCCACCAGCAGCTCGATGCCATGGCGGCGCATCGGCGAAACGAGCACGCCATCGATGCGTGCATCGGGCCGCGCGGACGCAACCGCATGGCGCAGCTGCTGGTACGCGTCGGCAGCTTCTTCGACGGCCACGTCCAGGCGCACGCCGCCGACGTCGCTCTTGTGGGCGATGTCGGGCGAAGCGATCTTCAGCACCACCGGGCCGTTGAAGCTGGCGGCATGGGCTTGCGCCTGCACCGGGTCGGTCGCCATGCGCGCCGGCACCACCGGCACGCCCTGGGTCACCAGGAAATCCAGCGTCTCCCGCTCCGACCGCGGGCGTTGCACGTCTTCGCCGGCCGGCAGCGCGGCGCGGGATGGCTGCGGGGAATGAGGATGTTGTCGTGCCCACCACTGGGCCTGGGCGATGGCGGCCACGCCGCGGTCCAGGCCCACGCCCAGATAGACCAGACCATGGTGCTCGGCCAGCATCCGGCTGAAATCCGGCACCGGTCGCGGTGCGATGCTGAGCAGCACGCCGGGCGTGCTGGCGGCGGAGAACGCCTGCCCCACCTGCTGGATCACCTGCTGGCTGTAGCCATGGCGGGGTTCGGTGGGCAGGTCGTACAGGCAGGCGATCAGGCCGATCTCGGGGTCCTGGTCGAGCACCTCGATGCTGCGCGCGAACAGCGCCGGGTCGAGGATGGCCGCGCCGGTGAGGTCCAGCGGGTTGTGCGGTGTGCCGAAGGACGGCAGCACGTCGCCCAACGCATCACGGCTGCGCACGGACAGCTCGGGCAGTGCCAGGCCGCTGGCTTCGGCGCGGTCGGCGGCGATCTCGCAGATGCCACCGGAAATGGCGATGGCGGCGACGTTGCCGCCACCGCGCGGACGCAGGCGCGACAGCAATGCGGCGGTGGCCACCAGGTCGTCGATCGAATGTACGCGGATGATGCCCAGCTGCCGGCAGGCGGCGTCGAACACCCGGTCATCGCCGACCAGCGAGCCGGTATGCGCCTGCGCGGCTTTCGCGGTGACCGGGCTGGTGCCGATCTTCAACGCCACCACCGGCTTGCCGGCGGCCAAGGCGCGCCGCGCGGCGGCTGCCAGCGTCGCGGTGTCGCGCGTGGTTTCCAGGAACAGGCAGATGACCCGGGTGGCTTCGTCATCGACCATGTAGTCGACCAGGCGTGCCACGCTGAGGTCGGCTTCATTGCCGGTGGAGACGATGTAGCTCAGGCCCACGCCCTGGCGGCCGGCATGGTCGGCGATGTAGCTGGCGGTGGCACCGCTCTGCGAGATCAGCGCGACATTGCCGGTCAGGCGGGTAGGCAGGCCGATCGTCCACAGCGCGATGCGGTCGATGTAGTTGATCAGCCCCAGGCAGTTCGGCCCGAGCAGGTTGACGTGATGCTGCCGTGCCAGGCCCGCCAGCGTGGCCTGGCGTCGTGCGCCATCCTCGCCGGTCTCGGCGAAACCGGAGGTCAGGATCACCGCATTGGCGATGCCCGCCTCGTGCAGGTCGCCGAAGGCATCCTCGATGGCGTGCGCCGGCACCATCAGCAGGGCCGCGTCCACCGGTTCGCCGATCGCCCGGCAGGAGGCGGCGGCACGCAGCCCATGGATATGGCCGCCGCGCGGGTTGACCACGTGTACCTGGCCTGCGTAGCCGAGTTCGCCGAGGTTGGCGAATGCCCCGTTGGACCAGCGGGAGCGTTCGGTGGCGCCGACCAGCGCGATGGCGCGGGGGCGCAGCAGCCCATCGAGCGAGGCGGGCGCATCGGCGTGTGCATTCAATCGTGCATTCATGGGGGAGTTCTCCTGCAGTCGGGCGCCGCCGGCACGCGACGGTTGTTGCCCGCGCGGGCACGGACGCGCGGGCCACGTGCGGTAGCGGATGAGGTCAGGACACCTGAGGGGGCGCACGCCATGCGCCGGCTTGAAGCTGTTCACGCATCTGGGCGGCGTGCGCCCGGCCCGTTGTTCGGACGTGTCCGTGCAGGACGTGAACAGGTTCAAGAAGACGCGGCATGCAATGCACTATCGGAACCGGCGGGGGACGCGTCCAATACGAAAAGCATGGCCATCCAGACGTGTTTGCTCTTGCCCGCGGCGCTCAGCCGGCATCGGCGATGCCCTCGAACGCCGATGCCGTGCGCCAGCACAGTTCCGTGGCCGGATGGGGAGTGCCGCGGCGGCGCGCCAGCCGCAGCAGCACCGGGCGCTGGTCGATCAACGGCCGTGCGCAGAGCTGTTCCTGCAACTGCGCGGGGGGACGGCGGATGAAGTTCAGGCCCAGCGCCCGGTTGGCCAGGATGTGCTCCAGCCACAGGTCGCTCATCATTTCGTGGTCCACGCGCAACACCGCGCCGGCGCGTTTGGGACCGTTGAACAACTGGTCGTACAGCGGTGGGTTCAGGGCACGCTCGAAGACCAGCACCGTCCTGCCGTGCAGGTCGCGGTCGCTGACCGCGTCGAGCGATGCCAGTGGGTCGTCCCGTCGGCACAGCAGTTCGCAGCTGGACTGGGCCACGACGCGGTACTCCAGTGCCGGATCGATCACCTCGCCAACGACGAACGCCATGTCCAGCTTCTCGTCGGCCACCTTCTCGACCAGCTCCGGGCTCCAGCCGACCACGGTCTCGATGCGCAGCCGTGGATGGATCTGCGCGAAACGTTCCAGCAGCACCACGCGTTCGGCGAACAGGTGCGAATACGGTGGCAGCCCGATCCGCAGCAACGGCCACTCCTGCTGCCGGCGCAGCAGCAGCGCGCCGGCGTTGAACGCATCCAGTGCCTGCATCACCGCCCGTGCCGGCGCGAGCAGCGCGGCCCCCTGTTCGCTCAACGCGACGCGCCGGCTGTCGCGGATGAACAGCTCGAAGCCCAATTGTCGTTCGAGCTTGCGGATCTGCGCGGACAGCCATGGCTGGGCAACGTGCAGGGCGTCGGCCGCGCGGGTGAAGGACAGCGCGTCGGCCACGGCGACGAACATCTGGAGCAACCGGGATTCGGTACGCATGCGCGTGGCGGAGTGGCGATGGGGCAGTCCAGTATGGGGAGTCGCCCGGCAGCTGTAATGCGCGGCATCGCCAACCACGCGTGGCCCGCATTCCTGCGTGGTTTCCACCGTTCTGTTTCGGGACAACGGGGTTACAGTCGCCATTGTTCCGTCAGGAAACAACGCCACACCAACGGCCTTGCCACGGTGTACTGCGGCAACAGCCGGACGCCAACGACCGTGATCGGCTCGAACGATGAACGCATGGCATCGCCTGGGTCAGGTTGCTACGCGCGAACGTACGTCCAGGCAGGAATCAGGCCGGCATCGACCGCCAGAGCCATGCCCCCAGCGCCGTCAGCGATGCGACCCAGACGACCACGATGATGACGGCCATGGCGCGGCTGACCGGCCGTGTCGCCGCGGCCGCAGCCCGTTGCCGGGCATCGTCGAGGACTTCTGCCGGCACCCGGCGCAGCACCAGCAGCAGACCGAGCGGCACGATCACCAGGTCGTCGAGATAGCCCAGGAGCGGGATGAAGTCCGGGATGAGGTCGATCGGGCTCAGTGCGTACGCTGCGATCCCGAGGGCGAGCAGGCGCAGCGGCCACGGCGTGCGCGGGTCGCGCGCCACGAAGTAGACGACCAGCGTCTGTCGCTTCAGCTCCCTGGCCCATTGGCGCAGACCTGCCATGTGTGCTCGATGCCGTCGTCAGCGAACGGCCCACTGCACGATCTGGCTGGCCGACATCGCGCCGGACTGGCGCGCGATCTCGCGCCCGCCCTGCAGCAGCACCATGGTCGGGATGCTGCGGATGGCAAAGCGCGCGGCCAGCGCCGGCTGCGCTTCGGTGTCGACCTTGGCCAGCCGCATGTGTGGTTCCAGCTGTGCGGCAGCCTTGGCGAACTCCGGTGCCATCTGCCGGCAGGGGCCACACCATGCCGCCCAGAAGTCGATCAGCAACGGGATCTGCGAGCGCTGCGCATGTGCCTGGAAGCCTGCCTCGTCCAGGGCGATCGGCACGGCGGTGAACAGGGCCTGGTGGCAGCGGCCGCACGCAGGCGACTGCGCCAGCCGCGTGCCCGGCACGCGGTTGATGGCATTGCAGTGCGGGCAGGCGATCTGCAGCAGGTCGGGGCTCGGGGTGCTCATCGGCATGTGGGACAGGAGTGGACTGCGCTGCAGTATGTGGCCACCGGGGTGAAGCGCGGGCGACCGGGGGCGGCCCACGACGGCGCTGGATGAACGAAACCACTGCCGCGTCCGTTGCGGCTGTAACTGTCGCATTGCACAAAAAAGCGTGTTATCAATGCATCCCATGAACGCAGCCCGCGCCAGCTTTTACTTTTGGTATTACTTTCCGAAGCCGCTGGCGGAGGAAGGACTGCGCTCACCCTGAAGAAACCTTCAGACGCATTCCCGAAAAGCCGCCAGCGAACCTGGCGGCTTTTTTCATGCTGCCAGCGCTGGGGCCACACCCTTCACGATCTGGATTGGAGACCCCCGCAATGCCCCCCCACACCGACGACCTGCGCATCCGCAAACTTGAACCGCTGACCCCGCCGGCCCAGCTGCTGTCGCTGCTGCCCTGCGACGAGGAGGCCTCGCAGACCGTGGCCGATGCCCGCGCCGCGCTGCACCGCATCCTGCATGGCGAGGATGATCGCCTGGCGGTGGTGGTCGGCCCGTGCTCCATCCACGACCCGGTCGCGGCGATGGAGTACGCCCAGCGCCTGCGCCCGCTGCGCGATGCGCTCGGCGGCGAGCTGGAGATCGTCATGCGCGTGTACTTCGAGAAGCCGCGTACCACGGTGGGCTGGAAGGGCCTGATCAACGACCCGGACCTGGACGGCAGCTTCAACATCAACAAGGGCCTGCGCGTGGCGCGCGGCCTGCTGCGCGACATCAACCGCCTCGGCCTGCCGGCCGGCGTGGAGTTCCTGGACGTGATCTCGCCGCAGTACATCGCCGACCTGGTGGCCTGGGGCGCGATCGGCGCGCGCACCACCGAAAGCCAGGTGCACCGCGAGCTGGCTTCCGGGCTGTCGTGCCCGGTGGGCTTCAAGAACGGCACCACCGGTGACGTGAAGATCGCCGCCGACGCGGTCGGCGCGGCCTCGCACCCGCACCACTTCCTGTCGGTGACCAAGGAGGGCGGCACCGCCATCGTGGCCACCCAGGGCAACCCGGACTGCCACGTGATCCTGCGTGGCGGCAAGACGCCCAACTACGACGCGGCCAGCGTGCAGGCGGCCAGCGAGGTGCTGGGCAAGTCGCAGCTGCCGGCGCGGCTGATGATCGATGCCAGCCACGCCAACAGCAGCAAGAAGCCGGAGAACCAGCCGCGCGTGATCGAGGACATCGCCGGCCAGCTGGAGGGCGGTGAGCAGCGCATCGTCGGGGTGATGATCGAGAGCCACCTGGTGGCCGGCCGCCAGGAGCTGGTCCAGGGCCAACCGCTGGTCTACGGGCAGAGCATCACCGACGGCTGCATCGACTGGGACAGCACCGTGCAGGTGCTTGAGCGGCTGGCCGAGGCCGTGCGTGGGCGCCGCCAGGCACAGCTGGAAGCGGCCGCCTGACTGGGCCAAGCGTGACAGCCACACTGGCACGCACCGGCCAGTCCAAGTAATTTACGCGGCGGGAGGCGCAACGCCTCCCGCCTGCTGTGGTCTCAGGGGAGAGCGCCTCACGCGGCAGGAAGCCTAGAAATCACCGCTTATGGAGAAGGAAGTGATGCGTATCCGTACGTGCAGTATGGTGCTGGCAATGATGCTGGTGCCGACCGTGGCGATGGCCAAGAGGGAAGTCGTGGATTCGGGCAGTGGCTGCCTGCAGAACCTGGCGGTGAGCGGTGGCTTCACCACCGGCAAGCAGTTCCTGGCCTCCACCGACCACGAAGGCATCAGCTACCCCGAGGCTTTCCGCAAGACGGTGGCCGCGATCGAGGCCGAGGGGCTGGTGGGTGTCTCGCCGAACGAGCAGACCGGCTACATCGCCGCCGAGCAGACGGTGCGCGGTGGCGGTGGCTCCACCGTGCCGCTGCGCACCACCGTGCGCCGCCAGAACGACGGCACCATCCGCGTCGAGGTGCGTTTCAGCATCAAGGGCGGCCAGCTGACCTCCAACAAGGCGGTGGGTGAAGGCCTGTGCAAGATCGCCGACGCGGCGAGCCTGTAACAGCGGGCGGGAGCGCGCGTGGGTAACGGTGCCTGGTTCCTGTACCTGCTGGAATGCCGCGATGGCAGCTACTACGCGGGTATCAGCACCGATGTACAGGCGCGCTTCCAGGCCCATCTGGCCGGCAAGGGCGCGCGTTACACGCGCGCGCACCCGCCGCTGCGGGTACTGGGCATGCGCCCGTACGCCGACCGTGCCGCCGCCTCGCGCGCGGAATGGCAGATCAAGCAGCTCCCCCGCCAGCACAAGCTGGCGTGGCTGGAGCGGGCCGGGGATTGAGGTAGAGTCTGGCTTGCAGCCGCCGTTCCGGGCGGCGCCAACGCCCGGGCAGCCGGGCACCACAGCCACGCATGCGGCTGTCCAGCGGCATGTCGGCATCGTCCTCAAGCGGAGGGTTCGTGATGGCAGGTTGGTACGAGTTGGAGAAGAGCAAGGACGGGCAGTTCTACTTCGTGCTCAAGGCAGGCAACGCCGAGGTGATCCTCACCAGCGAGCGCTACACCACGCGCGCGTCGGCCGAGAACGGCATCGCCTCGGTGCAGAAGAACAGCCCCGATGAAGCGCATTACGAGCGCAAGACCAGCAGCGATGGTCGACACCATTTCAATCTCAAGGCCGCCAACCACCAGGTGATCGGCAGCAGCCAGCTGTACGCATCGCAGGCCGCGCGCGAAGCCGGCATCACCAGCGTCAAGGGCAATGGGCCGAGCACGACGGTGAAGGACAAGACAGCGGGGTAGTTGGGTTTTGCCCTCACCCCAACCCCTCTCCCGCGTGCGGGAGAGGGGCTTTGAAACTGCAGTTGCGCCGATCACTTCAAACCGTCGTGAACCTGGCCCCTCTCCCGCACGCGGGAGAGGGGTTGGGGTGAGGGCAAAACCAGCCAGCTCAATGCACCTCATCCTGGTAGACGAACTTGGGCATCTCCCAGCGGTAGCGGATGGCCAGCAGGCGCAGTGCGAAACCGCCCAGCAGGCAGCACACGATCGCGGTGTCGTCGGCCACCTGCCAGTGCAGCAACAGCAGGTAGGCCGCACCGGTGAGCAGCGAGATGATCGCGTACAGCTCCTTCTGGAAGATCAGCGGCACCTCGTTGCAGAGGATGTCGCGCAGCACGCCGCCGAACGCGCCGGTCAGCATCCCGGCGATCAGCACGATCTGCGGCGCATGCCCGGCCTCGCGCGCGATGGCGCAGCCGATCAGGGTGAAGGCGATCAGGCCCAGCCCGTCCAGCACCAGGAAGGTGCTGCGGAAGTGGTGCATCCAGCGCGCCAGCCAGGTGGCGACCAGCGCCGCGCAGACGGTGAAGCCCAGGTACTCGGGGTGCTTCACCCAGCCCAGCGGGTAGTGGCCAAGCAGGATGTCGCGCAGCGAGCCACCGCCCAGGGCGGTGACGCAGGCGATCATGACCACGCCGAACAGGTCCATGCGGCGCCGGCCGGCGGCCAGCGCGCCGGTCATGGCTTCGGCGGAAATGGCGATCAGGTAGATGAGGGAGAGCAGCATGCTGTGGGTTCCAGGCAGAGCGGTGGGGCCGGCCACGCGCCTGCCGCCACCCTTGCCTGGGCAAGGATGGGACTGCGTTGACCGGTGCCGCTCCCGCTGTCCCTTGTGCCTGAGAGTTCAGCGGCGATGGCCGCGTGCCCCTTCGGCGGATCGCGCGGACGGTGTCCGGCGACCTCTCTCCAGCTCGGCGTGTCGGATGCATGGTTGGTGGGATTCCAGCCCACCGGCCTGAGCGATCATGGGAGCCTGCGCCTTCGGCGGGCGCCAGCGTGGCGCCTCTCTCCTGCATCCGTGGGTCAGTGTAACTGTTGCGTTGCAGCATGAACTGGCCGGATCTGGCAGCCCGCGCCTGTCGGTGCCAGCGCTCCCACATGAAAACAGCCGGCGGCGGGGCCGTCGGCTGCTTCGGTGCTGCGACTGCATGCCCGCTGCCGCGGGCCCTGCTCAGGCCTTCATGCTGCCCGTGTCGATGTAGCGCTGGTGCCAGGACAGCGCTTCGGGCAGCAGGTGCGGGGTGTGCTTGCCGTAGCTGTCGCGGCAGGCGCGGTCGAAGTAGTCGTTGAGCTGGTCGCGGTAGCCCGGGTGCGCGCAGTTGTCGATCACCTGGCGGGCGCGGGCGCGCGGCGGCAGGCCGCGCAGGTCGGCCAGGCCCTGCTCGGTGACGATGATCGAGACGTCGTGCTCGGTGTGGTCGACGTGGCTGACCATCGGCACGATCGCCGAGATGCTGCCGCCCTTGGCCATCGAGGGGCTCAGGAAGGTGGACAGGAAGCCGTTGCGGGTGAAGTCGCCCGAACCGCCGATGCCGTTCATGATGCGGCTGCCCATGACGTGGGTGGAGTTCACGTTGCCGTAGATGTCCACCTCGATCATGCCGTTCATGCCGATGCAGCCCAGCCGGCGCACCAGCTCCGGGTGGTTCGACATTTCCTGCGTGCGCATGATGATGCGGTCGCGGTAGAACCGGATGTTGCGCTTGAACTCCTCGTTCGCCTCCGGGCTCAGCGCGAAGCCGGTGCACGAGGCGTACTCGAGCACGCCGGACTTGAGCAGGTCCAGCATGCCGTCCTGGATCACCTCGGTGAACGCACTGAGCCCGCGCAGGCCACTGTCGGCCAGGCCGGCCAGCACGGCGTTGGGGATGTTGCCCACGCCGGACTGCAGCGGCAGCAGGTTGTGCGGCAGGCGGCCCTTGGCCACTTCGTGCTTGAGGAACTCGATCAGGTGGCCGGCGATCAGGCGGCTGTCCTCGTCGATCGGCTTGAACGGGCTGTTGCGGTCCGGACCATTGGTGCGCACCACCGCCACGATCTTGTCCGGGTCCACGTCCAGCGTGGTCTGGCCGATGCGGTCGTTGGCGTGGATCAGCGGGATCGGCTTGCGGTGCGGCGGCAGCGCGGTGCCGTAGTAGATGTCGTGCATGCCCTCGATGTCGGCGGGCTGCCACTCGTTGACCTCGATGATCACCTTCTTGGCCAGGTCCAGCCAGGTCTTGTTGTTGCCGACCGAGGTGGACGGCACCAACGCACCATCGGCGCGGATGGCCGAGACCTCGACCACGGCGGTGTCGATCTCGCCGTAGAAACCGAACCACACGTGCTGGGCGACGTGCGAGAGGTGGATGTCGATGTAGTCCAGCTTGCCGTCGTTGATGCGCTTGCGGGCATCGGGGTCGGTCTGGAACGGCATGCGCATGGCGATGCCGTCGGCCTTGGCCAGCGCGCCGTCCAGTTCGGGCGCGGTGGAGGCACCGGTCATCAGCTTGATCTGGAACGGCAGGCCTTGCGCATGCACGTCCTCGATGCGCTTGGCCAGCGCCATCGGCACCGCCTTGGGGTAGCCCGAACCGGTGAAGCCGCTCATGGCGACGGTTTCGCCCGGCTGGATCAGCGCCGCGGCTTGTTCGGCGGAGACGATGCGGTCGCGCAGGCGCGCGTCCAGGATGCGTTCGACAGACATGACGACTACGGGTTGTTGTGGGGACCGTCGATTATCGCCCTTCCCGCAGGGCTGGGGGGTTCTACCTTGGTGGGATGGTTTTTGTGGCGCGCAGGCTCTTGTACCGCCAAGTACTGTTTTGCACTGCAGCGTGCAAGTTGCTTCGGCAGGCCGCACGATCGCCCTGCATCCCGACGTGGGGGAGGGAGCAAAGCCCGCTGACAGTTCGCTGTCAGCGGGCTTTTTTAATGGCCGATCGCCGCAGATGGCGACCGCTGGCATGCGCAGATGCCAGAATCGGCGGATGGAAAATTCCCCCGCCGTAGTTCCTGAATACGTTGCCCCGGTGATTGACCGGGCCCTGGCCCGCCTCAAGCTGGCGTTGCCGGACCCGGCGCGCTGGCCGCCGTCGCAGGACGTCGAGGCGGGGCTGCGCCGACTGGCCATCGCCAGCGACTTCGCCATCGACACGCTGTGTCGGCAGCCGGAGCTGCTGGAGCGGCTGGCCGCCCCCGATCCGGCCCCGGTCCCGTTGCCCGGACTGGACCCGCTGCAGCCCACCGCCTGGCCCACCCAGCTGCGCCGCTACCGCGCGGCGGCCTCCACCCGATTGATCTGGCGCGACCTGCAGGGGCTGGATGACGTGGACGCCACCCTGGCCGGGGCCACCCGGCTGGCCGAGGACTGCCTGCAGCTGGCGCTGGCCGCGCTGGAGCAGGAATTCGCCAGCCGCCACGGCTTGGTGCGCAGCGCCGACGGTGGCGTGCAGCGGTTGGTGGTGTTCGGGCTGGGCAAGCTCGGCGGCGGTGAGCTGAATTTCTCCTCCGACATCGACCTGGTCTACGCCTACCCGGAAGGCGGCGAGTCCGACGGCGCGCGTCCGCTGGCGGCCGAGGAGTACTTCGCGCGGTTGGGCCAACGCCTGGCCCGGCTGCTGGATGAAACCACCGCCGAAGGCTTCTGCCACCGCGTCGACCTGCGCCTGCGCCCATTCGGCACCGCCGGGCGGGTGGCCTTGTCGTTCGCCGGCATGGACCAGTACTTCCAGCGCGAGGGCCGCGACTGGGAGCGCTATGCCTGGATCAAGGCGCGCGCGGTGGCCGGTGACATCGCCGCCGGCGAGGCCTGGCTGGAAACGCTGCGGCCGTTCGTCTACCGCCGCTACCTGGATTTCACCGCGCTCGATGGCCTGCGCGAGATGAAGGCGGCCATCACCGCCGAGGTCGCGCGCAAGGACCGCGTGGACGACATCAAGCGCGGCCCCGGTGGCATCCGCGAGATCGAGTTCCTGGCCCAGGCGCTGCAGTTGATCCGCGGCGGCCGCGAGGCGGCGCTGCGCGAGCGGCGCTTGCTGCCGGCACTGCGCGCGCTGATGGATGCCGGGCAGATGGCCGAGCAGGATGGCCAGGACCTGATCAGCGCCTACCGTTTCCTGCGGCGCGTGGAAAACCGCCTGCAGATGCTGCGCGATGCGCAGACCCACAGCCTGCCGACCGACCCGCTGGACCGCGAGCGCATCGCGCTGGGCCTGGACTACGCCAACTGGGAGGCGCTGCTGCAGGCGCTGGATGCGCAGCGCCAGCGCGTGGGCACCGAGTTCGGCGCGTTGCTGGCCCCGCGGCAAGGCCAGGCCGCGCCCGATGCGCTGGCCAGCTACTGGCGCGTGCTGCCCGGTGGCGGCAGCGCCGAGGTGCTGGCCGAGGCCGGTTTCGCCGATGCGGCCGGTGCCGACCAGTCGCTGCGTGAGTTCGCCCAGTCGCTGGGCGTGAAGTCGCTCTCGGACAACGCCCGCGCGCGGCTGGACCGGGTGCTGCCGGCGCTGCTGCATGCGGCCACCCGCTCCCCGCAGCCGGACGCCGCGCTGCGGCGCGTGCTCGGGCTGCTGCAGTCGATCCTGCGCCGCACCAGCTATCTGGCACTGCTGGACGAACAGCCCAGCGCGCTGACCCGCCTGGTCAACGTGCTGGCGCGCAGCGCGCTGTTGTCCGAACGGTTGGTGGCGTTCCCGCTGTTGCTGGACGAACTGCTGGACACGCGCGTGGCCGGGCCGATGCCCGGTGCGCAGGAAATGCAGGACGCCTGTTCGGCCGCGCTGGCCATCGACGACCCGGAAGCGGCGCTGCGCGCGCTCAATGAAGTGCGCCTGGCGCTGAGCTTCCGCATGGCACTGGCCTTCCACGATGGCCGCCAGCGTGCGGTGGACTGCACGTTGCAGTTGGCGCAGCTGGCCGATGCCGTGGTGGTCACCGTGCTGGAGATGGCGCGCGCGGACATGCGCCATGCACACGGTGAGGTGCCGGGCGGGCGCTTCGCGATCATCGGCTACGGCAGCCTGGGCGGCGAGGAGCTGGGCTTCGGCTCGGACCTGGACCTGGTGTTCCTGTATGACCATCCGGCCGAGGCCGAGGAGAGCGATGGCAAGCGACCGCTGGAAAGTGGCCGCTGGTTCGCACGCCTGGCGCAGAAGGTGATGGCGCTGCTGTCGGCGGTGACCGCCGCCGGGCGCCTGTACGACATCGATGTGCGGCTGCGCCCGGACGGTGGCAAGGGTGCGCTGGTGTCTTCGCTGGCCAGCTACACCGAGTACCAGCGCGAGCGTGCCTGGACCTGGGAACACCAGGCGCTGGTACGCGCGCGCGGGGTTGCCGGCACCGGGTCGTTGCTGGCCGATTTCGAACAGGTGCGCGACGCCACGCTGGGCCGGGCGCGCGACGCGGAAACCCTGTTCGGCGACGTGATGAAGATGCGCGGCCGCATGCGCGCCGAACTGGACCGCAGCGATGCCGGACGGCTGGACCTGAAGCAGGGTGCGGGCGGGCTGGTCGACCTGGAGTTCGTGCTGCAGACCGGTGTGCTGTCGCAGGCCGCGGTGCATCACGCGCTGTGCGGGCCCCGCCAGACGCCACGCCTGATCACCGCCCTGGCCGGCGTCGGTTGGCTGCAGGAAGACACCGCGGCGGCACTGCACGATGCGCATGCAACGCTGCTGGACGTGGGGCTGGGCTGCACGTTGGACCGGCGCCCGCGCATGGCGGTGCCGACGGCGGAGATCCAGGCCGCCTGTGCGGCGATCACCGCCGCGGCGGTGGGCAAGGGCCTGGTATTCCCGGGCGGCGCCGGGGAGTGAGGCACGCCGGCGGCGGGGCGCCTGGGGTTACTGCTTCACCGGTGCCATCTTCCACAGCAGGGCACGGAACGGCGCCAGCAGGCACAGGCCGATGCCGAGCTTGACCAGCCAGTCGCCGACCGCCCAGCTGACCCAGGGCAGCTGCGAACCGGCGAAGGCGATCGACCAGAAGATGGCCGTGTCCAACGTGGCGCTGCAGGTGGTGGCCACCATCGGTGCGCGCCACCAGTTGCCCACGCGCAGGCGGTCGAACACGGTGATGTCCAGCAGCTGCGCGCAGATGAAGGCCAGGCACGAGGCCACCGCGATGCGCGGGGTGGCGATCCAGACCGACAGCACCACCGCCACCGCGAAACCGGCCCAGGCCACGCGGCGCGCGGCCTGCGGGCCGAAGCGGCGGTTGATCAGGTTGCTGACCAGGAACGCGACCGGGTAGCTGAAGGCACCCCAGGTCAACCAGTCATTGATCGGGTACTGCACCAGCACATTCGAGCCCAGCACCACGGCGCCCATCGCCAGCACTGCCAGCAGCAGCGAGGTGGGGGTGAGCGGGGCGAAGCGGATGGACGGATGTGGGGACATGGGCACTACGGGCAGCACCGTGAGGCGCCGCATCGACAAGGGATAAGGGGGCAGCCGCGCCCGGACGGGCAGCAAGGCAGGCGCGCATTGTACCCGTAGGTTGCTGGCCGCCATGTAAAGGCGGCCCAGACTTCGTCGCCAGGGGATGCGCACAAAGCCCCTCTCCCGCCTGCGGGAGAGGGGTTGGGGTGAGGGCAGCTCGAGCAGGGGGCCGCCGGGGGTCAAACCGCACCCCTCCCCAACCCTCCCCTCCGCCTATGGCGCAAGGGAGGGGGCCAAAGCGGCTTTTGCCGCAATCTGAAAGACCATGCGGAACCGCCCCCTCCCTTGCGCCGCAGGCGGAGGGGAGGGCCGGGGAGGGGTAAGCCTTCCCCCGTCAAAGCACCTGCGTGCGGCTGTCGTCGGAGGCTTCGACGGTCGGCACGAAGGTCAGCACCGCGCCGTCCTCGGCGCGCAGCATCCAGCCGGCGCCCTGCGGGCTGGGCGTGAAGGCGACCCGTTGGCCGACGTTGAAGTTGGCGGCCGGGTTGTCCTCGCGCTGCGGCCAATGCAGTTGCGCGGTGTTCTCCGCGTTGCTCGGGTCTTCCAGCGCGACGGTGCGGCCGCCATCGGCTGCTTCGGTGATCGACTTCACCTGCATGTCCGGCAGCGGGCCGGCGGTCAGGCGTCGTGCCTGGCGGTCATTGCGTGCCCGGGTGGACGACTCGCCGGCCTTGCCGCTCACGCCGGCGGCCAGGAACAACGGCGCCGACACCAGCATCGAGGCGCCCGCAGACACCACCAGCGTGCTGATCTCGGACTTGTTCATGCCTTCGCCGGCGCGTGCCGGCGCCACCGCCAGCAGGCAGGTCACGGCGACACTGGCGACAAACAGGGTAAGCGGGGTCTTCATGGGAATTCCTGGGGAAAGAGAAACGACGGGTTCACAACATGCGGGTGCGGCTTTCATCCACCGCCTCGATGCTCGGCACGAACGCCAGCGCCGTGCCCTCGGTATCGCGCAGCATCCAGCCAGCGCCCTGCGGGCTGGGCTGGAAGGCGATCATCGCCCCCACGCGGAAGCCGGCCGCGGGGTCGTCCTCGCGCTTGGGCCATTCCAGCGTGGCGCGGTTCTCTGGATTGCCGGGGTCTTCCAGCGCCACCCGGCGGCCGCCATCGGCCGCGGTCTCGATCGACTTGACCTCCAGGTCCGGCAGGTGCCCGGCGCTGAGGCGGCGCTTCTCCCCGCGGCGCTCGCTTGATGCCTTGGACATGTCGGCCGCGCCGCGCACGCCGGCGGCCGACAGGAACATCGGCCCGGACACCACCATCACCGCGCTGAAGCCGGCCACCAGCACCGAGCCCTGCGAGCCGTTGAGGTTCAGCCCGTCCATGCCCGCCTGTGCGGGGGTGCTGGCCAGGCTCAGGCCAGCGACGACGGCGAAGGCGAGCGCGCTGCTGCGGATCAGGTGCTTCATGGGGAGGACGCCTGTCGTGGGGACGCCGTGCCGGTCACCGCCGGCACCGGGGTCTGGTGGGGGATGGACAACTCGCGTTCCAGCGCGCCGCTGCGGTGCAGGAAGTCGAACACCGACTCCACCGTCACCACCGAATAGTTGCCGGAGATGCGTTCGCTGGCCGGATGGTCGGTGACGGCCACGTTGTCGGCGAAGAACCGCGCACCCAGGCGCTTGCCGATGCCGATGTGCATGCGGCTGGGCGTGTAGCCACGTTGCTTGAGCCAATCCAGGGTGCGCTTGCGGTCGTCCAGCACGGTGCCGTCGCCGGACTGTGCCATCGCCGCGGCGGTGACCTCCAGGATCCATTGGTTGGAATTCTGGTACTCGGTGCTGCCGGGGTAGGCCAGCATGCTGTAGCGCGGCTCATGCAGCGCACGGGCCTGCGGCGCCGCGCCGGCCAGCAGCGCCTTCAATGCGCCGCGCACCGCCGGCGTCGGGACGCCCACGCGCAGGTCGGTGGTGATCGAGCTTTCGCCGACCAGGTTGACCAGCCCTTCGCGGTACAGGTCGGAGTGGTCGGTCTTGCAGCGGTTGAGCAGGTGCACCACGTCCCAGCTGCCCTGGTCATTGCGGACCAGGAAGGCCAGGTGGCTGTGGCGCAGGCCGTACTTGCTCAGGTCCTGGCCGCCACGCGCGGCCAGCACCACGTCCACGTCGGGCAGGGCATCGAGCGTGTCCGCGGTGACCGCGGCCATGTCGAACATCGCCGCGATGGTGGTGGGCGGCGGATAGCGCGGTGCGCAGGCCTGCTGGGCAAAGGCCGGTGCGGTGAGGGCGGACAACCCGATGCAGGCGGTCAGCAGGCGTGTTCTGCGATGTTTCATTGGCGCGCATCCTTGCATGGCATTCGAAAAGGAATCGTTAGTTCAGGGGCGGCCGGGCACGGCCGCCTTGCGTTCGCGGGGACCGTGGTACCGGGCCACGTGCGGTGGGGCATGGCCGGTTACAGGCCCAGCCGTGCGCGGACTTCGGCCGCGATCCGTGCCGTCTCCCGCAATGGCTCGACCTCCTGCGCGGGCGGATCAAGCACTGCCAGGCCGTCCAGCAACCGCCCGCGTTCGCGCAGCGCGGCCTGGAAGTGCGCCATCCGCCCCTGCGCGCGCTGTCCCAGCAGCACGCCTGCCGGCACCCGCGTGGCGCAGGCCTCGGACAGCAGGTTCACCGAGTCCGGCGTGCACACGATGCGGTCGGCCCAGCCCAGCAGCCCCGCATAGGGATTGGAACCATCGCCGCCATCGCTCCAGATCACCCCGGGCACGTCGTCGAAGGCACGCAGCAGGGCCTGCGTGGTCGCCCGCGGGGTGCGCCGCGAGGTGGTCGCCAGCACGCTGCCGCCGTCGGCGCGGATGCGCGCGGCCAGTTGCGCGAACAGCGGCTGCAGGTCGGCGTCCTGCCACGGCGCATGGTCGGTGGGGCCACCGACGAGCAGCGCGGTGCGCGGGCCGGGCAGTTGTTCGAAGCTGGAGAACGCCGCGCGGCCCCAGGCCAGCCAGTCGTCGTTGACCGGGTTGAGGCTGCCCAGCAGGGTGAGCACGTTGTCGCCGCGCAGGCGGTCATGCTCGGGCACCACCACCAGGTCCCAGTGGCGCGCGCCGATGCGCGGGTCCAGGATCTGCACGGTGCGGGTGCCGCGGCGGCCCAGCAGCCGCAGCGCCGCCGCGGCCTGGCGGCCACAGCCGATGGCCAGCCCCGGCGGGTTGCCGGCCAGCTCGGCGAAAGTCGGGCCAAAGCCGTGCGCGGCGCCGGGCAGCAGCCGTGGCGACAGCCAGCGCCAGGGCGCCTGCGGCTGCAATGCCAGCCGTTGTTGGCCGCCCAGGCGCAGCGTCGATGCCAACGCCACGGCCTGGCGCACGTTGCCGGCGCGGCCGTCGGTGATCGTCCAGGGAAGCGTCGATCGTTTCGCGTATGGCATTAATTCGTTTCAGTAAGTCTGGGTGTTGCAACAGTCGGGGCGTTCTACACTGCGTCCTTGCATCGACGTTGCCATTGTCCGGGGCTTTCCGGCGCAATGCACGACCGTAGCCCTTTCACCACGGAGTTTCCATGTCCGACATCTTCAACGATGCCGCGCTTGACCAGCTGTTCCGCACCGCCCGTACCCAGAACGCCTTCCAGGACCGCCCGGTCGAGGATAGCCAGCTGCGTGCCCTGTACGACCTGCTGAAGTGGGCGCCGACCTCGGCCAATTCGAGCCCGGCACGCTTCGTGTTCGTGAAGTCCGCCGAGGCCAAGCAGAAGCTGGCGCCGGCCCTGTCCGAAGGCAACCTGGCCAAGACCCTGGCCGCGCCGGTCACGGCGATCATCGGTTTCGACCAGGATTTCCACGAGAAGCTGCCGTACCTGTTCCCGCACGCCGACGCCAAGTCCTGGTTCGACGGCCCGCGCGAAGGCCGCCACGAGGCGGCGTTCCGCAACGGCACCCTGCAGGGTGCCTATCTGATCCTGGCCGCCCGCACGCTGGGCCTGGATGCCGGCCCGATGTCCGGCTTCGACCCGGCCAAGGTGGACGAAGCGTTCTTCGCCGGCACTGCCATCAAGTCCAATTTCCTCGTCAACCTGGGCTATGGCGACCCGTCCGGCGTGTTCCCGCGCCTGCCGCGGCTGTCCTTCGACGAAGCCGCGCGCATCGAGTAAGTGTTGCACCGGCCGCGTCCCTCACATCGGGCAACGCCGGGTATGTTGAAACTGCCTGCATTCCCCATTCCCGTCCTCAAGGAGAGTTCCATGTCCAACCTGTCCAAGCTGTTGCTCCCGCTGGCGCTGGCCGCCGCCATCACCGCCTGCTCCAAGCCGGCCGACCAGGCTGCCGCTCCGGCCGCCACCCCGGCTGAAACCGCTGCGCCGGCCGAAGCCGCCGCCGCTGCCCCGGCTGCGCCGGAAGCGGCCGCCATCCAGGTTGCCGCCGGCACCTACAAGCTCGACCCGACCCACACCGACGTGCTGGTGCAGTGGAACCACCTGGGCTTCTCCAACCCGACCGCGCACTTCGGCAACGCCGACGGCACCCTGGTGTACGACGCCGCCGACGTGACCAAGTCGACCGTGGAAGTGACCCTGCCGCTGTCGGGCCTGAACAGCTTCACCGCCAAGTTCGACGAGCACCTGCGCAGCGCCGATTTCTTCGACGCCGCCAAGTTCCCGACCGCCACCTTCAAGAGCACCAAGGTGGAAGCGGCCGGCACCAACAAGCTGACCGTCACCGGTGACCTGACCGTCAAGGGCGTGACCAAGCCGGTCGTGCTGGACGTGACCGTCAACGGTGCCGGCGAGCACCCGATGGCCAATGTGCCGGCCGTCGGCTTCGACGCCACCGCCACCCTGAAGCGCAGCGATTTCGGCATGGGTGCCTACGTGCCGAACGTCGGCGACGAGATCAAGGTGCGCATCACCACCGAAGCGCTGATCCCGAAGGCTGAAGAAGCCAAGGCCGAGTAATCGGCGCCGGCCCTGGCCGGCATGCGACATGACAAAGGCCCGCCAGCAATGGCGGGCCTTTGTTCTGGATGGGAGCAGCGTTGTCCTCCTCCCTTTGCCGCAGGCAAGGCGAGGGCCGGGGAGGGGTAACGCGCTTACTCGCAGCGCACCGCGGTGATCACATTCCCCGCATCCACGTACACCCGCAGGCGGTCCTGGCGGATGTCGCGCGAGACGATGGTGCCCGGGCCGATCGGGTTGACCAGCCCGGCGCCACTTTCCTGCTTCAGGCGGCGGATGGTGGGTTCGTCGTTGGTCTTGCCCACGGCCCACTGCACGCCGGCATCGCTGCAGCGGCCGAAGTCGGTGTCGCGCGCGGCCGACGGGGTGGGCGTGCTCTGGCAGGCACTCAGGCCGGCTGCCAGCACAGCGGCAACCAGCAGCGTACGAAGGGAAGTGGCGCGCTCCATGGGCATTCCAATGGCAACAGGGGCGCTGAGCATAGCAGCGCCATTTTGTACGGATGCCGTCCGGCGCGGCGGCCGGGCGGCGACTACTCGCAGCGCACGGCGGTGATCACGTTCCCGGCGTCCAGGTACACCCGCAGGCGGTCCTGGCGGATGTCGCGCGAGACGATGGTGGTCGGCGTGATCGGGTTGACCAGGCCGGCACCGCTTTCACGCGAAAGCCGGCGCATGGTGGCCTCGTCGCCCGGCTGGCCCACCGCCCATTGCAGGTCGGTCGCGCTGCAGCGGCCATCGCCGGCGATGGTCGGCCCGGGCGTGGTCAGGCAGCCACCCAATGCCGCAGCGAACACAATGGAAGCGGCGGGCAACAACGCCTTGTGGATGCGGAACAGGTTCATGTGTGGACCCGGGAGTCTGCGGCCGGAGGTGGTTGGGCCGAGCATACCAGCCGGCAATGGCCGCACGATTGATCCGAAACAATGTGTGCGTGCGTGAGATTCCCCACCATCCCGAACGACGCCGTTCCTGCGGTTTCAACCTGCACGCAGCAACGGGTTGCGAAGCCGATCACACCCGCGCATGCGGCGCCGCCGGCGCGCAACACATTGATGGCATGATCCGGCGTGCATGCAACGTGCTGTTCAACTTTAGGGGAGTGATCCATGAAGCGCATCAGACGATCCATTGCCGCTGCCTGTGCCACGTTCCTGTGTGGTGCACTGGCCCTTCCGCAGGCCGAAGCCTGCACACGCTTCGTCTATCACGGTGCCAACGGTGAAGTGATCACCGGGCGCTCGATGGACTACAAGATCGACACCGGCACGCACCTGTGGACCTTCCCGCGCGGCATGAAGCGCAGTGGCGAAGCCGGGCCCAACTCGCTGCAGTGGACCTCACGCTACGGCAGCGTCATCGCCAGTGCCTACGACATCTCCACCACTGACGGCATGAACGAAGCCGGGCTGGTCGCCAACCTGTTGTGGCTGGCCGAATCGGAATACCCCGAGCGCACCACCGGCAAGCCGGGCCTGAGCATCGCGGCGTGGACGCAGTACGTGCTGGACAACTTCGGCAGCGTCGACGAAGCGGTGAAGGCGCTCTCGCGCGAGCCCTTCCTGCTGGTCTCCGACAGCCCGCCCGGCGAGCAGCGCATGGCCACCCTGCACCTGTCCATCTCCGATGCCAGCGGCGACAGCGCCATCATCGAGTACATCAAGGGCAAGCAGGTCATCCACCACAGCCGCGACTACCAGGTGATGACCAACTCGCCGATCTTCGAGGAGCAGTTGGCGCTGGAAAGCTACTGGCGGCAGATCGGCGGCACCGTGATGTTGCCCGGCACCAACCGTGCCTCCGATCGCTTCGCGCGTGCGTCGTTCTACGTCAACGCCATTCCCAAGGCCGAGGACCCGGTGGAATCCATCGCCAGCGTGTTCAGCGTGATCCGCAACGTGTCGGTGCCGTACGGCATCACCACGCCGGACCAGCCCAACATCTCCTCCACACGCTGGCGCACCGTGGCCGACCAGAAGCGCCTGCTGTACTTCTTCGAATCGGCACTCACGCCCAACGTGTTCTGGGTGGACATGAAGAAGCTCGACTTCAGCGAGGCCAGCGGCAAGGTACGGCGGCTGGACCTGGGCGAGTTCCAGCGCACCACCTACGCGGGTGAGGCGAATGACCAGTTCAAGGAGACGCCCGCGTTCCGCTTCCTGGGGATCTGAGCGGCGGTGGCCACGGACGTGTTTCGACAAGGAGGGCATGGCATGCGGCATCTGGCCGTTCATCGTTGCATTGCAGTGGTGCTGTTGGCCGCGGGCGCGCTGCCTGCGGTGCAGGCGCAGGAGGCCGCGCAGGACGGCAGCTGGCGTTTCCAGGCCACGCCGTATGTGTGGATGAGTGGCCTGGAAGGCCGGGTGCGGCCGTTCCGCAATGCGCCGGCCGCCGACGTGGACAAGTCGTTCGCGGAGTTGTTCGAGAGCCTGGATGCGGCGGCCTTCGTCACCGCCACCGCGCGGCGCGACCGCTTCGTGCTGCAGGCTGACCTCACCCACGCCTCCACGTCCGACTCGGCCGCACTGCCGATGGGCCTGTCGGCGCGGGCGAAGGTGCGCCAGACCTCGGCCACGCTGACCGCCGGCTATGCCTTCGCCCCGACCGACGCGGCTGGGGTGGACCTGATGGCGGGACTGCGGCATTGGGAGGTCAGCACCGCAGTGGACGTGACCGGCATCGGTTCGGCACGGTCGAAGTTTTCCTTCGTTGACCCGGTCATCGCCGCGCGCTGGCGGCAGGCCGTGGCACCGCGCTGGTCAACGTTGGTGTACGCCGATACCGGCGGTTTCGGCGTGGGATCGGACGCGACCTGGCAGGTGCTGGCGCTGGCCAACTACCAGGCCCGTGACAACCTGTTCCTGTCGATGGGCTACCGCCACTTGAGCGTGGATTACCGCGAGCACGGGCGGCGGCTGGACGTGGACCTGTCCGGCCCGATGCTGGGCCTGACCTTCCTGTTCGGCAAGGGACACGGCGCGGCCGCCTTGCCGTGAGGCAAGGCCACGCATAGCCGTGTCAAGGCTGCACATGACTGCCCCCTCCCTTGCGCCGAAGGCGTAGGGGAGGGCTGGGGAGGGGTGCTTCTGACGAAGCAGCCAAACACGCCGGCCGGAAGGCAACCGCTCTCCACCACTCATTCCGCGTCGTTCGAGTTCGCCTTCCAATAGCCAGCGGCGTGGGTCCAGTCCTTCGGCACCTGCAGGTGGCCTTCGACGAACTTGCGCATCATCCGGGCGCGCTTGGATTCAGTGGCAATCCAGTAGAACGCATCGCCGTCGGGTTGCTCGAAGTCGACCAGCGCGTCCTCCAGCAAGGTGCTGGTGGCCGCATCCACGCCATTGCGCTCGAACCACGACACGGTGACCTGTGCAGCGCTGTGCAACGGCTGGCGGTCGCCTTCTTCCGGGATCTCGATGAACACCTCGGCCACTGCGCCTTCGGGCAGCTCCTCCAGGCGGCGAGCAATGGCGGGCAGGGCGGTTTCGTCGCCAATCAGTACATAGGCGTCGAAATCGTCGGCAATCACGTGCGAGCCACGCGGGCCGGCCACCACCAGTGCATCGCCGGTCTTGGCATGCGCGGCCCACTGTGTGGCCGGGCCGTCGCCGTGCAGCACGAAGTCCAGCACCAGCTCGCCGGCGTCGGCGTCGTACAGGCGCGGGGTGTAATCGCGGGCCGGCGAGGGCAGCTGGCCTTCCGGGTAACGCGGGCCCTGCTCGGTCAACACCGGCAGCACGAACTGGCCTTCGGCGTTGGGGAAGAACAGCTTGACGTGGTCATCCGGCGCGCGGCTGTCGAAGCCTTCCAGCGCGTCGCCTCCCACCACGATGCGCTGCATGTTCGGGGTCAGGCGTTCGCTGCGCAGCACCTGCAGGTGGCGGAAGCGGGGAGTGAAGCGGATCAACTGGGTTTCATGCAAGGACATGGCAGTACCTGGGGTCAATGACGGCGTGGGCCGGGGTGACCTGGCTGGATCGCTCTGGCTGGGTCGTAACGAAGGGGGAGGGCTTACTCGGGCGGGGTATCGCGCACCAGCGCGGTGGCCTCGTCCAGCAGTGCGGTGATGCGTTCGACGTCGGCACCCTGCCAGCGGCCATGGCGCTGCATCATCGAATGGGTGAGTTCGCGCATGGCTTCGCGCACCGACGGCGGCAGGTTGGCCTTGGTGATCACGCGCGCGCTGTGGCGCGCACGCAGCAGCGCGTCGTCCACCTCGCCCTGGCGCAGCTTCAACTGGGCCTGGCCGACGGCGGTGATGTGGTAGCGCTTGCGGCCGCCTTCCTCCTCGGCCTGCACCCAGCGCTGGTTCTCGAAGTCGGCCAGCAGCGGGTACACCGAGCCGGCGCTGGGCGTGTAGACGCGCATGAACATCTCGCTGACCTGCTGGATCAGCTCGTAGCCATGGCGCGGCGCCTGGCCGATCAGCGACAGCAGCAGCAGGCGCAGGTCGCCCCGGCCCAGCGGGCGGGGGGAGGGGCGGCGACGGGGTTCGGTGGCACTCATCGGGTCTTTTCGATATATCGAAACGTTCGAAACGATATATCGAAAACTCCATCTGGGCAACACCCGGCGGCTGCGGGCAGCCAGACAGAGCGTTTCGCCAGCGGGATGCAGCACGCTGGCTGGTAATTGCTGCAATGCAGCATGATCATGCCTGTCACGCCGCTGACCCGCCGCGCTGCCAGCCTGCAGCCGCGTCGCTGCCTTGGTTCTGCCGCAAGGCTCTCCCGGGGTTGTCCCGTGGTGTCCCTGATCCCGCTGCATCGCTGTCGTCATCTGTCTTGCGGACACTGGCTTTTACGCCTCCATACGTATGCGTAGCCCGCTTGGCAAGGGGTCGGGTGCGCTACACTTTGGAGTTCAAAACAACGAACAAGCGCGCGTGTGCGTGCAGCAACTTGGGAGCGCTAATGAACTGGTTGAATGAGGTGCTGAACAACGACCCGAACCCCCTGGAGACCCAGGAGTGGATCGAGTCGTTGAAGGCCGTTATCGATGTCGAGGGCCCCGAGCGCGCGCATCAGTTGCTGGAAGGCATGGTTGAACTGACCCGTCGTTCGGGTGCGTTCCTGCCGTTCTCGCCCACCACCGAATACGTCAACACCATCGAGCCGCAGCTGGAGGCCAAGAGCCCCGGCAACGCCGAGCTGGAATGGCGCATCCGCTCCATCATCCGCTGGAACGCGATGGCCACCGTGGTGCGCGCCAACCGCAAGCCGGGTGACCTGGGCGGCCACATCGCCTCGTTCGCCTCCGGCGCGACGCTGTACGACGTGGGCTTCAACCACTTCTGGCGCGCCCCGAGCGACACCCATCCGGGCGACCTGCTGTTCATCCAGGGCCACAGCGCCCCGGGCATCTACGCGCGCGCGTTCCTGGAAGGCCGCATCGACGAGCAGCAGCTGGACAAGTTCCGCATGGAAGTGGACGGCGGTGGCCTGTCCTCCTACCCGCACCCGTGGCTGATGCCGGACTTCTGGCAGACCCCGACCGTGTCGATGGGCCTGGGCCCGCTGGCCGCCATCTACCAGGCGCAGTTCATGCGCTACCTGGAAAACCGCGGCCTGATCGAGAAGAGCGACCGCAAGGTGTGGTGCTTCATCGGTGACGGCGAGTCGGACGAGCCGGAAACCCTGGGCGCCATCGCCCTGGCCGGCCGCGAAGGCCTGGACAACCTGATCTTCGTGGTCAACTGCAACCTGCAGCGCCTGGACGGCCCGGTGCGCGGCAACGGCAAGATCATCCAGGAACTGGAAGGCGTGTTCCGTGGCGGCGGCTGGAACGTCATCAAGCTGCTGTGGGGCTCGTACTGGGATCCGCTTCTGGCCAAGGACACCAACGGCGTCCTGAAGAAGCTGATGATGGAAACCGTCGACGGCGAATACCAGAATTGCAAGGCCTTCGGCGGCGCGTATACGCGCGAGCATTTCTTCGGCAAGTATCCGGAAACCGCCGCGATGGTGGCCAGCCTGTCCGACGACGACATCTGGCGCCTGAACCGTGGTGGCCACGACCCGCACAAGGTGTACGCCGCCTACCACCAGGCCGTGAACACCAAGGGCATGCCGACCGTGATCCTGGCCAAGACGGTCAAGGGCTACGGCATGGGCAGCGCTGGCGAGGCACTGAACCCCACCCACCAGACCAAGAAGCTGGACGACGAAGCGGTGCGCCACTTCCGCGACCGCTTCAACATCCCGGTCACCGACGAGCAGCTCAAGGACGGCCAGGTGCCGTTCTACCACCCGGGCCCGGACTCGCCGGAAGTGAAGTACCTGCAGGAGCGTCGTGCTTCGCTGGGCGGCTACCTGCCGCAGCGTCGCCAGAAGGCCGACAAGTCCTTCACCGCCCCGAAGCTGGAAACCTACGAGCGCCTGCTCAAGGAATCCGGCGAGCGCACGTACTCCACCACCATGGCCTTCGTGCAGACGCTGAACATCAGTCTGCGTGACAAGGAGCTGGGCCCGCGCCTGGTGCCGATCGTCGCCGACGAGGCACGCACCTTCGGCATGGAAGGCCTGTTCCGCCAGATCGGCATCTACGCCCCGTATGGCCAGAAGTACAAGCCGGTCGACGCCGACCAGCTGATGTACTACCGCGAGGACCAGAGCGGCCAGGTGCTGCAGCAGGGCATCAGCGAGCCGGGCGCGATCGCCTCGTGGATGGCGGCCGGTACCAGCTACTCGGTCAGCAACGTGCCGATGCTGCCGTTCTACATCTACTACTCGATGTTCGGCTTCCAGCGCGTGGGCGACCTGGCCTGGCAGGCGGCGGACATGCGTACCCGCGGCTTCCTGCTCGGCGGCACCGCCGGCCGCACCACGCTCAACGGCGAAGGCCTGCAGCACGAAGACGGCTTCAGCCACATCGTGGCCGGCGGCATCCCGAACGTGCGCAGCTACGACCCGACCTTCGGTTACGAAGTCACTGTGATCCTCCAGCACGGCACCAAGGCCATGATGGAAGACCAGATCGACGAGTACTACTACATCACCCTGATGAACGAGAACTACACCCACCCGGCCATGCCGGAAGGTGCAGCCGAGGGCATCATCAAGGGCATGTACCTGCTCACCGACGCCGGCAAGCCGAAGAAGGGCGAGCTGCGCGTGCAGCTGCTGGGCAGCGGCACCATCCTGCGCGAGGCCATTGCAGCGGCCGAACTGCTGGACAAGGATTTCGGCGTCACTGCCGACATCTGGAGCTGCCCAAGCTTCAACGAACTGCGTCGCGATGGTTTCGACGCCGAGCGTTGGAACCGCCTGCACCCGGAAGCCGAACAGCGCAAGCCGTACGTCACCCAACTGCTGGAAGGCCGCCAAGGCCCGGTCATCGCCGCAACGGATTACGTGCGCGCCTACACCGACCAGATCCGCGCCTTCGTGCCGGGCACCTATTCGGTCCTGGGCACCGACGGCTTCGGCCGCTCGGACACCCGCGCCAACCTGCGTCGTTTCTTCGAGGTTGACCGTTATTACATCGCGCATGCGGCGATTGCCGCGTTGGCGAAGGACGGGAAGATGACGGCCAAGGATGTCGCCCGGGCGATCAAGCAGTATGGGATTGATCCGGAGAAGGCAAATCCTGTTGGGGTTTGATTGTTAGTCATGGAAAGGGGGTAGCACTGCTACCCTTTTTCTTTAGTGCAGAGCTCACGAACACTTCGGAGGGTAGGGATGCCTGCTCGTTTTGCGTTCCGGCAGATAGATAAACGCGATCTGGCTTTGATTCTTCGCGATGGAGAAATACGGTCTAAAAATCATGTTGCTGCGCAGAGTTGTCATCAGACGAGCCATGCTGACATCGTGGGATTCCGCAATACGCCGGCATTCGAAATGCCTTACGGTGGTGTTGTTAATGATTACGTTCCATTTTACTTCTCTCCCATTACGGCGTTCACTTATGTAATACATCAGGGGGGAGTGCAGACGCGTGCTCCCAGTGGAGATATTTTGGGGGCCTCCTGTATTACAGATCGGATTTTCTTGGTATCCCGGGTCTCTGATATTGAGGCGTCCGACGTGGCTGCGTGTATTAGTGATTTTGCACTGAATTCATTGGCTCCGATGCCGACAGTAATACCAGGCTTGTCCGATTTGGAGGAGCACGTAGCGTGGTCACTGTTTGACGAACACCCTCGAGTAGGCAAGGTTGAAGAAATAGGCTACGAGGGAGTCTGCCAGTACTTCTTTGATAGGGCTGTGCCCGTTAGTAGGCAGCATCGGAAGAGCGCGCGTATGGCGGAGTTGTTAGTCAAGGATACGTTTCCAACATCTTTACTGTGCGGGATTGTGGTGCCTAGGGTTTCTATGTTGCCTCGTGCACGAGAGTTGGCCCGCCAGTATGGATTTACTGGTCAAGTGATTAGTAAACCGGGATGCTTTTTATGAATGAAATTGTATTTAAGACCGGCGATATGTTTGCGAGCTCTGCAGAAGCGCTTGTAAATACGGTTAATTGCGTTGGTGTTATGGGTAAGGGTGTCGCTTTGGAGTTTAAGCGACGTTGGGCTGAAAATTATAAATTCTATAAGAGGGCGTGTGATCGCCGGGAATTGAGGCCGGGAGCTGTTCTTGTATTTGACCGAGGTGATCTCTTTGGTTCTGAGGGGGCTCGATATTTAGTAAATTTTCCAACTAAAGATCATTGGCGATCGAAGTCAAAGTTGGAGTACATTGATTCGGGTTTGGACTCACTAGTTTCGGAGATTCGGCGGCTTTCTATTACGTCCATCGCGCTGCCGCCGCTGGGATGTGGGAACGGAGGATTGGACTGGGCTGTTGTTCGGCCACTCATGCAACGAAAGCTTTCGGCGCTAGATGGGGTTCGGGTCGAGATCTACGGACCGCTGGTTGATGCTACGGATCCTGAGTATATAGATGTGGTTGCAAGGATGACCAGGGGGCGAGCGCTTTATTTGAAGGCGATTGCTTCTCTTGAGCCTAGATTTGGCGGGTCAATAGATAGGTTGTCGTTGCAGAAAATCGCATACTTTTTGCAGAATTTCGGCGTTCCGTTGAATCTTGAATTCAGGAACAGCTTGTATGGCCCATACTCGGAGAGCTTAAAGAAGGCATTGATTAAGCTGGATGGCTGGCGATACATAACTGGCTTGGTCGGCGGTGACCGGAACGCCAAGGTGACCAGTGCGGGGTACGCTGCAGCAGATGAATACCTTCGAGTTAATTCTCTGGATGAAGTTGTCATTGATAAACTGAGTCACCTTTTTCAAGGTTACGACAGTCCTTATGGGCTGGAGCTTCTCTCGACAACGCACTTTAAATCATCACAAGGTTTGATCTCGGAGGTGCGGGAAGACATGGGGGTGAGTGAATCAAACGCATATCGGCGGAACCTATTCACTCGTGCGGAAGTGCAAGTCGCAAAGATTCGCTTAATAGAGGACGGTCTATTGGATCAAGATGGTTGACGGGTTGCTGCCTGCTTGAATTCTTTGAATGGAAAGCAGGGGTCGGAGTCGAGTTTATAATTCTCTGGCCCTTGTTTCTTGGGTCGACCAACTTTTCCGGGTGTTAGCTTGCGAACCAGCTGGGCTTCGATGGCTGCTCGAAATCGGTCGTTCCACATTGGGTTTTGATGTTGCGCATGGTTGCTGAAACGGGAAACATCTTCATCGCAGGCTTGCTGTACCAACTCTCGTTAGGTATGCGGCCGTTCTGCTTCTTAGCGGGTTATGGAATCAAAGAGTTAAGCGATCTTGGCCTAATGGCCTGATAGTATTCTATCGATGAGATCTCCTCCGAATTTTCGTCTTAAACTGATTATGAATTCGGGCTCGACACCGTTTGCGTAGGCGAGCATCCCTCGCAATGATGAGGCATCGGATGCGTTAGTTGGATTTGCCGAAAAGAGGAAAACCTGGGTCTTTAATGAGCGTTTGAGATCTCTTCCAATGGATATTTTTCGGTCTGTCGTGAGGATAAGGCCTGTAACGGTAATGCGTCGCTTCCGCGATAGGTTTTGAGTCTTGTTGTTATTTATTTCGAGAAATGGCAAGAGAATCTTGGCGGCTTCAAGAAATAACTGAACTGATCTTCTTTGATTCTCGCGCGATCGGCCTGAAATATAGATATCGTCCGCATATCTTGTATATATGCAGTCAAGGGATTTGGTAATTTCGGTTGCCCTTGTGTCGAGACCGTAGAGCAATGAGTTGGAGATTTGGGGCGACGAGGGGGCTCCAATGCTAAGGCAGCGGATGTTTCGAACCTTGTCATGGCGGCACACAAGTTTAACTAAGACGTCAATCAGGTCCGAGGATGCGAGTATTTTTTCTGCCAATCGCTGGCTTTCTAGATGCTTCTTGACTTCGTGAGCTGTAATTGACGGAAAGAAGTCTTTAAAATCAAGGCGAGTAACGAAGTTTGAGGATATATGCGCAATTGCATTGTCCCGAATGCTCCGGCCTTTTACATATGACATTACGGACGGATGGACCTGAATATCTGCAATGACCTCGTCGCAGATCAGTCGTTGCAATGCTTTAAGGGTGGGGCTTGGATGATGAATCTTCCTGCGGCCCCCGCTTCTCTTGGCAATTGTGTACTCCTTATACATGTACGGAGCTAAATTCAGGGTCTTTTCAATATCTGCGTTGCTTGTCCGAAGAAGCTTGGCAGCCTTGTTGACGAAGTCAGCTCTGTTCATGCTCTCGCGCCTGCCATTTCGGTGATTGCTTCTGGAATGTTTGACCGATAGCAGTCAAGCCAAGAAGCCTTGATCTCGAGCGCGCTTTGATCCTTTCCGCCGATGAATAGTCCATTTCCGGCTGGTCCCACATATACAATATCTGCGAACTCGGTTCTCTTGATGAGCTCCATGGACGAAAGTAAACCAGTAAGGAGTCTTACTTCTGACTTTTCGTACTTTCCAAATATCATAAAAATAGCATCGAATAAGTCTGCTTCGGTTATTATTCCGGTGAGGCAGAATATTTTCTCGAGAATGAAAAGCTTCATTCTTCTGTCATACTTTGACCACTCTTGATGACTGATCCTCTTATTGTAGCTTCGAGAGCTTTTTGCTTCTCCCAATAACCGATCACGGATTTGCTCGAATGAGGAGCTCAAATCATCTGATATAACCAGTGGCTGTGGAGTGATTGTGCTGGCCTTGGCGATAACGCTAATCGGCCCAAGAGTGATGAAGGAGCTTCCTTGATATTTGCTTTCGATGGCGACCAGGGTCTTCTCTCTGATGGCTGAATTTGCAGAGAAGAGTCCAAGTTCAGCAAATGAGCCGGCACTCTCCGGAAAAATTAACAGACTATGTACAGTCTCGCCAATTATCTCTTCAATGGCAGAAAGGCTCGTAACGCGGCCTCGTTCGTCCTGTTGAAGCAACAGATCAGTGACAGCGTTCTCTGCACGAACGCAAATGAGCTTGGGCTCGCTTGAGCGAACCCAATCGATAAATTTCCTACGGAACGGGGGGGGCTCGTTGGGAGGTCGATCAGCGGCTCCACATACAAAGCAAAGGTGAAGATCTGTCGAGTAATGAAGCCCTTCCTCCTTGAAAAGCAGGGCTAGCCGCTCTCGAGGAGTCTTGAACGCGGAATTTTCCTTAATCTCGCGCAAATGCTACCTACTCTGATGGCGGCGAATCCAATTGGGTTTCGCCGTGGGCGAAACCCAATTGGATTCGCCGCAACGAAGACGTACAAACTGAACGGCCTGGCTATTCGCCCGGCACAGAACCCAACAAAGTTGAGTCCAGCTAGATAGCGACTAGAGCATAGTCCCGGCACGAGTACTCGCGCAACCTGTCGACTTGAGCGGGGAGCAGAGTCGAGTTTCATGCTGACATGGCCTTCCACCCTACATTCAGCGTTTGAATCGATTCTCTCGGTGCCAGCGTAGATAGGTCGAATGCGGGCATTGCTCCGCTTGGGCCGGGACAGTCAACCGGCGCTTTGGCGGAATCAGCTTATCCAGCTCGTCGGGAACTCCGGCTGGGGACAGCAGCACGTTGTACTGGTCATCAAAGCTAATCAGGCCCCGATCAAATAGCCAGTGCACAGTGGCGGTCAGCGCGATGCCGTTGCGCACGGTATCTGGACCGTCAGCTTCCACGGGGCGGATATGCGCGGCTTGCACTTCGGGCCGGCCGCCGCCGTTGATGAGACATAAGCCGGTTACTGCACAGGTATTGGAGTAAGCGTTGCGCACATGCTTGCGAAAGGCCCTGTCACGGAATCGCCGGGAGATGACCTGCTGGATGAGAGGGCGTGGAGTGGATTCGGGGACGTCGCTGTCCGCCTCGTCTGCCAGCTCCCATGGCTCCAGCGCAGAGGTGAAGCCCGCTTTCAAGATCGTTTCAAACTCATCCGCGGGGATCAGTCGGACAGAGCGCCCAAATGCGCCCTTGTTGGTGCTGCCATCCTCCTTCTGCAACAGCGACTCGTAGTAGGTGCCGCCCTCCTTGAAAGGAACGGCCCGGTCGAACTCAAGGAACTGATCCAAATAGGCGTAGAAGTGGCCGTCGAGCGTGCTGTCTGGCTCAATCTTGATGAGGCGTGCGACCGCGAAGTAGGCCTGTCGTCCACCACTGCTGCTCTGCCCGGCATCGCGGCGGGGTTCGTAGTAGGCGATCAGATCGCCAACGGCCTGCGCGGCCTGGCCGTAGTAGGTCTTCGGGAAGTGGTAACGCCGCTCGATCTGGTCGTCGTAACTAGAGCTTTCGGAAGCAGTAAAGATCGCATTCGCCATTCAGACTTTCCCCCTTTCGAGGGATGGTAGGCGAGCCGACTGGAATCTTCCATCTCAATGCGTGGGACGCGTCCAGGTCAGGCTCGCTGCTTGTTGGTTCTCGTGGCTGATGGAATGAGAGAAAGCGTGAGTTACTCGGTGCTGGAGTACATGTATCGCGATGTGGGGAATTGGAAGTCGCATGGCGTCGCTCTGCTGTTGGGCAATGTCGGGGCGTTGGACGTGACGATTCGGTCTTGTTTAGATCCCGGGGCGTTGTTCGTGCCCGAGCAAGTGCTGCTGCCGGGGCTGCACCGCCGGCATTGGACTCAGTACGGCGATGGTCCCAGTGACTTGGACCATGCATTCCACGAGTTCGTAGGATTGCGCGATGTAGGAAAGGAGGATGCTGAGCTTCAACCTCCCATTGGATCGACAGTGGAGGTTGCCGCACTCTTCCTGGAAGCGCGCGGCCGATGGGACGTCCGCTGCTCGCGGTACTTGAGAGAGATGTATTCCGGTTGGGTCGGTTGAGTTAGTACGGGCCCGAGGCCGGGTCACCATGTCTGCGAAAGCATCCGACGATACTCGGGAGCTTGCATCAACCCGGATGGTCGTAAGAGTCAGGTCCATCTCTCGCGTTGCCGATGTTCCATTACGGAGAGGGCCGGTTTAACGGTGCGATTGGGTACGATACGCGCCACCTGATTTCTCCGCTCCGGATTCCGCTGCCCAGCCTGGCGGCCATCCGCGTTGTTCTGCACCTGCGCTTTTCAACCTCGACTACCCCATGATCGCCACCCTTCTCGTAGGCATGCTGTGTGTCTACCTGCTGAGCTTCACGGTGATGTTCCTGCTCATCAGCCGGCGACTGCGCGGCGAGAAGATGGGCATGGACGCGTTTGCGGTGGGCAACCTCACGCTGGGCATGGCCTATGTGCTGCAGCTGCTGGAGGGGCCTGCGGGTTGGAGCTGGATGAGCGTGGTCAACCATTCGCTCACGCTCTGCTCGCTGCTGGCGTATTGCGTGGGGGGAGCGCGCTTCTTTGGCCGCGCCGTGCCCCTGCTGTGGCCATCGGTCGGTATTGGCATGGGCTATGCCGTGGTGCAGGTGCTGGTGGATGCGGCGTGGGGTTCGGTGGCGCGCTATGCGCTGCTCGCGGCGACCTGTGCGCTTTGCTTCATCGGCATGGTGGCGGTGCTGTTGTATGGCGTGCGCACGTTCGCGCGCGACCTGCGCGGTGAGGTGCTGCTGTTCGCGTTGCTGATCAGCGGCATCTGCGTGCTCAATGTCATCAAGCTCATCAAGCTGCTCAGCGGCGGGTTGGCGGCGTTGAGCATGGATGGCCCGTTCCAGATGGTCTTCTATGTCTATATGTGCTCGCTGGCGACCATCCTGCCGCCGTCGATCGTGTGGCTGGTGTTGCGCCGCCTGACCGATGCGCTCCGTGGCATGGCCGCGCGTGATCCGCTGACCCAATTGCTCAACCGTCGCGGCCTGACCGAGGCGTTGGACGCCTGGTTCCGGCGGCCCAATGCCCGGGCCCGCCTGCTGCTGGTCGATGTCGACCACTTCAAGCGCATCAACGACAACTACGGCCACCATGTGGGCGACGCGGTATTGTGTGGCGTGGCGGATGCGCTGCGTGGCGCTGTGCGCAAGGACGACCTGGTGTGCCGGCTGGGGGGCGAGGAGTTCGCCGCTATCTGCATGGGCGCCGACGATGCGGCGGCACGGCGCGTGGCTGAGCGGGTGCGCGGCGCCATCCAGGACAAGGTGATGCTGCAAGGCCCCCGTTACGCCGGGCTGCGCTGCACGGTGACGGTGGGTGTGTCGCACTGCTTTGGCGATGAAGCCTCGCTGGAGCGCGCCATGCAGGACGCCGATGCCGCGCTCTATCGCGGCAAGCGCGCCGGGCGCAATCGCGTGGAGTGGGCGTCGCCGGTGGCGGATGCCCCGCCGGGAAGCGCGCCGATGAAGGCGGAAGCGGACGTGGCGCTTACCTGAGGCACAGCACTGGTCATGCGGGAGGACGTGTGGCCTGGCCGATTCCCGCCGCAGGGGAGGGAACCGGCACGGCCGTCCGTGCGTCGCGCGGCGGGGTCAGGCGGCCGGCGAAACCGGCTGTTGCATGCGGTCCTGCGCGCCGGCCTTCTTCCACGCGCGCAGGCCCATCGCCGCCAGTCCGACGAACACCAGGTACAGGCCCGCCGTGGCATGCAGCGACTTCACCGCGTACATGCCGACGTAAACCACGTCCACCACGATCCACAGCCACCAGGCGGCGGCGTGGCGGCGCGCCTGCCACCACTGCGCGACCAGGCTGAGTGCGGCGAGCATGGCGTCCAGCCACGGCAGGGCGGCGTTGGTCCAGCTGTGCATGGCCGCGCCCAAGGCAAGGCCGAAGGCGATGCCGATGCCCAGGTCACGCGTCCACTGGCCGGTGGCCAAGGGCGCGATGACGATGCGGCCTTCGGCCTGCGTCTGCCTGCGCCAGTTGAGCCAGCCGTACAGCAGGAAGGCGGCGAATGCGCCCTGCAGCAGCGTGTCCGAGTACAGCCGGGCTTCGATGAACACCAGCGCGTACAGGCCCACCGACACCAGCCCCACCGGCCAGGCCAGCATCCGCCGCTGCGCCATCAGCCACACGCCGAGGATGCTGGCCGCGACCGCCGACCATTCCAGGATCGCCGGGTTCATAGCGCGATGGTCACCGACAGGCGCGCCTGCCGCGGTGCACCCGGGAACAGGTAGTAGTCACCGGAGCTGCTGCCGGTATCGCGCCAGTAGAAGCGGTTGAACACGTTGTCCACCGACAGGTTCCAGTTCACCGCGTGCGCGCGCAGCTGGTGCTGGAAGCGCAGGCCGGCATCCACCACGCTGTAGCTGGGCGCACGCACACGGCCATCGGCGGTGGCGACGTTGGAAGAGGCATAGCGCCAGCCGCCGGTGATGCCCAGCCCTTCGGCGAAGGGCAGGGCGTAGTCGGCATGCAGGCTGGCGCGGCCGCTCGGCACGTTGATCAGCGGGTGGCCTTCGTAGGCAGGCGTGCCGCTGTTGCGTGCGCGTGCGCGCAGCGCGGTGGCGCTGGCGGTGAGCTGCAGGCGCTCGGTGACGTGGCCCTGTGCGCTCAGTTCCAGCCCGGTGTGGGTCTGCTGGCCTTCCTGCACGAAGGTGTAGCCGTAGGCGCTGTCGTCGGGCTTGGCGTACTGGAACGGCTGGTTGATGCGGAACAGCGCCGCGCTCAACGTCAGCGCATCCGACGGGGTGTACTTGGCGCCGACCTCGACCTGGCGCGAGCGCACCGCCGGCAGGAAGGTGCCTTCATTGGTGGTCCAGAACGGTGCCTCCTGGCCGAGCGAAATGCCCTGCGCATAGCTGGCGTAGAGGTTGAGATCGTCGTTGGCGCTCCAGATCAGCGCGGTCTGCGGCAGGAAGCGCGACAGCCGGTTGCTGCGTTCCAGGTTGCCGCGCTTGTCGAAGGCGCGCTCGTCCAGGCGCACGAAGCGGCCACCGGCCAGCAGCTGCCAATCGTCGGCGAAGCTCACGCGGTCGAGCACGAACAGCGACTTCTGCGTGCTGTCCAGGCGGCGCACCGACGGGCCCGGCTGCAGGGGCGAGGGTGCGAACTGCGGCACGTCCTTGTCGTGGATGTTGGCGGTGCCCACGTACTCGTTGACGTTGCGGCGCTTGTCCACGGTACGGTCGAAGTAGTCCGCGCCCACGGTCAGCTGGTGCGCGACGTTGCCGGTGCTGAACTGGCCACGCAGCTCGGCGCGCAGCTGGCGGTTGCGGCGGGTGTCGTCCGGGCTGCGGTAGTCGTAGATGTCGTAGTCGCCGTTGGGTGCGAAATAGTTGCCCGGCACGCTGCCGTCGGCGCATTCGGCGGCGTAGTAGCAGCCGTAGGCGAAGGCGACGTTGTCGTCGATGACCGAGCGGCTGTAGCTGGCCGACACGCGTGACTGCCAGGCCTCGTTGAAGTCGAAGGTGTGCAGCGCGGTGAGGTTGGTGCTGTCGATGCCGACCGGCGCCTGCCATGCCTGGTGGCCGAGCATCTTCTTGCGGTCAACGTTGCGTGGCAGGGTGGTGGCGCCCAGCAACTGGTAGCCCGACGCCGAGCGCTGTGCGCTGGTCTGGTAGTTGGCATCCACTTCCAGCTTGCCGCGCTCGCCGATCAGCCAGTCGGTGGCCAGTGCGTAGAAGTTGCGGCGGCCGTCGGCATTGTCGATATAGGAGTTGCTGTCATCCCACGCGGCGTTGAAGCGCAGGCCGATGCGCGGCGTCACCCAATGGCCGACGTCGACCGCGGCATAGCGGCTGCCTTCCGAATCGGTGGCGAGGGTGACGGTGCGTACTTCGGCCGGGCGCTTGCCCACGTAGTTGATGACGCCGCCGGGGGCGATCACGCCAGCGGCCAGGCCAGCCTCGCCCTTGAGGATTTCCACCTGCTGCACGTTCTCCAGCGCCAGGCGCTGCTCGCCGGCCATGCTCAGGCCGTTGAAGCGGTAGCCGGTGGCCGTATCCAGCGCGAAGCCGCGGATGGCGATGTTCTGGTAATAGCCGACCGGCGCGTAGGCGTCGCCCAGCGACGCATCGTTGTAGGCCAGCTCGGACAGCGTGCGCACGTGGCGGCTGTCGAGCAGCTCGCGGTCCAGCACGGTGATCGACGCCGGGGTGTTCTTCCAGTCACCGGCGCCGAAGCTGTTGGACTGGGTGTTCCCGGCATGCGGCTGCTCGGCCTGCACGCGCACCGCGGCCAGCTCGGTGGGCGAGCGCTCGGCGGCGGTTTCGAGGTTGCTGGCGTACAGCGGCAGGGCCGCGCTCAGGGCAGCGCTCAACAGCGAGATTCGGTAGCAGCGGTTCATTCGTTTCGTCATCAGCCGGTGGGGGAGACGAAGCGAAGGCGCGCACGCGCAACCGGCCATGGAGGCGGTGTGCCTGCTGCTCAAAGCTCCCTACGCCGGTGCAAACCGGATCAGGTTCCAAGGGACTCTCTCAGCCTGCGAAAACCAGGCACCCCCGCTTCAGGCGCGTATTTGACCACAAACGGTACGGATTTGCGCCCCGTTGGTATTCAGGCAGCGGCGTGCAGGGCGGACAGCAGGGCCTGGCCGTCGGCGCTGCCGAACCAACGGGCATGGCCGAGCAGGAAGTCGTAGTAGGCGATGTCGGCATTGGCGGTGGAGCCGGTGATGCCGTGGAAGTACTCCACTTCGGACAGTGCGAAGTCCAAATGCACGACGGGCAGCAGATCGGCCAGCAGGTGTACCTGGGCGGCCGGGAGCGGGCGCACCTGCCGGTAGCCGTCGAGCAGGGCCAGTGCGGTATCCACATGCACGGCGGCCATGCCGCGCTCCAGTTCCAGCCAGGCGATGGCATTGCGCTCGATGGCGGTGGCCAGGTCGAACAGCGCGCTGGTCGGCGAGGCCAACCCGAAGTCGAGCACGCTGGCGATCCGCGTCGCCTCGCCCTCGCGCCGCCACAGCAGGTTGGATACATGCCAATCGTTGTGTGCCCACAGGCGTGGTTCGGCCTGCAGGCGCTCGGCCAGGCCGTTGTGCCAAGGCAACACGCTCTGCTGCAGCTCCTGTAGCCATGGGCGTCGGGACAGGTAGTCGTGCAGGGCCGGGCGCGTGGAGGCGTCGCGTGCCAGCAGCGCGATGGGGTCGGCACTGCGGATCAGCTCATCGCGGGCAATCAGGATGTGGGTGTCGCGTTGTGGCGCGGTGTAGCTCTCCGCTGCGTGGTGCAGCGTGGCCAGCATGCGACCGGCCTCGCGTGCCTGGGCGAGGTCGGTAAGCGGCGTCCATGATGGCGCATCGCGGTACAGGTCGTCCCCCTCGCCGATGGCATGCAGCTCGTAGGTCCAGCCTTCGTGCGCAAGGGCGGTGGCTCCGCTGCGGTCCGCCAGTACGTCAACCACGGGGACACCTGCCCGGGCCAGGTGCGCGATGAAGCGGTGTTCCTCGGCCAGCGTGGCGGCGGTGCGGACGCGGTGATGGTGGCGCTTGATGAAGACCCTGCCATTGACGCCTCGCGCGATGGCCGCGGCGGACATCGGGCGTGGGCTATGCCAGATCAGCGTTGCCGTGGCTTCCAGCTGTGGGAAGCGCGTCGCCAGCCATGCGATCTCGCTGGCGCTGATCGCAGGCCAGTCGGCCGGCACCTCGTCGTTGTTGAGGCCTTGGACGCGGTGAGGGGAGGTGGTCATGGCAAAGCGGGGTGGGCGTGGTGGTACAGGGGCGACAGGGTAGCGCGTCGGGCCGGCAGGGGGAGGGGGCGTGCGGCAACGCCCCTCTCCCGCATGCGGGGAGAGGGGCGCCATGCACGGATGACCGGAGTCCGAATGCGCGGGGCAGGGGAATGCCTCCCCTCCATTCCGCCTGGCCCGCAGAGGGTGGCCGACACGTTCATGCCCGCGGCCAACTGGGCGGAAGCCCCCTACAGGCAGGTGAAGCGGGACGTCATCGGATGCTGCAGTTGATCGTCTCGCCATTCCAGCTGCACGACATCCGGTTGCGTCCCGCGGCGGAGCCTCCAATCGGGACACCGTAGAGACGGGCGGATTCGATCCAGCGTTCCAGATTTCTCGAGCCTTCCCGGCCTTCGCCGAAGTAGTAGTTGCCTGCGTACTCCGGTGCGGTATCGCGGGTCGCGATGGTTGCGTCCGGAAACTTGTTGCCGAGACTGTCGCGACTCTCGCCAGTCACGTACTTCGCCTCTCCCACGTTGTCCACGCTGACCCGATAGACGGTCCGTGAGCCGTCGCGCCAGTTGACCATCACGATGATGGACCCGGCACCGCGCTGGGAGCCCCAGGAAAGCGCCAGCTCCTGCAGGGTGAGTGCAACCGAGTTCCAGGCCGCGCTGGTGGTGTTTGCGCCGGCGAGGTCCAGGGCGATTTCCCTGCCGAACCGGGTCCGTGACGTGGCGGACATGACGATGTCACTGGCGCTGAAGTTCTTGTAGGCATCCGGAAAGCGGATGCCCGTGGGGTTGGAGATCTGGGGGTCATCCGGGTGGGCCGTGACAACCAGCCCGCCCTTCGAATCCTTGGAGCGCCCACGTGCTGCCTCATCTGCCGGCGCGGGACCACCGAAGCCTGGGTGACCATTGGTCGGTTGGGAGGAAGGGGCCGCAGCCGCCGCTTCAAGAATCCGGTAGAACGCCGCCGAGATCTTCGCTGGAACGGTGACACGGAGGGTGCGCCAACGCTTGAACTCCTTGTCGTACTCGACATCGTAGGCGGTCAGCTTGGCGCTTTCGAAGTCGACGACCACGGTAATACCCGGCCCTTTGGAAATGGCAGCATTGACGGTGGACGGGCAGCGGTTGCATTCGACCACCCCGCCGGCGATCGCGGGAGTGGCGGTGAGCAGCACGGTGGCGGCGAAGAGCAGGCCAGCAAATGTGGATCGGATCCTTTCCATGGAACGAACTCCAGAAGCGGCTCATGCCGCACGGAAATGGTCAGTGCCAGCTGCTGCTGGATTCAATCCGAAACGCTGCGGACTAGTGCCCCGCGATGGGTCAGGGGACTGGGACTTGCAGGGGCAGGAAACGTGCCAGCCTGCAGGAGCGGCCGGCTCTGGCCCCCTCCCGCATGCGGGGAGAGGGGGTGGGCTGGAGGAAAGGGCTCAATTTCCCGTCCGCGCGGCCGATGCTGTCTCCGGCGATGCGCTATCGTGCGCCGCCCTTTCCCCTTCCGGCGATCCGCCTTTCGAAATGGAGTTCGTACCCATGTCCCCCCGCGCCCTGTTGCTGGCCCTGGCCAGCGTTTCCTTCATCGATGCATCGGCCGCGCAGGCGCAGGCGTCGCCGGTTGCGCCCGCGAGCGTTGAGCGTCCGGCCCGCATCCGCCTGTTCGGGCAGAACGGCGTTGGCCTGACCATGTTCACCAACGCCCACTGCGAGGATGCCTACGAGGAGGAAATCGAGGGTTCGGGTGCGGTGTCGCTCGGCTTCAAGGCACTGGTCGGCAAGCGCCAGCCCAATGCCTCCATTGGCATCCCGCAGAGCGATACCACGCGCACGCTGGAAGACCGCAACCGGTTGATGGCCAACCCTTACTACACCGAGTTCGTGCTGGTGCCGGGACAGCCGGTGGCATTGCAGGCGCAGATCGCCAGCGGCGCCGGGTTGAGCTGCGGGCGCGGACGCGGGGTGCAGGTCAGCTTCGTCCCCGAGGCGGGCGTGGACTACGAGGGCGACATGATCCGCGACTTCGATGCCATGCGATGCGGGATTGCGGTGCGCCAGGTCGCTGCCGACGGCAGCCTCAGCCCGGTTCAGACCGCGCCGTGGCCGAAGAAGTGCGACGCGCCGCCCCGTCCGGCGCCGTCGTTGATGACGCTGTTCCTCGATGCCGACCAGCTGCAGTATCGGTTGGCCGAGGAAGGGGCCGAGGTGGATTCCATCGACAACGACAAGGGCGGCATCGAAGACCTTGAGGAGATGTTGCAGGAAGCACCGCTGGCTGCCGGCGTGGGGCTGTGCATCGTGAGCGACGAGGCGCTGGATGCCAGCGCGCTCGGCGCCAAACTCCCCGGCCTGCTGGAGGCGCGTGGGGTGGCCGACCGTGTGGTGCGGTTCCGTACCGGCGCGCTGGAAGCGGAATGGGGGCTCACCGCGCAGCATCCCTTGAGCTTCGCACTGGCCGAATACTACTGCCGCGCCGCTAGCGGCCAGCGCTGAACCCGGGGGCACTGGGTGGGGCGGGGGGAATGCGTGCATCATTCCCCCATGCAGCCCACCCTCGACCATCTTCGCCGGTATGCCATCGCCCGCTCGCTGTTCACGCCGACCACGCTGATGCGGGCGATCGGCAAGCTTGGCTTTGTCCAGGCCGATCCGATCCGAGCGCCGGCGCGTGCGCAGGACCTGACCCTGCGCCACCGTGTCACCGGCTATCGCGCCGGTGAGCTGGAGCGCCGCTATCCACGGCTGGCGCTGGAAGAGGATTTCTTCGTCAACTACGGCTTCCTGCCGCGCGCGCACCATGCCTTGATGCACCCGCGCCAGGCGCGGGTGGTGTGGACGCCGGCGCGCTGGAAACAGGCGCATGCGGTGCGCGAGTTCATCGCCGAACGTGGCGTGGTGCATCCGCGCGAGGTCGATGCGCAGTTCGCCCACGGCAAGACCACCAACTGGTTTGGCGGCTCGTCCAATGCCAGCACCGAGCTGCTGGACGGCATGCATTACCGCGGATTGCTGCGGGTGGCACGGCGCGACGGCGGAACCCGCGTGTATGCGCTGCGCCAGGGCGATGCGACGCCGGTGACGGCGGAGGTTGCACAGGCCCGGCTGGACGCCCTGCTCGACATCATCGTGGGCAAGTACGCACCGCTGCCGGCGGCCAGCCTGGGCCAACTGCTGGGCCACCTGCGCAGCGGCGTGCCGCAATGGCAGGGGCTGCGTGCCGATGCGCTGAAGCGTGCACGGCAGCGCCTTGGCACGGTACGCGTGGAGGGCGTGGACTGGTTCTGGCCCGAGGGCGAGAACCCGGCCTCGGCGCGTTGGAAGCCCGATGACGCGGTGCGGCTGCTGACGCCGTTCGATCCGGTGGTCTGGGACCGGCGCCGCTTCGAACAGTTCTGGGGATGGGCGTATCGCTTCGAGGCCTACACCCCACCGGCCAAGCGCAAGCTCGGTTACTACGCCCTGCCGTTGCTGTGGGGCGAGCAGGTGATCGGCTGGGGCAACCTTGGGGTGGCTGGCGGCCAGCTGCAGGCGCAGCTGGGCTACGTGGCCGGGCGGGCACCGCGTGACGCCGCATTCCGGCGCGGGCTGGAGGATGAGCTGGCGCGGATGCGGGTGTTCCTGGGGTTGGACCCATGACAACGGAGCGGCGCCGCGCGGCGCGCGCCATCAAGGAGAGCGGCAGACAATGAAGCGGGCGACAGCGGCGATGCGCAGCAGCGCGGTACACATGGCGGTGGCGTTCCTGGGCATGGGCGGTTGGGCGGTGTTCGCCAACAGCGCGCATCCGATGCCACGCCCACTGATCGCCGGCGTGGTGCAGGGCACCCTGTCGGCGCTGATCACGTTGTTCCTGAAACGGATGATCGAGGCCATGTCGGTGCGCCTGCCGGGCAGCGTGGGCGGGTGGCTGCCGCCGGTGGTGGCGATGACGGTATCGCTGGTCCTGCTGACCACCCTGCATTGGCTGGCCGGTACGCCGGAAATCGCGCGCACCATCGCGGTGCCGCTGTCGGTGACCACGGTGTACTCGAGCTTCTACAACCTGGCGCTGCGGCGGGGAGCCAGCGCAGCGCGGTAGTTCGCGACAGTTACGGTGCCGTGCCGGTCAGCGCGACTGCCGGCAGTACAGCGGGTAGCGCTCGATCCGGCCGACGCCGTCGATGGCGGCCCGCACGTCGGCGCGGGCGAGGAACGCGTCCTGCCGCTGCTGGGGAACCTGCTCGCCGGGCAGTAGTGGTGACTGCAGGCAGTCCTGGGCCCAGTCCAGCACGTCGTTGCGCCTGTCCGGCCGGGCCAGCAGCTGCCGCATGAAGGCCAGGGCCTGCTCCGGCTCGACCTGGATCAACGCATCCAGATACGGCATGGGCGCATCATCGCGCAGCGCGTGAAGTTCCTTCAGCGCCTTCTTCTGCTGGCGGCTGTCGTCCTGCTGCAGGGCGGCGCAGTGGCGCACATGGGCCGCCACCGCCTTGCCATAGTTGCTCAGGTTGGCCAGCGGCGCGGCGGCGACGACGCGGATGGCTTCGGCGGCATTGCCGTTGGCGCATTCGAATTCGCCCAGGTTCAACACCTGGCTGATGTTCTCCTCGCCATTCTCGCTGAGCTGGCTGGCGCGACGCATTTCAGCGATGGCTTCCTCGGTGCGTCCCATCCGGCGCAATGCGATGGCCTTGTTGTTCATCAGCCAGACCTGCTGGTCCATGTCACTGAAGGCCGGCTTGTCGGTGCTGGCGGCGGCGATCCGGGCGACGGCGGCGTCGGACAGCGTGATGGCGTCCTCGTTGCGGCCGGCCAGCAACAGGGCACTGCTCAGGTGCAGCAGCGGCTCCAGGCGGTCGGGGAATACCTGGGTGCGGGTGCGCAGCAGGGCGATCTGGCGATCGACCGCCAGGGCGACGTCGAAGCGCGGGCGGTCGCGGTTGAACACCGGGTCGAAACGCTTGTCCGCGCGCATCGAGATCAGGAATTCCGGCTCCTGGATGCGCTGGACCACGGCACGCGCGGCCTCCGTGTCGCCCTGCTCCAGGCGTGCGCGCGCCAGCCGGAACCAGATGGCGCCCGGGGTGTTGGAACTGCCGCCTTTCCAGTTGGCATCGAACAGGGCCTGCTGGAAGCCGATGCGTGCCGGGCTGCGGGTATCGCCGTGGGTGGCCAGCATGAACAGCAGTTCGGGGCGGGTGTTGTCCAGGTATTCCGGCCAGCGTGCGGCGAATTCGGTCATGGCCTCGGCGGCGCCGTCCATGTCGTCCTTCTGCATCGCCACGCCGGCCATGCGGTACCAATCATCGGGGTTGTCGCTGTCCAGCCGGGCCAGCTCCGCATACCGTTGCGAGGCGACGTCCAGGCGGTCGTTCTGCCAGGCAACCAGCGCCGCGCGTGACAGCAGGCGGTTGCGCTCGGCCGGTGGCAGGCCGGCATAGTCCGGATCGGCCAGCAGCCGGTCCAGCAGCGCATCGGCGCGGCTGCCGGGTTCGTCGGCGGCGATGGCCAGGGCCTCGGCGACGCGTTGCCGGTAGAACACATCCGCTGCGGGCGCCGCGATGGCCGTACCGGAAACACAGCCGAACAGAACGGCCAGCATGGCCATGTGCCTGAGAGTCATCCGCCCATCCCATCCCCTTGGAGTCCTTGGATTGTGGCACGCGAAACCCGCAGTTGGGCGCGCGTGGCGTTGGTGGCGCGGATGATGTTTGAATGGCTGCATCTAGGGAGGACGTCGGATGCGTGCTTGTTGGCTTGTCCTGGGAGTGCTGCTGTTGGGGGGATGCTCCTGCAAGGAGCCGCCATTGCCGATGGCGGATGTTGCCGATATCGACCGTATCGAGATCAGGTACGAACACACTGGCTGGGGCGTCATCAACGAGACGTTCGTTCTTGTTCCCGTCCGGCGAGGTGGTGGATTCCACCTGCAGGGGCACTATGAGAGCACCGCTGGCGGCGTCCGTGCCGGGGAGTGGCCGGTGACGTCGACGGCAGTGGCGCAACTGCTGGCCGCCTTGCAGGAACGCCCGTGGCAACGCGAACGTGCCATGCGCGAGATCGCAGGCGGAGTGCGGCGCAGCGAGCTCATTCCCGCTACGTTCTGGACCACCTGGCCGCCACTGGCCTGCGATGCCGATGAGCTGCGTGCATTGGCGCGCAGCCGGTTGCGCGGTCGCAGCGTGCGGGATGAGGTGGATGCCTACTATGGCACCGGGATGCGCTGGACCGATGACGACCCCTACGTCCAGCTGCGCATCCTCCACCGCCAGGGCCGCGAGCAGCGTTGGCACTCGACCGCACAGCACGCCATGTTGGTGCCGTGGGTCGCTGGCGACTACGCGCCGATGGAAGCGCCGGACAGGCAGAACTGGTCGTTGTCGGTCAGCCGCACGCTGCGCGCGCTTGTGCCGGTTGATGCCCATCTCCATGCGCGGCTGGACGGCTTGCCGTCGATGCGTGCCCGGCTGCAGGACTACACGCAGTACGCCGCGGCGAGGGAATGCGAAAGGCTGCACCCACGCTGAGGCGGGGGCGCCGGTCGACGGCACTCGACGCTGCTGGCATTTTTCGCCATGCTCGCTTCGCCAGCGGGGGGCTGGGGCAGCGAACGGAAGGTTCGATATGCGGTTATGGATGCGCGTTTTGTTCGTGCTGATGGCAGGTATGCCAGTTGCCGGTGCGGCAACCCTGGACGTGGAGCCGTTCGTCAGGCAGGACATGTACCAGTGGGTGAAGATCTCGCCCGACGGCTTGCATTACGCGGTGACCGCGCCGCTGGAGGATCGCACCGCGCTGCTGATCCTGCGCCGTTCCGACAACGCCTTCACCGCGCGCATCTCCGGGGACGCCAACTCGGTGGTGGATGACTTCTGGTGGGCGAACAACGAGCGCGTGGTCATCTCCATGGCACGCCGGCAGGGCTCGCGTGATACTCCGGTGGCCATTGGCGAGCTGTACGCAGTGAACGTGGACGGCAAGCAGAGCATGCTGCTGGCCAGCCCTTACGGGGTCAACGAGAGGGCGGGGATCGTCTCTGAATACAAGTCCACCTTCGATCAATCGGTATACATGCTGGACCCATTGGCAGACGATGCGCGCAATGTGCTGGTATCGGCGATGCCGGTGGCGAGCGATCCATTCATCCGCATCGAGAAGCTGGATATCTACAACCGGCACCGGGCCCGCATCGCGGATGTGCCGGTGCGGCGTGCGGACTTCAAGACAGACGCTTCCGGCGAGGTGCGATTCGCGGTAGGTGCCAACACCGACAACGTGTCCAAGCTGTACTACCGCGACGCGCGCGGGCAGGAATGGCGGCTGATCAATGACGAGGGCAGCAGCGGGCACCGGCGCTACCCATTGGGCTTCAGCGCCGACGGCACGCTGGCCTACCTGCAGGTGGAGCGCAAGGCCGGTCCGGACGCGATTGTTTCCTGGAACCCGGCCACGGGTGAGGAAGTGGAACTGTTGCGCGATGCAGTCGTGGACCCGTACCGGATCCTGTATGACCTCGACGGCCGCACGCCGGTGGGCGCGTCGTACATGCGCGAACGGGTCGACAACCGCTTCTTCGACGAGAACGGCCGCGCGGCACGGTTGTACCGCAGCCTGGAGAAGTCCTTCAGTGGCGATGCGATCCGCTTGACCTCGACCACTGCCGATGGCCGGCTGGTGCTGCTGTACGTGTGGAGCGACCGCAACAACGGCGACTACTTCCTGTTCGATACGCAGGAGCGCAAGGCCAACCGGATCTTCAGTCGCCGCGAGTGGTTCATCCCGGACCAGATGCCGGCCACACGGTATGTGAATTTCAAGGCACGCGACGGCATGACGCTGCACGGGTACCTCACCGAGCCCAGGGGCGCGGTGGCGGGGGCAAAGCCGATGGTGTTGCTGCCGCACGGCGGACCTTATGGTGTGTTTGACGGCTGGGAGTTCGATGACGATACGCAGCTGCTGGCGGCCGCCGGGTATGCAGTGCTGCGCGTGAACTACCGAGGCTCGGGCAACTATGGCCGTGCCTTTACCGATGCCGGCGTGCGCGAGTGGGGCGGACGCATGCAGGATGACCTGGCCGATGCCACCCGCTGGGCCGTTGCGCAGGGCATCGCCCAGGCTGATCGGATCTGCATCTACGGCGCAAGCTACGGGGGATACGCTGCGTTGATGGGCGCTGTGCGCGACCCGGAGCTGTACCGGTGTGCGGTGGGGTATGTCGGCGTCTACGACCTGGAGTTGATGCACAGCGATGCATCCTCGCGCAGCCGTTCCGGGCGTACGTGGGCCGCTGAATGGCTGGGCGAGCGCAATACGCTGGCGGCACGCTCGCCCAGCCGCCTCGCCGAACAGATCAAGGTGCCGGTCTTCCTTGCGGCCGGCGGCAGGGATGAGCGTGCACCGGTGGAACATACCGAACGCATGGAGAAGGCGCTCAAGCGTGCCGGCGTGCCGGTGGAGACGCTCTACTACCCGAACGAGGGGCACGGCTTCTACACGCAGCCGCATCGCCGTGCGTACTACCAGCGCCTGCTGGCCTTCCTCGCACGCCATCTCGGCGGAGCGACGGCCAGCGCACAATAGGCGGCAACGGCTGCGAAGGCGGATGCTCGACTCCGCCTTCGCTTTTCCCTACCATGCCGGCACCAGCAAGCCACCCACGCTTCATGCAGCGGGACCTGCCGTCCGACGACGGCCCAGCGAGCCAGGACACCCTTCGTGCCCGACCAAAGGACGCTCGCATGCACTCTCATTTCCTCTTCCGTTCCGCCGCCCTCGCGCTGGCGGTTTCCTTCGCGTTGGCTGCGCCGTTGGCAATGGCCACCGGCAATGCGCCGGCCGCTGCCGATGGCGCGCCTGCCGGCGTGCAGCGCCAGGCCGTGGCCAAGGGTCTATACGAGCTGGCCTACAGCCCTTCGCAACAGGCGCTGTTCGTCGCCTCGTCCGGCGGCTTCGGTGACGATGCCGGGCCGGCACAGGTACTGCGCCTGGACCCGCGCACGCTCGCCGTGCAGGCCCGCATCCCGCTGGAGCGCAAGGCTTTCGGCGTGGTGCTGGACGACAGCAACCACCGCCTGTACGTCGGTAACACCGTGGACACCTCGGTGACCGTGGTCGACACCGCGCAGGGCATGGCCATCGGCACCGTGCAGCTGATGGAGAAGGTAACCGGCAGTGACGGCAAGTCCCGTTACAGCCACGACCTGCGCGAGCTGGTGGTCGATGCGCCCAACCATCGCCTGTATGTCACCGGGCATTCGCAGGAAGGCAGCGTGCTGTTCGTGGTCGACACGCAATCGCTGACGCTGCTGGACACCATTGCCGGGTTGGGTAACGCCAAGGCCCCGGGGCTGGCCCTGGATGCCGCCGGAAAGCGCGTGTACACCTCGAACCTGCGCGGTGAGGTGGTCACCGTCGGCACCGACAGCGGCAAGGTCGAGCAACGCTTCAGGATCAGCGCCGAGCAACCGATGAACATTGCCCTGGACCCCGGCAGTGAGCGCCTGTTCGTCACCGACCAGGGACTGGAGATGATCCGCGCCTACCAGGGCAAGAGCATCGATGGCTTCGTCTCGCGCCACCCCGGCCAGCGTGTGCTGGTGCTGGACCGCCGTACCGGGCGGGAGCTGGCGAGCATCCCGACCGATGCCGGTCCGCTCGGCATCCTGCTCGATGCGGCGCGCAAGCGCCTGTACGTGACCAACCGGGAAGCCGGGACGGTCACCGCCTATGACAGCGACAGCTATCGCCCGGTGGGCAGCTGGTCCGTGCCGACCCATCCGAACAGCCTGGCGCTGGATGCGCGCAACAACGTGTTGTACGTGAGCATCAAGAACGGCGAGGGTGATCCCAAGGGCGGTGAGGAAAGCGTGGCCCGCATCGAACTGGGCAGCTGACCGCGACGGCGGCGGCAGGCAGCCGCCCGGCAGGAAGCGATCGCTGCCGGGCGGTGGCCGCGATGAGCGGCCAGATGCGCCGAGGGGACTGCGTCAGTGGCCGGCGCTTGCGTCACCGATGATCAGCGCACTGCTGTCCACGCTCTGCACGCCATCAATCCGGCGCGCGGTGGCGACCGCGCGGTCGGCCTGCTCCTGCGTGGGAACATGGCCACTGAGCATGACCGTGCCGCGCTGGGTTTCCACGCGGATATCCATGCCTGGCACATCGGCGGCGGCGACCAGCGCCGCCTTTACCTTGGTGGTGATCCAGGCATCGCTGGGCGGCTTCTCGGTGGCAGGAGCCATCTGCGGCGGCGGACCCTCCTGCATCGTCTGCGTGGCGGTGGCCACCGGTGCGCAGGTGGGGACGGCTGCCACGGCGAGGATCAACAACCAGCTCGGGTGACGTTTCATGGACGTACCTCCGGCCTTGTGGGGATGAACGCGGGCCCTGCAAGGACCCGATCACATCCTGCGCCCGCTCGGGTTAATGGACTGCACCGGTTGTGCAAGCAAAAGGTGAGCGTCGGCCATTCAAGTTGATGGGCCGGCGCTGAACGCCGTGCACACCCGTGGTGTTGAATGCGCGCATGCAACGGTACCTGCACATGCCGATTACGGGCGGCTGCGCAGTCTGGACACCGGCAGGCCACCACCGTGCCTGCAGGAGCAGCGACCATGACCCGTGGCGACAAAAGTGCCTATACCGACAAGCAGAAGCGGCAGGCCCAGCACATCGAACAGAGTGAGCGCAAGGAGGGGCGTTCGGAGAAGGATGCCGAACGCATCGCCTGGGCGACGGTGAACAAGCACGATGGCGGCGGCAAGCGCTCCGGCTCCGGCCGTGCGCACCACGCATCCCACCACCGGTGACTCCCCGCCGCAGGAGCGCCTTCAGGCGCGAAGCCGATACCGGTTGCCGGGCTGGCCGCGTACGGAGGATCGACCGGCTTCGCGACCGACGCCGTTCCAGCGCGACTAGGCCGAAAACCGTCTGCGATCGCGCTCGGCGCTCATGCGGTGGGTACCGGACACGTCGAGGTCACGCGTCTTGATGTCCTGCATGAACACCCACTCGCCGGTGATGCGTTGCGGGCGGATGTCGATCATCGCGTAGCCGCGCCGCGAGGTATCGCACCAGTCCAGCTCCGGATTGCTTTCGATGAAGATGCGGGCGACATCACGCGGATCCACGACCACGCTGCCTTCGATGCCGCCCGAGGTGACGGCCTGCACGGCGAACTCGATGCCCGCGGGGCGGCCGTCCTCCTGCAGCGAGTAGGCCCAGGCGTTGTGACTGTCACCGGACAGCATCACCAGGTTGGCGTCCGCCTGCTGGGCCGCACGCAGCAGGCGCGAGCGTGCGGCGGGGTAACCGTCCCAGCGGTCCATCCACATCGGCAGGCCGAGCCGCGCCGCGCGCACGTAGTCGGTGAACGCCTGCACGGTGCGTGCGCTGGCATCCGGGCGCAGCCAGTCCACGGTTTTGGCGGGCATCACGGTGCGGCCGAGGATGGTGCCCATGCCGACCAGTTGCCAGATGCTCTGGCTCGCGTTCTGGCCAAACGCACGGTACAGCCAGCTTTCCTGCTCCAGGCCGAGCATGGTGGCCGACGGGTCCTGCCATGGACCATCGCGGAAGGCTTCCAGCGCGGCCTGGCTGCCAGCCGCGAAGGCGCTTTCGATGTCGGCCTGGCGGGTGCGCCCGAGCAGGCGCGATTCGGTGCGGTACAAGGTGGCAAGCGCGCCGATGGGATAGGCCTTCCACGGCTCGTCTGAAATCGGCAGCCATTCGCGATAGGCCTGCATGCCCGCGACCTTGCGCATGCTCCAGTCGCCTTCGGTAGCCGGTTGGTGGTTCCCTGCGCCGCCCTCCCAGCTGTCGTTGGTGATCTCGTGGTCGTCCCACACCGCCACCATCGGCGCCATCTGGTGCAGCTTCTGCAGGTCGGGGTCGGCGCGGTAACAGGCCAAGCGCATGCGGTAGTCGAGCAACGAGACCATTTCATGGTCGTGCGCGGGCAGCACCTGGCGTTCGGCGATGCGGTCATGCGGCTTGTAGGACGCGATGCCGTACTCGTAGATGTAGTCGCCCACGTGCAGCCACAGGTCCATGTCCTGGCGCTGGGCTGCGTGTGCATACGCGTTGAACCAGCCCATCGGCAGATTGGAGCAGGAGAACAGGCCCAGCCTGAAGCTGGCGACGTCCCCGACCGGCAGGGTGCGGGTGCGGCCCACCGGCGAGTGGCTGCCGTCTGGCGCGATGAACCGGTAGTAATAGGTGGTGCCGGGCTGCAGCCCATCGATGGTGAGCTTGGCGGTCCAGTCGCGATAGGCGCCGGTGCGCACCATGGCGCCCCCGACGACGCGGGTGAACGCCTGGTCCAGGGCCGTCTCCGCCTGCAGGCGGACCTCGTCCGTGTTGCCCGCAGGGACGTAGCGCGTCCACAGCAGCATGGAATCGGGTGCCGGCTCGCCGCTGGCCACGTTGTGGGTGAACCCCCTGGCGTTCATCACCTCGGTGGCGAGCAGCTTGCCACCCGGCAGCAGCAGGGCGCCCAGGCCCAGGCCGGCGCCGATGATCAGGCGACGACGGTCGATGTTGAGGGTCATTGCGAAGGTTCCTGGTGGACGCTGGAGGAAGCGGGAAGGACATGGATGCCGATGCTTGCCTGCCCCGGCCCTTCCCCGCGGGCGGGGAAGGGCGGAGTGCAGGGTGGCGGCCGGCTCAGAAGCGGCCGCGGATGCCGAAGTTCCACATCGAGCCGTAGACCGTGTACATCTGCACGCGGCTGGCCACGTTGGAATAGATCACTTCCGGCTCATCGAAGATGTTGCGGCCGGCCAGCATCACGTCGATGTTGTCGGTGAGCTTGTAGGTGGCGCTGATGTTCCACAGCTCGCGCGAGGCACGGTACAGGATGCCGTTGTTGGCGGTGGTCGGCGTGTTGCTCAGCGCGCTGACGCGGTGGCTGGACTGGTAGTTGCCGTTGATCTGGAAATCGAAGCGGCCGTAGTTGTAGCGCACGCCCCAGTTGGCCGCCTCCTTGGGCAGGTTCTGGCGCGGGCCGTCCGGGTTCACGTGGGTCAGCGAGCCGTACAGGCTCAGGCCCTTGAGGGCGCCCGGCAGGAAGGTCAGCTGCTGGTTGTACTCCAGCACCATGCCCTCGTTGGTGCTGGTGCCCGGCAGGTTCTGCGCACTGCGGAAGGTGTAGCCCTCGTAGTCGCCGGGATTGAAGCCGACGTCCTGCGGGTCCACCGTGATGCCGGTGACCTGCATGTCCTTCATGTCCAGCTTGTAGTAGGACAGGCCGAGCATGCCCGACGGCTCCAGGTAGTACTGCAGGCTGGCGTAGTACTTGGTGGAGTGCTCGGGCTTGAGCTGCGCGTTGGGCACGGTGACGATCATCGTGTCGTCGTTGACCGAGACCACGCCGCCGAGATTGCCGTAGTCCGGGCGCAGGATCGACTGGCTGAAGGAGACCTGGCCGACCAGCTTGTCGGTGAAGTCGTACTTGACGCCACCGCTGAAGAAGAAGTCGTCGTACTTGCCGCGGCGGGTGGTGTAGCGGCCGTTGTTGTACTGGAACATCAGGCCTTCGACCGTGTTGGGATCCAGGCCGGCGGCCTTGACCTCGCTGAGCGGGCGCACGTCGGCGATGCGCGCGGCGGTGCGGGTCTGCTCGTAGCGCAGGCCCAGGTCGATGCGCGCGTCGCCGATGCGGGTCTCGGCCTCGAGGTAGGCCGCGTTCACCTCTTCCTGGATGCGCTTGTTGTTGTCCAGCTCGCGCTTGAGGTTGCCGACCACGTCCGGGGCGAAGTACTCCGGGTGCTCCTTGAAGATGTCGTACATCGCGTAGTTGCTGTCCGCGCGCCAGCCCTGCTGGTTCATGTTGCCCGCGCCGGTACCGATGATGGCGAAGTCGTAGTCACCGGTCCACGGGATCTGCGACGCCGGGTCGGTCTGGCTGCCGTTCGGGCCGATGTACTTGTACTGCTTGTAGGCGCCTTCGTTGGTGCGCCAGTCATTGCTGCGCGTGCCCAACCCGCCCATCAGGGTGAGCGGGTTGTCGTAGAAGGTGAGGTGGCGCTTGAGGTCGAGGTTGACGCCATGCTGGTCGTTGAGCGCGTCCGATTCGGCGGTGCGGATGTTGTAGCCGATGTCGGCGTCGCGGTTGAAACTCTCCGGGTCACCCCATGGGCGTCCGGCGGTCTGGTTGAGGATCCATTCGTGCGAGCTCTCCGACGGACGGTCCAGGGTGAAGCCGATCCCGGTCAGCCAGCTGTCGGTGCGCTGGAAGAAGCCCTTGCTGTTGTCGCGGAAGTTGAACTCGGCGCCGGAGTAGCTGCCACGCAGCACCACTTCCCAGTCCTCGCCCTTGTACTCCAGCTTGGGCGCGACCAGGTAGGCCGGCGTGCCCGCATAGCGATGCGAATACTGCGTATGCAGGCGGGTGTTGGTGCCGTTCGGGTTGACCACGATGTGGTTGGGCGTGGAGCCGGACGCGGTCTCGGACTTGGTCGGGGTGCCGAAGATCAGGTAGGTGTACTGGTTGAAGTACTCCACGTCATACATCGAATAGGTGCTGCGCAGCGAGGCGACCAGGTCATCGGTGATCTGGTAGTCCAGGCTGAGGTTGGCCGCGGTGCGGCTGGTCATCTTCGGGCCCGGGCGCCACATCACGCGGTATGGCATCGCGCTGCCGTCGGCCTTGTAGGCGTAGTCGGTCTGGATGCGGTCCTGCTGCACGTAGTTGGCGTTGTAGCTGGTGTTGAACTCCACGCCCAGGCGGCCATCCATGAACACGTCGCCGAAGCCGAACTGGCCGGACGGGTAGATCGTGGAGTGCTTCCTGTCATCCGGGAAGTACTTGCCCGACCAGGTGGAGTCGGAGGTACCCACCGCGCCCAGCTGGAACACGATGTCGCGCTTGGTGCGCTGGAAGGCGTACTTGCTGCGCAGGTTGATGTTGCCGCCCGGTGCGTCGGCGTCCATCGATGCGGTGAGCGTGTTGTTCAACTCGATCGACTCGATGCCGGTGATGGACATCTGCTCGAACGAATTCTGCCGGCCCGAGTTGTTGTTCGAGGTGGCCGTGGCCATGCGCGCGCCATCGGTGGTGAAGGTGGAGTACTTGGGGTCCAGGCCGCCGATGCGCACGGCGGTGGCGTCCACTTCGGTGTAATCCAGCGACAGGCCCGGCATGGATTTCATGAACTCACCAACGTCACCCATGGTCAGCGCGCCGTAGTTGTCGGCGGCGACCACGTTCTTGGCGTTCATCGCGGCGCGGCGTTCCATGATGGCGCTGGCCTGGCCGTCACGCGAGGCGGTGACCTTGATCATGTCCAGGTCGGTCGCTGCACCGCTGCCGGCCACGTACGACGGTGCCTGCAACGCCACCTCCAGCGCGTTGGCCTTGCCGGCCTCGATGCGCACCGTGCTGCGCGATTCCTGCAGGCCGGTGTACCGGACCAGCACCGTGACCTCGCCGGCCGGAATGCCGGTCAGCTGGAAGTGCCCGCCTTCCTGCGAGTAGGTGACGCTGCGGCTGCCTTCGATGCGCACTTCGGCGTTTCGCACGTAATCGCCGGTGGCGGTGTTGAGCACGCGGCCACGCAGGCTGCCGGTGCCCACGTCCTGCACGATGGCCTCGGCCGACTGCTGTGCATGCGCAACCGGGCAAACGCTGAGCGCAGCCATGATGGCGCTGACCAGCGCCGACTTCCTGAGTTCGAACATGTTTCCATCCGGAGAAGTGTGGGAGTACCGCACACAGCTGAGCGTCCGCCGTGCAAGCGGCGCGAAGGTTACGTCCGGACAATTACAGAACCTTTACGTTTCACCGCCGCAGTCGGCGCGGTATGAAGGTGCTTTTTGTTGTGTGTGATCGCTGACGCCGAATTTCCCGCAGCCCCAGGCCATTTTCGCACGGACAGCAACGGTGGGAGCGGCTTCGACGGCGAAGCCAACGGTGGATGACGTGCATCGATTGCCCACGTTCCTGCAATGACAGGCGCACGCGCGGGCAGGCATGCCGCGCGCGTCGGGGCCTGGGCCGCTCCTATCGGAGGTCAGCGTCGATGGGTGCGAACGGTTGGTGTGCGTCGCCGGTCCAGCGCATCAGGCGCAGATCCGCGCTCTGCTTTCCATCGATGCGGGCGTCCGTGGCCAGGTAGAACAGGCCGTCCCCCAGTGGCTGCAGGCCGACATCGCTCTTCTGGTTCCAGCCCCGCACGCCGCTGGCCGTGTCGTGCAGGCCCATGTCGGCCAGCGGCAACAGCAGGCCCTTCTGCCACTGCCCGGCGCGTTGGCCGGCGACGCCGCGCAGGTCAGCCCGGACCGGGGCGCTGCGTGCATCGACCGCGAACATCAGGTAGTTCGGGAACTGTGGCTTGTTGCCGGCATAAACGCCCATCAACCAGCGCTGGCCGTGGTCGTCGTACGCCAGGTTCTGCACGCCATAGCGGGTATTGCCGGTGCGCACGAAGTACTTGCCGTCGACGGTGGCCGGGCCGCTGTGGTGCGGCGCCGCTTCGGTAAGCGGGCGCGCGAGCGCATCCCACTGCGCCGTGTCGTACTGCAGCAGCACCTGGTGATCGTTGTCGCTGCGCGCGGTGTTGCCGTAGATGCCGTAGGCGACGGTGAGCAGGCGCGGTCCGTCCGTCCGGCCGAAGCGGGGACCGAACGAGACGCCATCGATGCCCGAGCAGCCATAGCGGTGGTCGGGTGATTCGGCCTCCCTGCCGCGATACCTGCCGTCATCGCCTTCGAAGCGCCCATCGCCGTTGACGTCGGCGGTGTAGTCCGCCACCACCTCCGGCAGGTAGACGGTGCGCAGGATGTCGCTCTCCGAGGCGCGGATGCCCACCCGGTCAATGCGCGATACGTCGATCATCGCGATGTAGAAGGCGTTGTCCTTCTTGTACTCCAGCGATCCGTAGACCTTGCCATCGGCGGGGTTGAAGTCCAGGTCGCCCAGGTGGCCGGTCCAGCCGACCAGCGTGCCCACCAGGTTGCCCTTGAAGTCATAGCGCGCCAGCAGGTTGGTGAAGGAGTAGTAGATGTAGCCGTTGGCGCGGTCCACGGCGATGCCCTGCACGTGTCCGGACTCCCATTGCCCGCCGTGGTGTGCCACGGGCAGCACCGGCGGTGTCGTGGAAGGCGCGGCCAGGGCGGTGAGGCTGATGCCGACGGCGAGCAGGGTCAGCAGCGGGGTGCGGATCTTCATGGCGTGCGAGGCGGTCCGGAAGCAACCCAGGAGCATCGAGCGCGGGCGTGACCCGGTGATGACAGGCAAAAAGAAAGCCCGGCTGCGCAGGGCAGGCCGGGCCATCGGAGACGCGGGGGCGAAGGGCTCAGCCTTCGTCTTCTTCCTCGTCCTCTTCTTCTTCCTCGTCTTCCTCCTCCTCTTCCTCGTCTTCGAAGGCATCGAGCTCTTCGACACGGGCGAAGTGGGGCAGGGTGTCGGCCAGGCTGATCAGCTTGCCGTTGGCCACCATCGGCCGCACCGCACGCTTGCCGGCTTCTTCCACGACGGCGAAGCAGACCAGCGACTGCGCGCTTTCATCGCCGTTTTCCTCGAATACCGCGACCCAGCCGTTGGCGGGAATGATCTGGATGATGTTGTCTTGCATGGGTGGAGTGTTGGCCGAAGGGAGCGCAGAGCTTGCGTGATGAAGCCGGTGCCGCGCAACCGCCACGCGCGCGGGGTGCTTTACCTGGCGCAGGCATTGGATGGACCATGCGGGCATGGTTTCCCGTTGCAGGTGCCGTCGATGCTGCATTGCCGTCCCATCACCCCGTCCGCCACGCCACCGGCGCTGTGGGTGGACCTGTGCCAGCCAACGCCGGAGGAACTGGACCAGGCCTCCCGGCAGGTGGGGTTCGCCATCCCGGACAGGGCCGGCATCAGCGAGATCGAGTTCAGCAGCCGGGTCCGGCGCGAGGGCGAGGCGCTGGTGCTGAACCTGCCGCGCTTCCAGTACGCGGTGGACCACGTGGTTGCGCCGCTGGGCTTCGTGGTCGCCCCGCATGCACTGGTGGTGCAGCGCGAGCACACGCTGGACGTGCTCGACGGCCTGGAGGCCGACCTGGGCAAGCACCCCTGCGTGGGCGCGGCGGACCTGTTCCTGCGCGTGATCGAGCACATCGTCGACCACCTGGCCGACCACCTCGAATCGCTGGAGAGCACGATGAGCGAGTTCTCGCGGCAGGCCTTCAACCACCCCAAGGGGCGCCGCGCCTCGCACCGGCTGGAAGGCATGCTGCACGAGGTGGGGGTGATGGGGCGGCGCATCAGTGCCATGCACAACACCCTGCACGGGCTGTTGCGGATGGTGAATTACCTGGATGAGTCGGCGCCGGAGTGGTTCGGCGCCGAGGCGCCCAAGCGGATCAAGCTGGTGCTCAAGGACCTGACCTCGCTGAGCGAGTTCGAGCAGCAGCTGGGGGATCGCAACGAATTCCTGCTCGACAGCGTGCTGGGCCTGATCAACATGGACCAGAACGAAGTGATGAAGGTGATGGCGGTGGCCTCGGTGGTGGGCATCCCGCCGACGGTGCTGGTTGGCGTGTGGGGCATGAACTTCGCCGCGATGCCGGAGCTGCACTGGCATTACGGTTACGCGATCGCCTTGGGCGTGGTGCTGCTGAGCATCGTTGTGCCGCTGGCATGGTTCAGGCGGCGCGGCTGGATCTGAGCGCGCGCCGGGCGCCGGCACGCCCCTTATCCGGCAGCGCCCGGCCACCTACAATCGCGTCTCCCCACGTGTTCCAGGAGCCGCAATGCCCGTCAAGCCGATGTCCCCTGCAGGAAAGCTGTTCGCCGCCGCCGCATTGATCGAAGGCGTCACCTGGGCAGGGTTGTTGGTCGGCATGCTGCTCAAGCGTGGCCTGGAACTCACCGACCTGGGCGTGCGCATCTTCGGGCCGCTGCATGGCATTGCCTTCCTCTTCTACGTCGCCATCTGCCTGTACGCCTGGATCAAACTGCGCTGGCCGCTGTGGGCGATGCTGGTGGCGCTGGTCGCGGCGGTGCCGCCGCTGGTGACCGTGCCACTGGAGATGTGGTTCCGCCGCATCGGCCTGTTGTCCGCGCGTGATGGTTCGGCGCCGTAACCGTTTTCATCCCGGGGCCCGCGACGCGGGCCTCGTCGGTTTTGCTTCAACCGTGCCCGAACAGCAGTGAAACAGTGGTCGATGACCGTTTTGGTGGTCACGCGCGATCATGGATAATGCGCCCCTGCAGCGCCGGGTCGTGGCGCTGCGCTGGTCCGGAGGGGCCGGGTGGTGCGGTCGAGGGGGCTCCCGTACCACCGGAGGGTGTTCCCCCGGTGCGTCGCCGATGCCCCGCGGCATCGGTCCACCTCTGCCCTTCTGGCCTTCAACGCACAACGCGTTCCCTCTTCAAGGATTTCTGGTGCTACACCGAGACAATCAGCAACACGTTGCCGGGCAGCGGTTCGTTTCCTTCGTGATCCCCGGGGCAGCGCGGCAATGAGTAGTTCCGTGACCGAAACCACCGCCGCCCTCGATGCAGGCATCGCCATCCTGCCGGGTGAACACCCGCTGGAGATGCCGGAGCAATCGCTGCGCACCGGCCGCCTGCAGGTGCCGCGCCAGGACACCGCCCCGCCCAACATCGGCCTGCGTCGCCTGTACGTGTTCGGCACCACCGCACTGATGACCGTTGGCGCGACCTGGATGATGGCGCGGGTGCTGCTCAACGGTGGCCTGAACGTGCTCGAAGGCGTGCTGCTGGTGCTGTTCGTGCTGCTGTTTGCCTGGGTCGCGCTGTCCTTCGTTGGTAGCCTGGCCGGCCTGCAGGCGTTGCTGCGCGGCCGGCGCAAGCTGGGCATCTACCCGGACACGCAGCTGCCGACGCTGCGCAGCCGCACCGCGCTGCTGATGCCGACCTACAACGAGGACCCGCGCCGGATGATGGCCGGCCTGCAGGCCATCTACGAATCGGTCGCCGCCACCGGCCAGCTCGAGAACTTCGACTTCTTCGTGCTCAGCGACACCACCCGCGACGCCATCGGCCGTGCCGAGGAACAGGTGTTCGCGCGCCTGGTCGCTGCCACCGGCGGGGAAGGGCGGCTGTTCTACCGGCGCCGCGCCAGCAACGTCGGCCGCAAGGCTGGCAACATCGCCGACTGGGTGCGCCGCTTCGGTGGTGCATACCCGCAGATGCTGATCCTGGACGCGGACAGCCTGATGACCGGTGACGTCATCGTGCGGCTGGTGTCGGCGATGGAGAACCATCCCAACGTGGGCCTGATCCAGTCGCTGCCGGCGGTGGTCAACGGGCGCACCGCCTTTGCCCGCATGCAGCAGTTCGGCGGGCGCGTGTATGGCCCGGTGATGGCCTACGGCGTGGCCTGGTGGCATGGCGCCGAGAGCAACTACTGGGGGCACAACGCGGTCATCCGCACCCGCGCCTTCGCCGAGCAGGCCGGGCTGCCGGAGCTGCCGGGGCGCAAGCCGTTCGGCGGCCATGTCCTCAGCCACGACTTCGTGGAAGCGGCGCTGATCCGCCGGGGCGGCTGGGCCGCGCACATGGTGCCGTACCTGCAGGGCAGCTACGAGGAAGGCCCGCCGACGCTGACCGACCTGCTGATCCGCGATCGCCGCTGGTGCCAGGGCAACCTGCAGCACGCCAAGGTGGTGGGGACGTCCGGCCTGCACTGGATCAGCCGCGTGCACATGATGATCGGCATCGGCCATTACTTCACCGCGCCGATGTGGGCGATGCTGATGCTGATCGGCGTGGCGATCCCGCTGATCCATGGCGGCATCGACCTGGCCGAGGAAGTGCACCTGCGCATGTCCCCGTCGCATTACTGGCGCGGCCTGGACCAGGACGGCGTGCTCTGGGTGTTCGCGATCACCATGGCGGTGCTGCTTGCGCCCAAGGCCATGGGCTACGTGGCGATGCTGAGCTCGCGCAGCGAACGCATCGGTTGCGGCGGCGCGCTGCGCGCCTTCGTCTCGATGGTGCTGGAAACCCTGCTGGCGGCGCTGATGGCGCCGGTGGTGATGTACGTGCAGTCGCGTGGCGTGGCCGAAGTGCTGGCCGGCAAGGACTCCGGCTGGGATGCGCAGCAGCGCGACGATGGCAGCATTTCCTGGGGTGCGCTGCTGCGTGGCTACGGTGGCCTGAGCCTGTTCGGCCTGATGGTCGGTGCCATGGCGTATGCGGTGTCGCCGCCATTGGCGGCGTGGATGGCGCCGGTGGTGGTGGGCATGGCACTGGCGGTACCGGTGGTGGCCTGGACCTCCTCGCGCAAGGTGGGTGACTGGCTGCGCCGTCACGGCCTGCTGTGCATCCCGGAGGAAAGCCACCCGCCGCAGGTGCTGGTGCGTGCCGCCGAACTGCGCGCGGCCGCGCTGCGCGAACCGCTGCAGGACTGACTGCCGCCACCGGGCCCGGGCACGTTCCGGTCTCCGGGCCGTGGCCGTTGAACCGTCGGCCCGAACATCGCGCCGCGGCCAGGCGGCATAATCCCGCTTCGTCTTCGGGAGTCATGCAGATGTTGGAAACGGTGGAGCAGGAAACCGGCGCGGCGCCGGAATGGTCGGTCATCTGGTTGCACGGTCTGGGCGCTGATGGGCACGATTTCGCCCCCATCGTGCCGGAGCTGGTGCGCCCGCACTGGCCGGCGATCCGCTTCGTGTTCCCGCATGCCCCCAAGCGCGCGGTCACCATCAACGGTGGCATGCCGATGCGCGCGTGGTACGACATCGTCAGCATGGATTTCCGCAGCCGCGCCGACGCCAGCGGCGTGGCCGAATCGGTGGCGCAGGTGGAGGCGCTGATCGCACGCGAGCAGGCCCGTGGCATCGCACTGGACCACATCGTGCTGGCCGGCTTCTCCCAGGGCGGTGCGATCACCCTGTCGGCGGGCCTGCAGCGGCGTGCGCAACTGGCCGGGCTGGTGGCGCTGTCGACCTACCTGCCGGAAGTGGACGCCGCGGCCGGCCAGTTGGCCGCCGGTGCCAACACGCAGCCGGTCTTCATGGCCCATGGCAGCGCCGATCCGGTGATCCCGGTGCAGGTCGCCGAGAACAGCGCCCAGGTGCTCAAGGCGCTGGGCTTCGAGCTGGAATGGCACCGCTATCCGATGGCGCACCAGGTCTGCGCCGAGGAAATCCACGCGCTGGGCGACTGGCTGCAGGCGCGTTTCAGCGCCGGCTGAGTGGGCTTCCGGCAGTTGTTGCGGCCTTGTCCGCACCCTGGCTGGGCCATGCACGCTGTGAGCGGGCGTCGCCAGCGGCGATAATGGCCGCATGACCATCCTGCGCATTGCTACCCGTAAGAGCCCGCTCGCCCTGTGGCAGAGCGAACACGTCGCTGACCGCCTGCGCCAGGCCCACCCGGGGCTGACGGTGGAACTGGTGCCGATGAGCACCCGCGGCGACGAGGTGCTGGACCGCTCGCTGGCGGCCATCGGCGGCAAGGGCCTGTTCCTGAAGGAGCTGGAGCTGGCGATGCTGCGTGGCGAGGCCGACTGCGCGGTGCATTCGCTCAAGGACGTGCCGATGGAGCTGGAGGCACCGTTCGCGCTGCCTGCCATCCTCACCCGCGCTGATCCGGCCGATGCCTTCGTTTCCAACCAGTACGACACGCTGGACGACCTGCCGGCAGGCGCGGTGGTGGGCACGTCCTCGCTGCGCCGCCAGGCGCAGTTGCGCGCGCTGCGCCCGGACCTGCTCACCCGCGACCTGCGCGGCAACGTCAACACGCGCCTGGGCAAGCTCGACGCCGGCGAGTACGACGCCATCATCCTGGCCTGCGCGGGCCTGGAGCGGCTGGCGCTGGAAGCGCGCATCCGCAGCCGGCTGGTGGCGCCCCAATGGCTGCCGGCACCGGCGCAGGCCGCGGTGGCGATCGAATGCCGGGCCGATGCCGACGCGGTGATCGCGCTGGTGGCGGCGCTGGACGATGCGCCGACCCGCAGCTGCGTGGAGGCCGAGCGGGCGATGAACCGCGCCTTGGACGGCAGCTGCCACGTGCCGGTGGCCGGCCTGGCGCAATGGCGGGGCCAGGACCTGTGGTTGCAGGGGCTGGTGGGCGGCGTGGCCGATGGCCGCATCGTCCGCGCCGAAGGGCAGGGGCCGGCGACGGACCCGGAGGCGTTGGGCCGCAGCGTGGCGAGCAGGCTGCTCGATGGTGGCGCGGGTGAACTGCTGCGTTGAGCGGCCCGCGTAGGCGCGGCCCCGGCCACGAAGTCGATAGTTCGTCCGGTTGCCAGGAGCACCCCTCCCCAACCCTCCCCTGAGCTGCGCTCAAGGGAGGGGGCTGATCGCCGCGCTGTCGTAGGAGCGGCCTTGGCCGCGAAGCGGATGATGGTTCCGGTCGCGAAAAGCACACCTCCCAATCCTCCCCGGAGTCGCGCTCAAGGGAGGGGGCAGATCGCCGCGCTGTCGTAGGAGCGGCCTTGGCCGCGAAGCCGATGAGGGTTCCGGTCGCGGAAGGCATCCCGCCCCAGCGCACTGCCGAGCCGCGCTCCAATGAAGGAGGGCAGCTCGCCGCCCCATCCATCCACAGCACCCGCGCATGAAAAAGCCGGCGAAAGCCGGCTTCTTCAAGGATCCCGCGCAGTCGCTTACTTGAAGCTGTAAACCACGTTCATCGTGGTCAGCGTATCGGTCTTGCGCTTGTCTTCTGTGACGTCGCTGTTGTGGCGGGCCTGCCAGCCGGCCTTCAGCGCGAAGTGCTTGTTCATGTTCACCGACACGCCGAAATCATTCTGCGCGAAGGTGTTGTACGAGCCCGATTCCACCAGCAACGTGTTCACCAGCTCGGTGTTGTCGGTGATGGTGTACTTCAGGTCGAACAGGCCGCGGCCGATCAGGCCGACGCGGTTCTCGTCGGTATCGGCATTGTGGCTGCGGCGCACGCCGGGGCCGATCTGGGTGTCCAGGATCAGCCGCTCGCCGTCGATCAGGCGGGTACCGTAGCCGAGACCGAAGCTGGCCTGGCGGTCGTAGGTGGCGAAATCGTCCCGTTCATAGCGCCCGGTGGCGGTGATCTGGCGATGCTCGCCCAATTGCAGCGCACTGCCGGCGCTGGCCGTGTAGCGGTTGGCGGTGGTCTGGCGGGTGCGCTTATTGGTGCCGTCGTCGCTGGTCTCGGTGTACTCGGAGCTGGAGCGCAGGCCGAACAGGTCCATGCTGTGCACCCAGTCATCGTCGGTGTAACGCAGCTTGAGGCGGCCGTTGAAGCTCTCGGTGTTGCTGTTGCCGTGGGCCGAGGCGAAACCCAGTTCGCCGCCGCTGCCGCTCCAGGGGGAGGTCATGGCTGCCAGGGTGGCCTCGTCGGGGGTCTGGCCGTCGTCGGCCCAGGCGGCCGGGGCGCACAGCAGCAACGGCAGGAGCAGGGAAACACGCAGGGACATCGATTGAATCTCCGGGGCCAAGGCGGGCAAGTAAACGGTTTCATGATACCGGATGGGTCCGGCGCCGGACCCGTGCCGATGGCCCTGCTTCAGACGCGGTTAGGCGGGCAGGAGCGGTTGCCGGACCCCAACCGGCGCTGAACTTCGGACATAATCGGGCCATGGACCGCTATGAACGCATCAATGCGCTGCATCGTCTGCTCAAGTCCGCCCGCTACCCCATCACGGTGGTGCGGCTGCAGGAGGAATTGGGCTGTTCCCGTGCCACGGTTTACCGCGATCTGGCCTTTCTGCGCGACGCGCTGATGGCGCCGGTGGAGGGCGACGGCGACGCCGGCTTCCGCTACCAGACCGCCGAAAGCGACCGTTTCGAGTTGCCCGGGCTGTGGCTCAGTTCCGAGGAGCTGCATGCGTTGCTGGCCTCCCAGCACCTGCTGGCGCGGACCAGTGGCGGCGTGCTGTCCTCGGTGCTGGCGCCGTTGCAGCAGCGCATCGAGAGCCTGCTCGCGGCCCAGGCCGGGGCGTCCTCCTGGCCGGTCGAGCGGGTCCGGGTCATCCCGCATCGCGGCCGCAAGCTGGACGAGGCCAGTTTCCGCACCGTGGCCTCGGGCGTGCTCGAGCGCAAGCAGCTGTCCTTCGAATACCGTGCCCGTTCCACCGACGAGGCCACCCGCCGCACGGTGTCACCGCAGCGCATCACCCATTACCGCGACAACTGGTACCTGGACGCCTGGGACCATACCCGCGAGGCGGTGCGCAGTTTCGCGGTGGACCGCATCCACCAGGCCCGGTTGCTCGAACAGCCGGCCCGCGACGTGCCGGATGAAGAGCTGAACGAGCAGCTGGCCGCCAGCTACGGCATCTTTTCCGGTGCCCCCAAGGGCTGGGCGACCATCGTGTTCAGTGCCAAGGCCGCCCGCTGGGTGGCCGACGAACACTGGCATTCCAAGCAGCAGGGGCGGTTCCTGCCGGACGGGCGTTATGAACTGAAGGTGCCCTACAGCGTGTCGCGCGAGCTGCTGATGGACGTGCTGCATTACGGTTCGGACGCGGAAATCATCGAGCCACAGTCGCTGCGCGAACAGGCCAAGGCGCTGTTGTCGCTGGCCCTGAGCAATTACGACTGACGTCAAACGCCGCCCCGGGGCGGATGCTGCGCCCCGGCTTCCGTGAGCACCCTGCGGCAGTGATCGCCAGGCAGTGCGCCGTGGCGTCGTGCAGGCCACGGCGAAGGGCGCGGGGGTTCCGGCGGCCGATCCGGCCAGCCGTGGCTACTTCTTGTTCGGTACCTCGAAGCCCAGCCTGTCCACCTGCGCCGGGTGTTGCGGCACGCGCTTGAGCTTGTCGGTGTTGACGTCGTACTTGTCGCGCAGGCGCAGTGCCAGCGCCCGGTAGGTAGCCGCATCCATGTCCGGCTGGCGGGCGAAGATCCAGGCCATCTCGCGGCCCGGGTAGCCGATCAGGGCCCAGGAATAGTCCGGTGCCACTTCCAGGATGCGCGAGTGGGTCGGCACGATCTTGTAGAACCAGGTGCGCCAGCGCCGGTTGCCACTGTCGTCATCGACCTTGGCGCGGATGTTGATCTCCTCCTCGGGCTCGTTGAAGCCGTCGCGGAACTGGTAGCGGATGGCGACCTTGTCCCCGTCCGTCAGCGAGTAGGTGTTGACGCTGGCCACGTGGCCACGCTCGACGAAATTGGGCACCCGGCCAATCACGTACCAGCGGCCCATGAAGCGCTGCAGGTCGATCGGGCCGTCGGCATCGCCCTCCACGACCGGGGCGGCGGCAGCCGGGTCCTGCGCATGTGCAGGGGCCAGCGGCAGGGTGAAGCTCAGCAGCAGGGCGGACAGGATCGCGGGAATGAGTCGCATTGCGTAGGACGCGCCATGGTTGATGACGGCAGCATGTTCGACGGGCAGCGATGGGCGCGTCAATGGCAGGTCGCAGTCCGTGAGATGGCCGATGGCGAGGATGCACGCCAACACCCGTCCCATTGCCGGAGAACGTCATGTCCAAGCCTGCTGCTTCGTCATCCCGTCGTCACCCTGAGCCGACCCCCGATCCGCGGGTGCTGCGTTGCGTCAGGCAAGCCGTGATGGCAGGGTTGGCCCTGGTAGTGGTGTGGCCGGCGGCGCGAGGCCACAGCGAGTGGATCGGCTGGTTGCCGTTGTGGCTGGTCGGCATGCCGTTGAGCGCATGGTGGGCCCTGTACCGCTTCCGCCTGCCTGCGCGCTGGCGCAACCGCCAGGCGGCACCGCGCCGCCGTGGCCCGCAGGCGCGCCGCGCACGCCGTCCGGTCCGGGCGCGCTGGTCGCAGGTGGCCTGACCTTCGACAGGGGGAGGTGGGGCAGGGCCTGTGCTAGCGTTCGCGGCCTATGTCCGCGTGGAGCACACATGTCCCGAATCACCTCCGCCTGCCTCGTTGCAGGCCTGATTTCCTCTGGCCTGGCCGGTGCCGCCATGGCCGCTGACGAACCCCAGGACACCTACGCCTGGCTGGAAGACGTCACCGGCGACAAGCCGCTGGCGTGGGTGAAGGAGCAGAACGCCCGTTCCGAGGGCCGCCTGGCGCAGACCCCGCAGTTCCGGCAGATGGAAGCCGGCATCCGCGAGGTGCTGGATTCGGACGCCAAGATCCCGGGCGTGGAGAAGATCGGCGACTACTACTACAACTTCTGGAAGGACAAGCAGCACGAGCGCGGCGTATGGCGCCGGACCACGTTGGTGGAGTACCGCAAGGCCGAGCCGCTGTGGGAAACCGTGCTGGACCTGGACGCGCTGAACAAGGCCGAGGGCGAGAACTGGGTGTGGCATGGCGCCAACTGCCTGCGCCCGGAGTACACCCGTTGCCTGATCGCGCTTTCGCGCGGCGGCGCCGACGCCGACGTCACCCGCGAGTTCGACCTGTCCAGGAAGGACTGGATCAAGGACGGCTTCTTCCGTCCGGAAGCCAAGGGCGGCCTGGGCTGGATCGACCAGGACAACGTGTTCGTCTACACCGACTTCGGTGATGGCTCGATGACCACGTCCGGCTACCCGCGCGTGGTCAAGCAGTGGCGCCGCGGCACGCCGATGGCCTCGGCCACGACCGTGTACGAAGGCAAGCCGGAGGACATGTACATCGCCGCGATGCACGACGACACCCCGGGCTTCGAGCGCAACTACGTCAGCCGCACCATCGCCTTCTACAACAACGAGCTGTTCGTGCTCGGCGCCGACGGCAAGCTGACCAAGATCGATGCGCCGAACTCGGCCGAGAAGGGCGTGCGCCGCGAGTGGCTGACCCTGGAGCTGCGCGAGCCGTGGACCGTGGGTGGCAAGACCTACGCCGCCGGTTCGCTGCTGGCCACGAAGTTCGATGACTTCATGGCCGGCAAGCGCGAGTTCGACGTGCTGTTCGCACCGACCGAAACGACGTCGCTGGCCGGCATGTCCTGGACCAAGTCGCACGTGGTGCTGAACGTGCTGGACGACGTCAAGAACCGCCTGCAGGTGCTGACCCACGGTGCCAACGGCTGGACCACCGGTGATTTCACCGGCGCACCGGCGTTCGGCACCATTGGCATCGGCGCGGTCGACGCCGACGAAAGCGATGCGGTGTGGATGACCGTCACCGATTACCTGACCCCGACCACGCTGTCGCTGGCAGAGATCGGCCAGCAGCCGGAAGTGCTCAAGACCATGCCGGCGTTCTTCGACGCCAGCGGCAAGGTGATCGAGCAGCATTTCGCCACCAGCAAGGACGGCACCCGCGTGCCGTACTTCGTGGTGCACGACAAGGCGATGAAGCTGGATGGCTCCAACCCGACCCTGCTGTACGGCTACGGTGGCTTCGAGATCTCGCTGACCCCGGGCTACTCCGGTGGCATGGGCCGCGCCTGGCTGGACAAGGGCGGCGTGTACGTGGTGGCCAACATCCGCGGCGGCGGCGAGTACGGCCCGCGCTGGCACCAGGCCGCGCTGAAGCAGAACCGCCACAAGGCCTACGAGGACATGGCGGCGGTGGCGCAGGACCTGGTCAGCCGCAACATCACCTCGGCCAGGCACCTGGGCGTGCAGGGCGGCAGCAACGGCGGCCTGCTGACCGGCAACATGCTGACCCAGTACCCGGAGCTGTTCGGTGCGGTGGTGGTGCAGGTGCCGCTGCTGGACATGAAGCGCTACAGCCACCTGCTGGCCGGCGCCTCGTGGATGGCCGAGTACGGCAACCCGGACACGGCTGACTGGGAGTTCATCAAGACCTTCTCGCCGTACCACCTGTTCGACCCGTCCAAGACCTACCCGCCGGTGCTGTTCACCACCTCCACCCGCGATGACCGCGTGCATCCGGGCCATGCCCGCAAGATGGCGGCCAAGATGATCGACGCCGGCAAGGACGTGACCTACTACGAGAACATCGAAGGTGGCCACGGCGGCGCAGCCAACAACGCGCAGGCCGCGCACATGTCGGCACTGGCCTACAGCTTCCTGTGGGAGCAGCTGAGCAAGAAGTGATGCTCAGCTGGAGTTGATACACAACAAACGCCACCGGAAGGTGGCGTTTGTTGTTTGAAGCCCCTCTCCCGCGGGCGGGAGAGGGGTTGGGGTGAGGGCAGGGGCGAAGTCCTGATGGTGAGCGGATATGAACGCCCTCGAAGTCGAACGCCCCTCATCCGCCCTTCGGGCACCTTCTCCCGCAGGCGGGAGAAGGGAGTCATCAGGTCGCCTGTTGTCCCTGCCAGCGCTCCAACCCGCGCCCGATCCGCAGCACTGCCTCCTGCAGTCGGGCCACGTCCTGCGTGTAGGCGATGCGTACGTGCTGGTTGGCGCGGTGATGGCCGAAGTCCAGGCCGGGCGTGAACGCCACGTGCTCGGTCTCCAGGAAGTGCGCGCAGAAGGCCTGCGCGTCATCGGTGAATGCGCTCACGTCGCAGTACAGGTAGAACGCACCCTGGGGCTCCACGTCGATGCGGAAGCCCAGCTCGCGCAGGGCGGGCAGCAGGTAGTCGCGACGCTGCTGGAATTGCGCGCGACGCTGCTCGAAGATGGCGATCGTCTCCGGCGCGAAGCAGGCCAGCGCGGCATGCTGCGCCATCGAGGGCGCGCTGATGTACAGGTTCTGCGCCAGTTTCTCCAGTTCCGGTACCGCGGCCGGGGGCGCAACCAGCCAGCCCAGCCGCCAGCCGGTCATGCCGAAGTACTTGGAGAAGCTGTTCAGCACGAACGCCTCGTCGTCCACTTCCAGCACGCTGGGGGCGTCGAAGCCGTAGGTCAGGCCGTGGTAGATCTCGTCCACCACCAGGTGGCCGCCGCGTGCCTTCAAGGTGGCCGACAACGCGGCCAGCTGGGTCGCGTCCAGCGTGGTGCCGGTGGGGTTGGCGGGGGAGGCGACCAGCGCGCCGACGCTGTCGGCGTTCCAGTGCCCGGCGATCAGTTCGGGGGTGAGCTGGTAACCGCTGTCCGGGCCGACCGGCACCAGCTGCGCGGCGCCTTCCACCAGGCGCAGGAAATGGCGGTTGCACGGATAGCCGGGGTCGGCCAGCAGCCAGTGCCGGCCCGGGTCGACCAGCAGGCTGGAGGCCAGCAGCAGCGCGCCGGAACCGCCCGGGGTGACCAGGATGCGCTCCGGATCGATCTGCAACCGGTAGCGGTCCGCGTAGAAGCCGGCGATGGCCTCGCGCAGCGCCGGCAGGCCACGCGCGGCGGTGTAGCGGGTATGTCCGGCGGCGAGCGCGGCCTGGCCGGCGCGGATGACCGGCTCGGCGGTGGTGAAGTCGGGCTCGCCGATTTCCAGGTGGATCACATCGTGGCCGGCCTGCTCCAGCGCATTGGCGCGGGCCAGCAGGGACATGACGTGGAACGGGGCGATCTCGTGGCTGCGCCGGCTGTAGCCGGACGGCGTGGGGGCTGGGGTGTTCATCGCCGACATCATAGGCCGCAAGACCGGTGCTGGCAGCCGCACGTCGTCTCGAAGGGCTGCATCGCCCATGGCACACTGTCGGCATTGCGCGGGCATCCGCCCCGTCGATGGGAACCCCTCCGTGAAACCCACCCTTTGTCTGTTGGTAGCAAGCCTGATGATCAATTCCGCCATCGCCGCAACGCCCACTCCGCCGGATGTCGAGAAGCGTCCGCACACGGTCAAGGCGCCGTTCGGTGCGCAGCGCCAGGACGAGTACTACTGGCTGCGCGACGACAAGCGCGAGGATCCGGCCATGCTGGCCTACCTCAACGCCGAGAACGCCTACACCGATGCGTTGATGGCGCCGCTCAAGCCGCTGGAGGACAAGCTGTACGCCGAGATCGTCGGGCGCATCAAGCAGGACGATGCCAGCGTGCCGTACCGCGAGCGCGGGTACTGGTATTACACCCGCTACGAGACCGGCAAGGACTACCCCATCCATGCGCGCCGCAAGGGCGACATGCAGGCCCCGGAAGAGGTGCTGCTGGACCTCAACGCCATGGCCGAGGGCAAGGGCTTCTTCGATGTCGACGACATGGCGGTCAGCCAGGACAACCGCATCCTGGCCTGGGCCGAGGATGACGTGGGCCGTCGCCAGTACACGCTGCGCTTCAAGGACCTGGGCACCGGCCAGCTGCTGCCGGACGTGATCACCGGTGTCTCGGCCAACGTGGTCTGGGCCGATGACAACCGCACCGTGTTCTACGTCGAGAACGACCCGGAAACCCTGCTTACCGTGCGGGTGAAGAAGCACGTACTCGGTACCCCGGCCAGCAGCGACGTGCTGGTGTACGAGGAAACCGATGACAGCTTCTACATGGGCATCGGCCGTACCCGCGACGACAAGTTCATCACCATCGGCGTGGACAGCACCGTGTCCTCCGAGCTGCGTTACACCTCGGCCGCCAACCCGGGCACCTTCACCGTGCTCGCCCCGCGTGCGCGCGACGTGGAATACGACGCCGACCACTTCGACGGCCGCTGGGTGATCCGCACCAACGCCGATGGCGCGAAGAACTTCAAGCTGGTCACCGCGCCGGAAGGTGCCACCCGCCGCGACCAGTGGCAGGACTGGGTGGCGCACGACCCGCAGGTGCTGGTCGAGGGCTTCGAGCTGTTCAACGGCTACACCGCCATCGCCGAGCGCGCCGATGCGCTGGAGCGCGTGCGCCTGCTGTTTGCCGACGGCCGCAGCGAGTTCGTCAAGGCCGACGAGCCGGCGTATTCGATGGGCCTGTCGGTCAATGCCGAGCCCGACACCGACTGGCTGCGCTACGGCTACACCTCGCTGACCACGCCGGCCACTACCTACGAGCTCAACGTGAAGACCGGCGAGCGCCGCCAGCTCAAGCAGCAGCCGGTGATCGGCTACGACCCGTCGCTGTACCAGACCGAGCGGGTCTGGGTGACCGCGCGCGACGGCGCCAAGGTGCCGGTGTCGCTGGTCTACAAGAAGGGTTTCAGGAAGGATGGGAGCGCCGCGCTGTACCAGTACGCCTACGGCAGCTACGGCATGTCGATGGACCCCGGCTTCAACCAGAGCGTGATCAGCCTGCTTGATCGTGGCCTGGTCTACGCCATCGCGCACATCCGCGGCGGCGAGGAAATGGGCCGCAACTGGTACGAGGACGGCAAGCTGCTGCACAAGCAGAACACCTTCAATGACTTCGTCGACGTCACCCGCGCGCTGGTCGCGCAGGGCTATTCCGCCAAGGACCGCGTGGCCGCGTCCGGCGGCAGTGCCGGCGGCCTGCTGATGGGCGCGGTGGCCAACCAGGCCCCGGGTGACTACCGGGTGATGGTCGCCCAGGTGCCGTTCGTGGACGTGGTCACCACCATGCTCGACGCCAGCATCCCGCTGACCACCAACGAGTACGACGAGTGGGGCAACCCCGAGCAGAAGCCGTACCACGACTACATGCTGAGCTACTCGCCGTACGACAACGTGCGCGCCCAGGCCTATCCGTCGCTGTTCGTCGGTACCGGCCTGTGGGATTCGCAGGTGCAGTACTGGGAGCCGGCCAAGTGGGTGGCGCGCCTGCGCGACGTGAACACCGGCAGCCTGCCGATCGTGTTCCGCACCAACATGGAAGCCGGCCACGGTGGCAAGTCCGGTCGCTTCCAGCGTTACCACGAGCTGGCCGAGTCGTATGCCTTCGTGCTGTCGCAGCTGGGCGTGGCCCAGTAATGCCGAACCGGTTGCGGGCCCGGGCGGCCCGCAACCATGACCGGTGCCTGCCCGGTTGCCCTGCAATGGGCGGGCCCCCTGCGCGGGATGGCCAACGGGAGACTGCGGACGCGATCCATGGGTGACTGAACAGCCGCAGTTCCATCCGGACTTCATGGTCCAGTGGCTATACTCGGGGGATGAACATGACGTCCCGTTCCCTGTTGCTCATCCCGGTGGCCTGCGCGCTGCTGGCCCTCACCGCCTGCGGCAACAAAGGCCCGCTGGTGATGCCGCAGAAGCCGGTGCCGGTCGAAGAGCAGGAGGTGGTGCCGGAAGACGCACCGGCTGCCGACGATGCCGCCGTTGTCCCGCCGACCGACGGCACTGAGCCTGCGCAGGCCAGGAAGCCGGCCGAGGGTACCCAGCCGTAATGAGCATGTCTGTTTCAGGGCGCCTGCCGTTCACCAAGATGCACGGCGCCGGCAATGATTTCGTGGTGCTGGACCTGCGTGCCGGCATGGCCCCGCCGGACGCGGACCTTGCCGCGCGCCTGGCCGACCGCCACCGCGGCGTGGGTTGTGACCAGATCCTGACCATCGAGCCACCGCGCTCGGAAGCGTCCGTGGCGTCCTACCGGATCTGGAACTCCGATGGGTCCACTTCCCAGCAGTGCGGCAATGGCGCGCGCTGCGTGGCGGCCTGGCTGGTGCGCGATGGCGCCGCCAAGGGCGAGCACTTCCTGATCGACAGCCCGTTGCGCACGCACGCCGTGCAGCGGTTGGGCGGGGATCACTACGCCGTGGCCATGGGCAAGCCGGAGTTCGAGCCGGAGCGCATCCCGTTGGTCGGCTTCCCGCGCGCCCGCGAGGAATACGCGGTGTCGCTGCAGGGCGAGAACGTGCGGTTTGGCGCGGTGTCGATGGGTAACCCGCACGCGGTGCTGGAGGTCGGCTCGGCCGATGCCGCGCCGGTGGAGCGGGTCGGCCCGTTGCTGCAGCAGCATGCCTCGTTCCCGGAATCGGTCAATGTCGGCTTCGCCCAGGTGTTGGACAGCGGCCACGCCCGGCTGCGCGTGTTCGAGCGCGGTGTCGGCGAGACCCTGGCCTGCGGCAGCGGCGCCTGCGCGGCGGCCGTGGTGTTGATGCAGCGGGGGCGGCTGCGGCGCGATGCGGTGTTGTCGCTGCCCGGTGGCGACCTGCGTATCCAGTGGCCGGACGATGCGGCGGAAATCGTCATGTCCGGTCCGGCGGCATTCGTATTCGACGGAGAGTGGACAGGATGAACGACACGGCCGAAAAGATCGGGGCACACGAGGTGGCCGCCTGGCTGCGCCGGCACCCGACCTTCCTCAAGCAGTTCCCCGACCTGGCCCTGACCATGGTGGTGCCCCGCGACGATGGCCCGACCGCGTCGCTGGCCAGCTACCAGCTGGAAGTGCTGCGCGACAAGAACCGCGAGCTTGCACGGCGGCTGTCCGATCTGGGCGTCAACGCCCAGATCAACGAACGGTTGGCAGTGCGCACGCACCAGCTGACCCTGGCGTTGATGCGCCAGGCGTCGGCGGCGGACACGTTGCGGGCGATGGCGGCCTCGCTGGAGGAAGACTTCGCCGGTGACCTGGTCCGCATCATCAGCCTGCAGCCGGTCGAAGGGCTTGAGCAGGCGCCGTGGCTGCAGGTCATCGCCGCCGACAGCCCGCGCCTGGCGCCGTTCCACGACTGCCTGCAGGATGGCGAGCCGATCTGCGGCCGGCTGCAGTCGGAGAAGAACGACGTGCTCTACGGCGAACGGGTCGACGAAGTGGCATCCACCGCGTTGCTGCCGTTGCCGGGCGTGGGCCTGATCGCGGTCGGCAGCCATGACCCGAACCGTTTCTACCCGGGCATGGGCACGCTGTTCCTGCGCATGATGGGCGAGTCGCTGGTGGTCGGGCTGCAGCGCTTCAACGCGGCGTGAGCGGAGGCGTGCGGCGATGAGCGCCGTCCCGGCGTTCCTGTCCTACCTGCAGGTCGAGCGGCGCATGTCCGCGCATACGCTCGATGCCTACCAGCGTGACCTCGCCGCATTGTCGCAATGGTGCCAGGCCCGTGGCATCGACGACCCGCAGGCGCTGGCCACCGACCAGTTGCGTGAATTCATCGCCGCCGAGCACCGCCGCGGGCTGGCGGCCAAGAGCCTGCAGCGCCGCCTGTCGGCCTGCCGCAGCTTCTATGCGTGGCTGCTCAAAAACAACGCCATCGACACCAGCCCTGCCGCCGGCCTGCGCGCGCCCAAGGCGCCGCGCAAGTTGCCGCAGGTGCTCGATGCCGATGAAGCGGTGCAACTGGTCGAGCTGCCCACGGATGCACCGCTGGGCCTGCGCGACCGTGCGCTGCTGGAACTGTTCTATTCCTCCGGCCTGCGCCTGAGCGAGCTGTGCGCACTGCGCTGGCGTGACCTGGACATGGCCAGCGGCCTGGTGCTGGTGCATGGCAAGGGCAACCGCGAGCGCAGCGTGCCGGTGGGTACGCATGCGTTGAACGCACTGCAGGACTGGCGCAGGGACAGCGCGGGAAGCGGCGACAAGCCGGTGTTCCCGGGGCGCGCTGGCGGCCCGTTGAGCCAGCGGGCGGTGCAGATCCGCATCAAGCAGCTGGCGCAGCGGCAAGGGCTGTTCAAGAACGTACACCCGCACATGCTGCGGCACAGTTTCGCCAGCCACATCCTGGAGTCCTCCGGCGACCTGCGTGGCGTGCAGGAACTGCTCGGGCATTCGGACATCGCCACCACCCAGATCTACACGCACCTGGATTTCCAGCACCTGGCCAAGGTCTACGACGCGGCGCACCCGCGCGCCAAGCGCAAGCGCTGAGCTGGCCGGTCAAGGCGCGGCGGCGCCATGATTGTGGTGTCCGGATGCGGCGAGCACGTCGCGGCGCGGATCGCCATGCTGCAGCTCCCCATTCCTGGTGCATGCACATGGCGTCCTTCATCCTGCGGGGCCTGGCCCCCGATACGTTTGCTCCGCTGTTCCTGCTCCCTGATGTCGTGCTCAGCGCCCGGCAGATGCAGCGGCTGACGGTTCCCGACACGGCGACGACGGGATTTCCCTGCCGGATCAGCCTGGTCGATGCCCAACCGGGCGAACAGGTGCTGCTGTTGCCCTACCAGCACCAGCCCGCCGAATCGCCATACCGCGCCAGCGGGCCGATCTTCGTGCGGCGCGGCGCACGCAGCGCCGTGCTCGGGACGGACGAGGTGCCGGCGACGATGCTGCGGCGGCTGCTGTCCGTGCGCGCCTACGATCATGCGCATCGGATCATCGCCGCCGAGGTCTGCGAAGGGACCGCGGTCGCGGCATGGCTGCAGGCCCGCTTCGATGACCCTGCGGTGGATTACGTGCATGTCCACCATGCCCGCTACGGTTGCTATTCCTGCCGCGCCGACCGCGCGTGAAGCCCGCGCCAGGCGCACGGAAGCCTGGCGCACGATCAGGCCGGGGATTGATCTGCGTCAGGGCCAGCCGCACGCCCACGGCGCACACTGCGCCACGGATGGTCGTGGCGTTGCTGAAGATGGCGAAACCGTTCCCGCTCAAACCCCGTCATCCCGAGCGCATCTGCTGGGGATGCGACCGCTATTGCGCGAGCGACGCGCTGGCCTGTGGCAACGGCTCGGGCCGCACCCTGCATCCGATCGAGACGCAGGGCGAGGACTGGTACGTGGCGTGGGGCATCGAGCCCGAACCGGATCGCCCGAATCTGGCCCGGCTGGTGCCTTAGGAGCCGGGATGGTGCTGCGTGGGTGCGGTCGACGCCTCCGGACCTGGCCGTTTTGCTGAACGCCGGCTGTCGCCGGTGGGGGAGGGGGCAGGCTTGATCGCCGCGCGTCTGGCCCCACTTCGGTTGGACAGTATCCCGGAGGCCACATGGACCCCAGTCAGAACCCCAATGTTTTCCACGCCACCACCATCTGCTGCGTGCGTCGCGGCGAGCACGTGGCGATCGCAGGTGATGGCCAGGTCACGCTGGGCCACACGGTGATGAAGGGCAATGCCCGCAAGGTGCGTCGACTGGGCCGCGATGGCCAGGTGCTGGCCGGTTTCGCCGGTGCGGCGGCCGATGCGTTCACCCTGTTCGAATTGTTCGAAGCCAAGCTCGAGAAGCATGGCCAGTTGACCCGTGCCGCGGTGGAACTGGCCAAGGACTGGCGCACCGACCGCCGCTACGGAAAGCTCGAGGCGCTGCTGGCGGTGGCCGACAAGGAAACCTCGCTGATCATCAGCGGCACCGGTGACGTCATCGAGCCGGAGGACGGCATCATCGCCATCGGCTCCGGCGGCTCCTACGCGCTGAGCGCCGCGCGCGCGCTGCTCGCGCACACCGGGATGGATGCGAAGTCGGTTGCCATGGAGGCCATCAACATCGCCGGTGGCATCTGCATCTACACCAACACCAACGTGGTGGTTGAAGAGCTCTGAGCGCTTCGGCCAACGACTGCGAGTACCCCATGAACCACAAGATCGAAGTCTCTTCCGCCACCATGACCCCGCGCGAGATCGTGCAGGAGCTGGACCGGCACATCGTCGGCCAGCATGACGCCAAGCGTGCGGTCGCCATCGCCCTGCGCAACCGCTGGCGCCGCATGCAGCTGCCGGCCGACCTGCGCAACGAGGTGATGCCGAAGAACATCCTGATGATCGGCCCGACCGGTGTCGGCAAGACCGAAATCGCGCGCCGCCTGGCCACGCTGGCCAACGCGCCGTTCGTGAAGGTGGAGGCCACCCGCTTCACCGAGGTCGGCTACGTCGGCAAGGACGTGGAGCAGATCATCCGTGACCTGGCCGACACCGCGGTCAAGCTGTACCGCGAACAGGCCAAGGTGCGCGTGCGCACCCAGGCCGAGGAGCGCGCCGAGGACCGCATCCTGGATGCGCTGCTGCCGCGTCGCAGCGTCGGCATCGGCTTCGATGCCGAGGCCGCGCGCAACGAGCCGTCCGCCGCCGACAACGAAACCCGCATCAAGTTCCGCCGCATGCTGCGTGCCGGCGAGCTGGATGAGCGCGAGATCGAACTGGAAGTGGCGGCCAACGTCAGCATGGACATCATGACCCCGCCGGGCATGGAGGAAATGGGCCAGCAGCTGAAGTCGATGTTCGCCAACCTGGGCGGCAGCAAGTCGAACAAGCGAACGCTGACGATCAAGGCCGCACGTCCGCTGCTGGTCGAGGAAGAGGCCGGCAAGCTGGTCAACGAGGACGACATCCGCACCGCCGCCATCGAGGCCTGCGAGCAGCACGGCATCGTGTTTATCGACGAGATCGACAAGGTCGCCAAGCGCGGGGACAACGTCGGTGGCGGCGATGTCTCGCGCGAGGGCGTGCAGCGTGACCTGCTGCCGCTGGTGGAAGGTTCCAACGTTTCCACCAAGTACGGCACGGTGAAGACCGACCACATCCTGTTCATCGCCTCCGGTGCGTTCCACCTGGCCAAGCCCAGCGACCTGATTCCGGAACTGCAGGGCCGCTTCCCGATCCGCGTGGAACTGGGCGCCCTGACCAAGGCCGATTTCGTGCGCATCCTCACCGAGCCGAAGGCCGCGCTGACCAAGCAGTACGAAGCACTGCTGGCGACCGAGGGCGTCACGGTCAACTTCACCCCGGACGCGGTGGATCGCCTGGCCGAGATCGCCTTCCAGGTCAACGAGCGCCAGGAGAACATCGGTGCACGCCGCCTGCACACGGTGCTGGAACGGCTGCTCGATTCGCTCAGCTACGAGGCGCCGGACCGTGACGGCGAGGCCATCGCGATCGACAGTGACTACGTGAACAAGCACCTGGGCGAACTGGTGCAGGATCCGGACCTGAGCCGCTACATCCTGTAAGCGAATCGGCCCGGTGTTCGTGGAAACGGCAGCACGTCGGTGCTGCCGTTTTTCGTTGGGGATTCGTGGCTGGGCTTGGCGCTGGGGTTGCATCCCCGCCCATGCAGCGGGGATGGGCTCGCCGTGCTGCACCCGCGCGTTTCAGTCGTGCTCGTCCGGGTCGGCCGGCGGCAAGGGCAGGGGATCGGCCCCCGGGGTGATGACGCCGGGTTTGACGTAGTAGGACAGCAGCGCATCCATCACCTCGCGGCTGTCGCGCTGCAGCTCGAACTGGCGGGGTTCGAGCATCGCGCTGTACAGCACGCCGGTCATGCCCGCATGCAGGATGCGTGAGACCACGGCCGTGTCGACGCCCTCGCGCAACTGGCCCAGCTCGCGGGCGCGTTCGAAGGCGCGGCGGAAGATCGCCATCTCCTCCTCGATGCTGTCGTGCTGCAACTGCTGCATCGCCTGGCTTTCAGCGCTGAGGTCGTTGCGCAGCATGATCTCCATCATGTCGCGCAGGTGCGGCTCGGTGGCCAGTTCGCTCAGCGAGACCAGCATCGCCGAGCGCAGGTCCAGGATCGGCGTGTTGCGGTGGGGCGAGTAGGTGCGGCGCAGGCGCTTGATGAAGGGGACGCGCTCGCGGTTGATCATCGCTTCGAGCACTTCGGTCTTGTTCTTGAAGTGCCAGTACACCGCGCCGCGCGAATAGCCGGCACGCTCACCGATCGCCGCCAGCGAGGTGTTGGCGACGCCGTTCTCATGGAAGCAGGCCAGGGCCGCATCAAGGATGTGTTCGCGGGTGGCCTGGGCTTCTTCTTTGGTCTTTCTGGCCATGGCACTGCGCCGTTGCTGGATGAAACCGGGCTGAATTGTAGCCGTTTACAAACATGCGTGCATGTATGTATATTTCGCCGGCTTGCTTCGCAGGATGGCGCTGCTGTGCATTTGTAGTGGCGGTTCTCACGGGCCTCCACGTAAGTTATGCACACCGTGCGTGCCGGGCCCTTCGGGGGGCCGGCGCAGGTCCGCGAGCGCCACCTTTCCCATTGAGTCTTCCACATGTCTCGAATCCGCAGCTATCGCGTCGTCGCGCTTTCTCTTGCCCTTTCCGTTGCACTGGCCGCTTGCAAGGGCGGGGAAGCACCGCCGCAGGGCGGCCCGGGCCAGGTCACGGTCGTCACCCTCAAGACCGAGCCGGTCACCCTGACCCGCGAACTGGTCGGCCGCGCCAATGGCTACCAGGTGGCCGAGGTGCGCCCGCAGGTCAGCGGCATCGTGGCCAAGCGCCTGTTCACCGAAGGCAGCTTCGTCAAGGAAGGCCAGGCGCTCTACCAGCTGGACGACGCGGCCTACCGCGCCCAGGCCAACAGCGCCCGCGCGCAGCTGGCCCGCGCCGAAGCCACCGCCAGCGCTGCACGGCTGGCGGCGCGCCGCAGCAGCGAGCTGGTCCGGAGCAAGGTGATCAGCGTGCAGGACGATGAGAACGCACAGGCCGCCTGGAAGCAGGCCGAGGCCGACGTCGGTGCCGCGCGCGCCTCGCTGGACGCGGCCAACGTGACGCTGGGCTACGCCCGCATCACCGCGCCGATCAGTGGCCAGATCGGCAAGTCCAGCGTCACCCAGGGCGCGCTGGTCAGCGCGGGCCAGGCCGCAGCGCTGGCGACCATCAACCAGCTCGACCCGATCTACATCGATGTCACCCAGTCCTCGGCCGAGCTGCTGCAGCTGCGCCGCGAACTGGCCGAAGGCCGCCTGGAAGGCGCCTCCGAGCTGCCGGTGGACATCGTGCTGGAAGATGGCACCCCGTTCGCCCACAAGGGCACGCTGGAGTTCTCCGAGGTCAACGTCGACCCGTCCACCGGCAGCTACGGCTTGCGCGTGCGGGTGGAAAACCCCGACCACGTGCTGATGCCGGGCATGTTCGTGCGCGCGGTGCTGGGCAGCGGCGTGCGGCCGAACGGCCTGCTGGTGCCGATGCAGGGCATCGCCCGCGATGCCAAGGGCGACACCAGCGCGATGGTGGTGGATGGCGAAGGCAAGGTCGCCGTGCGTCCGGTCACCGTCAGCCGCACCATCGGTGACAAGTGGCTGGTCGAGAGCGGGCTGAAGGCCGGTGACAAGGTCATCGTCGAAGGCCTGCAGAAGATCGGCCCGGGCATGCCGGTGCAGGCCACCGAGAAGGGTGCCCAAGCCGCCAAGCCCGCCGCCGCGCCCGACGCGACGGCGCCGGCGGCCAAGCAGTAAGCGGAGAACTCCATGGCACGCTTCTTTATCGACCGGCCCATCTTCGCGTGGGTCATCGCCATCATCATCATGCTGGCTGGCGCCCTCGCCATGCTCAAGCTGCCGATCTCGATGTATCCGGAAGTGGCACCGCCTGCGGTGTCCATCTCGGCCAGCTACCCGGGCGCGTCGGCCAAGGTGGTCGAGGACTCGGTGACGCAGATCATCGAGCAGAACATGAAGGGCCTGGACGGGCTGATGTACTTCTCGTCCAACAGCTCCTCCAATGGCCAGGCCAGCATCACCCTGACCTTCGAGAGCGGCACCAACTCGGACATCGCGCAGGTGCAGGTGCAGAACAAGCTGCAGCTGGCCATGCCGTTGCTGCCGCAGGAAGTGCAGCGCCAGGGCATCAACGTCGCCAAGTCCAGCTCCGGCTTCCTCAACGTCATCGGCTTCGTGTCCGAGGACGGCAGCATGGACGAGAACGACATCTCCGACTACGTCGGCTCCAACGTCGTCGACCCGCTCAGCCGCGTGCCGGGCGTGGGTTCGATCCAGGTGTTCGGCGGCAAGTACGCCATGCGCATCTGGCTGGATCCGACCAAGCTGCAGACCTACAAGGTCTCCGTCGACGAGGTCACCGCCGCGGTGAAGGCGCAGAACGCGCAGGTCGCGGTGGGCCAGCTCGGCGGTGCGCCGGCGGTGAAGGGCCAGCAGCTCAACGCCACCATCAACGCGCAGGACCGGCTGCAGACGCCGGAGCAGTTCCGCAACATCGTGGTGCGCACCGAAGCCGACGGCTCGGCACTGAAGCTCGGTGACGTGGCCCGCGTCGAACTGGGCGCGGAAACCTACGACTTCGTCACCCGCTTCAATGGCAAGCCGGCCTCCGGCCTGGCCGTGACCCTGGCCACCGGCGCCAACGCACTGGAGACCTCCGAGGGCGTGAGCCGCACGCTGGATGAGCTCAAGGCCAACTTCCCGGCCGGCATGAAGGCGGTGATCCCCTACGACACCACGCCGTTCGTGCGCGTGTCGATCAAGGGTGTGGTCAAGACGCTGCTGGAAGCCATCGTGCTGGTGTTCGTGGTGATGTACCTGTTCCTGCAGAACTTCCGCGCCACGCTGATCCCGACGATCGCCGTGCCGGTGGTGCTGCTGGGTACGTTCGGCATCCTCGCGGTGCTGGGCTTCTCGATCAACATGCTGACCATGTTCGCGATGGTGCTGGCCATCGGCCTGCTGGTGGACGATGCCATCGTGGTGGTGGAGAACGTCGAGCGCATCATGTCCGAGGAGGGCCTGTCGCCGCTGGAAGCCACCCGCAAGTCGATGAGCCAGATCACCGGCGCGCTGGTCGGCATCGGCCTGGTGCTGTCGGCGGTGTTCGTGCCGATGGCCTTCATGAGCGGCTCCACCGGCGTGATCTACCGCCAGTTCTCGGCCACCATCGTCTCGGCGATGGCGCTGTCGGTGCTGGTGGCGATCGTGCTGACCCCGGCGCTGTGCGCGACCATGCTCAAGCCGCTGAAGAAGGGCGAGCACCATGTTGCCCACGCCGGCCTGCTGGGCCGCTTCTTCAATGGCTTCAACAACGGCTTCGACCGCACCAGCGGCACCTACCAGCGCGGGGTGAAGGGCATCCTGCTTCGCCCGGGCCGGTTCATGGCGGTGTTCCTGGCGCTGGCGGTGGTGATGGGCCTGCTGTTCGCACGCCTGCCCAGCTCGTTCCTGCCCAATGAAGACCAGGGCATCCTGATGGCGCTGGTGCAGGCACCGGTCGGCGCCACCCAGGAGCGCACGCTGGAGTCGATCTACAAGCTGGAAGACCACTTCCTCAACAACGAGAAGGACGCGGTCGAATCGGTGTTCTCGGTGCAGGGCTTCAGCTTCTCGGGCATGGGCCAGAACTCGGGCATGGCCTTCGTCAAGCTCAAGGACTGGGGCGAGCGCTCGGCCGATCAGGGCGTGGGCCCGATCACCGGCCGCGCGATGATGGCGCTGGGCCAGGTCAAGGACGCCTTCATCTTCGCCTTCCCGCCGCCGGCCATGCCGGAGCTGGGCATCGCCTCGGGTTACACCTTCTTCCTGAAGGACAACTCCGGGCAGGGCCACGAAGCGTTGGTCAACGCCCGCAACCAGCTGCTCGGCCTGGCCGGGAAGAGCCCGAAGCTGGCCAATGTGCGCCCGAACGGCCTGGATGACACCCCGCAGCTGCGCCTGGACATCGACGTGGCCAAGGCCGGCGCGCATGGCCTGTCGCTGGACACCATCAACAGCACGCTGGCAACGGCCTGGGGCTCGAGCTACATCGATGACTTCATCGACCGTGGCCGCGTCAAGCGCGTGTACGTGCAGGCCGATGACGGCTTCCGCATGAACCCGGAGGACTTCAGCCTGTGGACGGTGAAGAACAACGCCGGCGAGATGGTGCCGTTCTCGGCCTTCGCCAGCCAGCGTTGGGACTACGGTTCGCCGCGCCTGGAGCGTTACAACGGTGTCTCGGCGCTGGAAATCCAGGGTGAAGCCGCACCGGGCGTGGCCTCCGGCGACGCGATGCTGGAAGTGGAGCGCCTGGCCAAGGAACTGCCGCCGGGCTTCAGCATCGAATGGACCGCGGTGTCCTACCAGGAGCGCGAGGCCGGTTCGCAGACGCCGCTGCTGTACACGCTGTCGCTGCTGATCGTGTTCCTGTGCCTTGCCGCGCTGTACGAGAGCTGGAGCGTGCCGACCGCGGTGCTGCTGGTGGCGCCGCTGGGCATCCTCGGCGCGGTGCTGGCCAACACCATACGTGGCATGGAGCGTGACGTGTACTTCCAGGTGGCGATGCTGACCACGGTCGGCCTGACCTCGAAGAACGCGATCCTGATCGTGGAGTTCGCCAAGGAGCACCTGGAGAAGGGCGCCGGCGTGATCGAAGCGACGATGCATGCGGTCCGTGACCGCCTGCGCCCGATCATCATGACCTCGCTGGCGTTCGGCCTGGGCGTGTTGCCGCTGGCCATCGCTTCCGGTGCGGGTTCCGGTGCGCAGCGCGCCATTGGTACCGGCGTGCTCGGCGGCATGGTGGTGGGCACCTTGCTGGGCCTGTTCTTCATCCCGTTGTTCTTCGTGGTGGTGCAGCGCCTGTTCAACCGCAAGCTGCGCGACAAGCCCGAAGACGCGGCGCACTGAGCGACGACGTGGTGAAACGGAAAACGCCGGGCAATGCCCGGCGTTTTTTTTTGCAGGAGCAGCCGTGGCCGCGAAGCTGGCAATGCCCGGAAGGAAAGCGTTTAGGTCACCTGCAGGCGTAATGGCCTCGCGGCCATGGCCGCTCCTGCCAATGCGTGCGCAGGCACATCAGGCAGGCGGAGGATCTTCTTGGTGCAGGAGCGGCCTCGGCCGCGCAGCAGGCAACGGATGAAGGCAAACGTCGCAGACAAGAACACCGGGCAGTGCCCGGTGTTCCCGTTTCAATGCTCGAACTCGGCGGTTTCCAGCAACTGGGCCTTTTCAACCGCGCCCAGCCGCTGCGCGAAGACCGCCAACCGGTTGCACAACTCGGCCTGGTGCTCGGGGTAGGCCGCGACCAGCTCGCGCTGGACCTGCTGGTAGGCATCCCAGAACGGGGCCGAACTACGGTAACGCTGGTAATGCTGGCGTAGCCGTTCCCCAGCCTGTTGCAGAGAACGGCGACTGCTGGCTTGGATGGGCGCGATGAACATCGCTTCACCTCGTCAATGGCAGTGCCCCTGTCCGCGCAGCTTACGCTGCCAACTCTTACGATTGGGTTTCACTGTCTCACATTGGCGTGATACCAGTCATGCCGCAGTCAGCTGGCTTACTCGCCGATGTCTTCGTACCAGATCTCCGGATGGTCGGTGATGTAGCGGCCCATCATCTCGATGCAGCCGGCGTCGTTCAGGTCGATGACCTTGACCCCGTTCTCGCGCAGCCAGTCGATGCCGCCGCCGAAGCTGACCGATTCGCCGACCACCACGGTGCCGATGTTGAACTGGCGGACCAGCCCGCTGCAGTACCAGCACGGGGCCAGGGTGGTGACCATGATGGTGTCGCGGTAGCCACGCTGGCGGCCGGCCTTGCGGAAGGCATCGGTTTCGCCGTGGATGGACGGATCGCCTTCCTGGATGCGGCGGTTGTGGCCGCAGCCGAGCAGGCGGCCGTCGTTGTGGTACAGCGCCGCGCCGATCGGGATGCCACCCTCGGCCAGGCCCTGGCGGGCTTCGGCGATGGCGGTTTCGAGCAGGGCGCGGTAGTCGGGGGTGGTGATCATGCGGGGTCCTCAAGGCGCGCGGGCGCCGGTGCGGCCATGATAGCGGCGTGATTCAGGCGCCTGCCGCCGCAAGCACTCCGGCGGTGCGATAATCGCGCTCATGAGCGAATCCCCCTACAAGACCGGCACCACCCACTTCGGCTTCCGCGACGTACCGGCCAAGGACAAGCAGAAGCTTGTCGGCCAGGTGTTCACCTCCGTGGCCGACAACTACGACCTGATGAATGACCTGATGAGCCTGGGCATCCATCGCTTGTGGAAGCGCTACTTCGTGGCCACCGCGCAGGTGAAGCCGGGTGACCGCGTGCTCGACCTGGCCGGTGGCACCGGGGACATCGCCGTGCTGCTGAAGGAGCGACTGGGGCCCGAGGGCAGCGTGGTGCTGGGCGACATCAACGCCGGCATGCTGTCGGTGGGGCGTGACCGCCTGACCAACCGCGGCCACGTGTCCGGCTTCGAGTGGGTGCAGCTCAACGCAGAGGCACTGCCGTTCCCGGACCAGAGCTTCGACCTGGTGACCATCTCCTTCGGCTTGCGCAACGTCACCGACAAGGACGCCGCGCTGCGCGAGATGTACCGCGTGCTCAAGGTGGGTGGCCAGGCGCGTGTGCTGGAGTTCTCCGAGGTGACCGTGGACTGGTTCAAGCCGATCTACGATTTCCATTCGTTCAAGGTGCTGCCGAAGCTGGGCAAGTTGTTCGCGCGTGGCGATGCCGACAGCTACCAGTACCTGGCCGAGAGCATCCGCAAGCACCCGCCGCAGGAGGAGCTGAAGGGGATGATGACCGAGGCCGGGTTCGGCCGCTGCCATTACAAGAACCTCAGTGCCGGCATCGTGTCGATCCATTCCGGCTACAAGCTCTGAGGCGGGTTCAGGATGCAGGGAAAGGGCGGCTAAGGGCCGCCTTTTTCATGGCCGCAAGGCGGTAGCAGCGGTCTTGGCCGCGAAGCAGGCATTGCGTTCTGTCGTGGGGCTGCCGGCAATTGCAGATAAGCGGGTGGTTGGGGGCGTCGGCTTCGCGACCAAGGTCGCCCCTATAGCGGTGTCGGAACCGGTGCCGTTGTAGGAGCGGCTTCAGCCGCGAAGCTGGCGATGCGGCCGCTGCCGGAAGGTCTGCAATTGCAGGTGGCGCCGTGTCGGAAACCTTGCCGGCTTCGCGACCAAGGTCGCTCCTACGGGGGGCCGAGGCGCTCCTACGGTGCACCGCCGCATCCGGCAAGGCGGTTCGGGTTTAAAATCGACGGCTGTTCCCTGAACCGGTTCTCTTCAGATGCGTTCTTCCCTGCTGATGCTGCCCCTGGCCGTGGCGCTTGTCGCCGGCTGTGCCAAGGAACCTGCCGCCCCCACCGCCGACCCCGTCGCCCAGAAGCCCGCCGCCGCCGTGAATACCGTCAGTCGCAGCCACGATGAAAGCTCCTATGCCGAGCCGGACAAGGTCGTCATCAAGGACCTGGCGCTGGACCTGAAGGTCGATTTCGACGCCAAGCAGATCGGTGGCACCGCCACCTACACGCTGGAGTGGAAGGACAAGGCCGCCAAGCAGCTGGTGCTGGACACCCGCGAGCTGACCGTGGAGAAGGTCGAGGCGATCGCCGCCGACGGTGCCGCCTCGCCGCTGCAGTTCGCCCTGGCCCCGGCCGACAAGGTGTTCGGCAGCAAGCTGAGCATCGAGACCCCGGACCAACCGGCCAGCGTGCGCATCACCTACCACACCGCACCGACCGCCTCGGGCCTGCAGTGGCTGGAGCCGTCGATGACCGAGGGCAAGAAGCTGCCCTTCATGTTCAGCCAGTCGCAGGCCATCCACGCCCGTTCGTGGGTACCGCTGCAGGACACCCCGAGCGTTCGCTTCACCTACAGCGCGCACGTGACCAGCCGCCCGGACGTGATGGTGCTGATGAGCGCCGACAACGACCCGAAGGCCGCGCGTGATGGCGATTACGCCTTCAAGATGCCGCAGCCGATCCCGTCCTACCTGCTGGCCATCGCCGCCGGTGACCTGGTGTTCCAGCCGATCTCCGGGCGTTCGGGCGTGTGGGCCGAGCCGACCATGGTTGGCAAGGCGACCAAGGAATTCGAGGACACCGAGAAGATGATCGGTGCCGCCGAGAACCTGTACGGCGAATACCGCTGGGGCCGCTACGACATGCTGGTGCTGCCGCCGTCGTTCCCGTTCGGCGGCATGGAGAACCCGCGCCTGACTTTCGCCACCCCGACCGTGATCGTCGGCGACAAGTCGCTGGTCTCGCTGGTGGCCCACGAACTGGCGCACAGCTGGTCGGGCAACCTGGTGACCAACGCGAGCTGGAAGGACATCTGGCTCAACGAAGGCTTCACCACCTACGTGCAGGCACGCATCACCGAGGCGCTGTACGGCCAGGAAATGGCCGAGATGGAGCGCGAGATCGACCAGACCGACCTGCTCAACGAAGTGAAGGACATGAGCCCGGCCGACCAGGCACTGGCGCTGCCGCCGCTCAACGAGCGTGACCCGGACGAGGCGCTGAGCAACGTTGCCTACGTCAAGGGCGCCTGGTTCCTGCAGTTCCTGGAACAGCGCTTCGGCCGCGAGGTGTTCGATCCGTTCCTGCGTGGCTGGTTCAACGACCATGCCTTCCAGAGCGCGAACACCGACCAGTTCGTCGAGTACATGAAGAAGAACCTGCTGCCGAAGAACCCCTCGGCGGTCACCGATGCCGAACTGAAGGCATGGCTGGAGGAGCCGGGCATCCCGGCCTTCGCCACCCGCGCCCGTTCGCGCAACTTCGCCGTGGTCGACACCGCCCGCATCGCCTACCTGGGCAGTGACGCCGTGCCGAGCAACCAGGTCACCGGTGCGTGGGGCACGCAGGAGTGGGTGCGCTTCATCGACGGGCTGGGCGAGAAGCAGCCGGTGGAGAAGCTGGCACAGCTGGACAAGGCCTACCATTTCACCGGCACCGCCAATGGCGAGATCGCCATGCGCTGGTACCCGCTGGCCATCCGCAGCGGCTACAACGAAGCGCTGCCGGCGGCCGGTGAGTTCATCCAGAAGGTGGGCCGTCGCAAGCTGGTGCTGCCGATCTACGCCGAGCTGCTGAAGACCCCGGAAGGCCTGGCCTTCGCCAAGGAAGTGTTCGCCAAGGCCAAGCCGGGCTACCACCCGATCACCACCGCCTCGGTGGAAGACATGATCGCCAAGGCGGAAGCTGCATCGACGCAGCAAGCTGCGCCCAAGCCGTAATCGGCCTCGGCAGGTTCCAAGGCAAACGGCGAGCTTCGGCTCGCCGTTTGTTCTTGCGCCGCTGTTGGCTTGCGGGCTGCGCATGCCCGCCTCCAACATCGATCACGGCGTTGGGTTGGGAGTCTTCAGCGTGGCCCCCGGCAAGCCTTTCAACACCGACTTGTCGATCTTCGCGGCCACGCCCACACTGCGGCCGGCAAGATTGACCACGCTGTACTGCACTGCCACGCCGAGCACCTGGGTGGCCTGCGACATATCCAGTCCATGGGACTGGCGCAACCACTGCAGCATCCCCGACGTCGCCAGCCGCAGCGCATCGTCGCTGGAGCCTGCCTGCCCCAGGGTCATGATCTGCGTCGGTGATTCAACGCGTGGCGTGGCGATGGACTGCTTCTTGATCAGCTCCACTTTCAGTACCACGTCCAGTGATGTCTCCAGCGCCCATTGGCTGGTCTCGCCATCGCCCTGCAGGGCATGGCCATCGCCGACATACAGCAACGCGCCGGGTTGCTGGACCTGAAGGTAGACGGTGTTGCCTTCGACCACGGCATTGAAATCCATGTTGCCGCCGAAATCGCCGGCGTCGCCGGTGGAGAACGCGGGGTAACCGAAGCCCGGGGCGACGGCGAGGCCGCCGAGCATCGGTTTGACCGGGATCTGGAAGTGTTCCAATGCGCCGCTGGCACCCTGTGGGCGAGCCGTGCCACGTACGCGGTCCAGTTCCCAGCGCACCGGCTTTCCCAGCGTCGCGGTTTCGGTGGCGATGCGCGGGGTCTTCAGGCGGCCGACGATGCCGTCGAGGCTGTCGGCGTAATCGCGGTTGAGTTTCAGCGAACGGATGGTGATTGCCAGCGTGTCGCCAGGCTCGGCACCGGCGACGAAGAACGGCCCGACCTGTGGGTTGCCGAACAAGGCGCGGGTGACGCCGTGCTCGTCGACACCGCCGGAATCCAGGGTCCTGGTCTGCACGGAGTCGCCGGGCCAGATCACCAGCGCCGGGGCGCGCTCTGCGCTGAAGGTATTGGAGTAGTCGCTCGGCGTGAAGTCGTGCAGACGCGGGATATTCCCTGGTCGTGACGGCACCCGCCATGCGCTGAACTCATGCGCTGCACGGGCATTGCGATTGTTGGTGTCCGGCTCGTCGCTGCGGCCCCGCATGCGGTTGCCATCGATCTGGCCATCGTAGTGGTAAACCTGGCCGTCGCTGCCGGTGGCGGTGAACTTCAGCTGCGCGCCGTTCAACGTGCCTTTGATCGGGTCGCCGCCCAGCGTTCCGCTGACACGCGAGCCCTGGACGTCCAGATTCAACGTCTGCCTGGCGCTGTTGCCCCATAGATCGGTGGCCAGGATCCATTGATCGCTGGCCAGGGCGGCGAGCGGAAATGCGGACAACAACAGCGAAGACCATTTCAGGCAGGTGCGCACGATGCGTGTCCGCGTAGGGCCCGGCGGGCGTGTTCGCGGAGTGTACGAATGGCGATGCTGCCGTCGCAGTGTCAAACGTAACGACACGTGTAGTCAGATCGGCCGCCGTGAAGCCGGGCGAGGACTGTGGCCGCTGGTGACCGATACCGGCCAGGGCCGCACTCAGGGCTTGAGCGCGCGCAGCGCCAGGAACATGTCCACGCAGTCTTCCATCAGGCGCTGCTGCGCGGCCTGGTCCAGGGGCGGCTGGCCCAGCGTGATCTGCGGCCAGAACGCGAAGGCCTTGACCATGCCCTGCAACTGGTGGGCCGCCTCGGCGGGCGCGATGCCCGCGCGCAGCCGGCCATCGGCCTGTGCGGCGCGCATCCAGGTGGTCATGCCTTCCTCCTTCTCGGCGAGCTTGTCCATCACCACGCGTGCGCGTTCCGGCGCGTGCACCAGTTCGGCGATGGCCACGCGCGAGAGGTCGATGAACCCCGGGTCGGCCAGCAGGCGCAGCTTCTGCGCCAGGAATGCCAGCAACTGGTCGCGCAGCGGGCGGGCCGGGTCGTACGCCACCCCTTCAAGCGCGCGGCTGGCCTCCCACAGCTGCAACAGGATCGCGACGAACAACTCGTCCTTGCTGCTGAAGTGGTTGTAGACCGTGCGCTTGGAGACATCGGCGGTCGCAGCGATGCGATCCATGCTGGTGCCGGCGAACCCGAACGCGCGGAACTCGGCCACGGCCGCCTGCAGGATGGCGGCGCGTTTGCGGTCGGTGAGCCGGGGAGGGCGGTTGCTGGTGGTCATGTCGTCGATTTTACACCGTTCAGTTTACTTTCTGGAAATTGGAAGTAGACTAGCCGGTGTACTTTCCATGGCAAGCCCCGATGAAGCGTCGCCTGCCCCGTTTCCTCCTCCTGATCACGGTACTGACTGCCATGTCCATTGGCCTGTTGATCTGCGGCGCGCACCCGGCCGCTTCCTATGACCAGTCGCCGCAATACGGCGATGGCCGCTTCCACAACGCGGCGGCGAAGAAGACCTCGCTGGGCGCGGCCCGCACGCTCGGCGTGCTGTGGCGGTTCCTGTTCGACAAGCCGGCCGATGCCACACCGCAGGCCCCGATCCCGGTGCAGGCCCTGACCCGCCAGGCGCTGCTGGACGCGCCTGATGACAGCCTGTGGCGGCTTGGGCACTCGACCATGCTGCTCAAGTTGGACGGCCACTTCTGGCTGACCGACCCGGTGTTCTCCGAACGGGCCTCGCCGATGTCGTTCATGGGGCCCAAGCGCTTCCACGCGCCGCCGCTGTCGATCGAGGCGCTGCCGCCGATCACCGGCGTGATCATCTCCCACGACCACTACGACCACCTCGACCATGCCGCGGTGTTGGCGCTGGCACCGAAGGTGCGCCATTTCGTGACGCCGCTGGGCGTGGGCGACCGGCTGATCGGCTGGGGCGTGCCGGCCTCGCAGGTGACGCAGCTGGACTGGTGGCAGGAGACGCGGGTGGAGGGGCTGAAGATCGTCGCCACCCCGGCGCAGCACTTCTCCGGGCGCGGGCTCTCCGATGGCAACCGCACGCTGTGGGCATCGTGGGTGATCGACAGCGGCCGGCTGCGCCTGTTCTTCAGCGGCGACAGTGGCTACTTCGATGGCTTCGCCCGCATTGGTGAACGGTATGGGCCGTTCGACCTGGCCATGGTCGAGACCGGTGCCTACGACGCGGACTGGCCCGACGTGCACATGCAGCCCGAGCAGAGCCTGCAGGCGCACCTGGATGTGCGTGGCAAGGTGCTGATGCCGATCCACAACGGCACCTTCGACCTCGCGTTGCATCCGTGGACCGAGCCGTTCGAGCACATCACCGCGCTGGCGCAGCAGCAGGGCGTGGCCCTGACCGCACCGCGGATGGGCGAGCGCCTGGACCTGGGGGCACCGGCCCCGTCCACGCACTGGTGGCGCGGGGAAGCCGCGCAGCCCCTGCCGGCCGAGTGAGCCCACGCATGTGCAGCGGGCAGGGCGCAGGGCGAGCAATCACTGGCGTGGATGTTTAAAGTGGGCGGCGTCGCGCGGCCAGGTGCCGCGCCCTGTTTCCCTGGAGCTGCCTGATGAAACCCTTGATCCTTGGCGTGCTGTGCGTCGTTGCACTGGCCGGTTGTCGCGACCCGGAAGCCGAGCGCCAGCAACAGGAAGCCGCTGCCGCGCAGGAGCGCGCCAAGCGCGAGGCCGACGCCGAGGGCATTGCAAAGCTGTACGACGCAGCGGTGACCGGCACCGACTGGGAGAAGGCGAAGATCCACGGTGCCGCGCTGCTGGACCAGTTCCCCGATTCGGAGGCGGCCAAACGCATCGAGCCGGGCTTGGCCGAGGTGAGGGAGAAGGCCGACGCAGCACGCGAACTGCGCCGCATGCAGGGCCTGTGGAACTACAACCAGGTGGCGGTGAAGGGGGGCACCCAGCGTTCGGCGGCGATCTACAGCAAGGACCGCGTCGACGTGGATGGCACGGGTACCAAGCCGGTGCAGCTGGTGTTCCGCGACCACCCGGAATGGAAGCGGCATGCCTACCTGGTGCTGCAGTCCAGCGACTTCGCGCGCGCCTGCTACCGCAGCTGCCAGGTCACGGTGAGCGTGGACGGCGCCGCCCCGCGCAGCATGGCCGCGAACCGCCCGGATACCGACGAAGCCATCGCCATGTTCATCAATGACAACCGCGGCCTGTGGCGCCAGTTGCGCAAGGCCAAGGTGGTCGAGATCGACTTCCCGGTGAAGGCCGGCGGCACCCGCAAGGCGGTCTTCGAGGTCGGCGGCCTGGATGGCAGCCAGATGCCGAACTGGGATTGAGCGTGGGGCAGGGCATGGCAGCGCGGGCGCTGGCCCAGTCGCATCACTGGGTGTTCGACATGGACGGCACCCTCACCGAGCCGGTGCATGACTTCGCGCTGATCCGGCGCGCGCTGGATATCCCGGCCGAGGCCGACATCCTGCAGCACCTGGCGGCGTTGCCACCGCCGCGTGCCGCCGAAGGCCATGCCTGGCTGATGGAGCACGAGCATGCATTGGCGGTTGCCGCCACGCCCGCGCCGGGCGCGGTGGACCTGGTGCGGACCCTGCATGCCGAGGGCTGTCGGCTGGGCATCCTGACCCGCAATGCGCGCGCGTTGGCACAGGTGACGCTGGCGGCGATCGGCTTGGCCGATTGTTTCGCGCCGGAAGATATCCTGGGGCGTGACGAGGTCACGCCCAAGCCTTCCCCGGCTGGCCTGCAGTACTTCGCGCAGCGCTGGGCGGTGGCACCGGCGGTGATGCGGATGGTCGGCGACCACTACTACGACCTGGCCACCGCGCAGGCTGCGGGCGTGCCGGGCATTCTGGTCAACCAGCCCGGCGATCCGTGGCCGGGCATGGCGCAATGGCACGCCCGCGATTGCGCCGAGCTGCTGCGGCAGCGGCGTGCGCTGGCGGTGCCGGTGGCGTGATGCCGCTGAGCTAGCGATGACATGAAAACGCCGCCCGGAGGCGGCGTTTTCATGTCCAACGTACCGCAGGCGCTTACAGCTTGGCGCGCTGCTCCTGCAGGCCGGCCAGCTGGCTGTTCCAGTCGGCCAGGCGCACGCGCTCCTGCTCGACCACCGCCGCCGGCACCTTGTCGGTGAACTTGGACAGTTTGGCCTCGCTCTTTTCCTTCTCCGAGGAAACGCGGGCGATCTCCTTGTCCAGGCGCGCGCGTTCGGCATCCAGGTCGACCAGGCCTTCCAGCGGCACCAGCAGCTTGAGCTCGCCGACGATGGCGGCCGCGGCCGGCGGGGTCTGCGCGTCGGCAGCGAGCCATTGGATGCTTTCCAGCTTGAGCAGGAAGCGCAGCTGCGAGGTGAAGCGCTCCACGCGCGCCGGGTCCGTCGCCTGGCCACCCTGCAGCAGCAGGCGCACCTGCTTGGACGGCGGCACGTTGAGTTCGCTGCGCACGCGGCGCAGCGCGCTGACCATGCCCTTGAACCATTCCACGTCGGCTTCGGCCTGCGCGTAATCACCGGCGAACTCGGCGGCGGTCGGGTAGGCGCGCAGCGACAGCGTGTCGGCGGCGATGCCCAGGCGCGGGGCGACCTGCTGCCACAGCTGCTCGGTGACGAACGGGGTCAGCGGGTGCAGCAGGCGCAGCACGGCTTCCAGCACGTACAGCAGGGTGTGGCGGGTGCTGGCCGCATCGTCGGCGTTGTCGCCGTTGAGGGCCGGCTTGGTCAGCTCCAGGAACCAGTCGCAGAACTCGTTCCAGACGAACTCGTACAGGCACTGTGCCAACAGGTCGAAGCGGTAGTCGGCGAAGTTCTGCTGCGCTTCGGCCGAGACCTTGGCCAACCGCGACAGGATCCACTTCTCGGCATCGGTACGCGGCTGCGGCACGCCGCTGAAGCTGGACCCCTCGGTGTTCATCAGGGTGAAGCGGCTGGCGTTCCACAGCTTGTTGCAGAAGTTCTTGTAGCCCTCGGCGCGGCTCATGTCGAACTTGATGTCGCGGCCGTGGGTGGCCAGCGCGGCGATGGTGAAGCGCAGCGCGTCGGCGCCGTGGGCGATGATGCCGTCCGGGAATTCCTTGCGGGTGGCCTTCTCGATCTTCTCGGCCATCTTCGGCTGCATCAGGCCATGCGTACGCTTGGCGACCAGGTCGTCGATGGTGATGCCGTCGATGATGTCCAGCGGGTCGAGCACGTTGCCCTTGGACTTGGACATCTTCTGGCCCTGGCCGTCGCGGATCAGGCCGGTGATGTAGACGTCCTTGAACGGGATCTGCCCGGTGAAGCTGTCGGTGGCCATGATCATGCGCGCCACCCAGAAGAAGATGATGTCGAAGCCGGTGATCAGCACGTTCGACGGCAGGTAGCGGTCGAAACCGCGCTCGGCCATGGCTGCTTCGTTCGGCCAGCCCAGCGTGGAGAACGGCCACAGCTGCGAGGAGAACCAGGTCTCCAGCACGTCGCTGTCCTGGGTCAGCACCACGTCATCGGCCAGGCCGGCCTTGGCGCGGGCTTCGGCCTCGTTGCGGCCCACGTAGCAGTTGCCCGCTTCGTCGAACCAGGCCGGGATGCGGTGGCCCCACCACAACTGGCGGCTGATGCACCAATCCTGGATGTTCTCCATCCAGTGGCGGTAGGTGTTGATCCAGTTGCCCGGCACGAACGTGATCGAACCGTTCTCGACCAGTTCCAGGCCACGCTTGGCCAGGCCGTCCATCTTCACGAACCACTGGTCGGTCAGGTACGGCTCGATCACCTGGCCGGTGCGGTCGCCGCGCGGCACCTGCAGCTTGTGCGCCTTGGTCTCGACCAGGATGCCCAGGTCCTCCAGCTCGGCCAGGATCACCTTGCGTGCTTCGTAGCGGTCCAGCCCACGGTACTGCTCCGGCGCGTTCTCGTTGAGCGCGGCCACCGGGGTGAACAGGTTGATCATCGGCAGGCCGTGGCGCACGCCCACCTGGTAGTCGTTGAAGTCATGCGCCGGGGTGACCTTGACCACGCCGGTGCCAAACGCCTTGTCCACGTAGTCGTCGGCGATCACCGGCACGCGGCGGCCGGTCAGCGGCAGGGTGACGGTCTTGCCGACCAGGTGCGCGTAGCGGCTGTCCTCCGGGTGCACCATCACCGCGGTGTCGCCCAGCAGGGTTTCCGGGCGGGTGGTGGCCACGACCAGGTAGTTGCGGGTTTCGCGCAGGGTCTGGTTGCCGTCGGCATCGACCTCGACGTGCTCGTAGCTGGCGCCGTCTTCCAGCGAATAGGCGATCGACCACAGGAAGCCGTCTTCCTCGGCACTTTCCACCTCCAGGTCGGAGATGGCGGTCTTCAGCACCGGGTCCCAGTTGACCAGGCGCTGGCCACGGTAGATCAGGCCCTGCTCGTGCCAGCGGATGAACGATTCGATCACCGCCTCGCTCGGGCCCGGGTCCATCGTGAAGGTGCTGCGCGACCAGTCGGCCGAGGTGCCAAGGCGGCGCATCTGGCCTTCGATCACGTTGCCCGAATGCGCCTTCCACTCCCACACCTTGTCGATGAAGCCGTCACGGCCCAGCGAGTCGCGGGTTTCCCCCTTGCCTTCCAGCGCCAGGTTGCGGCTGACCACCATTTCGGTGGCGATGCCGGCGTGGTCGGTACCCACCTGCCACAGCGTGTCGTAGCCGCGCATGCGGTGGTAGCGGATCAGTGCGTCCATCAGCGTCTGCTGGAACGCATGGCCCATGTGCAGGGTGCCGGTCACGTTCGGCGGCGGCAGCACGATGGTGTACGGCTCGCCCTTGCCGGACGGCTTGAAGTGGCCGGCCTTCTCCCACGCGTCGTAGAGATCGGTTTCGAAGGATTTGGGGTCGTAGCTGGAGGCGAGTTGGGTCATGCGGGGAAACCGGGTCGAAGCGTGAAAAGGGGATCAGCGGGCGCCGAGCGCGCGTTTGATCTTCTGGTCGGTGTGGTACTGGCTGACCGCGTATGCAGCCCAGATGGCGCCGGGCAGCCAGCCGATCAAGGTGATCTGCAGGATCAGACAGACAATGCCGGAAATGGGACGACCGATGGTGAAGAAGGCCAGCCAGGGCAGGAGGATGGCGATGAGCAGGCGCATGGTCGTTCCTTACATGTCGTGTTTGTTGAGCGTGTAGCCGGCGGCTTTGTACTGGCGCCAGCGCTCGCGCAGCGGTTCGCGGGCTTCCGGGTCGGCCGGCACCACTTCCAGCACGCGCTCGCAGGCGCCCAGCCAGGGTTCGTCGCGCAGGTTGATCACCAGCGGGCGTTCCGGCGCATCGGCACCGGGCACGGCGATCAGCACGATGGCTTCCTCCTCGTCCACGTCCTCGCCCACGATCTGGTGCGGGATGTAGGCATCCGGGTCGAACGACCACAGCAGCTCGTCCAGTTCCTCGGCCTGGGCGGCATCGCGCGCCAGTACGAGCGTGTACAGCCCGCCGTCGTTGGCCTTGCGGGCCAGCTCGCACACCAGCTTCAGCGGTTCGGTGAGGAAACGCGGCTTGGCGATCAGGTAGAAGTCGGCGCGGATGGTCAAGGCGGGGAACCGGGAAAGGGGAACGGGGAAGGACGGTGCGGAAGGCGGCGTGGGGAACCGGCGCGGGGCATTCGCATGCCCGGTTGCCGGCTCCCCGTCACCTGCCTCAGGCCACCCGGTCCAGCAGCCACTGGGTCAGCAGGCCCACCGGACGGCCGGTGGCCATGCCGCGCTTGCCTTCGTCGCTGGCCACGCCGGCGATGTCCAGGTGCGCCCAGCGCTGGCCTTCGGTGAAGCGCGACAGGAAGCAGCCAGCGGTGATGGCGCCGGCCCAGCGGCCGCCGATGTTGTAGACGTCGGCGAAGGTCGAATCCAGCATGCCCTGGTACTCGTCCCACAGCGGCAGGCGCCAGGCGCGGTCGAACACGTGCTCGCCGGCGGCGACCAGCTCATTGGCCAGGTCGTCGTGCTTGCTCATCAGGCCGGCGGTCTGGTGGCCCAGGGCGACCATGCAGGCACCGGTGAGGGTGGCCACGTCGACCAGCGCGGCCGGTTCGAAGCGCTGCGCGTAGGTCAGTGCGTCGCACAGGATAAGGCGGCCTTCGGCGTCGGTGTTGCCCACTTCGATGGTCTTGCCGGACATCGAGGTGATCACGTCGGACGGGCGGTAGGCATTGCCGTCAATGGCGTTTTCCACGGCCGGCACGACCACCACCAGGTTCAGCGGCAGCCTGGCCTTGACCGTGGCCACGAAGGTGCCGATGACGTTGGCGCCGCCGCACATGTCGTACTTCATCTCCTCGATGCCGCCCTGGGTCTTCAGGTTGACGCCGCCGGTATCGAAGGTGATGCCCTTGCCGACCAGCACGTAGGGCTTGGCGTCACCGCCGTTGTTCCACTTCAGCACCACCAGCCTGGGGCGGTTGGCCGAGCCGCGGGCCACGGCCAGCAGCGAGCCCATGCCCAGCGCTTCCATCTGCTGCTCGTCCAGGATCTCGGCTTCGGCGCCGTCGTGCTCGGCGGCGAAGGCGACCGAGGATTCGGCCAGGTAGGCCGGGGTGCACAGGTTCGGCGGCAGGTTGCCCAGTTCGCGGGCGTACTCCACGCCGGCGGCGATGGCCTGGCCCTGCAGCAGCGCGGTGTCGTCCTGGCCGAGGATGGCCAGCGTCTCCAGGCCCGGGGCGTCCGGCTTCTTCTTGCCCAGGGTGGCGGTGTAGCGGTAGTTGGCGTGGTTGGCGGCGATCACGGCCTGGCGGATGTTCCAGGCGGCATCACGGCCGCTTACGGCCAGTTCGGACAGGGTGAACAGGGCGCTGCGGGTGACGCCGCTCTTCAGGGCGCGACCGGCGTCGCCGACCGCCTTGATGTACTGGGGCACACCGAACTTGGCCGGTTCGCCCAGCCCGACCACCAGCACGCGCGGCGCGGTGACGCCGGGCAGGTCGTGCAGCACGGTGGTATTGCCGGTCTTGCCGCCGACATCGCCACGCTCGACCAGGGCCGTGAGACGGCCGCCGCTGGCGGCGTCCAGGGCCTGGGCGGCCGGGCTCAGCGACTTGTCGGCGAAGGCGCCGACGATGATGCAATCGAAGCCGGCGGAGGCCGGGGCGGCGTGGTTCAGGGTGAATTCCAGAGACATTGATCAGATTCCGTTGCCAAATCCGTACAATCGCAGGCTGTTTACGTACGGTCCCATGGACCCACGTGCCGCGGACGAAACCGAGAGTTTAAACCACCGACCCTATGGCGAAGCTTGACCGCTACCTGCTGAGCGACTTCCTCCAGAGCTTTCTGGCCACTTTGATCGTCCTGCTGGTGGTGAGTGTCGGCGGCGTGCTGGTCGACATCCTCGGCCGCATCGCCGACGGGCGCATGCCCGCCGGGCTGCTGCTGTCCCAGCTGGGCCTGCAGTTCGTGGTCTACCTGCCGATCATCGTGCCGCTGGCGCTGATGCTGGGCCTGGCGCTGGCCATCGCCCGGCTCTACCGAGACTCGGAAATGGCGGTGCTGACCGGCGTGGGCGTCGGCCCGCGGCGCCTGCTCAAGCCGATCCTGCTGCTGGTGGCGCCAGTCGTGGCGCTGGTGGCGCTGTGCTCGGTGTGGCTCGGCCCCTGGGCCGACCGCACCTCCGAGCAGATGATCGAGGAGGCCAGCCGCAGCGTCGTGGTGGCCGGGCTGGAGCCGGGCAAGTTCACCCAGGTGTCCGGCGGCGGCATCGTCTACCTGTCCTCGCTCAACGAGGACGGCACCCGGATGGGCAAGGTCTTCATGCAGCGCACCCGTGATGGCCGGATCGACGTGGTGTCGGCCAAGCAGGGCTCGATGTTCTTCGAGGGCGAGCGCCAGCGGTTCCTGCGCCTGGAGGACGGCTACCGGGTCGAGGGCCCGGAGAACGGGGCACTGGATTACCGCCTGATGCGCTACGCCAGCAACGAGATCGCCTTGCCCGACCGCGACGAGACGCGCGACAAGGACGACCCGGAAATGATGACCACCGGGCAACTGCTCGCGGACCCACGGCCGGAGGCCAAGGCCCAACTGCACTGGCGCATCACCCCGCCGCTGCTGGCGCTGGCCTTCGCCCTGCTGACCCTGCCACTGGCGCGCAGCGCGCCGCGCCAGCAGCGCTATGGCCGGATCATGATGGCGTTCCTGGCCTACATGGTGGGCGTGCAGCTGAGCATCCTCGGCCGGCAGTGGCTGGCCAAGGGCGACATCCCGGCCGGGCTGGGCATGTGGTGGCTGACCGTACCGCTGCTGGCGCTGGCGCTCTGGCTGTATTTCCGTGATGGCCGGCTGGGTCGCCCGCGCGCAGGAGCAACGGCATGAGGCTGACCCCGCGCATCCATGACATCTACGTCGGCCGCAACGTGCTGGCGACCGTGCTGCTGGTCTGGCTGGTGCTGTTGGGGCTGGACGCCATCCTGGCGCTGTCCGGCGAGGCCAAGAACATCGGCGTGGGCAGCTATACCTTCGGCCATGCGCTGGCCTGGACCGCCTACACCGTCCCGCGCCGTGCCTACACGCTGTTCCCGATGGCCGCGGTGATCGGTGCGCTGATGGGCCTGGGCCAGCTGGCGGCGACCTCCGAGCTGACCGCGCTGCGCGCGGTGGGCGTGTCGCGGCGGCGGATCGCCGGGTCGGTGGCGATCGCCTTGTCGCTGCTGACCGTGCTGATGGTGGTCAACGGCGAGACGCTGGCACCGTGGTCGCAGAACCGTGCCGATGCGCTCAAGACCAGCGCCAAGTACAACACCGACATGACCATGGCCCGCTATTACGGGTTGTGGGCGCGCGAGGGCGACACTTTCCTCAACGCACAGAATGGCGAGGAGCTGCTCGACGACGAGGGGCGCAGCCGCCTGGTGCTGAACGAGGTCCGGCTGTACACCCTCGACGATGCCGGCCGGCTGGCAACGCTGACCTATGCGGTGACCGCCACCCATGACCAGAATGGCTGGGTACTGGGCAAGGTCCGCCGCGACGTGTTCGGCGACCGTTCGGTGACCCGCGAAACCGCCGAGAGCGAAGTCTGGGAGTCGAACCTGGACGCCGCCGCGCTGGCGTCAGGCCTGGCGCGCCCGCGCAACCTCAGCGCGGGCGAGCTCAAGACCAGCATCGACTACCGCAAGCGCAACGGGCTGGACGCGCGGGACTACGAGGACACGTACTGGAGCCGCTGGTTCTACCCGTTGAACGTGCTGGCGCTGTGCCTGGCCGCGGTGCCGTTCGCGTTCGGTTCGCTGCGCAGCGGCGGCATGGGCAAGCGCCTGTTCCTGGGCATGCTGTTCGCGCTGGGCTTCCTGCTGCTGCAGATGTTCTTCGGCCGCATGGCCGGCGCGTTGAAGATCGACTACCGCATCGCCTATGCGCTGCCGCCGATCATGATGCTGGCCATCTCCGGCTGGCTGTCACGACGACGGGTCGGCTAGGCGCAGCCTTCGCCAAGCCTGTACCCGTGACGCGGCCATTGATCCAAGGCTGAGATGGCGTCCCAACCTGCGTGAGCGTGCTCGCCTGCCGGCAGGCGGGGAGTCCGCGCAGCGGCTCCCGGCACGCATCCGCGTCGGACGATCACGGCTTCGGCAGCTTCACCAGGCGCGTGCCGCTGGCACGGTCATGCCAGGTCAGGCGCTGGCGATCCACCAGCGCCCACCAGAACCCAAGGCCGCCACACAGCAGCGACAACGTGCCGACCGCGTAACGCACCCACAGCGCGCCGGTGCCGATCGGGCCGCCATCGATCGCGCGCAGGTGCAGGTGCCACGGACGCATGCCCAGGGTCTGCCCGCCGCGTTTCCAGCTGGTGGTGGCGTAGATGCCAGCCACGATCCAGCAGCACAGCCACAGCAGCCATTGCAGGCCGCTGAAGGGATGGATGTTCTCGCGTGCGGCATGACCGGCCAGGGTGTAGCCGACGGTGAACACCGCCGAGACCAGCATCCACAACGCCAATGCCGGCCAGAAGTCGTAGAACAGCGCCGCCAGCCGACGTGGCAGCAGGGCGGAAGGGCGGGCGGGAGGAGCGTCGGCGGCGATCGTCATGTGCCGAGCATACGGGCTGGGACGGCGACGATGCATGGGCAGCGGCACGGCCAGCCCCTATGCTTGTGCCGATGTCCGCCGCATTGACGCCCGCCGAACGCCGCCAGATGGTGCAGCAGCTGCCGCCGCTGCGCGATGCCGATGCCCGCCTGATCCAGCGTTTCCTGGATGCGATCTGGGCCGAGCAAGGCCTGGCCCGGGCATCGCTGGACAGCTACCGCCGTGATCTGGAAGGGCTGGCGCGGTGGCGTGACGGCGCCGGCGATGGCCTGGCTGGCATCGATCGCGCGGGCCTGTTCGATTACCTGGCCTGGCGTACCCGGCATGGCTGGACGGCCCGCAGCAATGCACGGCTGCTGTCGGCGTTGCGGGCGTTCTTCGGATATGGCCTCAAGCGCGGTGAGCGGCATGACGATCCGTCCGCCCTGCTGGAGCCGCCCAAGCTGCCGCGCTCGCTGCCCAAGGCCTTGGCCGAAAGCCAGATCGATGCGCTGCTGGCCACGCCCGACGTGGAGACCGCCGAAGGCCTGCGCGACCGCGCGATGCTGGAGTTGATGTACGCCGCCGGCCTGCGCGTGAGCGAACTGGTCAACCTGCCGGCCAATGCGGTCAACCTGCGCCAGGGCGTGCTGCGGGTGACCGGCAAGGGCAGCAAGGAGCGGCTGGTGCCATTGGGCGAGGAGTCCCAGCACTGGCTGGAGCGCTACCTGGCGCAGGCGCGCCCGCAGTTGACCGGCGGCAAGGCGGTGCAGGCCACGCCGGACGGGCAGGTGCCGTTGTTCGTCGGCAACGAGCGCAAGCCCTTGAGCCGGCAGCAGTTCTGGGCCTTGGTGAAGGCCAGTGCGGCGGTCGCGGGCATCGACCCGGGCAAGATCAGCCCGCACGGCCTGCGCCACAGCTTCGCCACCCACCTGCTCAACCACGGCGCGGACCTGCGCGCGCTGCAGATGCTGCTGGGCCACAGCTCGCTGTCCACCACCCAGATCTACACGCTGGTGGCGCGCGAGCACCTGCAGAAGCTGCACCGCAGGCATCACCCGCGCGGTTGAGGGGTTTTCCACAACGGGTGTGCGGCAGTGGCCGCACAAGCTGTGGATAAATGCCGATACCCCTTGCCCCGCCAGCGTTTCCGGTGGCTGGTGAATATTTGTCCAGATGGCCCGTGGCAGGTTGCCGGCTGCCCGCACGGCGCGTTGCAGGGGCGTATGCGAGAATCGGCCGGATATTTCTTCCCACGGGTTGCCGATGTACCGAATTGCCATTGCCGCGCTGCTGGGCGCGATCAGCCTTACCGCCTGTGCGCAGCAGGCCTCGCCGACCGCCGCCGCCCCTGCGCCGCAGGTCGCCGAAGGCCCGGTCGAGCAGACCGTGCGCGATGCGCTCAAGCAGCTCGACCCGAACTTCAGCCCCGACTACATCGGCGCCGCGCCGTTCCCGGGTTTCCGCGAGGTGATCGTGTCCGGCCAGGTGCTGTACGTCACCGACGACGGTCGCTACCTGATGCAGTCGCAGCCGTATGACATCCAGAAGAAGGCCATGGCCACCAGCGCCGGGCTGCTGCAGTACCGCCGCGGGTTGCTGGCGACCCTGCCGCACGCGGACCGCATCGTGTTCGCCCCGCCGAATGCCAAGTACACCATCAGCGTGTTCACCGACATCGAGTGTGGTTACTGCCGCAAGCTGCATCAGGACATCGCCGAGCTCAACCGCAACGGCATCGCGGTCGAGTACCTGGCGTTCCCGCGCATGGGCCTGGGCAGCAAGGACTACACCGACATGATCTCGGTCTGGTGCGCCAGCGACCGCAAGGCCGCGCTGACCGCGGCCAAGTCCGGCCAGCCGGTGTCCCCGAAGACCTGCACCAACCCGGTCGCCATGCAGTACAACCTCGGGCAGCAGCTGGGCATCAACGGTACCCCGGCGATCTTCGCCGCCGATGGCAGCCAGCTCGGTGGCTACCTGCCGCCGGCACAGCTCAAGGCCGCGCTGGAGCGCATCGACGCCGCCGGCGGCGGTCGCTGATCAAGGCGCCGGCTGATCGGCTGCACGTGATACCGGAAGCCCCTCCAATGGAGGGGCTTTTTGTTTGCGGGCGTGCTGCTTACTTCAGGCCACGGTCCAGGGTATTGACCATCGTGCCCTGCGCATCGTCACCGCTGAATTCCCAGAAGAACGCGCCGCCAGGCCCTGGGCCTTCACGTAGGCCATCTTCTCGATGAGCATCTCCGGGGTATCGAAGCTCCAGAAGGTGGTGCCGTTGTAGATCCACGCGGCCTTGGCGGCCGGGTCGCGGTAGGCCGGCCAGCCCAGGTCCTTGAGCACTTTCCAGTCCTCGATGCCGGCTTCGTATCTGCCAGTCGCGGGGCGTCCAGGCTGGTACAGGCCGTTGTTGGTCGGTGCCACGTTGGTCCAGCCGCGGCCGTAGAAGCCCACGCCAAGGTTCAACTTGTGGGCCGGCACGCCGCGGGCAAGGTAGGCCTCGATCGCGTCATTGCTGTTGTACAGGCGCTCGTCCCCGCTGGACGGGTCGGCCGGCGAATCGAACAGTGCCGAATGGTGGTTGGTACGTGGTGCCCAGGCACCGTGGAAGTCGTAGGTCATCACGTTGATGAAATCCAGGTAGCGGTGGTACTCCCCGGGGTCGGTCACGCGGATCTTGTCGATGCCGGCACCCACCGCCACGGTCAGCAGCAGGCCGGGGCGGACCGCATCGAGCTGGCGACGGAACTCGGCCAGCAGTGCGGTGAAATTCTGTCGGTCGGCCGGGCTGCCGCAGCCCAGGCCGCAGGCAGCCGGGTACTCCCAGTCCACGTCGATGCCGTCGAAGATGCCCGCGGCCACGCCCGGCCCGCCCGCGTTGTCGGTGAACGGCAGGTTGCCCTTGATGTAGGCATCGATGCACGAGGCCACGAAGGCGGCGCGGTTCTGTGGTTGCGCGGCGCTGGAGAAGCCGCGTGACCAGGTCCAGCCACCGAGCGAGATCAGCACCTTCAGGTGCGGATGCCTGGCCTTGAGCTGGCGCAGCTGGTTCCAGTTGCCGCGCAGCGGCTGGTTCCAGGTATCGCCACGGCCGCTGACGCTTTCGGCCGCGCCGAAGGAACGGGTGTAGTCGGCATAGGCATCGCCGCCGCTGCCGGTGCCCGGGTTCGCGGCCTGGGTGATGCCGACCTCGCAGCGGTTGTTGCGCACGTTGCCGAAGGCGTAGTTGATGTGAGTCAACCTGGCCGCCGAGCCGCTGCTGTCGATCTGCTTGACCTTGTAGTTGCGGCCGTAGATGCCCCACTGGGTGAAGTAGCCGATGAGCCGCCTGGCGCCCGGGCCGTCGCCGTCGGTGTCGGCGGGCGGGGTGCGCACGTCCACCGGTGCGCTGCGGGCCGAAGCATTGCCGGCCACGTCGCGGGCCCGCACGGCGTAGCGGTAGGCGGTGTCAGGTGCCAGGCCGCTGTCCAGGTAGGAGGGGGTGGTGGGCGAGGCGACCAGGCGGTCATTGCGGTACAGGTCGTAGCCGGCCAGCCCGCTGCCACCGGGATTGTCGCTGGACGGATTCCAGCGCAGCTGGACGCGGTTCGGGTCCAACGCCTGGGCCGACACTGCGGCGGGGACGGTGGGTGCGGTGGTATCCGTGTCCTCGTGGGGAGCGGGGGTGACGATGAGGGTGACCGTGGCCGAGCGCGTGCTCACATTGCGGTCGTCGGTGGCCAGGGCGCTGAGTACATGGGTGCCGGCTGGAACCGCTTGCCATTGCAGGGTGTACGGGGCCTGGAGGTCCACGCCCAGTGACCTGCCGTCATGGAAGAACTCGACCTTGCGGATACTGCCATCGCGATCGGAGGCATCGGCGCGGAGCGTGACCGTGCTGCCGGCGGCAAAGCGGCTGCCGGCCGAAGGGGCGGTCAGCCGGACCTGCGGCGCCTGGTTGGCCGGTGGCGGGGAAGGCGGTGGCGGATTACCGGTGCCGCCCTCGCAGCGGCCAAGGGAGCGGTAGTAGCGCCGGCCGGCGGGATGGTCCGGCGCGGCGTTCCAGATCCGTTGCTGGACCTGGTAGAGGACCCCGTCCTTCTGCAGGGTCTGCCCGGGCGAGTAGATCGTGGTGGCGATCCTGGGCTTCACGCCGGTGCAATCGGCGGCCTGGGCCGCTGGCAGCGCGGCCAGGCCCATCACCGTGGCCAGAAGGAGGCCGGCGCGGGGACGATGGCGCAGGTGGGGCGGGTGGTGGTTGGGGTGATCCGTCATGGTCAATCTCCTTTGGGGGCGGCCGGCGCGGGGCATGCCTTCGGCATGGCAGGCGCATCAAGCGCCTGGCCGGGGCCGGGTTGGGGGAGTTCCGTTGGCGAGCGGGAAGGCGGGCGGACGGGCCGGGGCAGCGCCACCGGCTGAATGAGCATAGCGAGGGGGGAACCGTAACCCTGCTTTCCCTCCACACCGGGCGATTGCCGCTGGCGCCCGGCCAGCGCCTGCCCGCGCTGAACCGGAAATCAGGGGAGCGGCGGCGGACTCCGGTACAATGCCGGGCCCGATTCCTAACCATGGTTTCCCGGACATGATCGTCCTCGAGGGCGCAGCTGCCCTTTCGCCGTTCCGTCGCGAACGTCTTGAATCCCGCCTGCAGTCCATCGCCGCCGACCTGCGTATCACCGGTGCCTGGCATGTCTATTTCACCCAAGCTGCCGATGCCGGCGCGGTCGACCTGACCACGCTGGGCCGTATCGTGCAGGGCCAGCCGCAGGCGGCCGAACGCGCCGACGGCGCGGTGTCGCGCTACGTGGTGCCCCGCCTGGGCACGTTGTCGCCGTGGTCGAGCAAGGCCACCGAGCTGGTGCGTGGCGCCGGCCTGGCGATCCAGCGCGTGGAGCGCGGTACCCGCATCGATCTGAGCGGCTGGCCGGCCGACCCGGCCCAGCAGGCCGCCGTGGCCAAGCTGCTGCACGACCCGATGACGCAGTCGCTGCTGACCGACATCGGGCAGGCGCAGGCACTGTTCACCAGCCTGGCGCGTGGCCAGCTGGAGCGCATCGCCCTGGCCGACCTGGAAAGCGCCAACAAGCGACTGGGCCTGGCCCTGGCCGAGGACGAGATCGAGTACCTGCGCCAGCGCTACACCGAGCTGGGCCGCGATCCGTCCGACGTCGAGCTGATGATGTTCGCGCAGGCCAACTCCGAGCACTGCCGCCACAAGATCTTCAACGCCAGCTGGACCATCGATGGGCAGGCGCAGGACCGCTCGCTGTTCAAGATGATCAAGAACACCCATCAGCAGACCCCGCAGCATACGTTGAGCGCGTACAGCGACAACGCTGCGGTGATCGAGGGTGAACCGGCTGCGCGTTACCGCCCGGACCCGGCCAGCGGCAAGTACCGCAGCGAAGCGGTGGTGCCCAGCGCCTTCCAGATCAAGGTGGAAACCCACAACCATCCGACCGCGATCGCGCCGTTCCCGGGTGCTTCGACCGGTGCCGGTGGCGAAATCCGCGACGAAGGCGCGACCGGCCGCGGCGGCAAGCCCAAGGCGGGCCTGACCGGTTTTTCGGTCTCGCACCTGCGTATCCCGACCCTGCCGCAGCCGTGGGAAGCGCCGCGCGCGCTGAACCCGCGCATGGCACCGGCGCTGGACATCATGCTCGACGGCCCGCTCGGCGGCGCCGCGTTCAACAACGAGTTCGGCCGCCCGAACCTGCTGGGTTACTTCCGCAGCTTCGAACTGCCGGAAGGCGAGATCACCCGCGCCTATGACAAGCCGATCATGCTGGCCGGTGGCCTGGGCGCGATCGACCGCGTGCAGGTGGACAAGCTGCGCCTGCAGGACGGTGACATCGTCATCGTGCTCGGCGGCCCGGCGATGCTGATCGGCCTGGGCGGCGGTGCCGCCTCGTCGGTGGCCTCCGGCGAGAGCGCCGAGGACCTGGATTTCGCCAGCGTGCAGCGCGACAACCCGGAAATGGAGCGCCGCTGCCAGGAAGTGATCGACCGTTGCGTGGCCATGGGCACCGACAACCCGATCAAGTTCTTCCATGACGTCGGTGCCGGTGGCCTGTCCAACGCCATCCCGGAACTGCTGCACGACTCCGGCGTGGGTGGCGTGATCGATATGGGCAAGGTGCCCACCGACGATCCGTCGCTGTCGCCGCTGGAACTGTGGTGCAACGAATCGCAGGAACGCTACGTGCTGGGCATCCCGGCCGAGCGCCTGGCCGAGTTCACCGACATCTGCGCACGCGAGCGTTGCCCGTTCGCCGCGGTCGGCATCGCCACCGCCGAGGAACGCCTGGTTGTCGCTTACGGCGCTACGCCGGGCAACATCCCGGCCGATGCACCGATCGATCTGCCGATGGACGTGCTGTTCGGCAAGGCGCCGAAGATGCATCGCGACACCACGCATCCGGCTGCACCGCGTTGGCCGCAGCTCAAGACCGCCGGCATCGACCTGCATGACGCCGGCCTGCGCGTGTTGGCGCATCCGACCGTTGCTTCCAAGAGCTTCCTGGTCACCATCGGTGACCGCAGCGTCGGCGGCCTGACCGCGCGCGAGCAGATGATCGGCCCGTGGCAGCTGCCGATGGCCGATGTCGCCATCACCCTGGCTGGTTTTGACACCTACGCCGGTGAAGCGATGTCGCTGGGCGAGCGTACCCCGCTGGCCCTGCTCAACGCCGCCGCCTCGGCGCGCATGGCGGTGGGCGAAGCCATCACCAACCTGTGCGCCGCGCCGGTGACCTCGCTGGACACGGTGAAGCTGTCGGCCAACTGGATGGCCGCCTGCGGCCACGACGGCGAAGACGCGCTGCTGTACGACGCGGTCAAGGCGGTGGGCATGGAACTGTGCCCGCAGCTGGACATCAGCATCCCGGTGGGCAAGGACTCGCTGTCGATGCAGGCGCAGTGGCAGGCTGACGGCAAGGCCGAGAAGTCGGTGTCGCCGGTGTCGCTGGTGATCTCGGCGTTCGCGCCGGTGGTCGATGCGCGCCAGCAGCTGACCCCGCTGCTCGACCGCGAGACCGAAAGCGAGTTGTGGTTGATTGGGCTGGGCGCGGGCAAGCAGCGCCTGGGGGGTTCGATCCTGGCCCAGACCCAGGCCGACCACAGCGCGTTGCCGGCGTTTGCCGGTGAAGTGCCGGACCTGGACGACCCCGAGCGCCTGCGTGGGTTCTTCGAACTGATCCGCGATGCACGTGAAGCCGGCCTGCTGCTGGCCTACCACGACCGCAGCGACGGTGGTGCGTTCGCCGCGCTGTGCGAGATGTCCTTCGCCTCGCGCCTGGGCCTGGACATCGTGCTCGATGCCTGGGGCGATGACCCGTTCCGCAGCCTGTTCAACGAAGAACTCGGCGCCGTGGTGCAGATCGCCAAGGAAGACCGCGCCGCGTTCGCCGACCTGGTCGAGCGCCATGCGCTGACCGAGTGCGCGCAGCGCATCGCCCGCCCGACCACCGCGCCGGTGGTGCGGGTGCAATTGGGCGGCGAAAGCCTGGCCGAGTGGCGCTGGGAAGACCTGTTCGACGCCTGGTGGTCGGTGACCCACGCCATGCAGAAGCTGCGTGACAACCCGGAAGCGGCCGACCAGGAACGCGCGGTGGCCCGCAACTTCAACGCCCCGGGCCTGAAGCCGAAGCTGAGCTTCGACCCGGCCGAGGACGTGGCGGCACCGTTCATCGCCACCGGTGCGCGGCCGAAGATCGCGATCCTGCGCGAGCAGGGCGTCAACGGCCAGATCGAGATGGCCAACATCTTCGAGCGCGTGGGTTTTGATGCCTACGACGTGCACATGAGCGACCTGATCGCCGGCCGCGTGCAGCTGTCCGATTTCCGCGGCCTGGCCGCGTGCGGCGGCTTCAGCTACGGCGACGTGCTCGGTGCCGGCCGTGGCTGGGCGACTTCGATCCTGGAGCGACCGGCGCTGCGTGAGGCCTTCGCCGCCTTCTTCGCCCGCCCGGATACCTTCGCGCTGGGCGTGTGCAACGGCTGCCAGATGATCAGCCAGCTCAAGGCCATCATCCCCGGTGCCGAGCACTGGCCGACCTTCCTGCGCAACCGCAGCGAGCAGTTCGAGGCACGCACCGCCCTGCTGGAAGTGCAGGAGTCGCCGTCGATCCTGCTGCGTGGCATGGCCGGTTCGCGCCTGCCGGTGGCCGTGGCCCACGGCGAAGGCCGCGCCGAGTTCGACAGTGCGGTGGACCAGGCCGCGGCCAGCATCGCGTTGCGTTACGTCGATGGTGATGGCCGCGTGGCCGAGCAGTACCCGCTGAACCCGAACGGTTCGCCGGACGGCATCACCGGCCTGACCACCAGCGATGGCCGCGTCACCATCCTGATGCCGCACCCGGAGCGCACCCCGCGCACCGTCAACCTGAGCTGGGCGCCGGCGCGCTGGGGCGAGGATTCGCCGTGGCTGCGGATGTTCCGCAATGCCCGCGTGTGGTGTGGCTGAGTAACGCTGGGAAATGGCCCCGACCCTGTCGGGGCCGTCCGGGAAAGCCCGTGGCCGCTGCCGCGGGCTTTTTTGTTGGGTGGACAGGCCCGGTGGCGGGCGGGTATCCGGTGGCGGTGGCAGGCTGCCCGGGACGGTTTGGCGCGCGTCCGGCGCCGCGGTCATTCCTGCAGCGCAAAAAAAGCCGCCCTGAACACGCGTCGCCATCGGGATCGGGTTCCCCGACCGAAGATTGGCTGGAAACGCCCGTGGGACAAGGCCCGGGGCTGGCCGCCGGCCGGGCCCGTCATGCCTGCAGAGCGTGCGGCGATGGCCTGGGGACAACACACGCATCCGTTTGTTTCATAAGAAATTTCCCAAAAATCATCTCCTTTGGGAAGGAGATTTGTGCGGTGCATCTCAAAAGTCGTTATGAAGCCGGAAACTTGACGCTAGATAAATCGTCGATTAACACTCGAACCATCCTGTAGCGCCTCGACACGTACGGAACCGTGGTTACACATCCGTACGGGCGAGAGCCGCCACGGCAGGCGTGAGCCTCGCGTGCCCGGTTGTCCGGGAGACAGGATCCACAACACCTCAGGGGGATCGTTGGACGCGTTCAGTCCAGCGATGGCCGTTTCTGCAAGCGGAATAAACCACCCCACTTGAGGAGCTGTGACGATGAATCGGATTTATCGCAAGGTGTGGAACAAGGCATTGGGGCAGCTGGTCGTGGCATCGGAGTTGGCCACTTCCAACGCGTCGGGCGTCGTCGTCGATGAGCGACGCGCCGGCAGCCATCGGCTGCAGGCCTTGTCCCTGGCCATCGCCCTGGGACTGGGCGCAGGAACGGTTACCGCCGTACAGGCGCAATCGGTCGAAGTGGGCGGCAGCGGGCAGTGCATGGTGCTGGGCAGCGCGACCCTGGTGGATTGCGCGACGTCCGGTGACGCGCAGGCCACGGGCAGCAACGCGGTGGCCATTGGCGCCGGCACGGTCGCCTCGGCCGACGGCAGCGTGGCACTGGGTGCCGGCTCGGTCGCCGACCGCGCCAACAGCGTTTCGGTGGGCACGTCGGGCAGCGAGCGGCAGGTCACCCACGTGGCCGCCGGCACCGAGGCCACCGATGCGGTGAACAAGGCGCAGCTGGATGCCGTGGCGGCCGCCGGCGAGAACGTGCAGCGCTACTTCAAGGCCAACGGTGTCGGTGACGGCAGCGATGACGCGGTGGCCAGCGGCGACGGTGCCACGGCGGCGGGCGTGGGCTCGGTGGCCAGCGGTGCGGAGAGCATCGCGGTGGGCAGCTACAACAGCGCGGCGGGCGACTACGCCAGTGCGGTGGGCTACGTGAACACCGCCAACGGCACCAACAGCTCGGCGGTGGGCAACTTCAACCAGGTCGATGGGCAGAACAGCAGCGCGTTCGGCTTCGCCAACTTCGTCGATGGCGACAACGCCACGGCGGTGGGCAGCAACAGCATCGCCAGTGGCGGCAGCAGCTTCGCCGCCGGTGACAGCGTGATCGCCAGCGGCGAGTACGCCACGGCGGTGGGTTCGGAAAGCGTGGCCAGCGGCGAGCAGAGCGCAGCCTTCGGTGCGGCCTCGGCGGCCTCGGGGGATGGCGCCACGGCGGTGGGCGTGCTGGCCGAAGCCGATGGCATCGAGTCCACCGCGGTGGGCTACTACAGCAGCGCCGAAGGCAATGGGGCGACCGCGCTGGGCGCGGAGAGCGTGGCCAGTGGCACCACGGCCAGCGCGCAGGGCTTCGCCGCGCAGGCCACGGCCAGCTACGCCACGGCGGTGGGTGGCTATGCACAGGCGGCGGGCTTCAACAGCACCGCGCTGGGCAACAGCAGCACGGCCAGCGGCAGCAACGATGTGGCTGTTGGCGCCGATGCGGTGGCCAGTGGCGAAGACAGCCTGGCCGCCGGTCAGGGCGCGCTGGCGACCGGCTACAACAGCGTCGCGGTGGGCGGGTCGCTGTTCGGCCTGCTGCCGGCCGAAGCCTCGGGTGACTACTCCACCGCCGTGGGCGGTGGTGCGTGGTCGCCGGGTACCAACAGCACGGCGCTGGGCAACGCGGCCATCGCGCAGGGAGCAAACAGCGTGGCGCTGGGTGCCGACTCGCTGGCCGAGCGTGACAACACGGTCTCGGTGGGCGATGTCGGCAACGAACGGCAGATCACCAACGTGGCCGCCGGCACCGAGGACACCGATGCGGTGAACAAGGCGCAGCTGGACGAAGCCACCGCCAACAGCAAGTACTTCGTTGCCACCGGCGAGAACGGCGCCATCGCCGAAGGCGAGGAGGCGACTGCATCGGGCAGCAACGCGATGGCGCAGGGGGACTACGCCACCGCGCTGGGTTCTTCCAGTTCGGCACTGGCGCTGGGGGCTTCGGCCATCGGTAGCGGCGCGGTGGCCACCGGCCAGTACGCCACGTCCACCGGTTACAACGCGGTGGCCGAAGGGGATTCCAGCACCGCCAACGGTGGCCGCCTGTACTTCGAGGATGCCGACGGCAACGTCGTGCTGGACCAGACCACCACGGCGTCCGGCGTGGGCGCATCGGCCTTTGGCGCCGGCGCGGTGGCGACCGGGGCGTTCTCGACGGCGAATGGTGCCGGCGCGACGGCCGAGGGTGCGCAATCCACCACCACCGGCTACCGCAGCAGCGCTGGCGGGGCCTATTCCACCGCCAACGGCAGCTTTGCCGATGCCAGCGGCGCACGCAGCACGGCGCTGGGCTATGGCAGTGAATCCACGGCCACCTATGCCACCGCGGTGGGCTTCGCGGCGGTGAGCAGCGGCGACTACAGCACCGCGGTGGGCGGCGTGGCCGACATCGGCGACCTGCTGTACGGCTTCCCGGGCTTCATCACCCAGGCGACCGAGGCCAGTGGCGTTGCATCCACCGCCTTGGGCAACGGCGCGCAGGCGACTGATCTGGGCGCGACCGCCGTGGGCACCGCGGCGACCGCCGAAGGGGTGCAGGCGACCACGCTGGGCACGTTGGCCGCGGCCGCCGGTGACGGCGCCACCGCGATCGGCGGCGGCAGCTACGCCAATGCCGAGAACGCCACCGCCGTGGGCTTCCTGGCCGAGGCCAGTGGCGTGAACAGCGTCGCGCTGGGTGCCAACTCGGTGGCCGATCGCGACGACACCGTGTCGGTCGGCAGCGATGGTGCCGAACGGCAGGTCACCCACGTGGCGGCCGGCACCGAGGCCACCGATGCGGTGAACAAGGCGCAGCTCGACGATGTCGCCGCCGTCGCCTCCAACACCGACAAGTACTTCAAGGCGACCGGTGGCGACGACAGCGATGCCGGTGCGCTGGCAGAGGGCCAGAATGCGACGGCGGCCGGCGAGGCCAGCAACGCCATCGGCAATGGCGCTTCGGCCTACGGCAACGGTGCCAATGCACTGGCCGACAACGCGACCGCGCTGGGTACCAGCGCGCTGGCGACCGGCGAGGGCGCGATCGCCGTGGGCCTGAACGCCAATGCATCGGCGCAGGACAACATCGCCATCGGTACCAATGCCAGCACCGCGCAGGGCGGGCAGCTGGCCATTGGTGCGGACAGCAGCGCCAATGGCCTGTTCGCCGCGGCCATCGGTGCGGACGCGCAGGCCTCGGGCCTGGCCGCGACCGCCATCGGCAACGCGGCATGGGCCACCGGGCGTGAGTCCACGGCCATCGGCTTCGGCGCGACCGCCGATGCCTGGCAGGCGGTGTCGGTGGGTTCGGGCGCATATGCGACGTTCTTTGGTACCGCCGTGGGCACCCAGGCGCAGGCCGCCGAGGTCGCCACCGCGGTGGGCCAGAACGCCATCGCCGACATCGCCGGTGCCGCCTTCGGCGTGCAGGCGCGCGCCGGGCAGGGTGGCGTGGCGGTCGGCAACAACGCCGCCACCGGTGAAATGGGCGTGGCGGTCGGCACCAATGCACTGGCCGGGCAGGATGCCTACAGCGAAACCGAGGGCAAGCAGACCACCGCGCTCGGTGCCGAGGCATGGGCGACCGAGGACGGCGCCACCGTCGTCGGTTACAACAGCTACGCGCAGGCGCAGAACGCAACCGTGCTGGGCTCCAATGCGTGGACCACCAAGGACGCGCATAACAGCGTGGTGCTGGGTGCCGGTTCGCTGGCCGACCGGGCAAACACGGTGTCGGTGGGTGCCGCGCAGGAATGGACCGATGCGGCCGGCGTGACCCATGCCGCCATCGACCGGCAGATCACCAACGTCGCCGCCGGTACCGAAGGCACCGACGCGGTGAACGTGGACCAGCTCAATGCAGCGGCCGAAGGCGCGCTGCTGGCGGGCCGCTACTTCAAGGCCAACGGTGCCGGCGACGGCAGCGACGGCAGCGACGACGCGGTGGCCAGCGGCGACGGTGCCACGGCGGCGGGCGTGGGCTCGGTGGCCAGCGGTGCGGAGAGCATCGCGGTGGGCAGCTACAACAGCGCGGCGGGCGACTACGCCAGTGCGGTGGGCTACGTGAACACCGCCAACGGCACCAACAGCTCGGCGGTGGGCAACTTCAACCAGGTCGATGGGCAGAACAGCAGCGCGTTCGGCTTCGCCAACTTCGTCGATGGCGACAACGCCACGGCGGTGGGCAGCAACAGCATCGCCAGTGGCGGCAGCAGCTTCGCCGCCGGTGACAGCGTGATCGCCAGCGGCGAGTACGCCACGGCGGTGGGTTCGGAAAGCGTGGCCAGCGGCGAGCAGAGCGCAGCCTTCGGTGCGGCCTCGGCGGCCTCGGGGGATGGCGCCACGGCGGTGGGCGTGCTGGCCGAAGCCGATGGCATCGAGTCCACCGCGGTGGGCTACTACAGCAGCGCCGAAGGCAATGGGGCGACCGCGCTGGGCGCGGAGAGCGTGGCCAGTGGCACCACGGCCAGCGCGCAGGGCTTCGCCGCGCAGGCCACGGCCAGCTACGCCACGGCGGTGGGTGGCTATGCACAGGCGGCGGGCTTCAACAGCACCGCGCTGGGCAACAGCAGCACGGCCAGCGGCAGCAACGATGTGGCTGTTGGCGCCGATGCGGTGGCCAGTGGCGAAGACAGCCTGGCCGCCGGTCAGGGCGCGCTGGCGACCGGCTACAACAGCGTCGCGGTGGGCGGGTCGCTGTTCGGCCTGCTGCCGGCCGAAGCCTCGGGTGACTACTCCACCGCCGTGGGCGGTGGTGCGTGGTCGCCGGGTACCAACAGCACGGCGCTGGGCAACGCGGCCATCGCGCAGGGAGCAAACAGCGTGGCGCTGGGTGCCGACTCGCTGGCCGAGCGTGACAACACGGTCTCGGTGGGCGATGTCGGCAACGA
>NZ_JBIXJV010000001.1:1226513-1663384 GCF_052871705.1 Stenotrophomonas sp. LARHCG68 | reverse complement strand
CAACGCATCCCGCCCCCACCAACGCTCCACCACGCCCTCCCCAAGGAGGTCACTCTCCAGCCGGTACAGGCGCTGCGCGCTGTTCAACGCGGCGACCTGTGCCATCAGGTTCGTCAGCTGATCCATGTCGTGTCCATATGTCATGACAATCCCCGCTTCCAGCGGAACATTGTCGGAGTCCTGCCGCGCAACTTACCAGAACTCGCGACATACAGATGTACGAGCACTCTTCACGGAAATTTCAAATCACTGAACAGGCGAAAAGAAGTAACACCCACGCTTCGTGCGGAGCATCGCCATCCGGTGACACCCTAGCACTCAACCCGACAGCCCACGCTAGAATCCCCTGACAACCCATAGCGAGACTTGCCATGCTGGATCAGGATGCCCTGCTGGCCCCGATTTCGGACCACGCGCCGACGGGCGAAGACCTTTCCTTCTCGGCCGAATTCGACCGGATCATCGAGAAACGTCGCGCCGATGACCCCACATTGGACCAGGGGGCATGGCAAACAGACATCAAGTACGCAGATTGGCAGGGCGTGTTGCGCGACTGCACCGATCTGCTGCAGACACGTACCAAGGACCTGCGCCTGGCCGGCTGGTTGTGTGAAGCCAATACCCAGTTGAATGGCTTCGTAGGTCTTTCGGGCGGCTTCCGCACCATCGCCGGCCTGTGTGACCGCTATTGGGATGACGTGCACCCGCTGGCCTACGATGGCGACCAGGAAGAACGCATTGGCAACTTGAGTTGGCTTCTTGCCAACTCGCTGCAATGGCTTCGCATCGTTCCGATCGTGGCTGCACCGCAGGGCCGTTTCAGCATCGCCGACTACGAACATGCCCACGCCCGCGCCAACAGTGGCGAACCGGATGACGGCCGCCCCAGCCTCGACCTGCTCGAGGCCGCGCGCCGCGACACCAGCCATGACTTCTACCGCCAGCTGATCGAAACCCTGCCCGAATGCACGACGGCGCTGTCCGACCTGCAGACCGCGGTGGACAACCGCCTCGGCATGGACGGCCCGAGTTTCAGCGCCGTACGGGAACAGCTCGACCATATCCAGCGCACCGCGCAGCGCTTCGCGCGTGATGCGGGCATGCTGCTCGACGGCGAGGTCCACGTCCCTGACGATGGCGACCACGATGTGTTCGCCCAAGCGGCTCCCACCGCCCAGGCCCCGGCCAGCCAGGCACCCCGCGCCGCCGGTGGCGCGCCCACGACGCGCAAGGAAGCCCTGCAGCAGCTGCGCCAGGTGGCCGAGTTCTTCCGCCGCACCGAGCCACACAGTCCCGTGGCCTACCTGGCCGAGAAGGCGGCGCGCTGGGGCGAAATGCCGCTGCACGTATGGCTCAAGCGCGTGGTCAAGGACCAGTCCACGCTGGACCAGATGGAAGAGATGCTCGACGTCAACCAGGACACGGAGGGCTACTGAGCCCTCCGCGTCACCAAAGCATTACTGGATCTTGAACTCGATGCGGCGGTTGCGGGCGCGACCGTCGTTGCTGGTGTTGTCAGCCACCGGTTCGTCCGGCCCCTTGCCCAGCACGTCCATGTGGCTGGACGGAATGCCCTTGCCCATCATGTAGTTCTTCACCGCCAACGCACGCGCATGGCTCAGCGCCAGGTTGGATTCGCGCTGGCCGACGTTGTCGGTGTGGCCAATGATCAGGAAGCGGCTGTCCGGCATCTGCGCCATCTTGGCCACCATTTCATCCAGGATGCTCATGCCGAACGGCGTGAGCTTCGCGCTGCCGCTCTGGAACTCGATGATGCGGTTGGCCAGCGTCTGGTCGAGCACGCTCTGCTGTGAGCCCACCTTCAGGCCGTTGGTCACCGTGTACGAGGTATTGCTGGCCAGGCTGAGGTCGCTGACCACCTGCTGCCGCAGTGCTTCGTTGCCGACCTCGCCACTGATGCGCACGGCCTGCCCGTTCACTTCCAGCTTGCCGGGCGACACGCGCTTGAGGCCCGGGTTGATCATCCCGGCCACGTAATCGCCCCAGTTCGGCGGCGTGGCGATGCTTTCCACCTGGATGCGGTCGACCACGCGGTCGGCGCCATACACCGCGCGCAGGTTGGTGAGCAGCTTGGCCTTGGTGGCCTGGTCGGGCACGACGCCTTCGATGACGACCGGCCGCTCCCCGGTGGAGGTAGCGGGCGGCGCCGGGTTCTGCGCCAGCAAGGGCGCAGCCGCGAGCATCAGGAGCATCGCCACGCCGGTGTTTCTGAAAGAGGCCATCGTCAGGTTCCCAGGAAAGTCTCGCCGAACAGCTTGCGCGCGGTGGCCAGGGCCAGGTCATCGCGGTCCAGGAAGCTGCCCAACCGGTTGAGGTTGTAGTCGCTGCCGAGGTATTCCTCCACCCATTCGGCATGCTTGAGGTGGATCAGGAACCCGCTGTCGTCGCTGGGGTCGAGCACCGCGCGCAGCACCTGGCGGTCGGCGCCGTTGAAGCCCACCACCATCGTGGGCGTCGCATCGTTGCGCACCAGCACCGACAATTCGAAGTCACCGCGGCTGACGAAGCTGGAGATCATGTCCAGCCAGAACGCGGCGATGAGCGGGCGGTAGACCGCATCGCGTGCCAGCGGCAGCACCAGCGCCTTGTCGATGTTCACGTCGCCACCGCTGAGCACCGGCTGCAGCAGCATGCCCATCGCCGGCAGCATGTGCTTCAGCGATACGTCGCCGTGGCCGGCCTCGCGCAGGCGCTGTTCCAGCTCGCCCACCGTGCAGCCTTCCAGGAAGTCCTGGAAGCTGCCGTTGTAGTCGCCCACCTCGGTGCTGATGCTGAAACGCGCCTCGCCCAGCCTGGACAGCGCCTCGGTGGCGTCATCGTCCTGGTAGGCCCGGCGCGCCAACCGCGCCAGCCCGGACCACGCGTTGGACATCGCCAAGGGGCTGCGCCCGATGAACGGCAACGGGTCGGTTGCATCCAGGCGAACCACCGACAACAACGGGAAACGACGTTCCGATGCATCGCGGCTGGCGAGCAGGTGACCGCACAGCACGGTCTTGCTGCGCGAGCCCAGGAAGGCGTAGTGGATATCCGGCGCCGCGTCATAGCGCTGCTTCCAGTCCGGGCTCTGGCTCAGCAGTTCCAGGCTCTCGCCCGCCCAGCGGTCGAGCCAGCCCAGCAACTGGTGGTTGTCCGTGGTGCGGACGAAGTCTCCCCGTGAGGGCACCTTCCCGAAATAGGAAACCCCGGCATTCACCGCGCGACTCATTGCCCACCTCCTTGTTGTGGCGCCGTCGTCGTTGCCGCCGCCGGTTGTGCCGCCGGTCGCGCGGCGGGCATGCCGCCCGCCACTGTCTCCGGCAGCTGCAACCCACGCTGCCAATCGCCGCCATCGGTGCCGGCACCGGCGCGCCGCACGATGCGCATCTCCACCGTCACCGCCACACCGTCGCTTTCCCAGGTGATGCGGCTGGAGTCATCCAGGCGCTCGTACTTGCCCTCGGACATCAGGCGCTTGAAGCCATTGGTGCCCGGTGCGTTGAACACTTCCACCGTGCGCCCGTCACCGGTCACCGCCGATATCTTCACGCCCGGGATCTGGCCCACGTTCGGGTACTGCATGGTGGTCCATTGCGGCGGCGTGTTGCGATAGCGCAGCGACTGCCCATCGATCTCGATGGTGTATTCCACCGCGCCGGCCGCCGGCGACGGCAGGATCTCGAAGATGGTGCTGTCCTGCGCGGCGCCCGCCACCGAACCGCCCACCCAGTTGCCGTAGTTGGCCACCAGTTCGGCCGACAGGTTGATGCCCTGCCCGGCCCAGCGGCGCGCTTCCAGCAACGGTCCGCGCTGGATGACCAGCGTCCCCAGTGCCTCCTTGTTGAAGCTGGCGATGCTGCCGCTGGCGCCGAAGATGGTGGCCACGTCACTGGCCGCCGCATCCACGTCGGAATTGAGGTTGAACGGATACTGCTGGCCGATGCGCGCCTTGAACGGGTCGTACACCTGCGCCTTCCAGGTCTTGTTGACCTCCGCCTCGGTCGGCGCCACCAAGGCACCGAAGGTCTGCGTCAACGGGCGCAACAGCAACGGACGCAGCGCCTCGCGTTGGCTGTCGTCCAGCCCGGTCAACACCTGCTCGTCCACCAGTGCCAGCGCCGTGCTCAGGTCCGAGCCCTCGTTGCTCAGCGTGTCCTGCATCAGCTTGCGCGCGCCCACGCCGATGTCGCCCTGGCTCTTGATTGCGTTCAGGCGGGCGCGCAGCTTGCCCAGCGCTTCGAAATAGGCCTTGATCACGGCCGGCTGGTCACCACGCTCGGTGGTCAGGCGGGCAATGCCCTCGAACGCTTTGCCGATCGGCCCGACCGGCTGCGCCGCGGCAGCGGCGGCCGGGTCCTTGCGCAGGATGGTGCGCTGGAACCACGCCACGAAGCCCTTGCGGGCCTTGCTGGACTGCGCCTGCGCGGCGGGGTTGTCCCACACGGTCTCCTCGTTGATGCGCTCCAGCAGGACCCGCAACGGCGAGGTGCTGGCATCGCCCAGGCGGTTGATGCTGGCCGCGGCCTGGTCGAAGGTGGTGAACTCAGCGATGCTCAGCCCCTTCACGAACTTGCCCCACTCGCGGGCGTACTCCTGCTTGTACAGGCCCACCAGTTCACGCGAGACATGCTCGGGGCTACCCGCCAGCGACAGGTCGCTCTGCTCGGTGGTGCCCAGCACCCAATCGGTGGTGCTCAGCTGCGTATTGGCCGCTTCCTTGATGGCGTCCTGCACGTAGTCTTCCCACGCCTTGCGGGTGAAGGCACCGGAAATCGCGTAGTTGCCGTTGATCAGGCGCCCGTTGCGCTCCTCGCCGATCAGGCTGTCCACCGTGACCGTGCCGAAGCGCGCGCCGGCACGCGCCTTGATCTGCGCGAACACGCGCTCCATCGCCGGCTGGCCCTTCATCACCTGGCCCAGCGCCTCGCGGCTGTCCGACACCAGCGTGACCCGGTTCTGGACCTGCGGCCAGCCCGGCTTGTCGGCCTGGGCCACGTAGAAGGTCATCAGCTTCTCGGCCGAACGCACCATCTCCTCGCGGCTCATCTGGCCGCGGTTCGCATCGAGCCAGTTGCGCCAGAACAGGGTGAGCTGCTGTGACAGGTGCGCGCCTTCCACATACTTGGGATTGCCCAGCATCAGATAGGTCTTGAGCGCGTTGTACGCGTCATTGGTATTGGTCGGCGATGCATTCTGGTAGAGCACCTCGCCGTCGGCGACCGCCGGCCCGGCCTGGCCCAGCTTGTCGCGCTGCGCGACCACCTGGCCCAGGTAGTTCTCCAGGTTGGACACCGTCGGCGCCAGCATGACCTGCTGCATGCCGTGGTTGTATTCGCGCAGCAGCTTCTCGCGGATCGCATCGCCCTGGTACAGCCCCAGGCTGGTGGTGATGCCGCCTTCCTTGCGGTAACGGTCCAGCTGTTCCATGCGGTCCTGCAGCAGCAGCAACGCATCGATGCGCGACTTCAGGTCCAGCCGGTCCTTCTGCACCTGCACAGCCTGCTGCAGGTCCTTGGTGGCGTTCTCCACCAATTGCGCGTTGGTGGTGTACGACCAGGTCCACATGCCCAGCGCCAAGGCCAGCACGCCGACCGCACCGAGGAACACGCCGTAGCGCAGGCGGTTCTGGTGCGGGCTGGAGTACTGCCGCACCAGTTCGCGGTCGGCGAAGATCACCTTGCGGAACAGGTCCTTCAGGAAGAACGCCGTCTGCCCGGTGGGCGCGACGTCCTCGTTCGAGCCACGCTGCAGGCCGAACTGCCGGCCCACGCGTTCGGAGGCATGGTGGACCGAGCGGCCTTCCTGCAACGCGCTGCTGAAGTAGAAGCCGCGGAACACCGGCTTGAACTGGTAGGGGTTGTCCTCGAACAGCGTGGCGATGAAGGTGCGCAGCGCCGGCTTGATGCCCACGAACTCCAGCGGCAACGACAGCAGGCCCGGGGATACCTCGCGGCCGCGCTGCATGGCCATGTGGGTCAGGCCCATTTCCTTCATGCCATCGGCCAGCTCATCGAAGTGCGTGTCGAAGGCGGCCAAGGCATCGGTCTGCTGGTGCGCATCGAACGGCAGCGTCGCGCCCCACACATGCTCGCGCTCACCCGGGTCCAGGTTGCGGAAGAACTCGCTGAAACCGGCGATCAGGTCGGCCTTGGTGAACAGCACGTACACCGGTGCGAACACTTCCAGCTGCTCGGTGATCTCCTGCACGCGCTGGCGCAGGTTCTTGGCCAGCTCCATCGCGAACTCGGGCTTCCCGCCGGACAGCTCGGCGATGCTGGCGGCGATGATCACGCCGTTGATCGGTGCGCGCGGGCGGTTCTTCTTCAGCAGGCCGAGGAACGTCAGCCATTCCATCCGGTCTTCCGAGCTCACCGAGTATCGGCCGGCGGTATCGAGCACGATGCCATTGGTCGTGAAGTACCAGTCGCAGTTGCGCGTTCCGCCGATGCCCTGCACGACGTTGCTGCGGTTGTCCTCGAAGGGGAACTGCAGCCCCGAGTTGAGGATGGCCGAACTCTTGCCGGCGGCGGGGTTGCCGATGATCACGTACCACGGCAACTCGTACAGCGCCGCACTGCCCTTCAGCACGCCCATGCGCGAGGACTTGATCTGCTTCACGGCATCCATCATCCGCTGCCGCAGCGCCTCGGTGTCGCCGCGTTGCGCGGGCTGGGCGTTGGCGACCGCACGGTCGGCCTCGCCCTGCACCAGCGCCTCGACCTTCCGGGCCGCGCGCCGCGCCAATATCCGCTTGATGATCCACACGATCAACGCCAGCAACAGCAGCGCGCCCAGCACGATCGCCACCCAGATGCCGATCTCGCGCGCCTCGGCCTCGCCGTACCAGGCCAGTCCGCCTGCGCCGATCAGGCCCACCAACATCCATAGCCGGTAGTCGCGCAGGTAATAGCTGAAGTTGCTCAAACTCATGCGGGGGAATCCAGGTTCAAGTAGTCGACGGCAGATCAGCCGCCTGAGGTGTGCTGCCGGCACTGACCAGTGCCAGCACACGCTGTTGCGCTTCGGTGCCGGCCAGTAGCAGCACCGGTCCGGTGTTTCGTCGTGTCTGTTCCAATGCCAGCGCGAGCATCGCCACTGGCAGCACCGGCCCCAGCTCGCCCGCGCTGGCCGGCAGCGACAGGTTGCCTGTGCCGAATTCCAGGTCCGGGTTCAAGGCCGACGCCGCCAGCGCGGCATCCACCACGCCGTCGCTGCCCTGCCGCGCATCGTGCAGGACGAACTGCACGCTGTGTTCGTCCTGCGGCAAGGACTGCTTCCATTGGCTCGCCGCAGTGGTCAGGTGGCGGCGACGTTCGGCCGGCCGCGCCATTTGCGTGGCATCGGCCTCCAGCGCAAGCGGCGGCCACAGGCAACCCTTGCCTTCGGTGGCCATGCCGGGACCTGCGAGCAGCACGCCGGCGGCGCCTTCGCCCGGCGTCCTGCCTTCCGGGTGACGGGCCGTGGCCAGCACGCCATTGGCCAGCCAGCCCTGGATGACGTCCGGGTCGATGCAGGAATCACACGCCAGCAGCAGGTGCCATCGGTCAGGCGCACGCGACAGGGCATCGGCAAGCCGATGCAGGTGGCGCCATGCCTGATTGTCATCCCCGACCACGGTGACGGCCACGTCGAACCGGCGTCCATCGACACCGAACTCGAGCACCCGCTGCATCAGCCAATCGCGCACCCAATGCAGCAGCGCATCGGACCAGCCATGCGCGACCAGCAGCTCGACGGTGAGCACGTTGTCCACGCGACCTTCATCGTTGCGGCGCAGCCCGGCGACCACCACTTCCTCGCGGGCCTCGAGCACGGGCAATGCCATCGCCGCCTCGCCCAACAGCTCATCCAGAACCGGCGCAAGCAGGGCCAGCGCCCGGCGCTCGCGTGGCGTGGTATCGATGCCCTGCTCGCGCTCGCCGAGCACTTCCAGCTCATCGAGCTGCGCGGCCTCGCTCACGCGTACCGGTAGGTTCTGGCCATCACGGAACCGTGCGCTCAAGGCAGGACGCGGCGGTGCAGCTGCAGTCGCGAGCAATGCCGGCGCATCCAGGCCCACGCCGAGGTTGATCTGGCCGGCGGTCAACGCAGCAGCGGCAGCCACCTTCACGCCATCCTCACGCGCAACCGGCGCCGCATCGTTGTCAGGGCTGCGGGTGGCCTTCTCCAAGGCCTTGTCGGCCCCTTGGCGAAGCAAGCCGGTCGCCATGAAGCCGGCACTGCTCACGCCCGCCGGCAACAGCCCCAGGTACAGCAGCATGTCCATGCCGCTCGGCGTGGCACCGGTGCTGCGCCAATACATGATCGCGCTGCCCCAGGTGGCAATGAATACCAGCAGCACCGAAGCAGCCTTGCCCGTCCATCCCGCCATCAGTCGCTATGCTCCATGCGCGCTCCTGTGATCGCCGGGTTCAACCCAGGCCCGTCGTGGTCTGCGAGGAAATCAATGTTGCCCCACAGGCGGTGCTGTCGCCTTCACGCGCCACTGCTTGACCGTCGATGATGACGGTGGCATCGCCACTGACGATGGTGGTTGCCCCATGAACCGCACAGACGGCGCGGTCGGTCACCCGCGACACCGGCTTTCCCGCGACGTCGGTGTGTTCCGCGCCAGAGACCACGCTGCCGCCATGGGACAGCTTGTCACCGACAACTATGAAAGGTCGTGCCATACATCACGCTCCCTGATCCTGTGTGAACCGGTCTTTCCATCGCCGCGTCGCAGCAACCCGACTCATCCTCGCGAAACGATACCAGCAGTCAGGTGTTCTTATCACCCTTGCTGAGACAACTCCGCACGTTTGATGGCCCTTGCTGCCTTGCATCTGTCAGACATCTCGACGTGAACGTAGTCCTTGATGCTCCGCCAGTTGCCGCCCCAATCAAGCCCTGCCTGTTCAGCCAGCTCGCCGTACAGATAATACCCACGGCGTGTCCATTCATCGTTCATGTCCCACTGCAGCTTGCCATCGCGGATGGGCGCGCTGTCCACGCCAAGCCCGTATTGATGGCAACTCTGCCAGGCACCGGCACGCGTGGCCTTGCCACCGGCCATCAACTCGGCCTGGCGCTCGGGACTGCGGTATCCCTCGATCAACACCATCTCGTAGCCGTACTGGCGCCGCATGACCTCGTAGATGGCCAACACGCGCTGCTGCAGATCGGCGTCGATCTGCTCCCACTTGCGGTCCGCGGTCACGATCTCGGGGCGTAGACGACGGACTTCCTGCGTCGTGAAGACCTCGGGCGGCGGCGGCGGTGGCGGTGTCAGGCGCTCTCCCCGCAGCAGCTGCGCCACCATCGAGCCGGACTCGGACAGGTCGTCGCCGCGGAAATCCGCAAGCACGACGGTCTGCCGCGACAACAGGATGACCAGCGGCGGCACCGCCAACAACGCAAGCGCAGTTGTCAGGACGACCCAATGCCGCATCAACCAACCCCGCAGGCCACGTCGCTCTTCACGAAATGAAATACGTGATTTGGCGATGGGCGTCTCATCCTTTGTCTGACGAACCGCACCCACGCTGTGAGACTTGATCTGCTTTGCTCGGAAGCGCTCGCGCAATCGCGCAACTGCATCCGGAAACAGCAGTGCCCAACACACCAAGGCCGCCAACAAAAAAGCCGCAATCGCTACACCGGCAACTACTGACACTGATCCTCCATGGAAACCGACAGGTTGACGCGCCGAAAAGCATGCCCTAAGAATGCACCATTCGCTTCGGCGGAAGCCGACTCAAACCAAGGGCTGGATGCACTTGAATAATGGCGGAATCAACCGGCCAAGTCTTCTCTCAGGGGGAGAGCAGACCAAGGCCCAAGCCCCGAATTCGGGACGGATCCTGGCTGACATGGAAGGCCGGCAGGCTGCCGCGTCGCCGCGTGCGCCCAGTGTTGCCAGCAGCAATGGCCATAGCAAGTGGTGGTGGATTGTCTCCGCCACGGTGCTGGTCATCGTGGTGCTGTTGGCGTGGGCGCTGATGCGCGGCGGTGCCGGCATGGACCAGGACGAGTACTCGCTGACACCCGAGAGCAGCGCCCCGACCGGCCATCCCATCGCACCTGTTGCTGCGCCCAACGATGGCGCGGCCATGATCGTCGATGCCCCTGACACCGATGGCACCGCGCAGGGCAACCCGCTCGATGCGCTCGCCGACCCCGGCAACACTGCGGCACCGGCGGCAGCCGGCGCCACGCCCTCCCCCGCAACCGCCAGCCGGACTGCATCTGCGCCTGCGCGCAGGGCGCAACCAGCGACGCGTGCCGGCACCAAGGGCAAGGAAAACGACAACCTGCTCGGCACGTTGCTCGGCATCATCAAGGAAGATGAAAAGCCCAAGCCGGCAGCGCAGCAACCGCGCACCATGGACGACCTGATCGCCAAGATCGAAGCCGACCAGCAACAGCGTGCCGAAGACGAGCGCACCGCCTTCGACCAGGTCGCCAGCAAGAAGTCGGCCTCGACCGAGTCCGGCATCCAGGCACAGCTGCGCCGCTGTCCGGGCGCCAATACCCTGCAAGGCCTGGAATGTCGCCGCCGCGTCTGTGCCAACGTCACCGGGAAGGATCCGGCCTGCCCCGCGATGTAAAGGCGTGAGCTGCAGCAGGTCACGCGCGAAGCGCAAAGCCCAAGCTTTCATCGCAATGCGTTCGCTGGCACGCTCGGCCTACCCTGCTGAACGCGACCCGGCGAAGCACGTCAATGCGGGTGCGGATAACGTTCCCGTTGGGCATCCGTGATCGTCGGGATGGCAATCGTGATGATCACCACCACACGGAGGGTTGTCTGGGCACGCCTGGGCACAGTCAGCGGTTCAACTCCGAGAACCACGGCGGGATGCCAGGCACGGCAAACATCATGAATACGATCACCGTGCAAATGGCGCCGAGCACGAACCAACGTCGGTTCAGATAGCCAAGCTTGCCCGCATACGCAAGACGCTCCGCCTCGGTGAGAGGCCGCGTCCGGAACGAGCTCGCGGGCGCGGGCATCGACATCTCGGCACGGATCTCCGGCGGCCACTCCGGCCTGGGGGCGATGCGCCATATCCAGAGCCCGGCGCGCTCGAACCAGTACATCAGGGCACCTACCACACACACATACGTCATCGGAAACGCGCCCGGTTTGACGCGATGATGCGCATCCACCAAGCCGCCGAACAACCGCCGATCCAGCAGCACATGGTCCGCCCGCGCATCATCCGCAGGCGGTAGCGGGTCCGCAGGCGGCAACGTTTCCGGGTCGCCGTCCATGTAATGACGAACAAATTCCCAGATCATCCCGGGCGCTCGATCATCACGATGTGGTTGTGCCAGGGGAACGTACGAACGGATACGACGATCGGACGCCTCAATATCGACCACGGCAAGCACATAGCCGGTGGCGGCGCCGGCCAGGCTGTAGCTCCTGGAAACCATGGAGATTGGCTGCGCCGCATCGTAGTCGATGCTGACCCAGCCGCTCTTCCGGTCAATCCAGCAGAAGAACTTTCTTAGCCGCCTGCTCAGCACCACGGGAGGCACAGAGAGACGTGTTGCAGAGGAAATCGACCAAGCAAAGAACGCACCCGCAAACAGCAGGATGACTCCATAGACACCCACGAGGTAAGGCCAAAAATCCGCCCTTGAGAGTATTCCTCCAATCACTACCCGCGACAGAACCATGCTCACGCCGGCACATCCGATCACCAAGCCCAGGATGAACGTAAATCCCCGGCCTGAAGTTTCCACGGCAGGTGAGAACGTCATGAAAGAATCATTGATCGACTGGATGGCATTCAGAGAGGCGGGTTCGGCGCTCCCTTCATCGCGCCCGACGCCCAGCAGCTGTCCCCACCCACCACTCCTGTCCGGAAGATGGCGCATCCCAAACGACATGCCGCGGCTACTCCCACGCATCGGTGTCATTGTTTCCGTTCGGTGAACCATCCACGCGCACTTGCCTCCTTGCATCCGATATCAAACTATACCCGTGATATCGGATCCATTGGATTGGACAGCCCGTGCTTCGTCTCATTGTCTCCGTTGGGCGACGTCGCCGCATCCATATTACCCAGAGATGCAACTGAATGCCCCTTTGGAAACGCCCCAAGAAGCTTTTCTCCATGCTTCCTGTACTCTTTCATATAGCCATTTCCAACGCCATCAATCATTTGATCTCTATTTATCGGATCAAACCCCTGGCCCTTAAGATGACGCCATCCGATCACATGCAGGCTGGTACGATCAACTCAATCCTCCGGCCTCGATGACGCAAACCGATGATCCTACGGAAACCGCTACTACTCTGCATTACGACCTTTCCGCTTTTTGCTACTGGCGGCTGCAACGCCGAACCAAGTCCCAATTCTCATGGCATTGTCGATCCAGCCCTTCAGCAGAGGATTGACGCCTTGAAGGAGAAGACATTGAAGAACCTCGTCGCCATCGAGGGCGGGAAGTTCTTGATGGGGGATTTCGGCCCCATAGATCCTAAAGTCAACCTGCCATATTCAGGTGACCGGAACGATGACGTCCTGCATGAAGTAACACTCAGTGACTACTCCCTGGGTGCTTACAAGGTGACTTATGAAGATTTCGACATCTTCACTGCCGCAATGGGAAAACCAAAGATTGCGCAGCAAGAAATGGATCTGAGCTACCGCGACCTACCCAACATGGCTGCCGGGGTGGATTGGAACGACGCACAAGCTTATTGCCAATGGATCGGGAAAGAGATTGGCAGAAAGATGGACCTGCCTACTGAAGCCCAGTGGGAATTCGCCGCTCGAAATCGCGGGCAGTTTATCGTCTGGCCGACTGACAATGGAGCCGTCGATGACGGAAGAAACGTCGCCAACTACGAGTCTTACGCTGAGTTTGAGGCCAAACACAATACACGAAGCTATTTTTCATCCATTGGATTGTACCCATCAACGCCACTCGGCCTATATGACATGATCGATCATGGGTTTGAGTGGGTAATTGATTGGTACTCTCCATCGTATGAATCTACCTCTGCCAGGGATCCTCACGGCCCCCCCTCTGGAACAGAGAAAGTGCAACGAGGTCATTTAAATAGGGGCGGAGATTCCCTCGCCATAGTATCAATGACAATGACTCGATTTCATTCCTTACCATCTCCGCCCCCAAAGATGTCGCCGCTCGACCAATCCATAATTCCGATTAATCCCAATAGATCAAACACATTTCGCTGCGCGGCGGGCAATAAGTGAATTCCTCCTATGCAAGCTGCTCTCCTTGGGGGCGGGTCATCATCCAGCATAACCAGTTGAAGCAACCCCTGTTGCAAGAGATCAGCTGGTTGCCTCCCGAATGTCCCAGGCAATCCAGTCGCCGGATGCCACTCCGACTAGGGCACGGACCGCCGGCCAGATCAACTCCGCGAAGCTAAGCTTGATGTTGTCCCGCCAGTTCACCGTTGCGAATTAAATCGCTGAATGATCTCCGCCTCGCTCAATGCATGCCCGCCTGCGGCAAGGATCACATGCTGCGGAAACTCAGGCATTTTTCCATGGCCCGACGTCCTTAGGCGCTCCCCCTCTGGAAGCGGTGCCCCTCCCTCTTCCATGTAGCGACGAATGTGTTCGTAGAGCCTCCAAAGTAACTCATCTTCCCACCAGCCCTTATAGCCAATGTTCACGACGTCAGTGCACAAACGACGCGTCGCCGGAGCAGCCCAAAGGAGCGCCAACGAGTAAGACGAGCGCATTGCCTCTCCGGTCAACTCGTTTACATGGTAGCTCCGTACGTAGGCATCCTCCCAACGACGCGTCTTTACCGCTCCAACGCCAGCCAGGCTCCAGAACTTCCAGAAACGCACTGGAATTATCGTAAAGAAATGAACCTCGCCCGTTCTCCTATTGAAAACAACCGGCTGATCTCGGGGAGTCAAGAAAGCCAGCCGAAAACAGAAAAATGAGAAGTTCAATAGAAACAGTGAGACCAATGAGGCTATTATAGAGATCGGCAAATTAAAGCCGACCTCAGCATTGACATGCGCCAAAAAGGCATCAACCGACAAATACATCATCCCAGCTGCCGCGACAAAAAAAAGCACAGAGAAAACAACCAACATCGCGAATGCATCCGAGGTTCCGGCTGGCGCCCCAACAACAATTGCGTCCTCATGCACTGCCAAAATGGAATCACAACCGCTCGCCCTCTCGTGTGCCGGCACATCCTTTGCCGGCTGAGCAGCGCGATACGGGGAGAGCACGGGCAAAGATGTCTTGCCTCCAATATCAGCATCAAATTCGAACCAGGGCTCACCTGATTTGCAGACAGGAACCAACACTTGATAGTCCGGATTGTCTTCTTTTGACATCACTCACTCCAGAACTTCATTAATAACACCCCGTCCGCAGGCGAATCGCAGACCCTTACATATCCAACACCCTTCGAAAGGGCGGAACGATTCATCTCCAATCGTCGCTCTATCGAGCTGTCACTTTCGATAAAAGGAAGCACCTTTGCTCCTGCGCCATCAATAATCCTATCATCAGAATTAAGCTTCCACTGTTTCCTCTGTTCTACGCTTTCGTAAACAGAGAAGCCCAGCTCACAACGAACCAATTTCCGGAGCTCAGCCGGAACGTAAAGTCGAACCCATGCTTCGTAAACACCAGTTGGGACCTGGGTCATGATTGGAGAGCCGCCCCCCCAGTTGTCGCCGGCCCAGTGCGGCAGGCAGCGACGGTACCGCGATGGCCGCAGGCCCAAGCAACTGCTCCCGTGCATCGAACACATCGGCGTCCAGGTTGTTGCGTGCCTGGTGCTGCACCGACAGGCAGAAGAAGCGGGCATCGCCCTGCACCTGCGGATGCTGCTGCAGGCCAAACCGGGTGCCGGGTGCGAGCGCCCGCCACTGGCCGGCGCCTTCGATCTGGTGGGTCTGGACGCGCGGCGCATCCAGGTGCTGCTGGGCACGGCGTTGCCCGCGCGCATTGTCCTGCCAACCGTAAGGACCGCCGGTGTCGCGGTCGACGATGCCGAAGTCGCTGGCACTCTCCGCCGCGGCGCTGGCCTGCCGGTGCTCGAGGGTGCGGTGGTCCCAGGTCGCGCGCTCCACGCGGTGAGTGCGCCACCGCCGCGCCACGTCCCAGCGCTGCACGGTGTCGCTGCCCTACATGCTCCCACACGCCAACTGTGTGCTGTCGAAGCCGTTGGACTGGACGCCGATCCGAAAACAGCAGCTCCACATCGCTCCGAGTCCTTCGTGAATAGGCAGTTCGAAATAACATGGCGCGCTGGAACCCATCTTGGTCAATCCAGCATTAGCAACAGCATCATCAGACCAAATCCAAGCCAAACGGAAGTACCTCCACCCAAGGAGATCCAGTACAGCAATTTCTCACCTGCAGCTAATGGCTGCGGGGGCTTGATCTTGCTCCGCAGTACTGCCGGCACAGGACCGTCACGCACAGGGTCGTGCCCGGCCTGCGTCAGATCTTGAGAATTGAACTTTGGAATGTAACCAAAGCGACTGCCAATGATAGGCATCACCGCGAATGGCCAGAACAGGATCGTCCATAGCGGCGTGAAGATCCACATCCATCGACGTGAGCGAGGCGAGCGATCTTCCCAGCGAGGCAAGCCGATCCATGGATTAAAGAAACCATAACGATAAGCATCCCAGAAACCAGGCCGCCCCCCTGGCAATAAATGAATATCAGGAAGCCCTTCCCAGTCTCCCTCCATATAGCGCGCCAGAAATTCGTAGGTCGACAGACAATCGTATAGACCCAAGGCATTCTGCACCATTATGCACTTCCATGCGCGCTTACGATCCTCGCTGGGCTGGATCAGGTGCAGATTGCAGGAGGTGGAGGCGCCAGCCGTACTAACACTGGTGACTGGCTCAATATATGGGCGCAAATCATTCCACTGAGCCTCCACTCGCTGACTGCCTTGCATTTGCACCAACCGCCCATTCTTCCGATCAATGAGCAGCGGGTAAACGACAGGTTCACGCATCAAGTGCCTTAAAAAACCAAACGCCCCTCCTCCAAATATGGAAAAAATAAAAACGCATACGAATATTATAGAAATACCAACCGAGCCAGTTCTTTGATACTCACTAAATATAACCCAGCTCCCAAGAAACACCATGCCCACGCAAAGAAGCATCAAGAAGAATATACCCCCATTCGCAGCAATGGAGCCGCTTCCTCCGGAGGAAATTCTCATCGAATTGGAATTCACGTCGAGCACCAGATCATCCGACCGACCATACTTACCCTTAAGGGGCAAGGGATACATAGGCCGGCGTCGTGGCACGATCAACGGGATACCGCCATCAAGCGACACTTCTTCAGCGGGGCTTGCGCGCAGCCGATCTTCCGAGATCATATCGCGTCAGCCATCGTGATTGATCTACACAAACCATCAGGCGTTGGTATCACAAGGTTCGGCTGCGAAACAGCTTCCGGCATACATCTGAGACGCACGGTTACCATCGACAAACTCATTTCCATAATATCCCGTAGCCCATCGAACCCCGCCCTTATCCGTCGCACTCAACACGCCACCTGTATCGGGAGGGCTAAGAACTCGCACGCACCCCAATATTCCCGAAGCCAGTCTTTTCGGGCCACTCATACCCGCGCCACGAGGGTTAGCTTGACGGCGGTGTTCGGTAATCATGTACTTACTGCCACGCCCATAACTAATGGCTGGCTGCAGCCGCGTTCGTCTTGCCCGAGGTGATATCGAGGGCCAGCGCCGACTTGCGCCGGCGGCCCAGCGTTTGATCTCTTCGTCCATCATTTCGCTCATCGGTGTCTCCGTTGGGAAAAAAGACACCTGAGCACGGATTCAGTGGGTCACTACACCCGTGCCTTCTGCCGTACCAACTGATCGATAGCTTCCTGGTCCAATGCCGGGCCACCGGCTGCGGCAACAATCTCAGGCGGGAACTCTGGAACACGCGATAGATCCGTTGCGCGCAGCTTGTCGCCTGGCTGCAGCGGCGGACCGTCTTCCTCCATGTACTGCCGGATGTGCTCCCACAACGCCAACTGCGTGCTGTCGAAGCCGTTGGATTGGACGCCCAGCTGAATCAGGTGCTCGACTTCGTTACCGGTTCCCTCGCGGATGGCTAGCAAACCCAGCTCAAAACCTTCGGAAGCGAGGTTCGCCCCTCGGAAATAAATGTAGCTGTAGATACGCGCCTTGATCTGATCATCCCACCTGTAGGAGACGGGCGCTCCATGGGAACCACTCTTCCAGAACTTGAAAAATCCACCCTTTATATAGGGAAGAATGCAGACCAACCTGGACTTCCTGTTGAACAGGACAGGATCATCCAGAGAGTTAATTCTGGCGGATCTCCAAAAGTATGAGCCAAAGCAAAACATGAAATATGCACCGAAACCAAAAGTCACAATTACGAATAGATCAATACCTCTTTCAAAACGGATCGATAAAATATTCACATAAACCATGAGGGAGAAAAACAGCAGCCCAAAAGACCACATAAAAAAAGCCGAAAACTTAGACCACCCTATATCCTTCGAATATTCACCACGAACAGTGCCCACCTCCAGCGCATCGGGATGAACTCTCAGCACGGCATCAAAAGCAACCGGATCGACCTCCAATGACACTTCATGATCCGCAGGTAGAACGCGAAATGGCGCACGCCGCGCATGCGCGTTCTCCTTGAAGAGCTCGCGCCCAAACACGACTTCCGGCTCGGCCTTCTTCCATTCCGCTACCGTCGTCTCGCGAAGCATCAAGAGATGCATCCGTTAGCTAGTGACGTCCAATTATCAGGTCGTGCTGACCACTCAATGATCGACATCATCTCTCTCCTCTGAAGAAGCCCACATCATCAGGCCTGCATCCGTGCATCCGTGCATCCGTGCATCCGTGCATCACATTGCAAGGACGAAGGAAGCATCCGTTCCTGATTATGGCCTCGCCTTCTGCTGTACCAACTGATCAATAGCTTCCTGGTCCAATGCCGGGCCGCCGGCTGCAGCAACAATCTCAGGCGGGAACTCTGGGACACGCGACAGATCCGTTGCGCGCAGCTTGTCGCCTGGCTGCAGCGGCGGACCATCTTCCTCCATGTACTGGCGGATGTGCTCCCACAGCGCCAACTGTGTGCTGTCGAAGCCATTGGATTGGACACCCAGCTGAATCAGGCGTTCAACCTCGTTATTCGTTCCTTCGCGCACAGCAAGCAACCCAAGTTCAAAACCCTCCGCGACCGAACCCCCACCCCTATAGAAGTAACTATAGATTCGCGCGTGAATCTGCCTATCCCAGCTGTAAGCCACTGGCGCACCATGCATACCATCCTTCCAGAATCGGAAAAACCCTCCTTTTTCGTAAGGAAGAACATATACCATCCGCGTCTTTTGATTAAATAAAACTGGATCATCCAACGAACTCCACGTCGCCAGTCGCCAGAAGTAGAATCCGAAACAAAAAATGAAATATGAAGCAAACGCGATCAACGAGACAAAATATACCAAGAAGGCTGACACCCTAAATCCAGAACCAGCCCACATATTAAATGTCGCTACAAGCATGAAGATACTAACAGCCCACATAAAGAATGCGGAAAATTTCGACCATCCCACGTTTTTTGCATACTCGCCACGAACCGTTCCAACCTCCAAGCCGAACGGATAAACTCGCAGAATCGCGTCCACGGACACCGGATCAACACATAATGACTCTCGATAATTCGATGGCAACACACGATATGGATTCCTTCGAGCATGTGCATTTGACTTATGCAGACGAGGATCAAACGCCAACTGCAACTCCGGCTGCTTCCAAACGGGAACGCAGGTTTCTTTCAATTTCGCCACCAGTTACTCCCCGTCGATTAACTTAATCTTGAAGTCCGCGCCATCTTCTGCGGCATCGCTGCTCGCATCCTTTTCTTGCACCCAAACTATTGCGTGCGCGTTTTCATACCCAATAAAAGGCATTCCACTCGACTTGGAAATTATATAACTCCCATTCTCTCCATTCTCATGCCCCATCTGCAGCACGCTATCTCTCAAATCTTTGACGTTTGGATACTCACTCTCCAGGAACCCCCAGCGATTCGTGCCAGGCATGTATGCTCCGAGAAGTGCCATCCCCCGCCCCCCTGACACTGAAGCATATATTCCTATGTATACATTTACTTCGCGATACAGCTCACTCGGCATACTAATGCGCACCCTTGCTTCCACCGCCCCCAAACGCTTCGAATAATCAACATCTTGCAACATATTCTTTATTGCAAACAATGGCAATGCATTCGCCCAAACTCCCTTGCCTCCGGGGCTAGCCATCTCCATAGAAAGACGAACTTCAAACTCCATCTTTACGCCAAGCCTCAGCATATCCAAATCTCGTTGCTCTATCGCCAAGCCTTGAAAATGGTCGCCAAGATTCTCGCCCCAAATAGAGCGCGCCGCCCATTCCTCCAACGGAGAGTCTTTCAGGTAATAATAGAGAAATGTCAACCCGATTCCGAGTAACGCAAGAATAAGCCCCCAGCCAGTCATGCCAATTCCGAGGAATGACGCAGACGAACCTAGTGCTGCCGCCCATGCAGTGACACCCGCCCCAAGCAACACTATTGCTTGCAATGCAAGAACACCTGATGCTGAGTAATTCCCTCTGCGTGCCGCGTATAAACCTTTGCCCAGAGTCACACATGCATCGATGAATGATGCTGCTGCAATAAGCCTCCCCGCCCACGCCTTCATGGACAGTGCTTGCAAGTCCTTACTTTGAGACTTATATATCTGTTCTTGCAGCGTAAGAGCAGCCCCGCTGAATGCTAATGCCCCCGTCAGCATTCCTACAGCAGCCTCTGCTCGCTCGGCCTCATTACCATTCTTGAACTGCTCATAGTTCTTCATCACTGAAAGAACAGAAAGCACCCCGGCGCCACCAGCCATGATCGCCGTTCCATTGGCCAATACCTTTCCGCTTGTCCCTGTCAGCTGTGCAAGCGTGGCCCCGTTGATATGGCGGGTCGCCTGAGTCCAGGCTCCACTCATTACGCCTGGCATCAATCGAATGGCGTACTGGGCCGCTCTCGATCCTTGACGAATGGCCCCTGTCAGCGCAACCGACTTCAGCGCATTTGCCTGCGCCCAAGCCTCCATCTCGCGCGGGGCCTTATCCACCCACATGTAGACTTCAACCAACGTATCAGCAGCCGCAGTCGCGCCAATAGATTTCAGCATGCTGCTGAAGTTGACGACCGCCGTTCCTTTCGCTGCGGTGACACGTCCTGCGGCGATTGCCGCATCCTGCGTATTTATCATCATCCGCCGCCATACGCGCAGCGCCTTATACAGCGGCATGGTGACGCCGACCAAAGTGACGCCAGCGTGGCGGGCACCGGCATTGCTTACCAATGAAATCAAACTCGTCATCCGCGCCAGGGCGACGGGCGTCATGCGCCCTGCCAACTGAAGCAGACATGCCGCTCCCCCGACAATCGGCAGCAGCCCGGACACATACCCGGAAGCAAGCATGCGCAATGCATTTGAATGCTTCCCTCCGAACCTCACCCAGCCCGCTGCCGCGGGATTCCGCGAAAGTTCCTCAACATTATCGAGAACGTTGCCCATCATGCCGAAGTGCCCGTCCCGCTTGTCGAGCCACTCCTTGAAGCCCTGCGAGGTATTGCCAAGCAACGCTCTCAACAGGATGTTTTCCTTCAAGGTCGGGTCATCGCCAAGGTAGCGCGCGTACCATTCCCCGCCTTTGCCCTTCCCCAGATTGCCGGCGCCAGCCTCCCCCTGCTCCTGTGCGGTGTTGCCGGTGATATGGCCGCCATGAAGGACGCGAGCAGCGGTGCACGCATAGAAGAAGCCGCTGAGCTTATCGTCCTCATCGAAGTCGTACTCGAACAGAAATTTTCTCGGGGCGCAATCGAGGCAATCGAAATGATCCCCCTCCATTGCCAGAATTCCCTCCGCATCCCTTCGAGCATGCGTCTCGTAGGCGTCGAGAAAACTCCGATAGTCCGCTTTCGCTCCCCGTCCACGAAGCTTCTTACGGAGCTTTTCGCACTGTTCCTCCGCCTGGTTGACCGGGGAAGGCAGAACTACCCTTCCAGGAACCGAATAGTCGGGAACGGAATAGCCTGAAGCCAATGGACCGCCTGCGGCGACATTCACCTGCCTATTGGGCACAAACTCCGCTTCAGCCGGGAGCTGCTTACCCTGTTGAAGTTGCACAAATACGTCGTGCATCATCGAGGTGTTGTGATAGCGCGAGTACCCTGCCTCGTCGTACTCCTGCTGCTTACGTTGGCCTGCCTGCCTCAGGCTGCCCATCAAGCCTTCTATGCTCAGGGCCGACTTGAGCATCCAGTCAGCCTTCTCCGCGTTTCCGTCGGCACGGCCAAGGACGTAGTCATTCGCACTCTTGAAGTAGGTTGTGCGCAGCACCGCAGTTTCATGAGCAATGCCCACAACATCATCAACCATGACCATCCGCAGATCAGATTCGGAATACTGGTTGCGCCCCCGCGACAGCATTTCCCTGGCAGCAACCACAACATCCTGCGCGACCTCAGAACGCATCCGGGGGGGCGCTGTTCCCGGAAGTTTCAGCTCCATGGAAAGTCCACTAGCCATGCGCGGGCTCCAGCGCGGGTATGGCCCAGCATCGCCCGCCAATGCCACGGTCGTGTACGAGTAGTCGTAGATGAGTTGCTCTGCAGAACCCGCAGTGAACGGGAGCGACGCCGGGCACGACGCTGCTGGAGCGTTGATGCAGGTCATTCTCCTGTTCCGCAAGCCCTCGTCTTTTGCGTAGCGTTCCAAGACCTTGGGAGCCCAGGGGTTCTCGCTGAAAGCCACCCATACTCTTCCCGTGTTCTTCGCATCGGGAATGACAAACAACATCGCAGCAGCATAACCGGCCGTGCGCTCACACGAGAACCGCGGCACTTCACCCACCCCGACCAATGGAATAGGCGAGAGCGGAACCGGGGTCAGGTAGCCACCTTCGTCCACCAGATTCACCTGCCAGCCACCTTGTGCCTTGATCTCCGGCGTATGGGCCTTTTCATAAAAAGCGTAAAGGTACCCCTCGCGCAGCGTGCGCGCCGCGTAATCAAGGTACTTGAGCTTGGGCAGGCCAATCCCCCGCAGCAATGGCGAAAGATGCCCTTGGATACCGGACATGAAAGGCTTGGCGACCACCCCGGGCCTCACCACCAGCACGGGCAATCCTGTTTTCACACACGATGGACAACCGCCTTGGCCACATCGGCTTGCTGCACTCGCGGCTTGAATGGCCCTGGGGCCGTAAGTCATTATCGGCTGGTTACCGTCGAACATTCCTGTGTTCCTTAAGTTTGCGCCGTGTCGAAGGCAAAGTGGGGGAACCTGACCGGCCCCAGTTCACTCTTGATCTGGTCCCAACCCTCCGGATCGGGAATCTCAGCCAAGGCATCCATCAACGGCGACCGCTCGGCTACTGAGCGCTCAACCAACGCAACCACCGTGGGATGGCTGGCGAGCAAAGGATGAATCTGCAATATGTAGGCCGCCAACAGTTGAATATCGTGATTTACCGACAAGCCAAGACGTTTTGCGGAGGCAAGCGCCGCACGCAACTGGCGAAGGTAATCCTTGGGAAGCACCTCAACCATGCCTTTCCAACCACGAGCCATCTCCTGGACCTGTTGACATTGCTCCAACTCCAGCCACTGTGCGTGATCGAGTCGCAACCTCTGGCCGGAAACTTCGTGGCGTTGATCGCCGTCCTTAAGAGCAAGGCTCTGTATCTCGTCTCGTCGATCAATGAAATGCCAGTGAGTGATGGGACCCAACAACGAGCGCCGCTGAGGAATATCCAGAAGAGCCCAGACAAACTCGAGTACGCGTCGATCGGAGATCCGCAACACCCGCAGTTGGCCGGTCGTCCCAAGGCGCTGCTCCATTGTTACTGCGAAATGCCTGGCCAAGACTTCCAGCGGAGCATCGGTTTCCATCCATCCGGCCACGGACAATCCGGCAGCAGCTTCCTGTAGAGGGAAGGCCTGCTCTCGCAACGCGAGGTCGAGGACGCACGCAATCAGGTCGGAGTCTTCTGGCCTGATATGAACAAGTCGCGGCGTGCGGCAGACATCCGTGAATGCAGGGTGCTTCAAACACACGTCAACCGAATGGCAATCGCGGCCAACGAACTCCTGGAAACCCGCGCCGCGATCCAGGAAGCGATCCAGCATCACGACAAGCCCGTGTTCCGAACCAGCCGCACGCTCAGCCAGAAACCGTTGAATGGACTGTTTTTTTTGGTTTGTATCCATCTTCAGACAAAAGCGGCGCCAGATGCAGCTGCCGCATCATCCTTGGTGGGGCATGCTTTCAGCTCGGCTTCCGGAATGGATTGAGAGCCGCTTGTACTCGCCGGCCCCACCCACTCCCTCTGGCTCGCCCTGAACTCGATCTTCCCCGGCGCGCCCAGCTCGATGTTGTCGCCCTCGATCCGGATGTACGCACCGGCGGCATTGGCCAGCAGGTGCTTGGTGGGGGCGGACAACTGCACGTCCGCTTCGGTGCTGGCGATGCGTACGTCGGTCTTGGCGGCCACCTTGGCCAGGTTCTTGTGCGCCCTGGCGCTGACCTTGCCTTGCGCGGCGTGCAACGCGATGCCGCTCTCCTGGTTGGGGCTCTCGCCCCGTGCCTTCTGGCCAACGGTATAGACGACCAGGCCGTTGGCGACGGCCAGGGTAAGCGCACCCTGCGTCATCCAGTTCAGGGCCACGCCCGCGCTCAACAGGGTGTGCGTGCCGCTCACCCAGGCCTGGTCGGCAGGCGTCAGGCTGAGCACGCCGGCCACGCCGCTGCCCAGCAGTGCCGGTGCGCTCCAACCCGGTGCCTCACCGCCGCCACCGGCGATGGCGCCACCGCTGCTGCCGCCCTGCGTCGCCTTGAGCTGCTCCTGCAACTCGCTCAGCATTTTGTCCGCAGGTAGTTCGTCCTGGTCCTTGGGCAGCTGCGCCTTCTGCTCCTTCGCCGAGTCGGCCAATGACTTCAACAGGTTCTGGCCTTCCATCAGCTGCGACAGCGCCTGCGACGCGGAGAGCTGCTGTGCACCCTGCTCGGTGGTCAGCAGCAGGCCCTTGCCGGCACGCAGGCTGCCCTGGGCGCGGGTGGAAAGCTCGGCGCCGAAGCCGCGCTCGGCGCCACGCACGTTGTCCTGCCCCGCTTTGACATGCCCCAACGTGAGCGCACTTTCGTGCTGGGTGGTGGACAGCTGGGTGCGGCCTTGGCCGGGGGTGTCGTCAAAGCGCAGTTGCTGGTAGCCGCCGGTGCCGGACTGGCTTTCGGCCAGCGCCTGGCTCTTGAAACCGGTGAACACCGCGGCGTGGTCGTTGCCTTCGAACCAGGCCGCCGCGTTGCCGGTGGCGTTGGCGCCACCGCCGTTGATCTGGTTGTGCTGTGCATCCTGCTGGCCGCGGCCGTTGTAAAGGCTGCCGACCACCACGGGCCGGTCGATGTCGCCTTCCAGGAAGGCCACCAGCACTTCCTGTCCGCGTCGTGGCAACACCACGCCGCCCCAGTTGTCGCCGGCCCAGGGCGTCATCACGCGCACCCAGGTCCAGGCGTTGCCGTCGGCACTGGCATTGTTGTCACCGCCCGGATGATCGCGCCCGCTGCTGCCGTTGCCGCCACGTTGCCACGGGAACTGCACCTTGATGCGGTGGTCACGGTCGGACAGCAGTGGCTCGCCGTCACTGACCACGATGGCGCTGAGCGTACCGGTGATGGTGGGGCGCGGATGCAGGCGCCCGCCATGGCCATCGTCGGTCTGCGGCCGGTAACTCACCTCGGCCGGCACCGCGACGAAGTGGTTGTCGTAGAAGGCGGTCTCCACGCTGCGGCTTGCATCGGCTTGGGCGGTGCCGGCCAGTGCGGCAGGCAGCGACGGTACCGCGATGGCCGCAGGCCCAAGCAGCTGCTCCAGTGCATCGAACACATCGGCGTCCAGGTTGTTGCGTGCCTGGTGCTGCACCGACAGGCAGAAGAAGCGGGCATCGCCCTGCACCTGCGGATGCTGCTGCAGGCCGAACCGGGTGCCGGGTGCGAGCGCCCGCCACTGGCCGGCGCCTTCGATCTGGTGGGTCTGGACGCGCGGCGCGTCCAGGTGCTGCTGGGCGCGGCGTTGTCCGCGCGCATTGTCCTGCCAACCGTAAGGACCGCCGGTGTCGCGGTCGACGATGCCGAAGTCGCTGGCACTCTCCGCCGCGGCGCTGGCCTGCCGGCGCTCGAGGGTGCGGTGGTCCCAGGTCGCGCGCTCCACGCGGTGGGTGCGCCACCGCCGCGCCACGTCCCAGCGCTGCACGGTGTCGCTGCGCTCGCTTTCATCGCGCCGATGGAAACGCACGCTGCCCGCATCGGTGGCGTCGTGGCCGTGGTCGGCCAGTACCAGCGTGTGCTTGCCGAAGTCCGCGTCCGAAGGTTGCCCCTCGTGCTCGAACCAGTAATAGATGCCTTCTTCGGCGAGCAGGCGCTGCACGAAGGCCAGGTCGCTCTCCTGGTACTGCGTGGTCAGGCTGCGCCGCGCGTACTGGTTGGCATCACGCAACGACCAGCGCCACGCCGGTGCCAACACGCCGTAGTCGGCGAACACATCCTCCACGATCTGCACGACGGTCTTGTCGTGGAACACGTAGCTGTCCACGCGCTGGGACAGGAACGCCAGCCATGGCTGCAGGCGCAGGCGGTAGCGGGCAAGGCCGCCATTGCTGCCGATGCGCTCGGCGGCGGTGATCCGGCCATGCAGCGGGCGCAGGTTGCCGTCGGCCTGTTGCAGTTGAAGCAGGGCGGCCTGGCCGACCAGCGGCCCCAGCTCCAACCCGGCATCGGTGGACAACGCGGTGATGGTCCATTGGAAGCCCGGGCCATCGACCTGCTCGACGCCATCGAGGGTTTCAGCCACCAGCACCTCGCTTCCCAGCGCGGTATGCAGCCGCAGGAAGCGTTGTGCATGCGCCGGCCCCGCCAGCGCTGCCAGTATGTTGCTTGCCAGATCCATGGTCGTTCCCTGCCTTGCAGTACGCGTGCCTGCCCCCTCAGGCATGCGTTCCGTTCACGCTACCGCTGCATTCGTGCACCCCCCTGCCCCGCGCATTGCCGGTACCGGCCAGTGCGCGCGGGAGTGGTCACACGCCCTGGACGATCTCTTCCAGCTGCAGGCGCACGCCTTCGCTGATCTTCAGCCGATAGTCGCGGCCACCGGCCGTGATCTGCACCTCGCGCGCGTTGCTGACCAGCTGCGGCTTGCCGACCACCGCCGCGTCCATGTGCACGCGCCAAGAGCCGCGGCTGATCTGCGCGGCCACGTTGCGCGCTTCCCAGCGTGCGGCCGGTGCAGCGGTATCCAGCAGTTCGATCACGTGTTCCGGGCGCACCCGGTTCCAGGCGCGGACGCGGTCCAGGTCACGTGCAAGGCCAACCTCCAGGCTGTCGCAATGCTTGAGGGCGGCTTCGCGGTCAAATCCATAGAATTCCATCGTCATTCTCCTTTGCTGGTAATCAAGAAACCTTGTACTTGAAATCACCCTTCTTGCCGGCGGTGACCTTGATGGCGTTGATGCGGTTTCCTTCCGCCATCGCAGCCAGGACACTTTCGGCAATCTCCGGCAACAGGGTGCCGTTGAGGATGTGGTCCACATTGCGCGCGCCCGAATCCACCTCGGTGCAACGCGCCAACACGGCTTCAACCAGGCTGTCGTCCCAGCTGAAAGTGGCCTTGTGGTTGGCCACGACACGGTCGCGGATGCGACCCAGCTTCAACGTGATGATCTTCACCAGCACGTCGTCGTTGATCGGGTAGTACGGCACCACCTTCAGGCGGCCCAGGAAGGCGGGCTTGAAGCTGCGCATCAGGATCGGGCGCAGCGCCTCGGCCAGCGCATCGGCGGCCGGGATCTCCTCGGCCGGCTTGTTGAGGCAGGCCTGCATGATCTGCGCGGAGCCGATGTTGGAGGTGAGGATGATCAGGGTGTTGCGGAAGTCGATCTCGCGGCCTTCGGCATCGTCCATCACGCCCTTGTCGAATACCTGGAAGAACATCTCCAGCACGTCCGGGTGGGCCTTCTCCACCTCGTCCAGCAGCACCACGCTGTAGGGGTTGCGGCGCACCGCCTCGGTGAGCACGCCACCTTCGCCGTAGCCTACGTAGCCCGGCGGCGACCCCTTCAGGCCCGACACGCTATGCGCTTCCTGGTACTCGCTCATGTTGATGGTGACCAGCTTGCGCTCACCGCCATACAGGATGTCGGCCAGCGCCAGCGCGGTTTCGGTCTTGCCCACGCCGGACGGGCCGACGAACATGAAGACGCCCCGCGGCTTGTTCGGGTCTTCCAGCTTGGCGGTGGCGGTACGCACGCGCTGCGCGATGGCATCGAGCGCGTGGTCCTGGCCAATGACGCGCTCCACCAGCAGGTTGCCCAGCGAGCGGATGGTGCGGATCTCGTCCTTGACCATGCGCCCCAGCGGCACGCCGGTCCAGGCCGACACGATCTCCGCCACCACGGTGCCATCCACCTGCAGCGGTACCATCGGGGTTTCACCCTGCAACTGCTTCAGTTCGGCCTGCAGCGTCGCCAGTTCGGCATGCTGCGGCGACTGCGCCGGCTTGGCGGCCTTGCGCTTGCTGGCCGGCTTGGCGACGGCGACATCGCCCTCGCCTTCCTCGATGGCTTCGCCCTGCGCCTGTGGCGGTGGCGGCGCCTGCTCCAGCTGCTGCCGCAACTGGGCAACGCGCCCGGCCAGTTCACGCTCACGGCCCAGGCGCTCTTCGTTGTTGGCCAGCACGGCCTGCGCTTCGGCCTGCTGCGCATGCAGCTCGGCCAGTCGTTCACCGTGCTGGTCGTTGCCACCGGCAGTCTCGCGCTGCAGCGCATCGATCTCGGCCTGCAGGCGGTCCAGGTGCTTGCGGGTGTCCTCGATGATGGCCGGCGTCGCGCTTTGCCCCAAGGCGACCTTGGCGCAGGCGGTGTCGAGCACGCTGACCGCCTTGTCCGGCAGCTGCCGGCCGCTGATGTAGCGATGCGACAGGCGCACGGCCTCGGTCACGGCCTCGTCCAGCACGCGGATGCCGAAGTGCGACTCCATCAAACCGACCATGCCACGCAGCATCGCGGCGGCAAGCGCCTCACTGGGCTCCTCCACCTTCACGACCTGGAAACGACGGGCCAGCGCGGCGTCCTTCTCGAAGTACTTCTTGTACTCGCCCCAGGTGGTGGCGGCGATGGTGCGCAGCTCGCCGCGCGCCAATGCCGGCTTGAGCAGGTTGGCCGCGTCGTTCTGCCCGGCGGCGCCGCCGGCACCGATCATGGTGTGGGCTTCGTCAATGAACAGGATGATCGGGTGCGGGCTCTTCTTGACCTCGTCGATCACGTTCTTCAAGCGGTTCTCGAACTCGCCCTTGACGCTGGCACCGGCCTGCAGCAGGCCCATGTCCAGCGTGTGCAGTTCAACACCCTGCAGCACCTCGGGCACGTCCTTTTCGGCGATGCGCCGGGCCAGGCCCTCGACCACCGCGGTCTTGCCGACGCCGGCCTCGCCGGTGAGGATCGGGTTGTTCTGGCGGCGACGCATCAGGATGTCGATCACCTGCCGGATCTCGGTATCACGGCCGATCACCGGGTCGATCTTGCCCTCGCGCGCACGCTGGGTGAGGTTGGTGGTGAACTGGTCCAGCGCCGGCGTCTTGGACAGCCCGCCCTTGGCCTCGCCGGGCATGGCATCGTCGCCGTCCGCGCCTTCTGCGCCGGGCGCAGCAGCATCGGCGAAACGCACCGTCTGCACGGACTCCTGCGAGCCCTCGGTCAGCTTGGCGAAGTCGTGCTTGAGCTCGTCGCGCTTGAAGCGCACGAACAGCTTGGAACCGCGATACGCCAGCTGCGCCAGGTCCGGCTCGGTCAGCAGCGCCAGCAGCAGGTGGCCGCTGCGGATGCGGGTGGTCTCCGAGTCCAGCGACGCGATCAGCCAGGCATGCTCGAACAGCTTGGGAATGTGCTGCGAAAACACCGGCGTGCGGCTGTTGCCGGTCTTGAACTGGCTGATCTCGTCGTTGAGGTCGCGCTCCAGCGACTCGGGCGAGATGCCGCTGCGCCGAGCGATCAACACGAAGTCACACTGCGGCTGTTCCAGCAGGGCCAGGAACAGGTGCTCCAGGTCCACCTCGTAGTTGCCACGCGACATGCACAGGTTTGCCGCCCGCTCGGCGGCCTGCCGGCAGGTGTCGTCCAACTTGCTGATCAGGGTCTTGAGGTTGATGCTCATGCAGAAACGCGCACTCCATGCTGGATCAGTTCGGGTGCCCCCGGCGCCGGCGCCAAGGGCATGGGGTCATTGCAACGTGTGGATGCCATAGGTCGTGTCTTCGCGCGATGCCGTTTGCGGACGCGTGGTCATGTAGCTGTCCCAGCCCAGGCGCGCACCGCCGCCTTCGCCCAATGCGCTGCCCTGCACGTCGTCAGCGCGCAGCACCAGCCTTACCTCGTATTCCAGCGTGCCCCCGGTCAACAGCGACAACCATTTGGCCAGCGCTTCGGCGGCGCTGCCGCCGGGCAGGAAGTCGTCAAACTGGTCGCGTCGCAGCGGCCCGATGCGCAGGCGCATGCGCAGGTCACGCTGCCAGACCCGGTCGCCGGCCAGCGCGCTGGCGCCGAGCACGGCATTGGCCTGTCCCAGCCGCGATGCCTGTCCGGACGGCACGCGATACCAGGCGCCGACGAACTGCTCCAGTTCCACCGGCACCTTGAAGTAGTCCGACAGAACACGCTGCATCAACGCAGCGGACACCGGCCGTTGGCGCACCGCGCCGGCGTAGTACGCCACGGCCTGGTCGAAGATCTCGCCCTGGCCCTCGTGCAGGCGGTCGCGCAGCTCGCTCATGCCCATGCCGAGCAGCGACAGCACCAGCGGCAGGAAGCGCTCGCGCCGGTCCAGCTCGTACTGCAGGGCCAGGCGGTGCTTCTTCCACGCGGCGTAATGCAGCGACACCGCGCGCGTGGAGAAGATGTCCAGGAACGCGCGCGCCGTGCGGTCGCGCTGGTACAGCTCACGCAGCTGCAGGGTCTCGGTGTAATGCAGCGGCAGCGCACCGGCCGTGCCCAGCAGGCCCATGAACTGCGGGGTCAGGTGCACCTCGCCCAGCGTCTCGTCGTGCAGCGCCTGTTCGATGGCCTGCGCGTCCTGCAGGGCCTCGCCCTTCAGCGACACCACCGTGCCTTCGGAGGACAGCTCGGTCGCCGGGAACCCCAGCGAGAGCGTGTTGCGGAAACGCACCCGCATGGGCACCGCCTGCCCGGGCGTGACGCCCTGGCGCAGGAACACCTGCTCGAGCAACCGCACCGCCTGGAAGAACTGGAAGCGGTGGGGTTCGGCGAGCAGCTGCTGCGCTACGCCAGGATCGATTCGCCGCTGCGCGCTGGGCATCGGACGATCTCCTCCCCGCTGTCGCCGGAAACCAGCACCAGTCGGGTGAAACTGTTGGCGTGCACGTACAGTGCGAAGAAGTGGTCCATCACCTGGGCGAAGGCGGCCACACCGGTGCCCACGAAGTGGGCTTCATTGATGGTCAGGCGGATCTCCAGGCCACGCACCACCGAGGCGAACTGGCGGCCGGACATCCACGTGGTGGCCGGGTGCTGCTCCAGGCCGAGAATGCCGTCGATCTGGCGCGCCGAGACATTGGAGCCGGACAGGTCATACAGGCGCAGCATCTCCTTCAGCGCCGGCAGGCCACTGCCGGTCAGCGACAGCTGGTTCAAGGACAGGTGCGAGATCAGCCGCCACTGCGCGTTGCGCCCATGACGGAAACGCAGCGGCTTGGTCGGCTTGCGCAGCAGGCCGATCGAGCGCGCCGGGCTGCCGCCTTCCATGCTCAGGTCACCGCCGGCCGCGCCGTAAGGCAGCTGGTTGGGCAGGTCGCGGTTGCTGCAGGTCAGTTCCACGCTGACCGTATCGGTCTGCGGCAACACCGGGTTGAAGGACAGGTCGACGAAGCTGATCTCCATCTCGAAGCCGGGGCTCTGCCGGGCGACGTCCTCATCGCGGCGCGCGACCCAGTACTGTCCGGTCCGCTCCGGGTCCTCGCCATGGTGCAGCGAATAGAACGGCCGGAATGCCTGGATCACCTCTCCCTGCGGCGTCTGCCGGATGCGGTGCACCGAATCGATCGAATGCACCTCGTAGGCGAACGCGCGCCGCGCGTCGGCCAACACCGGGTAGTTCACCGTACGGTGGGTGACCCGGATCGGCTCGCCGCTGGTCTTGAACAGGTTGACGATGGGCGTGCAGCCCAGGCGCACGTTGTGCACGCCCAGTTCCTCCAGGACCATCGTGTTGCTGCGGTCGTTGCCGGCACTCTGCAGCACCAGGTGCAGGGTGAAGCGACGGCTGGCGCCGGCGGTCACCGTCGGCAGGTGAAGGTCGACGAAGCCGAACTTCTCCGGGTAGGCGAACAGCTCGGTCAGCAGCCGATAGGCCGGATGCGAGCGCGCGGGGAAATCGATCAACGCCTCGTTGTCGGCAAACCCCACCGCTTCCAGAGGCACCTGCTCCAGGCGTCGCCAGCGGCCGTCGCCGTCCGATTCGACATAGGCGGCCTTGACCCCGTACATCAGCGCATCACGCAACGCCGCGCGTACCGACGGTTCGCCGTCCAGAAACAACCGCAGCTTCTCGGTGCCGAGCTGGGAGAACCCCAACTGGTCGGACAGCAGCTGGAAGCCCAGCGAGATCTGCCCGCCCACGCCGGCCGGCAGGGTCGTTGCCATCGGGGCCTCGGCTACCCCGCGGTACACCACCTGCTGCACGCCGATGGGCGCCAACACCACGTCATAGGCACTGCGGAAGTCGCAGGGCACGCCACGCACCGGCCGGCTCTGCAGGGCGGTGCCACGCGGGATGCGGACCGGCGCGCTGAGTTTGGATGCCACGCCGTCCATGTCGAAGTGCGCGATCGAGCACGACGGGAACGGGCGCAGGTAATGCGGGTAAAGCACGTCCAGCAGCGCGTCGGTGAACTCCGGGTAGTCGTCCTCGATGCGCTTGGACACGCGCGCACTGAGCAGCGCGAAGGCCTCGATCAAGCGTTCGACATGCGGGTCCTGGCTGCCTTCCGGCGACAGCTGCAGGCGCCCGGCGATCTTGGGATAGCGCTCGGCGAACTCGCGGCCATAGCGGCGCAGGTAAGCCAGTTCGCGCTCGTAGTAGGGCAGCAGGTCCTGCATCAGCCGGCCTGCGTGCGACGCGCGCGCGTCACCTGGTACTGCAATGTCGAGGGCTGCAACATCGCATCGAAACTGACGGGCTCACGCGCTGGCTCAAGGTCTAGCAGCGCATGGATGGTGAAGTGCAGGCCGCCGGCGAACTGGTTGCCGGCGTCCAGGTGCACGTTGATGTTCTTCAGGCGGCGCTCGTGGCGCGCCACGGCCTGTTCCAGCGAACGGCAGATCGCCGAGCGGTCGTAGGCATTGGCAAGGCTCATCGCCGAGAAATCGGCCAGCCCGTAGGTCAGCAGCGACTGGCGGCAGTTCGGGAACTCCTGCATGTCGCTCTCCTGGAACGCGGCGCGGGAGTTCAGCAGCCCTTCCAGGTCGCGGGCGATGGATTCCTTGTACTGCTCGAGCGAGACGGACTTGAATACCGGCCCGGCACCCGGCTGCTTGGGGGTATCGTCGAACAGTTTTTCCAGCAGACTGGGTTCGAGTCCCTTCATTGGTCCATCCACTCAGGTTTCGGCATCCGTGCATGCGGCAGCGGTGCAGCGAGGCAAGGCCGCTCCTGGCCCCGCCGGATCAGACTGCGATGGCGCACGAGGCGCCATCGCAGCGACACAACATCACACGGTGTAGTTCGGGATGTTCTTGGTTGCGCTCCACTGCGCCACGGTCTTGCCACCAACACCGCCTTCCGGCTTCTGCTGCTGGTAAGTCCACTTGATGGCACCGAAGCTCAACTGAACAACCTCCTGGGGCATGCCCTCCTTGTCCACCGTAGTGGTGACGCGGTGGACCAGCACATTCATCAACTCGACCAGGTAGTAATTGATCGCGTTGCCGTCCTTGTCGGCGCGCATGAACTCCACGCGGGCCTTCGGGAAGGTGGTGCCGTTGGCGGCGGCCTGGTTAAGGGCCGTGGAGGCGAGGTCGATCGATTTGGTGATTTCGATCGGTGACAGGTTCACGCGGGCTGCCGTGGTACCGCCGGAGGTCGACGCGGTGGCCGAACGCGGCTGCAACAGGTCCTGCGAGAACGACTGGATCTCGATCCAGTCCTTGTGCTTGTCGTCGTGCGACTCGCCCTTGATGGTGTCAATCGAGAGAAAAGCGTGCTGCATATCTGGTCTCCTAAGTTCCGTTCTTCCGTGAGATTTGGGTTGCCGGGCGGGGGGGCCCGGCGGTTCAGGGGGCTATGCCCTCTAATCGCGTCGCTGCGTACAGGGACAGGGGTCCCCCCGACGCTACAGCAACAGCAAAACCGTTACGCCTTTTTCGCGGAAGCCGGCAGTTCGGCCACCAGACGCAACGAAACAGACAGCTCATCGAGCTGGAAATGCGGCCTGATGAAGGCCACCGCGCGGTAGACACCGGGCTTGCCCGGCACTTCCGAAACCTGCACGGAAGCCTCACGCAGCGGGAACTGCGCCTTGGCTTCCTGGTTGGCGTTGTCGTCCAGCAACACGTACTGGGCGATCCACCGGTTGAGGAACTCCTCGACGTTGCCGGCCGAGGCAAAGCTGCCGATCTTCTCGCGCATCATCGCCTTGAGGTAGTGGGCGATGCGCGAGACGGCGAAGATGTACTGCAGCTGCGCCGACAGGATCGCGTTGGCATTGGCCGAGTCGGTGTTGTACTTCTTGGCCTTCTGCGCCGACTGCGCACCGAAGAACGCGGCGTAGTCGGTGTTCTTGCAATGCACCAGCGGCATGAAGCCCAGGTCGCTCAGCTCCTTCTCGCGGCGGTCGGTGATGGCCACTTCGGTCGGGCACTTCAACGCCACTTCGCCATCGTCGGTACGGAAGGTGTGGGTCGGCAGGTCCTCGACCAGGCCACCGCCTTCCACGCCACGGATCGCGGCACACCAGCCATAGTTCTCGAACGCCTGGGTCAGGCGCGCGCCCATGGCATAGGCGGTGTTGCACCACAGGAACTTGCTGTGGTCGGCGGCCTCGACTTCCTCGACGAAATTGAAGCCCTCCACGGTGGTGCCGTCCTTCGGGTTGTACGGCAGGCGGCCGAGGAAACGCGGCATGGTCAGGCCGACGTAACGGCTGTCCTCGCTCTCGCGGAACGACTTCCACTTGGCGTACTCGACGGTGTCGAACACCTTGGCCAGGTCACGCGGCTTGCCCAGGTCGGTGAACGACTCCAGGCCGAACATGCCCTCGCCCGCCGCGGAAATGAACGGCGCATGCGCCGCCGCGGCCACGTGCGACATCTGCTCGATGAAGTACATGTCCTCCGGCTGGCGGCCAAGGAAGTAGTCGCCGATCAGCGCGCCGAACGGCGCACCACCGAAGGTGCCGAACTCTTCCTCGTAGACCTTTTTGAACAGCGCGCTCTGGTCGAAGTCGATCGCGGACTTGAAGTCCTTGACCAGGTCCTTCTTCGGCGCGTTGAAGACCTTGATCTTCATGTTCGGGCCGGTGGAGGTCTGCGAGCACAGGTAGTGCAGGCCGCGCCAGCTGCTTTCCAGCTGCTGGAACTCCTTGGCATGCATCACCGCGCTGAGCTGCTCGGAGATGATCCGGTCGATCTCGGCGATGCGTGCATCGAGGGTGAGGTTGAGGTTGTCGGACACCACCACCGTGCCATCCAGCACCTCCTGCGCCAACGCGGAAATGATGTCCTTGGCGCGCTCGTGTTCGGTCTGCGACTTGGCGACCTTGCTCTTCTCGACGATCTGGTCGAGCAGGCCGACCTCTTCGGTGACCGCTGCTGCTGCGCCCAACTGGCTGGCTTCAACCGACATAGATCACTCCCCCTTGCCCGCGCCGAGCTGCTTGAGCTGCTCGGTGTTGTTGAGTACGTCCGTCAACAGGTCCTCCAGCTTCTCGTTGCCCGCCAGCTTGTTGCGCAGGTCGGCCAGCTTGGTGCGCGACTCCAGCAGGCGGCGCAGCGGCTCGATCTGATCGACCACGGCTTCCGGGCGGAAGTCGTCGATCGAATTGAACTTCAGCTCGACGCCGAACTCACCGCCCGAATCACTGATCTTGTTGGGAACACGGAACACCGCGCGTGGCGCGGCGCCTTCCATCACTTCGTCGAAGTTGTCCAGGTCGACGCTGACGAACTTGCGGTCCTTCACCTTCGCCAGCGGCTGTTCCGGATTGCCGCTGAAGTCACCCAGCACGCCGACCACGAATGGCAGCTCCTTCTGCTCGATGGCGTCACCCTTCTCAACGTCATACGTGAGCTGGACGCGCGGCGGCCGGATCTTCTGCAGCCGCTTCTGAACACTGTCCTTCTTGGCCATACGTGTCTCCTGACTGTGAGCTCGTTGGCTCAGTTGCCGATATTCTGAAAGGGATCGGAGTTATCGCTGCGTGTTTGCGGCCGTTCCGGCGCCGCGGCCGGGGCCGAGGCCGGTGCTGCCGTCGCGGCGCGACGCCCGGTCGACCGGGCCGGCGTGCGCGGGCGCGGCTTGGGCTTTTCCGCCACCAGCACCGCATCGCCCATCGTCGCGCGCAGCGTATCGGCAAGCGTCTGTGCCTCCCGGCGCGCGGTCTCGGAGGCAAGCACGCCACGCCCCTGCAGTCGCTGCAGCGATTGGTTCGCCACGCGGAAGCCGGCTACGGTGAGCACGCCATCGGCCACCAGGTCATCCGGATCACGCTGCAGCACTTCTTCGGCCGCAACGATCGCACGCGCGTAATTCCCCTGGTCGAACTGCAACTGCGCGATACGCACCCAAGGCTCCTTGCGCGTTGGATCCGACTTCGCCGCATCTTCGAATGCCTTGATCGATGCATCCGCGCCGACCGTTGCGACCTGTGCCTCGGCATTCGCCATGGTCGTTTCGAATGGCACTGCGACCGGCTTCTTCGGTGCGGACGCACACGCAGCAAGACCGGACAACAGAACCAATGCCATCATCGGCCGATAGGCGACCGCGCTTATTGCCTTCACATCCATCGTGATCCCTCGTTGAGAAAGTTCCTCTAAAGGGAACCAGACAACCGCCGATACAACACACGGGAATCCAGTCCCTGCGGCGCGAGTGTACATTCGCCAACACGCGTCGGTATAGTGATTTTCAACAAGTCAGAAATCACTGATCTACACACATTCTTCACATGCTGCAGATCGCACACCTGCTGCAGCGCACACGTGACTCCGTGTCGTAGCTCACACAAATCCACTGTCACCACAATAATGAATACGCCTATGAGAGATTTCCTACGCGTGGTTTCAGTTACAACTGTCATGGGGATAGTTCTAATGACAACGCCCGGCTGCGCGAGCAACGGAAAGATCGGTAAAGCGGTAGACAGCACCTTGCAGGCCGTGGGTCTGCGCGAGAAGAAACCTGCCGAACCCCCAGTGATTCCGCTGCGGCTGTACGCCGGCAGCAATCTCAATGCGGCCAATGACAAACGCGCCACCGCGGCCGTCGTGAAGATCTACCACCTGCGCAGCAGCCAGCGCTTCGAGCAGGCGCCTTTCAACGCATTCCTCGATCAGGCCGGCGAGCAGGCAGCCCTGGGTGCGGACCTGCTGTCCGCCAACGAAGTGGTGCTGACACCGGGCGTGCGCCAGGAATTGTCCGAACAACTGAGTGATGGAACCATGGTGCTTGGCGTGGTGGCGCTGTTCCGCGCACCTGCCGAGAACCGCTGGCGGCTCACCTTTGATGCCAAATCCAAGGATCTCCCGGCCACCGGCGTGACCATCGGCGTGCACGCGTGCGCCCTGACCAGTGACAGTGCCGCCCTGCTGACCAGGATCTCTGGCGACCCCAACAGCCTGGCCTCCATCAGGTGCGCTTCGTCACGCTGATTAAGAGACGCAGTCTTCATAATGAACGCCGACCTTTCTATCGTTCAGTCTGTTCAGCAACGAAGCAAGGCGGCACGGATTTAACGCTTGCGCTAGTATCTTTGCGTCTTTCACCGACATGGCGGCAGGGGATTTGCACCGCTGTGATGGCATTGGAACAACAGTCAACACGATGTCGGTGAACAGGAAAGCATAAGGATTCGCATGCGACGCTCGACGGATAGGGGCCGTCGATTCAACGGAATTTCCAAGGATTGAAATGTGGCTTACGTAAGCAGGATGTCCAAAGTTCTCTGGGGTGAAGGCCTGTTCCTGCGCCCCCAGCATTTCCAGCGGCAGGACGCCTACTACGAGGCACGCCTGCAGGACCTTTCGCACACACTTCACCCCTACGGCTGGGGCGCACGCCGCGTCCGCTTCGATCCGCACGCGCTCAACGGCGGTGCGCTGCGTCCACTGGACCTGTCTGCGGTGTTCCCCGATGGCGAGACCTACGATGCGCCCGCGCACGACAGCCTCCCCGATGCCGTTTCGCTGCAGGGTCTGCCACAAGGCGTGCAATCCACGGTGATCCACCTGGCGTTGCCGCTGCTGCGTGACGACGGCAACAACTGCGGTGATGCCGAAGGTACCCAGCTCGCGCGCTACCGGCAGGCCAACCAGGTCACCGGCGATCTGTTCACCGATGCTGCCGAAGCCGAGCTGGCCTACCTGAGCAAGGCGGTGAAGCTGCTCACCGATGACCAGCCGCGCGACGCCTACGCCACCGTGCCGATCGCCCGTGTCCGCCGCACGTCCAGCGGCGGCTTCGAGCTGGACGACGAATTCATCCCGCCGTGCGCGCAGTTGCAGGCCTCGCCCTACCTCCATCGCGAACTGCGCTCGGTGCTCGACGCCCTGCAGGCCAAGGTCGACGCGCTGTACGGCCTGCACCGGCAGACCTCGCAGAACATCATCGAGTTCCGCTCCGGCGACATTGCCTCGTTCTGGCTGCTGCACACCATCAACACCTCCTTCAGTGCGCTGGCGCACCTGCTGCACCATCCGCAGCTGCATCCCGAGCGCCTGCACCAGGAGTTGCTGCGCATGGCCGGCGCATTGCTCACCTTCTCCAACGCCTATGCACTGAGCGACCTGCCGGTGTACCGCCACGACCAACCGGAAGAGTCGTTCCGCAGGTTGTTGGACATCGTGCGCGCACTGCTGGATACGGTGATTTCCACGCGTTACTTCAAGATCGCGTTGAGCGAGGTGAAGCCGTCCTATCACCTGGGCCGGCTGGACTCGCAGCGCATCGATGGAAACGCCTCGTTCTACCTGTCCGTGTCGGCGGCCCTGCCCGCCCAGGAACTCATCCAGACCGTCCCGGTCCGGTTCAAGGTCGGCGCACCGGACGACGTGGAGAAGTGCGTGCTCTCGGCGCTGCCCGGCGTCAAGCTCGCGCACGCCGCCCAGGTGCCTGCCGCCATCCCGGTACGCCCGGGCAGCCACTACTTCGAACTGGATGCGCGCGGCGCGCTGTATGAGCGCATGCTCAAGGCGCAGTCGCTGATGATCTACGTGCCGGCCGGTATTACCGACCTGAAGATGGAACTTGTCGCGGTGACCTCATGATGAACTCCCAGCTTCCCCCGACCCCCGGGCCGATGCCGTCGCTGACCTCCAACGCGACGATGGCCAATGCCACGCCCAATGCCGCCGCGCCGCAAAGCCTGCTGGACCTGATGTCCGATGGCTTCTACCTGCTGCTGCTGCTCAAGCGCGGCCAGTTGCCGAACGACGCCGAGTCGTTCGTGCAGACCGTGCAGAAATTCCTGGATGGCGTGGAACGCAACGCCATGCGCCTGGGGATCTCGTCCGAGGACGTCTATGCGTCCAAGTACGCGTTCTGCGCGGCCGTGGACGAGGCGATCCTGTCCCAGCCCTCGGCACTGCATGAGGTCTGGGAACGCAACCCGCTGCAGCTGCGGCTGTTCGGCGAGCACCTGGCCGGCGAGCACTTCTTCGACCGGCTGGAGGAACTGCGGCGCCAGGGCGCTCCCCGGCTGCCGTCGCTCGAGGTCTACCACTACTGCCTGCTGATGGGCTTCGAAGGCAAGTACCGCCTGGAAGGCACTGAGAAGCTTGGCTACCTCACCGCGCGGCTCGGTGACGAAATCGTGTACCTCAAGGGCAAGCGCCACGGCTTCGCGCCGCACGCCCTGCCGCCGGATACCGTGCGCCACCAGCTGCGCCGCGTGATCCCGATGTGGCTGCCGGCGGTGCTGGTCGGCTGCTTCGGCGTGCTGGCCTTCTTCGGCCTGCGGTTCTACATGGGCCATGAAACCCAGAAGCAGCTGGCCGCCTACAACGATGTGGTGCAGATGCCGGAACGCACGGCCCACATCACGATCACCCTGCCATGAGCCTGCCGATATGGATATCCCAAGCTCCACCCTGCTCGCCTCCCTCTCCAAGCTTTCGCATCGTGATCGCCTGATCCGCCTGCGGGGCATTTCGGATGCACTGGTGGTGGAGCGCTTCGAGGGCGAGGAAAGCGTCTGCGGCGACACCCGCTTCCAGATCGACTGCCTGGCTACCGATGCCTCGCTCGATACCGAGGCCTGGCTGGAACAGCCGCTCACCCTGCAGCTCAGCCAGGCCGATGGCAGCACGCGCCAGTGGCACGGCCTGTGCACGGCCACCGCGCTGCTGGGCAGCGACGGTGGCCTGGCGCGCTACCGGCTGGTGATGGAGCCATGGACCGCGTTGCTCGGCCTGCGCCGCAACGCCGTGATCTTCCAGGACATCGATACGCGTGCCATCTGCGAGGCCATCTTCGCCGACTACCCGCAGGCGGACTATCGCTTTGACGTGAAGGCCAGCCTCCCCCGCCGCGCCATCACCACGCAGTACCGCGAGACCGACGGCGAGTTCATCAACCGCCTGCTCGCCGAAGCCGGCCTGGCCTGGCGGATCGAGCAGGACCAGGACGGTGATGGCAAGCACCAGCTGGTGATCTACGAACCCGCCAGCGAGCTGGCCGACCTCGGCACGATCCGCTTCCATCGCGCCCATGCCACCGAGAGCAGCGATGGCATCACGCAGTTTTCGGAGCGACGGCAACTGGTTCCCAACATCAGCACGACCTCCAGCTGGCACAGCGAGAAACTTGTCGCCGTGGCTGCGCAACTGGAGGCCGATGCTGGCAACCTGCCCCCGCTGGAGGTCTACGTGCAGCCGCGCGCCGGCCGCTTCAACGAGGCGCAATGGGCCGAAGACGAGGCGCAGGCACGACTGGACGCCCTGCGCGTGCCGCAGCAGTTGTTCAGCGGCGGCGGCAGCGAACGTCGCCTTGCGGCGGGCAGCCGCTTCGCCCTGGCCCAGCACCCCCAGCATGAAGGGCAGTCCCTTCACCTGCTGTCGGTCCAGCACGTCGCGGTCAACAATCTGGAACATGGCATCGCCGAACTGCTCGGCAGCGCGGAACTGGAGCGTGGCAGCTACCGCAACCAGTTCCTCGCCACCGACGCACAGGTAGCCATCCGCGCCTTGCCGCAGGACCGCCCCACCCTGCACGGCCCACAATCTGCGCGCGTGGTTGGCGTCGCCGACGCCGCACTCAGCCCCAATCGCGAGCACCAGGTCCGCGTGCAGTTCAATTGGCAGCGCGGCGCGCAGCCCAACAGCGGCGGCCTGAGCGATACCGGCAGTACCCAGGACGGCCATGCCCCCGGTGACCAGACCACCGGCAGCTGGGTTCCCGTTGCCGAATGGGTGGCCGGCCCCAACTGGGGCACGGCATTCCTGCCGCGCATTGGCAGCGAGGTGCTCGTTGAATTCCTTCACGGCGACATCGACCAGCCACGCGTGACCGGCCAGCTGTACAACGGGGAGGTTGCGCCGCCCTTCGGTGGCGGCGTGGACGAAGACGCCAAGCACCCCGGCGTGCTGAGCGGCCTGCACACCACCTCGCATGATGGCGGCGGCAGCCAGCAATGGGTGATCGACGATACCCCCGGGCAGCTGCGCACCCGCTTGCACAGCTCCTTGGCCGACAGCCGCCTGGAACTGGGCTACCTGATCGAACACCAGAACACCTCGCGCGGAAACCTGCGCGGTGAAGGGTTCGAACTGGCCACCACGGGCTGGGGCAATGTGCATGCCGCCGAAGGCATGCTGCTGTCGGCAAGCGCGCAGGAGCGTGCTGCCAACACCGTGATGGAGAATGCCAGCGTCGTTTCCCAGCTCAAGGGCGCCGAGCGCAGCCTGGACGCCATGCAGCAGACGCTCGGCCAGCAGCAGGTGCCCGGCCTCAGTGCCTGGCAGCAGACCGGCAAGCTGCGCGAGCTGATCGACCCCGGGCAACAGGGCCGTTACCAGGGTGAGGTCAACGGGCAATCCGCATTCAAGCCTGACGACGGCCGCACCCCCGGCGACACGCCGGTCGAACGCTTCGGCAAGCCGCTCCTGCTGGCCGAAGCACCGCATCACGTTGCGTGGGCCACCCCGGCCAGCGCCGTGGCCTTCGCCGGCCAGAACCTGGAACTGACCGTACAACAGGACCTGCATGCCAACGCCGGCGAAACACTGGCCTCGGTGTCCGGCGGCAGTGTTTCCCTGTTCTCGCAGGCCGGCCCGTTGCGGGTCATCGCCGCGCAGGGGCCGGTCAGCCTGCAGGCCAATGATGGTGAACTGGAACTGCTCGCCGAGCAGGCACTCACGGTGACCGCCACCGACAAGCGCATCGACGTGCTCGCCCAGAGCAAGGTGGTGCTGCAGGCCGGCAGCAGCGCGATCACGCTGGAGGGCGGCGACATCACGTTCAGTTGCCCGGGCGAGTTCACCGTCAAGGCAAGCGAGCATCCGTTCATGGGAGGGCAAAGCGATGCTGCGGGTCTGGACGCACTGCCACGTGGCCTGACCAATGCAGCGCGAAAGTTCTCTTTTTCCAGCTAGGCACGACTCTCCAGCCATCCCGAGCCGCCATCCTCCGCCGCTGCGATGCCGTTGCGGATGAGCGCAATGCTTCAATCAAGCGACAGCCGCTCGTTGAAGCACAGAAGGAGTTGGCTTGAAAGCTCCCGTATGAGGCAACGGTGGTACGCCGTTGCCTCATCACTGGAGTGAAGACACGCCCCCTGCGTCTCACTCGCTTCGTTCTTGTTCCGCCCCGCATACGCGCGCCACCTGCTGATGTCCTGCTCTCAGGCCTGCGTATCCCTCACGGATTCGTCGCGAAGGCAGAAGACCGATACCCGGCCGCCCTCCCGGGACGCGATGCATTGGTACTCTCGACAATGCCGCATTGGTGATCGACACACGCTGCTTTCCTCACCAATCACGCGTGCATCCGGGGACCCGAGAGAGGTACGGCATGACCTCCCGCGAACGACCTCCCCCTTTCCTCGAGTTCGGATGCCATCGCTTCCACGGATGCTACGATCCGCTCCCTCCACGCACTGAAGACGCGCCATGACCGACCTGCCGCCCCTCCCGCCCCTCCCGCTCGGTCGCTACCGCCATTTCAAAGGGGGCGAATACGAGGTGATTGGCCTTGCCAGGAGCAGCGAGACGCTGGAGCCGCTGGTCCTCTACAAGCCGCTGTATGGAGATCTCGGCATCTGGGCACGGCCTTACGCCATGTTCGTCGAACAGGTCGAGGTGGGCGGCGTGCTGCAACCCCGGTTTGCCCATCAGCAGTGAGCCCCGGCTGATCCACGGTGATGGCGGTTGTCGGGCGGTTGCCCCCTGTCGTGAGACGCCTTCCAGATAAGGGTTGCACAGGTATCGCCCTGTACAGACACTCGCCCCAACCTGCTATAGGATTTCCGCACAAACCACCTGCAGGAACTCCGCCCATGCTGCGCTCACTCGCTCTCCCGACCTTGGCGCTTGCCGGACTGCTGGGCCACGCCGCAGCTGTCCAAGCGGCTATTCCGCTGACCAACGCCCTCTGCCCGGGTGACCTTGAAGTCCACGCGGACGAAGGTGGCCCGATCTACGTGAACGGTCGCGAGACCAAGCTCAAGCAATTCAACGAGAACTATTACGAGGCCTTCGACAGCCAGAGCGGCGTGACCGTGTCACTCAGCCGCAAGCCGGACGGCGGCGTGGACCTCTCCTACACGGGGCGCGGGGGTGCAAATGGCGTTTGCGTCGTCGCCAGGCAGATCGTCGCCGGAACCGGGCCCGCCCCCGCGGCAAACGGGCCCGCCACGTCCAGCGGACTGCCCACGGAAGTCACCTGCGAATCACGCGGCAGCGAGCAGCAGGAGTGCGACATGGATACCCGCGGCAACGTGGAGCTGGTACGCCAACTGAGCCACAGCGCCTGCGTCGAAGGCCAAAGCTGGGGCCTCAACCGCCACTCGATCTGGGTCAAGGACGGCTGCCGCGCCGTGTTCCGCAACAATTCTTCCGAGGGCCACGCGCCGCACCACGCCAGCGCGAATGGCGGCGTCCAGCTGGGCGCCTGCAACATGCGAGCGAACGCCGACGGCGCCCTGGTCACCCGTGTCCCAGTCAACGACACCCTGGACGAGCTCATCGTGGACTATCCCGATGGTCGCTTCCTGTGCATGGTCACCAAGGAGGGCTTGGTCCAATCGCTCACCCGGATCAAGCAGCGCTCGCACTGACGGCGCTCCCCCTTCGCTTCGAAGCAGGACCCCTCGCAAGAACGCCGCCGGCACGTAAGCCGGCGGCGTCTTCAAGCAATGCCTTGGGACCGCATCAACCGTTCGGGCACATCAGTTCCAGGCAGCTTTCATAGATGGCCTCGCACTTGTCCTGCGCGGTGCCACGGGCAATGCAGGCGTTGTAGCTGTTGAGACAGCCCGTGCCACACCAGGACGCGGAGGCCACTCCCCCGAAAACGGCCATCGACAGGAAGCCACAGGCGACGACGCGCTTGATCCACTTCTTCATGCCACTCTCCTTGTAGGCCTGATCGTTCAGGCAGACAGAGCATAGGACGCGATGTAACGACCATGCTGTTTCGCGGCGCACATTTGCGCCCACCGGCCTGCTTGAGCGTGGGCGCGACGTCCATCGAAGCCAGGTGATGCCCAGGTGCACCCGCAAATCGCCCGCGCAGGCGGCACCATCGCAATCAGAGAAAGTCGGGCCATCACGCAGCAACTTCGTACTCGTAGAACGGGGCCGCGTGCCATCGAGGATGTCGTGGAGCATATGGAGATTGCCGGGGACCAGGGTTCAACCAGACCGGGGCCCCAGCCCTCAGCCCACCAACCACCATGGCTACAATCCGCATGCAGCCCAGCACAACGAGCGGGCAATCAGACGCAGGCATCGCATGAACATTCGTCCCTACCAGAATGCCGATTGGCCCCGCCTCTGCGCGATTCATGACCTGGCCCGCATGGATGAGTTGCGCGAAGCTGGCCTGCAGGATGCATTCATCCCCTTGGAGATCGCCGCCGAGAAAGAAGGCCTCTTTGACTATGACATCCTTGTCGCCGAGAGGAACGGCACTGTTCTGGGCTTCGTCGCCTTCAGTGAGGACGAACTCGCATGGCTGTACGTAGACCCGGGATCCTACCGCTCCGGCGTCGGAAAACTTTTGACGAAGGCGACGCTGCTGGAACGACCGAACGGACTTTCCATCGAGGTCCTGTCCGGGAATGAGGCCGCATTGGCATTCTACAAATCCGTAGGATTCGTAGAATCAGGCATCGCCAACGGACGGATGCCAGGCAACGAGAAGTTCCATGTCACCGTCCACTGCCTGACGTACGCCGGCAGCACCTGACTGACGGTTGCAACCGGTCTGCACCCGTGCGCGCAGCATCTGATGGTCGTCCATCCTGAGCTGGGCGCCCTCGCTCTTCTTGACCATCGAAACGAGCGCCCTATGCCTGATTCTTGGGAAAGTTCTGAAGCATGGCTTCATGCGAAAGAGCGGCCTTCTCCCCTTCGTCAAGATACCTCACGCGGTCATGAACGCGACGCCATTCATCAATGGCCTCGCTCCCGAAGTTGCCTCCCAGCCTGCATAGAGGCCATCCCCCATCGGAGCCGTTCCCGATCTGGAACGGCAGCGGTGGCGTTCTGATGCACGCACTGTCCATACGTCCAAGCACGGACAGATCGGTTGTGACCTTGCGCTTATAGATGCCAATGCAGACTTCACGACGCTGTCCATACTCGAAGGGTTCGCCGCGGATGCCCCGATGAAATTCGAGTATCGATAGATTGGATACATCCAACTCCGCGAACGCATAATCGTGCCGGAACACGATGGGGGTTATGCCGATATGGCACGACATGGCGAACATCCCGCCCTCCGCGGATACCTGCAGTACGACCGCCGCCCCCCAATATCCATCACGCGGGTGCGTTTTGATGACGTCGCCCGTATCGAGCAGCAGCTGAGGCTGCTTCCTTGCTTTCAACTTCGTCACAGACGCCTCCAGAAATCCACACATTCATTCCGGCACCACCCTGGGTACTCGTGAGATGGTAGGCCAGCTGGCGAACGCCCTCAATTGCCTGACCGAGGAGCGCACATCAGCAGACACTTCATTTCACTGCGAGGCCTGATCGCGCCCATTCGGGAACAGGTTCCGGTTCGGTCTCGGGGATGAGCCCCGGCTCCACGCCGATCCCGATGTACTGCGCCGCCCGCCTGCCGAAAACGACCTTGGCGTCAGGTGGCGATCTCATGCGAGCGTGTGCAGATTTCGGTGTGGACGGTGTTCTGATTGGTCCTGGCTTCTGTGCGCGGCCAGCATTCCGGAGCATGTCTATCGGCGCGAGTTTGGAGCGAGGACAAGGTGTGCCGCCAGCTCGCGTCATGCGCTGGCTTGCTGGCTGAACTCGCCGGCCCTAAGATCAAGTTGTTCCCTAGGGAAACGCGCGTCATGCGATGCTTCTCGGATAGTCGTGTACCCGGCCCTCTGAGTTCATCTATTAGGCAGCTAGGCCTGCATGGAGAGATCATGAACCACCCAAGCATGAAGCACCTCATTGCCCGTTACCTGGCTTCCTACAACGCGTTCGACGTTGATGGAATGCTGTCGCTTCTTTCCCAGGATGTTCGCTTCGAGAACTACTCGGGCGACCAACTCACGACGGCAACAACCGGAGCTGCCGAGTTCAGAAAGCTCGCGGAGCAGTCCAGGTTGTTGTTCTCTGAGCGCGAGCAACGCATAACAGGCTTGGAGTTCGGCCACGACTCTGCCATTGCCACCATTGCGTACCGTGGAACGCTGGCCGCAGACATTCCTAACGGCCCGCTCGCCGGTACTGTTCTTGACCTTCAGGGAAAATCGGAATTCTCATTCGGCAACGGACAAATCACAAAAATCGTTGACCGTAGTTGAGTGCGCGCCCAGGAGGCCAGCCGACGCCGCCAGGCGAAAGCCAAAGTGCCGTGAGCGGCCAACTTTGGCTTCTGGACCCTGTGCGACCCCAAACGGACATCTGTGCTTCTGCCGGTGCGAGCCTGCAGTGATCGCCGAGCGTATCTCGTTGGGTCCGGTTATACGTCGGCTTGTTAGCCGGACCGAGCAGCCCTAAGATCAAGCCGCATCAAGGGTATAGCCCACCATGCGGTGCTTTGTGGTTAAGTCTTACAACCGGACCCACGGGTCAGTCTATTAGGTAGTTAGGCGCCGTGAGAGTTCCAGATGACATCCACGAGCGAGTTCTTGGCCTTACTACCGACATTCTCAACACCTGGGAGCCGGACTATAAAAGAGCCAGATGGCGTATCTATGGAGAGTTACGCGATTACTGTGAGTCCGTAGCGAATACGGGGCGAGATCACCCGTTCCTCTGGGAGACCTTGGCTGACTTCACAGTCGATGATCGCACCGCGATTGACATCTACGCCCGCGCCTTGGCACTAGCCATAGCTTCGGGTGCTTCGGAGTACGAAGCTTCGATTCTCTTCGCCCTAGCCGAGCGGCACTCAAATCTTGGCGAGGTATCAGTGGCCTATGATTACGCCTTTCAAGCAAATGAGCGCGCCATGCGCACCAACGATCTAGATCTTCGGCGAAATATCAGTCAGTTCTTGCTCGATCATTCGGGTGTCCCGGCGCGGAACCTAACAATTCATTCAAGCCGAACCCGCTTCGTGGGTCGGCTCAATTCCAGAGTTAGGCCGCATGGATAGTACGTCGCGTCAGTCGCTCATACTTTCGTTGCTCCGGGGCCTTTGGGGCGAGGTTCACCCTGAGTTGCGTCAAGCCTCAATCGAGACCGACGGAGACGCGCATATCGTTCGCGTCCGATTTGAGTACGACGGAGATGCCCATGGGCCTGCTCAAGAGAGCTGCTCCAGTGCGGCTGGAGAAGTCATCGGAGATTTTCCGGCGCCATGGGGTCTCGATGAACAACACGTGGCTGCGCCGTTGCCTCGCGTTTTATCTCCCCTGCGATACGTTGTTTACCGTCGCTGGGAGCACGAGGGTGCGGCCGCGCCATACATCCAAGCCAAACTCGCTTCGCGGGTGAAAAATTCAGGGTAGGAGATGAAGATCTTTCGCCGTCAGTTGATGTACGTTCAAGTTCACCAAGACCACTTCATTGCTCGTGCCGTCGGTGGAGACAGGACAATTCGCCGCCAGTGCCACGCTCTTGGCAATCGTGCGGGTCCAATCAGGAACTTCTCAACCATCCGGTCTCAGCTCAAAGAAATATTCTCAGAACTCAAGTCCGGCTTCTCGCTCGTCAAGCCATGGGCGCTTTTGCATTTTGATCCAGTCGAGTACCCGGTCACAAAGGAAGAGCTCGCTGAATTCCAAGCGGTTGCTATGCGTAGCGGCGTGAGCTTCTGCTTGCTCTCCACTTGGGAACACCAACACGAAGACAAGGACTTGCTGACCATCTTGGGGCAGGGTCCGACCAAATAACTTAAAGCCGCGACGCAGCGCGGCTGGTTTTGAGAATTCGAACGTCTGCTTCTGGCCGATAGCGGCCTCCTCCGTTGAACCAAGCATCGCTCTGCGTCACGGCGACGTCGGCCCCTCGGGCTCTACGGCCGGCCCCCAACGATTCCGAAGTGCTGCACCGCACGTCGGCCGTAAGCGACCTTGATGCCCGCAAGGATCACCGCGGCCGGCGATACGGCCATATCCGGCTGACTCAGAGGCAGTTCGGGCACACCACAGCGTCAATGACCGAGCACCACACCCGGAAGCGCAAGGGCGACAAGGTGACCCCGACCAAATGAGATTGCGGAGCTGCCCCTATATTGCGGAGCAGCCGACCCAAATCGCAGGCAAAGAAAAAGGCACCTAAGTGCCTGTTTTCAAATGGTGCCGAAGGTGGGACTCGAACCCACACGCTTTTAAGGGCGGCGGATTTTGAATCCGCTGCGTCTACCGATTCCGCCACTTCGGCTGGCCGGAGCGGGAGTATAGCGGACGCCTCGGCGATTGGGCAGCCTCTGCGGCACAAATTTTGTGTAATGGGTGTTTCGCCTACTGGCTATACTTGTTTCGACTGACTGATCAAGGGTACAGACAAGCGATGACCTCGCTTCAGGACGTGCATGTGCTCGTCGTCGAGAACGACGAGCTGAATGCCATGCTGCTGCAGCTGCAGCTGGAAGGTGAAGGCATGCACGTGGCCGGCGTGGCCCCGTCCGTGGCCGATGCCCTGCGCCTGGTCGAGGAGCTGCAGCCGCAGGTCGTGTTCCTCGACTACTGGCTGGCCCGCAACGAGAACAGCACCCCGGTGGCCGAACGGCTGGTGGCACTGGGCACGCCCTTCCTGGTCGCGACGGGCATGGATATCAGCCAGTTGCCGGCCGTGTTCAACGCGGGAATCAAGCTGCGCAAGCCCTATACCGGCGCGGACCTCGGCGCCGCATTGCGCAGGGCGCTGGCCCCGGCCTGAACCGCCGCAGGCGCTGACGACGCCCGGACTCCTCCCGCTCGCCCGCCTCCTCCCGTGTTACCCGGGAGAAGGCATGCTCCGCCTCGCTTCAGCCCTTGCGGGCCTTGGCAAAGGCCTCGGCCAGGGCGTTGTTGATCGGCGGCGCCGATTGCGCCGGGCGCGGGTTGCCATTGCCTCCCGGACGTGCGCCGCGGCCGCCATTGCCGCCGTCACGACGCGGCGCCATGCCCTGCCCTGCGCCGCGCTCCTCGCGCTCGGACTTCTTCGGCGCCGGAGCGTCGTCCAGGCGACGGGTAAGGGCGATGCGCTTGCGCGGCACGTCCACCTCCAGCACCTTGACCTTGACGATGTCACCGGCCTTGACCACGTCGCGCGGGTCCTTGACGAAGGTATCCGACAAGGCGGAGATGTGGATCAGGCCATCCTGGTGCACGCCGATGTCGACGAACGCACCAAAGGCGGCCACATTGCTGACCACGCCCTCCAGGACCATGCCTTCACGCAGGTCCTTGATGTCCTCCACGCCTTCGGCGAAGCGCGCCGCCTTGAACTCGGGGCGCGGGTCGCGGCCGGGCTTTTCCATTTCCTTGAGGATGTCGCGCACGGTCGGCACGCCGAACTTTTCATCGGTGAACTGCTCGGCCTTGAGCCCACGCAAGTAGCTGCCGTCGCCCAGAAGCGTCTTGATCGGGCGATCGGCCGCGGCCACGATGCGCTCGACCACCGGATAGGCCTCCGGGTGCACGGCCGAGGCATCCAACGGTTCGTCACCATCGGCGATGCGCAGGAAGCCCGCACACTGCTCGAACGTCTTGTCGCCCAGCCGCGGCACCTTCAGCAGCTCCTTGCGGCGTTTGAACGGGCCGTTCTCGTCGCGGTGGCGCACGATGTTCTCCGCCACCGTCGTGGACAGGCCCGACACGCGCGACAGCAGTGCCGCCGAGGCAGTGTTGACGAACACGCCGACGGCATTCACGCAGTCCTCCACGCGCGCGTCGAGCGCCTTGGCCAGGCGGAACTGGTCCACGTCATGCTGGTACTGGCCCACGCCGATCGCCTTGGGCTCGATCTTGACCAGCTCGGCCAGCGGGTCCTGCAGGCGACGCGCGATGGACACCGCGCCGCGCAGCGAGACGTCCAGGTTCGGGAACTCCCTGGCCGCGAACTCCGAGGCCGAGTACACCGAGGCACCTGCCTCGCTGACCACGACCTTCTGCAGCTTCGGATTGTTGCAGGCCTTGATCACCTCGCCGGCCAGCTTGTCGGTCTCACGGCTGGCGGTGCCGTTGCCGATGGCGATCAGCTCGACGTTGTACTTGCTGCACAGCTGCTTGAGCACCTGCAGCGACTGCTCCCACTGGCGACGTGGCTCGTGCGGGTAGATGGTGTCGGTGGCCACCAGCTTGCCGGTGGCGTCGACCACCGCGACCTTGCAGCCGGTGCGGATGCCCGGGTCCAGCCCCAGCACCGTCTTCGGCCCTGCCGGCGCGGCCAGCAGCAAGTCCTTGAGGTTGTCACCGAACACGGCGATCGCCTCGGCCTCGGCCTTCTCGCGGGCCTGGTTGAACAGGTCCAGCAACAGGTGCATGTGCAGTTTGGCGCGCCAGGCCAGGCGGCAGGCATCGAGCAACCAGCGGTCCGCCGGGCGGCCCTTGTCGGCGATGCCGGCCTTGCGCGCCACGCGCCCTTCGGCGTACTGGTGGCCAGCCTCGGCCTCGCTGCCGGGGTCCAGCTCCAGGTACAGGATTTCCTCGCGGCGGGCGCGGAACAACGCCAGCAGGCGATGCGAAGGGATCTTCGCCAGCGATTCGGCATGATCGAAGTAGTCGCGGTACTTGGCGCCTTCGTTCTCCTTGCCTTCGGCCACCCGTGCGTGGATCACGCCGTTCTCGCCCAGCCACTGGCGCAGCTCGCTGACCAGCGCGGCGTCCTCGCCCCAGCGCTCCATCAGAATCGCGCGGGCACCTTCCAGCGCCGCCTTCGCATCGGCCACGCCCTTGTCGGCGTCGATGAACCCTGCAGCAAACGCCTGCGGGTCCCGCGACGGGTCGCCGAGCAGGCCGTCGGCCAACGGTTCCAGCCCCGCTTCGCGGGCGATCTGCGCCTTGGTCCTGCGCTTGGGCTTGTACGGCAGGTACAGGTCTTCCAGCCGGCTCTTGGTATCAGCGGCGAGGATGTCGTTGCGCAATTCGTCGCTCAGCTTGCCCTGCTCGCCGATGCTGGCCAGCACCGCGGCGCGGCGGTCTTCCAGCTCACGCAGGTAGGTCAGCCGCACTTCGAGATTGCGCAACTGGGTGTCATCCAGCCCACCGGTGACTTCCTTGCGGTAGCGGGCAATGAACGGGACGCTGGCACCTTCGTCCAGCAGGGCGATGGCGGCCTTGGCCTGCGCGGTCTGCGCACCGATCTCGGTGGCGATGGTCTGCGCGATCTGCTGCGCGAGCTTGGAATCCTGCATTGCCTGTGTGAGCGCCACGTTCAAGGGGAACCGGCATTCTGGCAACGCAACGCCGCCTGCGGAAGCGGTTGACAGCAAGCGCCGGGCATGCAGCCCGGCGCGTCGTTCGGAAAGCTCAGGCCAGGTGCTGGTTCAGCCGCTGGCTGGCGATGTCATCGCGCAGGTCCTCCAGCACCATGACCCGCATCCGGCCCCGGCCGGTCACATCCAACATCCGCTCCACGTAGACCTCCGGGCCGTTCTCCGTGTCCGCGCGGGTCTTGCTGAAACCATAGGGCAGCACGCCCTTGTCACCGTCCTTGCTGCCACCGATATAAAGAACAACTGCCATGGTGGTTGGTACTCCTCGTAATTCTGCAACGCCGCCACGGTACGCGGGTGGGCGTTAGAAGGATGTACACAAAAGGTTCGCGGTGCATGACTGTTGCGTTGCGACACGAAGACAGCGCGCAGTCAGGGCCACCATCCGCGGCCCTGCATCGCATAGCGGTCAGCCGCACGCTCGAAGGGATTGCGCACGCTCACCCCGCCACAGGCCAGGTACACCGGCAGGAACAACGGACCCAGCACCATGTACTGGTAGACATGGGCGCGTTCATGATCGCCCAGGCGCACGCGCGGGTGTTCGCAGCGCCCCGCTCGATGCTCGTAGGTCAGGCACAGGCCATCCAGGTCGGGGCCGGTATGCAGGATCACCATGCCCAGCGTGATCGCGCCACCTGGCCCCCACGGCCAGTGCCGGAACACCAGCGCACGTTCGCGACCGCTCCAACGCCCGCGCGCGCCGGCGGCCATGCCGGCCATTCCCGCCAGCAGCCCGATCAGCGTGTTGGGCGAGGTCCAGATCGCTCCCAGCACCTGCAGTGCGGTCACGCCCCATGACGGGGCCGGACGGAGCTGCCCGGGCACCTGCCTGGCCATCGGTGCGGCTATCTGCCCGCCGCGCGCAGGTCGCGCAACTGCTGCTGGAACCAGGCCGAGGCATCCTGTTCGGCCGCCCCCGGGCAGGCCACCCGATAGGCACGGCCGCTGATGCTGCTGCGGCTGGCCGCACGCTCGATGAACTGCTCGGGCGTATCGGCCAGGTTGCGCTTGAGCAGGTAGTCGTACTTGCGCTGCAGGTGGGACTTCGCCTCGGCCGCACCGTACCAGCTGCCATTGCGCTGGAAACGGCAACCCGAACGCTCCAGCGCCTGCATCAGGCCGCTGATCTCGCGCTGTGCGGTAGCACTGGGCGCGGCGGTGGCCACGGACGAAAGTGCGGCCAGGACCAGGCCGGCCAGAAGAACGATGCGATGCTTCATCAGCGTTTGCTCAACCAATCGTGGATGGCGCCCGGCACCTCGCGCTGCGCGCGGCCGGACACGTAGATACCGATATGACCACCGCGGAACCCGACCTCGGTGTAGTCGTCGCTGCCCACCTTCCCGCGCATGGCCCGGGATGCCGCTGGCGGCACCAGATGGTCCTGTTCGGCATAGATGTTCAACACCGGCATGCGCAATGCGGCCAGGTGCACCGGCTCGTCACCGATGGTGATGGCGTCGTGCATCAGCCCGTTGCCCTGGTAGAACTGCTTGACGAACTGGCGAAATGCCTCGCCGGCCAGGTCGGGCGAATCGAAGATCCACTTTTCCATGCGCAGGAAATCCTCCAGCGCCTGCTTGTCGTCCAGGATGTCCATCAACCCCACGTACTTCTGCACGTTGAGACGGAACGGCTTGAGCATCAGGTAGCTGGCATTCATCAGGTCGGCAGGGATGTTGCCCAGCGTGTCGACGAACAGGTCCACATCCACGTGGCGCGCCCAGTGCGAGAGCATGTTGTCCGGCGTCTGGAAGTCGACCGGCGTCACCATCGTGATCAGGTTGCGCACCTTGTGCGGGCGCAGCGCGCTGTAACACAGCGAGAACACGCCGCCCTGGCAGATGCCCAGCAGGTTGACCGGTGCGCCGCCCTGCTGCGCGCGCAGGTGGTCCACCGCGCCGTCGATGTAGCGCAGCAGATAGTCCTCCAGGGTCAGGTAGCGCTCGGAGCGGTCCGGGTAGCCCCAGTCCAGCACGTAGACGTCCTGGCCCAATGCCAGCAGCTTCTGCACCAGCGAGCGGCCGTCCTGCAGGTCCACCATGTAAGGGCGGTTGACCAGCGCGTAGACGATCAGCAGCGGGGGCTGCCCGGCGGGCGCCGGCGTGTCGCCGACGAAGCGGTACAGCCTGACCTTGCCGTCGCTCCATACTTCCTCGCGTGCGGTCACGCCGTAATCGACATCGTCCACGCCCGGCAACAGTTTCAGGCCATCGACCAGCTTGCGCTGCCATTGCAGCGTTTCCTGCAGCAGGTCATCGCTGCCGAAGCCCAGCGGCCCCTTCATGACGCCCTCCTGCGGCGCGCGGCCGGCTTGCCCGCGGTCTTGCCGGTGGCGGCAGCCTTCTTGGCGGCGGCTTTCTTCGCGGCAGGCTTGACCGCCGTCTTCCTCGCGGGCGCCGCGGCATTCCTGCCCGCCGTCTTCGCTGCGACCGGCGCTACGGTGGTCTTCGCCGGTTTCTTCGGTGCAGGTCGCGGCGCTGCCTTTGGCGCGGCGTCCGGAACAGGCCTGGCCGCCGCATTGAGCAGGCGTCGCACCTGGCGCTCGAGCTCGGCGATGCGCCGGTGTGCGGCATCCATCTCGGTGCGGGTCGGGACGCCCATCAATTCGCAGGCGCGTTCCAGCTCACTCTGTGAGGCAGCACGCAGGCGCATCTGTGCATTGGCCAGGTCGGCGTAGATGCGCTGGAACTCCTCGGACAATGCCATCTTGCCGTAGGCTTCCTCCGCCGCGTCGATCCACAGGTCGAACATGGCACGCGCACTGGTCAGCTGCGCCCCGGGCGACTCGTGCTCGGCCAGCTTCTGCTCGAAGCGGTTGAAGGCGTCGTCCAGCACTGCGCGGATCGCATCGACATAGGTTTCGGCATGGGCCTGGTACTCGCGCTGCTTCTTCAGCAATGCCTGCCAACGCGCCTGATGCTCGCGTGCTGGACCGAACGCTGGTGCCTCCAGCCATTCACTTCCCAACCCACCCTGCGCGGCACGTGCGAAGTCACGCACCCAGGGCTGGTCGTTGAGCGCGTTGCCACCACGGGCCGCACCCAGCATCCATTGCAACAGCGCATCTCCCTGCCCTTGCACGGCCTCGCGCCAGGCGCCGGCGACCTCGGCCGCACTGGTGTCGCGCCCGGCGAACCGTGCCGCGATCTGCTGCATGGTGCCGAACCAGTCGCCGGCCTGGTGCTGGAAACGCCCGCCCAGTTCCTGCACTTCGGGCGGGGTATCGGTGGTGACCAGCCGGGTCCATTGCTCGATGCTCTCGCGCCACGGGAATTCGGCGGCACTGCCTTCGGCGGCCCCCTTCATGCCCTGCGCCCATGCCTCCCAATAACGGCGCATGCCAGCCTCGAAATCACCCTCATCGTTGTTGCCTGACGCGCTCATGCTCGTGTTCCCGGATTGCGCTGCGATGATATCAATGCCCGCACCACGCCATGTCAGGGCTTGGGAATGCGCAGCGTCTTGCTGATCATCAACGAGCCGGACAGGCCGAACAGCAGCACCAGCGGGTGCAGCTGCCACGGGCCCAACTGCCAACTGCCACCCCACAGCGCCGGGCCGATGGCATTGAAGTGCGCCGCCAGCGCCAGCACGATCACCAGCGCCAGGCTGGTCGGAATCGGGGTGCCCTCGAAGTACGGCACCTTGTCGGCATCGCCTGCAATCTCTTCGGCCGTCACGTTGTAGCGGGCCAGGCGACTGACGCCGCAACAGACGAAGTAACTCAGCACCAGCCAGTCCCAGCCCCCCTGCATGCCGCAGGCATAGGCCAGCGCCGCCGGGGCCACGCCGAAGGAGATCACGTCGGCCAACGAATCCAGCTCCCGCCCCAGCGTGGACGAGGACTGGCGCCAGCGCGCCACCCGGCCATCCAGCGCATCGAAGATGAACGCCAACGGGATCAACGCCATGCCGAACATCAGGAAGCCACGCTCGCCGTCCTGCAGGAAACGCATCGCGGCGAACACCGCGCCGGTACCGCAGAAGGCATTGCCAAGCGTGAACCAGTCCGCCAACTGGAACTCGCGGAGCATCGAAAAGTGACGTTTCATGGGGACTCACGGGACATGGACCCGGACAGGTTACCGCGAGCACCCACGGCCGCGACAGCGCCGTGGCTCGGGCCGCCCACCTTGCGTTTACGCAGCGGCGATCGCCATCATCGGCACTGGACCCGCCGCCGCCACGTCCGCCCAAGCCTGAACGGACGACGACGATGCTGGACACCCCCACCCTGGCCGCCCAGTTGCGGCATCCCCATGGCGCGCCTGCGCTGGCCGTGGCCGAGTCGATGAACCGCAGCAACGGCGCGCTCAACCGCACCGCGATCGCATTGCTGGCGGTCCAGGCCAACGAACACGTGCTGGAAATCGGCCCCGGCAACGCAGCCTTCGCCCCACTGCTGCTCAGCGCACCCGGCAGTCGCTATCTGGGCGTCGAACTGTCCAGCGCGATGGTCCACGCCGGCAACAGGCTCCTGCGCGACCAGGGGCTGGCCGACCGCGCGCGCCTGCAGACCGGTGACGCGCAGGCGCTTGCCGTGGGTAACGGCGGCTTCGACGTCGCACTGGCCGTGAACACCCTGTACTTCTGGCCGGACCTGCCCGGCGTGCTGGCACAACTGGCCGCTGCGCTGCGCCCCGAGGGCCGGCTATGCCTGGCCTTCGGCGATGCCACGTTCATGCGCACCCTGCCGTTCACTGCCCACGGCTTCCACCTGTACGAACGGACCCAGGTCGAGCACGCCCTGCAGGCCAGTGGCTTCCCGACCTGGAGGCACCAGACCCACGCCGAAACCGGTACCAGCAATGCGGGGAGCCGGGTCGACAAGCAGTTCCACCTGCTGCTGGCCCAGCGCGGCTGACGCTTACAGGCGGGTGAAGCTCCAGGACTGCATCCGGCCATCGCGGTATGGCATCACGCCATGGAACGGACGCGTGTCCTCGTCGAACACCAGCGGCAGGAAATGGCGGTCGCCCTCCCACAGCGGCAGCGATTCCAGCTGGTCCACCGGCACCCACTCCAGCGTGCCTTCGGGGTTGGATTCCAGCGGCGTGCCGGTGTAGTCATCGATGACGAAGATGAAGGCGAACCAGTCCTCGCCATTCTTGCCGAAGCCCGGCCAGCTGATGGTCCCGCGCAGGCGCGTGGTGCCGCATTCGATGCCGGCCTCCTCGCGGATTTCGCGGTGCATGCAAGCCAGGATGTCCTCGTCGGCCTCCATCTTTCCGCCCAGGCCGTTGTACTTGCCCAGATGGATGTCGCCGGGGCGGGTATTGCGGTGGATCATCAACGCCTGCTTACCGTCGGCGGACAACACGTAGCCAAGCGTGGCCATGATCGGGGTGTACGGCATCAGCAACAACCGGAACGGGAAAGCGCCAAGTATGACCGATCCCGCCGCCGGGCTCAGTGCTCCAGCGTGCCGGCAACCCGCAGCGGTGCCTGCGAACCTTCGATGCGACGCAGCGTGGCCACGCCGTGGCCGCGCTCGGCCAGGTATTCCAGCCACTTGCCAAGGAAGGTGTTCATGCGCATGCGATGGCTGATCAGTGCATCGGCCGGCGGATACATGCCGACCACGTCCTGCCAGCGCCGGCCCACGTAGCAATGGGTGGCCTCGGCCTGGCGTGCGTCCTGGTACAGGCGGACATAGGCCGACGGATCCGGCTCGCCGGTCAATGGGTCGCAGATGTCGTAGGTCATGCGCAGTTCCACCGTATAGCGGTGGCATTCGATGACATCCAGGCGCAGGTCCAGCCCGTCGCCGATGCAGGACACGTAGCTGCCCGCGGCCAAGTCCTGTGGCGCGAACAGCCGCACCAGATGGTCGTGGTTTTCCGCGTACAGGCCCATCAGCCAGCTCAGACGGCTCAGCCGGGGGATGCGATCAATACGGGAAAGTGCTTGTGCCATGGGCTGATCGTACACGCGGCGATGTGTCAGAGGCAGTCTTGTGGATCGGACGCACTGGCGCGCATGCTGGGGTAGTGCCGTGCCATGTCCGGCACGGGGGCATCTCTGTCTTCGCCCCCTCCCTTTGGCGGAGCCAAGGGGAGGGTTGGGGAGGGGTGCTTCATTCGCACTGCCCTGTCCTTCGCCGGCTTCGCGGCCGAGGCCGCTCCTACCCGAACGAGTAATCCGTTCGCCACGCACCTGCTTTCGCCCCCTCCCTCTGGCCAAGCCCAGGGGAAGGTTGGAGAGGGGGCTTTGGCGGCGTCCTGCCCTTCCCCGGCGTCGCGACCGGGACTGCGCCTGCCGGTCAGTACATCTCGCGCTGCAGGCCCAGCGTGGCCAGCACCTTGCTGGAGATTTCCTCGATCGAGGTATGCGTGGTGCTCAGGGTCGGGATGCGCTCCATGCGGAACATGGTCTCGGCCGCGGACACTTCCCGCTTGCAGACCTCGGCGCTGGCGTAACGCGAGTTCGGGCGGCGCTCCTGGCGGATCTGCTGCAGGCGCTCCGGGTCGATGGTCAGGCCGAACAGCTTGTTGCGGTACGGGCGCAGCCGTGCCGGCAGGCGGTCCTGCTCCAGGTCTTCCTCGGTCAGCGGGTAGTTGGCCGCGCGGATGCCGTAGTGCATCGCCAGGTAGATGCAGGTCGGGGTCTTGCCGGCACGCGAGACCGCCACCAGCACCACGTCGGCCTCGTCGTAGTTCACGGCGATGCCGTCGTCATGGCTGAGCGCGAAGTTCATCGCGTTGATGCGGCGGTGGTAGGTGTCGAAATCGACCATGCCATGGGCCTGGCCGACCTTGGAATGGCGGGTCGCGTTCAGCTCCTGCTCCAGGGGGCCGATGAACGGCTTGAACACGTCCAGCACCAGCGCCCCGCTCTCCTCCAGGATCAGCCCCAGGCTGGAATCCACGCAGGAGCTGACCACGATCGGGCGCACCTGGTAGCGCTCCCCGGCGGCCCGGATCCGGGCCGCGGCGTCATGGGCTTTGTCCGCATCGTCGACAAAGGACATCCGGTCCGTGACAAAGCTGAACCCGGTGAACTGGGTGAGGAGGCTGTGGCCCACGGTTTCGGCAGTGATGCCGGTACCGTCGGAAACGTAGAAAACCGGCCGAATTGCCGACATGCGCGATCCTTTCGTCTGTAAGTTTCGACCCTGCCCCGGGTGGGGGTCAGGCCCCTGTCCCGGAAAAGACAAGCACAAGACAAAGTATTGTCACAAGCTTGTGCGGGTACGGTGTGCACTGCATCATATTGGCTTCTTCCTACGGACGTGGCCATCCAAGCCCGGCTAGGGCGATGGCCTAACGGAGCATCGCGCTTGAACGAGAATATCCTGTGGTTGCATGAGCTGCGCCTGGCTGATCTGGCCCGCGTAGGCGGTAAGAATTCCTCGCTTGGCGAGATGATCGGCAATCTGGCCGGTCTCGGGGTGTCCGTCCCCGGTGGTTATGCCACCACCGCCGAAGCCTTCAAGGACTTCATTGCCCACAACGACCTGTCCAAGCGCATCTTCGACAAGCTGGCCACGCTGGACGTGGAGGACGTCGCGGCGCTGACCGCCGCCGGCAAGGAAATCCGCACCTGGGTGATCGACGCCCCGCTGCAGCCGGCCCTGGACACCGACATCCGTGATGCCTACGCCAAGCTGAGCGCCGACAACGGCGGCGGCGACGTGGCCGTGGCGGTGCGCTCCTCGGCCACCGCCGAAGACCTGCCCGATGCCTCCTTCGCCGGCCAGCAGGAAACCTTCCTCAACGTGACCGGTGCCGACGACGTCGTGCACAAGGTCAAGGAAGTGTTCGCCTCGCTGTACAACGACCGCGCCATCGCCTACCGCGTCCACCACGGCTTCAAGCACGAGGACGTGTTCCTGTCGGCCGGCGTACAGCTGATGGTGCGCTCGGGCGTGGGTTCGTCCGGCGTGCTGTTCACCCTGGACACCGAGTCCGGCTTCCGCGACGTGGTGTTCGTCACCTCGTCCTTCGGCCTGGGCGAGATGGTCGTGCAGGGCGCGGTCAACCCGGACGAGTTCTACGTCTACAAGCCCACCCTGCAGGCCGGCAAGCCGGCGATCCTGCGCCGTTCGCTGGGCTCCAAGGCCATCCGCATGGTCTATTCGGACGTCCCGGGCGAGCGCGTCAAGATCGAGGACACCCCGGCCGCGCTGCGCAACACCTTCTCGATCAGCGACGAGGACGTGCAGGAACTGTCCAAGCAGGCGCTGGTCATCGAGAAGCATTACGGCCGCCCGATGGACATCGAGTGGGCCAAGGACGGCGTCAGCGGCAAGCTGTTCATCGTCCAGGCCCGCCCGGAGACCGTGAAGTCGCGCGCCAAGGCCACCCAGATGGAGCGCTACGCGCTGCAGGGCAAGGGTGAAGTGATCGCCGAGGGCCGTGCGGTCGGTGCCAAGATCGGCGTCGGCACCGCCCGCGTGGTGAAGTCGCTGGACGACATGGCCCGCGTACAGCCCGGCGACGTGCTGATCGCCGACATGACCGACCCCGACTGGGAGCCGGTGATGAAGCGTGCCTCGGCCATCGTCACCAACCGTGGTGGCCGCACCTGCCACGCCGCGATCATCGCGCGCGAGCTGGGCGTGCCGGCCGTGGTCGGTTCCGGCAACGCCACCCAGTTGATCCAGGACGGCCAGGAAGTGACCGTCAGCTGCGCCGAAGGCGATACCGGCTTCATCTACAACGGCAAGCTGGCCTTCGAGCGCACCACCACCGACCTTGAGAACATGCCGCCGGCACCGCTCAAGATCATGATGAACGTGGCCAACCCGGAACGTGCCTTCGACTTCGGCCAGCTGCCGAACGCCGGCATCGGCCTGGCCCGCCTGGAAATGATCATCGCCAGCCACATCGGCGTTCACCCGAACGCGCTGCTGGAGTACGACCGCCAGGACGCCGATACCCGGAAGAAGATCGACGAGAAGATCGCCGGCTACAACGACCCGGTGAGCTTCTACGTCAACCGTCTGGCCGAAGGCATCGCCACCCTGACCGCGTCGGTTGCGCCGAACCCGGTGATCGTGCGCCTGTCGGACTTCAAGTCCAACGAGTACGCCAACCTGATCGGCGGCAGCAACTACGAGCCGCACGAAGAGAACCCGATGATCGGCTTCCGCGGCGCCAGCCGTTACGTCGACCCGTCGTTCTCCAAGGCGTTCGCGCTGGAATGCCAGGCCGTGCTGCGCGTGCGCAACGAGATGGGCCTGGAGAACCTGTGGGTGATGATCCCGTTCGTGCGCACCCTGGAAGAAGGTCGCAAGGTGGTGGAAGTGCTCGCCGCCAATGGCCTGAAGCAGGGCGAGAACGGCCTGAAGATCATCATGATGTGCGAAGTGCCGTCCAACGCGCTGCTGGCCGATGAGTTCCTGGAGATCTTCGACGGTTTCTCGATCGGCTCCAACGACCTGACCCAGCTGACCCTGGGCCTGGACCGCGATTCCTCGATCGTCGCGCACCTGTTCGACGAGCGGAACCCGGCGGTCAAGAAGCTGCTGTCGATGGCCATCAAGACCGCGCGCGCCAAGGGCAAGTACGTCGGCATCTGCGGCCAGGGCCCGTCCGACCACCCGGACCTGGCCGAATGGCTGATGCAGGAAGGCATCGAATCGGTGTCGCTGAACCCGGACACCGTGGTCGACACCTGGCTGCGCCTGGCCAAGCTCAAGGCCAACAGCTGATCCAGCGATTGGTTGCATGAACAAAACCCCGCCAAGGCGGGGTTTTGTTTTGGACGGGCGAAGAGAAGCGAAGCCCTTCCCCACCTCCCTTCGCCCTGCAGGAGAGAGGGCACGCAGGCCAGGACACATTCCCGGCCCTGCCGGCACGGCTCACCCCTGCATGTGCCCCGCCAGCGACTGGTATGCCAGGCGCACCGGCTCGAAGCCGTAGGTCTTCTCCAGGCGCCTGACGATGAAATGGCCGCGCGCCATGTCCTGGTAGTAGCTCACGAACATGGTGTTCAAGGTGGCGCCGGCCACCGCGCCGATCACCGGCACGGCCTGTGCGGCGAACTTCTCCGAAACCACCACGCCAAACCGTGCGGCGACCTTCTCCACGATCTTGGCCAGCCACTTGCCGGCTTCCTTGGGCCCGATCCCCAACCCCAGGCCGTGACCCTTGACCGCGCTACCGGCCAGCTCCGCCGAGAAATGCCGCATCAGCTCCGTGGTGAAGCCGCGGGTCATGTAGTAGCCGGTCTCGCTGGCATCGTCCTTGCTACTGTTGCCGCCCAGCGCGAATACCTCCAGGCATGCCTGGCGCGTGGCGAAATCGTTCAGGTCGAAGCCTTCGCTGCGGGCGATGTCGGCGACCGCGCGCATGATGATGGTCGTCGACAACGGCAGCTCGATGGCCAGCGTCATCAGGCCACCCGCCCCACCGACGGCACCGGACGCGGCCGCTGCCAGCTTGTGCAGCCGTGGCGAGGCGCGCTTGCCTGGCTGCGTGCGGTCCATGGTCAGCAGCGCGGCCTGCGCGGCCTTGTACAAGGCCGCCTCGGTGACGCTCTGGATGCGCGAGGACACTGCATTGGGCAGTTTGCGCACCGCGAACTCCAGCGGCGCGCCGACCACGTTGGCCATCCGCGCGGTCAGGGTCGGCGCCTCCAGCAGGGCCACCGCGCGCTGCAGGTCGGCCATGTCCTGCGGACGGTCCTGCACGCGCAGCGCCAGCTCGTTCATGGCCTCAGTCCGCGGTCGGCAGGCCGGCCAAGGCCCCCATGAACTGGCGGTAGTGGCGCAGTTCGGCGATGGAGTCGTGCACGTCGCTCAGTGCGGTATGGCTGGATGTCTTGGTCACGCCGCCGGCCACGGTCGGCGCCCAGCGCTTGGCCAGCTCCTTGAGGGTGGACACGTCCAGGTTGCGGTAGTGGAAGTAGCGCTCCAGGCGCGGCATCTGGCGATGCAGGAAGCGGCGGTCCTGGCAGATCGAATTGCCGCACATCGGCGATGCACCGGCCTTGATCCACTCCTGCAGGAACACGATGGTCTGTGCCTCGGCCTGGCCGAGCGAGGTGGTGCTGTCCAGCACACGCTGCCACAGGCCCGAGCGCTGGTGCTGGTTGCGGTTCCACTCGTCCATGGCCTCCAGCGTGGCCAGCGGATGCGAGATGGCGAACTCCGGCCCTTCGGCCAGCACGTTGAGCTGTGCGTCGGTGACCACCGTGGCGATCTCGATGATCGAATCGTTGTCCGTGTCGAGCCCGGTCATCTCCAGGTCGATCCAGATCAACCGGTCATTGCCTGCACTGTTATCCGCCATGTTATGCCTCTTGCTGGGGGCCGGCGACGGGTGCGCTGGCCGGAATACGAAGCGCACATGATACGCCGGCACCACCGGCCGGCCGCGTCAAAGCTCGCCGGGCCCCAGCAATGGCCGGCCGCGCTTGGCCCGGAAGTAATTGGTCAGGCGCAGGCTGGCATCGGCTGCCAGCACCCCGCCGTGCACCTGCACGCGGTGGTTGTGGCGCGGGTCACCCACCAGGTCGAACACGCTGCCGCAGGCGCCGGTCTTGGGGTCGGCGGCGGCGAACACCAGCCGCGCGATCCGCGCGTGCAACAGCGCCATCGCACACATCGCGCAGGGCTCCAACGTCACGTACAGGGTGCTGCCGATCAACCGGTGGTTGCCCAGCCGCCTGCCCGCCGCGCGCATCGCCACGATCTCGGCATGCGCGCTCGGGTCATGGCTGGCGATGTTGAGGTTCCATCCCTCGCCCAGCAGTTCGCCGTCCGCGCCGACCAGCACCGCCCCCACCGGGATCTCGTCGAACTCCCGTTGTGCACGATCGGCCAGGGCCAAGGCGTGGCGCATCCAGTGTTCGTCATCGCGGGAGGAATCGGTCGGGGACATCGTGGCAACGGTCAAGGCAAGGCATCAGCGCAGGGGATGGGTGCAGAGGATAAGGCGTCACCGCCTGCCGCGCGACGGGCAGCCATCCCGGGCCTGAACCCGCCCCGTCCTGCTCAGGCACCGCGCATGGGCGCGGCATCGCTGCCCGACGGGCGCACGGAAACCCGGTTCCTGCCACCGCGCTTGGAGGCGTACAGCATCTCGTCGGCGGTCTTCAGCACCGCCTCGATGTCGAAGCTGCTCTGCGGCCAGTTCGCCACTCCCAGGGAGACGGTGATGCTACCGACCTTGGGAATCTTCATTTCCTCCACCGCCCGGCGCAGGCGTTCGGCCACCTGCGTCGCGGTTGCCAGCGTGGTGGACGGCAGCAGGATCAGGAACTCCTCGCCCCCCACGCGCAGCGGCACGTCGTAGGCACGGCAGGCTTCACGCATGCGCTGCGCCAGGCAGCGCAGGGCTTCGTCGCCGGCGTCATGGCCGTAGGTGTCGTTGACGACCTTGAAGTGATCGATGTCCAGGGAAATCACCGAGAAGGTGTTCGCCTGGCTCTCGAAGGTCCTCAGCGCATCGTCCATGCGCCGACGGTTGCCCAGCTGGGTCAGCGGATCGGTCGCGGTGTCCTCGCGCAGCTTGGAGAAGCTCTTCTGGATGGCATCGATGCCCATCAGCATCGCCTTCTTCAGCTCCCGCGATTCGAAGTACCAGGACTTCACCGAACGGATGTCCCCGGCCGAGGCCGGGTCGTCCATCTTGCGGGCACCATCGGCGAGCAGGCGCAACGGCCGCGAGATCAGGCGCGCGCTCCAGAGCAGGAATGCCAGGGTGAGCAGCATCGCCGGCAATGCCTTGTACAGCGTCGACTGCATCAGCTCGGTGAGCGGCGCCAGGGTCGCCGCCTGCGGACGCTGGGCGACGATGCCCCAACCGGTCGACGCCACCGGCGCATAGCCGGCCAGCATGCTCACGCCATGCGAGTTGACGGCAGCGCCCTTGCCGGACTCGCCGGCGGCGACGCGGTCGACCACCGTGTTGTTCTCCACGAAATCACCGATCCGCTGCGGATCCGGGTGATAGATGATGCGCTTCTGCCGGTCGACCACGAACAGGTACGAACCATCGACGTAGAAGTGCTGGCCCAGCAACCGGTCCAGGATGTTTTCCTTCTGCAGGTAGATGGCGCCGCCCACAGCGCCCAGGTACTGCCCGGCCGGGGACACGATCGGATGGTTGATGAAGACGATGAAGTTGCCGGTCGCCGACTGGTACGGTGCGCTGATCAGCGGCCGCTTCTCGCGCAGCGCCGCCTTCACCGCTTCGCTGTTCAACACCCTGCCCTGCAGCCCGAGCGCCTCTGGCGACGTGGCCAGCACCTTGCCGGTGGCATCGAAGATCGTGATCGAGTTGAAGCTCTTGCTCATCATCCGCAGCCGCGTGGCCTCGCCGCCCAGGCGGCCCACGTCGTCCATCTGCGTTGCCAGCAGTTGAGCGGTGTACGCCAGTTGCAACTGCGAGGCCTGGAGGAAATCCTCCGTGCTCTTGGCCAGCTTGCTCGCATACGCGTAGTTGCTGTCCAGCGTTGCGTCCATCAGCTGCTGGCGCTGGACCGTATAGCTTGCATAGAACGTATTGGCGAACGGCACCAGTGCTCCGAGGAAGGTGAGCACCAGGATGAGCTTTCGTAAATCCATGAGATCCAACGCGAACGTGTGACGGGTGTTGCCGCGGCTTTCGCTCGAATCCCCGGGTGCGCAGCCCCCTGCCCGGAACGGCGCATTCTACCGATCCACTTCCCTGCGGGCGATGTCAGCCCCGCCATCGGCCTGCCGCCTTTCCAGGCGGGCCTGGAGGGATACCCGCGGCACGCGGGAGGCGCCGGCACCCAAGAGCCGGTTCACGACGAGCCTTGCGGGCGTCTCGCGCCATGTTTTGGGCCACGGCGGCCGGCGCACTGGAGTTTGGGCTCGCAGCGCAGAGGCCCTCCCGGTGAAAAGAGGGCTGGCGGCACATGGCCGCCACCGGCAATAGTACATGCGGCATCACCACGCACGTCACATGAATAGACATTTGCTGACGCGCAGCTGCAAGACGCAGGACAGGCCAGGACAATCGCCAGACAAAAATCCCGCGCGGCACGGGTGCCACCCAGGCCAGCGATGGCGCCCGGCGGCAGCAAATACAACGGACAGCAAAAAGCCGCTGCAGGCAGCGGCTCTCGGAAAGCTTGGCGGACAGAGTGGCCGTTTCGGGCTTCTCTCGCATTCTCCTGATGGCGCAAAACCCAACAGAATCAATGCCTGAGACTCCACACCCTTATCTTGCCTTCTCATAGAATCCGGCCCCGAAACATGGGGCAAATGATGGGGCAGATTTCATGGCAAGACCTATCCACCGCCTGAGCGCCAGAGCGGTTCAGACCCTGACGAAGCAAGGTTACCACCCTGATGGTGCTGGCCTGTACCTGCTGGTCGGGCCCACGGGTGCCAAGTCCTGGGTGCTTCGATACCAGAAGGCCGGCCGCCGGCGTGAGATGGGACTGGGTTCCACCTCCCTCGTCAGCCTCGCTGAAGCGCGGCAGGCCGCCGTGGCACAGCGCCGCTTGCTGGTCGCCGGCGAAGACCCGATCACCGCCCGTCGCGCCTCCCGAGCTGCAGCCGCGACCTTTGGCGATGCCGCAGACGCCTACATCGAATCCCACAAGGCTGGTTGGAAGAACGAAGCCCAAGCCGCCCAGTGGACCCAGTCCTTGAAGGACTACGGCCCTGCCCGGCTTACGCCTATCGACGAGGTCGACACGGCCATGGTGATGGCTTGCCTGCGTCCGATCTGGGAAAAGAAGACCGTGACGGCCGGCCGGGTCCGCGGCCGGATCGAGCGAGTGCTGGATTGGGCGCGGGTCCATGGGATGCGGGATGGCGAGAACCCAGCCAGGTGGCGCGGCCACCTCGACCACCTCCTGCCGAAGCCGTCGAAGGTGCGCAAGGAGAAGCACCACGCCGCCATGCCCTACGCGGACGTGCCCGCCTTTATGTCCACCCTGGCGGAACGAGACGCCCGATCCCGCGGCGCCTTGCGTTTCACCATCCTCACAGCCGCTCGCACTGATGAGGTTGTTGGTGCCGATTGGTCAGAGTTCGACCTGGAGGCCCGGGTCTGGACCATCCCGGCCGGCCGCATGAAGGGAGGTCGTGAGCACTCGGTGCCGCTGACCGCCGCGGCCATGGCCATCCTCGAACCCCTCAGCCGGAAGGAACCGCCGTTTAAGCTGTCCGAGAACGCCATGCTGTACCTGGTGCAGAAGCCGGCGCCCAAGGGGCTGGGCCTGCCCTTCACGGTTCACGGCTTTCGGTCCAGCTTCCGCGACTGGGCAGCCGAGGAAACCGAGACGCCCAATGAAGTGGTGGAGATGGCACTGGCCCACGCGATTCGGAACAAGGCCGAGGCCGCCTACCGCCGCGGCGCACTGCTTGATCGCCGGCGGGTGTTGATGGAGGAATGGCAGGCGTTCTTAGGCCTCTAACACCACAGCCAAGCCACTGTTTTCATTTGATTCCTTCAGAATCCCACAATTGGCGGCAACCCAAGATCACTCCAATCAGAGTGATTTGCTCAATTCGTCAAATCGGCGTTGCATGGCTTAACAAATCGCCGATTCGGAACAGTTCGGCGCTTTACAAAATGAAGGACCGGCTCTTCTCCGCGATGGGTTTGTCTGGGACGCGGCTTCAGCACTTCGTACGCAAGGCGTACGAAGCCCTGCACTGTTCCGACGAAATCCGTCGGAACTATCCGGTATCGATGTGCGTACGAAATTCGTACGCAGTCAGGGGTTCAGAGTGGCGACGAAATAGTCCGGCTTCCCGACCGTGCCCCACTGGCGCACCGCGGCGGCCACCAGCGCCTTTGCCTTCATCGGGTCCATCGGGAAGGTTTCGCTGTAGACGTAGTAATCCACCCACCCGTACTCGCCGGCCGGGTCCACCTCGCAGGACAGGTGCAGCAGGAAATCCCGGTCGTCGTCGGTGTCATCGGGCTTGATGCCCAGCTCCTCCCGCAGCTCGCCGGCCAACAGCCGGTTGTGGGGCCGCATGGCGTCGGCGACCACGATGCCGTGCAGCATCAGGTCCACGGCAACCATGGACATCGATCTGGGGGTGCGGAATACGGGGATCTTCATGCGGCCGCCATTGTATGGATCGGAGATGGCCGGATCACGACGAGCCTTTCGGGCGTCAGCCGCTGCAGAGGGGGAGTCAGCGGCCCGGCTGTGCGGGGTCAGGGGAGTGTCCCCGCACCGATAGGTTGCCCCACCCCGCTCTCAGATCCTGCGACGATCGCCCAGGCCCGCACTAGCCGGCCCGTCTCACCCCCTGAGCCAGCCCGGGCGCATCATCCCGGCCATGGCTACCCTCACCCTCCCCGATCAGTTCGCCTGGCGCCCGCATGCCGGCAGTGGCGCCCTGACCTTTCGCGGCAAGATCGCCGGCCCAGTCAGCCCGCTGCCAGACGACAGCGCCATCATCGAGATGGTCGCGGCCTGGCTAGTCCACATGGGGGTCAGGCCGAACGACTCCCTTGCTGGCAAGATCTAAGTGCCCTCCTCCTCCCGTCAACTTACCCTGTCAAGCTGACTACTACGTGGGTCTGCGGGTCAGTGTTGCCCTGCGGCGGCGAAAGGTCGATGGGCAGGACAGACGGCAAGGCCTCGACTTCGCCGTCATCACCGAGTACCGAGATCCTCTGCGCATCGAAGCCGCTGATCGGGTCGGCCATACGTCACTCCACCCAGAGGACTGCAGTGTGGGTCGTTGGTGACGTGCCGGCGGTGCACCCAAACGCCCCTCCGAGACCGATGTAGGTCCGGGGCACAGTACCTACGAGGGCGGCTTCGAACGTCTGACCCTCGGTGACTTCGCCGGCGATGTTGGACGCCGTACCGACCAGGGGGCGCCATTTGGGCAACGGGACGAAATGCAACGGAAGCTGTGGAGACAGCCCTACTTTGGAGTCGGTAACCGCGAATGGAACAAAGCCCAAGGCGCCGCCGGTCGTGAGCGAGAACGAGGGGAGGTACCGGGCAACGACGGATTGGGGCGCCTGGGCGCGTTGGCCGTTGACCGAGGCCCCGACCACCACGACTCCTTCTGCAGTGGCGGCCCCAGCATTGTCGTTGATGCGCTCCACGATCCAGTCGCAGCAGCCGGTATAGGTGGCGGGGTAGTACCCGAGCCCGAATGAAATTGCGAAAAAGCCCGCCGAATGGGTGGCATAGCACGTTGTCGAGGCAGTGCTCGGGGAAGTACCGGGCACTGACGAGATCACGGCGGTTGACGTAGCTGGGACGAGGTTGCCGGCCCCGTCGGTCTCCTTGCCGACCTGTAGCGTCGTGGCATAACGGTTTGTGGCCGCGCCAACGCCGAACTGAAACTTCAGGAACACCGGTGCGGAACTCTGCAGAGAGTCTGCAAAACGCCACATGCTGTAGCCGGCAAATGTGCTCGCGGCCGGGAGCGTGACTGTCGCGGAGTTGATCTGCCCCGTGTCAGTCGTTCGCACGAGGCCGCAGGCAGCAAGCATGCTCTCAACCTCGGACACGAAAGCTCGAAACGTGGCATCCGAGGCAGTTGAGTTAAGCGTGACGGTTCGAATGATGCGGGGCATGGTCTAGCTCCGGAAGCCGGTGAGCGTCAGCGTCGCGGCTTTGATGCCGACGCAGGCGGTGCATATGAACTGGAGGGTGTCGCCCGCTGCGACGTCGACGTCCCAGAGTGACAGGTCTGAAACGATGGCTTTGTCGACATTCGACAGCGTCGGCGGTGCGCCACCGCAAATGCTATTGAGGGACGACGGCGGGTACGTTGCGAACGACGTCCTTCGAATATCGATCTGGACCGTGCCCACCCGGTCTGCGATCAGCGCGGCGCCGGTAACCGTGAACCCGAACGGCACATACAGGGACTGAGCTGCGCCCACTTCGATGACACCTGCCCCACCACTGAAACTGGCGGTAGGGAAGCAATGCGAGGAAGGTCCCGGCACGCCGGCGTCCCCCTTTTCACCCGGAGCACCTGGTGAGCCCTGCAGGTTTCCTGCAACCGACCATGCGCCAGACGCTTTCGCATAGACGTCATTCGTCGTGGTGCGCAAGTAGTAGTCACCGTCGGCGCCCAGGGAGTTCGCCGGCACGGCCGTGCCACGCAACCAGGCACTGCCGGAAGCGCCGTTCGCGCCCTTCAGCGGCACGCCCGCCGGCCAAGCCCCCGCTGCTTTCGGACCGTAGAGCATTGGGGCGGTCGAGCTCGGCCAGATCGCATAGTCCCCGTCTTGCCCTTGGCCTGCGGTCGGCGCGGCGGAGACGGTGATGATGGTGCTACCGCCAGAGAAGTATGGAAGGTCGTTGTAGCGCGTCACGCCATCGCCGAGCTTCATCTTCAGCGTGTCAGTCTCGATGACAAGCTCTCGCCGCAACGGCACTTCATTGAGCGCGGCAACGGCGGCCTCGGCGCCACCACGCACAAGGAACCGGTAAGAAATGACCTCGGCCATCAGGTGATCTCCCCCGCATCGATGATCACTTCCGGCCGCGTCCAGGTCGTCGCAACGATCTCGGCGACTGTTGGCGGGCTTGAGCCGAGCGTCAGGTCGACCTGCACGCGGAACAGCTGCAGGCTGGGCCCAGCATCGTTCAGCGAGTACAGCTCGATGACATAGGCCCCAGCAGCCGGTAGCTTGATCGTCGCAGTCGTGCCGGCGACGTCCTCTCGCGAAGTGACAGGAACAAGATCGCCGGTCAGAACGCGAACGCCGAACCGGGTCAGCGGCGCCGGGGTGATCGACGGCATCAGGGCGTCGAACAGCTGATCAGCCTGGGCGTCCCGATCCCGGGATGCCCAGGTCACCACGATGTTTCCTGTCACTGCAACAGGCGCAGCAGGGTACAGCGTGCCGTTCACAGCGCATCGCGCCGGCGGATACGGGCGCCCCACGCGACCGACGATCGGCACAGTGATCGTCAGCGCGCTTGCAGTGTCCAGGATCTGCATGCCGGTCGACGTCAGCAGCTTCACCCGGACGGACTCGCCCGCAGCGTACTCGACCAGGTCGGAAACCCCAGCGTCGTCGTAGAACCATATCTGGCTGCCGGCGGCATGCTCGGCCGGCATCGTGTCCGCACACCCCCGCCCCAGCGTGATCACCCCGGCATCCGTATCCACCGCATCGACCCGTACGATCTCGCCACCCCAGAGGGCTGCCGAGCCCACAGCGATGGAATCGGCGTGGGTGATCGATGCCACCGCGATGGACTGCTCGAGACGGCCGATGACGTCGGTCAGCGGATCGCCTGCGACGACAGCCACCGGGCACCATTCGCCGATACCGTCCTGGTTGTAGGTTCCGGTCACGTCAGCAACCGCAAGCACGAAGTTCCGCCCCCCCGCGGCGGGCTGATCCGCGGCGGCAATCACGTAGCCCGCGTCGGGCGCAAGCACGTCCAGGTTCGCGCGGTCGATACGCTGCACAAGCTCTATGTAGGGAGCTTCGAGCGCAACCTGCTGGGCGATCGGATGCGCGGTCGGGTCCGGGCGCGTATCGACCCCTGGCTCAACTTCAACAAATGCGCTGGCCGGCAGGCTATACGTGTCTTCCGAGGCCACCAGCTTCACGCTGCTGCTCTTGAGCGTTCCGCTTTGCTTCTCCCCGAGCAAGCAAACCATTTCGGCGATACGGCGCTTCGGCGACTTGAGCCGGAAGTACTGGTTCGGCCGAATCGCCCGTACGGCGTCAGGGATCACCACGAGCTCTTGGGCCCTGGTCGGCGTTGCCCCCAGCCGCACGTCGCGCTCTGCGAGCCGCGTCGCAAGCTCAGCAGTGGGAACTTCCGGATACTCGACGTCCTGGTGGATCAGGCCGAAAGCATCGATCAACGCCAGCACTTGGGCCGGCGGCGTGTTGATCGACTCCTTCTTGTTGGGGTCGAAGTACTTGACGCTGATACTGTTCACTGCGCCGTCCAGAATCGACGGCTGCATCTTGAAGTCCAGGATGTCGTCATCGCCGATGATCGGCAGGTCTTCGAGCACATAGTCGCCACGCGCGAGGTCGAGGTAATACTGGCCGTCGACCAAGCTGCGACTGACGCTGCCGCCGATCAGCTTGCAGATGCGCTGCTCGAACTCTTCCACGCTCTCAGACGACGGCGCGTACTCGGTCGTGATGCCAAAGCCCTCCGAGTACAGGCGGTCGGCAGCCGCGCGGAAGCTGGCATCGTTCATGTTCGCAAGCGGCTCCCTGCCGATCTCGCCGTGCGTGCGCACGTAGTACAGGGCATGGGCTGGATTCATGCCGAACAGACGGCTGTCGGGAACCGCAGGGATGTAGAGCCGAAGCAAGTTCTGGAAACTAAGTCCCGCCCCAGCCGGCCGGACCGTGTACTGGGTGCATTCGAGCGCGCGCGGGATGTACGCGAGGTTCACCACCCGGGAGGTCGTGTTCCCTGCGTGATAGGGCGCCTGCAGGTCGGTCCGGTTGATCGCCTCAAGCACGGCATTGAGCCCGGACTTCATCGAAGCCTCGCCGACCCATTCCGTGTCATAGATGACGTCCTGGGTGTCCTTGTCGCGCACAATCGCGCGACGGGGCAGGTTTGCGGCCGTCCAAGCGCTGTCCCACTCCAGAACAAAGAGCATGCTCTTTGCCAGCCGGGCCTGCGCGCCGCCTGTCCAGCTCAACGAAGACTGGGTCGAAGTTGCCATCTGGCCTTCTGACACGCCACCGAAGTGATTGAATCCGCCGATGGGATCCGGAGCAACGCCCGGCGTTCCGGACATCAGAATTGCGGCCTTCTCGGGATACCAGCACTCCCCATCCCAACCAGCCAGGATCTTGCGGATTTTATGACTGCCCTTTTGGGGGTACGGATTCATCGCCCCCCATTTGCCCTCGAATGCGACCGAGGCCACGCCGCGCCAGGCCGGCTGCTGCGGGCCGAAGATCCGCGCAAGGCGTGCGCTAGGCATTTGATCCGCTTCGCCAAACATGAGGTCCATTTCGCCAACGATGCCGCCCTGGTCCTTCTCGCCACCCCACAGATTCGGCGCATTGATCTGGATCGTCTGGCTATGCGTGGCCACGCCGCTCCATGCGGTCTTATCGCCGCCGCGCAGCTCAAGGTACGCATCGATTGGGCCGATCCCCAGCCCTCCATGGATGCCGAGCTCGTACCAGTACCCGACGGTGACCTTCTTCGATTTACCGCCCACTGACACACTCCCTTGCCCAGTCCACCAATGCCTGCGCCATGGCGTCGTCCGTCGCTTCCAGATGCACCGCGGGAATGCCCTCTCGTATGAATCGGCTCCAGTCCAGACCGTGCTGCAGGAAGAAGGAGTGCGCTCCCCGGCGACAGAAGCCCCCCCGGGCGCTGAAGCCTGGAATTGTGCGCAAATGCGCGAGCGTGACGATCAGTTCGCTCACTTCTTGCCCCCCTTGGTCTTGATCGGCTTTGTTCCGGTCACCCGCCATGCTTGGAAGAACTCATCGCTCACCCAGCAGTCCCCAAAGTGGTGTTTCACGTCGGCGCCGTCTTCTACGGTCGGGGCGTCACCAGCAACGGGCTTCGGCTTCTCGGTCTTCGGACGCATCGCGTACGAAATCGCGGCGGACACCACGAGGATGATCAGCTGCACGACCCACCAATAGACGGCCTTGACCGGCTCTTCGGCCGGCGGCGCAAGGCTGGCCACGGCGACGCGGATCAGCTGGAGAATCACGACGAGCACTGCGAAACAGAAGGTGGCCACTTGCGCGCCTCGGCCAGCGGGGGTGTCAAGCCAGAAGTACCTGACGCGCCAGGCATAGATGTTCGCGCGGCGGCGAAGGCGTCGGATCAGCCCCATGACATCGACACTCCATCCAGGGGGTTCTTCACCGGCTTGTAGATGCTGCCGCCATAGTTGAGGGTGTTGTCACGGGCGACGCACGCTGCCCACGTGCGCGGGCATGTCGGCCAAGCGCTGACGACCGTCCCCACGGCAAGGCCATCGGCCCCGAACATCAAGGCCACAGTGCCGCCGGCGTGACCGGTGATTGAGCGGCGCTCAACAAGGCCGTTGGGGCGCGTCCAGGTGATGTAGCCCCCTCCCAGCGGGAAGGGGGCGGAAGCGAACTCAGCAACGGTGATGCCGGCCGTGGTGACCGAAGTCACCACGCCGCTGACCTCGTGCAGCGCAGCATCGAGGTTACAGCCCCGAATGCCGGTGGAGTATGGCGTCTTCCCACATGTGCGCTGCCATTTCATCCCCTGGCCGCGGGCGCGGGCAAGGCCGCTGGTCGGCTCACAGACCAACTCAAGCACGCTATCAGTAAACTTCGGTTGCGCAACCTCACCTATCCACTCCACAGATGGAAGCTCGGCGCCGTCAGCGTCATAGGCCAGGCAAACCACGCCAACCGGATCGGAAGGGATACTCGGAAACCAATTGTCCCCCAGCGACTGAGTGGGCGGATACTCAACTGCCTGCGGATCAAGCAAATAGCTCATTGTGATGCTGAGCGCATCTTTCGCCCGCTCGACCGTCTGCCGAATCTCACCGCGCTCGATTTGAGCGGCAACGTATGTGTTCCCGTCGATCACAACAGCTCGATCGCCTGAACAGTACCGCCAGACCAGGTTCTGTCGGGTAAAAACAAACAAGTGGATGGGGGACCGACCCCAGCGGCTAATTGCCATGGGCCACCCCGCGAAATGAGAACTCCACCGCCGCTACGTCATCCTTCCACCACTGCAGCCTGACGATGTCTGCCGACTGCGCAGCAAGGAGCATCCACCCGCATTCAACGACCGACGCCAGCGGAAATACAGGCAAGGACTCACTGAGGGCTAACCGCTCGACTGCGCCGCCAACCGAGACAACGGATAGAACGCGACGGTAGAGCAAGGTTCCGTCAGCCAACCGGATGCGAATATCACGCCTTGACGGCGGAAGCGCGTTGCCAGCCAGACCACACGCCTCGACATCGAGTACCGACGCCCCGGCCGAAGAGGCGACGACGCGCAGATCCTGACCAAAGGTCGGCACCCACACAGCACCGAACCGCCCTGCCAGGGTATACAAGCGCGCCAGCAGCGCGCCGATCTCGGTGGCGCCAACGGCGGTGTAGCCAAAGGCCAGCTCTGGCAATGCGTAGCCGCGCTGATCGTAAGCGAAGACTGCGGCGGTGCCGATGTCACGCGTCACGAGCTCACGGGTTGGCGTCCAAGCCGGATCAGCGCCCCAATCGATCGGCAACTCCAGCACCGGGAAGTCCCGATATGTGTTGGCCTCAGCAGGCATTGCGATCGGTAGGTCACCAGTCAGCGCGAACTCCAAACGCAGGGACGCAGCACTACTCGTGAAGCGGGATACCGCCGGCAGCGTGTACAGTCGGCCTGCATACAGGGGGAAAGCCTTGCTCCCGGCTGGCCACGGGCCGCTGACGGGCGCGGCCAGCGCTAACGTGCCCCCCACTACGCTCGCGACGTTGCACACCTCCTGTCGTGCGCCATCGGTTATCAGGACATCGCCTCCGTCCGCGAAGCACGGCGCAACACCTGCCACCGTCAACCCGGTAGAACCTGCCGCAACATCGGCCGTCAGCACGCCACCCCCAGCCGGAAGCGGTACCCTCCATGGCTGTGAGCCGCGCGCAGAGAGCATGTTCTCCAGAAGACGGTGCTGTGCGCCTGCTACCAGCGCCTCAAACGAAATAGTGATGCGCGGCGCATGACGAAGCCGGCGATTCTGCTGGTTGCCCGCCCCCGGGGCAAGCACCTCAGTCAACCACTCGAACTGCCATGCTATATCGCCGCCAACAGGGTAGTCCCACAGAGGGAGTTCAGCCGCCACGCGACAGCCCCCCCCAGTTGTTGCGCACATGGGTGACCACCACTTTCTCGCCTGCAGCGCTGGCCAACGCATTAGCCACCGCATCGTCGCCAATGGCCACAATAGGCGTCGTCAAACCTCCGCCGCTCTTTGCGCCCAGGTTGGCCTCGTATGCAGCGGTCTGACGACGGCTGAGGACACGCTCACCTGTTTGCAGAACAGAAAGACGCTCATCGGCCTTTAGGCCATAGCCGCCGCCATCGTGAAATCTTGGTACATGACCTAACAGAAGCGGGCTGATGCGAACACGGCGCGAGGCCGCGCCCACTCTACCCCCGGCGTGGTACACGCCAGCGGACATTCCGCCACCGCCCCACGATCCCATCATCGACCGGATCGCGCGCAACGCCAACTCCTGGGCGATCATCTTTGCCACGCCAGCGACGAAGCTCTTGACCATGTCAGCGAATGCCGTCTTGAAGTCCTTGGCACCGGTCGCAAGGTCGCCGAGGAAGTCGCCGAACGCGGAGGAACCTATGTCCTCGATCTTTTGCCGGAGTACTTGCTGCGATGCGGTGATACCGGAAATCTGCACGTCGATGGCATCAATTCCAGCCAGGACCGCTGCATGCTCGGGGGTTCCTTCCTTCATGTCGGCAAGAGCAGCATTTGCCGCAACGCGCAGTGCCTGCAAGTCGGAAATTGCCTTTGCCCGAGCTGCGGCAATCTGCCGCTCACCCTCGCTGTAGCCCAGCATGCCGCCCGCTACTTGGGCGCCGACAGAGGACTCCTTCCCCTGCAACGCGCTCGTAATCCGCTCCCCCGCCGCCTTTAGCTCTTCACTCTTGGCTTTGTCCACCAGGCGGTCAATCAGGTTTTCCACCATCGCCCGACCGGCCGCGTCACTATTGGCGTCCAGCTTCTTGAACAGGTCTAGGTACTCTCCTTCAAGTCTGGCACGCTCGACGGCACCGGTGCGGCCGTCCAGCTCCATCAGTTTCAGGTGAACGTCACCCAAAGACTTGGTGAGATCTTCCTCAGCCTTCCTCTGCTCTTGCGCGCCCCTGACGCCGACATCGGCACGCTCACGCTGGAGAATGAGGATCTGTTCCTCCAGCTTCTGACGCTTTCCCATGTCCTTCGTAACCGCAACCTCAGTCCGAGCCTGTGCGATCTCCAGATCGATAGACTGTTGCTGAAGCTCGGTGCGCGTGGCGAAGTACTCGCGCATGCCAATTTCGTTCTCGGCATAGAGCCTGTCTAACTCGGCCAGTGCACGTGTAACGGAATCGCGCAACAGAGCGTTAGATGCTGCCACAGCCTTGCCTTCACCCGCACTGGCCGTTGCGGTAGCACCTGCGCCCCCAGCCAGGCCACGCACCTTCTCTGTCTTTGCCCTGATTTCTGAAAACAATGCCGATACACCACTGGTCAAGTCCGCCACATCCGCGCGCATCATCTGACCGGCGGCTGCAAACCCCGCCACAATCCCTCGCCGTTTGGCAGCGAGGCTATCCATTACTTCACCGACACCAGCCGCATACGTGCGCATGGCAGCGATTGGCCCCTCATCCTTCAACGCGCTCCAGCTGTCGGCGATGTTCTTGAACGCCCCGCCAAGAATCTCTGCCAACCCTTGGGCGGCGGAGATCGCGCCAGATGTCAGTGCCGCTAGCGCCACCGTGACAATCTCCACGGCGTTCTTCACCACAATGCAGATCGCAGCGACTCCGCGAAGCACGGTTGCAAGCCCCTGCCCCACTTCCGCTAACCAAGCCGTCTTCTTTCCCAACCCATCAGCAGCATCCTCGGTATCACGGAGGTTCGCAGCGACCTGCTTCATCAAGAGAAGTATCGGCTCAAAGAACTGCGGCAGATCCCGCGCAACGTCACGCAGAATGGATACGAATCCCTGCGCCGATCCAGTAGCCTCATTCTGATCCTGAATGAACCGGACGAACGAGTTGCGTATCTCAGTGAAGGCGCCGCCGATAGTCTTCGGCATCCGCGCATACTCCGCCTGAAGATCAGCCAGATCCTTCAGCGCCGCCTGGGCAAGATCGCGGTTGCTAACCTTGCCCTCGTTGACGTAAGCCTTGACCTGGCCGGTGGCGATGCCAAGGTGCTTGGCCAGCGACTGCACGATGCGAGTGCCACCCTCGTTGATGGAGTTGAACTCTTCCGCCTGCACTCGGGAACTACCTAGCGCTTGGCCAAACTGCCGCATGACACCCGCAGCTTCCTCACCCGTGCTTCCGGAGATAGCCAGTGCCATTGATACCGCTTCCGTCAACTCCAACTGCTGCTTCTGGTTGAGCCCGACCTGCTCCGCGGACTGGGCCACCTTGCCGTACAGTCCTACCGTATCCTTCCAACTGGACTGGGTGCGCTGAGCAATATCGAATGTCTCCTCCTGCGCGGCATTGAACTCATCCTGGCTCTTGGTTGCCAGACGTAGGCGCCCGCTGATACCCGCCGCTTCATCAGACACCTTGGCCAGCGCGCCCAACGACCGCAAAGAGGCGTATGCCGCGACGAAGCCAACCAGTTGCTGACGGGCAGCCTTTAGCCCGTTGACCCAACCGGACGTGTTCGGCCCTGAGCGACTCGCTTCGTTCTTCAGTTTTGTCAGGTCACCACGCAGCACAGCCAAGCCTTGCTTGATGTCAGCAAGGTCGGCGGAAATGCGAACACGCAGGTTGGGGTTGGTGGCCATCAGCGGGTAAGTCCTTCGATGTACTTCTTGAAGTCGGGGCTGTCGTACTGCGCGGCTCTGGCGGTTACTGCGTCATCGGCCAACCTTCTGCGACGGCTGCGTTCGGCCGCTTCTGTGAATTCCCGTAGCTGGCTGAGCGTGTACTGCTTGATCTCGGTGAAGCTGTGCCCATGCTCGATCAGGAGCTGGATGGCGTCGGCCCAGCCCCAGGCAACTGCCGGGCCATGCCGGCCAGGAGGGGCGCGACGCTCTGCGTAAAAAAATCGCGATTCACCTGGATGCAGACCCGGGCCAAGCGCAGAACGTCATCCAAACGTGCAGCCTTGATGGCATCAACCTTGATGCCGCTCGCAATGGCGAGGGCATCGAACACGGCATCGCCATGGTCACCAATCAACTCGACTAGCTGGATCAGGCTGACATCAACCTCATCACCATCACCGGTCAGCACGTTGCCCGCCAGAAGCGCTTGCAGCACAGGTCGGGAACTACGAATCAGCGGCGGAATGCTGCCTGCGCATACCGGAAGTACCTCCACCTGACTGCCAGCAAACTGAACGGAAGTGCTGGCCGGATCCAGCACTTCCACGCCCGTATCGGCAGTGGGATCAAGCGATAGCCTCCTGCTCAACGACGAAGTAGCGGGATTCGCCTGCACCCTTGCTGGTGTCAGCTTGCAGCGACCCGGTCACCTCGCCTGCGCCGTACTCATCACCGATCAGACCCAACTGCTGCATAAGGCCCCCACTCATCTTGTGGACGCGAATGCGCACCGTCTTGCCGCTTTGCGCCTCGTTCAATCCAACAAACAGTGCCTCATACTGCTTGGCGGAGTTCACAAGGGCCTGCACCTTGGTCTGCGCCGGGTTGACATAGCTCACCTTGATGTTGGCCACGCCACCAACCGGAGCCGGGATGGAGCTGCCGGCCGGGATGAAGATCCCACCGTTCTGGAAGAGATAGTCGTCCCCCTCGTCGTAGGTGGCCGCACCAGCGGCGTCCTTCACCGCAGTGATGCTGCTAGCCAGCTTAGCAAGCGGCGTGTAGCCACCCCCGTATGCCACCACATCTTCATCCACAACATTGCCAGCCACGACCGTACTGGAGGTGGCTCGCAGGGCCCGCGCGAAGTTCTCGGGAGCGAAGTCGTGGAAGGTATAGGCGAGCTCGACTCCAGTGAGGCGCTCGACTTCATTACGGACGCCGCCGCCGGGCTGAGTGTGATCCGCCAGGGTCTTCTTCTCGCTTTGCGGACTCAGCGTGAGGGCGGAGCAGTTCCCCACCGATACAAAAGGCGCGGCAGCACCATACTCGCGGATGAACAGTTCACCGCTGCCCAGGTAGCTTTGGTCTTTCATTGTGTGGATCTCCAGTGGTGCCGCGGGGCGGCGGTTAACGGGTCAACTTTGGGATGTTCGAGGTGTAGCGAATGAGCGCCCCAATCCAGTCGGCACCGGCCGGGGCGCGCAGGGGCTCCATCGACTGGTAGACCGGCTGGCCGAAGCTGGCAGGCCAGGTAGGTTGGCGGCTATCCATCGCCCGCTCGATGTCATCGAGCACGTCATCGAGCGATCCTTCGGCGACATCCCCGCCCTTGCGCTTGACGACAATGGCCACCGTGGTGAGGCGATGGGTGCGTTGCAGCGCCGGATCGGAGGGGCGCTCCTGCTTGTCGATGTAGACGGCCATGCCGTCCTCCACGCGCTCGGGATCCAGCTGGCCCGGCTCGAGCGTGGCCATCGTGCCGACGGTGGTGCGATACGGCGCGGTGCCGTCGATGCGCTGCAGGTTGAGCACGAACGCGTCCAGGAGCCGGCGCCGGGGCGTGAGGTCATCCATGCGGCACCACCAGCCAGCGCACTAGAGAGGCGTCGTCCTTGAGCTTGTCGGTGAGGCGGTAAGTATCGCCGTCGACCACGACGATGCCCCCCTTTTCCGGCTCCACGTCTGCACGCTGGAAGGCAACACTGATTTCACCCAGCGCCACCGGCATACCGTCATCACCCCATACCTGCGTGCCGCGGTCGACCATGACGCTGCACGCAATGGCCACCCCGCCCGGCGCGGTGTACTTCGCGGCATCGGCCATGCCGGCAACCATGAAGCTGCCGATGGCGGCCTGGTCGAATGCCTGCATGAAGGCCTTCTGGCTCATAGGCGCCCCCGGTACTTGGACGACTCCAGCGCCTTCTGCAGTTCGCGATTGAAATAGAACGGCATCAATCGATCCCATTCGCGCTGTGCGAGCGCGAAGATGTTGTAGCGGCGGTTGTAGCGCGCATTGCGCGTGAAGATGAAAACGCTGTGCACTGCAGAGCCGAAGCCGGTTTCGATTCGCTCATAGACACCCGGCAGCAAACGGCCGCGCTTCTGCTGCACAACGAAGTACTCGCCGCCGCGCTTGCGACGTGCGCGCCGGCGCTTCTGGCTGGTGTCGCTCTGGTTCTGGTATCGATCTTGCCGCGCGCCCAGCTGCGAGAGGATCTTGCTAATCTGGCCAGCCTTGACGTTACCGAAACGGTCCAGCTGCGCACCCTTTCCTGCAACGGCGAACATGCCGGCAGGCATCGCGCCCTTCTGCTGCAGCAACACCTCAAAGCCCTTTTTGCGGCGCTGGCCACCTTCCACCTGGGCCTGCAGATACTTGGCCGGCGGGGTCCCGTTTGAGGCTTCGTCACGCAGGTAGATCTCTGCAAACAGCTTTTGCGGAGTAGCTTTCTTGTACTGGGCGGCACGGACGGTCAACGCGGTAGGGCGATCAAACACACGGACAGCCGTGCGCGCCCAGCTCTGGCGGATTTCGAACGCGGTTGCGTTGCAGGCCTGCATCACCGCGAAGCCGAGGTTCTTCCGCTCCAGCTCGCTGAACTGACGGCCCAGCATGTTGTCTGCGTCGACGGCGATGCGCACCAGGCTCACCGGGCACCTCCACTGCACACTAGGGCAAAGGCCTGCAGGCCTTTCACTTGCGCGTCGCAGGTGGCGGCGGCGCCAATAACTCGGCCCGCACTTTCGATTCGGTCTGCGGCACCACCATCAGCGAGGGCGCCGGCTGCGGCGGCTGCGGACAGTTCGCTGGTGGCGATGGCTGCCTGCCAGCGGTCGTGCAGGCGCTGGTTGCCAGCGCGCAGGTCAGCAACAAGGCGATCAGAAGCGACTTGTGCATCGGCTTTGTCCTTTTCGTACTGTGCAGCCACGGCGCCGGCCCTGGCCGCGTTGGCGCGCTCGGTGATGATGACGGCCTGCGCTTGGGAAAGCTCGGCGCGGGCGTTGTCGCGCTCGCCCTCTGCAACATCACGCAGGGCGGCGGCGTTGTCCGCAGCACGGTGCGCGATCGACACACTGCCGCGCTGCCACACGACAACGACCAGCAGGATAAGGATCAACGCGGCGAGGATGCGGGTGATCATTGCGCCACCTGCTCGGCCAGGCACTTGGCGTGACGTTCCTGCTGGCGGGTCCACACGCCCCGGCAGCCCTTCGGGCCCCAGTTCTGTGGACGCGAGCAATCGCGGCCATCCTGCTTCTTCCACAGCAGCAGAGAATCGCAGGCTGCGCGATACAGGCCCGGCAACTGCTCGGGCTCGGCGGTTGCGGTTTCCAGCAGGCGACGGCGCATGGAGCTACTGCGCCAGTTGCCGATGCCGAACTGGCCGATGAAATCCACAAACAGGTCGTACTCGCCCTGGGTGAGAGCCACACCGGGGAGCGATGCGCGGAACCGCACTTCTTCCTCGCTGTGCAGGTTGCGCGCAAGCTGCTGCGCCCGATCGCGCGTGATGGGTGCATCGGTCATGCGTACCGGCGTTCCATCTTCATAGCGGGTGGAGCCGTGGCCGATGGTGGGCACGTCGCCCTTGGTAGGGATGTACGGCCTGTGCACCACTTCCCCATCCGCACGCACGGCCGTGGGGCCGTCGCCTTCCTTGACGACCCAACTGGCGAACGCTGCCGCACTCAGGCCCAGGCCAAGAACGGCGATGCGGACCGGCGAGGCGGCGATGCGATCAGACATGGTGATCGGTCTCCCACTTCAGCCGCGCCATCTCGGCAGCGTGCCGCTGGGCGGCACGGCGATCCTCGCGGTGCTTGTAGAACAGGGTGATGGCGATGCCCGTCAGGCCGATGCCGACGCCGGCGAAGGCGGCGATATCGTTCGCCGTCAGCCCGAACAACACGGCGCCGGCACTGCCGCCGTAGGTGGAAACCTTGGCGACGGTGGATGCTACGTTGTGCGTGGTGTTTGCCATGTCGGTCAACTCGGCCAGCCTCACGGTTGTTCCCCCTGCGATTGATTGGAAGCCCAACCACCGCACACGCCACCCGGGCATCTGTGTGCGGTGGTTGGCGTGGATCAGGCCTTGTCCGCGTTGCCCGGGGTCAACTTGACCTTGGCCGTGGTCTGGCCATCGGAGCCGGCAGCGAAAGCGACTGCACCGCCGGTGATGTCACCGGCCGCAGCCACCGCCGCGCTGTCGTCGAAGGCTTTTGCGCTCACGTCGTACACGAGCTTTTCGCCCTGTGCGAACACGGCACCGGATACCTTCGGTACGGTGAAGACGCCTTCGAGCGCCACGCTGCCAGTGGCACCTACAGCGATAGCGACGAGCGCAACAGCCAGCGTGTGGCCGGCCACCACCACTTCACCGGATGCAACTGCAGCGCCGGTGGTGTTGGTCCAGGGGAGCACGTCCCCGTCACAGATGAAGTTCTTTGCCATGTCAGCTCTCCTGGATCAGCCGTTGCGGACAGCGCCGCGGTAGTCGATGGCGGCAATGCCGAAGTCCAGACGAGCCTTCCAGCGCACGCCATCCACGCTGAAACCCTCTTCCTGGTCGAGGAAGGGCTCGCTCACGCCATCGAGAAAGGCCACTTCGACCACCGGGGCATCGGACGGGTCCGCGAACTGGTACCACTTGCTGTCGGCGATGCGCGGGGTGTCCACGATGTCGCGGAACAGGCCCTTGACGATGTTGCTGCGCTGGAGCTTGTTGTTGGCGTCCGGGTCGTACTGGTCGCTATTGGCCACACGCGCCGCGCCACCATAGGACAGCGGGCCGAGCCACACGGCCGGGCGCAGATCCAGGAAGTCGTTGCCGCTGACATCCTTCTGCTTTGCCAGCAGCTGACGGCCGGTATCGATGCTGGTCACGCTGGGCGCGCTGGCAGCATCGATGTTGCCGTGCTCGGTGCTGAACAGCGCAAAGCCATCCGACATGAGCGGGTTGGATGCCAGGAAGGCATATGCATCGGCTTCGATGGTGCGCTTGGCCGCACGGCCGAACATCACGGCCAGGCCGATGAAGGCATCCAGGTCGTCGTTGATGATGGCCTGTCGCGACAGGTTGATGACGTTGCCCTTGGTGTTGGCCGTGATGCTGGCCTTTTCGCCATCGGGGATGGTTTTGTTGCGGAACTCGCCCAGCTCATTGAGCCCGTCCAGATTTCCGATGCTGCCAAGGCGGTAGCGGTTGTGGGCGCGGAAATCGCTGACGCTGCCGGTGGCGCACCAGCGGCTCCAGGTATCCGGGGCCAGCGCATAGGCCGACTGCAAGGCCTTGTGCATGACGTTTTCCAGCAGCACAGGGAAATCGCTGGTGGACTGGGTGAACGCCCGGCCCACCAGTTCCAGCTTGCTCATGCCCTGCGTGCGGGTGCCGGCACGCTCCAGGCAGTCGCGGGCGATATCCATCATCGACAGGCCGCGGAGCGGGTTGTCGCCGGTGACGGCGTAGATGCGCGAGGTGGCCGGATCAACAACGCGAGCGCGGCCCAGCAGTGCATGGCTGAAGGCATCGCGCCGCAGGTCCTGCTCATCCTGCGTGACGGCGATGCGGTTGATGTGGCCGCCAGCCGCATCGCTGCGGGTGGCCAGCTGATCGAGGATCAGGCCACGGACATGATCGACGCTATGGCCGGCGCGCAGCCAGTCGGCGGACTGGTCAGCCATGCCGTGACGGGTGGCCAGGTCGACGATGTCAGCCGCGCGGTCCGCGGTGTTGTCGCTCTGGGGCTGATAGGTGGCGACCGGCGTTTCAACGACCGGTGCCGCCTCCGGCTGCGCCACCGGATCGGCGGCACGGGTGGTGGCGGGCTGGGGCATGGTTGGCTCCTCGTGGGTACGGACAATCTCGCAAGGGGTTGCCTGCGGGTTCGGGTTGCTGCGGGTGGTTGCGGCCGGGTCGGCCGGCACGGTGACGAAGCTCAGTTCGTGCGGGGTCCACGCGACGGCGCGGTACAGCGGCACCTCGCCGTTTTCGGTGGTCACTTCGTAACGCTGGACGCTGTAGCCGACGGAAATGTTGCGGATGATCCCGGCCTGGATATCGGCGACGATGCCGGCCAGCTCCTCGCGGGCGGAAAGCCGCAACTCGGCATGGCCTTCGCCGCTTTCGATCCAGGCACGCTCGACGACGCCTATCTGTGCATCCAGCCCGCCGTAGGTGCGGTGGCTGTCCAAAACGGGGCAACCGCCGGAGTTGAGACGGCTCATGTCGACAGCCGCTTCATCGACCACCAGTTCTTCGTCGTAGTAGCGCTCTTCCCACCAGTCGAAGCGGCGGACACGAGCGCCAATGGTCCAGACAACCTGGATGGTGCGTTCCGCCGCGTCGAACGTGGTGGGCAGCAGGCGGGCCTGCAGCTGCTGTTGCGGCATAAGCCGCGTAGTGGTTCCCGGGTTGGCGGTAGCCTGTGGCATCGCTCAGTCCTCGACAGTGGGTTCGGCCGCGGCAGCGCCGCGGGTCTGCATGAAGCGCATCAGATCGAGCGCGCCAGTGGCTTGCAGGCGCTCGAAGTCGCGCCCCATCTCGGCAAAGACCTGGTCGGGGTCATAGCCACGCCGGCGCAGTGATTCACTGGGAGTGAGCAGGCCGGTGGCGATGGCCTCGTGCTCGGCCTTGATGTCCTGCTGCGGATTGACGTAATCCCAGCGCGGGGTGCTCCAGTCGACGGATTCCGACCGGGCACGAGACACGCCGGCCAGTTCGGCCGCTTCGGCAAACCAGCGCCAGATGGGACGGCAGAGGCGCGGCACCAGCACCAGCCACTGCAGCTGTTCGGTATCGCGGCGGAACTCGATCTGGCGGATGCGGGCGCTGGAGAAATTCACCGACTCCATGTCGCCGGTGCCGGATTCATACGGCACACCGATCCCAGCGAGGATGATGTGCATGTTGAACTTGCAGTATTCGACGTAGCCGCCGGCGGCTTTCGGCTCAATGGTCTGGAAGCCCATTCCATCGGCAATGCGAGTCACGCCGCCGCTGGGCAGCGGGCCGAGATCGCCGAACGGATCAGCCGCGCTTGGTGCATCATCGCCAGGCAACGGGTTGCTGTTCGACATCGCCTCCGGATCACCGCTTACGATGACGCCGAGCCGGGTCTCCAGATTCTTTCGCGCCAGCTCTGCATCCTCGTACAGCATGAGGTCGCGGACGCGAGCGATGACCGGCGCAAAGCGGGTGATGCCGCGCCCCTGCCCTGGCCGCTGTGGCGAGAACAGGTGCAGTATGTCAGCAGCCGGCACAGCAGCGCTGGTCAGGCGGGCGGTGGTGAGCACGTCACCCGGATGCGCGCCGAACAGCCAGTAGGCGCGCGGCTTGCCCAGCACGTCGTACTCGATGCCGTTGATGATGCGGCCGCCATCTCGCAGCGTGGCGTTCTTGTTGCCATCCAGCCAGTCGATCTCCAGTACCTGCAGCTGCAGCGGAACCGGCAGACCATCGGCCGCGCGTCGGATGCGGCGACGGATGAGGACTTCGCCGTCCTGCTCCATCGCACGGTAGGCCGCGGCCTGCAGGCCATACAAATCGAGTTGGCTATCGGCGTCAGCAACTTCGCACCAGCGCTCCCACAGCTTGTCCAGCTTCTCGCTGGTGGACTTTGGTGTGATGCCGGTACCGATGGCAGCGCTCACCAGCACACTGAGACCGCGGTTGCAGTACGGCACGTTCTGCACCAGCGAGCGGGCACGGATGCGCAACTCCTTCGCATCCGCCATGTGATCGGCGTTGGCGCTGGCACCGGCACGCCGAGGACGCCAGCCATCTTTGCGCGATGCGCCCTCATAGGCGCGAGTCTCTTCCAGCAATACGCGTGCACGGCGGCGGCGCATGGCGGTGACCGGCGCAAACAGTTCCACGGCGCGGTCGAGCAGGCGCATCAGTCGCCCCTCAGCGTAGTGAAGTGGAACCGCGCGGTGGCGGCGCGACGCGGCGAAGCGGCTGCGGCCATGTCGGCTTTCATGCGGTCCAGCGCGGTGAGCATGGCGTCCACCGACTGATACGTGACCTGCCGCTCACCCAGCCGCACCGACAGCTGACCGCTGGCGATAGCCGCTTGCAGGCGGGTTACGTCAGCGGTGGTCCAAGTCATTTGCGCGCACGGATGAGGTCCATGGCGCGCATCTTCCGGAGCTAGTGCGTCTGAGTCTCGGGGAGCCAGACGCACCCTCTGCCGGACGGTAGCTATGCAGCGCTTTGCTGCAGGATCAGCATCATCTGCACCGGCTGGCGCTCTTTCCAACCCATGCCCATGCATGCCATTCCAGGCGTACCGTGGCGCATTGTCAGCGCCGGGTTCACCGCGCACGGCAACCCTTGCAGTTCGCACCACCCGCCGCGGCGGTGCATGCAATCAACGCATCGCTCGCTCGCAGCGGCCCAGTGGCGCGCTTGCTTACCGGCGCCGGCTGATCGGGCCAACCTCAGCCATTGCGCCCAACGGTTTCGACGCTCGATTGGCGGAACGCCTTGCGGCAGCACTTCGTGCCACCGGCTCTCCAGAGTTACGGGGACGCTATCACCCATCGTTCGACGCCGGCTGATCGAGTAGCCGGTAAAGCGTCTCCCGACCAATACGGAACCGGCGACAGATTGAACGCACGGACTCCCCCTTTGCCATGCCGTCCCTGATTGCTTGCACCGGATACGCACCATCGACAACGCTGGACGGGATATAGAGGTCCTGCGCCGGATACTCCTCGACCAGGTAGGCCACCACGGCATCCACGACATGCCGGATGCTGTCGCTATCGGTGCGCAGGCGCATGGCCGCGCCAATGGAGAGCTCATCGGCCAGCTCGTTGATGCGGACCTTTCGACGTAACGTGTTTCGGCTCACCAGTTGCGCCTCCAACCATTGCCAGTGGCATGGCGTGCCGGTTGGCCATTCGACGTTCCACGGGAATCAATTGGGCGGCCGACAGAGGCTTCTGCACCTGCGGCTGGCGCCTCGTCCGCGACAACCACCGGCACCGGCGCAGGCGGCGGGGCACTGAACAGATCGTTCTCGGGCTGCACCTGCTGTTCGAGCTGATCCCACCATTTGGCTTTGCGCGGGGACCACAGATCGAGGCGCTCTTCCAGCCAGAGCTGGTAGGTGCTGCAATCCTTGACTTCGTTTCGCTTGCGGATGGGCGTCCAACGGCTTTCGCTGCCGGCCTTGGTGCGACGGGTGGCTCGCACTTCCGAGGCCATCTGCTTGAACCACTCGGCGGTGAGCTCGCTGGAAAAGTGCACATAGCCTGGGCCGGGGACAGTGACGTCAAGCCGCGCCTGAAAGCGGTCCTTCGCGAGGTTGGTGCTGACGTGCCACAGCACGGGGCCGCTACGCTCAGTGCGGCCGTTCCACTTGTAGCCGACGCGGGTGTTGCCGTTGTCGATGGCACGCTCCTGGCCGCTGGCGCCCTTCACGGCGAACACGCGCAGCGACTTGAGCTTGTGGGCGAAGGCATAGACCGCGTCCGGGTGGTGGCCACCGGAGTCGATGGCGGTGGCGTAGATGCGTTGGCTGCGCCCGCAGGCGTGGGTGTACTCGGCGGTGCGCAGGAACTCCTCGGCCTCATCCCACACCGCCTGCTGCGCTGGGTTGCCGAAGAACACGCGGTGATCGATGGTCCACAGCTGACCACCACGGCCCACGCCCCACACGCCGAACTCCAAGCGGTTTCCCTGTGTGTCACCGCCGCACAACAACAACAAGCAGTCGCGCGGCATGTGCCGCAGCGGAAAGGGCTCTGCGCGGGCCTTAAGCTCGTCAGCATCAGTGCGTTCAATCTCGCCTTCCCACGCCTCGCCGCGCGTGGTGTTGACGAACGCCTTCATCAATGAATCATCGCCCTCCTGCTGCTTTGCGTACGCGGCAAAGAAGTCCTGCGCGATAGAAAGCCAGGTGACGGTGGGGCTATAGGCGGTCCACACGTGCAGGCCGACGTGTGCCGGCGCCTGCAGCGGCTCGCAGGCGGGCGTGGTGAAGCGGCCTTCATCCGTGAGCCAGATATCGCCGCGCTCGTTGACCCATACGCCGCGATCGGCGACGTTGAGGAAGTCGCCCTGCCGCATGGGGAACGCGCAATGCGGGCAGAGGTGGTAGACGCCAAGCAGCGCGCCAGCGTCATCGCGCTCGAACTTGAAACCGTGCGGCTCGTCCTTTCCGCCCCAGGTGAGCGGGTGCAGCTCTTCGCACTGCGGGCAGTGGACGTGCGGAGTAAAACGCTCGTCGGCCTGGTCGAAGCGGCGATCGATCAGGCTGAAGCCCTTGAGCTTTGGCGTACTGCCGCAGATCAGTTTGGGAAAGGTGGCGCCTTCCAGGCGCTTTCCGGCGAGGAAGTCAGGCGCGCCCTCCTTTTCCACATCGTTGTCGAAGGCGTCCAGCTCATCCAGCATGGCTACGTCGATGGAGATTCGCCGGTAGTTCTTCGCGGCCTTGCCGCCCCGCACACGCAGCATGGAGCCGATGAATTTCTTCTGCTGCAGCGTGTTGTCCTTATGCCGCTGCAGGTACGTCGGGAACACGCTACGCATGGCCTCCACGTCGCGCAGCATGGGCTCCAGCTCGGACTTCACGAAGTCCTCGGCGTCGTCGTCGGTAGGCTGCCACAGCGCCTGGTTACGGCGACGGTGCTCGGCGTTGTAGCCAATGAAGGCAAGCAGGATTTTGGTGTAGCCGACGCGGGCGGACTTCTTGATGTCCACGTTCCGCACATCGTCATTGCTCATCACGGCCATCATGGCGCGCTGGAACGGCCATGGTGTCCACGACTGTTCCACGTAGCTCGACTCGGCTGACAGGTAGAAGTTTTCGCGGGCCCACCACTCCAGCGTGACCGGCTCCTGCGCGGCGAAGGCGGCCAGGCCGCGCACGAGGTGACGCTCGACGGCCTGGAGCTGGGCGGGATCCACACCGGTGAGCAGACTCATTCGGCGGCGCCCTCTTCGATGACAGTGTCGTCTGCGGGTGCATCGTCATCGTTGGCATCCACATCAGCCAAGCGCATGGCGGCGGCCAGATTGCGGGCTTTTGCAACGATGGCGGTAACTACAGTGATGTCATCACTGCTCAACTGCGGCAGGCGGCGGCGCAACGTGCCGGGAATTGTCTCCAGCAGCCGCGCCGTGCGAGCGCCAGCGCGGGAAAGAACCTCTTCCAGAACGTACGCGGGCGCCAGCTCGCCGCGGGTGACGGCGTTCTGCATTGCGATCTTGTCGGCTTGCTCGCGCGCCAAGCGCGCGCGCTCGGCTACCAGCTCGCCTGCACCCTCCCCGCCGCGGCCAGCGGCCATCTCGCGCAGGTGATCACAATAGGCCAGCAGCCATTCGTCAGCCGATGCGCCGTCCGGCAGGATCTTGCGGCGGACCAGTTCGCTGACCGCCGGCTGGGTGATGCCAACCAGGTCGCCGAACTGGGCTTGCGTCACGGGCGAGGACAGGTCACGCATCAACATAACCCCCCTTGAAAACCCCTGTGACTAGCGCGTTGTCGGGGTCTGAATTACCCGTGAGGCCCCCCGGCCGGGAGGACCCGCGAACCTGAACAAACAAACCTGAACGGCTGCCGGGGCGGCCCCAGCGCCGCGCTCCACGCCTGGATTCCCGTGAAACATCGCCCCTAGCCAGCCAACCCAACCATTCAGCAGGTTGGGCGGAGGTTGGGCGACTCGAAAGCATTGGTATGACAAGGATTTCCCGACCTACCCAACCTACCTGACCTGTTTTTGTATACATAGAAGTGATTTGACCGGCCACTGAGCAACTACACGCGCGAAGCTTGAAAGGTCGGGAAGGTTGGGCAAAAGCCCACGCCTCATAGCCCAAGGTTGGGCAGAGGTTGGGCGGAAGGTCGGGGGGAGCCACCGACAGGTTGGGCGGCGGGTCAGAAATCAGGCTCAAGGTCATCCCCCTCCGCCGGCATCTGGACAGCGGCGGGTGGCCGCGCAGCCATCGCCTTCCTTGCAGCTTCTGTTGGACGCCATCGCCGCTCCCTGAAGCCGTCTACCTCGACCCGGTGCTGTTCCCACTTGAGGCGCTTCATGATTGCTGCGATACGCATTTGCTCGGGCCTGCCATGCTTACCGCGATCCAAGTCGATTGCGTGAAAGAGCACTTCGTCAGTGGTGGTCCATTCCGCCGGCTCGCCCCAGCCCACGCCATTCCGCTGCGGGTAAGCGCTGTCCCCATTCTTCCTGCTGGGTGCACGCCCACTCAGCCAAAGCGCAATGCGCCCCTCCCAGCTGTCACCGATGTAGCGCTCTTCCTGCTGCTCGGCCGCATCATCTGGCAGCTCCCACCACTTCACACCCTGGCGGAACAACTGCACAGCCTCCGCCCACAACTGGTCGCGCTGCTCGCGGATCAGCTCTACCTGCATACTTCCGTCGGTGCGAACAGGAAGGAAGCGGCGCCCACCTGTCGGGTCACGAAGGTACTCATGCTCATTGGTCGTTCCGACGAAGACACACTCACGGCGGTACGACCGGGGCACCCGCTCGTAGGGCGCGCGGAACTTGTCAACACGGCGCGTGATCAGCGTCTTTACCGCTGTCACGTCGGCCTTGCCGAAAGAGTCCATCTCGCCGATCTCCACCGCCCAGGCACCTTGAATCACCTGATAGAAATCCTTGCTGCTGGGCGATTCATTCGTCTCCACGAACCAGGTGCTTCCGAATAGCTCCATCAGCGACGTGGATTTGCTCTTGCCCTGCTCACCCTCCAGCACCAGCATGAAGTCCACCTTCGCGCCGAGTGCCGGGTTCTTGGGGTCTGCCCACAACACGCGCGAGACGGCCGACACCGCGAAGCACAGCGCTGCGCGTCGGCTGTAGGCATCGTCCGGCGCACCGAACAGGTCTATCAACATGCGCTCCACGCGCGGCACACCATCCCACACAATCGCAGAGAGGTATTCGCGCACTGGGTGCCGTCGATAGCGGCGTGCCACCGCGATTACGGCCTTAAGCACTAGCTCGTCACTGCACTTCATCTGGTAACGATCGGGATTCTGAAACCAGGCGGCCAGCTCATAGCTGTCCGCATCGATGAACTCGCTGGTGGAGCTACCTGACCACGGACCCTCCCGGGTCAACTCGATCTGGTTACTGGACTCGTTAAGCCACCACAGTCCACGCAGCCTTTCATCGTTCTCCATGATCAGGATCAGGTTGTGCAGTGTTCCCTCGACGTTGTTTTCCCGGTTGCGCGTAAGGCCTATGCGCCACGTATCGTCTCGCTCACCCTCGCCCGGCGGCGGCGTGCCGCCGCCTCCTTTGATCACTTTCAATCCTTTACGAGCTGGCTCCGTCATGCGGTGACCACCACATCTTCAATACGACTCTGCGCCCAGGCAGCAAGCTGGCGCGGCGACCAGTTGTCGTCCAATGCGTCAGCAATATCCCAGCCCTTGGGCATCCCCGTCGGATCAATAGCCCTTAGCGCGGTGACGCGCTGCTCCCACAAGAGTTGGGCGATACCTGGCTTGCATTGCCCCGCGTCATTGTTCCAGCCGAACATGGCCTTCTCTCCAGCCGCATCGGCATCTGGCCACAGCACTACGGTGCGGCCACGTAGCGGTGACCAGTCCACCTTTCCAATGCCATTGCTACCACCCGGCCAGGTCATCACGACATAGCCCTTGAACGCGCCAGCGCCAGCCGCGCGGCATTTTTCGCCCTCCACGAGCAGAACGGGGGCATCTGGCCGTGCCGCCAGATCATCCAAGCCCAGCAGGGGACGTGGTGCAGGAAAATGCTGCAGGCACCAGGCGTATCTGCCCTCAGGGCTCACACACCACGTCACCTGCGGCGTCCACTTCTTCTGGGCACCAGTGTCACGATCGGCAATATTCGCTCTCAGCACGTAACCCAGCAGCCTGCCTTCGGCATCACGGTATGCATCCACTCGCACCGGTTTCATGCGCGTGCTCCTGCCGCGCTTCGGGTTCCAGATGGGCACCGTCCAACCACCACCAGCCATCAATTCGGGGGCATCGCCAGGCACCGGCAGCACGGGATCCCACTTGACCTCCAAGGGTGCCTCGATCTGCTTCTGCACGCCCTCACGTGCCGGGTAGAGGTGCTGCGCGCCAAGTTGCTCGCAGGCCTCAACGAATCCAACACCTGTCATCTCCATCACAAACTTGATCACGTCGCCGTGGGCACCGCAGCCGAAGCAATGATAGAAACCCTTCGCCGCATTCACGGTAAAACTCGCACTGCGCTCCTCGTGAAACGGGCAGCGAGCGCCATACTCGTTGCCGCTCTTGCGCAATGGCACGTACTGACCAATGACGAGCGCAATATCCTGCTCCGCCTTGATCCGCTCAACATCGATCTTCTGGCCATCGCTCATGCGCGCTTGCCACCCTTCACCTGCTCGCGCCGGGCCTGCGCCTTGAACTGCACCCGAAGGTAATCGGCCACCCGCTCCCGACAGCCGACCCCACCGGTACAGATGCCCGGATGCGGGCATGCAACAGGCAGTTCATCAATCTGCTCTTTCCAGCCCGTTCGCGGCGTCCGCGCCGCCTTTTCAGCAGCGGGCAGCAGGCATCGGCTCACGCTCATTGGCTCACCACCAGATGCAAAGCAGCCTGCGGTGAGCGCGTGGCGGCATCCTCGCAGCGCTGCTGCTCAAGGATGGCCAGCGCCTCATCACCTGTGGGGCCATGCTCACCCGCGTCCAAGGCGCGTGCGGCGCGCTCAATCTCGCGCTGGCAGGCTTGCGGGTTTGCCGGCGTCCAACCCTTTTCGCTGCTCATGACATACCCACCTTGTTCGGCAGAAGCGCCTGCACTTGGCGGCGCAAAGCCACCACCGCGCTGATCAGGTCGTCCGACTCGTCGAGGATGCGGCGCGCATACGGCAGGTCTGCCGCATCCAGCTTTCCGTCCGCAAGGGCTGGCGCAAGCGCCGACATCAGCTCACCGAACTCATGCGCAAGCCGTGCAAGGCCCACCGCCTGCGCCGTTTCATCGTCTGCAGGCATCTGCACCGCCAGCATCCCGCGCCGGCGTGCAAGGTCGCGTTCGCAGTCACCTCGGAACGGCTCCGGCAGCGCCATCACCCACGCATCTTCTAGGTCAGCCGGCAGAGTTTTCACGGTGCCGTCCATGTAGCGCCGCAGCACCTGGGCATTGTTCTCCATGGCCTTGATCAGATCCGCACCCTCGCCGGTGCGCAGCTTCACCTGCCGCACATCCGGCGCGGTCATCTCTAAGTAGCGCTGCGCCACGTCCATAGCGAACGTGGTGTAGTTGCTGGCCGTTGCATCGAGCATGCGACGCGTGTGCGCGTAGACCACAGCTTGCCTCGGCGGCAGAAACTGACGGCTAGCCTTCATGCGCGAAACTCCCAATGCGCGGAGCATGCAGGGCCATGACTAACAACCCATCCCCGCTCCGCTTCACCGTGCTGAGTCGGTTCGATATCCGCACCGGGCCCGGTGCTGTCGTCGCGGTCTTCTTTCAGCCGCTCCACGCCGCCGGCGAGCAGAAAGCCCACGCCCAGGCCCAGCAACAGAGTGGCCAGCGCAAACCGCAGGGCCTTCGCAGTGTGTGACGTCCGCATGTCAGCTGCCCTCGCCTTGCAGGCCGGCCTCGTGCCGTGCCTCAGCCGCCCTGTCCAGCCGCCACCGGGCCGCGACAAGGACAGCCAGCGCAGTGACGGACGAAACCAGAAGCGTCAGGGCCAACCAGTCCGAACCGGCGAACAACCCCGCTACCAGCGATGCGAAGAAAGCCAGCGCACTCAAACGAGCCGCCACACGAGAATCACGCATGACGCACTCCTGCAAATAGGAGCCCGCATGCCGGTACGATGCGTGTGCGACCACAACACCACTACCGGAGACGGGCATGACAGACAAAGCAACGATCTCGCTCAACGGCGAGTTCACCGCTGCCGAACTGGAACAAGTGATCCAGGAATTGAGCAAGGTCCGCGCCGGGATGGAGCCCTCCGTACCGCGCACCCTGCCGACGAGCGGCGACTCAACAATCATGGAGCAGGACGAAACGCTATTCACTGTCCGCACCCTCGCCGATGGCGGACTCCGGATCTGGCTGAGAAACGAAGGAGCCGGATGGATGGCTTTCAAGCTCAGCGCCGCTCGCCGGAAGGAACTCTTCGAGTTCCTCGGAAAGAAGGCAGGGCACACGCACACGGCGCACTGATTGCCCCGTTGATCGGCTGGGCGACACCACAAGCCCAGCCGGAATTGAATCTGCACCAGCACCCATCAACGCACCTCGCACAGATGCAGTGGCCGGCCGGCAGCCTGACGCTGCTGGATAAGGGAGAACCACTGGTCAGCCGTGAGGCATGGCTCGAAGCCTTCGGCGCCCTCAATGAGGGGCTCATCGAGCAGCGCGCCGATCTCGGCGTTGCCAGCGTCATCGGGCAGAGGAATCAGGCTTCGGCGCATTCACTCCACCTCATAGACTGGGGCCGCACCACCAAAAACGTCAGGCTTCAGCACGAAAGCCAGCTTGAGCGACCAGCGTTCATCGATCGGACCATCCGGCCACTGATAGACCGCAGACGGGGTTATCCCCAAGGCACGGGCGAGCGCAGAAGCGTTGCCGCCGTAGGCTGCAATTGCTTTGTCCTTCGTGATGTCAGGCGTCTTCATGCCTGCATATTAGCGCGCTTACTTTCTCAAATGCAAGCACGCTTTCATGCCGTCATTGTAAGTTTGCTTACATGCCTATGACCCTCGCACAGCGCCTCATCCACGCCCGAACCGAATCCGGCTATTCGGAAGCGGCCGACGCCGCCCGGAAGGCGGGCATCACACCGTCTGCCCTCTATCAACTGGAGAACGGGACAACCAAGTCGCTACGGGGATCGACCGCGGGAAAGCTTGGCCGCGTCTACACGGGCTTTCGGGTCGAATGGCTGATTGACGGCAGCGGACCAGCGCTGAGCGACGGCCCAATCCTGCCTGCCTCATACGGTGAGACCCCACCCGGCTATGTTCGCTTTCGCGTTATGGAAGGCGAAGCATCAGGGGGCTATGGCACTGTGAACGAGGACTTCCCGGAAGTGGTCCAGGAGATGGACATTGCTGAATGGCAAGTACGCAGCCAGATTGGTTTTGTGCCCGAAAAGGACCGCGTAAAGCTGGTGACGGTTCGTGGCGATTCCATGTATCCGGACATCAAGAACGGCGATGTGGTGATGGTCGATGTCTGCCGCAACTTTTTCGAGGGCGACGGCATCTATTTGATCAACCTCAGCGGCTACACGCTTGTGAAGCGATTGCAGATGCTCCACGACGGGCTGCATATCATCAGCACGAACGCGAAGTATCGAAGCCAGGTGATAGCGCCCGACGAGATCGAAAGCATCCACGTTGCCGGCCGCGTGCTTGGCGCCGCACTACTGCGGCGCGCGGAAGAGTTCTGAGGGCTACCTCTTCCCCCAGTCGCGCCAACCCGCACCCTTCTCCGCTGCCGCCGGCGCTGGACTGTCCTGATTTGGCTCCGCGACCGGCGTTCTTTGATCTGCAGTCGCCCCCGCGGCGGCCTCGCCTGCAACGTCATCCGCGCGCCCCAATGGCACTGCCGCGCTGGCATAGCTACCTCCCATACCGGCATATCGCGCAGCCATTTCGCGGAAGTACGCAACGTGCTTTTCATTAAGCTGGCCATCAACCGAGCCGCGGGAACCGACTACACGAACCTCGGCGCTTTTCGCTTGGCTTATCGCGTCTGAGAGCTCTTTCGTCATGACGAAACGAACCTTCTCCTCAACGAGGCAACCTGCGCCAGCCGAGCATGCCGCAACCTCTCTGTCCGCAGAGCTCGCCACGCCCTGAAGTGAGAAACGCGCACCATCAACCAGCACATCAACACGGCCAGTAAAGAACAACCATCCATATCCGGTGTAACTCATCACCGCATAGAACGACGGCGGCGCATCAGCCGCCTTCAGCACAGCCGGGTTTAGCGTCAAGGTGGTGAGAAATCCAACTTTGTCCAACCCGATAGGCCGGCGTGCAGCAATGAACTGATTGCCTGTGAACCTATCCACGCTTTCCACAACGTTGACTTTCACCCGATCAATCTTGGTCTGATCGATCTCCCCCATCGCGTATGCCGTTGCCGGCAATAGCAGCAACGCCAGAACAAATCCCGCCTTCCCCATCTCAAACGCTCCCTTGTGCATCCGCACAGCGTGCTTACGCAAGATACCCCCTTGCAATGTAAGTGCGCTTGCATTCTGAAAATTAGCATGCTTATATAGCCTCGCCGGCACTCCCTGCCGGCGGGCGACCGGCGGGTCGTCACCCCTGCCGGCCCTCCCCTGACCGGCAGCAGGCCATCCCCCAGGCCGCAATGACCCGCCGGCGCCCTCCTTCTTTCGGAGAGCGCCATGAAAGCCGAGCAGTCCCGCTACACCCAGACCCACGACGCCGCCGGCGCCGTGCTGACCGTCATCGACAGCACCACCGGCCTGGAATGGACGGCCAAGCCGCTGTCCGACGACTACATCACCCACCAGGCCGCGACTGACGCCGCGACCGGCTGCCGCGTGGGCGGGCACGAAGACTGGGGCCTGCCGAGCCGCCAGCAGCTGCTCTCGCTCGTTGATTTGAGCCGTCACAGCCCCGCGATCGACACCGACGCGTTCCCGGAATTTCCTTCCCACTGGTTCTGGACCAGCGACCTCTGTGCCTGGTCCTCGGCGTCCGCGTGGGGCGTCAGTTTCTACTACGGCTACGTCAGCGACCTCCACCGCAACGACGACGGGTTCGCGTTGGCCGTGCGTCTTGCCGGTCAGTAATTGGCCTTTTTGAACTTCTAGGAGCCGATCATGGCCAACCGCTTTGTCATCGACGCCACCTCGGCACGCATGCATCTGCCGCTGTTGGCCATCCGCTGCCTTCTGGAAGCTGCGGCCCAGGAGCACGCACGAGCCAACGTACTGCGGCAGCGTAGTGCGGGCGAGCATAGCCGCAATCAGAAACGTCGTAGTCGCCGAATGGGGGTCGCAAGCCGGATTGGCGAGGCTGTTTCCCGCGACATCGTCGCTGAGGTGCGCCAGTGACGACGTCACAACGAATCACAGTACGTGGCTGCGGGCGCGGGATGCGCGTGACCCTGGTTGTCACGGATGCACGCGACATATCCATCATCGTCAGCCAAGGGGGCGAGCAAGTCGCCTACTGCTTCGGCGACCTCCATGACCTGCGATTCAGGCCGGCTACCGATGCGCTGGACGCCCCCACTGTCTGGCTGGACCGCATCGCCGTCACCGTGCCAGCGGGGAGCTTCGAGGTTCTCAACAAGTGGCGCGACGAGCTGTATAGCTACGCCATCGAGCTCCCGAAGTCTGCCGGCATCCTCAAGGGCAATGCAGACCTGATCGACGGGATGGGCGCATGAATCGCCTTCCGGCAGAGGGAGCCTTTCCCACCGGCGCCGGCAACGAAACCATCGTGCTGATGGTGTGCCGCGGCTTTCTGTGGGCTGGCCGCTACGCGGGAACGCCAAAGGGCGCACCGATCGAAGTGGCGGCCAAGACCGCTCACCAGGTCAAAGCCACCCCTCGCCATCTCCATGTCGGCCGTAGTCGCTTCGCCCTCCACCCACGCGCCCTCAAGCGCGCCTGCCGCTGGCTCAGCCGCCAGGGCGTGACAGTAAAGGAGCAATCTCCATGAAAGCCATTCTCGACTTCAACGCAGCCCGCCGCGGCGCTGCTCTGGTGCGCGAAATTGCTGAGAAGCGTGGGTACTGCCGCGTTACACAGACCCAGCTCGCACGCACTTTCCGCGCCTCCCCCAACCTCCCGCTGCGCGTGCAGGCGTCCCAGCACGTTCCATTCGCGCACGAGTCCGTCACGACCGGAGGGGCCGCATGAGCAAGCCAGACTTCAAGGAGCGCTGTCCGGATCCGGATGGTCCACAGACGGTCTTGTCTGTCCTCATTGTGCTTCTGATCAACATTGCGGCCGTACTGATCCTGCTAGCGCCGCTCATGTATGCACATGCGAGGTGCCAGTGATGAGGCAGTCCTCTCGTCCGCTCCCGGAAGACGTACCCCTGTGCGCCCCTGGTCACCGCCCTCAGATCGTGGAAACGCATGGCGCACCCGTGGGCCATGCCATCGGCCAGCCCTGCCCGGCCATGTTCCACATCGAATGCCAGCGTTGCGGCATCGCCACTGAGCCCACACCCAACTTCGCCCTTGCCGAAGCACGCTGGACTGATCGTCACGCGCACAAACGCGTCCCCATTTCCCTCCTGCCACGTGCTCGCGAGCAGGCATATGCAGCCCTGTGTGCAGGAGCACGCTGATGTACCTACAGCCCCTCGCCCAGAGCGCCTTGCTGGCCGCGTACGCCGCCCAGGGCCACCGCTTGCACAAGACACGCGGCGGGTTCGCCTGCATCCCGGCACAAGTCACCACCAGTTCCAAGATCGACGCACGGGTTTTCACCATCCGGCCCATCCGATGGCTGGAGGAAGCCTACCTGGTGACATTGGACGATCCGCAGTTCCCGAAGGTCGTGACGCTCAATGCGCGCGGCATCGCACATGCACGCGAGCTTGTCGCACACAACAACTCACTGGAGAAGGTCTCTTGAATCGGTCCCTCATCATCTATGGCCCGACGGGCTGCGGAAAAACCGAGCACGCCCAAGCGCTGTGCGAGCACTTCGAACTGGAGCGCATCGTTGATGACTGGAACGGGAGCGACCCGTACCCGACCCACGGCGCACTCGTACTTACCAACAACGGCGACGCACGCATTGCCGCCCGGGGCAGCTATATGCACTTCGGAAATGCGATGCGCGCCCTGCTTGCAGGAGGCCGGAAATGATCCGCCTGATCGCATCCCTCCTGATTACCCACATCGCTGGGCAACGCCCTCCAGACTTCGTAGTGGGTGCGGACGACCCGGCAGGCGCATACCTGTTGCGTTGGTATCTCACCCCGTGGCGCGGCTGGTACCGGCACATCGACGAAACCCAGCGAACCCGCTGGCAGCGCCTCGCCGTGTGGCTCAGCCTGCGCCTGCCCAACGTGTACCTACACAAATTCCTACGCAGTGATGACGACCGCGCCCTGCACGATCACCCCCGGGCCTGGGCGTCGCTGCTACTGCGCGGCAGCTACATCGAGCACACCATCGCCGCCGGCGGCATCCACAATCGCACCGTACGCACAAGCGGCAGCCTGAAGTTGTGCGGCCCGTGTACTGCGCACCGCGTAGAACTGTGGGACTCATTCAGCAACGGTCCCGCGCCGTGCTGGACCCTGTTTGTCACCACGCCAGTTCTGCGCGAATGGGGCTTTCACTGCCCGCAGCGCGGCTGGGTGAACTGGCGCGACTTCACTGCCTCCGCAGACGGCCGACGTGGCGAAATCGGCAAGGGCTGCGACGCATGACCGTGCTCGCGCTCTCCCCAGCCGACATCCGTGGCGCCACCAACCGCAGCGCCGGCATTCGCGCCGTCCTACGCGCCAACGGGCCCAGCACCACCGACGAAATCTGCCGCGCCCTGGGCATCGACGACGGCTACACCCGCGCCGCTGTGCGTTCCACCATGCGCTCAATGAAGCAAGACGGCATCCTGGCCAGCACCACCGGCCCCAAGCCCTACCGCTGGAGCATCCTGCGCGACCCGCAAGCACGCCACTACCGCGCACCGCTCGCCCGCCCACGCCCGCAGCAGTGGGCAGAGAAGCAGGCGAAAGCCTACAAGGACGCCGAGGCCGCCTACCTCAAGTGGCGCGACGACACTGCTGATGACAAGCGCTCCATCGGTGAGCGCGTGCGCCAGATCGTCAAGCAGCTCGGCACCGCCTCCGCCGATGAGATTTACACCGCGCTCGGCCTGTCGCCGGAAGTAGGCCGCGTGCGCATGTACTCCATCATCCACAACCAGGCGCGCGATGGAATGCTCGAGCGCATCCCAGGCCGCCCGCTCCGCTACCGCTGGCTGCGCGACCCAAAGCCCACGATTGCACCCCGGCACCAGCCGGTCGGCGACAACGCAAAGCGCACCGCAGCCCGTTTGAAGCGCCAGGCAGCGAAGCAGGCACAACAGCAGCACCGTGCCGAAGCCAAGCGCATCGCCCGAGAGCAACGGATCGCCCAGCAGAAGCGTGAGCACGACGCCCGTCTGGCCGCCCGGCAGCGCACTGCACTTGAGCGCAGCCAGCTGCGTGCGCAGAGGCAGGCCGCCCATATCGCCCGCCTGGCTGCCGCCACCGCACGCCTCGCTGGCGACCCTGCCCCGCCGAAGCAGAACCCAATCATCCAGGCGGAAACCGTCGAGCAGTGGATCGCCCGCACCGGGCAGCAGCCCGAAGTGCTCCCCCACCACTTCGACGACCCCATCACCAGCTACCAAGGCCGCCGGCCCACCTTCAACCCAAAAGGACACACCGCATGAAGCACCCGCATCTCCACATCGGCACGGTGAACATCCACATGCCATCGACGCCCTTGCCGCTGCTTGCCGAGCTGTCCAGCATCGAATTGCCGTCCAGCGCTCCGGCCGCAAAGGGCGGCCACCAGTTCACCAAGATTCTGACCGACGGCACCGAGCTTCCGGCGGGCAGCGATCGGACCGACCACGTCGCCCTGATCGACCACAACACGGGCCTGATGTGGTCTGTCGAATCCCTCGGCAGCACCGAAGACGCCGACGACGGCAGCAGCCAGGAGGCCTGCTCCAAGCGCTGCAGCGAGCTGCGACTGCTGGGCCACGCCGACTGGCGCTTGCCGACGCGCTCCGAGCTGGCCGCTCTCGTCGATGACACCCGCCACGAGCCCGCCATCGATACCGCGCTGTTCCCCCGAGTGAAGTCCCGCTGGCACTGGACAAGCACGACCTGCGCCTGGTCCTCGGCGTCCGCGTGGTACGTCGATTTCAGCCTCGGCCTCGTCGGCTACGGCCACCGCAGCTACGACGGGTTCGCGTTGGCCGTGCGTCTTGCCGGTCAGTAATTGGCCTTTTTGATCACAACCAGGAGCACCACAGCATGAGCAACATCAAGTTCATCAAGATCGGCGCCGACGGCCAGCAGTTGCCGCAGGACGCAACCGAATGGGTCGCGGTCGAGTTGCCGGAACACGGCCTGACCTTCACCGCCACCAGCATCGTGGATTCGGATGTGCCGCAGGAGCAGTGCGAGGCTGCGACCAAGGCCCTCACCCTGGCCGGCCACAGCGATTGGGATCTGCCGACCATCGAGGAGCTGGCGCTGCTGGTTGACCGCTCGCGCTACGAGCCTGCCATCAACACCGACTTCTTCCAGGACATCCAGAGCGACTGGTACTGGAGCAAGACCCCGGCCGCCTGGTCCTCGGCGTCCGCGTGGGGCGTCAATTTCGGCCTCGGCCTCGTCGGCGGCGGCCACCGCGGCGACGGCGGGTTCGCGTTGGCCGTGCGTCTTGCCGGTCAGTGATTTGACTCTTTGTTGAGCTGACCGATGACTTCCCGCTTCCAGCCCCCGCCCATCATCAAGGCCACCGAACGCCTGCTGCTTGAGATCGAGCAGGCCGTGCGCCAGTTCCCTCGGTATCACCGCTATGCGGTCGGGGCAGACCTGCGCAAGCAAGCCATGACCGTGTTCTCCAATGCCAATCGGGCATGGCGCGATCGTGCCCGGCAGGCCGAGCTGGTGGGCCAGCTGGTGTGGGACATCGACTCACTCAAGCAGCACCTGCAGCTGGCGAAGCTGTTGCATGCCTTCAACAGCTTCCGCCGCTTCGAAATGCTGGCGCGCCTTGCCCAAGAGCTCGGCGCACAGGCTGGCGGCTGGAGCCGTCGCCTCAGCGCTCCCAGTGCCCAGAATGCGCAAGCCAGTGGCGTAGCGCAGCGCGGCCAGAAACTGAGTACCCGTACCGCCCTTGCGGGGGCCAACTCATGACGAAGCAGCGCTATCCGCATCCGGGCTGCGCTGCCTGGTCGCAAGTGTATGGGGAGGCGGCCGCCTGGTCCTCGGCGTCCGCGTGGAACGTCAATTTCAACAACGGCAACGTCAACAACAACCACCGCAACAACAACGGGTTCGCGTTGGCCGTGCGTCTTGCCGGTGAGTTTCAGGGAGATGTAGGCCTGCAGGATTTGTATCAGGCATGGCGGCGTGCGCGCCGCCAGAAGGTTCCGAGCTTCAACCAGCTGCGCTTCGACCACCACTGGGCCGATGGCCTGCTGATGTTGCAGCGTCAGCTCCAGGCGGGCACCTGGCATCCGCGCCCGTCCACCTGCTTCATTGCTACGCGGCCCAAGGCGCGGGAGATCCATGCACCGGACTTCGCCGACCGCGTGGTGCATCACTGGCTGGTGCCGCAGCTGGAGGCCATGTGGGAGCCCGCGTTCATCCACGACAGCTTCGCCAACCGCAAGGGCCGCGGGAGCCATGCCGCCGTCCGGCGGGCGCAGGAGTTCACTCGGCAGGTTCACAGCGGCCAAGGTAGTGGCTGGTACCTACAGCTGGATGTCGCCAACTTCTTCAACAGCATCCACCGGCCAACCCTTTGGCGGATGCTGAGCAAGCGGCTTCGCCGGCGGCAGGCGCCGCTGGTCGTCCAGCAGGCCACCCACGCCCTGCTGCGGCGCTCTCCGCTGCACGCCGGCGTGCAGTACCGTGCTACGGCCGCCGAGATTGCCCAGGTTCCGCCGCACAAGCGGCTTGCCAATGCACCCGCCGGGCGTGGCCTGCCGATCGGCAACCTGTCCAGCCAGTTCTTCGCCAACGTCTACCTGGACGCGCTGGACCAGTTCGTGAAGCACGAGCTCAAGGCCAAGCGCTACCTGCGCTACGTCGATGACTTCGTTTTGTTCCACCAGGACCGCGAGCAGCTGGTCGCCTGGCGCGATCAGATCGAGGCATTCCTGCATGAACGACTGGGCCTGCAGCTGAAGGCCGAGCAGAAGGTGTGCCGGCTGACGGATGGTCTGGACTTCCTCGGGTACGTCATCTACCCCACTCACACGCTCGCTCGCCGTCGCGTCGTTGCCCATCTGCAGCAGGCCTTGGCCGAATGGGAGGGGCTGCACGTCGGCCCGGCATCGATCCGATGCACGCCTGGCGCCCTGGAGCAGTTGCAGGCGCGGATCTCCAGCTTTCACGGGCACCTGCGACACGCCAACACCTACCGACTCCAGCAGCGCGTGTTAGGCCGCTTCCCCTGGCTACGCCAGGCAGCCACCTACCCGATTCGCCGGCGCCGCCTATCAGCCCGCGCCATCACCATCAGGATTTCCCAATGACCACCATCGAAAGTTCTGCGCCGCGCAACGGTGCCCTCAATCTGCTGGACGGCCTGTTGCAGAACGCCAGCATCCCGACCGCTGCGAAGGCGCGCCTGCGCACCATCCGACTCCACCTGGAATCCCTGATCGAGCGGGAGCCCAAGCCCGCCGCAGCGCAGGAGGCGGGGCTGACCTTCGCCAGCTTCCGGGCTGCGAACGTGTCTCGCTGCGAGAAGTGGCATCCCGCCGGCATCTGCTCCTGGTCTCCCTCGGACTGGCTGACCGCTGCAATGGGCGAGCTGGGCGAGCTCGCCAGCGAGGTGAAGATGCACAACCGCGTGCGTGACGGGCTGATCGGCAACAAGGAAGAGCTGTCGCCGACCGAACGCCGCCGGCGCATGGCAAACGAGGCGGCCGACGTGGTGACTTACCTCGATCTGTTCTGCGCCGAGCGCGGGATCGACCTTGGCGATGCACTGATCCGCAAGTTCAATGAGGTTTCCGAGCGCGTTGGGTTTCCGGAGCGCCTGGCGGCCACCCCCGTCGCCGCAGCGCCGGGGGTCGACGTTACGCGAGTCCGAGCACTGTGCAACATGGTGGAGAGCGCGTATTACGACACGGGGGAGTTCAAGGCCGCTGTCGAGGAAGCGCGGGAAGTTCGCTCTGTGCTCGATGCCATCCCCGCAGCGCAGGAGGCGGTGGCGTGGGTCCCGCCAACCTTCTTCGATCCGGGGTGCGTAGCCGCTACCGCCCGCCGCAAGCCGCCGTCTGAAACCGCCGTGGCGACGCGTGGCGAGTATGTTCCCCTCTACGCCACCCCCGTCGCCGCAGCGCCGGTTGATGGCCCGTATCAGCGCATCAAGGCTCTTCAAGGCATCGGCGACGCGGCCGACTATCTTGCGCGAAACCCTGGCGACGCGTATGCGATGCGCCGCTTGCGTGAGCGGCTGGAGCAGTTCGCCGTCATCCATGGTGCAAGCACCCCCGCAGCGCCGGAGTTAGTCCGCCTTCTCGCGCTCCTGGAACAGTGGGAGCAGCGTTCATCGAAGGCACTGCCGGCCGACGCCATGCTGATCAACAAGCACATCCGGGAGCTCGGCTCAGTTCTCCGTGGGGAGAACCTGCTCAATCAGCACGGTGTCGCCATCGTGGCCTACAGTCCGCAGGTTGTTCCGTCGCCCGCACTCGGGGCACATGAAGTGCATGCCGAAGCTGTCCACGCTGGGTTCGACCTCGGAGAAGCCGGTGAACGTCTCGTGGCAGCGGATGCACTGGAGCATGCCTCCGGTGTACGCCAGAACTGTGACGGTTCGGCTACTGCGCCGGAGGGGTTCGTGCTGGTGCCTGAGGTGATGGACCTCGACATGGAGGTGGCGTTCTGCGAGGCATGGTTCAGCAAGCGCCGCTGCATTGACGATCCCGAGATGCAAGACGCATGGGCTGCCGCGCTCGCCGCCCGCCCGCAGGGGGTGAAGGAATGAAGCGCGAACACTGGTTCTTGATCGCAGGAATCGCCATCGGCATGGTCCTAGCTGGCGCGCGATGCTCGGTGAAGTTCGATGACAGCAATCCGGAGTGCAAGCGGACGCACATAAGCACAGGGCCGCAGGAGGCGAGCGATGCGTGAGCTAGAACCTCAGAGAGCCGTCGCAACCAACGCCAGTGACTGCGGCAAGCTGCCCTTCGATGAAGTTGGTGGCCTCCGTCATGGTGGGGAACTCGGCAGGGCCGAAGGTGTGCACACGAACCGCATCCTGCGCCAAGTGGCGGGCGGAGATGATCATCTCCTCAGGTCCATCGGCCGCACGGTCCACGTACGCGTGCAGCTGCCAACCATCGACGTATCTGATCATCCGCTCCTCGGCGATGCGCCCTTACTTGCCAGCGTCCGAAAGGAGCGTTGCGCTGTCAATAGGCGTGCCTGCACCGCCTGCCAGCGCCTGCTCCCCGATCTGGCCTTCCCGAGCAAGGGGCGCCAGGGCCGTGCCGGCACCTGCACCGTCTGCGTCAACGACCGCCGCCGGTACCGGGTTCCCTTGCCGCCGATCCCGCGTGACCCCGAGCAGATTGACCTCAACAACCGCGCCGACCGCTGGTATGGCTTCGTGCGGCCTAATCCGAGGCACGTGCTGTGAACTACTACAACGAGTGGGACCCCTACGTCGCGCAGTGGATTCGAAACCTCATCGATGCCGGCCTTATCCCGCCCGGACACGTCGACACCAGGAGCATCACCGATGTTCAACCCGATGACCTCGCCGGATACCGGCAGTGCCACTTCTTCGCCTGCATCGCAGGCTGGTCCCTTGCAGCTCGACTTGCTGGGTGGCCCGACTCCCGCGAGCTCTGGACTGGCTCCGCGCCGTGTCAGCCGTTCAGCGTCGCCGGCAAGGGAAAAGCCCAGGATGACGCTCGGCACCTGTGGCCCCACTTCCTTCGCCTCATCTGTACCCGCCGGCCCGCTGTCGTCATGGGAGAGCAGGTTGCGGCGGCGGTTGGCAAGAACTGGCTCGACGGAGTGTCTGCTGACCTGGAAGGAATCGAGTACGCCTGCAGGGCGGTCGTTGTCCCGGCTTGTGCCGTCGACGCGCCCCATCGCCGGGATCGACTCTGGTTTGTGGCCGACGCCAATGGCGCACGAAGCACGGCTGGGCTACCAGCGCAGACGCGGGGACACGAAGGGTTCGCAGGAGTCGCTTACCACGGTCGTGGTGAATGTGTCGGCGCCGCTGGACGATCCCCGCATTGCGTGCCTGTGGCCGACGCCTTGCGCCAGGGATCACATGCCAGCGCACTCCCCGGAGTACATCGCGCAGAAGAAGGCGCAAGGGCATGGGATGGCGGTGCTTCCGGATTACGTGCAGCACGTTCCCCTTGGGACAGGGCTGGATGGCTCATCGGCCACGACGGGAAAGCCAGGCGCTTTGAACCCGGCATTCGTCTGCTGGCTCATGGGCTTCCCAACCGAGTGGGACGCCTGCGGGCCTACGGCAATGCCATCGTCCCGCAAGTCGCGGCAGAAGTGATCGGGGCATACATGGATTGCCATCCGGACCCCGACGACCACCTGGAACAACGAATCAACGGCGCCCGCGCGGCGCTGGAAGGAGAGCAACATGGCTGACGAAATCGCGCTGCTGCCACTGAAGGAAGTGAAGCAGAAGGTCGGCATCAGCACGGCCACCATCTATCGCATGATGGCCCGCGGCGAGTTCCCTAAGCCGCGCAAGATCGGCACGAAGTCGCTGTGGTTCCAGCCCGAAATCGACGCCTTCATCATGGCAGTGGCACATGGAACAACCTGGCCCGAAAGTGTGGGGCAAAACATGGGGCAGGATATTGCGGCATGAAAAAAGCCGCTGAAATCAGCGGCTTATATCACTTCTTGGCGGACAGAGTGGGATTCGAACCCACGGAAGGTTTGACCCTTCGCCGGTTTTCAAGACCGGTGCCTTAAACCGCTCGGCCATCTGTCCATTGATCAGGTCCCGCGCTCCGGCATGCGGCTCGGGGCGCGCATTCTCGCATGCCCGCCCGTTTTTTGCTCAACCGGCCTCGATCGCCAGCGCGCCTGCGGTGGAGGCACGGATCTTTTCCTTGGCGCGTTCGCAGGCACCACCGCAATCCAGCCGCGAGGCTTCCAGCTGCGGCGGCAGGTGCTCGGCCAGGAAGTCGATGAACACGCGCACCGCCGGCAGCAGGCCGCGGCGGGAGGCGAACACGGCGTGGCAGATGCCCTGCGGCAGCGACCAGTCCGGCAACACCACTTCCAGCTCGCCGTTGCGCACTGCGTCGGCGCACACGGTCTCCGGCAGCATCGTGATCCCGTAGCCGTCCTTGACCATCGACTGCAGCAGCGGGAAGTCGAAGCCGGCCACGCGCGGCTGCAGGTCCACGCGGCGCACCTCGCCACCGGGCCCGTGCAGCTCCCAGCGCTGGCGCGCCTCGTCCTCGCTGATGCTCATGGTGACGTGGTTGGCCAGGTCTTCCGGCGCAGTCGGGCGGCCGGCCTTGTCCAGGTACGCCGGGCTGGCCACCAGCAACTCCTGCACCTGGCCGAAGCTGCGCATCACCAGGCTGCCATCGTCGTCCAGGCGCGAGCGCACCCGCAGGGCGACGTCGTAGCCCTCATTGATGATGTCCACCCGGCGGTTGCTGATGTTCAGCTGCAGCCGCACCTTGGGATACTGCTCCAGGAACTTCGGCAGCAACCTGGGCAGCTGCATCTGTGCCAGCGACACCGGCACGCTCGCACGGACCAGGCCGCGCGGTTCGGCACTGAGCCGGTCCACCACCTCGCGGGCGGCCTGCGCCTCGGTCAGCATCGTCTGGGCATGCCGATGCACGCTCATGCCGACATCGGTGACCGCGAAACGTCGCGTCGAACGCTGCAGCAGGCGCACGCCCAGATCGGTTTCCAGCTGGCTGATGCGCCGGCTCAGGCGCGACTTGGGGATGCCCAGGGCGCGCTCGGCCGCCGCAAAACCGCCGTGGTCCACGACCATTGCGAAGTAATAGAGGTCGTTGAGGTCCTGCATGAATTGATCCCAGAATTGGAACGAATCACCGAATTCAAACAGCTTTGTCCTGATTTTACAAATCAGGCCCCAAACAGTCCTATTTAAGCATCCCCATCCCGCCGCGCAGCGTTCCAGAAATGCTTACGGTTCAATATGTTCCGTTCAGGCCACGAAAAAGCCCGCCATGCGGCGGGCTGTTCCGGAATCGGCCAGATGCGCAACGCACCGTCAGCCGATGCGCTCCGCGCCACCCATGTAGGGCTGCAGCACGGCCGGGATGCTGATGGAACCATCGGCGTTCTGGTAGTTCTCCATCACCGCGATCATCGCCCGGCCCACCGCCACGCCCGAGCCATTGAGCGTGTGCAGCAGCTCCGGCTTGCCGGTGGCGGGGTTGCGCCAGCGCGCCTGCATGCGGCGGGCCTGGAAGTCGCCACAGTTCGAGCAGGAGGAGATCTCGCGATAGGTCTGCTGCGACGGCAGCCAGACCTCCAGGTCGTAGGTCTTCACCGCCGAGAAGCCCATGTCACCGGTGCACAGCAGCACCTTGCGATACGGCAGGCCCAGCTGCTGCAGCACGGTCTCGGCGCACTGGGTCATGCGCTGGTGCTCGGCCTCGCTCTCCTCGGCCCGGCACGCGCTGACCAGCTCGACCTTCTCGAACTGGTGCTGGCGGATCATGCCGCGCACGTCGCGACCACCGCTACCGGCCTCGGAACGGAAGCACATCGAATGCGCGGTCATGCGCAGCGGCAGGCGCTCGGCCTCGATGATCTCGTCGCGCACGATGTTGGTCAGCGGCACTTCCGAGGTGGGGATCAGGTAACGCGTGGACTCGCCCAGCGCGGTCTTGAACAGGTCTTCCTCGAACTTCGGCAGCTGGCCGGTGCCGCGCAACGAGTCGGCGTTGACCAGCACCGGCACGTTGGTTTCCTCGTAGCCGTGCTCGTTGCTGTGCAGGTTGAGCATGAACTGGCCGAGCGCACGGTGCAGTCGCGCCAGCTGGCCACGCAGCACGGTGAAGCGCGCGCCGGACAGCTTGGCGGCGGTTTCGGCGTCCAGCCAGCCATCACGGGCACCCAGCTCGACATGGTCCTTGACCGGGAAATCGAACGTGCGCGGCGTACCCCAGCGCAGCTGCTCGACGTTGTCGCTCTCGTCCTTGCCGGCGGGCACATCGTCCGCCGGGAGGTTGGGGATGCCCATCGACAGCATCTCGATCTTCTCGCGCAGCACGTCGAGCTGGGCTTCGGAGGCCTTCAGCTCGTCGGCGAAGCCGGCCACCTCGGCCATGATCGCCGACACGTCCTCGCCCTTCGCCTTGGCCTGGCCGATCGCCTTGGAACGGCTGTTGCGCAGGCTCTGCAGCTCCTGGGTACGGACCTGGATGCGCTTGCGGTCCGCCTCGAGGGCCTCGAACGCACTCACGTCCAACGCGTAGCCGCGCGTATCGCGCAGGCGCTGTGCAAGTTCGGCGGGTTGCTGGCGAAGAAGGGCTGGATCAAGCATGGGAGGCACTGTGTACGGATGTGAAAGGGGATTATCGCGCGAACGGCGTCCGTCTGCCGCGCTTTGTCCATCCTGTGCCAGAATCGTCTCGTTCAATCCGGTCAAGCCCATGCCCGCCTCTTCTTCCCGCTCCGACCAGAACATCACCTTCCATCTGCCACGCAGCAGCCTGAAGATCGCCGGCATCGCCTTTGCCGTGGGCCTGCTGCTGTTTGTCGTGGTCTGGCTCAACGCGCGTCGCAACAACGACTTCTACCGCGCCGACCCGGCCCAGCCGCAGACCGCCGTGGCCGAACTGGCCCCGCTGCCGGCCCCGTTGCCCGCCGGTGCGGGGGCGGCCGACATGCCCGAGGCCCGCCCGGCGCCGGTCGAGGAGAAACCCGAGCTGGTCGAGGCACCGCCCGCCCCGCCGCCGCAACCAATCGCCGAAACCGCGCCCACGCAGAGCCCGGCCGGTGACGCGCCGGCGCCGGTCGCGGCAACCCCCACCGACCGTCCCAGCCCCCTGCCCGGCCAGCGTCCGCCCGAGTACCCGCCAGCCGCCCTGCGCCGTGGCGACAACGGCACGGTGGTGGTGCAGGTCGTGGTCGGCGTGGATGGCACCGCACTGGATGCACGCGTCATCCAGCGCAGTGGCTCGCGTGACCTCGACCGTGCGGCGCTGGATGCCGTGCGTGGCTGGCGATTCCAGCCGGCGCTGAGCAATGGCCAACCGATGCAGGCCAGCCTGGATATCCCGTTCGATTTCAAACCGGCTCAGTAAGCTGAACCATCGCCCGCGCCAGGGCGATGGGTTTAGGCCCGGCTCACCGCCGGCGGACCAGACTGGCGGCGTCGAGTCACTACCGAGACGCCCCGTCGATGTCCAGCATCCCGCATGACCAAACCAGTGCAGACACCACCGGCCGCGGCACCCATGCCGTGGCCGGTTGGCTGTGGGCGTTGCTGGCGGCCGGGATGCTGGCGTTGCTGCTGCTGATGGGATGGCAGGCAACGCATCCGGCCGTATTGACCGAAGCCACGCCTCCGGCCATGCCGGCGGCCAGCCCGCCCCTGGCAGCCAAGCCGCAACCCGCACCGGCGGTGATCGACATGGACGCCGAACCGATCGTCGGCAACCCGATGCCGCGCTATCCGGCCGACGTGCTTGACGCGGGCATCGAAGGCGACGTGATCGCACGCCTGCAAATCGACAGCAGCGGCCGGGTGACCGATGCCGTCATCGTCTCGCACCAGGGTCAGCAGGACGTGCGGCTGGACCAGGCCGCCATCGAAGCCCTGCTGCAATGGCGCTTCCACCCAGCCCTGCGCGATGGCAAGGCCATCGCCAGCGTCGTGCAGGTGCCGGTGGAATTCAGGACCGGGCGCTGAGTCCGAAGCCAGCGCCACTGGCCAACTGGTCGAAGCCCGGGAACGACGTCGCCACGTTGGCCACGTCGTTGATGCGCACCTCGCCGGTGCTCAGCTGGCCGGCGATGGCGAATGCCATCGAGATGCGATGGTCGCCATGGCTTTCGATGGTGCCACTGCCCAGCACGCCACCGTGGATGGTCGCGCCGTCGTCGGTTTCGTCCACGCGCAGGCCCAAGGTGCGCAGGCCGGTGGCCATCGCCGCCAGGCGGTCGGATTCCTTGACCCGCAGCTCGGCCGCGCCGGTCACCACGGTCTGGCCTTCGGCCGCCGCCGCGGCGACGAACAGCGCCGGGAACTCGTCGATCATGTCCGGCACCACGGCTTCGGGAATCTGCGCGCCCTTCAGCGGCGCATGACGCACGACCAGGTCCGCCACGGCTTCGCCACCGTGCTCGGCATGGTTTTCCTCGGTGATGTCCGCGCCCATCAGGCGCAGCGCGGTCAACAGGCCGGTCCGGCGCGGGTTCAACCCCACCGAACGCAGGCGCACTTCCGAACCCGGGATGATGCTGGCCGCCACGATGAAGAACGCCGCCGAGGAGAAGTCCGCCGGCACCGCGATATCGGTCGCGCGCAGGCGCTGGCCACCACGCAGGCGTGCCTTGCCCGGTTCGAAGTCGATCTCCACGCCGAACGCACGCAACATGCGCTCGGTGTAGTCGCGGGTGGGGTGCGGCTCGACCACAGTGGTTTCGCCCTGCGCGTACAGGCCAGCCAGCAGCAGCGCCGACTTGACCTGGGCACTGGCTACCGGCAGTTCGTAATGGATGCCCTGCAGCGTCTGGCCACCGTGGATATGCAACGGCGGGGTGCCGTCGTCCTGGGTGTCGATGCGGGCGCCCATCTGCGCCAGCGGCACGGTCACCCGGCGCATCGGGCGCTTGGTCAGCGATTCGTCGCCCACCAGGGTGCTGTCGAACGGCTGCGCGGCCAGCAGGCCGGCGAGCAGGCGCATGCCGGTGCCGGCATTGCCGCAGTCCAGTTCACGCTGCGGGGCCTTCAGGCCGTCCACGCCCACGCCGTGCACGACGCGCTGTGACGGTGACGGGGTTTCAAAGCGCACGCCCATTTCGGCGAAGATGGCCGCCGTGGCGCGGGTGTCCTCGCCTTCCAGGAAGCCGTCGATGTGCGAGACGCCATCGGCCAGCGCGGCGAACATCACCGAGCGGTGCGAGACCGACTTGTCGCCGGGAATGGTCAAGGTGCCCTGCAGGGCCGATCCTTTGCGTGCAATCCAGTAAGGCTGGGAACTCATGCGGGCTCTCTAAACGTTCTTTTCTTCCCGGCGCCATGCGGGAAGCGGGGGACTGAAGGCGGATCAACGGTCGCGGGCTGGAACTGCCCCACCCGCCCTTCGGGCCCCTTCCCCCGCCTGGGGGAAGGGACAGGTCTGCGTCCGGGACGCGATCAGGGCACGGCGACCGGATAGGAACCGAGTACCTTGATCTGCGCCGAATGGGCCTTGAGTTCGGCCAGCGCGGCCTGCATCGATTCATCCTCGATGTGACCGGCCAGGTCGATGAAGAAACCGTACTCCCACTTGGCCTGGTGCGACGGCCGCGACTCGATGCGGTTCATGCTGATGCCATGGCGCGCGAACGGACTAAGCACGTCGAACAGCGCACCGGGCTTGTCGTGGATGAACACCAGCACCGAGGTGCGGTCATGGCCGGAGGACGGGAACAGCTGGCGACCGATCACCAAAAAGCGCGTGGTGTTGTCCGCGTCATTCTGGATCGGCTTGGTCACCACCTTCTTCAGGCCGTAGACGTGGCCGGCGCTCTCGCCGCCAATGGCGGCCGCGTCATCGGCATTGCGGGCGCGGCGTGCGCCTTCGGCATTGCTCGATACCGGGATCTTCTCGGCCTTGGGCAGGTTGGCACGCAGCCAGGACGAAGTCTGCATGAACGACTGCGGGTGCGCGTAGATGCGCTCGATGTCCTCGAGGCGACCGCTGCGCGACATCAGGAACTGCTGCACGCGCAGTTCCACCTCACCGCAGATCTTGAGGTTGGAGGTCAGGAACATGTCCAGCGTGATCTGGATGGTGCCCTGCCCGGAATTCTCCACCGGCACCACGCCGAAGTCGGCGTTGCCGGCTTCCACTTCCTGGAACACTTCCTCGATGCTGGCCATCGGCAGGCCCATCGCCGAGCGGCCGAAATGCTTGAGCACGGCCTGCTGGCTGAAGGTGCCTTCCGGGCCGAGGTAGCCGATCTTCAGCGGCTCCTGCTGGGCCAGGCAGGCGGACATGATCTCGCGGAACACGTGCACCAGCACTTCATCGCTGAGCGGGCCTTCGTTGCGGTCCACCACCATGCGCAGCACCTGCGCCTCGCGCTCGGGACGGTAGTAGTCCACGGCGGCGGCGAGCTTGCCCTTGGCTTTGCCGACCTGGTGGGCGAACTCGGCACGCTCGGCGATCAACGCCTGGATGCTGCGGTCGATGTGGTCGATCTTGGCGCGCACATCGGCCAGCACCGGCTTGGCGATGGCACCGGCGGCGGGCTTCTTCTCGGCCGGCTTGGCGGCCTTCTTCGCGATGGCCGGCTTGGCCTTGGCGGGGGTTTTGGGCGGCTTGCTTGCCATCAATCATTTACCTGTTGCGGGCCGGCGCACGGCGCACGGCGTTGTTGGGGGCTCAGCCGTTGCGCTGCTGGAAATCACGCATGAACGCGGCCAGCGCCTGCGCGCCCTCCAGCGGCATGGCGTTGTAGATCGAGGCGCGGATGCCACCGACCGCCTTGTGGCCCTTCAGGGCCAGCAGGCCGGCGGCCTTGGACTCGCTCACGAAGCGCGCATCGAGTTCCTCGCTGGGCAGGAAGAACGGGATGTTCATGCGCGAGCGCACCGCCGGCACCACTTCGTTGCGGTAGAAGCCGCCGGAGCCATCGATGGCGTCGTAGATCGCGGCCGACTTGGCCTGGCTGAGGCGGGCGAAGGCCTCCACGCCGCCCTGGGCCAGCATCCACTTGAACATCAGCCCGGCCAGGTACCAGTTCCAGGTCGGCGGGGTGTTGAGCATGGAATCGCGCGCCACGTGCGAGCGGTAGTCGAAGATGTCCGCGCGCGGCTGGCCGGCGCGTTCGAGCAGGTCGCGGCGGATGATCACCACCGCGATGCCGACCGGGCCGAGGTTCTTCTGCGCACCGGCGTAGATCACGCCGTAACGCGAGACGTCGATCGGCTCGGAGGCGATCGAGGAACTGAAATCGGCGATCAGCGGCACCTCGCCCACGTCCGGCACGTCGCGGAACTCGACGCCGTGGATGGTTTCGTTGGCGGTGATGTGCACGTAGGCAGCGTCGGGCGACAACTGCCACTGCGCCACCGACGGGATGTCGTGGAAGCCGCCGGCTTCGCCGCTGGCGGCCACGTGCGCATCGACATAGGGCTTGGCCTGCTTGACCGCGGTCTTGCCCCAATGGCCGGTGACCACGTAGTCGGCACGCTGGCCCGGGCTGGCGAAGTTCAGCGGCAGCAGCGCCTGCTGGGTGGTGGCGCCACCGCCGAGGAACAGCACGGCATAGTCATCGGGGATGCCGACCAGCGTGCGCAGGTCGGCTTCGGCCTGCGCCGCCACGGCCATGAAGTCCGCGCTGCGGTGGCTGATCTCGACGATGGATGCGCCTACGCCATTCCATTCCAACATTTCCTCCTGCGCCTGGCGGAGGACTTGCTCCGGCAGCGTTGCAGGGCCGGCACTGAAATTGAATGCGCGCGTCATGACACACCTGTTGGGCAGAACCCCTAGTATGCCGCAGCGCAACAGCCTTTGGGGGCGCAGAAAAAGTTGCATCTGCACCCAATTGGACCGCTGCCGAGCCGGCCAGGGCGCGGCCGGCGCGCGGGCTCAGCGGGCGCCGTACAGCAGCAGGGCGCTGATCGCCGCGCCCAGCAACAGGGCGCTGAGCAGCAACCAGGGCCAGCGCCGCGGACGCCGCGGCGCGGCGGTGGCGGCCGCTTCGGCCGGCTCGGCCGGCGCTTCCTCTTCGACCGCAAGCACCGCCGCCAGGCTTGCGGGGTTCAGCGGCATCTCCAGCACGAAGCGGTGCCCGCCGTCGAACACGACCTGGTCACCGGCCTGCAGCCAGCAGTTGCGTACCGCCACACCATTGACCAGCGCCCCGTCGGCCGAACCGAGGTCGCGCAGCAGCACCTTGTCGTCGTGGCGCTCGAAGCGGGCATGGCGTGCGGTGAAGGTGGGGTCGTCGATGACGATGTCATTGGTGGCTTCGCTGCCGATGCCACGGGACCGATCCAGGGTGAAGCTGCGGCCATGGTGGCGGCCACCGACGCCGCGCAGCAGCACGCGCTGGTCATCACCCGGCTCGGCGACGGCCTCGGGCACCTGCCCGGCCGGCTCGCATTGGCCGCGCAGCAGCATCTCCGCCCCATCGGCGTAGACCGAATCACCGGCGCGCAGCTGCGCCATCCGGCGCACCGGGCGGCCGTTGACGTGGATGCCGCGGACGCCATTGGCGACCTGCAGCCAGACGCCGCGCTGGTCCACGCAGAACTGCGCCAGCAACATCGGACCGACGCTGTCATCGCCCAGCCGGACCTGCCCGGATGCATGGCGCACGATGCGCTGGACGCCCGGACTCAAGGGCTGGTCGGGCTGCTGGCGGTTGCTGAAATGGACTTGCAGGATAGGCACCGCGGCAGACTAGCAGGTCGGCCTGCCGCGCAGAAGGTGCCACGACGCCCGGAGCAGGCCACGCAGGTCCTACAATGCCCTCCCTTCAACCCGACGCCGTATCGCAGGAACGCTTCATGTCCACCATCGACATCCGCCACGCCCACAGCCTGTCCGAAGACAACGCCCGCTCCGCCATCGCCGAAGTGGCGCAGAAGCTGCAGGAGCGCTTCGACGTCACCACGCGCTGGGAAGGCCAGGTGCTGCACTTCACCCGTTCCGGCGTGGAAGGCGGCATCGAACTGCTGCCCGGCGCGGTGCGGGTCAAGGCTGAACTGGGCTTCCTGTTGTCCGCGATGAAGGGCATGGTGGAATCGGAAATCCAGCGCGTGCTGGCCGAAAAGCTCGGCTGAGCCTCCATCACGCCAAGCACGCATCCCACTCGTTACGGTGTTGCCCAAGGTTTCGTCCCTACAGGAGCACCGTCATGAGCGCATATGAACGTCGTCCCGGTGACGACGGCGGCAGCAGCCCCGGCCTGCAGCACCAGGCCGAGCGCATCGGCCGCAGGATGACCGAATCGGCCCAGCAGGTCTGGCTGGCCGGGCTGGGCGCATTGGCCCGGGCACAGAACGAAGGCAGCCGCCTGTTCGATTCACTGGTCAAGGAAGGCGAGGCCGCCGAAGAGCGCAGTCGCGAGGAGTCCACGCGCGGCGAAAGCCTGCGCGACACCGTGGAGAACACCCTGGGCCAGGCGCGCGAGCGCGCCGCCGGCACCTGGGACCGGGTGGAGAAGAACTTCGAGGACCGCGTGCACCGGGTGCTGCGCCGGATGGACATCCCCAGCCGCTCGGACATCGAGGCGCTGAACGAGCGCCTGGACGCGCTCAACCGGCGCCTGACCAAGGCCGAATCGCGCGCCGCGCACGCCGCTTCGCCTCCGCATGAAGATTGATGTTGCATAGCAGCAAAAGTTGCGCAAGAATCCATTGACCCGCCAGCAGTACCGCGCCGTTTGTCTCCCTCCCCTCACGGCTCCGGATGGCGGGTTTTTCATGCCCGCGCTCCGGGAAAGATGCCCCGCGGGACGGTAAAGGCGACAATGGTCGGCCCGGCCGATCGCGCCATGAGAGCCGCCATGCAGACCCCGCTGTCCGACACCCCCACCCGCCACGACCAGCATGGCCGCTACCCGCGCGCCGAAACCGTGGAGGACTTCCGCCACAACCTGGAGGCCATCCAGGCCCGGATCGATGCCGCCTGCGCGCGCGCCGGCCGCGACCGCGGCAGCGTGCGGCTGTTGCCGGTCAGCAAGACCATCGACGAGGCCCACATCCGCCTGGCCTACCAGGCCGGCTGCCGCCTGCTGGGTGAGAACAAGGTGCAGGAAGCCCACCACAAGTGGGAGGCGATGCAGGACCTGCACGACCTGCAGTGGTCGGTGATCGGCCACCTGCAGACCAACAAGGCCAAGCTGGTGGCGCGCTTCGCCAGCGAGTTCCAGGCCTTGGACAGCCTGCGCCTGGCCGAGACCCTGGACCGTCGCCTGCAGCTGGAAGGCCGCTCGCTGGATGTCTACGTGCAGGTCAACACTTCCGGCGAGGACAGCAAGTTCGGCCTGGCACCGGCCGACGTGCCGGCCTTCCTCCAGGCCCTGCCGCAGTTCGGCAGCCTGCGCGTGCGTGGCCTGATGACCCTGGCGCTGTTCTCGGCCGAGGCCGAGCGGGTACGCCGTTGCTTCATCGAACTGCGCCAGCTCCGCGACCGCCTGCGCCAGCAAGCGCCTGCCGATATCACGCTGGACGAACTGTCGATGGGCATGTCCGGTGACTTCGAGATCGCCATCGAGGAAGGCGCCACGGTGGTCCGCGTCGGGCAGGCCATCTTCGGTGCAAGAACGGTGCCGGACAGCCACTACTGGCCGGGTTGAGCGCGTGCGCGGGGAGCGTCCCTGGCAGCGCCCTGACGGCTTTCGCAAAAGCTGCAATTGGCCCTTCTTACGGTCGTGAAGGAAGCTAGACTGAGGCCCCCTGTCTTCCGTTCCCTCGGGTAAATCGATGTTTTCCTGGATCCTGGCCCTGGTGCTCGCGCTGTTGATCTGGAGCCTTGCGGCCGCCTGGCTGTGGTTGGTCAAGCGCCGGGAAACCGAGATGAAGCACGGCCTGGCCGCGCTGGCCGGCATGCGCTGGCGCGAGTTCTCGCAGATCGTCCGTTCGGCGATGGCCGAGCGCCGTGGCCTGGTTGCCCTCAATGCCAGCGATGACAGCGAACGCGGCACCAGCAGCGACTTCCTGCTGCAACGGGACGGCGAGCGCTGGCTGGTGTCGTGCAAGCACGGACGCGCGTATCGGTTTGATGCCTCGGCCGTGCACGAACTGGGCGCGGCGATGCGCCTGACCGGTGCGGTCGGCGGCCTGCTGCTGACCGAAGGCCAGGTGGACCGCGAGGGCGTGACCGAGGCCGGCCGGCAATCCATCGAGGTGATCGACGGGCGCGACCTGTGGCAATTCCTCAAGCCCTATGTGCCGGACGAAGTTCGCGAAACGGTCACCGGCTTCGCGCGCCGCGAGGCCGTGCGCCACACCGGCATTGCCGGGCTCGCCGCCGTCACCCTGGGCCTGCTGGTCAGCATGGGCTACCTCACACTTCGCGACGAAGGCGCCAGCGGGGCGGCCACGCCGCGCGGCGCACCGGCAGCGGCACGCGAAGGACACCCGAAGCCGACCGGCAACGGTGCCGAAGCCGTGGCGCCGGATGCCGCAACGCCCGCTGCCGCAGCCACACCGGTGGCCAGTGCCAACCCCGGCGACCTGGTCGCCGATCCCGACCCGCAGACGCTGCTGCGTTACCAGCAGTCGGTGTCCAAGGCATTGGCGCGCACCCCGGGCGTGGTCAGCGGCATCTGGCAGACACGCAGCACCCTTGCGGTGGAACGCAATGGGGAGGATGCGGCGATCTGGCCATTGATCTGCGCCGAGCTGGAACGTTTCCCGGCGCTGCGTACCACCCGCGTGCAGCTCAACCCGCGTCCGGGTGTCGATGAGCCGGTGCGCTGGCGGCAGTGCCGCACGTTCTGAGCCGTCGGCGCGGCCCTGGCCGCGCGGCGGGGACACCCCTCCCGAGTGGGATCAACGGCGATGGCAGGCGTTCGCCAGCACGCTGAGCGTCGCGGTTCCGCGGCCGAAGCCGCCCCTACCGGTTGCCGGGCGCGAAGCGGGCGATCAGGTCGTAGGCATCGCCCAGGAACTTCTGTCGCACCCAGGTGATGGGCTGTTCGCCGCGCCAGGTCTGGCGGTCGATGGTCAGGCAGGCGGTACCAGCCGGCACCTGCAGCAGGGCGGCTTCCTCGGCGGTGGCGGCCACCGCGCTGATGCGGTGCTCACCACGCGTCCAGGACACGTTCTGCAGCAGCCAGCTGCCCGGCGGCTGTACCGAGAAGTCCACTTCCAGCGTTTCGGGGACGGCCTCGGGATTGATCAGGCGCCGCTCCAGCGCCAGCGGCTTGCCGTCGGCCAGGTGCAGGCAGCGCATCGCCAGCAGCTTGCCGGCACCGACCAGCGCCAACTCCTCGGCCTGTCCTGCGCGGGCCTTGCGATGGGCGTGCTCCAGCAACTGGAAGCCATAGACATGGCCGCGCTGGATGACCGACACCGCGATGTCCGGGATCTCCAGCGCCACGTGTTCCAGGTGCGGGGGCTGGCGCGCCACGAACGAACCGGCGCGGCGGCGGCGCTCGATCATGCCGCTCTCGGCCAGCGTGGTCAGCACCTTGTTCACCGTCATCCGGGAACACCCGTACTGCTCCATCAACTCATGTTCGAAGGGAATGCGGTAGCCCGGCTCCCACTCGCCGCTGAGGATGCGGCTTTCGATGTCACTGCGGATGCGTTGGTTGAGGGTGGGAGCCTTCTTGCTCTTCACTCGCGATTCCTGAAATGGGCAACACCGTGTCGTCAAGCCAGTATCCGGCCAAGGGCGGCGCGGTAGCGCAGGGTGATCGCTTCGCGATGCACGTGGCGGCCCCCCTGGACCAGCTCGCGACCGTTGCGCCAGACGCTGCGGAGGGCGCCATTACGTGCGGCGAACAGCCAACTGTCAAGCAAGGCATCCCCCTGTCGACCCTGCAGTGCCGGGTGTTCCGGATCCAGTTCGAGCAGGTCGGCCGGCGCGCCCGCCCGCAACCCGCTGGCCACGCCCAGCACCTGCGCCGCGCCCTCACCGGCCTGCTGGTACAACCAGCGCCCGGTGGAGAACACGCCCGGCGACAACACGTTGCGCCCCCGCAACGCCAGGCGCTGGCCGTACTCGAGCAGACGCAGTTCCTCGGCTGCATCGATCAACACGTTCGAATCCGAGCCCACCCCGAACCGGCCGCCGGCCTGCACGAAGTCGCGCATCGGGAACAGGCCGTCGCCCAGGTTGGCCTCGGTGATCGGGCACAACCCCACCACCGCTCCGCTGTCGGCGATCTGCTGCACTTCCCGCGCGGTGACGTGGGTGGCATGCACCAGGCACCAGCGCGGATCGACCGCGACGTGGTCGTACAACCACTCCACCGGGCGCTGGCCGCTCCATGCCAGGCAGGCGTCGACCTCGCGGGTCTGCTCGGCGATATGGATGTGGATCGGACCCTGCCCCATCGCCGCCAATGCCTGCAGTTCCTGCGGGGTGCTGGCGCGCAGGCTGTGCGGGGCCAGCCCGAGTACGGCATCGGGCGTGCCGGACAGGGCGCGCTGACAGCCTTCCAGCAAGCGCGCGAAGCCATCCACGTCGTGCAGGAAGCGACGCTGGCCCGGCGTCGGCGCCACCCCGCCGAAATCGCTGTGCGCATAGAACACCGGCAGCAGGGTCAGGCCCAGCCCGGTCTCGGCAGCGGCGGCGGCCACGCGCGCGGACATTTCCGCCGGATCGGCATAGCCGCTGCCATCCTGGGCGTGGTGCAGGTAGTGGAACTCGCCGACGCGGGTGAAGCCGCTTTCCAGCATCTCCATGTAAGCCTGCGCGGCGATGGCCTGGAAGTCGTCCGGGTCGAGCCGGTCGAGGAAGCGGTACATCAGCTCGCGCCAGCTCCAGAAGCTGTCGCCCGAGCGCCCGCCCACTTCGGTCAGGCCGGCCATCGCGCGCTGGAACGCATGGCTGTGCAGGTTGCCGAGCCCGGCCACGACCGTACCCAGCCGCCGGTCCCCGTCCTGCGCCGGCACGCCGGCCGTCACCGAAGTGATGCGCCCGGCCTGGCTTTCGATGCGCACGTCATGCGCCCAGCCATCGGCCAACAAGGCCTGCTGGGCATGGAAATGAACCGGTTGCGATGAGGATGGGGTGATCACTGGACACTCTCCGTTTTCGGTCGTTATTGTATATACAAATTCACCGGGATGAGTGCCCATGCGCTGCGACACGCTCTGGCAGAACGCCAACCTGATGACCCTGGACGATGCCAGCGGCGGCCTGGGCGTGATCCGTGACGGCATGATCGCCGCCACCGAAGGTCGCATCGTATACGCCGGCCCAGCCAACACCGCCCCGGCATTCATACCGGCCGAGCGCATCGATTGCGGCGGCCGCTGGATCAGCCCCGGGCTGATCGACTGCCACACCCACCTGGTCTACGCCGGCAACCGCGCCGGCGAGTTCGAGCAGCGCCTGCAGGGCGTGAGCTACGCCGACATCGCCCGGGCCGGCGGCGGCATCGTCTCCACCGTGCGCGCCACCCGCGCCGCCGACGATGCCGGGCTGATCGCCGCCTCCCTGCCCCGCCTGGACGCGATGCTGGCCGAGGGCGTGACTACGATCGAGATCAAGTCCGGCTACGGCTTGAGCCTGCCCGACGAGCGCAAGCAACTGCGCGTGGCCGCCGAACTGGGCAGGCTGCGCAAGGTGGAAGTGGTGCCGACCTTCCTTGGCGCGCATGCGGTGCCGCCCGGCCACGAGGCACAGGCCTACATCAACGACGTCAGTGCAGTGATGATCCCGGCCATCGCCGCCGAAGGCCTGGCCGAGGCCGTGGACATCTTCTGCGAGAACATTGCCTTCTCGACGGCACAGGCGCAGCAGGTGTTCGAGGCCGCGCACGCGCACGGGCTGGCGATCAAGATCCACGCCGAGCAGCTGTCCAACCAGCATGGCGCCGAACTGGCCGCCCGCCACGGCGCGCTGTCCGCCGACCATATCGAACACCTCGACGATGCCGGCATCGCCGCCATGCGCACGGCCGGTACCGTCGCCGTGTTGTTGCCGGGCGCGTTCTACTTCACCCGCGAAACCGTGCTGCCGCCGATCCAGAAACTGCGCGACGCCGGCGTGCCGCTGGCCCTGGCCACCGACAGCAATCCCGGCACCTCGCCGCTGACCAGCCCGCTGCTGACCATGAACATGGGCGCGACCCTGTTCCGCCTGACCGTGGACGAATGCGTCGCCGGCTTCACCCGCGAAGCCGCCCGCGCGCTGGGCCGCAGCGATCGCCTCGGCAGGCTGGTCGCCGGCATGGACTGCGACCTGGCCATCTGGGACATCGAGGCGCCCGCCGACCTGGTCTACCGCATCGGCTTCAATCCCCTGCATGCCCGCATCTGGCGCGGGCAGGCCGCCTGACACCACGCACTACAACGCACGTTTGGAGCATTCATGAGCACCACCCTGACCCTTCTTCCCGGCCACGTCCCGCTCGCGCAGTGGCGGCAGATCTACCGCGGTGCCAACGTGCAGCTGGACGCCTCGGCGCAGGCCGCCGTGCAGCGCAGCGCGCAGGTCGTGGCCGACATCGTCGCCAAGGGCGCGCCGGTGTACGGCATCAACACCGGCTTCGGCAAGCTGGCCAGCGTGCGCATCGAGCGCGAGGACCTGGAAACCCTGCAGCGCAATATCGTGCTCTCGCATGCCGCCGGCGTGGGTGAGCCGATGCCGGTCAACGTGGTGCGGCTGATGATGGCGCTCAAGCTGACCAGCCTGGCGCAGGGTGCCTCGGGCATCCGCCCGGAAACGCTGGCGCTGCTGGAAGCCATGCTGCAGAAGGATGTGGTGCCGGTGGTGCCGAGCCAGGGTTCGGTCGGTGCCTCGGGCGACCTGGCGCCGCTGTCGCACCTGGCCAGCGTGATGATCGGCGTGGGCGAAGCCTTCGTCGGTGGCGTGCGCATGCCGGCCGAACAGGCGCTGCAGCAGGCCGGCCTGGCACCGCTGGTGTTGGGTGCGAAGGAAGGCCTGGCCCTGCTCAACGGCACCCAGTACTCCACCGCATATGCGCTGGCCGGCCTGTTCGAGATCGAAGTCGTGTTCCAGAGCGCGCTGGTCACCGGTGCGCTGTCGGTGGAAGCGGCCAAGGGTTCGGATACCCCGTTCGACCCCCGCATCCACCGCATCCGCGGCCAGCGCGGGCAGATCGCCACCGCCGCTGTGCTGGGCCAGCTGATGCAGGGCTCGGCCATCCGCGAATCGCACCGTGACAACGACGTGCGCGTGCAGGACCCGTACTGCCTGCGCTGCCAGCCGCAGGTGATGGGCGCGGCACTGGACGTGATCCGCCAGGCCGCGACCACGCTGGAAATCGAAGCCAATGGCGTGTCCGACAACCCGCTGGTGTTCACCGATACCGGTGAGGCGTTGAGCGGCGGCAACTTCCACGCCGAGCCGGTGGCCTTTGCCGCCGACATGCTGGCCATGGCGATCTGCGAGATCGGCTCGATCAGCGAGCGCCGCACCGCGATGCTGGTGGACCCGGCGTTGAGTGGCCTGCCGGCGTTTCTGACCCCGAAGCCGGGCCTGAACTCGGGCTTCATGATCCCGCAGGTGACCGCCGCGGCGTTGGTGTCGGAGAACAAGCAGCGTGCCTACCCGGCCAGCGTGGATTCGATTCCCACCTCGGCCAACCAGGAAGACCACGTCTCGATGGCCGCACACGGCGCGCGCCGCTTGATTGCGATGGCCGAGAACGCCGCCAACGTGATCGGCATCGAGCTACTGGCCGCCGGCCAGGGTTGCGACTTCCATGCGCCGCTGCGTTCGAGCGATGCACTGGAAGGCGTACGTGCGGTGCTGCGTGCGCAGGTGCCGACGCTGCAGGACGACCGCTACTTCCACCCGGACATGGTCGCCGCCACCGAGTTGGTGCGCAGCGGCGCGCTGCTGGCGGGCCTGGGCGTGCAGTTGCCGGGCGTGGATGTGGCTGGCAACTGACCTGACGTCATGCGGCATTGGGTTCACATGGGGGGTTCTATGCGCTTTCGCCTCAGTGCGAAGCGCTCCCCTCATCTGCCCTTCGGGCATCTCGCTCCGCGCCCCGGCCCAGCGCAACGCGCTGGGCGTTCAGCCATGCACGAGCCAATGGCTCGTAGACCGCATGTCTTCACCCCGCAAACGGGAGAAGAGACGGCATCGGCTTTCCGCGCAGTGTATGACATAGCCGTGCGGCCAGCGCTCGCGGCAAACCCTTCCCTTCTCCCGCAAGCGGGAGAAGGTGGCGCGCAGCGCCGGATGAGGGCGCTTTTCAGCTTCACTGCAAAAAGCTCCCCTCATCTGCCCTTCGGGCCTCTTCCCTCGCACGCGGGAGAAGGGATAACACATTCCCACACGCTTCATCGTTCTGCCCTGCCCTTTGGAGTCCTCCATGACCCACTCGCCTGACTGGCTGCAGATTCACCGCGGCGATGCCCCGTTGATCGTCAGCTTCCCGCATACCGGCACCGAACTGCCCGACGCACTGGTCGGCCACTTCGTCTCGCCGTGGCTGGCCCGCCGCGACGCTGACTGGTGGGTGCACGAGCTGTACGCCTTCGCCAGGGAGCTGGGCGCCACCACGGTGCGCACCGCGGTCTCGCGCTCGGTGATCGACGTCAACCGCGATCCCTCCGGCGCCTCCCTGTACCCGGGCCAGAACACCACCGGCCTGTGCCCGACCACCACCTTCGACAACCAGCCGCTGTACCGCGACGGCCATGCACCGGATGAGGCGGAGATCCATCGCCGCCGCCAGACGTGGTTCGACCCGTACCACGCCGCGCTGCGCGCCGAGATCACCCGACTGCGCGCCCTCCACGGCACCGTGGTCGTCTACGACGCGCATTCGATCCGCTCGCTGATCCCGCACCTGTTCGACGGCGAACTGCCGCAGTTCAACATCGGCAGCGCCGGCCCCAGTGGTGCGCCGGACACGTCCTGCGACAACGCCCTCACCGACGTGGTCGAGAACCTGTGCGCGATCAGCGGCCTGGGCCACGTCCGCAATGGCCGCTTCAAGGGCGGCTGGATCACCCGCCACTACAGCGATACCGCCGGCGGCGTGCATACCCTGCAGATGGAGCTGGGCTGCCGTGGCTACATGCACGAGCCCGCGCCGGCCGATGTCGATGAGCACAGCTGGCCGACCCCGTACGACCCCGACCACGCCGCACCGGTACGCGACACCCTGAAACAGATCCTTCGCGCCTGCCTCGATTTTGCTTCCCGGAGAAACGCATGACCCGTCACGATCCTTCCCGCAGCCCGCGCGCGCCGCGCGGCAACACGCTCAACTGCAAGTCCTGGCAGACCGAGGCCCCGTTCCGCATGCTGCAGAACAACCTCGACGCCGAAGTGGCCGAAGACCCGACCTCGCTGGTGGTGTATGGCGGCATCGGCCGCGCCGCGCGCGACTGGGAGAGCTACGACAAGATCCTGGAAACACTCCAGCGCCTGGACGACAACCAGACCCTGCTGGTGCAGTCGGGCAAGCCGGTCGGCGTATTCCCCACGCACCCGGATGCGCCGCGCGTGCTGATCGCCAACTCCAACCTGGTGCCGCACTGGGCCAACTGGGAGCACTTCAACGAGCTCGATAAGAAGGGCTTGATGATGTACGGGCAGATGACCGCCGGCAGCTGGATCTACATCGGCAGCCAGGGCATCGTGCAGGGCACCTACGAAACCTTCGTCGAGATGGGTCGCCAGCATTACGGTGGCAGCCTGGCCGGCAAGTGGATCCTCACCGCCGGCCTCGGCGGCATGGGCGGCGCGCAGCCGCTGGCCGCATCGCTGGCCGGCGCCAGCAGCCTGACCATCGAATGCCGCCAGAGCAGCATCGACTTCCGCCTGCGCACCCGTTACGTCGACGAGCAGGCGACCGACATCGACGACGCGCTGGCGCGCATCGCCAAATACACGGCAGCCGGCGAAGCCAAGTCGATTGCCCTGCTCGGCAATGCGGCCGAGATCCTGCCGGAGCTGGTGCGCCGTGGCGTGCGCCCGGATTGCGTCACCGACCAGACCAGCGCGCATGACCCGGTGCACGGCTACCTGCCGATCGGCTGGAGCGTGGAGCAATGGCTGGCCGAGCAGCAGGCCAGCCCGGAGAAGGTGCGCGACGCCGCCAAGGCCGCGATGCGCGTGCACGTGGAGGCGATGCTGGCCTTCCACGCGGCCGGCATCCCGACCGTCGACTACGGCAACAACATCCGTCAGATGGCCTTCGATGAAGGTTTGAAGAATGCGTTCGACTTCCCGGGCTTCGTGCCGGCCTACGTGCGCCCGCTGTTCTGCCGTGGCGTTGGCCCGTTCCGCTGGGTGGCACTGAGCGGCGACCCGGAGGACATCTACAAGACCGATGCCAAGGTGAAGGAGATCATCGCCGATGACCCGCACCTGCACCGCTGGCTGGACATGGCCCGCGAGCGCATCAGCTTCCAGGGCCTGCCGGCGCGCATCTGCTGGGTCGGCCTGGGCCTGCGTCACAAGCTGGGCCTGGCCTTTAACGAGATGGTCCGCAATGGCGAGCTGAAGGCACCGGTAGTGATCGGCCGCGATCACCTGGATTCGGGCAGCGTCGCCTCGCCCAACCGCGAGACCGAGTCGATGAAGGACGGTTCGGATGCGGTTTCCGACTGGCCGCTGCTCAACGCCATGCTCAACGTCGCCGGCGGCGCCACCTGGGTGAGCCTGCACCACGGCGGTGGCGTGGGCATGGGCTACTCGCAGCACTCCGGCGTGGTCATCGTCTGTGACGGCAGCGAGGCCGCTGACCAGCGCATCGCCCGCGTGCTGTGGAACGACCCCGGTACCGGCGTCATGCGCCATGCCGATGCCGGCTACGACATCGCGCTGGACTGCGCCCGCGAGAAGGGCCTGGACCTGCCGGGCATCCTCGGCTGATCGCCACACCTTCACTTCCGTAGCGATGGAAGCCATGCCCCCTCCCGTCCACGGGAGGGGGCATCTGTTTTCGGGCGCAACGACGCACGGGCGCGCCGTCCGTCGATGTGCTATCAAGCAGCACCTGTTGGGTAAACACCATGCGCAGCCTGCTCACGTTGCTGTTGATGCTGTTCACGGCCTCGGCCTACGCGGCCAACGACGACATTGTGCTGCCGGCCGGCTGGGAGCAGCGCCTCGATGCGGCCGTACCGGCCCTGGCCCGGCAGACATTGGCGCGCTACGACGCGCTCGATGCGCAGCAGCGGCTGGGCACGGTGTTCCGCCTGCAGTTGGCCGCCGGCAGGTATGCCGACGCCATCACCAGCATCCAGGCGCTGCGCCGCCTGCGCAACGACCCACCCAACCAGCCGCCGTTGTTCCTGCAGTACGAGATCCATGCGCGTGCGCGGCAGGCGCAGGCCGAGCATCGGCAAGCATTCGCGCAGGCATGGCCACAGGCCTTCGCCGCCCGCTTCGCCGAGCTCGACGACCGCAGCGCGCAGCAGGCCAGCGTTGCCTTCGGTGGTTACCTGCCGCGCATGCGCCAGGACCTGGACCAGCGCATCGAACAGGCACATGGCAAACGCAGCCTTCCCCTGGATCAGGCCGTCGAACTGGTGCGTGCCTGGCAGGTCCACGACAGCTACGCCGCCTTCCAGCCCCTGTTCGCCGCGGCACAGGCCGCCGACGACGCACGCCGTTACCAGGTCGAGCGCGACCTGTTGATCGCCACCCCGGACGGCGCCCGCGTGTCCGCGCTGCTGGTGCTGCCGCGCCACGCCGCCACTCCCCTGCCTGCATTGCTCACCTTCACCGTCTACGCCAACGACGATTGGGCCTGGGACGACGCCCGCAAGATGGCCGCCCACGGCTATGCGTCGGTCGTGGCGTACAGCCGCGGCAAGGGCCGCAGCCCGGATGCGATCGTGCCGTTCGAGCACGATGGCGGCGACGCGGCGGCGGTGATCGACTGGATCGCCGCGCAACGCTGGAGCGATGGCAGGGTCGGCATGTATGGCGGCAGCTACAGCGGCTTCACCCAATGGGCCGCGCTCAAGCAGCGTCCGGCCGCGCTGAAGGCCATCGCCACCTCGGCCACGACCGCACCCGGCATCGATGTCCCGATGGAAGGCGGCGTCTTCCTCAACTTCATGTACGCCTGGCCGTTCTACACGGCCAGCAATCGCAGCCTGGACGATGCCAGCTACGGCGACAGCGCCCGTTGGCAGCGGCTCGACCAGCAGGCCTACCGCGGCAGTGGCCGCTACCGCGATCGGCCCGCCATCGATGGCATGGCCAACCCGGTGTTCAGCCGCTGGCTGCAGCACCCGCGCTACGACGCCTGGTGGCGCGCGATGATTCCCCAGGACAGTGCGTTCGCCGACATCGACATCCCGGTCCTGGCTACCACCGGCTACTTCGATGGTGCGCAGATCGGCGTCCTGCACTACTTCCGCAACCACCTGCAGCACCGCCCGAACGCCGACCATACCCTGCTGATCGGTCCCTACGAACACTTCACCATGCAGACCGGGCTGCCGCCGGTGGTGCAGGGCTACACGCCCGACCCCGGCGCCCGCATCGACCTGCAGGCAATGCGGCTGGCCTGGTTCGACCACGTCTTCAAGGGCGCGCCCACGCCCGCCCCGCTTGCCGGGCGCGTCAACTGGCAGGTCATGGGCGCCGACACCTGGCGGCACGCCGACACGCTAGAAGCCATGGCCACGCGCAGCCAGCGCTACTACCTGCACGCCGGCGCCAATGCCGCGCACCGGCTCGATGCGGCACCGTCCAACGGCCCACCGGCGATCCAGCGCGTGGACTTCAGCGACCGCAGCGACGCCGACTGGCAGCCTTCGCCGAACGTGTTGAACCCCACGCTGGACCCGCACGCCGGGTTGGTATTCCGCAGCGACGTGCTCACGCACGACCTGGAATTGGCCGGACCGTTCAGCGCCGACCTGTACTTCACCCTCAACAAGGCCGACGCCGACCTCAGCATCGGCATCTACGCGCAGGGGCCCGCAGGCCAGTACTTCGACCTGGCCTATGCGCTGCAGCGCCTGAGCCAGGCCGATGACCGCAGCGAACGCCACCTGCTGCAGCCCAGGCAACGCAGCCACGTGCGGATCCATGACACCCGCCTGCTCGGCAGCCGCCTGCCCGCCGGCAGCCGCATCGTGGTCACCGTCGGCGTGCTCAAGCAACCCAACCTGCAGCTCAACCTTGGCAGCGGCAAGGAACCCGCCGACGAGACCCTGGCCGACGCCGGCGAGCCGCTGGTCATCCAGTGGCACGGCGACAGCCACGTGACCCTGCCGATCCGCGATTGATCCGCATCCGGCCAGGACGCGGGCGAGCTCAGCGCAACAAGGCTTCCAATCGCTCGACCACCCGGTCGAACGCGGCGATGTCACGCGTGGCCCGGCTGATCGCCACCGCGCCTTCGACGCTGGCGATCAGCATCGTCGCCAATGCCTGCGCCTGGACCGGCGCATGGCCTTCGCCGATGAACGCCTCGGCCAGGCGTCGCTCCCACGCCGTGAACGCAACACCGGCCGCTTCCCGGGCATCGTCGGCGCCGCCGTCGATGGGCTCTTCCACCGCCGCGGCAAGTACCGGGCAGCCCACGTGGAAGTCGGACTTGAGCAGGCGTTCGCGCCATAGCGCCAGGAAGCGCGAAACGCCGCTGACCACGCCCTCGCGCAGGACCTCGTCGAGCATGGCGTCGATGCGGCTGCCGGCCAGGGCGGTCGCTTCGGCCAGCACCTGCTGCTTGCCACCGGGGAAATGGTGATAGGTCGAGCCAAACGGCGCCTCGGCACGCTTGGTGACCTCGCGGATGCTGGTGGCATTGAGGCCATAGGTCGCCAGCATGTCGGCGGCGGTGCTGATCACGCGCTGCGGGGCATCGGTGGGACGGCGGCGCATCGCGAGGTCCTTGCTATGACGGGTGTCATAGCTTAGCGTACGCGCGTTATGACAGTCGCTATAAAAGGTTTGCCCACGCCATGAATCTCTGGTTCCGTCTGCTGCACCTGCTGATCTGTTCCTGGTTCCGCCCGCGCCTGCAGGCCCCCGCCGGCGTGTCGCGGCTGCAGTTCCGGGTGCTGCCCAACGACATCGACCTGAACCTGCACATGACCAACGGCCGCTACTGGACGATCTTCGACCTGGGCCGGCTGGACCTAGTGCTGCGCACCGGCCTGGGCAAGGTGGCGATGCGCCGCAAGTGGGCACCGATCGCCGGCGCCGGCACCATCCAGTTCCGGCGCGAGCTCAAGCCATTCCAGCGCTTCACCCTGGAAACGCGCATGGTCGGCTGGGTCGGCGGCCGCATCCTGATGGAGCAACGCGTGCTGGTCGGCGACGACGACAAGGTAGCCACCCGCGCCCTGCTGATCACCGGCATGTACGACCGGCGCGGCCGACGCTTCGTCACCGGCGAGGAAGTGCTGCAGGTGCTGGGCGTGCAGGACGTGGCATCGCCCCCGTTGGGCGCGGCGGCGCAGGCCCTGCTGGCCGCCGACGCCGGTAACGGCCAGCAGCAGCAGGCCACCGCAGATGGCGACGTTCTTGAAGAACTGGATCGTATTGAGGTCGCGCGCTTGCCCCTCCATCGACCAGAACGCATGGCCCATCACGGCCGTACCCAGCGTGAAAAGCACGAACAACAGTGCCAGCGGCCGCACCCACAGGCCCACCACGATGGCCGCGCCGACAAAGAACTCCATGAACACCGACACCGCTGCCGCCAGGGTGGGAAGCGGTGCATGCAGCGATGCCATGTAGGCCACCGTGCCGGCGAAGTTCGTCAGCTTGGAAAGCCCTGACATGATGAACAAGACCATCAACAGGATGCGCGCGGCCAGGATGATTGCATCGCGGTTGCGCTCGACGAGACCGTCCATCATCGGATCCCTCCAGGCGGGCGTTGGGATGGGGAACACAGCATGCACCCGCACCGGGCGCGATTGCGACACGGCCCGGCACGCCCGGCCGGTATACCCCGCTTCACCGGCAGGCACCGTGATGAAACCGGCACCGTGGCCGATCAAACCCCGCCGTTCCCCCGCCGCCTGCAGATAGTGCCCGCCGCTCACGGCACGATCCGGATCGGCACCGGCACATCCACCACCTCCCACAGCGCATCCATCTGCGCATCGGTCAGCGCGATGCAGCCATCGGTCCAGTCGTGCTGCTGCAAGGCCGCGGCCGGCAGGGGCGACTGATTCGGCTGGCCGTGGATCATGATGTCCCCTCCCGGGGACACGCCGCGCCGCTGCGCATCGGCACGGTCCGCGGCATTCGGGTAGGAGACATGGATCGAACGGTGGTAGCGGCTGTTCGGGTTCTTCCAGTCCAGCATGTACACCCCTTCCGGCGTGCGCTTGTCCCCCTCCTGCTGCTTGTGCCCGGCCGGCACCCGCCCCAGCGCGACCGGGTACTGCAGCAACAGCGTGCGGCCACTGAAGACGAACAACTGCCGCTCGGACTTGTCCACGTAAACAAACGTGGCCTTCGGTTGCACTGCCTCGACGTCGTCGGTGGCCGCAGCCGTACCCACCATGGCCAGCATCGACGCCAGGCAGGCGTTGCTTCCCTTCAGCACGTGACACCCCGGTTGAACGTTGCCTCTGAGCCTACCCGACGACGCGTCGGTACGCCGCCATGCGCCGACGAGGCCGGTGACGGGCGTCATGGCCTATGCCAGACTCCGGCCACTTCGTCAGGATGACCGCAGGACGGCAGATGATTGTTCCGGAGTATTGGGCCGAGGCCCGCAGGCAGGTCCGCCATCGCCGCCGCAGCGTCACCGTCCGCCGCTTCGGCTGGTCCGAGCTCAGCCTGGAGGCCGCCCAGGCGCATGCCGAGGCGCGCGTGCAGCAGGCCATGGACGCCATCCTTGCCGGTGAATCACTGCCGCGCCGCGAGCGCCGCACCCACTATGGCGTGGAAGGCGTGCCCATCCGCGAGCAGGTCGTTGCGCGCGAGGGCGAAGATGTCATCACCCGCAACAGCTACGGCGCGCTGTGCCTGAACACCCCGGACGTGCTGTTCGCCGACATCGACCTGGAAGAGCCTCCCTCCGGCTGTGTCCTGCCCTTCCTGCTGTCGGCGGCCTGCTGGCTCGGGGTGATGGCCATCATCGGCGTCAACGCGAACAACTGGTGGATAGGCGCCGCAGCCGCCACCCTCGCGCTGGTCCTGCTCAACTGGCTGGTGGTAGTGGTCAGGCGCGTGCGCTTCAACGCCAATGGAGGCGCCCAGGGGCGCGCGCTGGCCAAGCTGGAGCAGTTCGCACGGCAACAACCGGACTGGACGCTGCGCACCTACCGCACGCCGGCCGGTTTGCGGGTGCTGGTGATGCACGCGGTGTTCGATCCGCAGGACAAGGCGGTCCACCAGTTCTTCAAGGCGGTCCACGCCGATCCGCTGTATGCCCGCATGTGCCGCCTGCAGCACTGCTTCCGCGCGCGCCTTACTCCCAAGCCGTGGCGGATGGGAATGAAAGCCCGCATCCAGCCACGCGTCGCGGCATGGTCACCCGAGCAGGCCAACCGTCCGGACCGGTTGGCCTGGATCGCCGATTACGAGCGGCAATCGCCGGGCTTCGCCGCCTGCCAGTACCTGCGGACGTTCGGTGATACCGTGCGCGTCCATCCGCGCGCCGCGCAGGTACGGGCACTGCACGATCGCTACAGCCGGGCCGAAAGCCGCCTGCCGCTGGCCTGATCGGGTTTGCGCAAATGGGCCGGCGCGGCGTCCGGACGGTGAAATCCGGCTTCACGCGACGCTGCCGAACACGCCTTGAAAAGCGCCGCCGTGCGTCCATATCGGACATGAACACGGCCGTGGTTGGTCAGTAAATGACGCCCTTCCGGGGCGTTCCTGCACAAAGCAATCCGACGCCTGACCATGTGTATCCGGGTGAAGGAAATCCGCCACGGCCGCTGCTATGTTGCCGCCGCCATGCACACCCCCGGCCCTCCCGTCCAGCACGTCCCCGACCTGCCGCAGGCGCTGCGCAGCGTACCGCTGCGCACGATCGCGCCGACCTCGGCGCTGGTGCTGGTGTTCTTCAGTGCCTGGCTGGCCGCCGACCGGCGCCTGCCGGAACTGGCCATCAGCCTGCTGCTCACCGCTGTGGCCGTGGCAGCCACGGTCCTGGCCCAGCGTCGAAGGCTGGACATCGCCGGGGTGCTGGCCGCCCTCGCCAATGCAGGCGGCTGCCTGTTGGCGGCGTGGGTGCTGCAGCATTCGGCGCTGGCATGGACGTTCCTGGTCCTGATCAGCAACTTCTTCATCGTCCGTTACGAGGTCGCCGCACCGGTCAACCTGGCATTGGTCGTCGGGCTGTTGCTGCAGCCCGGGCTGCTGCTCGCGCCGATCCAGCCGCAGGCGCTTGCCGTCATCGTGCTGACCTTCGGTTTCGGCCATCGCTTCTCGCGGCGCCTGCAGGGCGACCGCAGCCGCCTGGAGCAACTGGCCTCGCTCGATGCCCTCACCGGCGTGCCCAACCGGCGCGCGCTCGAACGCACCCTCAGCCAGCAGATCATCGGCCAGCGCGAGAGCCGCTTCCGGCACGCGCTGGTGGTGCTGGACATCGACCACTTCAAGGACGTCAATGACCGCCACGGTCACGCCGCCGGCGATGCCGCCCTGTCTGACCTGGCCGCCATCCTGCGCTTTGAACTGCGCGACCGGGACCAGGTGTTCCGCTTCGGTGGCGAGGAATTCGTGATCCTGGCCGAGACCGGTACGCGCGAAGCCCTGGAATGCTTCACCGAACGGATCCGCAAGGCGGTGTACGAGGCACTGCGGGGGCCCGGCGGCCGCATCACCATCTCCCTGGGCGGGGCGATGTATGCCGGCGAACAGCGCTGGCAGGACTGGTTCGCGCGCGCCGATGCGGCGCTGTACGAAGCCAAGCGCAAGGGACGCAACAGCGCGGTCATCGCCGGCTGACCTGCGGCGGCGCGGTTGCGGGCCAAGGCGCATCGCCTCCCCGCGCCGACATGACAAGGGCCGCTTGCGCGGCCCTTGCTTCACGCCATCAACGCTGCGGCTGCGATCACGACTTCAGCGGGATCAGGCGGATCTCCACGCGGCGGTTCTGCGCACGGCCGGCGTCGGTGCTGTTGTCGGCGATCGGGTAGGCCTTGCCGGCACCCAGCGTCTCGATGCGCGCGCCCTGCACGCCCTGCGCGGTCAGGTAGGCGGCCACGGCGTCGGCGCGTTCCTTCGAGATGCGGTTGTTCACCGCGTCGGTGCCGATGCTGTCGGTGTGGCCGACCACTTCGATCATGGTCTGGTTGTACTCGCGCAGGGTGCTGGCCACGCCATTGAGCGCACCGTAGAACTGCGGCTTGAGGGTGGTCTTGTTGAAGTCGAAGGTGATGCCGTCGGGCAGGTTCAGGGTGATGTTGTCACCTTCGCGCTGCACGTCGATGCCGGTGTTGGCGGTGCGCTCGCGCAGGGCCCGCTCCTGGCGGTCCTGGTAGTTGCCGATCGCCGCGCCGCTCAACGCACCGATACCGGCGCCGACCATCGCACGCTGGCGACGCTCGGTGGCATCGCCTCCGCTGAGCAGGCCCGCGGCCACGCCGATGGCGGTGCCGATCAGCGCGCCCTTGCCGGTCTTGTTCTGCTGCTGGGTCTGGTTGCCGTACGGGTCCTGCTGCACGTAAGAGCCACCGGTGGCACAGGCCGAGAGGACGGCAGCTGCCACCAGACCAAGGGAAGTATTGCGGACAGCGGTAACGGTGCTCATCAGAGTCTCCTTCATGGGCCGGCAGGAAGGCCGGCGTGGATTTGCCGGGCAAGGATAAACAGCAGGCTGCGACGTGGGGATGATGGAACCGCGCCGGAAGCGGGTTCCATTCATCTAACTGTCTGAAGCGTTCAAACTCTTAGCGGCACCGGTGGTAGGCGGCCAATGCGGCCTCCCTGCCCTGCGCCAGATCGACCAGCGGCTGTGCCGGATACGTGGGCGCCTGCTCGGCCAGCAGCGACGGTGACAACCACGGCGCGAACCGTGCCTTGACCGGCAGCCCCGCCAGTTCCGGCACCCAGCGGGTGATGTAGCGCGCATGCGGGTCGAACTTCTGCGCCTGCGTCACCGGGTTGAACACCCGGAAGTACGGCGCCGCGTCAGCGCCGGTGCCGGCGATCCACTGCCAGCCCATGCTGTTGTTGGCCAGGTCGGCGTCCACCAGCGTGTCCCAGAACCAGCGCGCGCCTTCCTTCCAATGCATGCGCAGGTGCTTGCACAGGAAGCTGCCGACCAGCATGCGCACGCGGTTGTGCATGTAGCCGGTAGCCCACAGTTCGCGCATGCCGGCATCGATGATGGGGATACCGGTGCGGCCCTGCTGCCAGGCGCCAAGCAGCTCGGCGCGCGGCGGCGCCCAGGCGAACGTATCGAAGCGCGGATTGAGGTTGCTGTCGGAAGTCTGCGGAAAGTGATGCAGCAGGTGCCAAGAGAACTCGCGCCAGCCCAGTTGCCGCACGTAACCGTCGATGTCGGCGTCGCGACCGGCACTGCGCAGCCGCTCCAGCGCGTGCACGATGCGCCACGGCGCGATCTCGCCGAAATGCAGGTGCGGCGACATCAACGAGGTGCCGGTACGGTCCGGCAGGTCGCGCTGCTCGCGGTAGCCATTGAGCGCGCCATCGGTGAAGACGTCCAATGCCTCCTGCGCACCGGCCTCGCCCGGTTGCCAGTGCGCCCAGAACCCCGCATCCCAGTGCAACCGCGGTGCCAGCTGCAACGCCTGCAGCGGCAGGCCCTGCAGGCCATGGCCGGGCAGCCGCGACGGCGCCTCGGTCAAGGCCGCCAGCCGCCACCGGCCCAGCGCGTTGCGCCAGAACGGCGTGAACACCTTGTACGGGCCGCCCTGTTGGGTCGCCAGTTCCCACGGTTCAAACAGCAGATAGCCGTTGTGGCTCTCGGCGTGCACGCCCTGCTCGCGCAGGCCGCGCTTGATCGCTACGTCGCGTGGCTGGGTGGCCGGTTCGTACTTGCGGTTCCAGTACACCGCCTGCGCGCCACTCTCGGCGATCAGCGCCTGCAGTTCGGCATGGCTGTCGCCACGCCGCAGCACCAGCGCACTGCCACGTGCACGCAGGTCGGCGTCGAGCTGCTGCAGCGACTGGTGCAGCCATGCCTCGGAGGCCGCGCCCGGTGCCCATGCGCCCTCTTCGTGCGGCGCATGGATGTAGACCGGCAGCGGCGTATGCCCGGCCTCGATCGCGGCCTGCAGGGCCGGGTTGTCACGCAGGCGCAGGTCGCGCCGAAACCAGACGAGGGCGACGGACATGGCGGAGGGGCTTACTCGAACGCGCCGACCGAGTCGTGGCTGAGGTTGTCGAAACGGGTGTATTCGCCGAAGAACTTCAGCTTGCACGAGCCGGTCGGGCCACCACGGTGCTTGCCGATGATGATCTCGGCCAGGCCCTTGTCCGGCGAACTTTCCTTGTTGTAGTAATCGTCGCGGTAGATGAACACGATCATGTCCGCGTCCTGCTCGATAGCGCCGGATTCGCGAAGGTCGGCCATCACCGGGCGCTTGTCGGTACGCGTTTCCAGCGAGCGGTTGAGCTGGGACAGCGCGATCACCGGCACGTTCAGCTCCTTGGCCAGGCCCTTGAGCGAACGCGAGATCTCGGAGATTTCGGTGGCGCGGTTCTCGCTGTTGCCCGGCACGCTCATCAGCTGCAGGTAGTCGATCACCACCAGGCCCAGGTCGTGCTCGCGCTTGAGGCGGCGGCACTTGGAGCGCAGCACTTCCGGCGACACGCCCGGCGTGTCGTCGATGAAGATCTTGGTTTCCTTCAGCATGCGGATGGCACCGGTGACGCGGCTCCAGTCCTCGTCCTCGAGCTGGCCGGTACGCAGGCGCTGCGCGTTGATGCGGCCATTGGAGGAGATCAGGCGCATCGCCAGCTGCGAGGCCGACATTTCCATCGAGAACACCGCCACGCCCTTCTTCGACTTGATCGCGGCGTACTCGGCGATGTTCAGCGCGAAGGTGGTCTTGCCCATCGCCGGACGCGCGGCAAGGATGATCAGGTCGGTCGGCTGCAGGCCGGCGGTCATCGCGTCGAAGTCGTTGTAGCCGGTCGGCAGGCCGGTGATGTTGCCGCCGTTCTCGAAGCGGTTGCGCAGCTCCTCGAAGGCGTCCTTCAGCGCGCCGGGCATGGCCACGAAGTCGGTCCGCCCGCGCGCGCCCTGCTCGGCGATGGCGAACACCGACTTCTCGGCGGTGGCCAGCAGTTCGGTGCTGTCGCGCCCTTCGGGCTGGAAGCCGTCATTGACGATGTCGGTGCCCACCTGGATCAGCTGCCGCAGCACCGCCTTGTCACGCACGATCTCGGCGTAGGCGCTGATGTTGGCCGCCGACGGCGTGGTGCTGGCCAGCTCGATCAGGTACGCACCATCGCCCACCTGGTCCAGCTTGCCCTGCGACTCGAACCATTCCCCCAGGGTCACCGCGTCGAACGGGCGGTCACGCTCGGACAGCTCGCGGATGGCGCGGTAGATCAGCTGGTGGTCGCGGCGGTAGAAGTCCTTCTCGGTCAGCGCCTCGTTGACCCGGTCGAATGCCTCCGGCGCCAGCATCAGGCCGCCGAGCACCGCCTGCTCGGCTTCCACCGAATGCGGGGGTACGCGCAGGGCATCAATGCGCTGTTCGCCGCGCTCAGCGCGGTCGTTGCGGTCGGAACGGAAACCAGTACGAGCGGACATAAGAAAAACGTGATTCCTGCGCTAAGGCACTACGGCCATGGTAGGTGGGCATCTGCCACCGGGGTACGGACAACTCTGTGGATAACCTGTCCACAATTCCAGCCCCCGCGGCCTGGCGGGGCGTTCCGGAGTGGGCGGCCATACAGAAAGAAGCACCCGGCGCCGTTGCGGCGCCGGGTGCCGATTATCGCAAAGCCGCCGCGCCCGTGCCGACCGCTCAGCCGGCGTGGTGGGTCCCGATCCAGGCCAGGAAGCGGTCCACGAAGCCCTGCAGGAACGTCCGCGTGGCCTCGTTGGTGATCGTGCCGTCGGCCTCGATCAGCCCGTCCTTGAAGTGCAGGAAGGCCTCCGGCTGCGCCAGCACCGCCAGATTCACGAAGACCAGCACGTTGCGCAGGTGCTGCTGGGCCAATGCACTGCCGATGGCCCCGATGGAGGCACCGGTCACCGCCGCCGGCTTGCCGTCGAAGGCATTGTCGCCGTACGGCCGCGACGCGGTGTCGATGGCATTCTTCAGCACGCCGGGGATGGAGCGGTTGTACTCGGGGGTGACGAACAGGACCGCGTCGGCGGCACGCACCTGGTTCTTCATCCGCGTGCCCTGCGCCGGAAACTGGCCATCGTGGTCCTGGTTGTACAGCGGGATATCACCGATCTGGATGTACTCGAAGCTGGCCCGGTCCCCGGCCAGCTTCTGCAGCGCATGCGCCAAGCGGCGGTTGATCGAATCCTTGCGCAGGCTACCGACGAAAACGGCAATCTTGTAGGGGCTCATGGCGGGCTCCAACCGGAAGATGGGGGCAGGCTAGCCGCCCGCCGCGTTGGACCGGGTGAAGGCCGCGCGCCCCGCCCCGTTCCCGCGGACGCGGGAGGAGCGAGGTTGCCGCAACGTGCGGGCGTGCCAGCCGGACCGCGATGGCAGGTGCCTCACGCCAGTTGCGCGGCCGCGGCGACGATATCGCCCTCGCCCGGCAGCACCAGCAGGGCGGCACCGGCCAACGGCGTGTAGGTATCGGCACCGGTCACCCGCCGCAGCGGCACCTGGCCGTGGCCGGCCTCGACCAACGCGGTGATCACGCCCTCGCCCACCCCGGCGCTGTGCCGGCCCTCGTCGACCACCAGGATCCGCTTGGCGCCCTTGGCCTGTTCGGCGATCCAGCCTTCGTTCAACGGCACCAGCCAGCGCAGGTCGAGCACCCGCACCTTCCAGCCCTGCGCCTGTTCGATGGCCCTGGCCGCGCGCAGGCTCATCGGCACGCCGTTGCCATAGGTGAAGATCACCAGGTCGTCATTGCCTTCGCCATACGCGCGCCCCTCGCCCAGCGCGATGGCCTGCTCCGGCGCCGGATACGGGAACAGCCATTGCCCATCGCCGGTCTCGTACAGGTCCTTGGTCATGTACAGCGCGATCGGCTCCAGGAAGATGCAGACCCGCCCGTCCACCTTGGCCAGCGCCGCCAGCGTGCGCAGCATCGCCGCCGCATCATCGCCGCGCGACGGGCAGCCCACCACCAACCCGGGGATATCGCGGATGGCGGTGATCGAGTTGTCGTTGTGGAAGTGGCCGCCGAAGCCCTTCTGGTAGCCCAGCCCGGCGATGCGGATCAGCATCGGGTTGCGGTACTGGTCGTTGGAGAAGAACTGCAGCGAGCAGGCTTCGCCACGCACCTGGTCGATGGCGTTGTGCAGGTAGGCCAGGTACTGGATCTCCGGCAGCGGCAGCATGCCCATGTTGGCGAAGCCCTGCGCCATGCCCAGGATCATCGTCTCGTCCAGCAGCGTGTTGAACACCCGGCGCGGGCCGAATGCCTTCTGCAGGCCCTTGGTCACCGTGTAGACGCCGCCCTTCTGCGCCACATCCTCGCCGAACAGCAGCGTTTCCGGGTACTTGCAGAACAGGTCGTGCAGGGCCTGGTTGATCTGGATGGCCAGGTGCTTGGGCGGCTGGTTCTCCGGCAGCGCGGCCTCGCTCCCGAACACCTGCAAGCGGCGCTCGGCGTAGTCGGCGCGGGTGGCTTCCTTGACCACCCGCGCCGGCGAGTACGGCGCCAGCGGTGCAACCACCTCAGCCAGTGCCTTCAGCCGCGGCCGCTGGTCGGCGGCTTCGGCCGCTTCGAAGCAGCGGCGCCGGGTGTGCTCGTACAGCGCCAGCACTTCGTCCTTGTCCATCAACCCGGATTCCACCGCGATCTGCGCCGAACGCAGCAGCGGGTCACCGGCCTCTACCGCGCACAGTTCCTCCAGGGCCCGCCATTCGATCTCGAAGTCGGTGCCGGCATGGCCCATCAGGCGGTTGGTGCGCAGGTGCAGGAAGGTCGGCCGGCGGGTGCGGCGGCAATGCTCCACCGCACGCTGCACCTCGGCGTAGCCGCCGGCCAGGTCCAGGCCGTCGGCCTGGAAGTAATCCAGCCCGGGCCGGTGGCGGAAGCTCTCGCCGATCCAGCCTTCGGGCGTCTTCACCGAGATGCCGATGCCGTTGTCCTCGCAGACGAACAGCACCGGGGCCGGCAGCTTCTGGAAGCTGCTCCACGCCGCGGCGTTGAAGGCGGTCTGCGCAGTGGCATGGTTGGCCGAGGCATCGCCGAACGAGCACACGGTGATGCTGTCATCGGGGATCGGCAGCGCGTGGCCCAGCCGCTTGCCGGCCTCGATCGCCATCGCCGTGCCCAACGCCTTGGGCAGGTGCGAGGCGATGGTCGAGGTCTGCGGCAACACCCACAGCGGCTTGCTGCCCCATACCTTGTGGCGGCCGCCGCTGGCCGGGTCGTCCTTGCTGGCGGCGAACGACAACGCCGAATCCATCACCGGGTCCATGCCGGGCAGCTTGCGGAAGCGCTCGGCCATGAAGCCACCGGAGCGGTAATGCAGGAAGGCCGGATCGGTATGCCGCGTCGCCCGCGCCACCATCGCGTTGCCCTCGTGGCCGGATGAACCAATCGTGTAGAAGACCTTGTTCTGCACGCGCAGCACGCGCGCCATCAGGTCCAGGTGGCGGCTGATCAGTTGTGACTCGAACAGCTCACGGAAGCCGGCCGCATCCAGCGCGCTGCCCGGCAGCACCGGCGCGGCGTCCTGCGGGCCGGCATCCGGCCCACGGCCCAGGCCGTTCACGAATTCGATGAAGTTGGTATCGCAGATCTCGGCGCGGTTCAGGCCCTTCATCCGGGCCGGGATGGGATTCGGTACACGAGCGAACATGCAGACAGGCTCCACGAAACAAGGCGGTGTTGCGGGGGGAAATGGGGGGATCAGCGCGACGCGGCGAAGCGCGCCTGGACCTCGGCGTCCGGCACCGGCATGGCGACGAAGCCGGGCTGGCGGCGGACGTCCTCCAGCCAGCGTTCGACCGCCGGGTACGAAGACAGCGAAATGCCTCCGTCCTCGGCCACGGCGGTGTAGGCGAACAGGGCAATGTCGGCGATGCCGTAGTCGCCGCCGGTGAACCATTGGTGGTCGGTCAGGTGGTGGGCCATCACCGCCAGCGCCTCGTGGCCGCGCGCGCGCAGCCGCGGCAGGTCGGCACGGCGCGGCGAGTCATCCGGCGTCCAGCCACTGATGAAGCGCGCCACCGCGATGCAGGGCTCGTGGCTGTACTGCTCGAAGAACATCCAGGACAGCGCCTGGGCACGTTGCCAGCCATCGGTCGGCAGGAACGGCGTGCCTTCGGCCAACCAGAACAGGATGGCATTGGATTCGGCAAGCACGCGACCATCGTTGCGCTGCACCACCGGCACCTTGCCGTTCGGGTTCAGCGCCAGGAACTCGGCCGTGCGGGTATCGCCGCCGGCGCTGTCGACCTCTTTCCACTGGTAGCGGGAGCTCAGTTGTTCCAGCAGCAAACGAACCTTGTGGCAGTTGCCCGAACTGGACATGCCGTAAACCGTCAGTGCAGCGGCAGTACTCACAGCGTCGATTCTCCCCGCACCGCGATGGCGTGCGGCAATTGAATATGACCGGAATCGACGCCGGTTGGTAGCTGCAACCGCAGCAATCGGCAGGCGGTCAGCGTGCCGCCAACCAGGCCTGCCGCGACTGCCCCCAAACCTCCACGTCCACCTCATGCGGCGGCGGCAGTCGGGCATTGCGCAGCACCCGCGCACCCAGCTTGCGCGCCACGTGCTGGGAGTTGCTGTTGTCCGGCGCGATGGTATGGATCACCTCCTCCCAGCCCAGCGCATCAAAGGCCCAATCGATGGCCGCGCGTGCGGCTTCCGGGGCGTAGCCGCGTCCCCAGTGCGACGACACGATGCTCCAGCCCACCTCGGTGCCGGGCCAGCCGTACGGCTGCCAGGGCCCGACCCGGCCGATCCAGGTCCCGCTGTCCTTCTCGATGACGGAGAACATCGAGTAGCCCAGCAACTGCCAGCTGCCGACCAGCCCGGCCAGGCTGCGCCACGCCACCGGCTTGGGCTGCACGCCACCCAGGTGCTGCATGGCCACCGGGTCGGCGCAGAACGCGGCAAAGGCCTCGAAGTCCTGCCGGCCCGGTGGGCGCAGGATCAGGCGTTCGGTTTCCAGACGCAGATCGAAGATGCTCATGGATCAAGGCTCCTGCCGGGATTGGTCGGAACCCTAACACCTGCCCGGGACATCGGTCGCCTGCGCGATGCGGTCCGGCTCCAAACAAGGAAGGCCGGCAAGATGCCGGCCTTCCAGATGCTCTCGGTGCAGCACGCTTGCTTACTGGCGGCTGCTGCCCCCATCCACCGCGGCGGTCTGCGTCACCACCTGGCCGTCCAGCACCGGCAGGCGGTCGCTGCTCGGGCGGTTGTCCATCCGCACGGTCTTTTCCTGGCCCTCGTAGCGGTAGGTCACGTCATAGCCGACCGTGCGGTCGCTGTTGCCCAGCGACACGCGCTCACCCGGACGGCTGTCCATGCGCATCGTACCGGTGCTGCCATCGGGCTTGCGGTAGGTCACGTTGTAGCCGGTCACGCGGCTGCTTTCGGCGGTGCGCTGCTCGGTGTGGCACTGGCGCTCGGTGCGCTGGACCACACGGCCGCCCACGTGGCGCTTGTCGACCTGGTTGCCGATCACACCGCCGGCCACCGCGCCTGCAGCGGTTGCCGCCTTCTTGCCGTTGCCGCCGCCGATCTGGTTGCCCAGCAGGCCACCGATCACCGCGCCCGCCACGGTGCCGCCGACGTTGCCGTCGCGCTCGGGCAGCCGCTCCTGCACCACCACGTCGTTGCAGACCTCATGCGGGGTGCTGGTGGTCGAGGTCTCGTTGATTGGCTCGGTGCGGGTCACCGTGCCGTACACGCGCTCCTTCTCGGTGACCGGGGCCACCTTCAGCACGTCGGCGTATTCCAGCTTGCCGCCTGCCTCGACCTGCGAACTGGCAGCGGCGTCATCGGCCAGCGGCTGGTTGTCCAGCACCGGGTTCGGTGTCTGCGCGGCCGGCAGCGTGGTGGCCTTGTCGCGCCCCTGCATGAAAGCGGCAGTGGCGATGCCACCCACCAGCAGGGCGCCGGCGGCAACCAGAACAGTAGTGGTCGTGCTTTTCATGGTTCAGCTCCCTGCGGATGGCCCGCGTCTTGATATGGGGTGGATTCCAGCACGCCAAAGCTGAACAGAGGCCCGCATGAATGGCATCGGCCTATCGAAAAAGCACGGCACGCCGCAATATCGCGGTTGTTGTACTCCCCAACCACAGGATTTGCCATGTCCCTGATGCTGACGCCGTTTATGGAGTGGGCGCGCAAGCTGCGCTACCCGACCCTGTTCAAGATCACGGCAGGCCTGTTCCTCGTCACGTTGCTGCTGCCGGACCCGATCCCGTTCCTGGACGAGATCCTGTTCGGGCTGGGTACGCTGCTGCTGGCCAACTGGAAGCGACGCAAGGACCCCTCCGACGCGCCGCAGGTGTTGCCGCCACGCAAGTCCTGACCCGTGCAACTGGTCGACAGCCACTGTCACCTCGATGCCGATGCGTTTGACGCCGACCGCGCGGCGGTGATCGCGCGCGCGCAGGCGGCCGGGGTGATCGCACAGGTGGTGCCGGCGGTGACCGCGGCCAGCTGGCCCAAGCTGCGCCAGAGCTGCACGCTCGCCCCCGGCCTGTTCCCGGCCTATGGGCTGCACCCGATGTTCCTGGCCGAACACCGGCCGCAACACCTGCAGCAGCTGGAAGAATGGATCACCCGCGAATCCCCGCGCGCCATCGGCGAATGCGGCCTGGACTTCTTCGTTGAAGACCTGGACCCCGAAGCACAGCGGTTCTATTTCCAGGGCCAGCTCGACCTGGCCCACCGCCACCGGCTGCCGCTGGTGGTGCACGCCCGCCGCGCGGTGGACGAGGTCATCCTGCGCATCCGCCGCACCGGCGGGCTGCAGGGGGTGGTCCACAGCTTTTCCGGCAGCCCGGAACAGGCCCGCCAGTTATGGCAACTGGGGTTCCTGATCGGCCTTGGTGGCCCCCTCACCTATCCCCGCGCCAACCGCCTGCGCACGCTGGTGGCGCAGATGCCATTGGAGTTCCTGCTACTGGAGACCGATGCGCCGGACCAGCCGGACGCCGGCATCCGTGGTCAGCGCAACGAACCGGCCCGGCTGGCCAGCGTCCTGGAAACCCTCGCCGAGCTGCGCGGACAGGCGCCGGAAGAAATCGCCGCGCAGACCACCGCCAACGCGCAACGCCTGTTCGGACTGCCGTAGGGGCGGCCCGGGCCGCGAAGTTCGCGAAGCGGCTCCTACGTGGCTTTCTTCTTCAGCAGGACTTCCAGCGCCTTGCCGACCGCGGCGAAGGCGAATGCCCCGGTGATGTGGGTGGCCGCGCCCAGTCCGGCGCCACAGTCCAGCTTCATCGCCTCGTCCGGGCCCAGGTTCGGGCGCAGGCCGCACACGCTGCCGTCGGCCTGCGGGTACTTCACGTTCTCCAGCGAGTACACCGCCGACACACCGAAGTAGCGCTGCGGGTTCTTCGGGAAATTGAACTCGGCGCGCAGCTTCTTGCGGATCAGCGCCATCATCGCGTCGTGCTCGGTACGCGACACGTCGCGCACCCGCACCAGAGTCGGGTCGGTGCGTCCGCCGGCCGCGCCGACGGTGATCATCGGCAGCTTGCGGCGGCGGCACCAGGCAATGGCCTCCACCTTGACCCGGAAGCTGTCGCAGGCATCGATCACCAGGTCGAAGTTGCGGTCCAGCAGTTCGGCCATGTTCGAACCGGTCAGGAACGACTCCACCGCCTCGACCTCGATGTCGGGGTTGATCGCCTTGCAGCGCTCGGCCATGGCCAGCGCCTTGTTGCGACCGTACTGGCCCACCAGCGCGGGCAGCTGCCGGTTGGTGTTGGACACGCAGATGTCGTCGGCGTCGATCAGGCTCAGGTGCCCGACCGCCGAGCGCGCCAGCGCCTCGACCACCCAGGACCCCACCCCGCCCATGCCGACCACGGCCACCCGGCAGCCGGCCAGGTGCTCGATGGTCCCGGCACCGTACAGCCGGTCGATGCCGGCGAATCGCTCACGCAGTTGTTCTTTCATCCGCCCATTTTAGCCGGGACGGCATAATGGCCGGGCAGTACCCCTACAACGACCATGCCATGTAGCCCGGAGCCAACGCATATGTCCGAACCCGTCCGCCAGCCGTCCAAGGCTGCCCGTTATCTCTATGTCCTCATCGCCGGCCTGCTGATCGGCGTGGTGGCGACGGTGATGGGCATGCGTGCCATCCAGGCCCGCCAGGACCATTTCCCCGACAGCCTGATGACGGTGATGTCCAAGCAGGTGCAACTGCTGGGCGAAAGCCAGAAGCAGAACCGCTGCACCATCAACGACACCGCCCCGCGCGTGCAGACCCTGCGCGCCCTGGCCAACGACCTGGAAGTCGCCTTCCCCGGCCTGCGTGACGACGAGCGGTTCCAGCAGCATGCCAACCGCTTCCGGGCCACCCTCAACGACGCCCTGGCCAAGCCGGCGGCGGACTGTGCCAGCCTGGCGGCGCTGTCCCAGAAGATCGGCAGCGACTGCAAGAGTTGCCACCAGGACTTCAAGTAATCCATCGGTGAATATCGCGTTCACATGTGGTTGGCCCTCCATTCACATGTGAAACGACAGGATCTACGCCGTCGGGTAAGCACTTACCTTTTTGTTCACTGGCGAAGGAGAAGCACCATGAAGATTCAGTTGATCGCCGCAGGCGCCATTGCCAGTCTGGCTCTGGCCGGTTGCGCCACGTCGCCCGGTTACGGCGGCGGCTACAACGGTGGTGGCAACAACTATGGTGGCGGCTACGGGAGTGGCAACAACTACAACCAGAACCGCTGCGCCGATTGCGGCATCGTCACCCGCATCAACGCCGTGTCCTCCGGCCGCACCGCACCGACGGCGACCGGCGCGATCCTGGGCGGCATCGTCGGCGCCGTGGCCGGCCATGAGATCTCCGACCACACCGGCGGCAGCAAGGGCAACCAGAACATCGCCGCCGTGGCCGGCGCCGCCGCCGGCGCGCTGGCAGGCAACAAGATCCAGCAGAACGTCACCGGCGAGTCCTATGACATCCAGGTGCGCATGGACGACGGCCGCGTGATCATGGTCAACCAGAAGAACCTCAACGGCGTGGCAGAGAATGCCTACGTCCGCGTGATCAATGGCCGCGTGGTACTGCGCTGATCCTGGCAACCGCCACGCCGGAAAAGGAAAGGCCCGCTTGCGCGGGCCTTTCTTTTGTCATGCCAGCCTGTCTGTATCAGACCGGCTGCACGGCGTCGGCCTGCAGGCCCTTCTGGCCCTGGACGACGGTGAAGGAGACCTTCTGGCCTTCCTTCAGGCTCTTGAAGCCCTGGGTCTGGATGGCGCGGAAGTGCACGAACACATCCTCACCATTCTCACGGCTGATGAAGCCAAAGCCCTTGGCATCGTTGAACCACTTGACGGTACCGGTTTCGCGATCGGACATCTCGACTAACTCCCTGTTGCTCTCTCTCGTTTGATGGAACGCCCCGGAAGGCGGCTGATTGCAAGGAGGAAGCGAGGTGCAACGATGCAGCAAATCGTGCGATCTACCCATCAGGCCACGATTCACGGTGACCTTGCCAAGCTCAGCGGCTGCAACTTAACCCGGGAAAAATCAAATTGCAATCCCGGTGAAGCCGTTAAAGTCAACCCCCAATGGACCCTTTCAGAACCAATATGGACTATTCATTCATCTTCTATACGGTTGCGGCCCTCCTCGTATTGACCGGCATCGCCGGCATCATCCTGCCCGCGCTGCCCGGGGTCCCGCTGGTGTTCGTGGGCCTGCTGGTGGCCGCCTGGACGGAAGGGTTCGAACGGGTCGGTTGGATCACGTTGGTCGTGCTTGGCGTTTTGACCGTCATTTCCATCATCATCGACGTCATATCGACGGTGATCGGCGCAAAGAAGGTGGGCGCCAGCCGCCTGGCGCTGGTCGGCTCGGCGGTCGGCACGGTGGCCGGCCTGTTCTTCATGCCGATCGGCCTGTTCGTCGGCCCCTTCCTGGGCGCGCTGGGCGGCGAGTACCTGCACGGGCGCAAGCTGGGCCAGGCCACCAAGGTCGGCCTCGGCACCTGGCTGGGCATCGTACTGGGCGTGGCCTTCAAGCTGGGCCTGGCCATGACCATGGTCGCGGTGTTCGCGGTGGCGTGGTTCGTCAACTGAGCGCGCGGCCAAGACTCCCCCTACACAGGGCAATCGCCGACAATGTCAGCCGGAGCACGGATGCCGCTTTGCTGCGGAAGTCCCCGGCCCTTTGCCATGACCGGAACCCCACCATGCCGAACACGCCCCTTCGCTATGCCCTGCTGACCGCCCTGGCCAGCGCCAGCGCCCCCGCCCTGGCCCAGGAATCCCTCACCGCCCCCGCATCGCCACAGGCCTGCTTCGCGCTGGACTCCGACGCCGCGCGCCTGGCCTGCTACGACAGCGCGCTGGGGCGCACTCCGGCCGACACCCGTGCCGCCGATGCCGCGGCCAACGCCGCGCAGGCCGCTCGCAAGGAAGCCAAGGTCAGTGCCAAGGCCCTGGATGAGGAGGACCCGCGCCGCAACGAGCTGTTCGCCCACGACGAGCTGGCGGCAATGGCCGCCAACGCCGGCCGCGGCTCGCTGCTGGACAGCCGCTGGGAGCTGGCCAAGGACTCCAAGCTCGGCCTGTTCCAGCTGCGCGCCTACAAGCCGGTGTACCTGCTGCCCGCGTTCTGGAGCAGCAAGCCCAACGAAATGCCGCACTCGCCCAACCCCAACAACACGGTCACCGAGCCGGAAGCACTGAACAGCACCGAGCTGAAGTTCCAGCTCAGCTTCAAGACCAAGGTGGCCGAGAACCTGTTCGGCGACAACGGCGACATCTGGGTCGGTTACACCCAGAGCTCGCGCTGGCAGGCCTACAACAGCGAACTGTCGCGCCCGTTCCGCGAGACCAACTACGAACCGGAAGTGATGCTGGCCTTCCGCAACGGCTATTCGCTGCTGGGCTGGAACGGCCGCATGACCGGCATCAGCCTCAACCACCAGTCCAACGGCCGCAGCGACCCGCTGTCGCGCAGCTGGAACCGGGTGATCTTCAACTTCGGCCTGGACCGCGAGAACTGGGCCCTGATGCTGCGCCCGTGGTACCGCATCCCCGAAGGCGACCGCGACGACAACAACCCGGACATCGAGGACTACATCGGCCGTGGCGATGCCACCCTGGTGTACAACCGCAATGGCCACGAACTGGCCATCACCGGCCGCCACTCGCTGCGCAGCGGCGACCGCTCGCATGGCTCGCTGCAGGTGGACTACGGCTTCCCGATCAACAACCTGCTGCGCGGCCACGTGCAGGTGTTCGATGGTTATGGCGAGAGCATGATCGACTACAACCACCGGGCCACTTACATCGGCGTCGGCGTCTCCCTGCTGGAGTGGTACTGAGGCAATGAAGGCAACCCTCTGGCACAACAACCGCTGCTCCAATTCACGTGGCGCGCTGGCCCTGCTGCAGGAAGCCGGCGTGGACGTGGAGGTGATCAACTACCTGGAGACACCGCCTTCGATCGCCGAGCTGCGCACGCTGCTTGCCGAAATGGGCATGCCTGCCCGCGACCTGCTGCGCAGCAAGGAAGCGGCGTATGCCGAGCTGGGCCTTGCCGACAAGCTGGACGACGAGCCGGCGCTGCTCCAGGCCATGCATGCCCACCCCGTCCTGATCAACCGGCCGATCGTGCGCACCGCCAAGGGCACCGCCCTGTGCCGCCCGCCGGAGACGGTGCTGCAGCTGATCGACTGAGCCGCCTGGCGTGGCCGTCCACCGGCGGCCACGGTCTGCGCGCCATTCAGCGCTCTGCGGACTTCGCCGCGACGATCGCGTCGTACAGCTCCTCGAAACTCTTGCTGGGCTGGAACAGCCGGCCATTGATGAAGAACGTCGGCGTGCCGCCGACGCCACTGCGCAGGGCGCCATCGATGTCATCCTGGATGCGCCGCATGAAGCGGGCATCCTCCATCGCGGCAACCAGCCCGTCCTCCGGCAGGCCCAGTTCGCGCATCAGCTCCCGGTAGATCACCTCACCCAGCTGCTGTTGGCTGCGGAACAGGGCATCGTGGGCCGGCCAGAACTGCCCCTGCGCGGCGGCATACTCGGCCGTGATCGCCGCCGGCAGCGCCTGCGGGTGCGACTGGACCAGCGGGAAGTTGCGGAACACCACGCAAAGCTCGTCGCCGAACCGCTGCTGCAGCCGCTTCACCAGCGAGAACGCCTCGCCGCAGTAGGGGCACTGGTAATCGGCATACTCGACCAGCACCACGGGCGCATCCAGCCTCCCCTGGTAATGGTCCTGCGCACTTACCGGAACACTCAGCACACTCATCGGCTCACTCCGGACAGGAATCAACGGCGTCGCACCATCGCCCGGCACCCCGGGCGCGTGCTCTGCCGGCCACGCTACGCCTGGACCCGCGCAGCCCGCGTGAAACCGGGCGCCCCCCTTTCCCATGCCGGGAACGGCGGGCAGAATCCCTGCGAGCCCGACAGGAAGTCCGTGTATGACCCGACCGCATCGTTCGTTCTTCGCCTATGGTTCTGCCCTGCTGGGGGTGCTGAGCCTGATGGCGGTCGCCTGCTTCCACTTCCCCGAACTGCTGACCAGCCGCGAGTTCCGCGCCGTCTACAACGAGCAGTTCGCCCGCCACCTGCTGCTGGTCGGGCTGGCGGCGGCCTTCATCATGGGCACCTTCGCCATCCTGCGTGACCGCAACAAGCGCATCGCCACCCTGGGCGTGGGCACGGCCACCCTCGCGGTGCTGCTGGGCGGCACCAACGTGCAGTTCGACCCGGTCGGGCAGACGCCGTATTCGCTCGGCCTGGATTGGTTCGTGCTGTCCCTGTTCTTCTCGGCGCTGGTGTTCGTGCCGCTGGAGCGCTACCTGGGCAAGCGCGTGCTGTCGCCGCTGCGGCCCGGTTGGCGCACCGACGTGGGCTACTTCTTCATGAGCCACGTGCTGGTGCAGTTCATCCTGATCCTGGTGACCGCCTCCACCTCGACCATCGCCGGGCTTGCAGCGTTTCCCTCATTGAAAGCGTTGATCCAGTCGCTGCCGGTCTGGGCGCAGTTCCTGATCGCCGTTTTCGTGGCCGACATGGCCCAGGCCCTGTTGCATCGCGCGTACCACAATATTCCCTGGCTCTGGCGTTTCCACGCGGTGCACCACTCCAGCCGCCACATGGACTGGCTGGCCGGCTCGCGCATCCACATCGTCGAGATCGTGATGACGCGCAGCGCGGTGCTGCTGCCGCTGCTGGTCCTGGGCTTTTCCACGCCGGCGGTGAACGCCTACGTGATCCTGGTCGGCCTGCAGGCCGTGCTGGCGCACGCCAACCTGGGCATCCGCTTCGGCTGGCTGGAGTACCTGCTGGTGCTGCCGCGTTACCACCACTGGCACCACGCGCGGCAGAAGGAATACGTGGACGTGAACTACGCCATCCACCTGCCGTTGGTGGACATGCTGATGGGCACCTTCAAGCTGCCGCGCGACCAGGCACAGTGGCCGGAAGAGTACGGCGTGATGAAGCTGGAGACGGTGCCGAAGGGGATCATCCAGCAGCACCTCATGCCGTTCCAGGGCGGGCGCAAGTACGAGGACTTCGTGGATTGAAGCCGGGCTTGGCGCCTTGCCGTCGCGCGAAGGCGGCGTTGGGGCGCCGCCGACTCACGTCCAGTCGGTGATGCCCTCGCGGCGGTAGACCTCGGTGAATGCCGGGCGCGCCTTCATGCGTGCGGCATGCGCGGCCAGCACCGGCCACTGGTCGGTCGGGCGCGGCATGTTGCGGCTCCAGCGCATCAGCATGGTCAGCAGGAAATCAACCACGCTGGCCCGCTCACCCAGCACGTAGGGACCATGCGCCTGCAGGTGGTCGGCCATCTGCTGCCAGGCGGCTTCCAACTGCAGGCGCGCGCGTCGCTTCACCTCGCCGACGTTGGCCTCACCGGCCGGCTCATCCGGATAGAACCAGGCGCGATAGGCCGGCATCAGCGTGTACACGCAGAAGCAGATCCAGCGGTAGTAATCACCCCGCGCCGGACTGCCCGGCAGCGGCGCCAGTCCGGCCTGCGGGTGCAGATCGGCCAGGTGCATGGCGATGGCCGCCGATTCGGTCAGCACCTGCCCGTCCAGAACCAGCGTGGGCACGCGGCCGGCCGGATTCAGCGCCAGGTAGTCGGCCGACTTCTGCTCGCGGCGGTCGAAGTCCAACTGGTGCAGTTCGTGCTCGATGCCCAGTTCGAGCAACAGCCAATGCACGACCAGCGAGGCGGTGCTTTGCGAGCCATACAACACGACGGACATGGGCAGCTTCCAAAGGGGCGATGCGGCATTCTAGCCTCGGCAGGAGCGACCTCGGCCGCGAGGCCAGCACACATTCAAACCTTCCCGGCTTCGCGCCTGAAGGCGCTCCTACGGTCTATTGGCAGCCGGCCATGCAGCTGTTGAGGCGCTCGCCGCACACTGCCGCGGCCGAACGGTTCTGGCAGAACGCCTGCGAGGTCTGGCAGGCACCACGCAGCTCCGGGTTGGTGATCTTGTCGCACTGGTTGTTCCGGCCCGCCTCGCCGCAATCCCCGAAACTGCGCGGGTTGGCATTGCAGGCCTGGTAGCGGTTCTGGCAATAGTCGACGCAGGCCGCCGGATCTCCCTTCGGTGCCACCTGCCGGTAGCTACCACACCCCAGCAGCAAGGCGGCCAGAACCCCTGACAGCACGATGGAAGCTCGCATGACTTTTCCCTTCCTGACAATGGTGACCGCAGTCAGCGCTCGATCACCCGACCGCCGCACTCAACCACACAACTACGCCAAGACGCCTCGCATGGCCCGGTGCTGGCCACCACGCCTGGACAGAATGAGCCCGCGCCATTGACGACCTCGCAACGCTCGACATCCTTGTCCTGCACATAAATCCGCTCACACTTGTGTTCGACCCTCTCAGCCCTGCTCTCACACAAGGATGCCTCGTTTTGAGCGAGCATTTCGGCATCGCTGATGCACAGCGTCTTGCGGCTCGAACATTGATCTACACAGATCCGCCCTGCGGCTGTCTCTGGCATGACCACCTCATAGGATCTGCAGCCGGTGACCACCACGGCAGAAGCCACTACCACAAGCCACATCCAACGATGGCACCAACCATGATCTCGCGACATGCATCCTCCCTGACCAAGTCATACCGGCAGTCAACGTGCCCGAAAACGACGATGGCCCGAGCATAGCCCGGGCCATCGCGATATCTCCAGTGACAATGGCGAGACTTACTCCACGATCACCGGAATCTTGCCGATGCGGGCCTGCCATTCGCGCGGGCCGGTCTTGTGCACCGATTCGCCGGTGGAATCCACCGCCACGGTCACCGGCATGTCCTGCACGGTGAACTCGTAGATCGCTTCCATGCCCAGGTCGGCGAAGCCCACCACCCTGGAAGCCTTGATCGCCTTGGACACCAGGTAGGCCGAACCGCCGACCGCCATCAGGTAGGCCGACTTGTTGTCACGAATGGCCTCGATCGCGGCCGGGCCACGCTCGGCCTTGCCGACCATGCCCAGCAGGCCGGTCTGCTCCAGGATCTGGCGGGTGAACTTGTCCATGCGGGTGGCGGTGGTCGGGCCGGCCGGGCCCACCACTTCGTCGCGCACCGGATCGACCGGGCCCACGTAGTAGATGAAACGGCCCTTCAGGTCGACCGGCAGTTCTTCACCCTTGTTGAGCATGTCGACCATGCGCTTGTGCGCGGCGTCGCGGCCGGTCAGCAGCTTGCCGTTGAGCAGCAGGGTCTGGCCCGGCTTCCAGCTGGCCACTTCTTCCGGGGTGACGGTGTCCAGGTCGACACGGGTGCCCTTGGAGGCGTCGTAGGTGATCTGCGGCCAGTCTTCCAGCGACGGCGGGTCCAGCATCACCGGGCCGCTGCCGTCCAGGGTGAAGTGCGCATGGCGGGTGGCGGCGCAGTTCGGGATCATCGCCACCGGCAGGTTGGCGGCGTGGGTCGGGAAGTCCTTGACCTTGATGTCCAGCACCGTGGTCAGGCCGCCCAGGCCCTGCGCGCCGATGCCCAGCGCGTTGACCTTCTCGTACAGCTCCAGGCGCAGCTCTTCGGCGCGGTTGGACGCGCCACGGGCCTGCAGGTCGGTGATGTCGATCGGCTCCATCAGCGATTCCTTGGCCAGCAGCATCGCCTTCTCGGCGGTGCCGCCGATGCCGATGCCGAGCATGCCCGGCGGGCACCAGCCGGCGCCCATGGTCGGCACGGTCTTGAGCACCCAGTCAACGATGGAGTCGGACGGGTTGAGCATGGCGAACTTGCTCTTGGCCTCCGAACCACCGCCCTTGGCGGCAACGATCACATCGACCGTGTCACCCGGCACCACCTTGATGTTGACCACGCCCGGGGTGTTGTCCTTGGTGTTGGTACGCTTGCCGGCCGGGTCGGCCAGCACCGAGGCGCGCAGCTTGTTGTCCGGGTAGGCGTAGGCGCGGCGAATGCCCTCGTTGGCCATGTCCTCGACGCCCATGGTGGCGTCGTCCCAGCGCACGTTCATGCCGATTTCCAGGAACACGGTGACGATGCCGGTGTCCTGGCAGATCGGGCGGTGGCCCTCGGCGCACATGCGCGAGTTGATCAGGATCTGCGCGATCGCCTCCTTGGCGGCCGGCGATTCCTCGCGCTCGTAGGCGGCGGCGAGGTTCTTGATGTAGTCGACCGGGTGGTAGTACGAGATGTACTGCAGCGCGTCGGCGACGGACTGGATGAGGTCTTCCTGCTTGATCGATGTCACGGCTTGCTCGCTTGCTGAAGGCTGGCGGGGGTTCAGCCGGGCATTTTACGCCCTGCCGCCAAGCCGTGCGCCCCGGCTGGAACAGCCCCGGCCGCGAAGCCGGGGTTCCAACCGACCCGGACATCCCGCCAATCCGTGCTCCCGTGCATCGCGCCCGGCGGCGCTCCTACACTGTCACGCCGGTCCGCGCTGCCGCGTCCTTGTCGCATGAACGCCGAAACCCCCTTCCAGACCCACCGTCCGCGCCTGATGGCGCTCGCTTACCGCCTGCTCGGCAGCCGTTCCGATGCCGAGGACGTCGTCCAGGACGCCTGGCTGCGCTGGGCCGAGGCGGCCCCGGGCAGCATCGCCGACCCGGAAGCCTGGCTGGTCACCGTCACCACCCGGCTGGGGCTGGACCGCCTGCGCGCCGCCTCCCGGCAGCGCGTGGACTACATCGGCCCCTGGCTGCCGGAGCCGCTGCAGGTCTCGCTGGACCTGCCCGCCCCACCCGCCCCGGACCAGGTCCACTCCCTGGCCCAGGACCTGTCGCTGGCCTTCCTGACCCTGCTCGAACAGCTCAGCCCCGACGAACGTGCCGCCTTCCTGCTCAAGGAGGTGTTCGACCACGACTATCCGCAGATCGCCCGCCTGCTCGGCCACGGCGAAGCCAACTGCCGCCAGCTGGTCCACCGCGCCCGCCAGCGCCTGCAGGCCGGCCGGCCGCGCTTCGAAGCCGATGGCACCCAGCACCGCCAGCTGTTGGCGCGCTTCATGGACGCCTGCCAGGACGGCGACAGCGATGCCATCCAGGCCTTGCTGCACACCAATGCGCGCCTGCTTTCCGACGGCGGCGGCGTGGTGACCGCGGCGATCCGTCCGTTGCTCGGTGCCGAGCGCATCGGCCGCCTGTTCTGGGCCATCGCGCGGCGTGGTGGCGCCCAACCGGCCCGGCTGGGCAGCGTCAACGGGCAGCCGGCCATCCTGCGTTTCCACGCCGGCCAGCTGCACTCGGTCACCACCATCGAGGTGGTCGATGGCCGCATCGCCACCATCTACAGCGTGCTCAATCCGAACAAGCTGCCCACCCCTGTCACAGCCGGTGACGCTGGCGCGTCCTTGCAGTGAAAGACGGCCACCGTGGCCGTCATGGAGCCCATGATGTCTTCGTCCAATTCCCCCCGCGTCCCTTATACCCGCCTGGCTGCCGAGGCGTTCAAGGGCCTGCTCGCCACCAGCAAGGCCGTGCACGACAGCTCCATCGACTCGGACCTGCTTGAACTGGTGTTCCTGCGCGTGTCGCAGATCAATGGCTGCGGCTACTGCATGGACATGCATGCGACCACGCTGCGCAAGGCCGGCATCGAGCCGCGCAAGCTCGACACCCTGCCCGCCTGGCATGAAAGCCGCTTCTTCGATGCCCGCGAGCGCGCCGCACTGGGCTGGGCCGAAGCCCTGACCCGCCTGCCCGACGGCGCCCCGTCGCAGGCTGCCTTCGACGCCCTGGCACCACACTTCGATGACAAGGGCATCAGCGACCTGAGCATGGGCGTGGCGGTGATCAACGCCTGGAACCGGCTGGGCGCGGGCCTGCTGCCACCGCTGCCCTGAGAAAGCGCCAGGCAAGCACCCGGCCAGCGTCGCCTGGTCCGATGGCCGGTTCCCGCGCCAGACCGCACAATACGCGGCATGGGAACCCTCGTCCTGATCCTCGACCTCATCGGCACCTTCGTCTTCGCCCTGTCCGGGGCGACGATGGGGGTGCGCCGGCGGCTGGATATCTTCGGCGTGCTGGTGCTGTCCTTCGCCGCCGCACTGGCCGGCGGCATCACCCGTGACCTGCTGATCGGCGCCACTCCGGTGGCGGCGATCAGTGACTGGCGCTACCCGGCCATCACCCTGGCCGCAGGCGTAGTGACGTTCTTCTGGGCACCGCTGATCGAGCGCCTGCAGTACCCGGTGCGGATGTTCGATGCGATGGGCCTGGCCCTGTTCGCGGTGGCCGGCACGCAGAAGGCGCTGGCGTTCGGCATCGCCCCGCCGATGGCCGCCGCGTTGGGCATGTTGACCGGCATCGGCGGCGGCATCGCCCGCGATGTACTGCTCGCGCAGGTGCCGCTGGTGCTGCAGGCCGAGCTGTACGCGGTGGCCGCGCTGGCCGGCGCGGCGGTGGTGGCCGTGGGCTACTGGCTGGGCCTGCCGCCCCTGCCCTGCGCACTGGCCGGCGCCGCGCTGTGCTTCGGGCTGCGCATGATGACCATGCATTTCGGCTGGCACCTGCCGGTGGCGCTGCAGTCCTCCGATCCGCCACCGCCGGAAGGCCCGCGCCGCTGAGCCTGCCGAACGAGAAGTAACGACATGCTCACGCCGCTTGCGCCATGTTGGGGCTTCTTTTGCAGGAGACGACCATGGCAGCACAACGTTCCGACACCCTGATTGGCGATGACGTGGTCCGCAGCCTCGGCCAGCAGGGCCAGTCCTCGCAAGTCCTGGTGCAGGTCAAGGATGGGCAGGTCACGCTGTCCGGTGACGTCCCCAGCACCGCCGCCAAACAGCAGGTCGAACAGCTGGTGGCTGGCATTGATGGCGTGCGCGGCGTGCACAACCACCTCAATGTCGACACCGGCACCCGCTCGTTCGGTGAGCGCGGCCAGGCCGTGCGCGACAACCCCGATGGCCGCGACGACGCACAGATGGGCGACATCGACCTCGGCAAGGACGGCTGAACGCAGCGGTACGCGGTAACCTGAAGCGGCCCCCGTCCGCCTGAGCCGCCATGCCGCATCCCGCTTCCGCACCGAACAACGCCTCGGGCAAGCAACCCAGTTTCCGTGAGCGCATGGACGCCATGCGCAACCTGCCGCCGTTCCTGCGGCAGGTCTGGCAGACCAGCCGCTGGTTGACCCTCACCAGCCTGGGCCTGCGCCTGATCCGCGCGCTGATGCCGGTGGCGATGCTGTACGTGGGCAAGCTGATCATCGACGAGGCCGTGCGCCTGGCCGGTGCCGGCGCGATGCCACCGTTGGGCGAGGCGCTGGCCAGCGGCCACCTCAACACCCTGCTGGAACTGCTGCTGCTCGAACTGGGCATCGCCATCGGCTCGGACCTGCTCGGCCGGCTGGTCAACTACGCCGATTCATTGCTGTCGGAGCTGTTCACCAACGCCACCAGCGTGCGCCTGATGGAGCACGCCGCCGAGCTGGACCTGGAGGACTTCGAGGACCCGGACCTGCAGGACAAGCTCGACCGCGCCCGGCGCCAGACCATGGGCCGGATGAGCCTGATGGCGCAGCTGTTCGGGCAGGCGCAGGACATGATCACCGTGATCAGTTTCGCCGCCGGGCTGGTGATGTACGCACCGTGGCTGATGCTGTTGCTGGCGGTGGCGCTGGTGCCGGCCTTCATCGGCGAATCGCACTTCAACACGCTGGGCTATTCGCTCAATTTCAGCTGGACGCCGGAGCGGCGCCAGCTTGACTACCTGCGCCAGGTCGGCGCCAGCGTCGAGACCGCCAAGGAGGTGAAGATATTCAACCTCCACCGCTTCCTGATCGACCGCTACAAGCTGCTGGCCGAACGCTTCTACCGCGCCAACCGCGCCTTGGCACGCAAGCGTGCGGTATGGGGCACGTTGCTGGCCGCGCTCGGCACGCTGGGCTACTACGCCGCCTATGCCTACATCGCCTGGCGCACCATCCGTGGCGAGTTCAGCATCGGCGACCTGACCTTCCTGTCGGGCAGCTTCATGCGCCTGCGCCAACTGCTCGAAGGCCTGCTGAGCGGCTTCTCGCAGGTGGCCAGCCAGGCGCTGTACCTGGACGACCTGTTCTCGTTCTTCGCGATCAAGCCCGAGATCCATTCCACCCCGGACGCCATCGCCATCCCGCGCCCCATCCGCGAGGGCTTTGTGTTCGAGAACGTCGGCTTCCGCTACCCCGATGCCGAACGCTGGGCGGTGCGGCACCTCGACTTCCAGTTGCGTGCGGGCGAAGTGATCGCGCTGGTCGGCGAGAACGGCGCCGGCAAGACCACCCTGGTCAAGCTGCTGGCACGGCTGTACGACCCCGATGAAGGCCGCATCCTGCTCGATGGCCGCGACCTGCGCGACTATGACCTGGACGACCTGCGTGCCAACATGGGCGTGATCTTCCAGGACTTCGTGCGCTACCACCTGTCGGCCGGGGAAAACATCGGCGTCGGGCTGGTCGAAGCCATGGACGACCAGACCCGCATCCGCGATGCCGCCCATCGCGCGCTGGCCGACGAGGTGATCGAAGGCCTGCCCAATGGCTACGCGCAGTTGATCGGCCGCCGCTTCAAGACCGGCGTGGATTTGTCCGGCGGCCAGTGGCAGAAGATCGCCATCGCACGCGCCTACATGCGCGATGCGCAGGTGATGATCCTCGACGAGCCCACCGCCGCGTTGGACGCACGCGCCGAGTTCGAGGTGTTCCAGCGCTTCAAGGAATTGTCGGACAACCGCACCGCCGTGCTGATCTCGCACCGCTTCTCCTCGGTTCGCATGGCCGACCGCATCCTGGTGCTGGCCGACGGCCGCATCGAGGCCAGCGGCACCCACGCGCAGTTGATGACCGAAGGTGGCCGCTACGCCGAGCTGTTCGAGCTGCAGGCGGCGGGTTACCGCTGAGCCGGGAAGCCAGCGGAGGGTGCCGAGCCATGCCCCCTCCCCATGCCTGCGGAAAAGGGAGGGCGCCGAACCGCTTCTCCGGCGATGGGACCGAGTAAATCACCTCAAATGCGATTCATTCCCATTTGGGCCAATTCGGCTAGAATAGCCGTGACACTCCAAATCCGAACCACAGCAATGTCTTCCGCTTTTGGCGCCGAAACGGTGCTCGAAGTCCGTCACTGGACGGACGCCTACTTCAGTTTCTCCACCACCCGCGACAGCGGCTTCCGCTTCGACAACGGCCAGTTCGTGATGATCGGCCTGGAAAACGAAGGCGCCCGCCCGCTGATGCGCGCCTATTCCATCGCCAGCGCCAACTGGGAAGAGCAGCTGCACTTCTTCAGCATCAAGGTGCAGGACGGCCCGCTGACCTCGCGCCTGCAGCACCTGAAGGTGGGCGACAAGGTCCTGGTCGGCAAGAAGCCCACCGGCACCCTGCTGATCAGCGACCTGCACCCGGGCAAGCACCTGTACCTGCTGGGCACCGGTACCGGCCTGGCGCCCTGGCTGAGCATCGTCAAGGACCCGGAAACCTACGAGCGCTTCGAGAAGGTCATCGTCTGCCACGGCGTGCGCTTCGAGAAAGACCTGGCCTACCGCGACTACTTCGAGAAGGAACTGCCGCAGGACGAGATCCTGGGCGACATCGTCCGCGACAAGCTGCTGTACTACCCGGCGGTCACCCGCGAGCCGTTCCCCAACCAGGGCCGGTTGACCACGCTGATGGAAACCGGGCAGATGCAGCAACGCCTGGGCCTGCCGACGCTGGACCCGGCCAACGACCGCTTCATGATCTGCGGTAGCCCGCAGATGCTGGCCGACCTGCGCAGCGTTCTCGACGCACGCGGCTTTGAAGTCTCCACCCGCATCGGCACGCCGGGGCACTACGTGTTCGAGCGGGCCTTCGTCGAGAAGTAAGCCAGGCAAGCGCCCGGCGTGACCACGTGCAACGGCTGGGTCCTGCGGGGATCCAGCCGTTGTCGTATCCGGCGGCTCAGCCCAGTGCCGCGCGGATATCCGCTTCCAGCGATTCCGGGCGCGCGGTCGGCGCGTAGCGGGCAAGTACCTGCCCGTCGCGGCCAACCAGGAACTTGCTGAAGTTCCACTTGATCGCACCGATGCCCAGCGCCCCGCGCTTCTGCCGTTGCAGCCAGTGCCAGAGCGGATGGGCCTCCGGGCCGTTGACCTTGATCTTGCCCGACATCGGGAAGCTCACGCCGTAATTGAGCGCACAGAAGCTGGCGATCTCACCGGCTTCGCCCGGCTCCTGGTGGCCGAACTGGTCGCAGGGGAAGCCGATCACCACCAGGCCCTGCGGCCCCAGTTCACGCCACAGGCGCTCCAGCCCTTCGTACTGCGGCGTGAATCCGCATTTGGAGGCGGTGTTGACCAGCAGCAGCACCTTGCCGCGGAATCCGTCGAGCGCCAGCGGCTGCCCATCCAGCGCCGTGGTCTGGAAATCGTATGCACTGGTCATGGCTGCGCCTCCGGAATGAGCCTGCAAGCCTACGTCATCGCGGTCTCATCGGCGGCCAACATGCGCCAACCGCCTCGCCCATGCCGTTCGGCACACCCCCTGCCCTGCGCCCCGGGTTACCCTTTCCGATCAGTCTTATCCGGAGTTTCCGACTTGAATACCCACCTTGCCCTTGCCCTTGCCGCGACCCTGGGCCTTGCCCTGCCGGCCTACAGCGTGACTGCCCACGCCGCCACCGCCCAGACCGCCCAGCAGGCCAACCCGTTCTTCGCCGAAAGCACGCTGCCGCTGCATTACCCGCAGTTCGACAAGATCAAGGACAGTGACTTCGCCCCGGCATTCGACGCAGGCATGGCCCAGCAGCTGAAGGAAGTGGAGGCGATCGCCAACAACCCGGCCGCACCGACCTTCGACAACACCCTGATCGCGCTGGAAAACAGCGGCGCCATCCTGGACCGCGCCACCACCGTGTTCTTCGCGCTGATCGGCGCGGACACCAACGACGCGCGCAAGAAGCTGCAGGCGGACTACTCGGCCCGGTTCGCCGCCCACAGCGACGCCATCAACCTCAATGGCAAGCTGTTCAGCCGCATCGAGACCCTCTACAACGACCGCGCCAAGCTGGGCCTGGATGCCGAGGGCCTGCGCCTGGTCGAGAAGTACTACGACAACTTCGTCCGCGCCGGCGCCAAGCTGTCCGACGCCGACAAGGCCAAGCTCAAGGACATGAACGCCGAGCTGGCCAACCTGGGCACCCGCTTCAGCCAGAATGTGCTGGCCGAGGTCAACGCGTCCTACATCGTCGTCGATGACGTCACCCAGCTCGATGGCCTGTCCACCGAGCAGGTCGCCGCTGCCGCCGAAGCCGCCAAGGCCCGCAAGCTGGACGGCAAGTACGTCATCGCCCTGCTCAACACCACCGGCCAGCCGGCGCTGACCAACCTGACCAACCGCGCGCTGCGCCAGCGCATCTACGAAGCCTCGGTGTCGCGCGGCAGCAAGGGGGGCGAGTACGACAACACCGCGCTGGTCTCGCGCATCATGACCATCCGCGCCGAGAAGGCCGCGCTGATGGGCTTCCCGAACTTCGCCGCCTACTCGCTGGGCAACCAGACCGCCAAGACCCCGGAAGCGGTCAATGCCATGCTCGGCCAGCTGGCCCCGGCCGCGGTGGCCAATGCCAAGCGCGAGGCCGGCGACCTGCAGGCCATGATCGACGCCGAGCAGAAGGCCGCCGGCAAGCCGACCTTCGAACTGCAGCCCTGGGACTGGGCCTTCTACAGCGAGAAGGTGCGCCAGGCCAAGTACGACTTCGACGAATCCCAGCTCAAGCCGTTCTTCGAGCTCAAGAGCGTGCTGGAAGACGGCGTGTTCTTCGCCGCCGGCAAGGAATTCGGCCTGACCTTCAAGCAGCGTACCGATCTGCCGGTCTACCACGACGACGTCACCGTCTACGACGTGTTCGACGCCGATGGCAGCCAGCTGGCGATCTTCATCTTCGACCCGTATGCGCGCGAGTCCAAGCGCGGTGGCGCCTGGATGAACTCCTACGTCTCGCAGTCCGCGCTGACCGGCGACAAGCCGGTGGTGGCCAATCACCTCAACATCCCCAAGCCGCCGGCAGGCAAGCCGACGCTGCTGACCTGGGACGAGGTGAACACCACCTTCCACGAGTTCGGCCACGCCCTGCACGGCATGTTCTCCAACGTGAAGTACCCGTACTTCTCGGGCACCGCGGTGCCGCGTGACTTCGTCGAGTTCCCGTCGCAGGTCAACGAGATGTGGGCCGACGAGCCGACCATCCTGGCCAACTACGCCAAGCACTACCAGAACGGTTCGGCGATGCCGCAGGCGCTGCTGGACAAGGTGATCGCCGCATCCAAGTTCAACCAGGGCTTTGCCACCACCGAGTACCTGGGCGCGGCGATGCTGGACCAGCGCTGGCACCAGATCGGCGTCAGCGACGTGCCGGCACCGCAGGACGTGATGAAGTTCGAGCATGAAGCGCTGGTCAAGGACGGCATCTACTACGCGCCGGTCCCGCCGCGTTACAAGACCCCGTACTTCAGCCACATCATGGGCGGTTACTCGGCCGGCTACTACGCCTACATCTGGTCCGAGGTGCTGGACGCCAACACCCAGAAGTGGTTCCGCGAGCACGGCGGCCTGTCGCGCGCCAACGGCGACCATTTCCGCCAAACCCTGCTGTCCAAGGGCGGCAGCGTGGATGCGATGGAGCTGTTCCGCAACTTCGCCGGCCACGAGCCGCAGATCGAGCCGCTGCTGGAGAAGCGTGGCCTGACCTCGGGGTCGACCGCGAAGTAAGCTTCACCGCGCATGCAAAGCGAAACGCCCGGCACTGCCGGGCGTTTCTTCATCGGGTTCTGGTGCTGGAGCAAAGCGCCCTCATCCGCCCTGCGGGCACCTTCTCCCGCAGGCGGGAGAAGGGAGAGCCATCGGCTTCGATCCTTGGCGGCGCCCGTACCCGTGACGGCTTGCGGAGAGTTGAGCAGCTGCCTTCTCCCGTGCGCGGGAGAAGGTGCCCGCAGGGCGGATGAGGGCCGCCGACGCGCAACGCGGCCGCCTCAGCCCCTCGCCTCCACCACCACCGTCGCCGTCATGCCGTTGGCCAGCACGATGCCATCATGCACCGTGCCCGCGTCCAGCCGAATCCGCACCGGGATGCGCTGTGCCAGGCGTACCCAGTTGTAGGTCGGGTTGACGTTGGCCAGCAGGTCGGTGCCGGTCGGGCTGTCTGCATCGGTGATGCCATGCGCGATGCTCTCGATGTGGCCATGCAGGGTCTGCCCGCTCATCAGCTCGATCTTCGCGCCGTCGCCGACATGCAGCTGCGAGAGCTTGGTCTCCTCGAAGTACCCGTACACCCAGAACGAATCGGTATCGATCAGCGCCAGGCGCGCGGCGCCGGCACTGGCGTAATCGCCCTGGCGGACCTCCAGGTTGGTGACGTAGCCGTCCACCGGCGCACGCACCTGGGTGCGCTCCAGGTTCAGCTCGGCGGTCGCCAGCGCGGCCTGGGCCTGCTCCACCGCCGCCAGGGCCTGCTGCTGGGCCGCGCTGGCCTGCTGCCGGCTGGCCTGCGCCTGCGCGACCCCGGCACGGGCGGCCTGCGCGGCACTGCGTGCATCGCTGCGCGACTCCTCGGAGATCAGGCTGCCGGCAATGCGCTCACGGCGCTGGTACTGCAGCTCGTAGCGGGCCGCGTTGACGCTCTGCTGCGCGGCACCGGCCGAAGCGGCCTGGATGCTGGCACCGGCGGCACGCGCAGCGGCCTGCGCCGCGGCCAGGTTGCCGCGCGCCTGTGCAAGCGCATTGCGGTAGCGCTCCTCGTCGATGGTGAACAGCACATCGCCACGCTTGACCTGCTGGTTGTCCTGCACGGACACGCCGGTCACCGGCCCGGAGACGTCCGCTGCCACGCGCACCACTTCCGCACGCAGGCGGCCCTCGCGGGTCCACGGCGAGTACATGTAATGGCGCCACATCGCGATGGCGATCAGGGCCGCGATCACGACGACCACGGCGGTAAGGGAGAAACGAAGCAGGGATTGGGTCTTGGGAGTCATTGGGGGAATCTCAGAACAGCAACAGGCCTAGGCCACCAAACAGGCAGGTGAACACCGCGATGCGGAACAACGAGGGGTGCCACACGTAGCGATACCAGCCGCGCCGCCCGGCCACTGCATCCAGCGCCCACAGCAGGGCGCAGACCACGCAGAACAACACCAGCAGGCCGGGGAACAGGCTGCCGCCGAAGGCGATTTCAATGGGCACGGGGCAGTTCCTCCAGGGTGGGGTCGGTTGCAACGATGTAGGTCGCCATCACCGAGTGGTCATCGACCATCGCCAGGCGCACCAGCCGCAGGTGCCGCAGCACCTGCCGCGCAACGCCACGCTGGCCGGCTTCTTCACGCGCGGCATCACTGGCCTGCCGCAGTTGCTGGTCGGCGCGCCACCAGGCATGGCGGGACGGCTGCTGGAAGAAGTCCGCCAGCGCCGCCACCGCCGCATCCACCTGCTGGTGCAACGGGCCGGACAGGGGCTCGCGTGCGACGTCATGGCGCAGGTGGATCAGCGCGCGACCGGTCTCGTTGACCGCCAGCGCCCAGGCCAGCAGCCGCCGCGCGTCCTCGCTGCCGGGCGTGGTGTGCACCACGATCTGGTGCACCAGGTCGCTGTTCATGCTCTCGAACCGATGCCGCAGCCCGGGCAGTGGCCCTTGCGCGGCCAGGCGCACCTGCGCCCGCAGTGCCGCCATCTGTCGCCGCCGCAGCCACGACGAACCGGCCACCGAGGGCAGCAGCATGAAGCTCACCAGCGCCGCCGCCAGCGCGGTCAGTTGCGACAGGCTGTCGTTGAAGAAGTGCTGCGGGTCGAACACCATCGGGTTGGTCAACGCGAGGATATTGACGAAGCCCATCGCGTAGCCCAGGCCGAGCGCGGCCAGCTTGGGGCGGGTGGTCAGGTACGGGCCGACGATGAAGAACGGCAGGATGCCCGCCACCAGCAACGCATAGCCATCGAGCCGGGTCAGCACCTCGAACTCGCAGGCATAGCCGGCCACCAGGCCCAGCAGGTAGCCGCCGGACATCCTGACGGTCAGCCGTGCGGCGTTGGGCACCGTGGCGAACAGGCCGGAGAAGATCGTCGCCAACAGCATTGCGTTGGCGCCCATCGGCCAGCCGGTCGCGATCCAGAACGCACCCAGCAGCAGCATCGTCACCGTGGTGCGGATGAAGGCCAGCCCGGCGCCGGCATGGTCATTGCCGCGCACGAAGTGCACCTGCTCCACGCCGCCGGAGGCCACCACCCGGTCCAGCAGCTGCGCGCGGGCCTGCACATACGCTTCGAGCTCATGGGTGAAGCGCAGCAGCAGGCCGGTGCCTACCTCGAAGTCCTCGGCCTGGGCACGGTCAGCCAGCTCCTCGCGCAGCCGTGCGGCGCGCTCGGGCAAGGCCTGGTGCACCGCGTGGATGCGCGTGGCCAAGGCCTCCGGTGCCAGCGAAGCCGCCGACTGCAGCGCGTTGCCCAATGGCTGGTACAGGGCCACCAACGACTGCGCCGCATCGGTGTTGTCCATCCGCATCAGCCGGTTGATCAGGTGGTGCAGGGACTGGAAGCTGGTCGAGGCCGCCATGAAGCGCTGGTTGAACTGCTGGATGTGCAGGCTGCGCGCGCGCGCCTCCGGGTCTTCGAAGATCACCGAACTGCGCAGGTCTTCCAACGTCACCGCATCGCGCACCACGCGCAGGTGCGCCTGTTCCATGCGCTCACGCGGCAACTCGCCCTGCACCGCCTCGCGCACGAACTCCAGGAAGTTGGCGTACTGCCCGCGGACCGCCGCGCGCAGGGTGTCGCGCAGGCGCACCGGCAGCACGGTGTCGCTGATCACCGCGCTGACCACCAGGCCCAGCATCACCTCGCTGATCCGGGCCACCGCCGAATCGAACACCTGGCCCGGATGGGTGGAGATCACCGGCAGGGCGATGATCGCCGCGGTATAGCCGGCCAGCACGAAGGCGTATGACTTGAAGTTGCGGTGCAGCGTCGCACCGGCGGCACAGGCACCGATCCACAGCGCCATCACCAGCAGGAACGGTTCGCGCTGTTGGGGGAACAGCGCCACGATCGCCAACGCGGCGGCGGCGCCGACCAGCGTGCCGAGCACGCGGTAGAAGCCCTTGGCCAGCACCATGCCGCTCTGCCGGTGCATGACGATGATGGTGGTCATCATCGCCGTCCCCGGTTGCGGCAGGCCCATGCGCATGGCCAGCCAACCGGTGATGAAGAACGACAACGCCACGCGCAGCACGAACAGCCAGGCGTCGGCTTCGCCTTTCAGGAAATCACCCAGGCCCGCGTACCACGGGGCGGCCCCGGTACTCGGCGTGGCGGAGGAAGGTACGGCGGACATTGCGACCTCAGATGGCGTCGATGCCGGCAAGCATCTTTTTCAGCAGTGCTTCCAACTGGTGCTGCTCGGCCTCGTTCAACCCTTCCACCTGCTGCAGCAGCAGGCCGGACATGGCCGGCAGCATGCGCTCCACGCAGGCCACGCCTTCGTGGGTCAGGCGCAGGTCCAGCTTGCGCCGGTCCTCCGGGTGCGGAATGCGCTCCAGCAGCCCCTTGCGGCACAGCAGGTCGGTCAGGCGGGTGATGTTGGCCGACTTCTCGGTGGCCGCACCGGCCAGCTCGGACGGGCTGACCGGGCGGTCCGGTGTGCCGTACAGCATCATCAGCACGTTGTATTCGGCGTGGCAGAGGTCGAAGTCGCGCAGCACCGCGTTGGCGTGGTCATGGACCGACTTGTAGATGCCCTTGACCAGCCGGACCAGCACCGCCGGTTCGCGCGGAAAACCCGGCCACCGGTTGCAGGTGGCATCGATGCGGATTTCGGTGGGATCGAAGCTGCTCATCGCCAGGGAAGGAGTCAGGATTGGCGAATATAATACACAAATGAAATATCAATGAGTGAATGAAATATCACGCCGGACAGCCAGCCCCGACCAGGAATCACCTCAAACGGCTGCGGCAGCTCCTGCTCATGGACATGAATGCACCGGGATCCGGCGCCATCCCTTGCCCCTTCACCGCGTCCCCCGCCGGCGCCGCCATCGCCCCCAGCGCACGCCTAGCGGACACCCACGTAGCCACCGGGCACGCCGCGCGGCGACAGCACCAGTTGCCACAACTGCGAATGCCGGGTGCGGAAGGTGGACATCGAACCGGCCAGGTAGAACCGCCACATCCGCCGGAAGCGCTCGTCGTAGCGCGGGTCCAGCACGTCCCAGGCCGCTTCCAAGTTGTCGCGCCAGGCCTGCAGGGTCAGGTCGTAGTCGGTGCCGAAGTTGTGCCAGTCCTCCAGCACGAACAGCCCTTCCATCGCCGCGGAGACCTGCGCGGCCGAGGGCAGCATCGAGTTGGGGAAGATGTAGCGCGCGATCCACGGATCGGTGCGGTCGCGGCTGATGTTGGTGCCGATGCTGTGCAGCAGGAACAGGCCCTGCTCGCCGAGGCAGCGCCGGGCGGTCTCGAAGTAGGTGCGGTAGTTCTTGACCCCGACATGCTCGAACATGCCCACCGACAGGATCGCATCGAAGGGCTCGTCCAGCTCGCGGTAGTCCTGCAGGCGGATCTCGACCGGCAGCCCGGCGCAGATCTCCCGGGCCAGCACCGCCTGTTCGTGCGAGATGGTCACCCCGACGCCCTGCACGCCATAGCGCTCGGCCGCGAACTTCAACGCCTCGCCCCAGCCACAGCCGATGTCGAGGATGCGCATGCCCGGTTGCAGCCGCAACTTGCGGCAGATCAGGTCCAGCTTGGCCTCCTGGGCCGCATCCAGCGTATCGGCGTGGCGCCAGTAGCCGCAGCTGTAGACCAGGCGCTTGCCCAGCATCGCCCGGTACAGGTCATTGCCCAGGTCGTAGTGGCGCTTGCCAACCTCGAAACTGCCCTGCCCGCTCTGCAGGTTGAACAGCTTGGCCTTGAGCGCGTCCCAGACCTCGCCGCTGCCGTGCACGCGCTCGTCCAGGCGCGCCTCCAGCAGGTGGGTCAGGAAGCCATCGAGCGAATGCGCGCGCCACCAGCCTTCCATGTAGCTCTCGCCCAGCCCGAGCGAGCCATCGGCCAACACCCGCGCGTAGAAGCGCGGGTCGAGGATGTCGATATCCTGCGCACGCGTCCCACCCGGGACCACGTCCGCTTCCTGCAGCAGTGCTTCGACGCGTCGTTGCAACCCTGCATCCATCGCTGGCCCTCCACGGTTTACGGCTGTGCGAACAACTCCCGGTAATCGGCGGCCACGTACGGCAGCAGGGCGGCAGCCGGCACGTCCACCGTCTGCGTGCCATCGGAATACGGCCCCACCTGGTACGGCGCGAACACGAAGCGCAGCGCACTGATGCGGCCGGAGGCGTCCATCACCGGCTGGAACTGGGCGAAGTTGGCCGCGTCCGGGGCGGTGCCCTCGTCGATCATCTTGGCCAGGTTGCGCACCTGGGCCTGCTGTTCCTCCGGCGACAGGTCCTCGCCCTGGGCACGAACGGTCGCCTGCTCCAGCAGCTTGTCCTCGGCGTAGTCGCTGATCGCTTTCCAGCCCTTGTCGCCGTCGATCAGGTCCTCGGCGCGCAGCAGCTTCTGCCGCTCGGGCAACCAGACAAAACGCGCCACCAGCGGCTGGCCATGGGCCCCACCGGTGTAGCTGCTGCCGTCGGCGGACACCGCGACGACCTTGCTGGTATCGGCCAACATGTCGAAGGCCAGCGACAGCTCATAAGGCGCGGTCGGCTTGTCGTTGCCCAGTTCGCCCACGGCCTTGAGCAGTTCGGCCTTGGCATGCTCGGCGTACTGCGTCAGTTCCTGCGCCAGGCCCGGGTACTTGGCCGCGGCGGGCGGGTAGCTGATGCCGATCACATAGCTCGGCGTGTTCTCGATGACGTCGCGCAGGTCGGCCGGTGCCGCACCCTGCTCGACCGGTGCAGCCGGCGCCTCCGGCGTTGCCGCTACCGGCGCCTGCGGCGCGTCCTCACGCTTGCATCCTGCCAATGCCAACAGCAGCACCGCTGCTGCATACGATCCCTGTGCAAACCTGTTCATGCCCTGTGCTTCCTCGAAGAGATGGCCGCCCGATCGGGCCTGGCCGCGCAGGGCCAATTATCCCAGCAGGTCCGTGTATTCGCCATGACGTTGCATGAAAGCGGCGGCATAGGCGCAGGCCGGCACCACCCTCCAGCCTTCGGCGCGTGCATGGTCCAGCGCATGCCGGGTCAGCGCGGCGGCGATGCCACGTCCACCGATGGCCTCCGGCACCCCGGTATGGGTGATGACCATGGTGTTGCCTTCCATCACGTAGTCCAGCTCGGCCAGATGGCCGTCCACCCGGGTTTCGAAGCGACGCGCGTGCGCGTCGTGCCGGATCGAAGCGCCGTCATTCCCCGTTGCTGCCATGTGCCTGCTCCTTTTTCCAGGTACCGGGTCGCAAAGTCAACGCGGCGTGGTGACGCAAAGGCCTCCCGCGTCCGCCGCATTGCGTCACTTTCCGACATTCGCGCCCCCGGCGCGAGCCCGGGAACGGCCCAATCCTGCCAGAAATGCTGGCACGACTTTTGCTATGTACCTGGACAACGGACAGAACAGCACCAGGACAGCCCTATGTACGACAACGAACGCGCCATCCCGAGCAACGACCACGATGCCACCCTGCTGGAAGGCCTGTTCCAGCTCACGGTGACCGGCGACACCCACACCTGGGAATTCGAGAAGATCGACAACGAGGTCTACACCCGCCTGCTGGCGACCTACGAGGCCTGAAGCGCCCGGGGCTGACGCCTGTCAGCCCGCACGACCTACCGCCGCAGCCGTGCCTGGCGTGTTCCTTCCGCCAGGCCGCAGGTTCCCGGGGAAAGGCCCCGGCACCCGGAGCCCCCCCTTTTCTGCCTCAGCGGCCGAAGCTGGGATTCATCAGCGCCTGCAGGAAGTGCTGCAGCAGGTCCGGCGACATCAACAGCATGAACATCACGCCATAGGCCGCACCGGCCAGATGGGCGCTGTGGTTGACGTTGTCCCCGCCCTTCTTGTCCATCCAGATGCTGTAGCCCACGTAGAACACGGCATACAGCACGGCCGGGGCCGGGATGAAGAACACGAAGATCAACGACCACGGCGACACCAGCACGAAGGCGAACAGCACCGCCGACACCGCGCCGGAGGCCCCCAGGCTCAGGTAGTTCGGGTTCTTCTGGTTCTTCAGGTAGCTGGGCAGGATCGATACCAGCAACGCCGACAGGTAGAACAGCGGGAACACCCACCACTGCCCGCTCAACCGCAGCATCAGCCCCTCGATCGCGCGACCGAAGAAGAACAGCGTGACCATGTTGAACAGCAGGTGGGTGAAATCGGCATGGATGAAGCCGTAGGTCAGCAACCGGTCGTACTGCTTGTGCCGGTCGATGGCCGGCGGCCACAGGATCAGCCGGTCCGCGAGCTTGCGGTTGTTGAACGCCATCCAGGACACCAGCACGGTGACGGCGATCAGGAACAGGGTGACGGGATAGTTCATGGGCGGTCAGGCTCGGCTCAGGCTGCGCGGTAGTTGTCGACGACCTTGTACCGGCGCGCGTACCAGCCAAAGGCCAACGCTGCCAGCAGGGCGAATCCGGCGAAGAAGAACATCTGGAAGGCGGTCACGCTCAGGCCGGTGGTGGCGATGTTGGTGGTCACCGCATCATTGCGCACCGCGAAGTTGGCCAGCAGCACCCACAGGTTACCGACCGTGGTGGTCAGGTTCCAGAAACTCATCACCACGCCCTTCATCGATTGCGGGGCCTGGCTGTAGGCGAACTCCAGGCCGGTCGCCGAGACCAGCACCTCGCCAAAGGTCAGCAGCGCGTACGGCAGGATCTGCCAGACGATGGACATCGGCTCGCCACCGTCCATCACCACCTGGATGCCACCGATCACGATCCAGGCCAGGCCACTGAAGGCGATGCCGGCGGTCATGCGGCGCAGCGCGGTCGGCTCCCAGCCCAGCCTGGCCAGCAGCGGGTACAGCACCAGGTTGTTGAACGGGATCAGGATCATCACCAGCGCCGGGTTCAACGCCTGCATCTGCGAGGCGACGAACCAGGCCGGCTTGGTCATTTCCTCGCCCTGGATCACCCAGGTCGAGGCCTTCTGGTCGAACAGCGAATGGAACGGGGTGACCAGTGCGAAGATCACCAGCACCCGCAGCACGTTGCGCACGCCGTTGACCGCCTCGTCCGGATGGATGCCACGGGCACGGTCCAGCTGCAGCCACGCGCCGCCGCCGACACCGGCGATCACCAGCACCAGCGCGATGCAGGCGGCGATCACGAAGCCCAGCACCGGGGTCATCGCCAGCGAGACCACTGCGGCGACCAGGCCCAGCCCGGCCAGCACCAGGCCCGGCCGGCCGTGGCCGGCCTTGCGCGCGAACAGCGCGGTGCGAATCACCTTGCCGAAGGAGTTCGGGTCATCGGCCATGTCCGGCTTGACCAGCACATAGCGCTTGCGGCCCAGCCAGAACACGAAGGTGGCGATGAACATCAGCAGGCCCGGGATACCGAAGGCCACCGACGGCCCGAAGTTCTTCAGGAACAGCGGCATGCTCAGCGAGGCGAACAGCGATCCGAAGTTGATGATCCAGTAGAAGGCGTCGAACACCTTCTTGGCCAGGTGCTTGTTGCTCTGGTCGAACTGGTCGCCGACGAACGAGGCCACCAGCGGCTTGATGCCGCCTGCGCCGAAGGCGATCAGGCCCAGGCCGGCGAAGAAGCCCATGCGGCTGTCCTCGAACACCGCCAGGAACGCATGGCCCAGGCAGTAGATCAGGCTGAAGGACAGGATGGTGTTGTACTTGCCGAAGAAGCGGTCGGCGACCCAGCCACCCAGCAGCGGGAAGAAGTACACGCCGATCATGAAGGTGTGCATCAGGTCCTTGGCTTCCAGCGCGCGCGCATCCGCGTCCAGGATGTGCTGCAGCAGCGTGGAGGTGATCAGGAACTGGACCAGGATGTTGCGCATCCCATAGAAACTGAACCGCTCGCAGCCCTCATTGCCGATGATGTAGGGGATCTGGCGGGGCATGCGCCCCGTGGGCGTTGCGGCGGCGGGGTGGCTGGTCGTCATCTGGAGGCGATCCGTTGATACAAAGGTTGCAAGCGTAACGCATCGTGCTGGCATCGTGACCTGCCATGTGTACCGGCAGACCGCTTGGCACCGCATGCAGAATGGTCTGGAACTACGGATATGCACGAACCCTAGACGGCATTGGGAATACGATGGCGGCTCATCCATTCGAGCCGTGGCAATGCTGCGTTGGGGCTGTTTCGGGCTGTTGGTTCTCTCGTTCTCGGCGCTGGCCCAGCCAGTGGCGCCGGTCATCAAGGTTGCCAGCGTACGGCTGCCCCCGGTCAGCGAAGGCTGGATGGGCGAGCGCGAGCGCATCTCCAGCCTGCTGGCCGAGCTGCATCCGGACGTGATCGTGGTCCAGGACGTGCAGCAGAACAGCGAGACCAGCAACCCGGCCTGCTGGCTGGGCGGCAAGCTCCGCTACAGCTGTGACTTCATCTCCGCCGACCGCCCCAGCCAGGCCCAGCGCCGCGGCAATGCGGTATTGACCCGGCTGTCCACACTGGAGGACGGGATCACCCTGCTGCATGGCGATGGCACCCCGGCCATCGCCGGCATGCAGCGCCTGCAATTGCAGCGCGCTCGGCTGAACATCTACACCGCGCGGATGCGCCCGGCCGAGGACACGCCCATCGCGCGCGGCCACCAGGCCGCCGACCTGCGCACCTGGATGGACGCCACCGGCGAGGGCCTGCCGTCGCTGGTGGTGGGCGACTTCAGCGCGCCCACCGATGAGCTGGTACGACAGTTGCCGGGCTTCCAGCCCGCCCGCCGCAACCCCTCGGCGCGCCGCAGCGAAGCCCGCCCCAGCGAGAACAACGAACACGGCATGGACGTGCTCTACCAGGTGCGCAGCTTCGCCGACATCAAGCAGCAGACCATCGTGCTGCCCCCCGGTGAGGCCGGCGCCGCCATGCCGATGGGCATGATGGCCACCCTGCGCATCACCCGCCCGTTCGACGACGACGCCGCCGACACCCCCTGAAACGACGGAAGCCGGACCTTCCGGCCCGGCTTCCGCTGGATACTGACCGTGCCGGTGCGCCCCGAGGGCGACACCGGCGCCCGGCGTCAGGCGATGGCTTCCTGGTAACGACGCTCGACTTCGTTCCAGTCGACCACGTTGAAGAACGCGCCGATGTATTCCGGGCGACGGTTCTGGTACTTCAGGTAGTAGGCGTGTTCCCACACGTCCAGCGCCAGGATCGGGGTGTTGCCGTCCATCAGCGGGCTGTCCTGGTTGGCCGAGGACTCCACGACCACCTTCTTGTCCGGGGTCACGCTCAGCCAGGCCCAGCCGCTGCCGAAGCGGGTCAGTGCTGCCTTGGTGAAGGCTTCCTTGAACTTCTCGAAGCCGCCCAGCTGGGCATCGATGGCCTTGGCCACGTCACCGACCGGCTGGCCGCCGCCGTTGGGCGACATCACGGTCCAGAACAGCGAGTGGTTGGCGTGGCCACCACCGTTGTTGCGGACCGGGCCCTGCAGGTTTTCCGGCAGCGATTTGGTCTTCTTGACCAGTTCCTCGACCGGCAGGTCGGCGTACTCGGTGCCTTCCAGCGCGGCGTTGACGTTGTTGATGTAGGTCTGGTGGTGCTTGCTGTGGTGGATCTCCATCGTGGCCGCGTCGATATGCGGTTCGAGGGCGTCGTAGGCGTAGGGCAGCTTGGGCAGGGTGTAGGCCATGAGGGATCTCCTTTAGATACCGGTTTTTGCGTCCGGCCGAAAAACCGGACAGTGCGGTATGAATGGTAGGGACGAACGGTCAACTTACCAAGGCCGGTGTAAAGGAAACTTTGTCCCGCCCTTGGGTCATGGATCACCTGCACGCAACATGCGTGGCCATTGTTACCCCGGCGTGAAGTGGACCGACTGAACCTCCCGTTCAACAAACACGGCACGCTGGCGTGATAATCGTCGCCTGTTCCGCCAACGTCCTCTTTGCCCATGCGCAAGCCGTTACTGCTGGTTGTAGCCATCGTCCTTCTGATCGCAGGGCTGTGGGGAATGCGCGTGGTGCAGCAACCCGCACCGCCGCAGTTCGCGCCCTCGCTGACCCAGGAGGCGGCCGATGCGCCCGCTACCGCATCGCCTGTCCAGCGGACCAGCGCAGCGGCGGACCCGTTACCGGCGTTCCTGCCGGCCGAAGCACGCGCCACCATCGCGCTGATCCAGCGCGGCGGCCCGTATCCGCACCGGCAGGACGGCAGCGTGTTCGGCAACCGCGAACGCCAGCTGCCGCAGCGGCCGCGCGGTTACTACCGCGAGTACACCGTCGATACGCCGGGACTGGACCACCGCGGCGCCCGGCGCATCGTCACCGGCGGCACGCCGCCGGAGGTCTGGTACTACACCGAAGACCATTACGAGAGCTTCCGCAGCTTCAGCGTCCCCGCCACCGGAGTACGGCCATGAGCGACAGCGGTTTTGACATGGGACTGGAAGACGTCAGCCAGGCCGGCGTCTACGGCGTCGGCGACGGCGACCTCGGCGGCCTGGCCGCGGCGGCCCGCGATGCCGGGCTGAAAGTGCTGCGGGTGGACCTGGAAGGCTGCAGCGACAAGCGCACCCTGCTGATGCGGCTGGGTACCCAGCTGGACTTCCCGCCCGGTTGGAGCCGCAACTGGGATGCCCTGTCCGACGCGCTGCGCGACTTGTCCTGGCTGCCCGCCAACGGCTACGCGGTGCTGTTCAGCGAGGCCACCGACCTGCGCCGGGACAGCCCCGAGGACTTCAACACGTTGCTGGATGTGCTCTCGGAAACGGCGATCAGCTGGGCAGAGCAGAACGTGCCGTTCTGGGCATTCTTCGAGCTGCCCGACGCCGGCGTCCCTGCGGACGAATGAACCCCGGCTTCGCCGCCAAGGCAGCTCCTGCACAGTGCAGGAGCGACCTCGGTCGCCAAACCCCTGACGCTCAGGTCACGCGTCCAGCTCTTCCCAGCGTGCGTAGGCCGCATCCAGCTCGGCCTGCACCTTGCCCAGCTTCTGCGTGTGCGCGGTGACCTCGGCGCTGGAACGGGTATAGAACGCCGGGTCGTTCATCGCGCTGGTCAGGCCTTCCACGTCCAGTTCCAACTGCTCGATCTTCGCCGGCAGCTGTTCCAGCTCACGCGCGTCCTTGAAGCTGAGCTTGCGCTTGGCCGGTGCCGCCTCGGCCGCCGGGACAGCCGGCTTGGCCGCCGGCGCGGTCGCCGAGGCCTTGGCCACCGCCATGCCACTCATGGCAGGCGCCGGGCGCTGGCGCAGCGAGTCGGTGTAGCCACCGATGTAGTCACCCACCTTGCCCTCGCCTTCCAGCACCAACGTGGAGGTGACCACGTTGTCCAGGAAGTCACGGTCATGGCTGACCAGCAGCAGGGTGCCGGTGTAATCGCCCAGCAGCTCTTCCAGCAGCTCCAGGGTTTCCACGTCCAGGTCGTTGGTCGGTTCGTCCATCACCAGCAGGTTGGACGGCTGCGCGAACAGCTTGGCCAGCAGCAGGCGGTTGCGCTCGCCGCCGGACAGGCGAGTGATCGGCGCGCGCGCACGCTCGGGGGTGAACAGGAAGTCCTGCAGGTAGGCATGCACGTGCTTGCGCTTGCCATTGAGGTCGATGAAGTCCGCGCCTTCGGCCACGTTCTCGATCGCGCTCCAGTCCTCGCGCAGGGTGGCGCGGTACTGGTCGAAGTAGGCGATCTGCAGGTTGGTGCCCTGGCGCACTTCGCCGCTGTCCGGTTGCAGCTCGCCCAGCAGCAGCTTCAGCAGGGTGGTCTTGCCGCTGCCGTTGGGGCCGATCAGGCCGATGCGGTCTCCGCGCAGGATGGTGGTCGAGAAGTCCTTGATCATCACCCGCTCGCCGAAGGCGAAGGACACGTCCTTGATGTCGATGACCTTCTTGCCGGAGTTCTCCGCGCCGGCTGCCTCCAGCTTGACGTTACCACCCAGCTCGCGGCGCTGGCTGCGCTCGTTGCGCATGGCCTTGAGCCGGCGCACGCGTCCTTCGTCGCGGGTACGGCGGGCCTTGATGCCCTGCCGGATCCAGACCTCTTCCTGCGCCAGCAGCTTGTCGAAGCGGGCGTTCTCCTGGGCCTGCGCGTTGAGGCGTTCCTCGCGGCGGCGCTCGTAGTTCTCCCAGTCGCCCGGCCAGCTGGTGACCTGCCCGCGGTCGATCTCGACGATGCGGGTGGCCAATGCACGCAGAAAGCGGCGGTCGTGGGTGACGAACACCACGCAGCCGTTCCAGCCCTTGAGGAAGCCTTCCAGCCAGTCGATCGCCTCGATGTCCAGGTGGTTGGTCGGCTCGTCCAGCAGCAGCACGTCCGGACCGGCCACCAGCGCGCGCGCCAGCAGCACGCGGCGCTTCATGCCACCGGACAGTCGCCCGAACTCGGCCTCGCCGTCCAGCTCCAGCTTGGTCAGGGTCTCGGCCACGCGCTGGTCCAGGGCCCAGCCGTCGGCGCCGTCGATCTTGGCCTGCACCTTGCCCATCGCATCACCGTCGAACACCTCGGCGTGGCTCAGGCGGTGGAACTCGGCCAGCCAATGGCCCAGCTCGCCGAGCCCATCGGCGACCACGTCGAACACGCTGCCGGCTGCGCCGTGCGGCACTTCCTGCTCCAGGCGGGTGACGCGCACGCCCTGCTGGACGCGCACTTCGCCATCGTCCGGCTTCAGTTCGCCGGCCATCAGCTTCATCAGGGTGGATTTGCCGGCGCCGTTGCGACCGATCAGGGCGATGCGCTCACCCGGCTCGATCGACAGTTCGGCTTTTTCCAGCAACAACGGGCCGCCGACGCTGTAGTCGACGTTCTGCAGAGTAATCAAAGGCATCCGCACATTGTACGGGAGTCAGCCGTCGGCGAAGACGTCGGCCGGCAACCCCAGCAGCTGGCGCAGGCTGGTCGGCACGCGTTTGCCGGGGTGACGGACCAGCCACAGGCGTCGCCGCAGGGGCGGCAACGGGCTGTCCAGCACCTGCAGCTTGCCCAGCGCGACCAGGTCGGCCACCGCATGCCGCGACAGGCAGGCCAGGCCCAGGCCGGCCACCGCCCCCTGCTTGATGGCCTCGGTACCGCCCAATTGCAGTACTTCGGCAAACCCATGCAGGTGCGGCAACAAGGCGTGTTCGGCCGCCTCGCGGGTACCGGAACCCGGCTCGCGCAGCAGCCAGCAGGCCTGCCGTAGCGCCTCCAGGCCCGCGCCGGCACGCAGCGCCGCCGCCCGGGGATGGCGCTCGCCGAAGACGATGACCAACTCGTCGTCCATCCATTCGGCCACGTCCAGCCCGGGCTCGTGGTTCGGCCCTTCGATCAGGCCGATATCCACCTCCATGCGCTGCACCGCGCTGGTGATCTCGCGGGTATTGCCGATCACCAGGTCGACATGGGCCTGGCCGTTGCTCTCCAGCAGGTCCGCTATGCGTGAAGGCATCAGGTAGTTGCCGATCGTGGTGCTCGCCCCCACCCGCCAGCGCACCGGGGCGCCCCCCGCCTGCCCGCTGCGGAAGCGCCGCTCGAGGTCCGCCATGCCCGCCAGCAACGCCCGGGCCTCCGGCAGCAACGCGCGACCGTGCCCGTTCAGCACCAGCCGCCGCCCGATGCGGTCGAACAGGGCCAACCCGAGCAGGCTTTCCAGTTCATTCAATGCCGCGCTCACTGCCGATTGCGACAGGCCGATGGCTTCGCCGGCGGCGGTGGTGGTCCCGGCCTCGGCAATGGCGGAGAAGATCTGCAGCTGGCGCAACGAGAGATGCATGACCTACCCGTAAAACAGGTTGAATATACGAATAGTATCTGTTTTACAGCTGATGTAACCGGGAGCAGCATGGGCCATCTCCTGATAACCCGTCGTTATGAACACCGCTACGCAAGGGCTGGCCCAGCCCACCCCGAACCGCCTCCCCGGCCTGCTGCTGACCGCCCTGATCGCTGGCCTGTCGATCTGGCTGGGCACCCTGCCCTGGCTGCAGGCCCATGGCATCAGCGCCCTGACGTTGGCCATCGTGATCGGCATCGTCATCGGCAACACCGCTTACCCGGCGCTGGCACCCCGGGCGGCCGCAGGCGTTGGCTTCTCCAAGGCCACCCTGTTGCGCGCCGGCATCATCCTCTATGGCATGCGCCTGACCCTGCAGGACATCGGCCAGGTCGGCACCGCCGGCGTGGTCATCGACGCCCTGGTGCTGTGCTCGACCTTCGCCCTGGCCTGGTGGCTGGGCACCCGGGTGCTGGGGCTGGACCGCAATTCGGCCCTGTTGATCGGTGCCGGCAGCTCGATCTGCGGCGCGGCGGCGGTGATGGCGGCCGAACCGGTGGTCAAGGGCCGCGCCGAGCAGGTCGCCGTGGCCGTGGCCACGGTGGTGATCTTCGGCACGCTGGCGATGTTTCTGTACCCGCTGCTGTACCAGTGGGGCATCAATGCCGGCTGGATGCCGCTGGATGAAACCGCCTTCGGCGTGTTCACCGGCTCCACCGTGCATGAGGTGGCCCAGGTGGTCGCCGCCGGTCGGGCGATCAGCGAGCCGGCCGCCGACGCCGCGGTCATCACCAAGATGGTGCGGGTGATGATGCTGGCGCCGTTCCTGGTCGGCCTGTCGGCGCTGCTGGCCCGCGGGCAAGCGGCCGGCGACGGCCAGCGCGCGAAGATCACCGTGCCGTGGTTCGCGTTCGGCTTCATCGCCATGGTGGCGTTCAACTCGCTGCACCTGCTCCCGGCCGGCGTGGTCAGCGCCCTGGTGGATCTGGATACCGCCCTGCTGGCGATGGCGATGGCCGCACTCGGCCTGACCACCCACGTCTCGGCCCTGCGCCAGGCCGGCACCAAGCCCATGCTGTTGGCGGTCCTGCTGTTTGGCTGGCTGCTGGCAGGCGGCATGCTGATCAATCTGGGCGTCAGGGCGATCCTCTGAAGCGGTGGCGCTCCTTTCCCCTGCCTGCGGGGAAGGTGCCCGAAGGGCGGATGGGGGGCGCTTTGCACTCGTAGCCTCACGCGTCACAACCTTGCCCTCACCCCAACCCCTCTCCCGCTAAGCGGGAGAGGGGCTTTACTTCGATCAGCGGCGGGAGTGCCGCGATGCTCCCTTCCCCCGCCTGCGGGGGAAGGTGCCCGAAGGGCGGATGGGGGGCGCTTTGCGCTTGTAGCCTCACGCGTCACAACCTTGCCCTCCCCCCCCTTCCCGTTAAGCGGGAGAGGGGCTTTGCTTCGATCAGCGGCGGGAGTGCCGCGATGCTCCCTTCCCCCGCCTGCGGGGGAAGGTGCCCTCACCCCAACCCCTCTCCCGCTGAGCGGGAGAGGGGCTTTGCTTCGGTTCGCATTGCTTCGACCTGCCCTACCTTCGGGGGCTTTGCCTCTGTCAGCGTAACGCCCTCGCTTTTCTGCGAAAATGCCGCATGACCGACTTCTCTACCCTGCCCCTGTCGCCGGCGCTCGCGCCCGGCATCGACGCCCTGGGCTACACCACGATGACGCCGGTGCAGGCGTCGAGCCTGCCGCCGATCCTGGAAGGCCGCGACGTGATCGTCCAGGCCCCCACCGGCAGCGGCAAGACCGCCGCCTTCGGCCTGGGCCTGCTCAACCGCCTGGACCCGGCCACCGGCCGCACCCAGGCGCTGGTGCTGTGCCCCACCCGCGAACTGGCCGACCAGGTCGGCAAGCAGCTGCGCAAGCTGGCCACCGGCATCCCTAACCTCAAGCTGCTGATCCTCACCGGCGGCATGCCGCTGGGCCCGCAGCTGGCCTCGCTGGAAGCGCAGGACCCGCACGTCGTGGTCGGCACCCCCGGTCGCATCCAGGAACTGGCGCGCAAGCGCGCGCTCAACCTTGGCCAGGTACGCGGCTTCGTCCTCGATGAAGCCGACCGCATGCTCGACATGGGTTTCGAGGAACCCATCCGCGAGATCGCCGGGCGCACCCACAAGGAGCGCCAAAGCCTGTTGTTCTCGGCCACCTTCCCCGAGGCGATCCGCGAGCTCGCGCGCGCCCTGCTCAACGACCCGGCCGAAGTCACCATCGACGGCCAGGCCGAGGCCCCGGCGATCCAGCAGTTGTTCTTCGAAGTGGAGCCGGCCCACCGCCAGAAGGCCCTGGGCGGCCTGTTGCTGAAGTACACGCCGGAATCGGCGGTGGTGTTCTGCAACACCCGCAAGGATGTGGACGAGGTTGCCAACTCGCTGCGCCAGTTCGGTTTCTCCGCGCTGGCCCTGCATGGCGACATGGAGCAGCGTGACCGCGACGAGGTACTGCTGCAGTTCGCCAACCGCAGCTGCAACGTGCTGGTCGCCAGCGACGTGGCCGCGCGTGGCCTGGACGTGGAAGACCTCGCCGCCGTCGTGAACTACGAGCTGCCTACCGACATCGACACCTTCCAGCACCGGGTCGGCCGTACCGGCCGAGCCGGCCGCAGCGGCCTGGCGATGAGCCTGGTGGCCGGCCGCGAGCGCAACCGCGCCGATGCGCTGGAGGCCCAGCAGGGCAACCCGCTCAACTGGCAGAAGACGCCGCTGGCCACCGCGCGTCCGGCGCAGCTGCCGCAGGCGGCGATGAGCACCCTGCGCATCGACGGCGGCAAGACCGACAAGCTGCGCGCCGGCGACATCCTCGGCGCGCTGACCGGCGATGCGGGACTGTCGGCCAAGGCGATCGGCAAGATCGACATCTTCCCGACCCGCTCCTACGTGGCCATCAGCCACGAACAGGCCGGCAAGGCCGTCGCCCGCCTGGAAGCCGGCAAGATCAAGGGCAAGCGTTTCCGCGTCCGCATCATCTGATTTTCCCGCGCGCCATGAGGGCAGCGAGCAAGGACAACCGCCCCGGCTGGCAGCAGATTGCTGCTGGCTGGCTGCTGCTCGCATTGGTCACGCTTCCAGCGGTGCAGCTCACCAGCGACGCCGGCACCACGCCCTTCTGGTCATCGCTGGGCAGGAACTTCGTCTTCCTGCTCGGCATCCAGCTGCCGTGGGTGCTGGCGACGCCAGGGCTGTGGCGATTGTGCCGGCGCTGGCCACTGGGAATGGACAGCGACACCCGCGTCATCGGCCAGCTGCTGTTGGTGGGCTTGCCACTCATTCCCACGTTGTCACTGGCCGGCTGGGTACTGGGCCATGGGCTGTCGCACCTGCCGGCCGCGTTGCCATTGCCGGCCCATTGGCCACGTGCGGTGCTGGCCACGAGCCTGTTTGCGCTGCCCACCTATTTTGCCGTGATCGGGATCGGGCAGACCCTTGCCTACATCCAGCGCTACCGCCGCCGCGGGGAGCTGCTCGCCCAGGCCCGTGAGCAGGCGTTGGCATCACGCCTGAACCACCACTTCCTGTTCAATGCCCTCAATGCGATCGGCAGCCTGGGTTACCGGGATGCGGCCCGCGCCGATGCCGCGCTGGCACAGCTCGGTGAGCTGCTGCGTACCCTGCTGGACAACGCCGCCATCGTGCCCCTGCGCGAGGAGGTGTCCAATGCCATGGCCTTCGTCGAGCTCCAGCAGTTGCTGCAGGACCGCCCCATCGCGCTGCAGCTCCAGGCCGACCCCGATGCCTGGCAGGCGATGGTGCCCAGCCTGCTGCTGCAGCCCTTCATCGAGAACGCCCTGCGGTTTGCCCATGCTTCCACCGTGCCGGATGCCGCGATCACCCTGTCGATGACGGCCGATGACGGCATCCTGCAGATCGTGATCGGCAACCCCTGCGGCAGCGCGCCTCCCGGGCGGGGCATCGGCGTGGACGCCAGCCGGCAACGCCTGCACGCGCTGCATGGCAGCCGCGCCTCGGTGGACGTCAACCGCGCTGCCGGCCATTGCCACACCCGCATCCGACTGCCGATGCCGGCAAGGATGGAGGCGGCATGATCCGCACGCTCATCGTCGACGACGTTCCACTGGCCCGCGACAAGCTGCGCCACCTGCTGGCCGTGCACGCCGATATCGACATCCGTGGCGAAGCCGCCGACGTCGAACAGGCACGCCGTCTGCTGCAGCACCAGACGGTGGACCTGCTGCTGCTCGACATCCAGATGCCCGGCCAGGACGGCATGCAGCTGGCCCAACGGCTACCCACCCCAGCGCCGCTGGTGATCTTCACCACCGCGCACGCGCGGCACGCCGTCGATTCCTATGCGTTGGGTGCGGTGGACTACCTGCTCAAGCCATTGGACGGCATGCGCCTGGCGCTCGCGTTGGAACGCGTGCGTCGGCAATTGGTCCAGCCGCCGCCTTCAACGCCGCAGCCGCTCTGCATCCGCAACGGCGCCGGCATTGAGTACATCCCCGTCGGCGACATCGACTACATCGACAATGCCGGCCACTACGCTTGCGTCCATGTGGGCCGGCAGGTACACCTGCTGCGCGAAAGCATCGGGCGTCTGGCCCAGCAGCTGGCCCCCGCCGGCTTCCTGCAGGTCCAACGGGCGGTGATCGTCAACCTGGCCCGGGTGCGTTCGCTCCAGCACCGCCGCAATGGCGATGCAACCCTGCTACTGCTTGATGGCACCGCGCTGCCGCTGAGCCGGTCGCACCGCGACGCATTCGATCAAGCCATCGCACAGCGCGGCTGAGCCGGTTCGCACCGTTCGTGCCAGCCTGTACCCGGCCCGTGCCATCCGGGCTGCCTGGGGCTACACCACGGCATGCACCACCGCCACCATTGCGGTTGGTCCACCGTCCTTCGCTCACATGCACCGTCATCTGTTCGCCGCCCTGCTGCTGGGCACCTGCTTTGCCTCCAATGCCGCCCGCCTCGTGGTGACCCCCGCCGATGGGCCCGCCGACCAGCCCGTGCAGATGCAGGTGGAAGGACTGCTGCCGACGCAGGCGGTGCAACTGCGGCTGTCCCTGCAGGATTCCCGCGGTGTCGAGTGGGTATCGCAGGCGACCTTCCGCGCCGACCTCGATGGCCGCGTGGACACGCGCCGGACCGGCGCCGAGGCCGGCACCTACAGCGGCGTGGACGCCATGGGGTTGTTCTGGTCGATGCAGCCGGTGTCCGGTGACGGCTCGCCCTCCCCGCTGCCGATACGGCCTGATGCCGGGGGGCTGCTGTTCAAACCCGTACCGTTCACGCTGCAGGCCTGGCTCGATGGCGTGCTGGTTGGCGAGCAGCAACTGCTACGCCGCATCAATCATCCCGGCGTGCGTGCCCGCCCGCTGGGCGTCGATGGCCTTGTCGGCAACCTCTACCTGCCTGCGGATGCGGCATGGGACGGCCAGCGCCTGCCGGTGGTGATCACCCTCGGTGGCGCGGAAGGCGGCATCGACACCGCCAACTACTACGCGGCCTGGCTGGCCTCCAATGGCTTCGCGGCCGTGGCACTTGCCTACTACCGCATGCCAGGCCTGCCCCAAGACCTGATCCGCGTTCCGATCGACCCGGTCAGCCGCGCCATCGACTGGCTGCAGGCACAACCGTTCACTGGCCAGGTGGGGGTGATGGGCGGTTCCTGGGGGGCCACCGTGGCCATGGCATCGGCCGCCCACGACCCACGCCTGAAGGCGGTCGTGTCGTGGGTGGGCAGCCCCGCTCCGTTTCGCGGCATCCGCCGCGACGTGCCGCCGGCGGACTTTCGCGCGGTTGATCTCCCGGCCCTGAGCCATCAGGGCCGGGACCTGCCGTTCCTCCCCTACCTAGAGGACATCAACTGGAACCAACCGGGCGACCATGCCGCCGCACTGGAGAACGCCACCTTGCCGATCGAACGCATCAACGGCCCCGTGCTGCTGGTCGCCGGCGGCGACGACCAACTGGGCGCATCCGGTGAAATGGCGGCCGTCGCCATGCGACGCCTGCAGCGCCGCAGTGTCCCGCAGGCCGATGCGCTGCTGTACTACTCCGATGCCGGCCACCTGGTCGGGCAGATGCACCAGCCCACCACCTTCCGTCACGCCAGCGGCCCGCATCTCCGGGTTGGCGGCACGCCGGCCGGCCATGCCCGCGCCGACCGGGAAAGCGCCCCCGCCGTGCTGGCCTTCCTGCGCCGGGCACTTGTCCTTCCGCAGTGAATGCGCGCTAGCGCTTGGCCCGACGGATCCACCACGTCACGCCAACGATGGCGGCGGAGGTGAGCAACAACAGTCCACGTGCACTGCCATCCCCCATGCCGCGGTGGATCAACAACAGGTACAGGCCAACGCTTCCAGCCAGCGCGCACAGGCTCCAGCCATTGCGCCGGGCGAACGCGCCAGCGAGCACGGCCAGCAGCCAGCCATAGCCAAACGCCCACGGATCCAGCCGTGGCGCGAACTCGTAGACATTGCAGACCACGAACCAGGCGCTCCAGCCCAGCATCGCCAACAGCAGTACCAGCCAACCCAGAATGCGCATGCCCTGCCCCGAATGAACCTGCGGCCATCATGGCATCGCCACGCCCGGCAGGAGCGGCCTCGGCCCGCTCGGGCTGTCAGCTGAAGATCGCCACGCTCTGGCGGCCGCGCATCACCAGTTGCCGCTGCGCATTCCAGACCTGCATGTCCTGCGAAGAGTAGCCGTCGCGTGCGTGCTGGCTGAAAGAGCGCAGCAGGAACCACTCCCCGGCCGGAGCCGGGTCCAGCAGTTCGAAGCTCCAGTTGATCGAGCTGACCGGCGCAGGTGCGCGGTATGCGGTGAAGGCCGCCGGTGGCATGGCGTCCCCCATCGCCGCCAATGCAATGGCCGGATCCACCCCCTGCGCGTCGCGGTGACGTACCCAGGCCAACTGCTCCGGGAACGCCGCCGCGGACACCGGCATCGCACCACCGGCCGGCTTGAGCTGGAAGTTCTGCAGGAACGCCGGCACGAACGGCGCGGCCGCCGCATTCAACTCACGGCAATCGTCCACGCCGGGCACGTCCGGGAAGTCGCCGAAATCATGGACGATGCCGCTCTCGCGGGCGCGTCCGAACACCCCCATCAGGCGCGCCGCCAGCGCGCCCTCGGCGAAGACGTCCACCCCAAGGCTCACCACCGACTTGCCTTCGCGCAGCACCTGCGGCGCGAAGGTCAACTGGCCCACGGCCGGGCCAATGAAGTTGACCTGCATCGCGCGCAGCGGCGGCAGCGGCGTCGCATGCGACTGGAGCGCGGCGCTGATGCCCAGCGCGGTGACGATGCCACCGTACGCGGTGCGCCCCTGGCGCCAGCTGTCGGGCAGCAGCACGCCCTTGCGCGCGTCGAAGGAGGACAGCAGTTCACTCAGGTTCGGCATGGGGCGTCCTGCAATGGAAAGTCAGTAGATCAGCGTGGCCTGCAAGGGCACGCCGGCAGGCAGGCGCGCACGGCCGCCGAGCCCGTCGAGCTCGACCAGCACCGCCGCACCGAGCACCTGCGCCTCCAGTTGCCCGGCCAGCAGCAGGGCTGCGGCCAGCGTGCCGCCGGTGGCCAGCACGTCGTCGACCAGCACCACCCGGGTACCCGGCGCGATGGCATCGGCGCACACCTCGATGCGGTCGCTGCGGTACTCCAGCGTGTATTCCTGCTGCAGGGTGGCACCGGGCAACTTGCCGGGCTTGCGCACCGGCACGAAGCCAGCCCCCAGCTCCAGCGCCAACGCTGCGCCGAGGATGAAGCCACGTGCCTCCACACCCAGTACCGCCTGCACGCCGGCCGCGCGCCAGGGCGCGGCCATGGCCTTGACGGCCGCATCGAACGCCTTGGCGTCCGCCAGCAGCGGGGTGATGTCCTTGAACAGGATGCCGGGCTTGGGGAAGTCGGCCACGTCGCGGATCGTGCGCGACCACTCGGGATAAACAGGAGTCATTTCAATCATCGAATCAGGAAAACAGGAGTCAGGAGCTGCACGACAGCATCGAGCAGCCGGCCCGTTCGCGCGCCCATTCCGGGCGGCGCCGGGCGAACGCCTCGCGGCCCGGCTGGTCGTCATAAGGATGCCGCAGGACGTCCAGCAAGTCCGTGATACCGGCCGAATCGCCTTGTTCGGCACGGTCGATGGCCTCCTGCGCCAACCAGTTGCGCAGCACGTACTTCGGGTTGGCGGCGTTCATCGCGGCGCGACGCACCTCCGGCGCCTGCCCGTCGGCCAGCACGCGCTGGCCGTGCCGCTGCAGCCAGTCCTGCAGCTTCGGCAGCACCTGCCCGCGCTTGTCCGGCGCGTAGAACGCCGCCTCCAGCACCGCCACATCCGGCGCCGCGGGGTCCACCTCGGCCAAGGCACGGAACGCCAGCGTCATGTCCATTTCGCCCTCGTGCAGCAGTTGCAGGAACTGCGCCATCAAGGTGTCGTCCCCCTCGACGAAACGGCCCAGGCCCAGCTTGGCCACCAGATGATGGCGCTGCTCCTGCTCGAACCGCGTCCGGAACGCATCCAGCCCGGCCTGCAGCGGCGCGGCATCCTCGAACAGCGGCGACACGGCCTGCGCCAGCCGCACCAGGTTCCAGTACGCCACCTGCATCTGCGTGCCGAAGCGATAGCGACGGCCCTGCGCATCGGTGGTGTTGGGCGTCCATTCCGGGTCGTAGTCCTCCACCCAGCCATACGGGCCGTAATCGATGGTCAGCCCGAGGATGGACATGTTGTCGGTGTTCATCACGCCATGCACGAAGCCCACCCGCATCCAGTGCGCCACCATCACCGCGGTGCGCGTGCAGACCTGCTCGAACCAGCGCGCATGGCGCTGCGCGCCGGCGTCGGCCAGTTCGGGGTAGTCGCGGTCGATGCAGAACGCCACCAGTTGGGTCAGCAGCGCGATGTCCCCGCGCGAGGCGGGCAGTTCGAAGCTGCCGAAACGGAGGAACGACGGCGCCACCCGGCACACCACCGCGCCGGGTTCGCCCTGCGGGTTGCCGTCGTAGAACATGTCGCGCACCACCGTTTCACCGGTAGCCACCAGGCTCAGGGCGCGAGTGGTCGGCACCCCCAGGTGATGCATCGCCTCGGAGCACAGGAACTCGCGTACCGAGGAGCGCAGCACCGCCCGGCCGTCGGCGCCGCGCGAGTACGGGGTCGGCCCCGCGCCTTTCAGCTGCAGCTCCCAGCGCTGGCCGCCGGCCAGCAGTTCGCCCAACGAGATCGCGCGGCCATCGCCGAGCTGCCCGGCCCATTGGCCGAACTGGTGCCCGCCATAGTTGGCCGCCCACGGCTGCATCCCGGCATACAGCGCGTTGCCGCCGAACACCTGCGCGAAGCCTTCACCCTGAACGACGGATTCGTTGAAACCCAGCAGTGCCACCACCTCGGGTGAGTACGCCAGCAGGCGGGGAGCGGCCACCGGCGTGGGACTGACTGCCGACCAGAGCGCACCGCGCACTTCGCGGCGGCCGGGGCCACGCTCGGGATCGCCGGGCAGCGCCTGCACGAATCGGTTGTCGAAATGAGGGTCGTTGTTCTGCATCGCCTGCTCGTCACTGCCGTACACCCGGATCCTACCGGTTATGGCGTGCACGGTCGGCCACGGGGCGGCACAAAAGAAAACGCCGGAAGCTTTCGCTTCCGGCGTTCCAAGCTACCTTGCGGTGGCAGGGGTCGATTAGACCGCCTGCACCTGGTCAGCCTGCATGCCCTTCTGGCCCTGCACGGCGACGAAGGTCACCTTCTGGCCTTCCTGCAGCGACTTGAAGCCGGTGCCCTGGATGGCGCGGAAGTGCACGAACAGGTCCGGGCCGCTTTCCGGGGTGATGAAGCCAAAGCCCTTGGCATCGTTGAACCACTTCACAGTGCCGGTCTGACGATCAGACATTACAAACTCCTGAAACATTGATGAGAAAAATCGCAGCCACCGGATATTCGGGGCCGAGACTGAGTTGCAGGCGTTGGTAAAGCGGAACGATGAGCGGATCGGTGAGATCAACTGCATCAGGCCACGATTCACGGTGACCCTTGCAAGCACAGTGGGGCGAACGATACGCGGCTTTTGGTTAAAAAGCGATAAATACCGTATTCATCAAAGCTGAGCGGTTCAGCACCGCGCCAATGTCGTCCGGATTCATGGACTTGGCCGGGCAGCGCCGGTCGGCGCCCCAAGGGGGCACCGCTACACTGCGCCCCATGACTGCTCCCGATTCCCCGCCCGCCCCCCGCATCTGGGTTGACGCCGACGCCTGCCCGGTCGTCATCAAGGACATCCTGTTCCGCGCCGCCGAGCGCACCGGCATCGAAACGGTACTGGTGGCCAACCAATGGATCCGCACCCCGGCCTCCCGGTTCATCCGCGCGCTGCAGGTGCCCGGTGGCCCAGACGTGGCCGACGACGCCATCGTCGAGCGGGTCGCCGCCGGCGACCTGGTCGTGACCCAGGACATCCCGCTGGCCGCCCGCGTGCTGGACAGGCAAGCCGCGGCGCTGAACCCGCGGGGAGAGGTCTACACCACCAACAGCGTCGCCGAGCGACTGTCGGTACGGAACTTCATGGAGGAGTTGCGCGGCGCCGGCATCCAGACCGGTGGCCCGGCCGCCCTGCACCCACGCGACCGCCAGGCCTTCGCCGCGCAGCTGGACCGCTGGCTCGCCCAGCGCCCACGGCCAATCGCCTAGGCATCCGGGGCTGCCGGCCAGGGCGTCCACCACCTTGCAGCCGCGGGGCCGTCACCGGCAGCCGGGCCCCAATCCCTGCACCACGGCAATGCATCGGCCTAACGCTTGGCCGGGACATCACCCCAGCCGACGCGGGCTGGTGAACTGGCGCGGTTCGCCATTCAACGGATCAATGAAGGCCAAGCGACGGGCCAGCAACTGCAGCGGGGTACTGAAATCGTCCGGCGCGCGCTGCAGCAAGCGCGGATAGCAATCGTCCCCCAGGATCGGCGCGCCCAGCGCGGCCATGTGCACGCGCAACTGGTGCTTGCGCCCGCTCACCGGCTCCAGGGCGTAACGCCAGATCTCCCTGCCCCGCTCGATCACATCGATCCGGCTCAGCGCATTGGGCGCGCCAATGCCCTCGCGCATGACATGGAACGGCTCGCCACGCTCCAGCCGGCTATGCCGCTGCACGGGGAACACGCAGTCCGGCAAGGCCGGCGCCAGCGCCTCGTAGTGCTTTTCGATCTTCCGCTCGGCGAACAGGCGCTGGTACGACGCCCGGCTCTCCGGGTTGCAGGAAAACAGCACCAACCCGGCCGTGCCCCGGTCAATCCGATGCAGCGGCACCAGTGCCGGGTTGCCGGTGCAGGCCACCAGGCGCGCCAGCAGCGTCTGCCGGACATGCCGCCCGGCCGGCATCACCGGCAGGAAATGCGGCTTGTCGGCCACCAGCAGATGCGCGTCCCGGTACAGGATGTCCGCCTCGAACGGCACCACCGGCTCCTGCGCCACCTCGCGGAAGTAGCGGATCTCACGCCCGGCCTGCCAAGGCTGCCCCGGGTCCAGCGCGCTGCCATCCAGGGCCTGGACCCGCCCCCGCGCGAACCGGTCCAGCCACTGCGCGCGCGTGATCGCCGGAAAGCGCGCGCACAACCCCTCCAGCAGGCTCGCCCACGGACCGGGGGCCAATTGCAGATGACTGGGCAGATCGTCGGTGCTCACGCGTTCGGGTCCCGGCAGGGGCAAAGCCGTATCATTGTCGGTCTTTGCCCCCGGTAATCCCATGGCCCTTACTGCCACCATCCGCAAGGCCGAGCTGCAGATCAGCGACATGGACCGCGGCTACTACGCGACCCACAACCTGACCCTGGCCCAGCACCCGTCCGAAACCGACGAGCGGCTGATGGTCCGCCTGCTCGCCTTCGCCCTGAATGCCGACGACCGGCTGGAGTTCGGCCGCGGGCTGAGCACCGATGACGAGCCGGACCTGTGGGAACACGATTACACCGGCGACATCGTGCAGTGGATCGACCTGGGCCAGCCGGACGAATCGCGCATCCGCAAGGCCTGCAACCGCAGCGGCCGCGTGCAGATCATCAACTACGGCGGCAATGCCTCGGATATCTGGTGGCAGAAGCAGGGCAAGCCACTGGCCCGCTTCGACAACCTGTCCGTGCTCGACCTGCCCGGCGATTTCGTCGAACGCTGGGGCAGCCAGATCCAGCGCGCCATGCGCTGGAGCGTGCTGATCCAGGACGGCGAGGTGCAGCTGATCAACGACCAGATGCAACTGGACGTGATCCCGCAGTGGCGCAAGCGCCCGGCAGCCTGAGCAGGCGGTGGCAGTGAACACGATCCGTTGCGACGTGCTGGTGGTCGGCGCCGGTGCCGCCGGCCTGATGTGTGCGCTCACCGCCGGCCAGCGCGGTCGCATCGTGCAGGTGATCGACCATGCCAACAAGCCGGGCAAGAAGATCCTGATGTCCGGTGGCGGGCGCTGCAACTTCACCAACACCGGCACCACGCCGGCCAACTTCCTCTCGGCCAACCCGCACTTCTGCAAGTCGGCGCTGGCACGCTACACGCCGGCCGACTTCATCGACATGGTCGAGCGGCACGGCATCGCCTACCACGAGAAGGAACTGGGCCAGCTGTTCTGCGACATCTCCTCCAAGCAGATCGTAAGAATGCTGCTGGACGAATGCAGTGCCGCCGGCGTGCAGGTGCGCACCGACTGTGGCGTGGAGGACATCGAGCGCGGCGCCGACGGCTTCCGCGTGCGCACCGTGCAGGGGCTGTTCCACTGCGCCTCGCTGGTGATCGCCACCGGCGGGCTGTCCATCCCGAGCATGGGCGCCAGCGGCTTCGGCTATGAAGTGGCGCGCCGCTTCGGCCACGAAGTGCTGCCGACCCGCGCCGGGCTGGTACCGCTCACGCTCAGTGGCAAGCACCAGGAACGCTTCGCCGACCTCAGCGGCGTCGCCCTGCCGGTGGAAGCGCGCTGCAACGGCCAGCACTTCCGCAACTTCATGCTGCTGACCCACCGTGGCATCAGCGGCCCGGCGATCCTGCAGATCTCCTCGTACTGGCAACCCGGCGACGACCTGCGCCTGGACCTGTTGCCCGACCGCAATGCGGCCGAGTGGCTGCGCGCGATGAAGCGCGAGCGCGGCGCCTCCGAGCTGCGCACCGTGCTGTCGGAGGTCATCCCGCGCCGGCTGGCGCTGCGCCTGTGCGAGCAGTGGCTCAAGGACAAGCCGGTGCGGCAACTGGACGAACGCGAGCTGCAGGCCGCCGCCAGCCTGCTTTCCGACTTCCCACTGGTCGCCAGCGGCACCGAGGGCTACCGCACCGCCGAAGTCACCCTCGGCGGCGTGGACACGCGCAAGGTATCGTCCTCGACGATGGAATCGCAGCACGTGCCGGGCCTGCATTTCATCGGCGAGGTGCTGGACGTGACCGGCTGGCTGGGCGGCTACAACTTCCAGTGGGCCTGGGCTTCCGGCCACGCGGCGGGCCAGGTGGCATGAGCCGCACAGGGGCCATTTGTGCCCCATCCCGGCACTGTCAAACGTTCCACGCATAGACGCCGTACCTGCCCATCGTGTATTAAACGGCGTCCGAAGGAGTCTTGAATGCAGAACGCCAAAGACATCACCTTGCGCCTGCTGATCGTCGATGACAGCGCCGAGAATGCCGAAGCCATCGTCAGTACGTTGCGCAACAGCGGCATCGCCGTGCGTCCCTTCCGGCCGCAGAGCCCGGACGAGCTGGTCCAGGCCGTGGGCGGGCAGCCGCTCGACCTGGTGCTGGCCGCCAACGCGTACACGATCCCGCAGTCGCTGCTGACCCAGCAGGTCGCCGCCAGTGGCAAGGACATCCCGATGATCCTGCTGGCCGACCAGGTCGACGCGCAGTTGCTGCTCGACGCCTCGGCCAACGGCATCCGCGCCATCGCCCTGCGCACCGAGCCGGACCACCTGCTGTCGGTGGTGCGCACCGAATGGACCGACCTGCAGGCACGCCGCGGCCTGCGCCGCATCGAAGTACAGATGCGCGAGACCGAGCGCCGCTGCGATGCGCTGATCTCCTCCTCGCGCGACCCCATCTCCTACATCCACGAAGGGATGCACATCCGCGCCAACGAGGCGTACCTGGACATGTTCGGGTATGAGTCGTTCGATGACGTGGAAGGCATCTCGCTGCTGGACATGGTCGCCCCGCAGTACGTGGAGGACTTCAAGAACCTGCTCAAGTCGCTGAGCAAGGGCGAGGCGCCGCCGCCGCAGTACGAAGTGCATGCGCGCAACCAGGACGGCGACACCTTCCCGGCGACGATGGAGTTCACCGCCGCCACCTACGAAGGCGAGTCCTGCTTCCAGGTGGTGTTCCGCCGCCGCGAGGAGTTCGACCCCGAACTGGCGCGCGAGGTGGAGGAGCTGCGCCAGCGCGACCAGGTCACCGGCCTGCTCAACCGCCCCACCTTCATGGTCCACCTGGAGAACGCGGTGGCCCAGGTCAGCCGCAGCGACGGCCAGTACGGCTTCCTGCTGGTCGAACCGGACCACTACAACCGCCTGCTGGCGGACATCGGCCTGGATTCGGCCGATGCGCTGATCGCCGCGCTCGGCCAGCACCTGGCGAGCGCCATCAACGAGGAGGCGCAGCTGGCACGCTTCGGCGAGCACAGCTTCGCCCTGCTCTGCCAGGGCCAGTACGCGCACACCACGCAGGTGGCCGAACGCGTGCGCCAGGCCTTCGCCTCCCATGTGTTCAGCATCGGCCAGCGTTCGGCCACGGTCACTGTCAGCATCGGCGGCGTGCAGGTCGGCGAGAAGATCGCCAGCGTCGGCCAGGTGCTCAGCCATGCCAACGACTGCAACCGCGCGGCCATCGAGCTGGGCGGCAACACGGTCAAGGTGTTCGACCCGGGCGCGACCGATCGCGTCGAGGAAGAACGCATCCAGCGCTGGGTGCAGCGCATCGGCGAGGCCATCGCAGGCGACGGGTTCCATCTGCGTTTCCGCCCGGTGTTGAACCTGATGGGAGAGCCGATGCAGCTGTACGACACCTCGCTGCTGCTGGAGAACAACGGCGAGCTGGTCAGCCCTGGCACCTTCCTGCCCATCGCCGAGGACCACGGCCTGCTGGCGCCGCTCAACCGCTGGGTGGTGGCCAACGCCATCCGCGCGCTGGGGGAACGCCGCCGCGCCGGCCACACCACCCGCCTGATGGTGCGCATCACCCCCGAGTCGTTCACCGACCCGCAGTTGCTGGACGTCATCCGCGACGGGCTGGCCAACGAAGGCGTGGACGGCGACCAGCTGTGGCTGCAGATCCCCGAGGCCAAGGTGTTCACCCACCTGCGCAACGCGCAGCAGTTCCTCGCCGGCGTGGCCACGATGGGCTGCAAGGTCGGGCTGGAGCAGTTCGGCTCGGGCCTGGATTCGTTCCAGCTGCTGGCCCATTTCCAACCGGCGTTCCTCAAGCTGGACCGCAGCTTCACCGCCGATCCGGCGCAGGCCAAGGAACAGCTGGACAAGACCCGCGAGATCACCGGCAAGGCGCAGGAGGCCGGCATCCTCACCGTTGCCGAGTTCGTCACCGACGCGGCCACCATGAGCCTGCTGTTCAGTGCCGGCGTGGACTACGTACAGGGCGATTTCGTCGGGCCGCCGACGGCGCAGATGGACTTCGAGTTCAACTGAGGCCTGCCCTCACCCCAACCCCTCTCCCGTACACGGGAGAGGGGCTTTTGCACCGACAGCGTACGATTGATGCTCCCTTCTCCCGCCTGCGGGAGAAGGTGCCCGAAGGGCGGATGAGGGGCTCCACGGGCCCTCGCCATCATGTAGGAACAAAAAGGCCGCGCATCGCGCGGCCCTTCTGTTTCCGGAACCGCCGAGGCTCAGACCTCGACGATGCCCGGGATCGCCACGTCCGGGTTCACATCAGCCTCGTAATCCACGCCGTCGATGCCGAAGCCGAACAGGCGCAGGAAGTCGGCCTTGTAGCCGGCCAGGTCGCTGATCTCGTACAGGTTCTCGTTGGTCACCTGCGGCCACAGCTGCAGCACCTTGCCCTGCACTTCCGGGGCCATTTCCTTGTAGTCCGCGCGCAGGCGGCCTTCGGCGTCGACCAGCGCGACGTCGCGACCCTTGCCGTCAACCAGTGCCGGGCGGATATGGTCAGCCGCGTTGGCGCCACCCTGCGGGCCGTTGTACAGGATGTCGTACAGCGTATCGAGCTGCTCGATGCAGCCCTCGTGCGTGCCTTCTTCCTTCATCACCTTGAACAGCAGCGACAGGTACAGCGGCATGGTCGGGATGGCCGAGCTGGCCTGGGTCACCACCGCCTTGAGCACCGACACGCGCGCGTCGCCGCCGATGCCCTGCAGCTTGCCGCGGATGTCCTTGACCCTGGCATCCAGGTCCTTCTTGGCCGCACCGATGGAACCGTTCCAGTAGATGGCCTGGGTGATCTCCTCGCCCACGTAGGTGAAGGCGGTGGTGGTGGCGCCCGGTGCCAGCACGCCGGCTTCCAGCAGCGCATCGATCCACATCTGCCAGTCCTCGCCCCCCATCACCTGCACGGTGCCGGCGATCTCCTCGGCGGTAGCCGGCTGCAGCGTGGTTTCGGTCAGCACTTCCTTGTCGGTATCCAGGCCGCGCAGCGTGATCGGCGCGCCGATCGGCTTGAGCGTGGAGCTGATCACCTCGCCGGTCTTGGGATGCTTGCGACGCGGCGCCGCCAGGCTGTAGACGACCTGGTCAACCTGGCCCAGGTCGGCCTTGATGATCTCGATAACCTTCTGCTTCACCTCGTCGGAGAACGCGTCGCCGTTGACGCTGCGCGCGTACAGGCCGGCCTGGTGCGCGTACTTCTCGAACGCGGCGGAGTTGTACCAGCCCGCCGTGCCCGGCTTGGTCTCGCTGCCCGGACGCTCGAAGAACACGCCCAGCGTGGCCGCATCGCTGCCGAAGGCCGCCTTGATGCGCGCCGCCAGTCCGTAACCGGTCGAGGCACCCAGCACCAGCACCTTCTTCGGGCCATTGGCCAGCTTCGGCAACGACTGGATGTAGTCGATCTGTTCCTTGACCGCCGCGTCGCAACCGGTCGGGTGGGTGGTGACGCAGATGAAGCCGCGCACACGCGGTTTGATGACCATGAAAACCTCAGCTAGGTAAGCAGGAAAACAGCGCCGCCATGACAGGGAAACCACGGCCCGGCGCCGAACCGGAAGGATCGTAGTGTGCACCCGCAGCGAACACAACCGACGCCACCGCATGGAAATCCCCGTGCAACCTGCCGGCGCGGGCAAAAGAAAAGCCGCGCGGTGCGCGGCTTTTCCGGGTTGCCGGGAGGGGCACCGTCACGGGCGACGGGCCAGCTCCTCGACGTCCTTGGCCTTGGGCATCAGGTCCTGCTTGCTGACCTTGAACGGGCCGATGCTCAGCAGCGGCACCGCCACGATGATCGAGGACACCACCACGATCACCGCACCGGCCATGTGCGTCTCGGCCAGGCCTTCCATCGACTCGCCGCCGTACAGGTACAGCGCCAGCGCCGACAGGAAGAACATCACCGCGGTGATCACCGTACGCGACAGCGTCTGGTTGATCGACTTGTTCAGCACTTCCAGCGGCTCTGCGCGCAGGCTGCGGAAGTTTTCGCGGACACGGTCGAACACCACGATGATGTCGTTGATGGCGAAACCCATCACCGAGAGCATGCCGGCCAGCACGGTCAGGTCGAACTCACGACCCAGCAGCGACATGTAGGCGATGGTCAGGATCAGGTCGAAGAACGCGGTGATGCTGGCCACGATCGCGAACTTCCATTCGAAGCGCGCGGCGATGTAGATCAGGAAGCCGATCACCATGAACAGGGTCGCGTAGACGCCGTTCAGGGCCAGGTCCTTGCCCACCTGCGGACCGACGAACTCGCCCGGCTGCACCGAGGCAGGGTTGTCGGTGGTGGTCACCGCCACGCGCACCTTCTCCGCCACCTGGGCAGCGGCATCGGCGGCGTTGTTGTGCTCACCGTCCGGCTGCAGGCGGATCATGACGTCGTTGCCGCCGCCCACGCTCTGCACCTGGGCGTTCTCGAAGCCGGCCTTGGACAGGCTTTCACGCACGTTGTCGGCGTTGATCGGCTTCTCGAAGTGCGTGCGCACCACGGTACCGCCGGTGAACTCCAGCGCGTAGTTGAAGCCCTTGAAGCCGATCACGGCCACCGACAGCAACAGCAGCACCACCATCAGCGCAAGCACGGGCTTGCGGTGGCGCATGAAGTCGATGTTGGTGTCGTTCGGGACGATATGGAGTGGAAACAGTTTCATGTATTGAGTCTCTTCCCGATCAGATCGCCACGGACTTCAGGTTCTTGCGGCGGCCATAAATCAACGTGGCCAGCGCACGCGACACGGTGATCGCGGTGAACATGGAGGCGAAAATACCGATGATCATGGTCAGCGCGAAGCCCTTCAGCGGGCCCGTGCCGAACGCGTACAGCGCCACGCCCACGATCAGGCCGGTCAGGTTGGCGTCCAGGATGGTGCCCGATGCACGCTCGTAGCCTTCGGCGATCGCCTTCTTGGCCGGCATGCCCAGCCGCAACTCCTCGCGGATACGCTCGTTGATCAGCACGTTGGCGTCCACCGACAGGCCCACCGACAACGCCAGGCCGGCGAAGCCCGGCAGGGTCATGGTGGCGCCGAACAGCGACATCACCGCCACCACGATCAGCAGGTTGAACAGCAGCGCCACCGAGGTGATCGCACCGAACATGCGGTAGTAGACGGTGAAGAACACCAGGGTGAACACGAACGAGAACACCACGGCCTTGACGCCGCGGGCCACGTTTTCCTTGCCCAGGCTCGGGCCGATCACGTATTCCTCGACGAAGTCCATCGGCGCGGCCAGCGAACCGGCACGCAGCAGCTTGGCCAGGCCGTCAGCCTCGGTCTTCTCCAGGCCGGTGGTCTGGAACTCCTTGCCGAACACGCCGTTGACGTTGGCCACCGAGATCACTTCTTCCTTGACGCGGAAGCTGCGCTCTTCCTTGCCATTGACCATGGTCACCTGCGGGATGCGCTCGGTGTAGACCACGGCCATCGGCTTGCCGACGTTGGCGCTGGTGAAGTCGAACATGCGCTGGCCGCCCACGGCGTTGAGCGTCACGCTCACCGACGGCAGGCCATTCTGGTCGGTGGAGACGTTGGCCTTGACCATCTGGTCGCCGGTGACGATGGTGCGCTTGTTCAGCAGAATCGGACCACGGTTGTCACGTTGCTGATACAGCTTGGCTTCCGGCGGGATGCGGCCGGTAGTCAGGGCATCCTGCGCGTTTCCGTCGACCACGGCGCGGTACTCCAGCGTCGCGGTGGCACCGATCATGCGCTTGGCTTCGGCGGTGTCCTGCACGCCCGGCAGCTCGACCACGATGCGGTCGTCGCCCTGGCGCTGGATGATCGGCTCGGCCACGCCCAGTTCGTTGACGCGGTTGCGCAGCGTGGTCAGGTTCTGCTCGATCGCACCAGTGGCGATCTGGCTCATTTCCGTCTGCGGCACCGTGGCGGTGATGCGATCGCCACTCACCGAGTAGGTGAAGGTCGGCTGCGCCTTGGCCAGCGCGGCGCGGGCCTTGTCCGCATCGGCGGCGTTGGCCAAGGTGACCTGGATGTCGCTGTTGCCACGACGCTCCACCGAACGGTAGGTGACGCGGCTGTCACGCAGGGTGGTCCGCACGTCTTCGGTGAAGGCCTCGAAGCGCTTGTCCACGGCGGCCTTCTGGTCGACCTGCAGCGCGAAGTGCACGCCACCGACCAGGTCCAGGCCCAGCACCATCGGCTTGCCGCCGAGCTTGGCCAGCCATTCCGGCACGGTCGAAGCCAGGTTCAGGGCGACGGTGTAGTTCTCGCCGGCCGCCTCGCGCAGCACGTCGTTGGCGCGCGTCTGCGCATCCAGCGACGGCAGGCGGACGATCAGGCTGTCGCCTTCCTTGGCCACGCCCTTGGGCGTGACACCGGCGGTACCCAACGCCGTGGTGACGCGCTCCTTGAAGGCGTCATCGATCTGGCCACCGCGGTTGGCGGTGATCTGGACGGACGGATCCTTCTGGTACATGTTCGGCAGCGCATACAGCGCGCTGACCGCCAGAACGATCACGATCAGGAAGTACTTCCAACGTGGAAATTCAAGCATTGCGGATTCCTGCGTGGCGCCTTCCCGGCGTCACGACGTGACGGAAAGGGAATTCAGCCTCAGGCAGCCGACTTCAGCGTGCCCTTGGGCAGCACGTTGCCGATGGAGCCCTTCTGCACGCGGATGCGCACGTTGTCGGCCACTTCGACGGTGACGAAGTTGTCGCCGATGTCGGTGACCACGCCGGCGATGCCGCCGGAGGTCAGCACTTCGTCGCCCTTGCTGATCTTGTCCAGCATCGCCTTGTGTTCCTTCTGGCGCTTCATCTGCGGGCGGATCATCAGGAAGTACATGACCGCGATCAGGGCGATCGGCAGCAGGAAGGTGCCCATGCCCGGGGCAGCCGGGGCGGCCTGGGCGACGGGAAGCAGGATGGCCATCAGATTCATTACGTAAGTCCTTGGTGTTGGGCGGCACCCTGCCCGGCCTGGGGCCGGCGGTCACCGCGAAACGGGGTCAGCCGTGAAGTATGCCACGGCCCCGGGACCTCGTCCCGGGCCGCGTGGCTGCTGGGTTACTCCCCCGACAAGGCCGGGGCAGACACGCCCCGGGCCGCGTAGAAGGACTCGCGGAAGGCCAGGAAGGTTCCCGCCTCGATCGCCGCGCGCATGTCGGCCATCAGTTTTTCGTAATAGAACAGGTTGTGCAGGGTGCCCAGCATCGGCGCCAGCATCTCGTTGCAGCGGTCCAGGTGGCGCAGGTAGGCGCGGGTGTAGCCGCTGGTGCAGGCGTGGCAGCCGCAGCCCGGCTCGATCGGGTCCATGTCGCGCTCGTACCTGGCGTTGCGGATGCGCACGGTGCCGAAGGAGGTGAAATAGTGGCCGTTGCGGGCGTTGCGGGTCGGCATGACGCAGTCGAACATGTCCACGCCGCGTGCCACACCCTCGACCAGGTCTTCCGGGCGGCCGACGCCCATCAGGTAGCGCGGATGGTCGGCCGGCAGGATCGGGTGCATGTGGTCGAGCATGGCGTTGCGCTCGTGCTCGGGCTCGCCCACCGCCAGGCCGCCGATGGCGTAGCCGTCGAAGCCGATCTTCTGCAGCCCCTCGGCCGAGCGGCTGCGCAGGTCGGTATGCACGCCACCCTGGACGATGCCGAACAGTGCCGCGTCATTGCCCATCGCGTCATGCGCGTTGCGGCTGCGCTGGGCCCAGCGCAGGCTCAGTTCCATCGACTTCTGCGCCACCGCCTCGGTGGCCGGGTACGGGGTGCATTCGTCGAAGATCATGACGATGTCCGAATCCAGCACCTTCTGGATCTTCATGCTCTCCTCCGGCCCCAGGAAGACCCGGGCGCCGTCGGTCGGCGAGGCAAAGGTGACGCCTTCCTCGGTGATCTTGCGGCGATGTGCCAGCGAAAACACCTGGAAACCACCAGAGTCGGTCAGGATCGGGCCGTCCCAGCGGCAGAACCCGTGCAGGCCGCCGTGGTCGGCGATGACGTCCAGGCCCGGGCGCAGGTACAGGTGGAAGGTGTTGCCCAGGATGATCTCGGCGCCGAGCGCGCGGACCTGCTCCGGCAGCACCCCCTTCACCGAGCCATACGTGCCCACCGGCATGAACGCCGGGGTCTGCACGGTGCCGCGCGGGAAGGACAGCTGGCCGCGGCGGGCGCGGCCATCGGTGGTCTGGAGCTTGAAGTGCAGTCGGGACATGACGAGAGGCAGGAACTCGGGAATGGGGGCGGAAATCAGGCGCGCCGGAGACGGACAGTCTACCGGCGCGCGTTCGGCGGGGCTTGGATCGCCGGGGGCTGGCGGTCAGCCGGGACGGGAGGCGGCATCCCCGCCGTCGCCGGCGCCCTCCCCGCCCTGCGGGAACAGCAGCATCGCATCGCCGTAGCTGAAGAAGCGGTACTCCTGCGCGATGGCGTGGGCATAGGCCTCGAACACCCGGGCCTTGCCAGCGAAGGCGCTGATCATCATCAGCAGGGTGCTTTCGGGCAGGTGGAAGTTGGTCACCATCGCATCGACGCTGCGGATGCGGTAGCCGGGGGTGATGAAGATCTGGGTCTCGCCGGCGTACGGCTGCAGCTCGCCCTCGCGCATGGCGCTCTCCAGCGCCCGCACCACGGTGGTACCGACACCGATCACGCGCCCCCCGGCCGCGCGGGTGCGGCGCACCTGCTCGACCAGTTCGGCGCCGACGTTGAGCCATTCACGGTGCATCGCGTGCTGGCTCAGGTCATCCACGCGCACCGGCTGGAAGGTGCCGGCGCCGACGTGCAGGGTGATGTGGCCGAACTGCACGCCGCGTTCGCGCAACTGCGCCAGCAGGCCTTCGTCGAAATGCAGGCCGGCGGTGGGAGCGGCCACCGCACCGACCTGGCGCGCGAACACGGTCTGGTAACGCTCGCGGTCATCCAGGCCGGGCTCGCGGTGGATGTACGGCGGCAGCGGCAGCCGGCCCTCGTGGACCAGCCACGACTCCAGCGGCTCGGGGATGTCGAACCGCAGGACATAGAACTCGCCATCGCGGCCCAGCACCTCGGCCTCGCCGCCGGCGTCGAGCTGGATGCGGCTGCCCGGCTTGGGCGACTTGCTGGCACCGATCTGGGCACGGGCCTGCTGGCCGCCGAGCAGCCGTTCGATCAGGATCTCGACCCGGCCACCGGTGGCCTTCTGCCCGAACAGGCGCGCCGGGATCACCCGGGTATCGTTGAACACCAGCAGGTCACCGGGCTGCAACAGCGTCGGCAGGTCGCGCACATGGCGGTCATCGAAGGCGGCCGGTGCCGGCGGCACCAGCATCAGCCGGCTGGCCGAACGCTCGGCCAGGGGCGCCTGGGCGATCAACGCCTCGGGCAGGTCATAGTGAAAATCGGACTTCTTCAAGGCCGGAACGTCGTACGGGGAGCCGGCTATTGTAGCCCCCATGCGGTTTTCGGCTGGTAGGCGGCCCGGCCAGCGCCGGGAGGCCGGGAGCCCTGCCGGGCATGGCTCGGCGCTGCCCGCCCCCTCAGCGCTCGAACTTGGTCGACAGGATGATCGCGCTGGTCGTGCGCTCCACGCCGTCGATGGCGCCGATGGCATCGGTGACCACGTCCATTTCGCCGACGCCGCCCACCACCACCATCGCGATCAGGTCGTGGTTGCCGCTGACCGAATGCAGCGAGCGCACTTCGGCGATGTCGCGCAGCGCCTTCACCACCGCCGGCATCTTCTTCGGCAGCACGGTGATCAGCACATGTGCGCGCACCTGGCCCTGCTCGTAGTCCTCGTGGGTGCGCACGGTGTAACCGGCGATCACCCCCTGCTGCTCCAGACGGTCGATGCGGCTCTGCACGGTGGTCCGCGAAAGCCCGAGCCGGCGGGCGATCTGGGCGGTGGAGGCGCGCGCGTCCTCGCGCAGCACGGACAACAGGCGTTCATCAGCGGCGGAAATCTTCACATTGCAAACCAGATTCGTCGATTCGACGAAATTACCAGAAAATCCGTCCAGTTCATATCTGCCATATGTCCAGAATCTCCAGATAATGGATATATACAAGTTACTTCTGGAGATGAGCATGACCGTACTCGGCCCCCTCGCCCCGCTTCGCGCGCACGCCGGCACCCGCCTTACCCAGGGTCTGGACGATGCCAGCGTCGAACGCCTGGCCACCGCCCATCCCGATCTGGCCCAGGCCATCGCGGCTGCCGCCACCGAATACACCCGCATCAAGGACGAAGCCGCCGACCTGCTGGATCTGGACGAAAAGGACCAGATCGCCGCGATGCAGGCCGGTTTCGTCAATTTCTACGCCGATGACGCCGTGGTCCCGTACATCGCGCTGGCCGCGCGCGGCCCGTGGGTGATCTCACTCAAGGGCGCGGTGCTGTACGACGCCGGCGGCTACGGCATGCTCGGCTTCGGCCACACCCCGGCCGACGTGATGGACGCCGCCGCCAAGCCGCAGGTCATGGCCAACATCATGACCCCGAGCTTGGCCCAGCGCCGCTTCACCAACGCCATGCGCAAGGAGATCGGCCACACCCGCGGCGGTTGCCCGTTCACCCACTTCATGTGCCTGAACTCCGGCTCCGAAGCCGTGGGCCTGGCCGCGCGCATCGCCGACATCAACGCCAAGCTGCAGACCGACCCGGGTGCCCGCCACGCCGGCGCCACCATCAAGCGCGTGGTCATCAAGGGCAGCTTCCACGGCCGTACCGACCGCCCGGCGCTGTATTCGGACTCCAGCCGCAAGTCGTATGACCAGCACCTGGCCAGCTACCGCGGCGAGAACAGCGTCATCACCATCCCGCCGTACGACGAAGCCGTGCTGCGCAAGGTGTTCGCCGATGCCGAAGCCAACAACTGGTTCATCGAGGCCGTGTTCCTGGAGCCGGTGATGGGCGAAGGCGACCCGGGCCGCGCGGTGCCGGCCAGCTTCTACAAGGTCGCGCGCGAGCTCACCCGCGAGCACGGCAGCCTGCTGCTGATCGACTCCATCCAGGCCGCACTGCGCGTGCACGGCACGCTGTCCTTCGTCGACTACCCCGGTTACGAGACGCTGGACCCGCCGGACATGGAAACCTATTCCAAGGCCCTGAACGGCGCGCAGTTCCCGCTGTCGGTGCTGGCCGTCACCGAGCATGCCGCGGGCCTGTACCGCAAGGGCGTGTACGGCAACACCATGACCACCAACCCGCGTGCGCTGGACGTGGCCTGTGCCACCCTGGCCCACCTGTCGCCGGACGTGCGCCAGAACATCCGCCTGCGCGGCGAACAGGCCGTGCAGAAGCTGGAAGCCCTCAAGGCCAGGCTCAGCGGCCTGATCACCAAGGTACAGGGCACCGGCCTGCTGTTCTCCTGCGAGCTGGCCCCGCAGTTCAAGTGCTACGGCGCCGGCTCCACCGAAGAGTGGCTGCGCATGCACGGCGTCAACGTGATCCACGGTGGCGAGAACTCGCTGCGCTTCACCCCGCACTTCAACATGGACGAGGCAGAGCTGGACCTGCTGGTCGACATGGTCGGCCGTGCGCTGGTCGAAGGCCCGCGCCGCGAGCAGGCCAACGCTGCCTGAGGTCTGCTTTTCCGGCTTGAAACACGAAGAGGCGGCCATTGGCCGCCTCTTTCGTTTGCTGCTCCCGGGTTCGGCGCCGATGCCCGCTTCCATCGCGTGCATCGGCGCCCGCGGTGCACGGCCTAGCGGCTCGCCAGCGGTACCTCGAACTGCCCGGCACCGCCCAGCGCCTTGTACACCGACACCACGTTGACGTTGACCGTGGCCTCGGCCGCGGCGAGCGCGTCGTCGGCCGCGAGCTGGTTGCGCTGTGCATCCAGCAGCGCCAGGAAGTCCTGTGAACCTTCCCGGTACTGGATCTGCGCCAATGCTTCGGCCCGCCGCGCCGCCTCGGCCTGCTCGGCGATGATCGCCAGGCGCGACTGCTCCTTGGCATAGCGGGTCAGCGCATTCTCGGTGTCCTCCAGCGCCAGCAGCACCGTCTTCTCGTACTCGGCGGCGACACCATCGGCCTGCGCCTTGCTCGCACGCAGCCGTGCACGCACGGTACCGAAGTCGAATGCGGCCCAACTGATCGACGGCGTCAGTGACCACGCCTTGTTGTTGCCGTTCACCAGGCCGTTGGCATCGCCGCCGAGGAAGCCGACGAAGCCGCTGACGCTGATGCGCGGGAACAGGTCGGCCGTTGCCACGCCCACGCGCGCCGTCGCCGCGGCAAGGCGGCGCTCGGCCGCGCGCACGTCCGGGCGACGACGCAGCAGGTCGGTGGTATCGCCCAACGGCAGGGCCTGGGCGAAGGCCGGCACCTCGCGGGGCTGCAGCAAGGCGTCCAATGCCTCCGGACGCTGGCCCAGCAACACCGCCAGGCGATGCCGCGACTGCACTTCGGACACTTCGAGCAGCGGGATGTCGGCCTCGATCGCCTTCAATCGCGCGCGACTGCTCTGCACGTCCAGCTCGCTGCCGGCCCCCAGCTTCCAGCGGGTTTCGGTGAGCTGCTGGGTATCGCGCAGGTTGACCAGCGTCTGCCGTGCCACGGCGATGCGCTTCTGCGTGCCGCGCAGTTCGAAGTAGTTGCGCGCCACTTCCGCAGCCACGGTGACCTGTGCATCGAGCAGGTTGTCACGCTCGGCGCCCAGGTCGGCGCGCGCCGCCTCGGCGGCGCGACGCTGGCGGCCGAACAGGTCCAGCTCCCAGCCCGCGTCGAAGCCCAACTGGTAGGTTTCACTGAACACCCGCTCGCCGCCCTGGCTCGCATCCGGCTGCTTGCGCCGGTCCTGGCTGCCACCGACGGTGACGTGCGGCAACTGGTCCAGTCGCTGCTCGGTGAACGCCGCGCGCGCCATCCGCACGCGTGCCATCGCGATGCGCAGGTCCAGGTTGCCGGCCAGCGCGCCGTGCATGAGCTGGGTCAGCACCGGGTCATTGAACTGCGACCACCAGTCAGCCACCGGCGACACGCTGCTGAACGCCGGGTCCGCCGTGCCCTGCAATTGCACTGGCTGCACGGGCGGTGCGGTGTAGTCCGGGCCGACGGTCATGCAGCCGGCCAGCAATGCGCTGGCCACGGCGACGGTCAGGCCACGCATCACCATGGCAGCACCTCGCCCAGGTAAGTGAAGCTGCCGGTGGGGCCGTCGTTGCCGATCAACGCCATCTGCACGCTGGAGCGCGCGCCTTCGCCCACTTCGATCTCGCCTTCGCCACCGTTCATGTCGGTCTTCACGTAACCGGGGTGCACGGTGTTGACCTTGATCGGCGTGTCGCGCAGTTCGTAGGCCAGGCTCAGCGTCCAGCTGTTCACTGCCGCCTTGGAGGCGTTGTAGGCGGGAATCTTGAAGTCCCAGATCCCCGACGCCGGGTCGGCGTGCAGCGTCTGCGAGGCCAGGATGCTGGAGACGTTGACGATGCGACCGGCCTGCGAACGCTGCAGCAGCGGCAGGAATGCCTGGGTCACCGCGACCAGGGCGAACACATTGGTATCGAACGTGCGCTGCCAGGCATCCAGCGGCTGCGCCGACGGTGCCACTGCCGGGTCCTCAAGCAGCACACCGGCGTTGTTGACCAGGATGTCGAGGCGGCCGTGGCGCTCGGTGACGTGCTCGACCGCGATGGCGATGCTGTCGGCGTCGGCGACGTCCAGCTGCAGCGCTTCCACCGGCAGGCCCTCGGCCTGCAGCTTCAGGGCCAGGTCAACGGCCGCCTGGCGCTTGCGACCGGCCAGCAGGGTGTGCACGCCCGCCTGCGCCAGCTGGCGCACGGTCTCAACGCCGATGCCACGGGTGGCGCCGGTGACCAGCGCGATCTTTTGGTTGTGGTGGTTCATGGGAAGCCTCGGAGGAGAAAGTCGGGAAGGAAACAGGAAGGGAAACAGCCACCTGGGCGGTCACGGCCCCTGCCTTGGCAGGGGCCGTCATCCGTGCCCGGGCAGGTCGGGCTCAATGGTGGATCGTCGGTTCACCGTGCTGGACCAGCTTGCCGCCACCGTTGCGGGTCACCAGCTTGCGCAGGGCCACGTAGAACACCGGGGTCAGGAACAGGCCGAACAGCGTCACGCCCAGCATGCCGGCGAACACCGTGATGCCCGTGACCGAGCGCACCTCGGCACCTGCACCGTGCGAGAGCACCAGCGGGATCGTGCCGGCGATGAACGCGATCGAGGTCATCACGATCGGACGCAGACGCAGGCGGCACGCTTCCAGCGCCGCGTCGACGATGCCCTTGCCGCCCATCTCCAGCTCGCGGGCGAACTCGACGATCAGGATCGCGTTCTTGCACGCCAGGCCCATCAGCACCACCAGGCCCACCTGCACGAACACGTTGTTGTCACCGCCGGTCAGCCACACGCCGAACAGGGCCGACAGCAGCGTCATCGGCACGATCAGGATTACCGCCAGCGGCAACGACCAGCTTTCGTACAGCGCGGCCAGCACCAGGAACGCCAGCAGGATCGCCACCGGGAACACGATGAAGGCGGCATTGCCCTGCGTGGCCTGCTGGTAGCTCAGGTCGGTCCATTCGGTGGTCATGCCCACCGGCAGCACCTGCCCGGCGATCTCGGTCAGCTTGTTCATCGCCTGCGCCGAGGACAGCACGCGCGGGTCGGCCTCGCCGGCCAGGTCGGCGGCCGGGTAGCCGTTGAAGCGCAGCACCGGGTCCGGGCCGTAGGTTTCCTTGATGGTCACCATCGAGCCGATGGGCACCATCTCGCCGCGATCGTTGCGGGTGCGCAGCTTGCCGATGTCCTCCACGCTGTCACGGAACTGGCCATCGGCCTGGGCGATCACCTGCCAGGTACGACCGAACTGGTTGAAGTCGTTGACGTAGGCCGAGCCCAGGTAGGTCTGCAGCGTGTCGAACAGTTCGGTCAACTGCACGCCCTGCGCCTTGGCCTTGACGCGGTCCACCTCGGCGTCGAGCTGCGGCACGTTGGCCTGGTAGCTGGTGATCGGGTAGCCCATGCCCGGCGTCTGCATCACCGCGCCCTGCATGGTCTGCACCGCGGTCTGCAGCGCACCGTAGCCCAGGTTGCCGCGGTCCTCGATGAACATCTGGTAGCCATTGCCGTTGCCCAGGCCAAGGATCGGCGGCGGCATCATCGAGAACGCGAAGCCCTCCTTCAGCCCGGCGATCTTCTGGTTGATCTCGGCGTTGATCTCGGCAGCAGTCCGCCCATTGCGCTCGTTGAACGGCTTGAGCGGGATGAACGCCACGCCGGTGTTGGGCGTGTTGGTGAACTGCAGCGCGTTCAAGCCGGGGAACGAGATGGTGTGCGCGACGCCGTCGGTCTCCTTGGCGATCTGCGCGACCTTGCGCAGCATTTCATCGGTACGCGCGATCGACGCGCCTTCCGGCAGCTTCACGCCGGCGATCAGGTACAGCTTGTCCTGGGTCGGGATGAAGCCCGGCGGCACCAGCTTGAAGATCACGCCGGTGCCCAGCAGCAGCACCGCATACACCAGGAACACCGCGCCGCGACGACCGAGGATCTTCGACACGCCGCGCTCGTACTTCTCCGAGCTGGACTTGAAAAAGCGGTTGAACGGGCGGAACACCCAGCCGAACAAGCGGTCGATCAGGCGGCTCGGGGCATCCTTGGCGGCACCGTGCGGCTTGAGCAGGCGCGCGGCGAGCGCCGGCGACAAGGTCAGCGAGTTGATCGCCGAGATCACCGTGGAGATGGCGATGGTGACGGCGAACTGCTTGTAGAACTGGCCGGTCACGCCAGACAGGAACGCCATCGGCACGAACACCGCGCACAGCACCAGCGCGATCGCCACGATCGGCCCGGACACTTCCTTCATCGCCTGGTGCGCCGCCGCCGTTGGCGACAGGCCTTCCTCGATGTTGCGCTCCACGTTCTCCACCACCACGATGGCGTCGTCGACCACGATGCCGATCGCCAGCACCAGCCCGAACAGGCTCAAGGTGTTGATCGAGAAGCCCAGCAGGTACAACGCGGCGAACGTACCGACCACCGACACCGGCACCGCGATCAACGGGATGATCGAGGCGCGCCAGGTCTGCAGGAACAGGATCACCACCAGCACCACCAGCGCGATGGCTTCCAGCAGGGTGGAGACCACGGCCTTGATCGAGTCACGCACGAAGATGGTGGTGTCGTACACGGCCTCGTACTTCACCCCGGCCGGGAAGGTCTTCTGCATCTGGTCCATCGTGCCGATCACCGCGTCGCGGATCTCCAGCGCGTTGGCACCCGGGGCCTGGAAGATGCCGATGCCCACCGCGTTCTTGCCATCGAGCTGCGAGCGCAGGGTGTAGTCACCGGCCCCCAGCTCAATGCGCGCCACGTCGGACAACCGCACCACTTCGCCGTCGGCACCGCTCTTGAGCACGATGTCACCGAATTCCTGCTCGCTGCGCAGGCGGCCCTGCGCGTTGATCAGGGTCAGGAACTGGCTGTTGGGCATCGGCTCGGCGCCGAGCTGGCCGGCGGACACCTGCACGTTCTGCTCGCGCATGGCGCGCACCACGTCACCGGCGGTCAGCCCGCGCGAGGCCACCCGGTCCGGGTCCAGCCAGGCGCGCATGGCGTAGTCGCCGCCACCGAAGATCTGCGCGTCGCCCACGCCGGGAATGCGGGTGAGCGCATCCTTGACGTGCAGGCGGGCGTAGTTGCGCAGGTACAGGGTGTCGTACTTGCCGTCCGGCGAGGTCAGGTGCACCACCATCAGGAAGGTGGGCGATTGCTTCTGCGTGGTCACGCCCTGCCGGCGCACATCCTCGGGCAGGCGGGCTTCCGCCTGGGCCACGCGGTTCTGCACCTTCACCGCCGCCGCGTCCGGGTCGGTGCCCGGGCGGAAGGTGATGGTCATCTGCAGCACGCCGTCCGAGCCGGCCACCGACTTGAGGTACATCATGCCTTCCACGCCGTTGATGGCTTCCTCCAGCGGCGTGGCGACGGTCTCGGCGATCACCTTGGGGTTCGCGCCCGGGTACACCGTGCGCACCACCACCGACGGCGGCACCACTTCCGGGTATTCGCTGATCGGCAGGATCGGCAGCGTGATCAGGCCGGCCGCGAAGATGACGATCGACAACACCGCCGCGAAGATCGGTCTGTCAATGAAAAAACGTGAGAAATCCATGAGGGAAATTCCTTGAAGTAGCCAGCGATGGCGTGCAGCCACCCTGCCCTCGCCCGTGGTGGGCGAAGGCGCGTGGCCGGCACGGCGCCGGCATCAGACGAAACCGGAAATCAGTTCAGCGCGGCGGTCTTCGGCCCGGCCGGCAGGGGCTGCATCGCCACCGGCTTGGCCTGCACCGGCATGCCGGGCATGAAGACCTTCTGCACGCCGTCGACGATCACCTTGTCACCGGCGGCCAACCCGGCCTCGACGATGCGCAGGCCATCGGCGGTACGGCCCAGCTGCACGTCCTTGCGCTGCGCCTTGCCGTCCTTGTCGACCACGTACACGTACTTGCGGTCCTGGTCGGTGAGCACGGCCTTGTCGTCCACCAGCATGGCCTGGAACTGGCCACTGCCGAGCAGGCGCACGCGTGCGAACAGGCCCGGGGTGAACTGCCGGTCGGCGTTGTCCAGCAACGCGCGCACGCCGATGGTGCCGGTGCTGCGCACGACCTGGTTGTCCAGGAAGTCCACCTTGCCCTCGTGCGGGAAGCCCTGCTCGCCGGCCAGGCCGATCTGCACCGGCAGGGCCTGGTCGCGCTCGCTCGGCCGCTCGCCCTTGCGCGCCATCTGCGCATAGCGCAGGAAGGTGGCCTCGTCGGCGTCGAAATAGACGTGCACCGTGTCCAGCGATACCAGCGTGGTCAGCACGCTGGCGGCATCGCCGGCCGTGACCAGGTTGCCGGCGGTGACCATCGCGCGGCCGGCGCGGCCATTGATGGGTGCACGCACCTTGGTGAACTCCAGGTTCAACGCGGCCGCGTCCAGCGCCGCCTTGGCGGCCTGCACGTCGGCCGCGGCCTGGTCGGCTGCCGCGCGCTTCTGCTCCCAGGTTTCGGTGGAGATGGCCTGCTGCTCGGACAGGCGGCGGGCACGCTCGGATTCGCTGCGGGCAAGCGACGCCTGCGTCCGCGCACGTGCCAGTTCGGCATTGGCCTGCTCGTAGGCAGCCTGGTAGGTGCGTGCATCGATCAGGAACAGCACGTCACCCCTCTTCACTTCCTGGCCTTCGACATAGTTGACCTTGTCGATGTAGCCGGACACGCGCGGGCGCAGCTCGACGTTCTGCACCGCCTCCACGCGGCCACTGAACTCGTCCCACTGGCTGACCTGCTTGACCAGCACCGGGGCGGCATTGACCTCCGGCGGGGGCGGCATGCCCGCTTCTTCGGCGTGGCCGCCACTGCAGGCAGCCAGTACGGCGATGGCCAATGCGGAGAAGCTGGCCAGCACGACACGTCGTGCGGTGGGGAATCGGGGCGTCATTGCGTTCATGTCATCCATCCAGAACAGGGGGAGAAAGGGAAGCGAAAGAGAAGCTGAAAGCGCGGGTGCTGCGGTAAGGCTGGAAAAGAGGGGCCGGCATGCTGGTTGCTGCGCGTGGGGCCGTGCATTGCGTCGCTGGACGCGCGTGGCCGACGCATTCAGTGTCCCGCCTACGGAAATTTTTCTCCCACCTGCGGGACAAACCGCATCAGTCGGTGCCACATTGCAGGGACAAGGCGCTGCACCCGGCCAACCGGACGCGCGGCCACATCGGCCCCGTCGGGGAAAGCAAACTCCAATGAATTCAGGCTTTTGAACGAAACACGCGCGTCAGTGATCAAGCCTGGCGCGGCTTGGCGGCGGATCCGGCGGAAACTGGGAAGATGGCGCAGACGCATGGCTGCAAGTCCGATCTGTGCGGAGCTGTGCAAGGTACGCCTCCAATCCATACTTGATTAGTACGGATTCAGGGGAATAATCATCCCGTCGCCGGCACAATCCCGCTGCCGCCCCCCTGAAGAGTCCCCCTCGATGGCCAACGACCTCAACGACACCCTGATCTTCGTCAAGGTGGTTGAACAAGGCAGCTTCACCGCCGCCGCCCGGCTGCTCGGGCAACCCAAGACCACTGTCAGCCGCAAGGTGCAGGAGCTGGAAACCCGCCTGGGCGCACGCCTGCTGCACCGGACCACGCGCCGCCTGGGCCTGACCGAGGCCGGCACCGTCTACTACGAGCATTGCCAACGCATCGCCCGCGAACTGGAGCAGGCCGAGAGCGCGGTGAGCCAATTGCAGTCCGGCCCGCGCGGCTGGCTGCGTTTCACCGTGCCGTACTCGGTGGGCACCACCTGGATTGCGCCGCTGCTGGGCCAGTTCCAGGCCCAGTACCCGGAACTGCGCGTGGAGATGCACCTGGGCAACGAAACCCTGGACCTGATTTCCGGCGAGATCGACATGGCCCTGCGCATCGGCCCCCTGCCCGACTCCAACCTGGTCGCGCGCAAGCTGGGCACGCTGCGCACCCAGGTGTTCGCCAGCCCGTCCTACATCAAGCGCTACGGCGAACCCCGCCACCCGGACGAGCTGCAGTTCCATCGCACCCTGTCCGTGCGTAAACCACACAACGCCAACAACCGCTTCACCTGGCCGCTGGCCGAGGCCGGCGGCGAGATGCGCGAGTTCGTCGTCAATCCGCTGTTGCTGGCCAATGACACGGCCGCGCTGAACAGCATGCTGGTCGCCGGCGAAGGTCTGATGCTCAGCAGCGACGTGATGGCCAAACCCTACGTCGAGTCCGGCATGCTGCGCCGCGTGCTGGCCGGCTGGACCGGCCCGGAGTACGACTTCAACGCCGTGTTCGCCGGCGGCGGCATGGTCTCGCCCAAGGTGCGGGCATTCATCGACTTCCTGGTCGAGAAGCTCAACTTCGACGTCAACTACATGCTGCTGCAATGCCCCAACGCCGGCCGGCTGGCCGAGTTCATCGAGCCCACCAAGCCGCGCGGGCTGGAATTGCCCGACGGCCGCGTGCTGGAAGTGCTGGAAGCCTGACCCGCACGGCGAGCAGTCATCGTCGTCTGCCCGGTGCCGCCTGCCCTCGTGCAGGCGGCATCGGCCGACGAACGGATGTCAGCCGAGGTGGATACAGCGTCGGTGTCGCCCGGCTGACATGGTTGGCCTGTAGCCACCATGCCCCCTGTCACCGGACCCAAAGTTTCCGGCGATGGGTCCGTCGACGCATCGGGCACAGCCCCGGGAGACGATGCGCCATGCCGGCCAGCACGAGTGCCGCTCACAAGCTGAAAAACGTGGGGGCTGGCTTTAGGGCAGGTCGCGACTTGGGGGAGCAGGCACTCGTTTCTGCGGCCCCTGATTCCTGGTAAGGCCGCAGAACTATTGGGTTGCAAATCGTACCGTTTAGAAATGGCGCGGATGTCCGCTCTCGGCCAGAAGCGGACATCGAAGAACGACTGAATTAAGCCGCGCCGCGAAGCGGCATCGGCTTGAATGAATTGTTAGTGGGCACGGCAATCATTCTGCTTGCCTTTGGGGCCTGTCTAAAGGGATGACGTCTGGGATCAGAGCGCTATAGACCCAGTTGAAGAAGTCAGCCGATCCGAAGGCTAGCGCGGGATGGCTCCTGCCACTGGCTTTGGCAACTAACTCAAGCATAGAGAAATAGACCGTTGGAACATGCTCAATGATGTTGAATGCTGGGTCTCGCGTAAGGATGAGTGTTCCAAGATCCCATCCATCAGCCATTCCGCATTCATCTATCAAGAAAGTGGCCGAGGTAGAAGAGCCCCTAACAAGATCACTGCCATTGTGTTTTATGACGTTTGCCAGGCAACGAATTTGCTGAAGAATTTTCACGTTTGAGACATCGTGATTTTTGTCAAACGAGTCAAACTTGAAATTGAATGTTTGCTTCAGGTCTCGAGCCGTATCATCAATTACTTTAGCGAGCGAGAGTATTGCGGTTTCGTGCAGGAAGTCGTTGTACTGAATTGCAGCGCCGCCCACGTCTTTCATGCGCATCTTGTTGCTGTATCTATCAAGTGCGTCATCGGCGAATTGAATTGATGCCACTTCGTTGATTTTTTCAAGCGTTGCAAGATATGAAAGCGCCAACCCGCCTAGGCGACTGTCAATGTTTCCCCAGACTCCAATTGCCTTTAGCAGTGCTTCGTCAACTTGCGTCATGTGCGTGAATTCCTCATATGCCTCCTAACTACCTAATAGCCGGATCCCTGGGTCCGGTTAACAAGCCAGCGCAAAACCAAACCCAGCGAGGTAGCCCAGGCGATCACTGCAAGCTCGCGCCGGCAGAAGTCCAGATGTCCGCTTAGGGTCGCATGACGCCCTGCGGCCAGAAGCGGATATTCGACAGTTAAGCCAAACCCAGCCCGCATAGCGGGTTGGGTTTGGCTTGATTGAATTGCAAGGTGGCACTCGCGTTATATCGCTTAGAAATGTCAAGCAAGTCTGCCAACTTGACCTCAATGTATTTTAGGAAAACAAGCATCTCTGCTGCCTCTAGGTTCTTTTGGTTTGTAGTGATGCTTGCAGGCGTGGCATGAAGTATTTTGCTTGAGAACGAGTAGATGTAGTCATACTCATCATCTAGCCCAACTTCTTTAGCCATTTCTTTCCAGTTCCACCGTTTCTTTCTTTTCTTCGTATCAAGCGCCAGATCGGAAACTATTGGAAGGATACTTTTGTTAAATCCATCCCGTTCGGCAGCTATTTCTAATAAGGCAGATTCGACCGGGGGAATGGAATTCTGCTTGACTAGGCATGCCTGAAATCCGTAGCCGTTATATTTTGCCTGCTCCGCGTAGATCGAAAATTTTCTCGCAGCCTCTCTATCAATTTTTTCCTCAGCATTTCTGATGGCCACGGCGACATCTTCTATCGACGCATCCTGCTTCATAGAGCCATCCAGCTCTTTTTCATCTCTATGCGCGAATTCTTCTAACAAAGCGATTTCGCGCTTAAACTGATCGAGCGTGCTTTGATAGTAGTTTTTCTGTGTATCAATTAGTTGATCGTAATAGAGAAGACCATAGCGCTCATCTTTGTTGAAAAGATTGAGCCAGATGCTTAGTTCGAACAGATATCGAGACGCGGCAACAATGCCAAGTGACTCAACGAACTGGAAGCTTTGCTCAATTAACAGGCGGATGCGAACAAGGCTATCTCCAACGACAGACAAGCACCAATGATGAGGGTTAGCTTTATCGAAGGATACGGTCAGCTCGGGTGGGCGCAGACGCTTTGCCTCCTTGTCCAACAAATCCCTATATGACTTGATTATCTCTACATGCTCTGAGATTTGTTTCATCATGTCAGCTTCCATGTGCCACCTAACGCCTGAGTTAAGTCGCGCCGAAAAGCGACGTCGGCTTGAATGAATTGCTAGGCATCACCTTGGCTTCACCCAATACTGATGCTGCATAGCCTCCAGAATAAAGGCAAGAAGCAAGTGCAACCCCGATCTCTCTATGCCAAGTTTCCGGCGTTCCCGCCCTTGCAGCCCACCGGCCACTAAATTGAGTACCTCATGGAGAGCAATTGATTGTTCACTGCCAGCTGGATACAAGCTGAAGTCACAGACTCCAGGTAGCTTCTTGTCGATGTCTTCGAGCAGAGTCCCTCTCTCAATACCTCTATAGATCTCATCGAACGAGAGAGCGTTCCCATGACCCGCTTCAATGGCCGCGTTTGCTTCAAATCCGATAAGAGCAAGTGTACTTAGCCACGGCTTTTTTTCAGTCACTACATACTCCTTGTGTGATGCCTAACTACCTAGTAGACGGACCCGTGGGCTGGATATACGACATATCCACGGCACACTGCATGGCAGGCTTTCCCCTTGATACAGCTCGATCTTAGGGCGGCTGGGTCCGGCGAGCAACCCAGCGTATAACCGGACCCAGCGGAGGGTTCAGTGACCACCGCAAGCTCGCTCCGGTAGAAGTGCAGATGTCCGCTTTAGGTCGCATGGCACTCTGCGGCCAGAAGCGGAAGTTCAATACCGGAGTAAAGCCGATCCGCGTCGCTGGCTCGGCTTGAACGAATTGTTAGGGCCCGCTGCCCGAATCTTGAAAAGGCAACTGCGAAACCCGCCATGACCCATCTGCAAAGTGGTACGCGATAACACGAAAGCTAACATTGTTATACGCACCAGTGCATCGCGAGACTTCAACTGTTTGTTGGGCGACCGATCGCCCCTTGCGGGTTTCAGTCACGATGATCCGAAGGACTCGGCCACTATTGATGCTCTGATTAAAAGCATCCGTATCTGTGCTACCAGGAGCTAGTGTCTCTAGCTCTGGAGCGGATGCGCTAGATATCCAGCCGACCAAAACAGTGTCCGCATCTTTGAACTGCACATCCTGAGACGGCTCGCGGCAAGCGAATGCGGTTACAGGACAGGCCGCAAGAACCATCAGTGGCAACCATGGAATTCTCATGTGGGCCTAACTCTGGAATTAAGCCGCGCCGCGAAGCGGCGTCGGCTTGAATGAGTTGTTAGGCCGCGACCGACTAATGCCGCAATGTGCCTCTAGCCTTGCCATGCTCGGTGCTGCCAAAGAGACCATAGGAAACATGAGAACCCTCGAAGCTGGAGCCAGAGACGCTACCAATGAGCGAAGTGTAGGCGTCACATAGCTCTGTGGAAAATAGAATCTCGAGCCTGCCAGATTGGTATTGATAGGCTGGCCGGGAGACTGAGCCGTTCGGGGCAGAGAGTGGCTGCGCTTGGTACCAAGTGCCCGATATGCAGGTCTCGGCCGGAATGTCTGTGAGAGCAAAACTGAACGACTGAGGCAGGTTCTTGCCGGAAACGACAAAGTCCCATGTGCCCGTGACCGAGCTAGGAGCGGCCGAGGTCTCGATGCCTGCAGTTTGTGCAGGTGCCGAGACGCAGCCTGCGGCGAGAAGAGCTAAGAAGACAGCTGCGAGAACTTTCATTGCGGCCTAACTCTGGAATTAAGCCGACCCGCGAAGCGGGTTCGGCTTGAATGAACTGTTAGGCCGCATTGCCGGATGGCCTTTGACGAAGAGCTACACCTGCAATGAATAGGATGAAGCCGCCGAGCAGTAGAGCATATTGTAGATTGGCGAAATTCTGCGATGCAGTCGGGGTAGCGCGCCAGTAGTTGGAGTTGGTATGGGTGTCAGCGAGTAGAATGAGGTCTACCGGAAGTAACCCAAGAATAGCAATGAGAGCAAAGCCTGCGACAACTGTGCCTAAGACTATGGCCAAGTTTGCGAGGAGCTTTGTCATGCGGCCAAACTACCTAATAGACGGACCCGCGGGTCCGGTTATACGACTTATCCACAAAGCACCGTATGGTGGGCTTTCCCCTTGATACAGCTCGATCTTAGGGTGACTGGGTCCGCCTAACAAGCCAGCGTATAACCGGACCCAGCGCCAGGCTCGGCGGCGGCACCAATGGCCGCTATGGGTCGAAAGCCGACAAACCATTCCCGCCGCCCTACTCATCCCCCGCCAGAAACCAGACCGGTTTCAGCGGCAGCCTGCGCCGCGCACCATCGTCCAGTTGGCCATAATGTCGCGTCCACAGATCCACCAGCTGGTTGGCATCGATCAATGTGATTCGGCGGTGGCTTTGACGCGCTTCCAGGTCGGCATCCTTGGTGAAACCTGACAGGGCCACGAACAGGCCCACGTCGCCCTCGCCCAATACCGCCATGAAGCTGCGCAGCCCCATGACGTCGATCCGGGGAGAGTTGGCATTGCGCTTGACCTGCACCTTGATGCGCGGCGGGCGGGTGCCCAGTGGGTCGTTGTAGGCAATGACGTCGATGCCGCCGTCCTTTCCGGGCGGTGCGATCCATGCGACGTGGTAACCCATGGCGGTGAGCAGGGCGCCAGCCAGTTCCTGGAACTCATACGGGGGCATGTCGGCCAGGTGGGCCTCGATCTCGGCCCATGCCATTTCCTCGGCCTGCTCCAGCGTGATGCTGGCCGATTTTTCCACGGCCTCATCGTCGCCTTCCTCCACCTCCGCGACCGGCTGGGCTTTCTTCCACTTGTGGTACAGCCGCACCGCCTCGCGGTAGAACTGCTCGCCATCGGGATACTGCTGCAGCGCCTGTGCGCCTTCGCTGGTCACCGTCCAGATGCCCTTGTCCTTCACCAGCCAGCCGGCCTTGACCGTGTCCACGGTGGCGAAGCGCACGATCTTCTCGAAACGCCGTCCACCGGTGGGGTAGTCACCTGCCTCGTAAGGTGTCAGCTGCACCTGCGCGGCCAGGGCCGCCAAGGCATCACCGGCCTTCATGCCGTCCGGCTGGGCCTGCAGGATGCCAAACAGCTTGCGTATCAGTTGGCCGGTTCGGGCCTTGGTTACTTCCGCCATCCTTTCCCCCGTGGACTCCTGTCCGATTGCGGCACCCGTCCGGAAATGCGTTTCCGGCGCCAGCGGGTGTGGTTGTTTTCCCGGATTCTAGCCGGGGATCTGGCTCGAGCGCGCGGGTGGGCCGCCTGGCCTGCCGGATTCACAGCCCAGGCCACGCCTACGACGCGGGTTGAAGGTTTGCTGTGGTATGCCGGGGGCCCGTTGATGGAGGTTTGCCATGAACAGCAAGAACACGATCTGCCTTTGGTATGACGGCACGGCGCTGGAGGCGGCGACGTTCTATGCCGCCACGTTCCCCGACAGCAAGGTGAATGCAGTGCATCGCGCGCCGGGGGACTACCCCGCCGGCAAGCAGGGCGACGTCCTGACCGTGGAGTTCACGGTGATGGGCATCCCCTGCCTGGGTTTGAACGGCGGCTCGGCCTTCAAGCACACCGAAGCGTTCTCGTTTCAGGTGGCCACCGATGACCAAGCCGAAACTGACCGGCTGTGGAATGCCATTGTCGGCAACGGCGGCCAGGAGAGCGCCTGCGGCTGGTGCAAGGACCGCTGGGGCCTGTCGTGGCAGATCACACCGCGCGTGCTCAGCGAGGCGATCAGCGACCCCGACCCGGCCGCGGCCAAGCGGGCGTTCACCGCAATGATGGAGATGACGAAGATCGACGTCGCCAGGATCGAGGCGGCACGCCGGGGGTGAGGCACGGGATTGGATCGGTTGGCGCGTTTTGTTCCCACGACGCACGCGCTTCGCGGCCATGGCTGCCCCTACGGGAAGTGGGGGTAGCCTCTTAGGATGAAGGGCGGTGTTTTCCCGGCGGCAACGACGCTCCGGGCGGGCAAGGTGGCGATGGCCGCGGCGAAAGCGGCCATCCCCTTGATCGAAAAGGACGACCGACGATGCAGAACCTGAGTTCCCTTCGTTTGACCGACAAGCAGTTGAGCGCATTGGATGCCGCACTGACCGAGCTGGAGGCACAACTGGTGGGGCTGGTGGCGATGTCCGCCGCGCAGCGCAAGAAGCTCTCGCGCATGGGCAGCAAATCCGAAGCCTTCTGCCGGCAGACGTTGCATGTGCTGGCGCAGAATCCACAGGTGGTACCGGCGACGTTGAGCATCGCCGAGGCCCTGTCCGACCTGGACACACTGGACCGCCTGCGCCCCCGCTTGCAGCGCATCCTGCGCCTTGCCGAACGGGCCTCCGATACCGACATCGCCCTGCGCAGCGACGTGATGCGCTGCGCCCTGGACGGTTACGCCCTGCTCAAGGTGGCCGGTCGCAACCAAGGCCTGGAAGCCCTGCGGCGCAATCTGGGCAGCCGCTTCTCCAAATCCTCGCGCGGCGGCAGGTCTTCCCCTTCGTGAAACCGTACTGACGGGGCTGCCGTCACTGCTCCAGCGCTAGACCGCGAAGAGGCCGCCCACGGGCGGCCTCTTTCTTTGGCAGGGATGTTGCGCGCCCGGGCGTCGTATCGCCGGCCCTGCCCTTCATTGGCCCGGCCGGTGCTTCAACGGTCAACGTGTCGGCCTCTCGCGTGGCGTTTGAAGCGGCATGGGCCATGCTCCCGGTGGCAGACGTGCCACATGTGCTTGCCGCGCGCACCTTCAAGGGGCATGGATGCCGTTACGAGCGCCATGGATGGCGAAAAAAGCGGCATCGTTGCCGGTTCATTCGCCACCGCTGGCGAAAAGAGCGTCATCGCTGCCAGTGTGATCGGCGCCGATGACACAACTCACGGCACGGGCGGCGCTTCCGGGGCAATCAACGCCCCAATTTGGTGCGTGGCTTAGGACGCATGTGAGATTGCGGCCGCTGACGAACGCTGGCTTGGGGGATTACCAAGCGTTGGCGGTTTCGCGGACTACGCCGCGCCCACCGATGGAGCATTGCCAGGCGGCTCGGCGGGCTCGGCGGCTACCAGCGGGCGCTCGGGGGCCGGGCGGCTCGGGAAGGCGTGCCGCAGGATGCGCCAGACCACCTGGCCGAACTGCTTCGGCAGTGAGCCGGTGTTGTAGTGCTGGCCGTAGCGGGCGCAGATGGCCTTCACGTCCACCGCCATCGCGGCATACCGGTTGGCGGGGATGTCGGGATAGAAGTGGTGCTCGATCTGGTGGCTGAGGTTGCCGGTCATCACGTCCAGCAATCGGCCGCCGGCGAGATTGGACGAACCGCGCAACTGGCGCAGGTACCAATGGCCACGCGTCTCGTTGCGGATGCAGTCCTTGGGGAAGGTTTCCGCGTCGGCGGTGAAGTGGCCGCAGAAGATCACCACGTACGTCCACACGTTGCGGATGACGTTGGCCAGCAGGTTGCCCAGCAGCACCGGCAGGAAGAACGGGCCGGCCAGTGCCGGAAACAGTACGTAGTCCTTCAGCAGTTGCTTGAGCATCTTGCGGCGCACCGGCCTGGCCTGCGCCCACAGCTGCCGCAGCGTGACCTTGCGGTTGAGCAGGCGGCCCACGCGCAGGTCCTGTATGGCGATGCCCCACTCGAACAGCAGCGCGAACACCACCGCCACGAACGGCTGCGCCAGGAAGAACGGATGCCAGCGCTGCTCGGGGAAGATGCGCAGCAGCCCGTAGCCGATGTCATCGTCCAGCCCACGCACGTTGGTGTAGGTGTGGTGGCGGAAATTGTGGGTCTTGCGCCAGTTCTCGGCGGTGCCGACGATGTCCCACTCGTAGGTCTTGCCCTGCAATGACGGGTCGCCCATCCAGTCGTACTGGCCATGGATGACGTTGTGCGCCAGCTCCATGTTCTCCAGGATCTTGGACAACGCCAGCAGCACCACGCCGGCAATCCAGGCCGGCACCAGCACGCTGTGCACGAATGCCCCCAGAAACAGCAGCGTGCGCCCGGCAACGCCGGTCCAGCGCACGGCCGCGACGATCCTGCGGATGTAGCGCGCGTCAGCGGCGCCCAGCGAAGCCAGGTGCCTGGCGCGTACCGCGTCGAGTTCATCGCCGAAGGCCTGCAGTTCGGCCGCGGACAGGGTGCGGTTGTGCACGGAAGACATCGGTTACAGCTCCAGGGCGAGATCGGTACTGGCGCTGTTGACGCACAGCTTCAGCGGGGTGGACGGTTCGGCGGCGTAGTCGCCGGTCAGCGTATGCCGGGTGATGCCGGACACCTTGTCGCAGACGCAGGTGTTGCAGATGCCCATGCGGCAACCACTGGCCGGCTGGATGCCCTCGGCCTCCAGCGCCGCCAGCAGGGGCTTGCCGCGCGGCAGCGTCAACGTGCGACCGGTCCGCAGCAGCTGCACCTGCACGCTGCCCTGCTCGATGTCCGGCAATGCCGGTTGGCTGAAGGCCTCGCTTTCAAACTGGGCAACCTGGCCCTGCAGGCGTTGCCGCGCCGCTTCAACGAACCCGGCCGGCCCGCAGGCCAGCACACGCGTGGCCGCCGGTGCATCCAATGCCGCGAAGTCGTGCGCATCCACGCGCGCCGCGGGCGCGGAAGCATCGCGGGTCAGCAACAGTTGCAGGCGGAAGTGCGGATGGCGGGCGGCAAGCGCCTGCAGCTCCTCGACGAAGCACAGCTCCTGGCGGTGACGCGCCCAGTACAACAGGTCCACGGCCACCGGCATGCCCTGCGCATCCAGCGCCTGCAGCAGCGAGCGCATCGGGGTGATGCCGCTGCCGGCGGCCAGCAACAACAGGCGCTGGCCTGGATCGGCGCACAGGGTCATCTCACCAAAAGCCTGGCCCAGCGCGATCACGTCGCCCGGCCGGGCATCGCGGGTCAGCCAGGTGCTGGCCTTGCCATCGGGGATTGCCTTGACGGTGATGGCCAGGCGCCCATTGGGCAGCACGGTCGGGCTGTAGCTGCGGGTGACCAGGCGGCCATCCACCTCCACGCCGACGTTGATGTGCTGGCCCGCCTGCACCCCGGCGAAGTGCCGGTTGGGCTGCAGCTCCAGGGTCACCGCATCGGCGCTGGCGGCGTTGCGGGCCACGACACGCGCCAACGGGCGGCGCAGCGTCCACAGGCGATTGACGCGGGTAGACCAGAAATCGAAGAAGCCCTCGCTCAGCCAGGGGATCTGGGGGGGCGTGGCATTACGGTAGACAGCACTCATGGCGACGAACTATACGGCCGAGCATACAGCTGTGTATACACTCGTATATTCACCATACCGGCTATGATTCACGAATCCGTCCATCCTGCCCGCGATGACCCGTCCCGATCAGCCCTTGACCCACCACGACGACCAGCACCCGGCACGCAAGGCTTCGATCTCGCGCGACGACCTGCTGGCGGCGGCGTTGGCGCTGATCGGCCCGCATCGCAGCGTGTCCACGTTGAGCCTGCGCGAGGTGGCCCGCGAAGCAGGGATCGCGCCGAATTCGTTCTATCGCCAGTTCAGGGACATGGACGAGTTGACCGTGGCCCTGATCGACCTGGCGGGCCGTTCGCTGCGCACCATCATCGGCCAGGCCCGCCTGCGTGCGGCCGACAGCAACCGCGGCGTGATCCGCCTGTCGGTGGAAACCTTCATGGAGCAGCTGCGCGCCGACGACCGGCTGATGCACGTGCTGCTGCGCGAGGGCACCGCCGGCTCGGACGCCTTCAAGCAGGCGGTGGACCGCGAGCTCAACTATTTCGAGGACGAGCTCAAGGTGGACCTGGTGCGCTTGGCCGCACTGGACGGTGCCACGCTGCATGAGCCTGCGCTGGCCGCCAAGGCCATCACCCGCCTGATCTTCGCCATGGGCGGCACCGCCATGGACCTGCCGGAAGAGAAGGACCCGGAGCTGATCGAGCAGATGTCGCAGATGATCCGCATGATCATCACCGGCGCACGCGTGCTGGGGCGCAACCCCGTCCGCGCCTGAGCGGCGCAGCCTTGCCCGCCTGCGCACCCGCGGGCAGGCCACCACCCTCACCTGCCGCAACACCCACCCGAACCTGCCACGGTCAGCGCTGCAGGCACTCCCGGTAACGTCCGTCCACGCGGTTGGCGAACCACTCGGTGGTCAGCTCACGGGTGATCTTGGGGCTGTCCAGGCGGATGCCGGGGATCACCGCGCGCGGCAACGGCTTGCCGGCCCGGGATTCGGCCAGGGCGAACACGCGCTGGTGCAGCGGGCTCTCGCTGAAGGCCAACTGGTCCGCCTGCTCCAGCGCCCGCCGGATGCCCCGCTCGTCCATTCCCAGCGCCGCGCCCAGCTGCCGCACGGCACGCTCGGTCTGGCCCGGCGCATCCAGCGGCGCCCCCGGTGCCAGCAGGTCACCATCCAGCGCCAGCGCCTGCCCGGTGGCAACCGCCACCGCGTTCTGGAAGGCCGCATTGCGGCTGGCATACCAGCCGGCGTTGTAGTCGGCGAACCGGTGCACCTTGCGGGTATACGGCGTTTCATAGCCCAGCAGGTGCATCGTGCCGAAGTACACGCCACCGCGCCGGCTGAACACCTCGTCGCGGATGCTGGCCTGCACCGGGTACGGATACCCTTGGGCATGCGCCTGCGCAAAGGGGATGCTGACCTGCATCGCGCCACCGGTCTGCACCGGGTTCTTGCCGGCGAACAAACGTTGCCCCAGCGGCACGCGGTCGATGATCTCCTCATACAGGCGGCTGAGGTCACGCTCGGTACGCACCCCGGCCAGCTTGTCACCGTAGCTGCGGCCATCGGTTGCCTTGATCCGCAGGCCGGCATCCACCAGCAGGCCCGGGACATGCAACGCCGAGGCACGCCGGTCGATCTCCTGGCGCGCGATGCGCGGCAGGTTGGCGACGGCCGGATCGGCGCGATACCCCGACTCCTGCTCGATCACCGCCAGCACCGCGCAGATGTTCTCGGCGTTGGGGGCAATGCGCTGCGCGGCGAAGGCCGCCTGTATGTCCGCCGCCCAACCGGCACGGTCCGCGGTCCGCGCAGGGATGCGACGCTCGATCTCGTTGCGCACCACGTCCGCCGGCGGACCCGGGGCGGGCGCCGGCACCGTGCTGCAGGCAGCCAGGACGCCCATCGCAACCGCCCCCAGCAGGGCACGGTGCAGGGGCAGCGGCAAGACGGGCATGAAAGCGGCATTCACAGCGGGCATCCCGGGTACATGAAGGTCGAACTCAGCGTGCGTGCAATGCCCGGCACAGTACGTTGCCGGCCCCCACTGCGCCACAGCGCCGTCTTCATGATCGCCGCCGCACTGTACGGGTGGCGCTCGGCTGCGGTATCTATAGCGCTCGTGTTCCCACGGATGGACCGCATGACACTTCCGCACACCCGCCTCCGCCTGCGCTGGCTCACCGCAGTCGCCGGCGTCCTGATCCTTGCCGGTTGCGGTGAGAAGACCGAGCAGGAGCAGCTGGAGGCATTGCGCGACAGCCTGACCTACACGCAGTACCGGCGCCTTTCGCACCACGGCCTGCCCGCCTCCTACAACGCCTGGCGCGAGGGCATGCGGATGGCCGGCAGCGAGCCCACGCCGGAGCTGACGCCCGATACCGAATGCATGATCCATGGCCTGCTCGGCTACAGCGCGCTCAGCGCCGACCGCAGCACCATCGCCATCGCCGAATCGGACATCGTCGATGCCCTGCCCGCCTGCAGGGATTACGCGCAGATCAGCGCCGCCCTCCGTTCGGTGGCCTTCCATCGGCGGGAATGGCCGCAACTGGCCGAACAGCAGAGCGAATTCGCGATCAACGGCGGCAAGACGCTCGACGCCGGGCAGGCCACCGAGGCACGGATGCGGATGCTGATCGTGCATGCCGCACTGGGTTACAAGGCCATCACGGACAAGCGCTGGGACCGCGCCCAGGTCCATATCGACGCGATCGCGCTGAGCCTGAAACAGCCGTGGCTGTCGGAGCTGGGGCGCGCCGGTCTGGCCATCAACAACGGCGACGTGCGCGAAGGGCTGGTGATGCTCAAGCGCCTGAGCGAGAACCCGCAGGTGCCGCCGGAAGCGCGCGCCTATCTGGGTGAACTGATCGCGCAGATCGAGGCCGAGACCGGCGACGTCGATTCCAGCCTATGGATGGCCAGGGTGTTCACCAAGGTGGTTTGGGGCGAGATCAAGCGGCACGGGCCGGATGGGCTGGCCAGCCTGATGGAGTTCGTCGACCAGCAGAGCGCGAAGGTCGACCAGTTGATGGGCGACGGCAAGGGCATGCTCGACGGCTGGTGGCAGTCGGCCAAGGAACACCTGCGTAGCGACGGCAAGTCGTTCGACGACTGAGCCGCGCCTGTTTTCTTTCTTCCCGGGGCGGTCATCCGCCCCGCAACGTTCTGGATGCATGGCATGACGTTTCATATCCGCGACGAGCAGCCCGCCGACATCGACGCGATCCACCGCCTGACCGAGGCTGCATTCGCCGAGGCGGTCCATTCCAGCCATACCGAGCAGTTCATCGTTGCCGCATTGCGTGCGGCCGGGCAGATGACGGTGTCGCTGGTGGCCGAGGAGCACGGCGCGCTGATCGGGCACGTCGCGGTATCGCCGGTGGTGCTGTCATCGGGCGACGCCGGCTGGCATGGCCTGGGGCCGATATCGGTCCGCCCGGATCGTCAGGGCCAGGGGATTGGAGCGGCGTTGATGCGGGCGGCGATTGATCGCCTGACGCAGCTGGGCAGTGCTGGCTGCGTGCTGCTGGGGGAACCGGGGTACTACGCGCGGTTCGGCTTCAAGGTAGTTCCGGGTCTGGAACTGCCGGGGGTTCCGCCGGAGTACTTCCAGGCGCTGCCGCTGGCCGGCACCGTACCGGTGGCGCAGGTGCACTACCACGCGGCATTCGAAGCAACGGCATCCCCGTAGGAGCGGCCTTGGCCGCGAAGCCACGACTCCTGCGGTCTCGCAGAGCTACCCCTCCCCAACCCTCCCCTTCGCTGCGTGAAAGGGAGGGAGCGCAGCACCGGCGCACGCACACCTCGTAGGAGCGGCCTCGGCCGCGAAGCTACGACTCCTGCGGTCTCGCAAAGCTACCCCTCCCCAGCCCTCCCCTTCGCTGCGCGAAAGGGAGGGAGCGCAGCACCGGCGCACGCACACCTCGTAGGAGCGGCCTCGGCCGCGAAGCTACGACTCCTGCAGTCTCGCAAAGCTACCCCTCCCCAACCCTCCCCTTCGCTGCGCGAAAGGGAGGGAGCGCAGCACCGGCGCTCATGCACCCCGTAGGAGCGGCCTCGGCCGCGAAGCCACGACTCCTGCAGTCTCGCAAAGCTACCCCTCCCCAGCCCTCCCCTTCGCCGCGCGAAAGGGAGGGAGCGCAGCACCGGCGCTCATGCACCCCGTAGGAGCGGCCTCGGCCGCGAAGCCACGACTCCTGCAGTCTCGCAAAGCTACCCCTCCCCAACCCTCCCCTTCGCTGCGCGAAAGGGAGGGAGCGCAGCACCGGCGCTCATCCTCGTAGGAGCGGCCTCGGCCACGGAGCCGCGACTCCTGCAGTCTCGCAAAGCTACCCCTCCCCAGCCCTCCCCTTCGCTGCGCGAAAGGGAGGGAGCGCAGCAACGCCGCGCGTCCCGCATCCATCGACGCACCCCACCCGGTCACCGCCACTGCGCGCCCGATACGCTAGGCTTGTCGCCCCAACGCCAGCAACGGCACACGTCTTGAGAACCGTCCACGCAACCCGCTACATCACACCGCTGCGCGAAGGGGGATCCCTGCCGGCCGTGATCGAGGCCGACGACGATGGCATGTACGTCATCAAATTCCGTGGCGCCGGCCAGGGACCGAAGGCGTTGATCGCCGAACTGGTCGCCGGTGAACTGGCCCGCGCGCTTGGCTTGCCCATCCCGGAGATCGTCCTGGTCGAACTGGACCGCGAATTCGCGCGCACCGAGCCGGACCCCGAGATCCAGGACCTCATCCGCGCCAGCGAGGGCACCAACCTGGGCAGCGACTACCTGCCCGGCGCGATCAACTACGATCCGGCGGCGATGCAGCCCGATGCCGCGCTGGCCTCGCGCATCGTCTGGTTCGATGCCTACACCAGCAACGTGGACCGCACCGTACGCAACCCCAACCTGATGGTCTGGCACCGCAAGCTGTACCTGATCGACCACGGTGCCGCGCTGTACTTCCACCACGACTGGGAGAACGCCGGCGAGGCCTGCGCCAAGCCCTTCGTCCTCATCCGCGACCATGTGCTGCTGCCCTTCGCCAAGGACATCGCCGGCGCCGACCGCGCACTGGCCCCGCTGCTGACCGATGCGGTCATCGACGACATCGTCGCGTTGATCCCGGACGCCTGGCTGCAGGGCGAGCCGGCATTTGCCGATGCCGCCAGCTACCGCAAGGCCTACGCCGATTACCTCAAGCGCCGCCTGCAGCTGCGGGATGCATTCGTACAGGAGGCCATCCGTGCCCACGCTGCACACGTATGACTACGCGGTTATCCGCGTCGTGCCGCGGGTCGAGCGTGAGGAATTCATCAATGTCGGCGTGATCGTGTCCTGCCCGAGCGCCGGGCACCTGCAGGCAGCCATCGAGATCGATGAAGCACGCCTGCAGGCATTCGCCCCGCAACTGGACCTGGTGGCATTGCGCCCCTGGCTGGACGCCATCGTCGCCATCTGCGAAGGTCGCGCCGAAGCCGGCCCGATCGCACAGCTGCCGCCGCGGGCACGCTTCCATTTCCTCACCGCCAAGCGCAGCTCGGTGGTGCAGACCTCGGTGACCCACGTTGGCCGCACCCGCGAACCGGCGGGCATCGTCGAGCACCTGCTCGAGCGGATGGTGCGCGTACCGCGCTGACCGCCGGCACGTGCACGCCAGGACAATGGCCCGCGTCACGCGGGCCATTGTTCATTCGGCGTCCGTCAGGGCACGCGCGGCATCGCGCAGCGCGAACTTCTGCACCTTGCCGGTGGCCGTCCGCGGCAGCGGCCCGAACACGAAGCGCTTGGGCACCTTGAAACCGGCCAGATTCTGGCGGCAATGCGCCAGGGCTGCGTCCGGGCTGAGGTCCAGTTCGTCCTTCAACTCGACGAAGGCACATGGCGTCTCGCCCCACTTCGGATCCGGCCTGGCCACCACGGCCGCGGCGAGCACCGAAGGGTGGCGGCACAGCACGTCTTCCACTTCCAGCGAGGAAATGTTCTCGCCGCCGGAAATGATCACGTCCTTGGAGCGGTCACGGATCTTCACGTTGCCGTCGGCATACACCACGGCAAGGTCACCGGTGCGGAACCAGCCACCGGAGAAGGCCGCATCGGTGGCGCGGGGGTTCTTCAGGTAGCCCTTCATGGTGATGTTGCCGCGGAACATGATTTCCCCGACGCTGGCGCCGTCCCACGGCACCGGCTGCAGGGTATCGGGGTCCAGCACCTGCATGTCTTCCTGCAACAGGCAGGCCACGCCCTGGCGACTGTTGAGCTCGGCGCGTTCGTCGATGGGCAACTGCGCCCACTCCGGCTTCGGTTGGCAGATCGATGCAGGGCCGTAGACTTCGGTGAGGCCGTAGACGTGGGTGATCTCCACGCCCATGCGCTCCATTTCTTCCAGCACCGCCGCCGGCGGCGCGGCACCGGCCACCTGCCCCTTCACGCCGGCAAGCCCCTGCTTCAGTTCCTCCGGTGCCGCCGCCAACGCGGCATGCACCACCGGCGCACCGCAGTAGTGGGTGACGCCATGTGTGCGCATCAGTTCCAGCACCTGCTTGCGGTCGAATCGCCGCAGGCAGACCTGGGTGCCTGCGACGGCAGCCATCGTCCACGGGAAACACCAGCCGTTGCAGTGGAACATCGGCAGCGTCCACAGGTAGACCGGATGCGGCGGCATGCCCCAATCGATGATGTTGGCCACCGCGTTCAAGTAAGCGCCGCGATGGTGGTAGACCACGCCCTTCGGGTCGCCGGTGGTGCCCGAGGTGTAGTTCAGCGCGATCGCATTCCATTCGTCGCCGGGCAGGCCGTAGGCGAACGTCGGGTCACCGGTTTCCAGCAACGCTTCGTACTCGATCGCACCAAGGAACTCGCCTTCCTCGATGGCCGCATCGTCCACGTCGATGACCTGCGGTGCCTGCCGGCACAGCGCCAGCGCCCGCTTCATCACCGGCGAGAACTCGCGGTCCACGAACACCACCTTGGCCTCGCCGTGGTCCAGCATGAATGCAAGCGTTTCCGCGTCCAGGCGGGTGTTGAGCGTATTGAGCACGGCACCGAGCATGGCCGGGGCGAAGTGCAGCTCGATCATCGCCGGCGTATTGGGCAGCAACGCCGCCACGGTATCGCCTTCGGCCACGCCCATGCGCTGCAATGCCGACGCCAATCGACGGCAACGCGCCTGCACCTGGGCCCAGCTCAGGCGCCGCTCGCCATGCACCACCGCCAACCGCTGCGGGTGCACGGTGGCCGCCTTGCGCAGGAAGCTCAGCGGCGACAACGGCGTGTAGTTGGCCTGGTTGCGGCCAAGATCCTGATACATCGAGGGGCCCTCTCTCCGGTGATGTGCCGGCAGAGAGTCGGGCAGGAGGCGGGGGTTTGTCGCTGCGACCTTAGTCGCAGGGAATTGGCTCATTGCTGCCGGACGGCCCGTCCTGCGTTGGGATCCGCGCCGGAGGTGGCCTCTGCGCCGGCCTGGCGCACGCGCCGTTCATCCTTCCCGGCGCAGCCCCGCAAGCAGCGTTCCCGCAAAGAGAAAGGCGCCGGCAAGCCGGCGCCTTTCTCATTCCAACCGCTGCGGCGATCAGGCTTCCGGCGTGGCCGGTGCCGTTTCATCCGCCGAGGTGTTGGCGTCGTCGTCGAGGACGTCCTCACCGTCGTCCAGCGAGGCATCCAGGCGTTCGACGGCCTGCAGCTTCTCGCCCTTGGACAGGCGGATCAGGGTCACGCCCTGGGTGTTGCGGCCCACGCGCGAGATTTCCGAACCACGGGTACGCACCAGCGTGCCGCCGTCGGAGATCAACAGCACTTCATCGCTGGTGCCCATCAGCACCGCACTGACCAGCTTGCCGTTGCGCTCGCTGGTCTGGATGCCGATCACACCCTGGGTGCCACGACCCTTGCGCGGGTAGTCGGCCAGCGGGGTGCGCTTGCCGTAGCCGTTCTCGGTCGCGGTCAGGATGTAGCGGATGCTGGCATCGTCGCTGCCGTTGTCGACGATCTCGCCGCCATCGGTTGCCACGTCCTCGACGCTGCTGCCCTCGTCCTCGTTCTCGTCCTCGGCGCCGCCGGCGCTTTCGGCCACGATCAGGCTGACCACTTCCTCGCCGTTGGCGAGCTTGATGCCGCGCACACCGGTGGCGGTACGGCCCATCGAGCGGACCCGGTCCTCGCCGAAGCGGACGGTCTTGCCGTTGGACGCGAACAGCAGCACGTCGCGCTCGCCATCGGTCAGGCCAACGCCGACCAGCGCATCGCCTTCATCGAGGTTGATGGCGATCTTGCCGCGCGCCAGACGGAACGCGAACTCGCTCAGCGGCGTCTTCTTGACCGTACCGTTGCGGGTGGCGAAGAACACGAAGTGGTTGTCGTCGTACTCGCGTACCGGCAACACCGCCTGCACGCGCTCGCCGTTCTCCAGCGCGATCCAGTTGATGATCGGGCGGCCGCGCGCGGTGGAGCCGGCCTCCGGCAACTGGTGCACCGGCAGCCAGAACACCTTGCCCGAGCTGGTGAAGGTCAGCAGCGTGTCATGCGTGTTGACCAGCCACAGCTGTTCGATCGAATCCTCGTCCTTGGTCGCCGCCGCACTGCGGCCACGGCCACCGCGACGCTGGGCGCGGTAGGCACTGACCGGCTGGCGCTTGACGTAACCGGCGCGCGACAGCGTCACCACCACGTCTTCCGGCGCGATCAGGTCGAGGATGTCGAGGTCTTCCTCGCTGTGGCGGATCTCGGTGCGGCGCTCGTCGCCGTACTCGACCTTGATGGCGACCAGTTCCTCGCGGATGACCTGGCGCAGGCGCTCCGGGTCTTCCAGGATCTCGATCAGGCCGGCGATCACCACCAGCAGCTGGCGGTATTCCTCGGTCAGGCGGTCCTGCTCCAGCCCGGTCAGGCGGTGCAGGCGCATTTCCAGGATCTGGGTGGCCTGGACTTCGGACAACTGGTAGTTGCCGTTGACCAGGCCGATGCCCTTGGGCAGGTCTTCCGGACGCGACGCCTCGGCACCGGTGGCGGCCAGCAACGAGCCCACCAGGCCCGGCTCCCACACCTTGGCCAGCATGCGCTCCTTGGCCTCGCCCGGGTTGGCCGACGTCTTGATCAGCTCGATCATCTCGTCGATGTTGGCCAATGCGACGGTCAGGCCTTCCAGCACGTGCGCGCGGGCACGGGCCTTGCGCAGTTCGAAGATGGTGCGGCGGGTAACCACTTCACGGCGATGGCGGAGGAAGGACTCCAGCATCTCCTTGAGGTTCATCAACTTCGGGCGGCCGTCGACCAGCGCCACCATGTTGATGCCGAACACCGACTCCATCTGGGTCTGCTGGTACAGGTTGTTGAGCACAACCTCGGCAGACTCACCGCGCTTGATCTCGATGTAGATGCGCATGCCGTCCTTGTCGGACTCATCGCGCAGCTCGCTGATGCCTTCGAGCTTCTTTTCCTTGACCAGCTCGGCGATCTTCTCGATCAACCGCGCCTTGTTCACCTGGTACGGGATCTCGGTGACGATGATCGACTCGCGGCCATTGTCGGCCACTTCGATATCGGCCTTGGCACGGATGCGCACGCGGCCACGGCCGGTGCGGTAGCCGGCGATGATGCCCGCGGTGCCGTTGATGATGCCGGCGGTCGGGAAGTCCGGGCCCGGGATGTATTCCATCAGGCCATCGACATCGATCGACGGGTCGTCGATCAAGGCGATGCAGGCACTGATGGACTCCGCCAGGTTGTGCGGCGGGATGTTGGTGGCCATGCCCACCGCGATGCCGGCCGAACCGTTGACCAGCAGGTTCGGGAACCGGGTCGGCATGACCGTCGGCTCCAGTTCCTTCTCGTCGTAGTTGGGCTGGAAATCGACGGTTTCCTTGTCCAGGTCGGCGATCAGCTCATGCGCCAGGCGCGACATGCGCGCCTCGGTGTATCGCATGGCCGCGGCCGAGTCACCGTCGATCGAACCGAAGTTACCCTGGCCGTCCACCAGCATGTAACGCAGCGAGAACGGCTGCGCCAGACGCACCAGCGTGTCGTACACCGACTGGTCGCCATGCGGGTGGTACTTACCGATGACGTCACCGACGATACGCGCCGACTTGTAGTAGGGCTTGTTGCTGTGCGCGCCCAGTTCGTTCATCGCGAACAGGACACGGCGATGGACCGGCTTGAGGCCATCGCGTGCATCGGGGAGTGCGCGTCCGACGATCACGCTCATGGCGTAATCGAGGTAGCTCTTGCGCATCTCGTCTTCCAGTTTTACCTGGATGATTTCCTTGGCTGTTTCTGCCATTCGGGTTCCGTTGTCTGGTGACGATCCCGTCCGGTGGAGTGGCCTTGGAGGCAACCCCGCCGGAGCCTTGAATCAACCGATGGAGTCTATCACAGACGGGGGTTTTACCGGAACAAATCAGGAACTTAGGCGCCGCTTTCTGGACGATGCCGGCGTGCCGCGCCGGCACGGGAAACACCGCGGAGCCAAGCCACGCTCCGCGGGGGCCTTGCCGGGATCCCCCTTGCCGGGCGTGGCTCGGCACTACCGGGGTGGACGCTGGCTCGGGCCGGGTGCTGGTTCAGGCGAAGGCCGCTGCCATGGCCGCGGCGTCCGGCTTCAGGATCACGCCGCGCTCGGTGACGATGGCATCGATCAACTCGCCCGGGGTGACATCGAACACCGGGTTCCAGGCTGCAATGCCTTCGGCCACGGTGCGCACGCCACCGACGCCGAACAGCTCGCCCGGATCACGCTGCTCGATCTCGATCTGGTCGCCATGGGCGGTGTTCATGTCCACCGTCGAGGACGGCGCCACCACCATGAACTTGACGCCGTGGTGGCGCGCGGCGATGGCCAACTGGTAGGTGCCGATCTTGTTGGCGGTGTCGCCGTTGGCGCAGATGCGGTCGGCGCCGACGATCACCCACTGCACCGCACCGGTTTTCATCAGGTGCGAGGCGGCCGAGTCGGCGATCAGGGTGGCGTCGATGCCGTCCTGCTGCAGTTCCCACACGGTCAGCCGTGCACCCTGCAGCCACGGCCGGGTTTCGCCGGCAAATACGCGCGCGATGTTGCCCTGCGCCTTGCCCGCGCGGATCACGCCCAGCGCGGTGCCAAAGCCCGCGGTGGCCAGTGAACCGGTATTGCAGTGGGTCAGCACGCCGCTGCCCGGGGCGATCAACCCGGCGCCCAACGCGCCCATGTGCCGGTTGGCGGCCAAGTCTTCGTCGGCGATGGCCTGCGCTTCCAGCGCCAGCACCTGCTTCCAGTCCGTCCCGGCTGTCGCCAGCGCCCGGCGCATGCGCGCCAGCGCCCAGGCCAGGTTGACCGCGGTCGGACGCGAGGCATTCAGGCGCTCCAGCGCCGGCTCCAGCATCGCCAGCGCCGCAGCGCCATCGGCCGCCTGCACTTCACGCGCCGCCAGCACCACGCCCCAGGCCGCGGCGATGCCGATGGCCGGCGCGCCCCGCACGGTCAACGCATGGATGGCCTCGGCCACGGCGTCGCTGTCATGGCACAGCACGTGCTCCACGACGAACGGCAGCTTGCGCTGGTCCAGCAGTTCAAGGGCGTCACCCGTCCAGCGGATCGGGCGGATGTGGTCGTAACGGGCGTAATCGATGGTGGGGATGGCGTTCATCGGGCCATTGTAATCGGCCCGCCTGGCGGCCCGTTCAATCGGCGGAAAATTCCGCCCGGCAGCCTTTGTCGACCCAGATGCCGAAGCGATCCCAGCCCCAGCTGTCGCCCTCGCGGCAGGCCGCGCTGGACAGCTGTTCGACCAGGGTGACCCGGCGGGTGACGCTGACGCCGCATTCGCGGCGCAGCCCGCCCTTGGATTCGCAGACGACGCGGCGCGGGACGTCGACGAAGCCCGAGCCGTCCTCGGCGCCCACCTCGAACTGGCCCTGGCACCCGCGGCTGACCCAGATCTCGTTGCGGTCGTAGCCCCAGCTACGCCCTTCCCGGCACGGCAATACCGACTGCTGGCGCAACAGCCGCACCGGGGCGCCACGCAGGACCACCGGGCAGGATTCGTAGCGCCCCTTCGACTCGCAGCGCACCACCCGCCGCGACACCCGCGAGTTGCTGCCACGGCGGGCGAACTCGGCACGACAGCCGTCGCTGACCCAGATCGCGTCGCCTTCCACGCCCCAGCTGGTTTCGCGGATGCAATCACGGGTGGAGAGCTGGCGCACCATCTGCACGCCACGGGAGACATCCATCGGACAGAACACGCGTTCCATCTCGCCGGACTCGCAGCGCACGACCAAGGGCGCCGGGGTGTCAGGCCCGCCTCCCTCCGCTGCAAGCAGCGAAGGCGACACCAGCAACAACAGGCCAAAAACTCCCTTCATCCGATGCTCACGCCCCCTTGCAGCCTTGATGGATTCCGGCACGGGCACAGTGCCCGAGTGGTTGTGATCAAAGCATCATCATCGCCATGCCGGCAAGGCAGGTCCATGACCTGAACGGGTGATTGGCCTGAAATCATCGCCATTACAGGGAATATTCAGATGATTCCCGTTCATCCCGCGATAGCGTCCTCGCCGATGAACGCCGCGTCTGTTCAGGCCATGCGCATCGCAAGACGGTTCAGGCGTTGGCGAAGTCGAACGCCAGCACGTCGGCGATGCGCGAGGTGCCGGCCAACGCCATCAGCAGGCGATCCACGCCCACCGCCACGCCCGCGCAGGCAGGCATCGACGGCAGCGCCGCGAGGAATGCCTCGTCCAGCGGCAACACCTCCGCACCACGCGAAGCGCGGATCGCGAGGTCACGCTGGAAGCGCTGGCGCTGCTCCTGCGCGTCGGTCAGCTCGTGGTAGCCGTTGGCCAGCTCGAACGCCCCCAGGTACAACTCGAAGCGCTCGGCCACCGGCGGATCCTCCCTGCGGATCCTGGCCAGTGCCGCCTGGGTGGCGGGCCAGTCATGGATGACGGTGATCTGGTCAGGCAGGAAGTGGGCCTGGATGCGATGGGTCATCAGCAGGTCCAGCCAATCATCGCGGGTCAGGCCCTCGGGCTGGATGCCGACCTCACCCAGCGCCGCGCGCAGGGTGGCTTCATCGGCCAGGAAGGGATCCAGCCCGATCGTCTCCAGGAACAACTGGCGGTAGGTCAGTACGCGCACCGACGCTTCGCGGCCCACCGCGGCCAGCGCTTCGCGCACCAGCGCGACGGTTTCCTCGATCAGCTGGTGATGATCCCAGCCGACGCGGTACCACTCCAGCATGGTGAACTCGGGGTTGTGCCGGCCACCGGCTTCGCCGTTGCGGAACACCCGGCCCAGTTCGTAGCAGTCGCCCACGCCGGCGGCCAGCAGCCGCTTGAGGGGATATTCCGGCGAGGTCCGCAGCCAGCGCAGCGGCGAACCGGCATCCACGTGCCCGGTGAAGCGGGTCTGGAAGCCCTCGATGTTCGGCTCGGTGTTGCCGGCGGCGGACATGATCGGCGTTTCCACCTCCAGCACCTCCCGGCGCGCGAAGAACGCGCGGATCAGTGCATTCAGACGTGCCCGCCGGCGCAATGCCTCGATCACGAGTGCAGCTCCCCGACCGCGTCGACCAGCGGCAACGTCAGGATGTCGCGTGCGTCATCGCGATACCCGGCCGACAGGTACAGCGACTTGGCCCGCGCGTTGTGGTGATTGACCTCCAGCCGGATCACCGCCGCACCCTGCCCCGCGGCCCAGTCCCGCGCCAGCGCCAATGCCTGCCGGCCCCAACCACGGCCACGCGCGGCGGGCGCGAGGTACAACTCGTCGAGCAGAACGAAACGCCCTCCCTGCTCGACGCTGAAACACCACCCCAGGGTCACGTAACCCGCGTCGGCAACCGCCTCGGAGGACAACAGCAGGACGGCGCCGCAGCGCTCATCCTCCAGCACCGTGCGCAGGCCGGGCTCGACCAGCGCGGGCTGGTAGGTGATGCGGTCTTCGGTGTAGAAATCACGGACCATGCCGATGATGCGCGGGAAGTCCTGCGCGTCGGCGACACGGCATTTCAGTTCGTCGCTCATGCCTGCTTCCCGTTCTCGGCGAGGAAGGCCAGCAGCCGGGCTTCATCCCACACCGCCACGCCCAGTTCATTGGCCTTGTCCAGTTTGGAACCGGCCTCTGTGCCGGCGACGACGAAGCTGGTCTTCTTCGACACGCTGCCGGCGACCTTGGCGCCCAGCGCCTCCAGCTGCGCCTTGGCGTCGTCGCGGTTCATCTGCGCCAGCGTGCCGGTCAGCACCACGGTCTGGCCTTCCAGCGGAACGGCCGCCTGCTGCTGCGCCTCGGGCGTCAGCGCCAGCAACTGCTGCAACGCAGCCCCGGCGGCGGAGAACAAGGCGGCGTTGGCATCCACGTCCAGCCATGCCACCAGCGCATTGGCGGTCTCCGCCGGCAATCCGGCGGTGACGAAGTTGTGCGCGCTTTCGTCGCGGATCGCCTCGGCCGAGGGGAACGCTTCGGCCAACTGCTTGGCCCGTACCGGCGTGACCTTGGGAATCTCCAGGTCCTGCAGCAGGTTGGCCAGGTTCAGCTCGGCGCGCAGCTTGGCGTGGGGGGCGTGTGCATCGGTGATCTGCACGCCACGCGCCAGCAACGCATCGATGGCCTGCTGGTTGCCCGGCTGCGCCATGAAGTGGCCGATCGAACGCGCGACTTCGCCACCGATGTCGGGCACCCGCTTGAACAGCGGCCACGGCATGCGGCGGATCAGCGCCAGGTCACCAAACCAGACCGACAACGCCTTGGCCGTGCTCTCGCCGACGTGCTCGATGCCCAGCGCGAACAGCAGCCGGCTGAGCGTGGTACTGCGGCTGTTGGCGATGGCGGCGATGAGGTTGTCGGCCCACTTGGTCGCGATCTTCTTCGTGTTCCATTCGAAACGGGCGGGCACCGACAATGCCTGCGCACGCCAGCCGGCGTCGGCCACGTCCAGCCGGAGGATCTGGTTCAGCGTCCCGCCGCTGCCTTCCGGTGCCAGATGCAGGCTGAGCTGCGACGCCAAGGCCTCCGGCGATTCGGCATCCAGCGCCAGCTTCAGCACCAGCAACTGGTCGCGCTGCAGCGCGTACAGGTCGGCCACGCCGCGCACGATGCCGGCATCCACCAGCGTCTCGATGTACTTGTCACCGAGCCCATCGATGTCCATGGCCTTGCGCGAGGCGAAATGGGCAATGGCCTCCTTGCGCTGCGCCGGGCAGCTCAGCTCACCGGAGCAACGCCATACCGCCTCGCCTTCCTCGCGGACGATTTCCGAACCGCACACCGGGCAGTTGGCCGGCATCTGCCACGGCGTGGTGCCCTCGGGGCGGCGGTCGGTGATGACGCTGACCACTTCCGGGATCACGTCACCGGCACGGCGCACGATCACCGTGTCGCCGACGCGCACGTCCAACCGCGCGATCTGGTCGGCGTTGTGCAGGGTGGCGTTGGTCACCACCACGCCGGCCACGTGCACCGGCTTCAGGCGGGCCACCGGCGTCGCCGCGCCGGTGCGGCCGATCTGGATCTCGATGGCCTCGACCGTGGTGGTCTGCTCCTGCGCCGGGAACTTGTGGGCGATGGCCCAACGCGGCGCGCGCGCAACGAAGCCCATTTCCTGCTGGCCTTCGCGGTCATCGAGCTTGTAGACCACGCCATCGATGTCGAAGGCCAGGCCGTCGCGGCGCGCGCCGATGTCGCGGTAATACGCCAGCAGGCCATCGGCACCTTCCACCACCTGGCACAGGTCGCTGACCGGGAAGCCCCAGCGCACCAGCTGCGCGAGCGTGCCGGAATGGGTCGGCGGCAGTTCACCGTCCACTTCGCCCAGGCCGTAGGCATAGAAGCTCAGCGGGCGTTGGGCGCTGATCTTCGGGTCCAGCTGACGCAGCGAGCCAGCCGCGCCGTTGCGCGGGTTGGCCAGCACCTTGCCGCCGTGCAGGCGCGCCTGCTCGTTGTAGCGCTCGAAGTCCGCGCGCAGCATGTAGACCTCGCCGCGCACTTCCAGCACGTCCGGCCAGCCCTCGCCCTGCAACTGCTGCGGGATCACCTTGATCTGGCGCAGGTTGGCGCTGACGTCCTCGCCGGTGGCACCGTCGCCACGGGTCGCGCCCTGCACGAACACGCCGTTCTCGTAGCGCAGGTTGATCGCCAGGCCGTCGAGCTTGGGCTCGGCGGAGAACATCAGCGTCGGCCGGCGCAGGCGCTCGTCGATGCGGCGCACGAAGTCGCGCACTTCCTCGTCGCTGAAGGCATTGCCCAGCGACAGCATCGGCACCGCATGCACGACCTCGGGGAACCGCGAGGACGCCTTGCCGCCCACCGCATGGGTCACCGAGTCGGGCGAATCCAACTCCGGATGCGCCGCCTCCAGCGCCTCCAGCTCACGGATGAGGTGGTCGTACTCGGCGTCGGGAATGATCTGTTCGTCGCGCTCGTGATAGGCGCGTGAAGCGTCGGTCAGCAGCTTTCGCAGCTCGGCGACGCGCTGGGAGGCGGGGGTGTTGGAAGTCATGCGGTGATTTTAAACCGCGAGGGTGTGGATGCGATGAGGGCCAGAGCCGTTGCGGTCGCGTTGGCGGCAATACCTGCCAACGGAGGTTCTCATCTGCGGCCCGAGGAAGATGCGAAAGGCCCCCTCCCCGGCCCTCCCCTTGCCTCCGGCAAAGGGAGGGGGAAGATCACCAGCGCGGCGACTTGGTCAGCGGCGGCGCCTGGTGCTGGCGGTCGTAGGCACGCAGCTCGTCGCGGATATGCGCGATGCGTTGGCGGCCGAGGGCGTTGCGGCTGTCATCCAGCACCACGCCGTCGAGCAGCTCACCCATGCGCTGCACGGTCGGCAGCATCTTTTCCCAGGCGTCCAGCGCGGTCATCGGCGCCGGCAGGGTCAGGAAGAAGGCGATGGCCGGGGTCTCCATCTCACGGATGTTGGCCATGTCGAAACTCCCCGGCTTCATGATGCTGGCCATCGAGAAGATCGGCCCCCGCTCCGGGTGGCCCTCGACCAAGCGGTGGAACACGCCCATGTAACCGAAGACCAGCCCGGTCTTCTCGGCAGCCACCACGATGTCCTCGCCACGCAGCACCTGGCCGGCGCGGGCGGCGACGTACAGGGAAACGATCTTGTCGAAATCCTGGCTCGGGCGCTTGCCCAGGTCGCTGCCACCGGCCGGCTCGGTGTCGGGCAGGCCCAGCTCGGCCTGGGTGACCGGTTCGCCATCGGCACCTTCGCCCGGCGCACCGCCCTCCTCCACCGCGCCCAGTACCGGCTCACGCCGCGACGGGCGCTCGGCGGTGTCCACCGGCTCCTTGCGCTTGCCCTGCGCCGCCTTGCGGGGGCGGCCAAACAGGAAGATGGCTGCAATCAGCAGCAGTCCGGCAACCAGAATGCCGATACGCAACAGTGCCATGTCGGACATGCGTGGGAATCTCCGGGTAAATCGTTCAGGTGGCTAAAGAATGGCACGTCAGGCCGCGCCCGCCAATCGCGCGGCCTCTTCCAGGTCCACGCTGACCAGACGGCTGACGCCCGGCTCGCGCATGGTCACCCCGGAGAGCTGGTGGGCAGCCTCCATGGTGGCCTTGTTGTGGCTGACGAACAGGAACTGCACCTTCTCGCTCATTTCCTTGACCATGTTGGCCAGGCGGCCGACGTTGGCCTCGTCCAGCGGCGCGTCCACCTCGTCCAGCAGGCAGAACGGGGCCGGGTTGAGCTGGAAGATGGCAAACACCAGCGCCACCGCGGTCATCGCCTTCTCGCCGCCGGACAGCAGCGAGATGCTGGACACGCGCTTGCCCGGCGGGCGCGCCATGATGGTCACGCCGGTGTCGAGCAGGTCTTCGCCGGTCAGCTCCAGGTAGGCATGGCCGCCGCCGAACAGGCGCGGGTACAGCGCCTGCACGCCGGTGTTGACGCGGTCGAAGGTGTCCTTGAAACGGCCGCGGGTCTCGCGGTCGATCTTGCGGATGGCGTCTTCCAGCGTCTCCAGCGCGGTGGTCAGGTCCACGTTCTGCGCGTCCAGGTACTCCGAGCGCTGCGACGCCTCGCCGTACTCCTGGATCGCCGCCAGGTTGACCGGTTCCAGCCGGCGCATGCGCGCGTCGATCTGGTGCACGGCCTGCTCCCAGTCGGACAGGCGCGCGTCCTCGGGCAGCGTGTTGATCACGTCCTGCAGGACGAACCCGGCCTTCTCGACCGCGCCGGACAACTGCTCGGCGCTGAGCACCAGCGCCTGCTGGTCCAGCTTGCGCTGGGAAATGCGTTCGCGCTGGGCCAAGGCCTGCTCGTCGCGCTGCTGGCGGGTCTGCTCCAGCTTGCGCAGCTCGGCGTCCACGCTCTCCAGCAGCGCCCGCGCCTCGCCCAGCACGCGCTCCACGCGAACCCGCTCGCCCAATGCGTTCTGGTGCTCGGCTTCCAGCGCCTGCACCGGCGTGTCACCGTCATCCAGCTGCGAATGAAGTTCGCCCAGGCGCGAATCCAGTTGCCCGCGCTGGCTGCTCATGCGCTCCAGCGCCTGGCTCAACGAGGCGATCTGGGTGCGCTGCGACTCCAGCGTCAGGGCCAGCGCATGCATGTTGTCGCGCACGCTGCGCGCGCCGTCGCGGGCCAGGTCACGTGCTTCGGTCAGCTGCCGGCGTTCGCTTTCCAGCGTCTGCTTGCCCGACTCCAGGTCGCCCATGCTCGACACCGCGTCTTCCAGCCGCACGCGTGCCTCGCTGGCCTGCTCGCGGCTCTCATCCAGTGCTTCGAGCAGCTGGGCCAACTCGTTCTCGATGCGCTCGATGCGGGTCCGTGCGGCATCCACGCGCCCCTGCTGGCTCTGCAGTTGCCCCGCCAGTTCCGACGTCGCGCGGTGCGCTTGGTACAGGGCCCGCTGCGCTTCCTCGCGGTGCTGCTCGGCGGCCAGCAACTGCTCGCGCAGGCTGGCCAGTTGTTCGACCAGCTCACCCTCCCGGGCCTGCAGGCCCTCGATCTGCTCGCGCAGGGAGACGATCTCGCGCTCACGCAGCAGCGCACCCTGCTGGGCGGCACCGGAATGGGACACCTGCAGCCAACCATCGCCCAGCCGCTCGCCGTCACGGGTGATGACCGCATCGCCCGCCGGCAGCTTGGCCTGCAACGCCCGCGCCTGGGGCAGGTCCTCGGCCGCGTGCAGGTGCATCAGCAGACGGCGGATGGCCAACGGCCCCTGCACCTTGGCGGCCAGCGAGGTCGCGGCGAAATCCGCCTTGCCTTCGTCGGCCGAGACCAGCGTGATGCGGCCTTCGCCGAGCTCGCCCAGCGCCTCGACCAGGGTTTCCGGCGCTTCCACCAGCACGCCTTCGATCAGCTGGCCCAACGCGCTTTCCACCGCGTTTTCCCAACCGCCTTCGACACTGATGCGCTCGCCCACACGCGCCGCCGAATCCAGCCCGCGCGCCTTCAACCAGGCCACCGCGGCACCCTGCTCCTGGCCCAGCGCCGCCTGCTGCAGCGCTTCCAGCGATGACAACCGGCCGCGCGCGGCCTGCACCTGCTGGCGCACGTCGGCCAGCTCGGATTGGCTACCGCGCTGCGTTTCCTGCAGCGTCGCGGCGGTCTCCTTGCGGGATTCAACCTGCTCGCTCAGTTCGTCGACCGTGGTCTTCTGGGTTTCATGCTGCAGCTGCAGTTGCTCGAAGGCTTCGGCCAGCGCGTCCAGGTCCAGGCTGGCACGCTCTGCGCTGAGGGCTTCGCGGCGGCGATCGGCTTCCAGGATCTGTCGATCCAGGTAGTCCACGCGGGTGCGCTCGACTTCGCCGGAACGGGTGGCTTCGGAGGTGTTGCGGGTGTGCGCCTCCCAGCGCAGCTGCCAGTCGGCCAGCCGGGCCTCGGCCTCACGCAGGGCTTCCTGGCGGAATTCGTTCTCTTCCTGCAGTTGCTCCAGCTTCGGCTCAGCTTCGTCGACCGCTTCACGCAGCACGATCAGGCGGGCTTCGTCGCCGCTGATGTGCTGACCCAGGTCGGCCAGCGCCTGCCGGGTCTCGTCACGCGCCTTGTGCAGGCGTTGCGCCATCTCGCGCTGGTGCTGGATCTGCTGTTCGAGGCGGGCCAGCGTGCTGCCCACCTGGTAGACGTCGGCCTGGGCGCGATTGAGCGCCTCGGCGGCCTCCTCGCGGCGCACGCGGCCGGTCTCGATGCCGCTCTCGGCCTCGCGCTGCTCGGCGATCAGCTGCTGCAGCTTGGTTTCCTCCCGCGACAGCGCCTCGCGCAGCCCACCCAGGCGGCCATCCAGCCCACGGAACTCCAGCGCCTTCCACTCGGCATCCTTGACCCGGCGCTCTTCCTGCAAGGCCTGGTACTGCTCGGCCTGCCTGGCCTGGCGCTTGAGGTGCTCCAGCTGCTTGCCGATCTCCTCGCGCAGGTCGTTCAGGCGGTCCAGGTTCTCGCGGGTGTGGCGGATGCGGGTCTCGGTTTCCTTGCGGCGCTCCTTGTACTTGGAGATGCCGGCCGCCTCCTCCAGATACACGCGCAGGTCTTCCGGGCGCGCCTCGATGATCTGGCTGATCATGCCCTGCTCGATGATCGAGTAGCTGCGCGGCCCCAGGCCGGTACCCAGGAACAGGTCGGTGATGTCGCGACGCCGGCACTTGGTGCCGTTCAAGTAATAGTTGCTGCTGCCGTCGCGGCTGACGGTGCGCTTGACCGAGATCTCGGTGAACGAGGCGTACTCGCCGGAAATGGTGTGGTCGGAATTGTCGAAGATCAGCTCGACCGTGGCCTGCGACACCGGCTTGCGCCCGGAGGCGCCGGAAAAGATCACGTCGGTCAGCGAATCGCCGCGCAGGCGGCTGGCCGAGCTCTCGCCCATCACCCAGCGCACCGCGTCGATGATGTTGGACTTGCCACAGCCGTTCGGGCCGACCACGCCGGTCATGTTGGTCGGCAGGTGCAGCGTCGTGGGATCGACGAACGACTTGAAACCAGAGAGCTTGATCGTGGATAGACGCATGGATTCGGGCTGTTGGCGGGCCCCGGCGTTCCAGCCGTTGCCCGGAGGGAAACTCCGGAGGTTCCGCTTCCGCCCTCAAGTCATTGATATCCGTGGAGATTCAATGTTCACGAGGCGGCATTGGCAACCGAGTATAGCGACACCCTTGGTTCACGGGCGGTCGGCGGCGGCCGGGCAAAAGAAACGGGCGCCTTTCGGCGCCCGTTCTTTGCAACCCGTGCGGCAGGATCAGGCGTCGGCTTCGACGATGACCTTGACGGTGGTTTCCACGTCGGCGTGCAGCTTGACGATCACGTCGTACTCGCCCACGTTGCGGAACGCGCCTTCGCCCAGGATCACTTCGCTCTTGCTCAGCTCCAGGCCGGCAGCGGTGAAGGCTTCGGCGATGTCGCGCGGGCCAACCGAGCCATACAGCTTGCCTTCGGTCGAAGCGTGCGCACCGATGGTGACGCTGGCGCCTTCGAACTTGGCAGCGCGGCCTTCGGCGCCGTCATGGGCGGCCTTGGCCTTGGCTTCGTACTCGGCGCGCTTGGCTTCGAACTCGGCAACGTTGCTCTCGGTGGCCGGGACGGCCTTGCCCTGCGGCACGAGGAAGTTGCGGCCGTAGCCCGGCTTCACGTCGACCAGGTCGCCCAGGCCGCCGAGGTTGGTCACTTTCTGCAGGAGAATCAGCTTCATTGGTAGTGCTCCGTTATTCGTTAGCGGCACCCGGGGGCGCCGCAACGCTTGCTGTCCGAATGGACGGTGTAGAGAAGACCGGAGCGCCCGAACCGGCAGGGCCGGCCAGCGCTCCGCGCCTTATCAGACGTCGTGGTTGTCCGTGTACGGGATCAGGGCCAGGAAACGGGCGCGCTTGACGGCCGTCGACAGCTGGCGCTGGTACTTGGACTTGGTGCCGGTGACGCGGCTCGGAACGATCTTGCCGTTCTCGGTCAGGTACTGGCGCAGGGTGTTGAGATCCTTGTAATCGATCTCCTTCACGCCTTCGGCGGTGAACTTGCAGAACTTGCGGCGACGGAAGAACTTGGACATGAAAGTGCTCCTTATTCAGCAGAAGCGGCGTCGTCGCCGGCTTCGTCGTTGTTGGAAGTGGCACCTTCTTCGTCGTCACGACGACGACGCTCGCCACGCTCGGGCTTGTCACCCTTCTCGTCCTTGCTCTTCATGATCAGCGACTGCTCGGTGTCAGCCTCGTCACGCTTGATGACCAGGTTGCGCAGCACGGCGTCGTTGAAGCGGAAGCTTTCGGTCAGCTCGTTCAGGACCGACTGGTCGGCTTCGATGTTCAGCAGAACATAGTGGGCCTTGACCAGGTTCTGGATCGGGTACGCCAGCTGGCGGCGGCCCCAGTCTTCCAGACGGTGGATGGTGCCGTTGCCGGCTTCGACCAGCGCCTTGTAGCGCTCGATCATGGCGGGAACCTGTTCGCTCTGGTCCGGGTGGACCAGGAACACGACTTCGTAATGACGACTCATGTTTTCATACCTTTCGGATGTAGCCCTTGCGGGCCGGACAGCCCCCCGCCGTGGATTGCGGTGGGGCAAGGGATCCCGCGCCGGGGCGCAGGAAGCCGGCAATTATCCACCCGAACCGGCCCGCAGGCAAGTCAGGCAGTGCGCCCGGCTGAACACAGCATCCGATGCTTGCACCCGGCCCGACCAATCAACTGCTGCGCCGCAGCAAGTACACTCTGTAACCGCTTCCACGCCGCACCCGGAGCCCTCGTGCCCCCTCTGCCCTCCCTGGCCGCCTCGCTGAGCCCGCGCCAACGTACCTTCGTCCTCCTCGCCCTCTCACTCGGCGGCTTCGCCATCGGCACCAGCGAGTTCGCCAGCATGGGCCTGATGCTGGAGATCAGCCGTGGCCTGGCCATCAGCGAAGCCCAGGTCGGCCACCTGATCAGCGCCTACGCGATCGGCGTGGTGGTGGGCGCGCCGGTATTGGCCTTCGCCGGCGCCAGCGTGAGCCGGCGCACCCTGCTGTTGTGGCTGATGGGCTTCTATGCCGCTGGCAACCTGGCCAGCGCCCTGGCGCCGAACTACGCCACGATGCTGCTGGCCCGCTTCGTGGCCGGCCTGCCGCATGGCGCCTATTTCGGCGTGGCGATGCTGGTGGCCGCCTCGATCAGCCCGCCCGAACAACGCGGCTCGGCCGTCTCGCGGGTGCTGCTGGGACTGTCCATCGCCATCCTGGTCGGCAATCCATTGACGACCTGGCTGGGCCAGCAGTTCACCTGGCGCACCGCCTTCGGCCTGGTCAGCCTGCTGGCCATCGCCACCGTGCTGATGGTCGCCCGCCAACTGGCCCCCGACCCGAACGAGGCGCGCACCACGCCGATGCGCGAGCTGCGCGCCTTCAACACGCCGCAGGTCTGGCTGGCGCTGGCGATCGGCGCGATCGGCTTCGCCGGCATGTTCTGCGTATTCACCTACCTCGCACCGACCCTGGTGCATGTCACCGGCGTGGACGAACGCTGGATGCCGGTGGCGGTCTGCCTGTTCGGCGTGGGCGCCATCATCGGCAACGTGGCCGGCGGCAAGCTGGTGGACCGGTTGCAGTTCCGCGCCGCCGGCGTGTTGCTGGCCTGGTCGATCGTGGTGTTGCTGCTGTACCCGCTGGCCGCGCACTCGGCCTGGGCGATGGTGCCGGCAGTGATCGCGGTGGGCACCATGGGCGCCCTGGCCGCGGCCCTGCAGACCCGCCTGATGGACGCCGCCGGCGAGGCCCAGACGCTGGCCGCGGCGTCGAACCACGCCGCGTTCAATACCGCCAATGCGCTGGGTCCCTGGCTGGGCGGCATGGCGATCGGTGCAGGTTTCGGCTATGGCTCGACCGGCTGGGTCGGCGCCGCGACGGCGGCGGTCGGCCTGCTGCTGTGGGGCGTGGCGGTGGCGCTGGAGCGTCGCCAGGCGCCGGCAGGACAAACCTGCACGTAATGCCGAGCCATGCCCGGCACGCTTGCTGGGCATGGACGCCCGGCGGGAATCCGTCGGGCAAGGCCGCAGTGGCGCGCGGTTCGGCGCCAGCGCGGCTGGGCGGTCGACTCAGCCCAGGGCTTCGTCGGTGGTGAAGCTCTCCCCGCACCCGCATTCGGCGGCGGCATTGGGATTGTTGAAGGTAAAGGTCTCGCTGAGGCCATGCTTGCCGAAGTCGATCTCGGTGCCATCCACCAGCGGCAGGCTCTGCGCGTCGACGTAGATGCGCACCCCGTCCTGCTCGAACACGGTATCGCCTTCACGCTGGTCCTTGGCCAGGTCGGTGATGTGCCCCCAACCGGAGCAACCCGTGCGGGTCACGCCAAAACGCAGGCCCAACGCGCCGGGCGTGGAACTGACGAAGCGCTGCACGCGCAAATGGGCGACGGGGGTCAGATGAACAGCCATGCGGGGCGACTCCAGCAGATTTACGGTCCAATTATAGATGTGGCCAGGCTCCGGGAAGCGCAAGCGTTGATAAATGCCTCGCGTGCCCGGCGTTTAGGCCGCTAAAATCACGCATTCACAGATCGAGTCGATCAACAGAGGATTCAAGTCATGACGGTGGTCAGCGTTGCACACGCCCTTGCCGGGAAGATCCCGGAAGGCGGAGAAGTCACGGTTCGCGGGTGGGTGCGCACGGTGCGCGGCTCGGCGGGGCTGGCCTTCGTCAACGTCAGCGACGGCTCGGGCTTTGCCCCGATCCAGGTCGTGGCTACCGACACGCTGTCCAATTTCGAAGAGATCAAGAGCCTGACCCCCAGCTGCTCGGTGATCGCCACCGGCACCCTGGTCAAGTCGCAGGGCAAGGGGCAGAGCTTCGAGATCCAGGCACAGACGCTGGAAGTGGTCGGCTGGGTCGAGGACCCGCTGACCTACCCGATCCAGCCCAAGCCGATGTCGCCGGAGTTCCTGCGTGAAGTGGCGCACCTGCGCCCGCGCACCAACCTGTTCGGTGCGGTCACCCGCATCCGCGACTGCCTGTCCAAGGCCGTGCACCGTTACTTCCACGAGAACGGCTTCTACTGGATCAGCACCCCGATCATCACCACCTCCGACGCCGAAGGCGCCGGCCAGATGTTCCGCGTCTCCACGCTGGACATGGCCAACCTGCCGCGTACCGGCAACGGCGAGATCGACTTCAGCCGCGACTTCTTCGGCAAGGAAACCTTCCTGACCGTGTCCGGCCAGCTCAACGTCGAGGCGTACTGCCTGGCACTGAGCAAGGTCTACACCTTCGGCCCGACCTTCCGCGCCGAGAACAGCCACACCACCCGCCACCTGGCCGAGTTCTGGATGGTGGAGCCGGAGATCGCCTTCGCCGACCTGGCCGAGGACGCGCGCGTGGCCGAGGAATTCCTGAAGTACCTGTTCCGCGCGGTGCTCGACGAGCGCGCCGACGACATGGCCTTCATCGCCGAGCGCGTGCAGAAGGACGCCATCACCCGCCTGGAGTCGTTCGTCAACGCACCGTTCGAGCGCATCGAGTACAGCGATGCGATCACCCTGCTGCAGAAGTCGGGCAAGAAGTTCGACTACCCGGTCGAATGGGGCCTGGACCTGCAGACCGAGCACGAGCGCTGGCTGACCGAGGAACACGTCGGCCGCCCGGTGGTGGTGACCAACTACCCCGAGCACATCAAGGCCTTCTACATGCGCCTGAACGACGACGGCAGGACCGTCGCGGCGATGGACGTGCTGGCCCCGGGCATCGGCGAGATCATCGGCGGCAGCCAGCGCGAAGAGCGCCTGGACGTGCTGGACGCGCGCATGGCGCAGTTCGGCCTGGATCCGGAGCACTACCAGTGGTACCGCGATTTCCGTCGCTACGGCTCGGTGCCGCACGCCGGCTTCGGCCTGGGCTTCGAGCGCCTGGTGGTCTACGTCTGCGGCCTGTCCAACATCCGCGACGCCATCCCCTACCCGCGCGCCCCGGGTTCGGCCGAGTTCTGATATCGACAGGAGCCTTGTGATGAGAAAGCAGGTCGCCGTGAACACCGTCACCGCCCATGGCACGGCTGTCCGCCCTGCCCTTGCTTGCCGTCACCGGGCGCCACGCGCATGACCTTGTTCTTCGCCCTGTGTTTCGTCGGCGTGGCGATCGCCGGGTTCAGCGCGCTGCTGATCTTCTGGCCGTTGACGCTGGTGCATGTCCGTGACCGCCATCCGGCGGTTGCGGACGGTTTTGGCGAGTTCGCCTTCCTCGATGGCAGGGCCTTGCGCTGGCTGATCAGCGGCCGCTACCGCGCGCTCGATGACCGCGCGCTCAGCGGCCTGGCCACCCCGGCCCGGATCGCCTTGTACGTGATCTGGTTCGGGCTGGGCATGGCCGGCCTGCTTTGGCTCTATTCCCTGGTACTGAAATGAACGACTCCGACACGCCCACCGACCAGTGGTGGCTGGCCCATCTCGGCAACACCCTGATCTGGGCACGCCTGCGCGTGCGCCCGGCCGGCACCGCCGAGGTGCTGGACAGCGACGGCAACACGCTCAGCTATGACAGCGAGGACACCGCCCGCGCGCAGTTGTTCGACGCCGAATTCGTGGCCTACGACGGCCTGGACGAAGAGGATGCGCTGGCACGCGGCTTCTCGCTGAGCGAGGTGCAGCCACCGCAGGCCAGCGATGACGACGCCCTGCGCGGACGCATGGTGCAACTGCTCGGCGGGCGGGCCTGATCCGGGCCGATGTTCACCCCGGCCGCCTTCGCCGAAACCGATCTGCGCTGGCTGGACCTGCTGCTGGCGCGCGACCCGTTCGTCACCGTGCTGACCCTCGGCGCCGACGGCCTGCCGGAAGCCACCCGGCTGCCGGTGCTGTACCGGCGTGAGGGTGACCGGATCGAGCTGAGCGGCCACTGGGCGCGGCCCAATCCGCAGGCCCGCCATTCCGGCGCGGCCAAGGTGCTGGTCAACGGACCGCACGGCTATGTGTCGGCCAGCTGGTACCCGGACAAGGAGGCCGCCTCGCGGGTCCCGACCTGGAACCATGCCGGCGCCGAGTTGACCGGCCAGTTGCACACCTTCGATGACGCCGACAGCCTTTCCCACCTGCTGGAACAGCTCAGCGACCATTTCGAGGCCCGCGCCGGCCAGGCCTGGCGCTTTGAACGCGACCATGCGCCCCACCAGCGCATGCTGCGCGGCATCATCGGCTTCCGCTTCCAGGCACAGCGCACCGAACTCACGCTGAAGTTCAGCCAGAACCATCCCGAATCCAACCAGCTGGCCGTCATCGATGCCCTCGATGCGCTGGCCGATGCCGACAACCGCGAACTTGCGCAGTGGATGCGCCGGTTCCGCCGCGGACTGGCCGGCGACGACTGACGACAACGCTTCCCGCGACGTCGCACCGCCCCGCGGTGCGGCGCCCTCTCCTACCTGATCGCAAGGGAATCCCAACGATGAAAGACATCCTCAAGCTGCTGCAGAACAACCGCGAATGGGCGGACCGGATCGAACGTGAAGACCCGGAGTTCTTCCACCAGCTGGCCAAGCAGCAGAACCCGGAATACCTGTGGATCGGCTGCTCCGACTCGCGCGTGCCGGCCAACCAGATCATCGGCATGGCGCCGGGCGAGGTGTTCGTGCACCGCAATGTCGCCAACGTGGTGGTGCATACCGACCTGAACTGCCTGAGCGTGATCCAGTACGCGGTGGACCAGCTCAAGATCAAGCACATCCTGATCGTCGGCCACTACGGTTGTGGCGGCGTGCATGCGGCGTTGAACAAGGTGCGCGTCGGCCTGGCCGACAACTGGCTGCGCCACGTCGGCGATGTCGCGCAGAAGCACAACGACATCCTGTCCCAGATCGAGGACCCGGAGCTGCGCCACGCCCGCCTGTGCGAACTGAACGTGATCGAGCAGGTGGTCAATGCCTGCCACTCCACCATCGTGCAGGACGCCTGGGCACGCGGCCAGAAGCTGATGGTGCACGGCTGGGTCTACAGCCTGCGCGACGGCCGGGTCAGCGAGATGGGCATCGACGTCGGTGCGCCGGAAGATCTGCAGCCGGCCTACGAGAAGGCATTGTCGTTCGTGCCGCGGCGCGGCAAGCGGCACTGAGTCGTACGTTTGGGCTTACGCAAAAGAGCTCCCTCATCCGCCCCTTCGGGGCACCTTCTCCCGTCGGCGGGAGAAGGCAAACCTTCCGCCGGGACATCCGCATGCTTGCTTCCCCCATCAACCTGCCTGGCTGGATCGAGGAACACCGCCACCTGCTCAAGCCGCCGGTCGGCAACAAGATGATCGAGAACGGCGACTTCATCGTGATGGTGGTCGGCGGCCCCAACAGCCGCAGCGACTACCACTGGGACGAAGGCCCGGAGTGGTTCTACCAGCTGGAAGGCGAGATGGTGCTGCGCGTGCAGGAAGACGGCACGGTGCGCGACATCCCGATCCGGGCCGGCGAGATCTTCCTGCTGCCGCCGCGCGTGCCGCATTCGCCGCAGCGCATGCCCGGCTCGGTCGGGCTGGTGGTCGAGCGCAAGCGGCTGGAACATGAACTGGATGGATTCATGTGGTTCTGCCCAAGCTGCAACCACAAGATCTACGAGGAGTTCTTCCCGTTGAAGAACATCGAGACCGACCTGCCCAAGGTCTTCGATCGCTTCCATTCCTCGCTGCAGCACCGGACCTGCACGCAATGCGGCACGGTCCATCCGCTGCCCCAGCCGGCCACCCCGGAGGCCTGAGCCGGGGCGCGGTGCCGGGGTACACTGCGGGTTCTTTCTCGACGCCCGCACACCGATGAACGAAACCCTGTCCCCGGCCCACGCCACCGCACTGGATGCTGCCGATCCGCTGCGCCACCTGCGCAAGCAGTTCCTGATCCCGCAGCACGACGCCGAGGACCAGATCTACTTCGTCGGCAACTCGCTGGGCCTGCAGCCCAAGGGTGCCAAGGCGATGGTGCAGGAAGTCATGGACCTGTGGGCGAGCATTGCCGTGGAGGGCCATTTCACCGGTCCCACGCACTGGATGAGCTACCACCGGCTGGTGCGCGACTCGCTGGCCCGCGTGGTCGGCGCGCTGCCCGGCGAAGTGGTGGCGATGAACACGCTGAGCGTGAACCTGCACCTGATGATGGTCAGCTTCTACCGCCCGACCGCCGAACGTCCGGCCATCGTGATGGAAGCCGGCGCATTCCCGACCGACCGCCATGCGGTCGAGGCGCAGATCCGCTTCCACGGCTTCAACCCGGACACCGACCTGATCGAGGTCCAGCCGGACGAGCCCAACGGCACCATTTCGATGGCCGCGATCGAGCGCGCCATCGCCGGCAACGGCAAGCGCGTGGCGCTGGTGCTGTGGCCGGGCGTGCAGTACCGCACCGGCCAGGTGTTCGACCTGGACGCGATCACCCGGCTGGCGCGTGCACACGGCGCCAACATCGGCTTCGACCTGGCCCATTCGGTCGGCAATGTGCCGCTGGCGTTGCACGACATCGCCCCCGACTTCGCGGTGTGGTGCCACTACAAGTACCTCAATGCCGGCCCCGGCGCGGTCGCCGGTTGCTTCGTGCACGAGCGCCATGCCAACGACACCACGCTGCCGCGCTTTGCCGGCTGGTGGGGCCACGAGCAGGCCACCCGCTTCCAGATGGCGCCGCAGTTCGTGCCGGAAGTCGGCGCCGAAGGCTGGCAGCTGAGCAACCCGCCGGTACTCGGCCTGGCCCCGCTGCGGGCCTCGCTGGCCTTGTTCGACGAAGCCGGCATGCCGGCGCTGCGGGCCAAGTCCGAGCGGCTGACCGGCTACCTGGAAACGATGGTCCGCGCGCGCCTGGGCGAAGTGCTGCAGGTCATCACCCCCAGCGAGCTCGAACGCCGCGGCTGCCAGTTGTCGCTGCGCGTGAACGGCGGCCGCAGCCAGGGCCGCTCGCTGTTCGAATACCTGCAATCGGTGGGCGTGCTGGGCGACTGGCGCGAACCGGACGTGATCCGCATCTCGCCCACGCCGATGTACAACCGTTACCGCGATGTCTACCGCTTCATCGACGAAGTGGAAGCCTGGGCCGGTGTCTGAGCCTACGGAACCCCTGCATTTGACCACGACCGCTCCCCGCAGCCTCACCCTGATCGGCGCCGGCCTGGCCGGCTCGCTGCTCGCCATCCTGCTGGCCCGCCAGGGCTGGCGCATCACCATCTACGAACGTCGCGGCGATCCGCGCGTGGCCGACTACGAGTCCGGCCGCTCGATCAACCTGGCCCTGGCCGAGCGCGGGCGCAACGCGCTGCGCCAGGCCGGCGTGGAAGACGCCGTGATGGCGCGCACGGTGATGATGCGCGGGCGCATGGTGCATCCGCGTGGCGGCAGCGAGGAGCTGCAGCGGTATGGGCGCGACGACAGCGAGGTGATCTGGTCAGTGCACCGCAAGGACCTCAATGTCACCTTGCTGCAGCTGGCCGAGCAGGCCGGTGCGCAGGTGCATTTCCACCGGCGCCTGCACACGGTGGATTTCGATGCCGGCTACGCCCGCTTCATCGATGACCGCGATGACTCGCCGCATGACATCCACTTCGACACACCGCTGATCGGCGCCGACGGCGCCGGTTCGGCGCTGCGCGCGGCGATGAACCGCAAGTCACCGCTGGGCGAGCGCATCGATTTCCTCGACCACTCGTACAAGGAACTGGAGATCCCGCCCGGTCCGGACGGCCGCTTCCTGATCGAGGGCAATGCCCTGCACATCTGGCCACGTGGCCGGTACATGTGCATCGCCCTGCCCAACGACGAGGGCACCTTCACCGTCACCCTGTTCCTGCCCAACGCCGGGGAGCCAAGCTTCGCCACGGTGCGCAGCGGTGCCGAAGCCGAGGCCCTGTTCCAGCGCGATTTCCCTGATGCGCTGGCGCTGATCCCCAACCTGCGCCAGGACTGGGAACAACACCCGCCGGGCCTGCTCGGCACGCTGTACCTGGACCGCTGGCACCAGGGTGGCAAGGCCGTGCTGATCGGTGATGCCGCGCACGCGATGGTGCCGTTCCACGGCCAGGGCATGAACTGCGCGTTCGAGGACTGCGTGGTGCTGGCCCGCACGTTGGCCGAATGCGCGACCACCGAAGACGCCTTCGCTGCATTCGAGGCCGAGCGCAAGCCCAATGCCGCGGCCATCCAGCAGATGGCGCTGGACAACTACCTGGAGATGCGCGACCGCGTCGCCGACCCGGCCTTCCTGCTGCAGCGCGAGCTGGAACAGGCCCTGCAGGCGCGCTGGCCGACCCGCTTCGTCCCGCACTACACGATGGTCACCTTCCTGCACACGCCCTATGCGCTCGCGCTGGAACGCACCCGCATCCAGCAGCGCATCCTGGCCGACGCCACCGCCGGCCATGACACGCTGGCGCACATCGACTGGGCCGCGCTGGAGCAGGTCGTGCACGCGCAATTGCCCGTACTGGAGGGCGCGCACTGATGGCCGACAGCTTCCTGTTCTACGACCTGGAGACCTTCGGCCAGGACCCACGCCGCACCCGCATCGCGCAATTCGCCGCGGTCCGTACCGACCCGCAACTGCGCGTGATCGACGAGCCGGTCAGCTTCTACGTCAAGCCGGCCGATGACCTGCTGCCCTCGCCCATCGCCACGCTGATCACCGGCATCACCCCGCAGCACGCGCTGGCCGAAGGCGTCAGCGAAGCGGAGGCGTTCGCCCGCATCCAGGAGCTGATGGCACGCCCGAAGACCTGCACGCTGGGTTACAACACGCTGCGCTTCGACGATGAATTCGTCCGTTACGGGCTGTTCCGCAACTTCCATGATCCGTACGAACGCGAGTGGCGCAGCGGCAACTCGCGCTGGGACCTGCTCGACATGCTGCGCCTGGTCCACGCACTGCGCCCGGAGGGCATCCAGTGGCCCACCCGCGAGGACGGCGCCACCTCGTTCAAGCTGGAACACCTCGCGTTGGCCAACGACGTGCGCGAAGGCGATGCCCACGAGGCACTGTCCGACGTCTACGCCACCATCGGCATGGCGCGTCGCTTCCAGCAGGCGCAGCCGCGCATGTGGGAGTACGCGCTGCGCCTGCGCGACAAGCGCTTCGTCGCCAGCCTGCTCGACGTGGTGGCGATGCAGCCGGTACTGCACATCTCCATGCGCTACCCGGCCAGCCGGCTGTGCGCGGCCCCGGTACTGCCGCTGGCCCACCACCCGCATATCAACAACCGGGTGATCGTGTTCGATCTGGAAGGCGACGTCGACGCGCTGATGGACCTGTCGGTGGAGGAGATCACCCAGCGCCTGTACACCCGCGCCGCCGACCTGCCCGAAGGCCAGCAGCGCGTACCACTGAAAGAGGTCCACCTCAACAAGGTGCCGGCGCTGGTGGCCTGGAACCACCTGCGCGCGCCCGACTTCCAGCGCCTGGCCATCGACCCGGCCGAGGTCGAAGCCAAGGCCGAAAGGCTGCGCGCGATCGGCCCGGCACTGGCCGAGAAGGCCCGTCAGGTGTTCGCCCGCGAACGCGGCCAGGAAGGCCCGGTCGACGCCGACGCCTCGCTGTACGACGGCTTCCTGGCCGAAGGCGACAAGGGCCTGCTGAGCAAGGTCCGCACCGCCCCACCGGAGGCACTCCAGGCGCTGGAACAACGCTTCCGTGACCCGCGCCTGCCGGAGCTGCTGTTCCGCTACCGCGCCCGCAACCACCCGCAATCGCTGGATGCGACCGCGCGCTCACGCTGGGATGCGTATCGTCGCCAGCGACTGCTCGACGTGCCCAGCCTGTCCGAACAGACCTTGCCGGCGTATTTCGCGCAGATCACCGCACTCCGTTCCGAACACCAGGACAACCCGGCTTCCCTGACCCTGCTCGACGCGCTGGACCAGTGGGGCAACGACCTGCAGACCACGCTATGACCCAGTACTTCAGCGACGCCAGCTACAAATTCCTGCGCGGCCTGGCCCGGCACAACGACAAGGCCTGGTTTGCCGAGCACAAGCAGCAGTACGAAGACCATGTACGGCAGCCGTTCCTGCGCCTGATCACCGACCTGCAGCCAGACCTGACCGAGGTCAGCGCGCACTTCCGTGCCGACCCACGCACCGTCGGTGGTTCGCTGTTCCGCATCTACCGTGACTCGCGCTTCTCCAACGACAAGACGCCATACAAGACCTGGCAGGGCGCACGGCTGTTCCACGAACGCCGCAAGGAAGTCCCCGCGCCGTCGTACTACATCCACCTGGCACCGGGCGAGAACTTCATCGGTGCCGGCATCTGGCATCCGGAACCGGACACCCAGCGCAAGCTGCGTCAGTTCATCTTCGACAACCCGGGCAGCTGGAAGGCCGCCGCGCACGCGCCGGCGGTGCGCAAGCGCTACGACTTCGAGACCAGCGAGAAACTGGTGCGCCCGCCGCGCGGGTTCCCCGCCGATTTCGAGTTCATCGACGACCTCAAGCATCGCAACTGGGTACTGTGGCGCGCCATCGACGACGACACCATGACCGGGCCGCGCCTGCGCCAGACACTGGCCAAGGACCTGGCCGCGCTGGCACCGTTCGTCGACTACCTGTGCGCGGCGCTGGACCTGGAGTTCTGAGCCGGGGTTCACGCAGCCAACACGGATTTGCGGCAACCTTGCCTGCAACCCTCCCGGACCCCACTGCCATGGCCAGCATCCACCACCAGCTCTGGATCGACGCTCCCCTGGCCACCGTCTATGAAGCCCTGGCCTCGGCCGAGGGCCTGAGCCGCTGGTGGATCCCCCACCAGCACCATGTCATCGATGGCGAGCCGGTCATCAGCCACAACCCCGGTGGCGCGCATGGCGTGGTGGCGATGAAGCTGCTGGAGGCCGTACCCGGCCAACGCGTGCGGCTGGAGGTCATCAGCCATCACCCGGCGCTCAGCCCGGCCTCGTCCTGGGCCGGGACCGAAATCCGCTTCGACCTCTCGCGCCGGGCCAGCCCCGGCGCGTGGCGCGGCCTGCCGCACGAAGGCGAGCCGATGACCGTGGTGGAGTTCCAGCACCTGGGCTGGGACCCCGACAGCGAGTACTTCGGCTTCTGCAGCCAGGCGTGGGCCGAAACCCTGGTGATGCTGCGTCGTTGGGCCGAATCGCAGGCCGGCGGACGGCAGTGAGCCGCAGGAGCAGACGATGAAGAAATGGATCCTTCCTGCAGTCATCCTGGTCGCCCTGGCGCTGGCCGGCTATGTCATTGGCGGCCCTTACCTCGCCATCCACGGCATCAGCCGCGCCATCGAGGAACGCGACACCGGCCGCCTGCAACGTCACGTCGACTTCCCGGCGTTGCGGGTCAACCTCAAGGCCCAGCTCAGCGACTACATGGTGCGCAAGGCCGGTCCCGACGCGCAGTCCAATCTTTTCGGCGCGGTGCTGCTGGGCGTGGCCAGCAACGTGACCGGCGCCGGCGTCGACACGATGGTGACCCCCATCGGCGTGGCCGCCCTGTTGCAGGGCGACAGCCTGTGGAAGCGTGCCATCGGCAACACGGCCAATGGCGATACCTGGGGCCCGCCCGCGCCGGCCAAGCCCCTGGCCAACACCCAGGGCCACTACGAATCGTTGTCGCGCTTCACCGCCACCACCCGCCTGGAGGATGGCCGCGAAGTGGTGTTCGTGCTGAGCCGGCAAGGACTGCGCTGGCGGCTGACCAAATCCAGTTGCCGCTGCAGACGCCGTAGCCGCGCGTCCACGTGCGAAACGCCCCCTGCAACGCAGCGCGCAGCCACGCAGCGTTGCGGGTATTCCGTGCCGGGCATGGCCCGGCACTATCAGGGCGCCGGTTGTCGGCGCCCTCCCCGCTCAGGCGATACGCCGCTGCGGTTCCTCGACCACGCTGTCGGCCAGGAACGCCTCCAGCGAATCATCCATCGCCTCCATCCACGGCGTGTGGTGTGGCGGCGCGAGGGTACCGGTCAGCACCGAGCGATAGCTGCAGTTGCGGTAGCCGAGGATGTCGTCCTTCTTGTCGTGCTTCCACTGCTTGAACAGGTTGGCAACCGCTTCGACGTTGAAGTCGGGATAGTCGGTCGCATCCAGCAGGTCGCGCACATAGGCGGTCTGGAAATCGATGTCCTGCTCGACCGAGGTGGTGGCCTCCTCACGGGCCATCCAGTCCTGGCTGTCGGCCTGCATCCGCATCCCCTCCGGCAAGGCGATCCGCCCGAGGATCACGTCGCGCGCGTACCAGGCCTGCGCATCGAACATGTTGAACGTGTAGTACTGGTCCTGCATGCCCAGGTAGATCAGGTTCGGGTTGTCGATCCAGAACACGCCCTTGTACAGGTCCGGCGGGTACAGCCGGTTGCGGGTGCGCAGGGTCAGCGCATCCGGCAGGAACGGGAAGTGATGCTGGTAGCCGGTGCACAGCACGATGGCATCCACGTCCTTGCTGCTGCCATCGGCGAAATGCGCGGTGGTGCCTTCCACGCGCAGCAGCAGCGGCCGCTCGTCGAATGCCTCCGGCCAGTCATAGCCCATCGACGCGCTGCGATAGCTGTAGGTCACCGACCTGGCACCGTACTTGTGGCATTGGGTACCGATGTCCTCGGCCGAATAGCTGCTGCCGACCAGCAACAGGTCCTTGCCGGTGAACTCGCAGGCATCGCGGAAGTCATGCGCGTGCAGCACGCGTCCCGGGAAGCGCTCCAGCCCTTCGAAGAACGGCGCGTTCGGCGTGGAGAAATGGCCGGTGGCGACGATGACGCGGTCAAACTCCTCGCTTGCCAGCTCGTCCTTCTTCAGATCACGCACGGTCACGGTGAAGCGCTGGGTCTGCTCGGAATAGTCCACCCATTGCACTGCCATGTTGAAGCGGATCTGGTCGCGCACGCCGCTCTTCTCGATGCGACCCATGATGTAGTCGCGCAGCACGGCGCGCGGCGGGTAGGAGGCGATCGGGCGGCCAAAATGCTCTTCGAAGCTGTAATCGGCGAATTCCAGCGCTTCCTTCGGGCCGTTCGACCAGAGGTAGCGGTACATGCTGCCGTGTACAGGTTCGCCATAGGCATCCAGCCCGGTGCGCCATGTGTAGTTCCACATCCCCCCCAGATCGGACTGCTTCTCGAAGCAGACGATCTCCGGTACCTGTGCACCCGCGCGGCGGGCGGATTCAAATGCACGCAGTTGTGCCAGGCCGCTCGGGCCGGCACCAAGAATGGCGATACGCATGGTCATTCGGGTTGTTTCTCCTGTGTAGCTGCTGCCGTGCAGGCACGACAACACTGCGCAAGGGCGCGTTATGCACGGGCGGGAGAGACAATGCGTCCGGTCCCGCGCCGCGCGCGAAACACCCGGCCGCCACGCAAGGCAGCACGACGAGGGATTGGCGAATTCAAGCCACCGATCGGGGAACAGGCCCCGCCCCTTCATCACCGGGTGGGTGCTGTGCGGGCGGGTGATCTGCCGCTTGCGTGCAGATGGAAAAGGACGCGACAGGATTGTCGCTGGGTCAAGACTAGGCCCGCGAAAGCGGTTTCATCCTAACATGCGTTGCATGGCGGTTTGCAAACCGACCACGGCAGCGCCGAGCGATCCTCGGCGAGGAGTGTTGGCCTCGCGACCGAAGTTGCTCCTGCCGCGGATCAATCGGGGTTGGCGACGCCATGCGGCACGTGGCCGGCGGTCACATGCTGGCGTGCGCTGTCGATGTTGTGCTGCGAATCGTCGAAGAAGATGTCCGCGCCAAAGGCTTCCAGGAATGGCCCCTTGTGGCGGCCGCCCAGGAACAGGGCTTCATCCAGGCGCACCCCCCATTCGCGCAGGGTGCGGATCACGCGCTCATGCGCCGGTGCCGAACGCGCGGTGACCAGCGCGGTGCGGATGGGCGCCGCCTCGCCGGCCGGAAAGGCCGCCTGCAGCGCATGCAGGGCGGAAAGGAAGTTGCGGAACGGGCCGCCACTGAGCGGCTCGTGCGCGCGTTCGCGTTCGTGCCGGCCAAATGCCTCGACGCCCTGTTCGCGCGAGATGCGTTCGCTCTCGTCGCTGAAGATCACCGCGTCACCATCAAAGGCGATGCGCAGCTGGGTGCTCGGACGCCCGGTATCGGTTGCCGCGGCGGTGGCGGCGAGCACGTCGGCGGCGCTCTGCGGCAGGATCGTCGCCGCGGCGATGCCATGCACCAATGCACGCCGCACCGATTCGGGGTTGGCCGACAGGAACAGATCGGTGCCGAACGGCTTCACGTACGGCCAGGTGGGCTCGCCGGCGGTGAAGGTGGCGCGCACGATGTCCAGCCCGTAATGCTGGATCGAGTTGAAGATGCGCAGGCCGGTGTCGGCGGAGTTGCGCGACAACAGGATCACCTCCACCCGCGGGGTGTCTTCCGGTGCACCGTCGTTGAGGGCCAGCAGCTTGCGTACCACCGGGAAAGCCACGCCCGGCTTGAGGATGTCGTCCTCGTGCTCGCGCTGGTAGGCCGCGTAGGCCTCCACCCCTTCGCGTTCGAACAACGCATGCCCTTCCTCGAGGTCGAACAAGGCGCGCGAAGTCACCGCGACGGTGAGGAGCCGGGGAGTGTTGTCACCCATGAACGAGGAACCCAGTGATATCGAGGAGCGGGACCCAGTCTACCCGGAACCCCGTGCAACGGCGGTCACGCCGCCCACTCAGAACATGAACTGCTCGCTGAGGATGCGCTCTTCGAGGTTGTGCTCGGGGTCGAACAGCAAGGTGACCTGGCGCTCGCGCGATTCGCGGATGGTGACTTCCACCACGTCGCGGGTTTCGTGCGAATCGGCGGTGACGCTGACCGGGCGCTTGTAGGGGTCCAGCACCCGGAAGCGCACCTCGGTGTCGGCCTTGAGGATCGCCCCGCGCCAGCGGCGCGGCCGGTAGGGGGCCAGCGGAGTCAAAGCGATGGTGTTGGAGCCCAGCGGCAGGATCGGACCATGCGCGGAATAGTTGTAGGCGGTGCTGCCGGCCGGCGTGGAGACCAGCACACCGTCGCAGATCAGCTCTTCCACCCGCTGCTGGCCATTGAGGTCGATGCCGATATGCGCCGCCTGGCGGGTCTGCCGCAGCATCGAGACATCGTTGTAGGCCAGCGAGCCGGTGCTGGTACCGGATTCGGTCAGCGCGATCATCTCCAGCGGGCGCAGGTGCGCCGGCTCGGCCTGGGCCAGGCGTTCGACCAGGTCTTCGTCGCGGTGGTGGTTCATCAGGAAACCCACCGTGCCGAGCTTCATCCCGAACACCGGCTTGCCCTTGTTGCCGTGCCGGTGCAGGGTCTGGAGCATGAAGCCGTCGCCGCCCAACGGGCAGATCACGTCGGCATTTTCCGGATCATGGTCGCCATAGCGGGCCGCCAGCGTGCCGCGGGCCTGCTGCGCGGCGTCGACGGAACTGGCCAGGAAAGCAATTCGGGGGGACACGGGCGTCTTCGGGTTCGGCTCTGGGGGCGAGGATAACCCGCTGCGGCTGAAGCGACAGCATTGCTTTCATGCGTGGGGTTTCCTGTTGCTGCCTCTTGCCCTCACCCCAATCCCTCTCCCGCCCGCAGGAGAGGGGTTGGGGTGAGGGAAAAACAGAAACACCGGAAACAAAAAAGGCCGGGCCCGCTCGCGCAGGCCCGGCCTTCAAACCATCAGCTTCAGACGCCGTGCGCGGCCAACTGGCCCAGGCGCTGCACCGCCACCGACACGGTCGGGTAGTCCAGCGTCTTCTGCTCGGCCAACTCGGCCAGCATCGACAGCGTGAAGCGCAGGCTGCTGTCGTCCCGGTTCAACCAGGCCGCCACCTTGGCCTCGGCCGAGGCGCCCTTCATCGACAGCACCTGGCCGGTCAGGTTGCGCTGGTGCGCGGCCAGTTCGTCGCGCAGCACGCCACGGGCCACCGCATGCCAGCGACCATTGACCTCCAGCGCGTCGATCTGCTCGAACAGCCACGGCATCTGCAGGGCTTCGCCCAGGCGGAAGTGGACCTTGGACACGTCCACCGGCTTGAGCTTGCGGGTACGCGCCAGCTCGATGATGTCAAACGCCGGCTCCAGGAAGTGCAGTTCGGACAGCTGCTGTGCCAGTGCCGCCGGCAGGCCCTTCTCCTTCCACTGCTTGACGCTGGCCTCGTAGGCCGGGCGCTGCGAATCCGGCAGCACGCCCGAGGCGACGCGGATGTCGTTGAACGGGCCCTGGTAGCGATCGACCGCGGCGGTGATGCCCGGCATCGCACCCGGACGGTTCAGCAGCCAACGCACGAACGAACGCTGCAGCTTCCAGATCACTTCCAGCGCATCGACCTGCACGGCCTCCGGCAGGGTGCCGTCGAGTGCGTCGATCTGCGTCCACAGCGCACGGGCATCCAGCGTCTCGCGGCTGATGGTGTAGGCCTTGGCGACCTCGGCCACGGTGCGGCCGGTGTCCTCCTGCATGCGCATCAGGAAGGTGGCGCCCATGCGGTTGATGGTCTGGTTGGTCACCGCCGTGGCGATGATCTCGCGCTTCAGGCGGTGGCGGTCCATCGCATCGGCGTACTTCTTCTGCAGCGGCTGCGGGAAGTAACGCAGCAACTCCTTGGACAGGTACGGGTCCTCCGGGATGTCCGATTCCAGCAGCTGCTGGAAGGCGACGATCTTGGAGTACGACAGCAGCACCGCCAGCTCCGGGCGGGTCAGGCCCAGGCCACGCAGCTTGCGTGCCGACAGCTCGGCGTCGGACGGCAGGAACTCGATCTGGCGATCCAGCAGGCCCTGCTGTTCCAGGGTGCGGATGAAGTGCTGCTTCGACCCCAGGCGGGTCGCGCTCATGCGCTCCATCAGGCTCAGCGCCTGGTTCTGGCGGTAGTTGTCCATCAGCACCAGCTCGGCGACCTCGTCGGTCATCGACGCCAGCAGCTTGTTGCGCTGGTCGACGGTGAGCTTCTTGGCGCGCACCACGTCGTTGAGCAGGATCTTGATGTTGACTTCATGGTCGGAGGTGTCCACACCGGCCGAGTTGTCGATGAAGTCGGTGTTGAGCAGCACGCCCACCTGCGCGGCCTCGATGCGGCCCAGCTGGGTCATGCCCAGGTTGCCGCCCTCGCCCACCACCTTGCAACGCAGCTCGCCACCGTTGACGCGCAGCGCGTTGTTGGCGCGGTCGCCCACGTCGGCGTTGGTCTCGGTGGAGGACTTGACGTAGGTGCCGATGCCGCCGTTCCACAGCAGGTCCACCGGCGCCTTCAGCGCGGCGTTGATCAGGTCGGTCGGGGTCATCGCCTTGATGCTGGCATCGATGCCCAAGGCCTCGCGCACCTGCGGGGTGATCTCGATGGACTTGAGCGAACGCGGGTAGATGCCGCCGCCCTTGCTGATCAGCTTGCTGTCGTAGTCCGCCCAGCTCGAGCGCGGCACGGTGAACATGCGCGCACGTTCCTTGAACGAGCTCGCCGCCACCGGATTCGGGTCCAGGAAGATGTGGCGGTGGTCGAACGCGCAGACCAGGCGGATGTGCTCGGACAGCAGCATGCCGTTGCCGAACACGTCGCCGGACATGTCGCCGATACCGACCACGGTGAAGTCCTGCTTCTGGCAGTCGCGGCCCAGTGCACGGAAGTGGCGCTTGACCGACTCCCACGCGCCGCGCGCGGTGATGCCCATGCCCTTGTGGTCGTAGCCGACCGAACCACCGGAAGCGAACGCGTCGTCCAGCCAGAAGCCGTGCGCGCGGGCGATGCCGTTGGCGGTGTCGGAGAAGGTCGCGGTGCCCTTGTCGGCGGCCACCACCAGGTACGGATCGTCCAGGTCATGGCGCACCACGCCCACCGGCGGCACGATCTTGTTGTTGACGATGTTGTCGGTGATGTCCAGCAGGCCGTTGATGAAGCGCTTGTAGCAGGCCACGCCCTCGGCGAACCACGCATCGCGGTCCACCGACGGGTCGGGCAGCTGCTTGGCGAAGAAGCCACCCTTCGAGCCGACCGGCACGATCACGGTGTTCTTCACCATCTGTGCCTTGACCAGGCCCAGCACCTCGGTGCGGAAGTCCTCGCGGCGGTCGGACCAGCGCAGGCCGCCACGGGCCACCGGGCCGAAGCGCAGGTGGGTACCTTCCACGCGCGGGCCGCACACGAAGATCTCGCGGTACGGGCGCGGCTTGGGCAGGTCCGGCACCTTGGCGGCATCGAACTTGAAGCTGATGTAGTCGGCCGGGCCGCCATCGGCACGCAGGCCGTCCTTGCGCGGCATGTAGTAGCTGGTGCGCAGGGTGGCTTCGATCACGCCGATGAAGCTGCGCAGGATGCGGTCCTCGTCCAGGCTGGAGACGCCGTCGAGCAGCTTGACCAGCACCTCGTGGACCAGCGCCATGCGTGCATCGCGGCTGCCCTTGCGCGCCTTGACCACGCCGTCGAGCAGCTTGAGGGTGGCCGCGTCGCCACCGGCCAGCGCCTTGAACTGGGCCAGCTGGGCGTCCAGCGCGGCGGCGTCCACGGCAGGGGTCGGGTCGAAGCGGGCTTCAAACAGCTCCACGATCAGGCGCGCCAGCAGCGGGTAGCGGCTGAAGGTGCCTTCCACGTAGGACTGCGAGAACGGCACGCCGATCTGCAGCAGGTACTTGCAGTAGCCACGCAGCATCGAGACCTGGCGCCAGTCCAGGCCGGCGGCCAGCACCAGGCGGTTGAAGCCGTCGTTCTCGGCGTCGCCGCGCCACACGCGGGCGAAGGCATCGCTGAAACCGGCATTGGCGGCGGCCGCATCGATGCCCGGCACGGTCGATTCGACCTCGAAGTCCTGCACGTAGACCGGCGCGTCATCGACCATCAGCCGGTATGGGCGCTCGGCGACCACGCGCAGGCCCATGTTCTCCATCATCGGCAGCACGTCCGACAGCGGGATGTCGTCGAGCTGGCGGTACAGCTTCAGGCGCAGGCCATCGACGTCGTCGCGGCGGATCGACTGCAGGCTCAGGCGCAGGTCTTCCGGACCGGTCAGCGCGTCCAGCTGGGCCACGTCGGCCGCGGCGATCTCGGCGCTGGAGTCCTCGATGTAGCCGGCCGGCAGTGCCTTGCCGATGCGGGCGGCGATGCGCAGGCCTTCGGTTTCACCGTGGCTTGCGACCAGCGCTTCACGCAGGTCGTCCTGCCAGTTGCGCAGCACGTGGGCCAGGCGCTTTTCCAGGCCTTCGGTATCCAGCTCCAGGCTCTGGCCGGCCTTCGGGCGCACGATCAGGTGCACCTGGGCCAGCGGCGAGTCGCCCAGCACCACGCTGGAGTCCACGTGCTCGCCCTGCAGCGCATCCTTGAGCAGGCTCTCGATGCGCAGGCGCACGTCGGTGTTGAAGCGTTCGCGCGGCAGGAACACCAGCGCGGAAATGAAACGGCTGAACTTGTCGCGGCGCAGGAACAGGCGGCTGCGCACGCGCTCCTGCAGGCCCAGCACGCCGATGGCGGTGCGGAACAGCTCATCCTGGCTGGACTGGAACAGCTCCTCGCGCGGCAGCGACTCCAGGATGTGGCGCAGTGCCTTGCCGCTGTGGCTGGACAGGCTCAGGCCCGAGCGCTGCATCACGCCTTCATAGCGCTGGCGCACCAGCGGGATTTCCCACGGGCGACGGTTGTAGGCGCTGGAGGTGAACAGGCCCAGGAAGCGCTGCTCGCCGATGATCTTGCCCTTGGCGTCGAACTCCAGCACGCCGATGTAGTCCATGTAGCCGCCGCGGTGGATGCGCGAGCGGGCATTGGTCTTGGTCAGGATCAGCGCGTCGTCCAGGCCGCCGCTGGTGTTCAGGCCCTGCGCGGCCAGGCCCTTGACCGGGCGCGCCACCGAGGTGTCCTTGCCACGCATCAGGCCCAGGCCGGTGCCGTTCTGGGCGACCAGCACTTCTTCCTTGCCCTGCTTCTCGACCTTGTATTCGCGGTAGCCGAAGAAGGTGAAATGGTTGTCCGCGGCCCAGCGCAGGAACTCCTGCGCCTCCACGCGCGAGGCCTTGCTGACCGGCAGCACACGCTTGCCCAGGTCATCGGCCAGCGCCTGTGCCTTGGCCTTCATCGGCTCCCAGTCCTTGACGATGGCACGCACGTCGTCCAGCGCTTCGGACACGCGCTTGGCCACTGCGTCCAGCTCGGCCGCCGGCTGGCGATCGATCTCCAGCAGCATCACCGATTCCAGCGCACCCTCACCCACGCCAGCCAGCTTGCCGGCCTTGTCGCGGGAAATGGCGATCACCGGGTGGCCCAGCACATGCACGCCGACGCCCTGCTCGGCCAGCGCCAGGGTCACGGTGTCGACCAGGAACGGCATGTCGTCGTTGACGATCTGCAACACGGTGTGCGCCGACTCCCAGCCATCGGCCTTCAGGGTCGGGTTGAACACGCGGACGTTGGCCTTGCCCGCCTTGCGGGTACGTGCGAACTCCAGCATGCCGGCGGCCAGCACGGCCCAGTCATCGGCCGAGTGCAGCTTGAACTCGTCCCCTTCCATGCGCTTGTAGAAGGCCGAGGCGAATGCGACCGCCTGGGCCTGCGCCGCGGCGGGATAGCGCTTGCGCAGGGCAGCGAAGACCGGCTCCAGCGACAGCGCAGCGTCGGCGGGGACGTGCTTGGCCAGGGGCGTGCTCTTCGGTTTGACGGACTTTGCAGCAGGCTTTTGCGATTTCATGTCGGAGCTTCGGGTAGGGCTCGTTGAAGGTGCGGCGATTGTATCCCCGGCAACAAAAATAGCTGTGCTGCATGGCCGCAATCACGGCGCCAAAATTGCAATGAAGATGTAACGAAACCGCTGTTTTCAAGGGATATTCTTCATCCTGAAGCCTTTCCCAACCAATTTCCGGCCATGCCGATTCCGTCGGGTTTCGCGCCGCTGTACTAATTGTGTACTGGACGGTATAGTCCAGAAAGTGAACACCCCGCCCTCCTCTCCGCCGCGCACCCAGGCACGGGACCAGCCCGTGTTCGCTGCCGTGGGCGAGTTGCTGGCCACCCACGGCATGCAATTGAGCATGGATGCGGTCGCCGCCCATGTCGGCTGTTCCAAGCAGACCCTGTACAGCCGCTACGGCTCCAAGACCAACCTGCTGCGGCTGGTGATGCAGCAGCACGTGGCAACCACCACCGCGCAGCTGATCAAGGGCGACAGCCGGCCGCTGCGGCAGATCCTGGTGGAATTCGCCATCCACTACCTGGAACACCGCAACCAGCCCCGCATCCGCCAGACCGCGCAATTGCTGGCCATCAGTGCAAACCAGTTTCACGAGGAGGCGCGTACCCTGTACAACCTCAGCGCGGACGCGGTGCGCAGTCAGATAACTGAATGGTTACGAACCGAGATGGCGAGAGGCCGCCTGATCCATGACGATCCGCAGTTCATGGCCGAACTGCTGATCAGCATGCTTGCCGGTCAGGACTTCGAACGCCAACGCTTTCACGCCCCCCATCGCGATACGCCGGAAAAGCGCCACCGTTGGGCCGAATTCGCCATCGATGCCTTCCTGCGCGCCTTTCCGGTACCGCCGACTGGCATTCCTGGTTCCGTCAACAAATCAAGAACCCCCGGAGTTTTCCCCCGATGACTGCCCCGCTCCGTCTCCTCGCCCTTACCTGCGCCGCGACAATTTCGCTGGCGGCCTGCAAAAAGCCGCAGGAGCAGGCCGCTCCCCCGCCTCCGGAAGTCGGCGTGGTCGAGGCCAAGCCGCAAACCCTGCCGCTGCAGCGCGAGCTGGTGGGCCGCCTGTCCCCGTACCGTTCGGCCGACGTGCGCGCGCGCGTGGCCGGCGTGCTGCAGAAGCGCGTCTATGAGGAAGGTAGCAACGTCAAGGAAGGCCAGGAGCTGTTCCTGATCGACCCGGCCCAGCTGCGTGCCGCCCTCAACGAGGCCGAGGGCGCCCTTGCCTCGGCCCGGGCCACCCTGGCCAACGCCCGCGCCACCGCCACCCGCGCCCGTTCGCTGGCACCACAGAAGTATGTGTCGCAGTCGGACCTGGACAACGCCGTGGCCGCCGAGCGCAGTGCCGCCGCCGCCGTGCAGCAGGCCGAGGCCGCGGTGGCCAATGCCCGCATCAACCTGGGCTATGCCCGCGTCACCTCGCCGATCACCGGCCTGGCCGGCAAGGCGCAGGTGACCGAAGGTGCCCTGGTGGGCCAGGGCGATGTGACCCTGCTGACCACGGTCGACCAGATCGACCCGCTGTACGTGAACTTCTCGATGACCGCCGATGAGCTGAGCGCCCTGCGTGCCGCCCAGGACAAGGGCACGCTGGCACTGGCCGGCGACGGCAAGACCACCGTGCAGGTCAACCTGCCCGACGGCAGCGCCTACGCCCACGAAGGCACGCTGGACTTCTCCTCGCCGACGGTCGACCCGGCCACCGGCGCGGTGTCGCTGCGCGCGGTGCTGCCGAACCCGGACCGCATCCTGCTGCCGGGCTCGTTCGTCAGCTTCAAGGCCAACCTGGGCGCGCGCAACAACGCCTTCCTGCTGCCGCAGCAGGCGGTGCAGCGCGACACCCGCGGCGGCTACGTGATGGTCGTCGGCGCCGATGGCAAGGTCGTGCGCAAGGACGTGGTGCTCGATGGCCAGCAGTCGGGCAGCTGGCTGGTCTCCTCCGGCCTGGCCGGCGGCGACAAGGTCATCGTCTCGGGCCTGCAGAAGGTCAAGGAAGGCGCCCCGGCCACGACCAAGCCGTGGCAGCCGCAGGCCGCCGCCCAGCCGGGTGCCCCCGCACAGGCGCCGGCACCGGCACCGGCGAAGAAGGACTAACGGAACTCCGTCATGCCTAAATTTTTCATCGAACATCCGGTCTTTGCCTGGGTGGTGGCGATCCTGATCTCGCTGGGTGGCGTGATCTCGATCCTCAACCTGGGCATCGAGTCCTATCCCAGCGTGGCCCCGCCACAGGTCACCGTCACCGCCAACTACCCGGGCGCCAGCGCGTCCACCACGGAAAAATCGGTCACCCAGGTGATCGAGCAGCAGCTGACCGGCATCGACAACCTGATGTACTTCAGCTCGTCGTCCTCGTCCAACGGCCGCGCCACCATCACGCTGACCTTCGACAGCGGCACCGACCCGGACATCGCCCAGGTGCAGGTGCAGAACAAGGTGTCGCTGGCGACCCCGCGCCTGCCCTCGGAAGTGACCCAGCAGGGCGTGGTGGTGGCCAAGGCCAACGCCGGCTTCCTGATGGCCATCGGCGTGCGCTCCGATGACGGCAGCGTGGACCGCGATGCCCTGAACGACATCGTCGGTGCACGCGTGCTGGAGCAGGTATCGCGCGTGCCGGGCGTCGGCAGCACCCAGCAGTTCGGCTCCGAGTACGCCATGCGCGTGTGGCTGAACCCGGAAAAGCTGCAGGGCTACCACCTGGCCGCCAGCGACGTGTACAACGCCATCGGCACCCAGAACCTGCAGTTCGCCGCCGGCTCGGTGGGCGGCGACCCGACCCCGTCCGACCAGGCCTTCACCGCCACGGTGGTCGCCGAAGGCCGCTTCAGCACCCCGGAAGACTTCGAGAACGTCATCCTGCGCGCCAACGCGGACGGCAGCGTGGTGCGCCTGAAGGACGTCGCCCGCGTCGCCTTCGGCGCCAGCAACTACGGCTTCGACACCCGTTACAACGGCAAGCCGGTGGCCGTGTTCGCCATCCAGCTGCTGCCCGGCGCCAACGCCCTGGACGTGTCCAAGGCGGTGCGCTCCAAGATGGACGAGCTGGCCCCGAGCTTCCCGCCGGGCGTGAGCTGGTTCACCCCGTATGACAGCACCACCTTCGTCAACATCTCCATCAAGGAAGTGATCCACACGTTGATCGAAGCCATCGTGCTGGTCTTCCTGGTGATGCTGATCTTCCTGCAGAACTTCCGCGCCACGATCATCCCCACCCTGGTCATCCCGGTGGCGCTGCTCGGCACGTTCATGGGCATGCTGGCGATCGGCTTCACGATCAACCAGCTGACCCTGTTCGCGATGGTGCTGGCGATCGGCATCGTGGTCGACGACGCGATCGTGGTGATCGAGAACGTCGAGCGCATCATGAGCGAGGAAAAGCTCGACCCCAAGCCGGCCACGCAGAAGGCGATGGGCCAGATCACCGGCGCGGTGGTGGCCATCACCGTCGTGCTGGCCGCGGTGTTCATCCCCAGCGCCCTGCAGCCGGGCGCCTCCGGCGAGATCTACAAGCAGTTCGCCCTGACCATCGCCATGTCGATGGCATTCTCGGCGCTGCTGGCGCTGACCTTCACCCCGGCATTGTGCGCGGCCTTCCTCAAGCCGACCCACAACGACAACCCGAACTGGGTCTACCGCACCTTCAACAAGTACTACGGCAAGCTGGAGAAGAGCTACGTCGGCACGGTCGGCGGCGTCATCAAGCACAGCCCACGCTGGCTGATGGTGTTCGCGCTGCTGCTGGTGCTGTGCGGCTTCCTGTTCACCCGCCTGCCGGGCAGCTTCCTGCCCGAGGAAGACCAGGGCTACGCACTGGCCATCGTGCAGCTGCCGCCGGGCGCCACCAAGAGCCGCACCAGCGCCGTGTTCGACCAGCTGCTGGGAACGCTGGAGAAGGAAGAAGCCTTCGAAGGCCTGATGCAGATCACCGGTTTCAGCTTCATCGGCTCCGGTGAGAACGTGGGCATGGCCTTCGTCCGCCTGAAGGACTGGGACGCCCGCAAGGAGACCGCGCCGGAGTTCATCCAGAAGATGAACCAGAAGGCGTATGGCATCAAGGACGCGCAGATCTTCTTCGTCAACCTGCCGACCGTGCAGGGCCTGGGCCAGTTCGGTGGTTTCGACATGTGGCTGCAGGACCGTGCCGGTGCCGGCCAGGATGCGCTGATGGATGCGCGCAACACCCTGCTCGGCGCCGCGTCACAGGACAAGTCGCTGACCGCGGTGCGTCCCAACACGCTGGAGAACTCGCCGCAGCTGCAGCTGCACGTGGACCGCGTGCAGGCGCAGACCATGGGCGTGAAGGTCAACGACGTCTACACCGCCATCCAGATGATGCTGGCGCCGGTGTACGTCAACGACTTCTTCTACGCCGGCCGCATCAAGCGCGTGAACATGCAGGCCGACGCGGCCTACCGCACCGGCCCGGAATCGCTGCGCAGCTACTACGTGCCCAGCTCGCTGAGCAAGGACGCCGACGGGCAGTCGTCGATGATCCCGCTCAGTGCGGTGGTCAAGTCCGAGTGGATCTACGCCCCGCCCGCACTGAACCGCTACAACGGCTATTCGGCGGTCAACATCGTCGGTTCGCCGGCACCGGGCGGCAGTTCGGGCCAAGCCATGGCAACGATGGAACGGCTGGTGCAGGACGACCTGCCGGCCGGCTTCGGCTTCGACTGGAGCGGCATGTCCTACCAGGAAATCCTGGCGGGCAACGCGGCCACCCTGCTGATGGTGCTGTCCATCGTGGTGGTGTTCCTGTGCCTGGCCGCGCTGTATGAAAGCTGGTCGATCCCGGTCGCGGTGCTGCTGGTGGTGCCGATCGGCATCCTCGGTGCGGTGGTGTTCTCGTTGATGCGCGGCCTGCCGAACGACCTGTACTTCAAGATCGGCATGGTGACGGTGATCGGCCTGGCGGCGAAGAACGCGATCCTGATCGTGGAATTCGCGGTCGAGCAGCGCGCCATGGGCAAGACCCTGCGCGAGGCCACGATCGAAGCGGCGCACCTGCGCTTCCGCCCGATCCTGATGACCTCCTTCGCCTTCATCCTGGGCGTCCTGCCGATGGCGATCTCCACCGGTGCCGGCGCCAACGCCCGTCACTCGCTGGGTACCGGCGTGATCGGTGGCATGCTGTTCGCCACCCTCATCGGCGTGTTGCTGATCCCGCTGTTCTTCGTGTGCGTACGCCGCGTGCTCGGCGACAAGCTCGACGAACCGTCGAAGGAGTACCTGGAGCAGCACAAGGTACGCACGGCGCAGGTGGATCGCTGATCCTCCCGCTGTACCGGCAAACAAAAAGCCCCGGCAATGCCGGGGTTTTTTTTGGGCACGCTGTAGGAGCGACCTCGGTCGCGAAGCCGTCGATGAAGAACGGCGGCATTGATTGCAATTGCAGACGACTTCCGCAGCTTCCGCCTAGATCAGCTTCGCGACCGAGGTCGCTCCTACAACGCGGTTGCCTCGCCTGCGCCGCACCAGACTCCGCACAAAAAAAGAAACCGATGCCGGTTGCCCGGCATCGGATCTCTGGTTCACGCTTGGCTGCGACTCAACGCAATCCGGTCTCGTTGCGCGCAATCACCATGCGCTGGATCTCCGAAGTACCTTCATAGATCTCGGTGATCTTGGCATCGCGGAAGTAACGCTCCAGCGGCATTTCCTTCGAATAGCCCATGCCGCCATGGATCTGCACCGCCTGGTGGGCGATCCACATCGCTGCCTCCGACGCGGTCAGCTTGGCGACCGCCGCCTCGGTGGAGAACTTCCTGCCCTGCGACTTCAGCCAGGCTGCGCGCAAGGTCAGCAGCATCGCCGCATCCAGCTTGCACTTCATGTCAGCGACCTTGGCCTGGATCATCTGGAAGGTGCCGATCGGCGCGCCGAACGACTTGCGCTCCTTCACGTAGTCCACCGAAGCCTCGTAAGCGGCGCGGGCGATGCCCACCGCCTGCGACGCGATGCCGATGCGGCCCGAATCCAGCAGGCTCATCGCGATCTTGAAGCCCTGCCCTTCCTCACCGATCACATCCTCGGCACTGGCCACGTAGTCCTGGAACTCGATCTCGCAGGTCGCCGACGCACGCACGCCCAGCTTGGGCTCGGTCTTGCCGCGGCCAAAGCCCGGCTTGGTGGTGTCGATCATGAAGGCGGTGATGCCGCGCGCGCCCTTCTCCGGGTCGGTCATCGCGAACAGCACGATGTAGCGCGCCACCGGGCCGGAGGTGATCCAGCTCTTCTGGCCGTTGACCAGGAAAGAACCGTCGGCCTGCTTGACCGCGCGGCAGCGCATCGCCGTGGCATCGGAGCCGGACTGCGACTCGGTCAGCGCGAACGCGCCGATCGCGCTGCCCTCGGCAATGGCGCGCACGTAGGTCTGCTTCTGTGCCTCGCTGCCGTAGCTCAGCAGCGCATTGCAGAACAGCGAATTGTTGACCGACATAATGGTCGCGTGCGCCGCGTCGGCGGCGGAGACCTCGACGATGGCCAGCACGCTGGAAACCGGGTCCATGCCCGAGCCGCCGTACTCGACCGGCACCTCGATGCCCATCAGGCCGTTCTCCCCCAGCAGGCGGATGTTGTCCAGCGGGTACTCACCGGTAGCGTCGAAGTGCTCGGCGCTCGGGGCGATCTTTTCCTTGGCGATACGACGGGCGACGTCCTGCAGCATCAGCTGCTCGTCGGAAAAACTGAAGTCCACAACACCCCTCCCAGGGCTGAATCAAGTTGCGATTGTAACCATCGCGACCGGGTTCAGCCTATGCCTCGCCTTGACCCGGCGTGGCGGCAGCGCGAAAATATCTCTATATCGCGATAGGTAGATATTTATGGATCTGGAAGACTGGTCGACCCGTCTGAAAGTGTTCGCCGATGCAACGCGGGTACGCCTGCTGACGCTGCTTGAACAGGAAGAACTCACCGTGGCCGAGTTGTCGGCCATCACCACGCTGGCCCAGCCGCGCGTGTCCACCCACCTGGCGCGCCTGAAGGAAGCCGGGCTGGTCCGCGACCGCCGTGCCGGCGTGTCCGCGTACTACCGCTTCGACGAGGCCTCGCTGGACCCGGCCCAGCGCGCATTGTGGCATGCCCTGAGCACCGGCAGCGACGATCCGCTGCTGCGCCAGGACGCCGAGCGCGTGCCGGCGGTGCTGGCGATGCGCGCCGCCGACCAGAACTGGGCCGACAGCGTGGCCGGCGACATGGAACGCCACTACTCCCCGGGCCGCACCTGGGAGGCGATGGCGCGCAGCGCGCTGCCGCTGCTGGAAACCGGCGACGTGCTCGACATCGCCTCCGGTGATGGCGTGCTGGCCGAACTGCTGGCCCCGCACGCACAGCGCTACGTCTGCATCGACACCAGCGCCCGCGTGGTGGCCGCCGCCAGCGAACGCCTGCGCAAGCTGCCCAACGTGGAGGTGCTGGAAGGCGACATGCACAAGCTGCCCTTCGCCGATGGCAGCTTCGACCTGGTGGTGCTGATGCACGCCCTGACCTACTCCAGCCACCCGGCCAAGGCCGTGGCCGAGTGCGCCCGGGTACTGCGGCCCGGCGGCCGGCTGATGCTGTGCAGCCTGGCCCGGCATGAGCACAAGGTGGCGGTCGAGGCCTACGGCCACGTCAACCTGGGCTTCACCGGCAAGGAACTGCGCAAGTTCGTCGAGAAGAGCGGGCTGGAAGTGTCCAGCCTGGAAACCGTGACCCGCGAGAAGCGCCCGCCGCATTTCGAAGTGATCGCGCTGATCGCCCATCGTCCCTGAAGCATCGAACCCGGCCCGCCCTATGCAAGCCCTCCCCTGGCTCCACCCCGAACGCGTCGCCAAGCTGCTGGCCGCGCTTGAACAACGCATCCTGATCATCGACGGCGCCATGGGCACGATGATCCAGCGCCATCGCCTGGAGGAAGGCGACTACCGGGGCGAGCGCTTCGTGGGCGGGTTCGACAGCCAGCACGTGCACGGACCCGGTTGCGAGCACGACCTCAAGGGCAACAACGACCTGCTGCTGCTGACCCGCCCGGACGTGATCGCCGGCATCCATACCGCCTACCTGGAGGCCGGTGCGGACCTGGTGGAGACCAACACCTTCAACGCGACCTCGATCAGCCAGGCCGATTACCACCTGGAACACCTGGTGTACGAACTCAACAAGGCCGGTGCCCAGGTCGCCCGCCAGTGCTGTGACGCAGTGGAAGCCCGTACCCCGGACAAGCCGCGCTTCGTGATCGGCGTGCTCGGCCCGACCAGCCGCACCGCCTCGATCAGCCCGGACGTCAACGACCCCGGTTTCCGCAACACCAGCTTCGACGCGCTGCGGCAGACCTACCGCGAGGCCATCGACGGGCTGATCGACGGCGGCGCCGACACGCTGATGGTGGAAACCATCTTCGACACGCTCAATGCCAAGGCGGCGTTGTTCGCCATCGAGGAAGTCTTCGACCAGCGCGGCGGGCGGCTGCCGGTGATGATCTCCGGCACCATCACCGATGCCTCCGGCCGTACCCTGTCCGGCCAGACCGCCGAGGCGTTCTATGCCTCGGTCGCGCATGGCAACCCGCTGTCGGTGGGCTTCAACTGCGCGCTCGGCGCCACCGACATGCGCCCGCACGTGGAAACGCTGGCGCAGGTGTCCAGCGGCTACGTCAGCGCGCACCCCAACGCCGGCCTGCCCAATGCCTTCGGCGAGTACGACGAGACCCCCGAGGAAATGGCCGCCACCCTGAAGGAGTTCGCCGAATCCGGCCTGCTCAACCTGGTCGGCGGCTGCTGCGGCACCTCGCCCGACCACATCCGTGCCATCGCCGAAGCGGTCGCCGGGCTGCCACCGCGCGCCCTTGCCCCGCTCACCAAGGCTGCCTGAGGAAACGCCATGAAGAAGAAGATCCTGCTGGTGGGTGCCAGTGGCACCCTGGGCAAGGCCGTCGCCGCACACCTGCGCCAACGGCATGAGGTGATCAGCGCCTCGCGTTCGGACGCCGCGCATCCGGTCGACCTCGGTGACGAGCAGAGCGTATCGGCGCTGTTGCAGGCGGTGGGTCCGTTGGATGCCATCGTCTCCACCACCGGCAACGTTCATTTCGGCCCGTTGACGCAGATGACCGCCGCCCAGTTCAACCAGGGACTGCAGGACAAGCTGCTGGGCCAGGTGCGACTGGCACTGCTCGGCCAGCATCACCTCAACGAGGGTGGCTCGATCACCCTGACCACCGGCATCCTCACCGAACAGCCGATCGCCCAGGGCGCCAATGCCACCGCGGTCAACGCAGCGGTGGAGGGCTTCGTCCGCGCCGCCGCGCTGGAGCTGCCGCGTGGCCTGCGCATCAACGTGGTCAGCCCCAGCGTGCTGGTCGAAGCGCTCGATGCCTATGGCGACTTCTTCCCGGGCTTCGAACCGGTCAGCGCCGCACGTGCCGCCCTGGCCTACCAGCGCAGCATCGACGGCATCGCCAACGGACAGGTTTTCAAGGTCTGGTAATGGGCAACGACTCCTCCCCCGCCGTGCATTACACCCGCCTGTCCGGCCTGGAACCGCTGGTCATCACCCCGGACCTGCTGTTCATCAACGTGGGCGAACGCACCAACGTCACCGGCAGTGCCCAGTTCCGCAAACTGGTCAAGGAAGAACGCTACGAGGAAGCAGTCGACGTGGCTCGCCAGCAGGTGGCCAGCGGCGCGCAGATCCTCGACGTGAACATGGACGAGGGCCTGATCGATTCCGAGAAGGCGATGGTGCGCTTTCTCAACCTGATCATGTCCGAGCCGGATATCGCGCGCATCCCGGTGATGGTCGATTCATCCAAGTGGAGCGTGATCGAGGCCGGCCTGAAGTGCCTGCAGGGCAAGAGCGTAGTCAATTCGATCTCGCTCAAGGAAGGCGAAGCAGCTTTCCTGGAACACGCGCGGCTGGTGCGCCGTTACGGCGCCGCTGCGGTGGTGATGGCCTTCGACGAAGTGGGCCAGGCCGATACCTGCGAGCGCAAGGTGGAAATCTGCACCCGCGCCTACCGCATCCTCACCGAGCAGGTCGGCTTCCCGCCGGAAGACATCATCTTCGACCCGAACATCTTTGCCGTGGCCACCGGCATCGAGGAGCACGACAACTACGCGGTGGACTTCATCGAGGCCACCCGCATCATCAAGCGCACGCTGCCCGGCTGCCACGTGTCCGGCGGCGTGTCGAACGTGTCGTTCTCGTTCCGTGGCAACGAGACCGTGCGTCAGGCGATCCACTCTGTGTTCCTGTACCACGCCATCCAGGCCGGCATGGACATGGGCATCGTCAATGCCGGCGCGATGCCGATCTACGACCAGCTCGACCCGGAACTGCGCGAAGCGGTCGAGGATGTGATCCTCAACCGCCGCCGCGACGGCACCGAGCGCCTGCTGGAAATCGCCGAGCGCTACAAAGGCAAGAAAGGCGAGAAGAAGGTCGAGGACCTGGAATGGCGCACGCGTCCGGTGCGCGAGCGCCTGGCACATGCGCTGGTGCATGGCCTGGATGCCTGGGTCGAGGAGGACACCGAGGAGGCCCGCCAGCAGGCCAGCCGGCCGCTGGACGTGATCGAAGGCCCGTTGATGGACGGCATGAACGTGGTCGGCGACCTGTTCGGCGCCGGCAAGATGTTCCTGCCGCAGGTGGTCAAGTCCGCGCGCGTGATGAAGAAGGCCGTGGCCTACCTGCTGCCCTTCATCGAGGAGGAGAAGGCGCGCACCGGTGACGTGGGCAAGTCCAACGGCAAGATCATCATGGCCACGGTCAAGGGCGACGTGCATGACATCGGCAAGAACATCGTCGGCGTGGTCCTGGCCTGCAACAACTTCGAGGTCGTGGACCTGGGCGTGATGGTGCCGGCGCAGAAGATCCTGGACGCCGCCCGCGCCGAGAACGCCGACATCATCGGCCTGTCCGGGTTGATCACCCCGTCGCTGGAAGAGATGAGCCACGTCGCCAGGGAGATGCAGCGGCAGGGCTTCAGCATGCCGCTGATGATCGGCGGCGCCACCACCTCGCGCGCGCATACCGCGCTGAAGATCGACCCGTTCTACAGCGCGCCGACGGTGTGGGTGAAGGACGCCTCGCGTGCGGTCGGCGTGGCCCAGTCGCTGATTTCCAGCGACCTGCGCGACGCCTTCGTCGCCGCCAACGACGCCGACTACGCCGACATCCGCAACCGCCACAGGAACCGCGGTGATGCCAAGCGGCTGGTATCGCTGGAGCATGCGCGCGGCCAGCGCTTCACCTGTGACTGGGCGCAGTACACCCCGCCGGCACCCGCCTCGCCCGGCCTGCACGTGTTCGACGACTATCCGCTGGAAGACCTGCTGCCGGTGATCGACTGGACGCCGTTCTTCCAGGCCTGGGAGCTGGCCGGCAAGTTCCCGGCGATCCTCACCGACGAGATCGTCGGGCCGCAGGCCAGTGACCTGTTCAAGGATGCGCAGGCGATGCTGAAGCGGATCGTTGATGAGAAATGGCTGACCGCCCGGGCCGTGTTCGGGATCTGGCCGGCGAACAGCAAGGGCGACGATGTGGTGGTGAACCTTGCAGGCACAGCATTCACCTCCCTTGCCCCGTTCACGGGGGAAGGTGCCCGCAGGGCAGATGGGGGCGGCTCTGGCTCCATGGGCCTTAAGAGCGCCCTCACCCCAACCCCTCTCCCGCGCGCGGGAGAGGGGCTTGCCCAGCTTGATTCGCACCACACCCTGCACTTCCTGCGCCAGCAGGTCGACAAGCCCGCCGAGCGCCCGGATTTCTGCCTGGCCGACTTCATCGCCCCGGAAGCCAGCGGCAAGCAGGACTGGATCGGTGCCTTCGCGGTCACCGCCGGCATCGGCATCGAGCCGCACGTGGCCCGCTTCGAAGCCGCCTACGACGACTACAACGCCATCCTGCTCAAGGCCCTTGCCGACCGCCTGGCCGAGGCCATGGCCGAGCGCCTGCACCAGCGCGTGCGCACCGAGTTCTGGGGCTACGCCGCCGACGAGCAGCTCGACAACGAGGCGCTGATCGCCGAGAAGTACAGCGGCATCCGCCCGGCCCCCGGCTACCCGGCCTGCCCGGAGCACAGCGAGAAGCAGACCCTGTTCGCGATGCTGGGCGCCGGCGACATCGGCATGTCGTTGACCGAGAGCTTCGCGATGTTGCCGACCGCGGCGGTCTCGGGCTATTACTTCAGCCATCCGCAAAGCCAGTACTTCGTGGTGGGCCGGGTCTCGCGCGAACAGGTCAGCGACTACGCCCGCCGCAAGGGCGTGGAGCGCGCCCAGGTTGAACGCTGGCTGGCCTCCAACCTGGACTACGACCCCGAGTAAGCCGCCATGGAAAGCCGCAACGCCGAACTGATCCGCAAGTACGCCCGGCCGGGCTGCATCGGCCTGTGCGGCACCTCTGACTGGATCGGCAAGGCCATCCGCAAGGCCCAGGCGCCGCTCACCGAGGATGGGCACCGCAGCCTGTGGTCGCACGCCTTCCTGTTCAGCGAACAACGCCTGGACGGCCATTGGTGGGTGCTCGAATCGGACCTGGACCTGCGCAACCGCCAGTTGCGGCTCGGCGCGCAGGAGAACCGCGCCGACCGCTACTTCGACGATGCGGCCTTCCCCAACCTGGCCATCCTCGACTTCAACCTGGACGCCGCCCAGACCCGCAACGTCCAGGTCGCCGCGCTGGACCTGCTGGCCGGGCTGTCCAGCTACTCGCTGAGCGAGCTGGTGGGCACGCTGTTCGCGATGCACAGCACCCGCCTGCGGCGGCGCGGCAACCTGCTGTCCAGGGAAGGCGCGCTGTACTGCTCGGCGATGGTGCAGCATTGCTACACCGCCGCCGGCATCGACCTGATGCCGGGGGTGCACGGCAAGAATGTCGCCCCGCAGGACCTGTACGATTCGGACCTGCCCCACACCACCCACTCGCTCATCCGCGACCTCGGCATCTCCAGCCTGCGCCGGCTCAAGCACGGCACCGTGGAACTGTTGAACACCCCGGTCGAAGACCTGTTCTGACCCCATGACCGCCGCAAGCCCCCTCCCCGCAGCCGTGCCCACCGCGCGGCTGTCGAGCTTCTACTTCTTCTACTACGCCGCGCTCGGCGCGTTCACCCCGTACTGGAGCCTGTACCTGCAGTCGCGCGGCATGACCGTCACCGCGATCAGCGTGATGATGAGCCTTTGGTATGCCACCCGCGTGGTCGCACCCAGCACCTGGACGTCGCTGGCGGCGGTTTCGCCCAGGCCGATCCGCTGGCTGCGCATCGGCTGCGTGCTGACCCTGCTCAGCTTCTGCGGCTTCCTGCTGCCGGCGCCGCAGTGGACGCTGTACGGGGTGATGATCGCCTTCTGCTTCTTCTACAACGCGGTGATGCCGCAGTTCGAGTCGATCACCCTCACCCACCTGGGCAGCGACAGCCACCGTTACGGGATGATCCGGGTGTGGGGCTCGTTCGGCTTCATCATCGTGGTCACCCTGTTCGGCTGGCTGATCGAGCACCACGGCGCCGGCAAGCTGCCGTGGCTGATGCTGCCGCTGTTCGTGCTGATGATCGGCTCGGCGTTCGCCAACCGCTACGCGCGCGGCATCGGCAGCCACAGCCACCACGACGGCGGCTTCTGGGCCATCGTCCGGCAGAAGCACGTCATCGCCTTCTTCATCGCCGCTTTCCTGGAGCAGTTGTCGTTCGGCCCGTACTACACGTTCTTCTCGCTCTACATGGACCAGCATGGCTACAGCACCTCGCTGCTGGGCGTGATGTGGACGGTGGGCGTGGTCTTCGAGGTCGCGGTGTTCTTCCTGATCGCCGGCTTCTTCAAGCGCTGGGATGCCAGCTGGCTGCTGATCATTTCCATGGCCAGCGCCGCGCTGCGCTGGTGGGTGACCGCGCTGTACCCGGAGAACCTCCCGGTGATGCTGGTCGCGCAGACCACCCATTGCCTGGGCTTCGCGGCGTTCTTCGCGTCGGCCATGCAACTGCTGGCGCGCTACTTTCCCGGCAACCTCAACGGCCACGGCCAGGGCCTGTTCTACGGCTTCTCATCCGGCCTGGGCGGCGTGCTCGGCGCACTGATCGCCGGCCAGCTGTGGCGGTTCGGCGACGGCAAGGCCGCCTTCCTGGTGGGCGGCGGCTTCGCCCTGCTCGGCTCGCTGATCGCCCTGTACTGGCTGCCGCCATCGCGCCAGGCCCGCCAAGCCGCAGGCTGAGCACACCCTTCCCCTGCCCGGTCCTGCTATAACGGCGCAGCGTTCACGACTCAGGGGGAGTTGTCATGAAACTGCACCGTTGGCCCTGCATTGCAGTGGCTGCACTGCTGCTCGCCGCACCCGGGCTGGCCCGGGCCGAGGAAGACCAGACCTTCGGCGCCTTCGTCTCCTCCTGCTTCCAGTACCTGGGCGAACCGCAGAAGCTGACCGAGACGCTGGACCGGGTGGCCCAGCGCCTGCAGGGCGAGACGGCGCACCAACACCTCAACGGAAGGGCCGGCAAGGCCTGGCTGATGACGGTCGAAGACAGTGTCTACGGCTTCGTACTGACCGACCAGGGCACCTGCACGATGACCGCCGCCAGCGGTGACCCGGAGACCATCGCCCAGGATTTCGTCCTTTTCAGCGAACTGGCCGAGAACAGTTACCGGATCGCCCAGGAGCCGGTCACCCGCGAAGACGGATGGGACTACCACGGCCTGACCGTGTTCGACCCGGGCAACCCCACCGACATCTACGTCCACATGGCCGTCAACACGGCACCAGTGGCCGATCGACGCGCCATCATCAGCGTTGCCCGGGTCCGCAGCACCGATCCCGATCGCCCTGCCCGCACAACAAAAAAGACAGGCCACTGACCTGTCTTTTCCGTGTCCATCGCGGTGAGCGGTGCACCTACCAGACCAGATCGTCCGGCACCTGGAACTTCGGGTCCGCGTAGGGGTCGTCCTCGATCGGCGTGTTCGGGTCGACCTTCAACGCCACGCTCGGCGCGAACACGGCTTCGGCCTCGGCCAGCAACGCCGCGGTGACCAGCAGGTAGCGGCCATTCTGCTGCAGCACGCCCAGCTCACCGGCGTTGAGCGCCTTGAGCTGCTCGGCGGTGACGTAGATGCGCTTGATCTTGCCGCCATAGGGGAAGTGGCGGGCGATGTCGGCATCGGGGACATTGAGCCCCTTGTCCTTGATCAGCTCGTCCAGCTTGGCGCGCGCTTCGCGGCGCAGGCGGGCTTCTTCCTGCTTCAGCCGCTCGGCCTCGATGCGTTCGTCCTTCTCCCGCTGCGCACGGATCGCATAGGCCTTGGCCAGGTCGATGTCTTCCTGCGAACGCGGCTTGTGCGGGCCCTGCCGCTGCGGCTTGCCCTGCGCCGGCCTGGCCTGCCCCGGCTTGCCGGCGTGTGCCTGCGGCTTGCCACCACCGGGCTTGCCCGGCGGCTGGCCCTGGCGGTTCGGTGCACGCCCGTCACGGCGCGCTTCGGGTTTGCGCTCCGGCTTGGGCGCGGCCTTGAAACCCAGCCCGAGGAGCTGGTCGCGAAGAGTGTCACTCATGCTTGCAGTGCTTCTGTATCAGTAGTGCGGGGGCGGCGGCTCGGTGGCCGGGTCGGCGTACAGCGCCGTACGCACCTTGCCGAGGTCATCGAGCAGGTTGCGCAGCAGGTTGGTGTTGCGGGTGCCTTCCATCCGGGCTTCGGCCAGGGCCTCGCTCAGTTCGGCCAGGGCCTGTTCCTGGAAGGAAACACGCATCTCCAGCTCGATCAGGCGTGATTCCAGCGCCTGTTCGCGCTCGCTGGGGATTGGGTCATGCATGCAGGGAACGTCCCCGGCCAATGCCGTAATAGGCGAGGCCGGCGGCCTCGATCTCCTGGGGTTCATAGATGTTGCGGCCATCGAACACCACCGCATCACCCAGCGTCTGGCGCAGCCGCGCGAAATCCGGGCTGCGGAACTGCTTCCATTCGGTGATCACGGCCAGCGCGTCGGCACCTTCCAGCGCTTCGTATGCGGTCTCGCAGAACACCAGGTCCGCCCGCTCGCCGAAGACCCGACGGGCTTCGTGCATGGCTTCCGGGTCGAACACCCGCACCGTGGCACCGGCCTCCCACAACTGCGCGAGCAGGCGCCGGCTCGGGGCCGCGCGCATGTCATCGGTGTTGGGCTTGAAGGCCAGGCCCCACACGGCGAAGGTCTTGCCGCGCACGCCCTCGTCCTCGCCACGGTCGTAGTGGCGCTGGATCAGCTCGAACAGATGGCCCTTCTGGCCATCGTTGACCGCCTCCACCGCGTTGAGCAGCTGCGCCTGGTGGCCATGCTGGGCCGCGGTGCGCGCCAGCGCCTGCACGTCCTTGGGGAAGCAGGAGCCGCCATAGCCGGCGCCGGGATAGATGAAGTGCCAGCCGATGCGCGGGTCAGAACCAATGCCCTGGCGCACCTGCTCGATGTCGGCCCCCACGCGCTCGGCGATGTTGGCGATCTCGTTCATGAAGCTGATCTTGGTCGCCAGCATCGCATTGGCGGCGTACTTGGTCAGCTCGGCCGAGCGCACGTCCATCTCGACGACGCGGTCGCGGTTGCGGTTGAACGGCGCATACAGGCGGCGCAGCACCGCCACCGCGTCCGGATTGTCGGCACCGATGACGATGCGGTCCGGGCGCATGCAGTCGGCCACCGCATCGCCTTCCTTGAGGAATTCGGGATTGGAAACCACGTCGAAGGCGATCTCCACGCCGCGCGCGGCCAGTTCCCCGGCAATCGCGGCACGGACCTTGTCGGCCGTGCCCACCGGCACGGTCGACTTGTTGACCACCACCGCCGGCTGCGCCAGATGGCGGCCGATGGTGCGGGCCACCGCCAGCACGTACTGCAGGTCGGCGCTGCCGTCTTCATCCGGCGGCGTGCCGACCGCGATGAAGACGACCTGGCCATGCGCGATCGCGCTGGCCGCCTCGGTGGTGAAGGCCAGCCGCCCTGCGGCGTGGTTGGCCTTCACCATCAGCTCCAGGCCGGGCTCGTAGATCGGGATGATCCCCTGCCCGAGGCCATCGACCTTTGCCTGGTCGATATCGACGCAGACCACGTCGTGGCCGACTTCGGCCAGGCAGGTCCCGGTGACGAGACCCACGTAACCGGTACCGAAAATCGCTACGCGCATGGCTGCGACGGCTCCGTTCTGATGCGGATTACTGCAGGACGCCCAGCAACTCGACGTCGAAGGTCAGCGTAGACTCCGGGCCGATCGGGCCGCTGCCATTGCTGCCATAGGCCAGCTCGGCGGGGATCCAGAAGCGATACTTGGCGCCGACCGGCATCAGCGACACGCCCTCGGTCCAGCCCTTGATGACCTGGTTCAGGCCGAAATCGACCGGCTGGCCACGCTCGTAGCTGCTGTCGAACACGGTGCCGTCCAGCAGCTTGCCTTCGTAGTTGACGCGCACGCGGCTGGTGGCCATCGGACGCTCGCCGCTGCCGGCGCGCAGCACCTGGTACTGCAGGCCCGAGGCGGTGGTCACCACGCCCGGCTGGGTCTTGTTCTTGGCCAGGAATGCATTGCCCTGCTCACGGTTCTTGCCGGCGACGGCGGACTGCTTGGCGGTGCTGAATGCCTGCAGCGTGGCCTTGGCCTGCTCATGGGTCATCAGCGGGTTGCCCTTGGAGAACACGTCGTTGACCGCCTTGAACACCGAGTTCAGGTCGATGTCGTCCTTGATCGCGGCCAGCGACGGGCCCACGGCGTAGCTGCCGAGCATCAGGCCGACCTTCTTGCGGTCGACGGTCGGCTGGCTGCCCGGCGCCAGGCCCGGCACCTGCTGGCCGGCGCGGGCCATCATCACGGTGCGCAGCGCGGCATCGGTCTGCTGGGCTTCTTCCTGCGAGAGCAGCGGCTGGCCGCCGGCGAACGCATTCTCGACGGCACGGCGCAGTTCGGCCACGTCCACTTCGCCAGCGATGGGCTCAAACGAGCTGGCGACATCAATACCGATGGCATAACTGATCGTTTCACGTTCCGAGGTCAAAACGGACTTCTCCTTGGTAGCCGCCGGAGCGGCAGGTTGTTGCGAAAACGCGACCCCGGGGGCCGCCATCGCCAGAATCAGAAGCGACGCAACTGCGCCACGCTTTCCCATCTTCATTCGCTGCTTTCCTGGAAGTGAACAAACGCCACCGGTGGCGCGAGGGGCGACATTGTCGCATGCGCACCGGATATGTCGAGGCAGGTCAACGCGCCGGAACCGGGGCCGCCAGCTCGCGATCGATCGCCGCGCGCAGCTCCGGGTCATCCGGGCGCACCCGGCTCGGGAACTGCGCCACCACCCGCCCGTCGCGGGAGATCAGGTACTTGTGGAAGTTCCAGGCCGGTGCCACGCCGGTGGCACGCGTCAATTCGCGGTACAGCGGCGTGGTTTCCGGGCCGATCACATGCACTTTCTGGAACATCGGGAAGCGCACGCCATAAGTCAGCGTGCAGAACTCCTGGATCTGCTCCTCGCTGCCGGGCTCCTGGCCTTTGAAATCATTGGACGGAAAGCCCAATACGGCAAAACCACGCGCGGACAGTTGCTGTTGCAATGCCTCCAGCCCTTCGTACTGGGGCGTGAAGCCACATTTGGAGGCGGTGTTGACCACCAGCAACACCTTGCCACCGTAAGTGCGGTTCAGGTTGATCTCCTCCTTGCCGGCCAACGAACGGTAGTTCTGGTCCAGCAAGGGGCCGGCCGACACCCCGGCAATGGCGCCGAGGCCAACTCCAACCACCAATCCAATCAATGCGTTACGAAGCTTCATGAGCACTCTCCGGGTGACCTGGGCCGCCATCGGGCGGCATAGGCCATCAGTTGGGCATGCAGGGAGTTGCATGCCGCCGTGTCGGTGTTATAGTTGCATACAACACCAGCCACCCTACACAGGGAGTCCGAGATGGCCAGCAAGCACAGCAGACACGTCCTACCGGCCCTGACCGTCAGCGGCGCACTGTTGCTGCTTGGCTGCTCGGCTGCACTGCAGAGCGGTCAAACCGACCGCGGGAATTATGCAGCGCAGGCAGCTGGTGAACAGCAGGATGCTACCGCCCCAACCCATGCGAAACGACCGGCCCGACGGATGCGTACCAGTCTGTCACTGCCCTACTTCTCCTTCGCACAGTCGCTGAATCCGCGGAGCTGACCCATGACCGATATCCAGTGGAGCGATGGCGCTCCCATCTACCGCCAGCTGAAGGATCGCGTGATCGCGATGATGCTGGACGGTGTCCTCAAGCCGGGTGATGCCCTGCCCTCGGTGCGCCAGGTGGCGGCCGAGTACCAGCTCAATCCGATCACCGTCTCGCGGGCCTACCAGGAGTTGGCCGACGAGAACCTGGTCGAGAAGCGCCGTGGCCTTGGCATGTTCATGACCGAGGAAGCCGCGCTGAAACTGCGCGGCAACGAGCGCGACCGTTTTCTCAACGATGAATGGCCCAGCGTACTGGAGCGCATCCAGCGCCTGGGCCTGACCTTGAAAGATCTGCTGCCACCGGGGACCACTCTATGAACGCCGCCGTCGAAGCCGTCGTTTCCGCCAAGGGCCTGCGCAAGGCCTACAAGCAGAAGCCGGCGCTGGACAACACCAGCTTCACCATTGAACCGGGCCGCATCGTCGGCCTGATCGGCCCCAACGGCGCCGGCAAGACCACCGCGCTGAAGGCCCTGCTCGGCCTGACCGCGGTCGAGGGCGAGCTGCGGGTGCTGGGCATGGACCCGCGTACCCGTCGCAACGCGCTGATGAACGACGTGTGCTTCATCGCCGACGTGGCGGTGCTGCCGCGCTGGATCCGGGTCAAGGAGGCCATCGACTTCGTCGCCGGCGTCCACCCGCGCTTCGACCGCGCCCGCTGCGAGCGCTTCCTGGCCAATACCAAGCTCAACCCGAAGCAGCGCGTGCGCGAGCTGTCCAAGGGCATGGTGGTGCAGCTGCACCTGGCCCTGGTGATGGCCATCGACGCCAAGGTACTGGTGCTCGACGAGCCGACCCTGGGCCTGGACATCCTGTACCGCAAGGAGTTCTACCAGCGCCTGCTGGAAGACTACTTCGACGAGCAGAAGACCATCATCGTCACCACCCACCAGGTGGAGGAGATCGAGCACATCCTCACCGACGTGCTGTTCATCCGCGACGGCAGGATCGTCCTGTCCACCGACATGGAAACCCTGGCCGACCGCTACACCGAGTTGCTGGCCTCGGCGGACACGCTGGAAGCAGCACGCGCGCTGGGCCCGATCGACGAGCGCAGCCTGCCGTTCGGCAAGACCGTCCTGCTCTACGACGGCGTCGAGCGCAGCCGCATCGCCGCCCTCGGTGAAACCCGCAACCCCGGCCTGGCCGACCTGTTCGTGGCCACCATGAAGGGAACCTACGCATGAACGCCGCACACCACATCACCCCGCTGGGCAAGCTGAAGTGGCTGCTCAAGCGCGAATACTGGGAAAACAAGGGCGGTTTCTTCTGGGCACCGGTCGTGGCCGGCGGCGTGTCGCTGCTGCTGTCCTCGATGGCGATCATCGCCGGCCTGTGGGCAGCCAGCCGTGCGGCAAGCACCGGCGACCTCCATATCAATGGGGTGAACGTCAACGGCCTGGACCTGAGCCTGCTGACCAGCCAGATGTCGGCCGGTGATGCCCAGGACCTGGCCAACGGCATCAACTTCACCCTGCTGCTCAGCGCCGGCTGGCCGTTCATCGTGCTGATGTTCGTGGTGTTCTTCTACTTCCTGGGCGCGCTGTACGACGATCGCCGCGATCGCAGCATCCTGTTCTGGAAGTCGATGCCGCTGTCGGACACCCAGACCGTGCTGTCCAAGCTGATCGCCGGTGTCGTGCTGGCTCCGCTGCTGGCCACCGTGGCCGCCATCGTCGCCATGTTCGGCTTCCTGGCCATCATCAGCCTGGTCGTGCTCGCCCATGGTGGCAGCCCGATGACGCTGATCTGGGGCCCCGCCGAGCCGCTGACGATCGCCGCATCGTTCCTGTGCCGCATCCCGGTCTACGCGTTGTGGGCGTTGCCGACCGCCGGCTGGCTGCTGATGTGCTCGGCCTGGGCCAAGAGCAAGCCGTTCCTGTGGGCGGTGATGCTGCCGGTGTTCTCCGGCGTGGTGGTGAGCTGGTTCGGCCTGATGCGCCTGTTCGGCAGCGACGGCAGCTGGTTCTGGGCGCACGTGGTTGGTCGCCTGCTGCTGGGTACCGTCCCCGGCGTGGACCTGGCCTACACCGCCGATGCCCGTGCCCCGCGTGAGTCGCTGCATTCGTTGCTGGATGGCTTCTCCCCGGCCACCCAGTTCGCCGCCCTGGCCACGCCGGAGTTGTGGATTGGCGCCGCGGTGGGCATCGTCTTCATCGCCGCCGCCATCTGGCTGCGCCAGCGCCGCGACGAAATCTGAGCCCTCATCCGCAATCGCAAGGAAAACAGATGAATATCAAGCCCTTCCTGTTCGCCCTCGCCCTGCTGCCGGCCGGCGCCTTCGCGGCCGAGGAACACTGCAAGTTCTCCGAGCCCAAGGCGCTGGAACTGGAACTCGGCGACGCCAAGGCCGTGGTGTTCGAGGTCAACAGCCACGACCTGCGCCTGGTCGCAAGCCCTGGTGCCAGGGCGGCGGTTTCCGGCCGCGCCTGCGCCTCCACCCAGGACCTGCTGCGCCAGTTGTCGGTCAGCCAGCAGAAGGTCGGCGACAAGCTGGTGGTCCGCCTGGAACGCCAGAGCCAGGGCCTGAACTTCAACTTCAGCGGCAGCACCTACGCTTACCTGGACCTGTCCGGCACCCTGCCGGACACGATCCTGGTGCAGCTGAAGGTCGGCTCGGGCGACGCCTCGCTGACCGGTGCGCATTCGATGAGCGCCGATGTCGGTTCCGGCGACGTGGTCGCCCGCGACATCAAGGGCCTGGCCACCGCCGCGGTGGGCTCCGGTGACATCGAGCTGAGCACCATCAGCGCACTCCACGTCGTCTCCATCGGCTCGGGCGACGTCAAGGTCGACGGCGTGCGTGGCGACGCCCGGGTCGGCAGCATCGGCTCCGGCGACCTGGAACTGCGCAACGTGCAGGGTGCGGTGAGCATCGACAGCGTCGGCTCCGGCGACGTCGACGTGCGCGACGTGCGCGGTGCCGTCAGCGTCGGTTCGCTCGGCTCGGGCGATGTCGAAGTCCGCAACGCCGCCAGCCTGCAGGTGCGTCGTACCGGCAGTGGCTCGGTCAACCACTCCGGCATCGCCGGCACGGTCGACCTGCCCAAGAAGCGCTGATCCCCATTCCCGTCCGCAACGGAAGCCCACCATGAAACTCGTCAATGCCCCCCTGCTCGCCCTGATGCTCGTCCTGCCGCTGGCCGCCTGTGGCGAGCGCCCGCAGGCCAATGCGCCTCAGACCGACACCACGCTCGGCCAGAAGGTCCGCGAAGCCACCAACGAGGCACGCAAGGAACTGGCCCAGGGCAACATCAGCATTGGCAGCGACGGCGCCAAGGTCGAGATCTCGCCCGCCGGCGACCTGCTGATCAACGGCACGGCCGTCGCGCTGAACGACAGCCAGCGCGCGCTGACCCTGCAGTATCGCGAACGGACCATCGCCATCGCCGAGGCCGGCATCGAGATCGGTGTGCAGGGCGCCAACTTGGGCGCGCGCGCGGCCGGCGAAGCCCTGAAGGGCATCTTCAGCGGTGACACCGACAAGATCGAGGAACGCGTCAACGCCGAAGCCGAGAAGCTCAAGGCCAATGCGGCGAAGATCTGCGACCAGATGCCGGCGTTGCTGGCCACGCAGCAGCAGCTGGCGGCAGCGGTGCCGGAGTTCCGGCCCTACGCCAAGATGGACCAGAGCGACATCGACGACTGTCGCGACGGGCACGTCGAACTGCCCTGATCCCGGTGTCGGGCGCGCCTGCGGGCCGCGCCCCAGGTCGCCACCGGGACAGCGCGGACGGCGGGAGCGGTAGAATGCCGCTTCCGCCGTTCACGTATCTGCTGCTGTCATGAAGAAACTGCTGCTGCTCGCCCTGGTTGCCTTCGCCGTGCTCGCCACCGGCTGCGACCGCGAAAAGTACGCTGCCCATCGGTCCGAGCGCAGCAAGCCCAAGACCGAGGTCACCACCGACCGCATCGCGATCCGTCGCGCCCCGTTCCCGAACCTGGACATCCTTCCCGATGGCCAGCTGCGCGTGGACGACATCGAGATCCCGCTCAAGCCCGAGCAGCGCGAACTGCTGCAGACCAGCTTCGTGAAGCTGCAGATCCTGCGCCAGAACACCCTGACCGACGCCGCCAGCAACGGCGCCGCGCCCACTTCGCGCACGGTCCGGATCGATGTACCCGCCAACCAGCCGGTGTTCCCGGCCGATCTCGCCGAACGCGTTCCCGAGTTCAAGGGCTACGCCGAGGCCCTGGCCAACACCCAGGCGGTTCGCTGAGCCGATGCCCGCCGGCGCGCCTCCAGGCGCGAAGCCGGCAATCCTCCCGTCAGTGCCGGCAGCCGCAGCCGGCGGCACCCTCGGCTTGGCGGCCGAGGCCGCTTCTACCCGGGTCCCAACGGGTAGAAGCGCCCCCGGAGCACGCCGACCTCAATGGTCGTGGATGCCACCCAGCGTCAGCGCCGCCGGGTCCAGCAGGCGCTTGAGCTCGGCCTCGGACAGGCCGCTGTCCTCCACCGCCACCTCCAGCACCGGCCGCTGCTCCTTGTAGGCGCGCTTGGCGATCGCCGCGGCCTTCTCGTAACCGATGATCGGGTTCAAGGCCGTCACCAGGATGGGATTGCGCGCCAGCGCCTCGCGCACCCGCTCCTGCTTGACCACCAACCCGGCGAACACCTTGTCGGCCAGCAGGTTCATCACGCTGGACAGCAACTGGATCGAATCGAGCAGGTTGGCCGCGATCAACGGCAGGGTCACGTTCAACTGGAAGTTGCCGGTCTGCCCGGCCACGGTGATCGCGGTGTGGTGGCCGATCACCTGCGCGGCGGCCATCACCGTCGCTTCCGGGATCACCGGATTGACCTTGCCCGGCATGATCGAACTGCCCGGCTGCAGCGCCGGCAGCTCCACCTCGCCCAGCCCTGCCAGCGGACCGGAGTTCATCCAGCGCAGGTCGTTGGCGATCTTGATCAGGGCCACGGCCAGCGCGTTGAACTGGCCGGACAGCTCGACCGCATCATCCTGGGCGGCCAGGCCTTCGAACTTGTTGTCCGCGCTGTCGAACTTCACCCCGGTGCCGGTACTCAGCACCTTGGCCACCTTGCCACCGAAGCGCGGGTCCGCATTGATGCCGGTGCCGATGGCGGTGCCGCCCAGCGGCAGCCGGCGCAGCCGCTTCAGGGCGTCCTCGATGCGGCCCTGCGCCGACGTCAGCTGCGCCGACCAGGCGCCGAACTCCTGGGCGAAGGTCAACGGCATGGCGTCCATCAGGTGCGTGCGACCGGTCTTGACCACCTTGCCCAGCCCACGGCCGCGCTTGTCGATGGTCTTGCGCAGGTGCCGCAACGCCGGCAGCAGGGTCTCCACCGTGGCCAGCTGTGCCGAAACACGGATCGCGGTGGGAATCACGTCATTGGAACTCTGCCCCAGGTTGACGTGGTCATTGGGGTGTACCGCGGTCTTGCCGGCCTTCCCGCCCTGGTTGGCCAGGGTGGCGATGACCTCGTTGGCGTTCATGTTCGACGAGGTTCCCGAGCCGGTCTGGTACACATCGATCGGGAAATGCGCGTCATGCGCGCCGGCGGCCACGTCCTGCGCGGCCGCCTGGATCGCCTTGCCCACGCCCTTGGGCAACAGCCCCAGCCCGGTGTTGACCTCGGCCGCGGCCCCCTTGATCAGCCCCAGCGCGCGGATGAATTCGCGCGGCATGCGCTGCCCGGAGACCGGGAAATTCTGCACCGCCCGCTGCGTCTGGGCGCCCCACAAGGCCTCGGCGGGCACCTGCAGTTCACCCATGCTGTCGTGTTCAACCCTGAAACCCTTGCTCATCGTTCAACTCCGCGTTGCGTGTTCATGGAAGGAAGTCGCAGCTTGCTGATGGCGCGGCGCGCTTGGCTGGCAATGCCGCTACACGATACGCCGACGCGCTGGGTACGGCATGCCCGCCCGCCGGTCGGCAGACCCTGTCCTGCCCGATCACGGCCTTCGGCCCGCGGCCGGGCCGCGTCACCGCGAACACCGGCCCCGCCGTGGCGCCCGCCAGACGGGTAGAATGTGCGCCCCCGCCACTGCCCCAACTGCCCGCCGACATGACGGATACGTCCCGCCCCGAAGCCGCCCTGCTCGCCCTGTCCCCCCTGGACGGCCGTTACGCCAGCAAGGTCGACGCCCTGCGTCCGATCTTCTCCGAGTACGGCCTGATCAAGGCCCGCGTGAAGGTGGAGATCGAATGGCTGCTGGCACTGGCCGCCGAGCCGGGCATCGGCGAACTGGCCGACTTCAGTGCCGCCGCCAAGACGCGCCTGCGCGCCCTGGCCGACGGCTTCTCGGTCGCCAACGCCGCCCGCGTCAAGGAGATCGAGCGCACCACCAACCATGACGTCAAGGCGGTGGAGTACTTCATCAAGGAGCAGCTCAAGGACGACGCCGAGCTGGCCCCGGCGCTGGAGTTCGTGCATTTCGCCTGCACCAGCGAGGACATCAACAACCTGTCCTACGGCGTGATGCTGGAAGAGGCCCGCCGCACCGTGCTGCTGCCGACCCTGACCGGGGTCGCCGCCAGCCTGCGCACGCTGGCCCACGCGCAGGCCGGACAGCCGATGCTCTCGCGCACCCACGGCCAGACCGCCTCGCCGACCACGCTGGGCAAGGAAATCGCCAACGTCGTGGCCCGACTGGAGCGCCAGATCCGCCAGATCGGCGCGGTCGAGCTGACCGGCAAGATCAACGGCGCGGTCGGCAACTACAACGCCCACGTCGTGTCCTACCCGGCGGTGGACTGGCCGGCCTTCGCCGAGCGCTTCGTCACCTCGCTGGGCCTGGTGTTCAACCCGTACACCACCCAGATCGAGCCGCACGACAACGTGGCCGAGATCGGCGATGCCGCGCGCCGCGCCAACACCATCCTGATCGACCTGGCCCGCGACATCTGGGGCTACATCTCGCTGGGCTACTTCAAGCAGAAGCTCAAGGAAGGCGAAGTCGGCTCCTCGACCATGCCGCACAAGGTCAACCCGATCGACTTCGAGAACGCCGAAGGCAACTTCGGCATCGCCAACGCGCTGTTCGAGCACTTCAGCGCCAAGCTGCCGATCAGCCGCTGGCAGCGCGACCTCACCGACTCCACCGTGCTGCGCGCGCTGGGCACCGCCTTCGGCCACAGCCAGGTGGCACTGGAGTCGCTGGCCAAGGGCCTGGGCAAGCTGACCGTGAACCCGGAGCGCCTGGATGCCGACCTGGACGCGGCCTGGGAAGTGCTGGCCGAAGCCGTGCAGACGGTGATGCGCCGCCACGGCCTGCCGAACCCGTACGAGCAGCTCAAGGCCCTGACCCGCGGCCACGGCATCACCGCCGATTCGATGCGCGAGTTCATCCAGACGCTGGAACTGCCGGCCGAAGACAAGCAGCGCCTGCACGCACTGACCCCGGGCGGCTATGTTGGCCTGGCCGCGGACCTGGCCAAGGCGATCTGATCGGCGCCCCTGCGCGTCCCTCATCCGGCCTGCGGCGACGGCGGAGCGAAAGCTCCGCCGTTTCCTTATGGACGGGCCGCAGGCACCGCGTAATAAAATCTTCGCACGGCCTCTGCCAGCATCGGGCAACCCGATGACAGTGGAGTCCCCATGCGGATCAGCCCCTTCCTGCTCGCCCCGACCCTGGCCGCGCTCAGCGCCTGCACCCCCGCCCCCCCGGAAGCCGGCACCGCCGCGCCGGCGGCAGCGGCAGCGGCACCATCGCCGACCCCTGCGACGGCCGTTTCCGACACCCTCAACGACCCGGGCAGCGGTGCCGACTGCGCCGGCAAGAACCTGCGCATCAGCCGCGACAACGCCACGCTGGTCATCAATGGCGAATGCGGCGAGGTCACCATCACCGCCTCCGGCGGCAGCCTCAACTTCGACAAGGCCCGGACCATCGTCGTCGAAGGCAGCCATTACACGGTGCTCAACACCGACGTGGACACGGTGCGGGTGGTGGGCAGCGACAACACGCTCAACCTGACCAATGCCCGCCGCATCGAGGTCAGTGGCAACAACAACATGATCCTGTCCCGCGAAACGGCCCAAATCCAGTTCAGCGGCAATACCAACACGCTCAACACCGACGCCCAGCCGCAGGTGGACGACCGCGGCAGCGGCAACCGGGTCATCTGACCTGCCCCCGTCCCCGTAGCGCGGCGCCATGCTCCGCCGGGGCCTTGCCGGCCACGCCGCCAAGCGTGGCCCGGCACCACTGTCATCCCCGTGGCGATTGATCCAGATCAGCCGCCCATCGTGCGGTTTGCCGCCAACAAGGGGACAATAGCCGCGATACGCGCCGCAGGCGCCTGATTCCCGTTTTCCGCTGCAAGGATCTCCCCCATGGCTGCACGCAAGCAAAAGACCTATCCGATCGAAGTCCAGGCCAAGCCCGGCCTGCCGCTGGGCATGGCCCCGGCCACCTTCCTGCGCGACTACTGGCAGAAGCGTCCGCTGCTGATCCGCGCCGCGTTCCCCGACTTTGAAACCCCGGTGATGCCCGAAGACCTGGCCGGCCTGGCCTGCGAGGAAGGCGCGCTGGCCCGCATGATCAACCACGACCGTGCCACCGATGGCTGGACCGTGCGCACCGGCCCGTTCCAGGAAGAAGATTTCCCCGGCATGCCCGACCACGACTGGACCCTGCTGGTGCAGGACGTGGACAAGTGGGACCCGGATGTCCGCGCCCTGATCGGTTACTTCGATTTCCTGCCGCGCTGGCGCATGGACGACGTGATGATCAGCTTCGCCGCCACCGGCGGCTCGGTCGGCGCCCACGTCGACCAGTACGACGTGTTCCTGCTGCAGGCCTACGGCCACCGCCGCTGGCAGATCGACGCCAGCGAGTCCATCAAGGGCAAGCGTCCGCCGCTGGACTTCCGCCCCGACGTCGAACTGAAGCTGCTCAAGAAGTTCAAGAAGACCCACGACTGGGTGCTCGGCCCGGGCGACATGCTGTACCTGCCGCCGAACGTGCCGCACAACGGCGTGGCCGAAGACCCCTGCCTGACCTTCTCCTTCGGCATGCGCGCGCCGTCCTCGGCCGAACTCATCAGCGACTACCTGGACGACCTGGTCGCCGGCGCCGATGAGTCCATCCGCCTGCAGGACCCGGACCTGAAGCTGCCCGAAGACCCGAACGAGATCGACGAGGCCGCCATGCGCCGCGTCGTCACCGCCCTCAATGCCCTGCGCATGAACGACCCGGACCGCCTGGGCAACTGGTTTGGCCGCTTCATCACCACCTACCGCTCGGCCGGCGACATCCTGCCCTCCCAGGCCCCCAGCTCGGCCGGGGAAGTGGACGCCGAACTGGCCAATGGCGGCGTGCTGGAGCGCCATCCCTGGGCCCGCACCGCGTGGCGACGCGCCACCAAGGGCGCCACCCTGTACATCTCCGGCCAGGCCTGCGCCCTGCCGGTCAAGGATGCCCAGGTGCTGGCCGGCACCGAGCGCCTGGATGCCACCGTCTGGCGCAAGCTGTCGGTCAAGGGCCGCACCACCGTGCTGGAACTGATCGCCGGCGGCTTCTTCCAGCTGCTCGATGCCCAGACCCTGGCCGCCGAGGCCGCGTGGGATGCGCAGGAAGAAGGCTTCGAGGATGAGGCCCTGGCCATCGCCGGGGAAGTGGACGAGGACGAGGACGACGCCGATGGCGACGCCCCGGAAGTCGAGATCGAGGTGTTCGAGTACACCGAAGCCGGCGAAGGTGAGCCGGCCTCGGCCAACATCGGCACCGTCCAGGTCAACGACGAGGGGGTGGAGGTCGTGGTGATCTACGACGACGAGGACGCCCCGCAGGCATGACCCCGGGCAGCGGCTTCAGCGTCCAGCCCGCCGACTACGCCGTGCAGCGCGACCAGCTGCACGGCGTCCGCCATGCCGTGTTCGTCAACGAACAGCGGGTGCCGGCGGAACTGGAAGTCGATGCGCTGGACCCGCTCAGCCACCACGTGCTGGCACTGGATGCCGACGGCCGGGCCATCGGTGCCGGCCGCCTGACCCCGGAACGCCGCATCGGCCGCATGGCGGTCCTGCCCGGCTGGCGCAGCCAGGGGGTGGGTGACGCCCTGCTGGCCGCCTTGATCGGCCAGGCCAGGGCGCTGGGCTGGGGCGAGGTCAGCCTGCACGCCCAGCTGCCGGCCCGCGATTTCTATGCCCGCAATGGTTTCCTGCCCGAAGGCCCGACCTTCCAGGAAGCCGGCATCGAACACCAGACCATGCGCCAGCGTCTGGACGGCGCCCTGCGCGTGAGCGACCGTGAGCAAGCCCTCGCCGCCATCGCCACGGTGATCCACCGCGCCCGTCGCGGCCTGTACCTGCACCTGCGCTGTGCCGACGACCTGTTCGGCGAGCCGCTCGTGCTCGGTGCCCTGCGCCGCTTCGCCGCCGCCCGGCATGACAAGCAGATGCAGGTCCTGGCCGAGGAGGCCGACCTGGTCGCCCTGCCCGCCGCGGTGCTCGGCCTGTTCCAGCGCCTGCCCAGCGTGTTCGTCGTGCGTACCCCGGTGGACCCCACCGACGTCCAAGTGGCCAGCGGCCGTCTCGGCAACGACATCGGCGACTGCTACTTTCGTCCAATGGGCGTCCTTCTGGAGGGCGAACTCACGCTGGCGGCCCATCCCCGGATCCGCGCGCCGGACGAGCAGTTCCAGCGCATCTGGCAGCGTTCACGCGACTGCAACGCACTTCGCGTACTTGGGATTTGACGATATCCGCACAACGGGACAAGCACTGACCAGGTATTAATCCCCGGGACAGTGTGCATGCCCCTTCCTGTCCCGTGAGGGGTATAATTCAGCGGTTAGAACACGCCCGCGCGGAGCGCTGCAGCCAGGCTCCGCCGGTTTCCCCAGAATTACCCCACAAGCGAATCCGACCCTCCATCGTGGACAATCTACTGAAGCAGTTTGCGCAGTCATCGCAACTCGCCGGCGGCAACGCCTCCTATGTCGAGGACCTGTACGAGCAGTACCTCGTCTCCCCGGACAGTGTGGACCCCAAGTGGAAGTCCTACTTCGACGGCTTCAAGGGCCGCGAAGCTGGTGATGTCCCGCACTCTGCCGCCATCGCCCACATCACCGAAGCCGCCAAGAACGCGTTCAACGCAGGCTTCTCCGCTGGCGAAGGCGACGAGCGCGAGCGCAACGTCGGCCGCCTGATCACCGCCTACCGTTCGCGCGGCCACCTCGGCGCCAACCTTGATCCGCTGGGCCTGACCCCGCCGACCAACCCGCCGGACCTCAGCCTGCCGTTCCACAACCTCAGCGATGCCGACCTCAACGACGAGTTCAGCACCGGTGGCGTGGGCGGCCAGCCGCGCATGAAGCTGCGTGACCTGCTGGCACGCCTGAAGGCGACCTACACCGGCTCCATCGGCGCCGAGTTCATGTACATCGCCGAAGTCGAGCAGCGCCAGTGGCTGTACAAGCGCCTGGAGCAGGCCGGCGGCAACTACAACCTCGATGCCGACACCAAGCGCCGCACGCTCGAACGCCTGACCGCCGCCGAGGGCCTGGAACGCTACCTGCACACCAAGTACGTCGGCCAGAAGCGCTTCTCGCTGGAAGGCGGCGACTCGCTGATCCCGATGATGGACACCATCATCCGCGACGCCGGCAAGGAAGGCGTCAAGGACGTGGTGATCGGCATGGCCCACCGCGGCCGCCTCAACGTGCTGGTCAACACCCTCGGCAAGAACCCGCGCAAGCTGTTCGACGAATTCGAAGGCAAGTTCGAGCACGACGACCGTGCCGTCGCCGGTGACGTGAAGTACCACATGGGCTTCTCGGCCGACGTCGCCAGCGATGGCGGCCCGGTCCACCTGGCCCTGGCCTTCAACCCGTCGCACCTGGAGATCGCCGACCCGGTGGTCGCCGGTTCGGTGCGTTCGCGCCAGGAACGCCGCAACGACACCGCGCGCAAGCAGGTGATGCCGATCCTGATCCACGGCGACGCCGCATTCGCCGGCCAGGGCGTGGTGATGGAGCTGTTCCAGATGTCGCAGGCCCGCGGTTTCACCGTCGGCGGCACCGTGCACATCGTCATCAACAACCAGGTGGGTTTCACCACATCCAACCGCGACGACTCGCGCTCGACCCTGTACTGCACCGACATCGCCAAGATGGTCGCTGCCCCGGTCCTGCACGTGAACGGCGACGACCCGGAAGCGGTGGTGTTCGCCGCCAAGCTGGCCTATGACTTCCGCCAGCAGTTCCACAAGGACGTCGTGATCGACCTGGTCTGCTACCGCCGCTGGGGCCACAACGAGGCCGACGAGCCGGCGATCACCCAGCCGCTGATGTACCAGGTGATCCGCAAGCACAAGACCACCCGCGAGCTCTACGCCGAGCAGCTGGAAGCCGCCGGCGTGATCGCCGCCGGTGCCGGCAAGGAAATGGTCGACGCCTACCGCAACAAGCTGGATTCGGGCGAAGTCACCACCGAGCTGGCCGTGGTCGAGAAGACCCCGACCACCAGCAAGATGTACGTGGATTGGCCGCGCTACCTGTCCGGCAAGCTGTCCGACCCGGTCAGCACCCAGGTCGAGATGGGCAAGCTGACCCAGCTGGCCACGATGATCAACACCGTCCCGGACGGCGTGGAGCTGCACTCGCGCGTGGCCAAGGTGTACGACGACCGTCGCAAGATGGCCGCCGGCGAGATCCCGGGCGACTGGGGCTTTGCCGAGAACCTCGCCTACGCCACCCTGCTGGACGAAGGCAACAGCCTGCGCCTGGTCGGCCAGGACGTGGGCCGCGGCACCTTCACCCACCGCCACGCGATCCTGCACGACCAGAAGACCGACAACTACTACCTGCCGCTGCGCCAGCTGGTCCAGTCGCCGGAGCAGGCCACCATCATCGACTCGCTGCTCAGCGAAGAAGCCGTGATGGCGTTCGAGTACGGCTTCTCCACCACCGACCCCAACACCCTGTGCATCTGGGAAGGCCAGTTCGGTGACTTCGCCAACGGGGCGCAGGTCGTGATCGACCAGTTCATCGCCTCCGGTGAAGCCAAGTGGGGCCGCATCTCCGGCCTGACCCTGCTGCTGCCGCACGGCTACGAAGGCCAGGGCCCGGAACACAGCTCGGCGCGCCTGGAGCGCTTCCTGCAGCTGTGCGCGCTGGAGAACATGCTGGTCTGCGTGCCGTCCACCCCGGCCCAGGCGTTCCACATGCTGCGTCGCCAGATGCGCATGGACACCCGCAAGCCGCTGATCGTCATGTCGCCCAAGTCGCTGCTGCGCCACAAGCTGGCCGTCTCGACCCTGGACGAACTGGCCAACGGCGAGTTCCAGCACCTGATCAGCGACACCACCGCCAAGGACATCAACAAGGTCAAGCGCGTGGTGCTGTGCTCGGGCAAGGTCTACTACGACCTGCTGGAGGACGTGACCAAGCGTGGTCAGGAAGACGTCGCCCTGGTCCGCGTGGAGCAGCTCTACCCGTTCCCGCGCCCGGCGCTGGTCGCCGAGCTGAAGAAGTACGGCAAGGCCGACGTGGTGTGGTGCCAGGAAGAGCCGATGAACCAGGGTGCCTGGTACCAGATCAAGCACCACCTGCAGGCATGCCTGGCCGATGGCCAGTCGCTGCATTACGCAGGCCGTCCGCGTTCGCCGTCGCCGGCTGTGGGCCACATGTCCGACCACCTGCGCGAACTGTCGCAGTTGCTGGCCGACGCACTGGTCAACACCTTCAACGACAACTACGCCGAATAAGCCCCTTTTTCCACAAGAAAACGAAACCAGGAAAACAGCCACATGGCCACCGAAGTCAAAGTACCGGTACTGCCCGAATCCGTCTCCGACGCCACCATCGCCAGCTGGCACAAGAAGGCGGGTGAAGCGGTCAAGCGTGATGAGAACCTGCTCGACCTGGAAACCGACAAGGTCGTGCTGGAAGTGCCGGCACCGGTTGATGGCGTGCTGAAGGAAATCAAGTTCAAGGAAGGCGACACCGTCACCTCGAACCAGATCCTGGCCATCATCGAGGAAGGCGCGGTTGCCGCCGCTGCTCCGGCCGCGGCCGCCGCCCCGGCACCGGCTGCCAAGTCGGCCGCCGACGGCCTGCCCCCGGGCGCCCGCTTCTCGGCCATCACCGAAGGCGTGAACCCGGCTGACGTGTCCGGCACCGGCCGCCACGGCGCCGTGACCAAGGAAGACATCGTCAACTTCGCCCGCAACGGCGGCGTCGGCAAGGCCGGCGGCGCACGTCCGGAAGAACGCGTGCCGATGACCCGCATGCGCAAGCGCATCGCCGAGCGCCTGATGCAGTCGAAGAACTCGACCGCCATGCTGACCACCTTCAACGAGGTCAACCTGTCCAAGGTGTCGGCCGCGCGCAAGGAACTGCAGGAAGAGTTCGTCAAGGCCCACGGCATCAAGCTGGGCTTCATGAGCTTCTTCGTGAAGGCCGCCGCCAACGCGCTGCAGCGCTTCCCGCTGGTCAATGCTTCCATCGATGGTGACGACATCATCTATCACGGCTACTCGGACATCTCCATCGCCGTGTCGACCGACAAGGGCCTGGTGACCCCGGTGCTGCGCAACGTCGAGCGCATGTCCTTCGCCGACATCGAGAAGGCGATCGCCGACTACGCCAAGAAGGCCCGCGACGGCAAGCTGTCGCTGGAAGAACTGCAGGGCGGCACCTTCACCGTCACCAACGGCGGCACCTTCGGCTCGCTGATGTCGACCCCGATCGTCAACCCGCCGCAGAGCGCCATCCTGGGCATGCACGCCATCAAGGACCGTCCGATCGCCGAGAACGGCCAGGTCGTGATCGCGCCGATGATGTACCTGGCCATGTCCTATGACCACCGCATCATCGACGGCAAGGACTCGGTGCAGTTCCTGGTGGACATCAAGAACCAGCTGGAAAACCCGGGCCGCATGCTGTTCGGCCTGTAACAGGCCTGTAGCCCCTCTCCCTCCGGGAGAGGGGTTGGGGGCGCCAAGCAGCCCGTCTGCGGCTCATTGAAGATCAACGAGCCGCCGCGAGCCGCCAAGGCAAAGCACCCGCTGTTCACCTGCTCTACTCGCGGCGGCCCGTTTCGAATCACGACTCTTTGATTGAACGACTGCGGCACCCTCATCCGGCGCTTCGCGCCACCTTCTCCCGGCGGGAGAAGGGATAGGAAACAAGGAATCTCTAATGGCTGAACAATTCGACGTCGTCGTCATCGGTGCCGGCCCGGCCGGCTACCACGCCGCCATCCGCGCCGCACAGCTGGGCCTGAAGACCGCCTGCATCGACGCAGCGCTGGGCAAGGACGGCAAGCCGGCACTGGGCGGCACCTGCCTGCGCGTGGGCTGCATCCCGTCCAAGGCGCTGCTGGACTCCTCGCGCCAGTACTGGAACATGGGCCACATCTTCGACCAGCACGGCATCAGCTTCAACGACGCCAAGATCGACGTGAACAAGATGGTCGGCCGCAAGGACGCCATCGTGAAGCAGTTCACCGGCGGCATCGCACAGCTGTTCAAGGCCAACAAGGTCGCCACCTACTACGGCTTCGGCCAGCTCAAGGCCGGCAACCTGGTCACCGTCAAGCAGCATGACGGCAGCGAAGTCGAGCTCAAGGGCACCAACGTCATCATCGCCGCCGGTTCGGATTCGATCGAACTGCCGTTCGCCAAGTTCGACGGCAAGCACATCGTCGACAACGTCGGCGCACTGGACTTCACCGAAGTGCCCAAGCGCCTGGCCGTGATCGGCGCCGGCGTGATCGGCCTGGAACTGGGCAGCGTGTGGAAGCGCCTGGGTTCGGAAGTGGTGATCCTGGAAGCACTGCCGGAGTTTCTGGCCGCCGCCGATGCCGAAGTGGCCAAGGTCGCCGCCAAGGAATTCAAGAAGCAGGGCCTGGACATCCGCCTCAACGCCAAGGTCTCCAAGACCGAGATCAAGGGCGAGGAAGTCATCGTCACCTACACCGACGCCGAAGGCGAGAAGACGCTGACCGTCGACAAGCTGCTGGTGGCCGTCGGCCGTCGCGCCGCCACCAACGGCCTGCTGGCCGATGGCACCGGCGTGCAGGTCAACGAGCGCGGCCAGATCGTGGTCGACGACCACTGCCACACCGGCGTCGATGGCGTCTGGGCGGTGGGCGACTGCGTGCGCGGCCCGATGCTGGCGCACAAGGGCTTCGAGGAAGGCATCGCGGTTGCCGAACTGATCGCCGGCCTGCCGGGCCACGTCAACTTCGACACCATCCCGTGGGTCATCTACACCGAGCCGGAACTGGCATGGGTCGGCAAGACCGAAGCCCAGCTCAAGGCCGAGGGCATCCCGTACAAGGCCGGCAGCTTCCCGTTCGCCGCCAACGGCCGTGCGGTTGCGATGGTCGAGCCGGCCGGCTTCGTCAAGGTGCTGGCACACGCCGAGACCGACCGCGTGCTGGGCATGCACCTGGTGGGCGCCAACGTCTCCGAACTGGTCCACGAAGGCGTGCTGACCATGGAGTTCAGCGGCTCGTCCGACGACCTGGCCCGCATCTGCCACGCCCACCCGTCGCTGTCCGAGGCAGTGCACGACGCGGCGATGGCGGTCACCAAGCGCGCCATCCACAAGGCCAACTAAGCATCACTGGCCTGTGACAAGAAGGCTCCGCCCCGGCGGGGCCTTCTTGCTTTTGCATCTTCCGCGTCCTGCGCCTGTTCATCGGTGCCGGACGGAACACCTCTCGTTTCCCAGGAATCTTCCATGAAGTCCATCTGCGTCTATTGCGGCTCCAACCCCGGCGCCAAACCCGTCTACGTCGAACAGGCCACCGCGCTGGGCAAGCGCATCGCCGCCGAAGGACTGCGCCTGGTGTATGGCGGTGGCCGCACCGGCCTGATGGGCGCGGTGGCCGATGGCGTGCTGGCGGCCGGCGGAGAAGTCACCGGGGTGATCCCGCAGCACCTGGTGGACATGGAAGTGGCGCACAAGGGCGTGACCACGCTGGAGATCGTCGGCTCGATGCACGAGCGCAAGTCGCGCATGTTCGACCTGTCCGACGCCTTCGTCGCCCTGCCCGGCGGCTTCGGCACCGCCGAGGAAATCTTCGAGATGCTGACCTGGCGCCAGCTCGGCATCGGCAAGAAGCCCTGCGCGTTCCTCGACATCGACGGCTTCTACAAGCCGCTGATCCACATGATCGACACCATGGTCAGCGAGCGCTTCCTGCACCCGGAGCAGCGCGAGGACCTGTGGTACGGCGACGACGCCGTGCAGATGCTGGAATGGATGCGCGCGTATTCGCCGGCGCAGGCGGACAAGTGGTTCGATGAGAAGAAGCGCAGCGCCCTGCGCTGAAGCAGTGTCTGGAGGCACTCCTACCGCGCGCCTGCCGTAGGAGCGGCCTTGGCCGCGAAGCTGACATTCCACCCGGACCGCGAAGCCCTGGCACCAACGGCTTCGCGCCCGATCCGCCCCCTCTGCCCTAGCCCGCCGCAGCGCGCGGCAACACCGCTTCGCCCGGCGACGGATAGCCCAGCAGATACCCCTGTCCGAAGCTGCAGCCCAGCTCCAGCAGGGTCTGCAGCTGCCGGTCGTTCTCCACGCCTTCGCCGATGGTCTCGATGCCCAGCGTGCGGGCCAGCGACAGCACCCCCTCGACCAGCGCCATCGTGCTCTTGCCGGTCTCCGCATGCAGGCCGGCGACGAAACTGCGGTCCACCTTCAGCGCACTGATCGGGAACCGGTGCAGGTACGACAACGCCGAATACCCCGTGCCGAAGTCGTCCAGCTGCACCACCACGCCACGCTCGCGCAGCTGGTGCAGGGTCTGCAGGGTACGCGGCGCGTCGTCGAGCAGGGCCATCTCGGTGATCTCCACCCGCAGTCGCTCCGGGTCCGCACCCGCGGCATCCAACAGGCCCAGCAGTCGCGAGGCGAACTCGACCGAACGGAAGTGCCGCGGCGACACGTTCACCGAGATATAGCCGGCCGCGCTGTTGGCCAGGTCGCCGATCACGCGCTCGTAGATCTGCCAGTCCACCTGCTCGATCAGCCCGCTCTCCTCCCCCAGCTCCAGGAAGTCCCCGGGCGTGAGCAGGCCACGGCGCTCGTGCCGCCATCGCAGCAGCGCCTCGAAACCCACCACCTGGCCGCTCCGCAGGGAGACGATCGGCTGGTAGTACGGGATGAAATGCTGGTTCTTGATCGCCCGCCGCAGGTCGGCTTCCAGCTCCAGGCTGCGCACCGCCTCCTCGTGCATGGCACCGTCGAACATCACGCAGCGGTCCTGGCCCCGCAGCTTGGCCCGGTACATCGCGGCATCAGCGTCACGCAGCAGGTCCGCACCCGAGGTATAGCGTGGGTTCCACAAAGCGATGCCGATGCTGCCGGACGGGAACAGCTCGCGCCCATCGACCCACATCGGCGCTTCCAGCGCCTTGAGCAGCCGGCGGCCCAACTGCATCGCCGCATCGGCGCCGCGCTCGCAGCTGACCAGCAACGCGAACTCGTCGCCTCCCAGCCGCGCCACCACGTCCTCGCCCCGTACCAGTCCAACCAGCCGCCGCGCCACCTCGACCAGCATCTGGTCGCCGGCGGCATGCCCGATGCTGTCGTTCACCCACTTGAAACGGTCCAGGTCCAGGAACAGCAACGCGAAATGCTGGGCGATGCCCAGCTCGGCATTCTCGATGGCGCGTTCCAGGCGGTCCTGCAGGTGCAGGCGATTGGGCAGCCCGGTCAGCACGTCGTGCATGGCCAGGTGGGTCAAGCGCTGCTCGGCGCGCATGCGCTCGCCGATCTGGCCAAGCAACTTCTGGTTGACCTCCCCCAGTTCACGGGTGCGTTCCATCACCCGTCGTTCCAGGTCCGCATGCGCCTGCATCAGGCGCTGCTGGTCGCGCTGCCGCGTCAGGCCGGCACCGATGGTGCGCGCCACGAACACCAGCAGGCGCTGGTCATCCAGCGTGAACACCGTCTCCGGGTCATAGCTCTGCACGGCGATGACACCCACCGCCTCGTCGTCGCTGAACAAGGGAACCCCCAGCCAGCAGTACGACTTGGCACCGAATTCGCTTACCGCACCGGCGGCGAGCAACGCATCGATATCCGCACGCATGGCCAACACCGGCGCCCTTCGGCGCAGCGTGTACTCGGTCAGGCCGGCACTGAACGGCCGTGACGGGCGTTCGCGGTTGAAACGGTCGACCGAGTAGACGAACTCGATGCCGTCACCGCTGGCACTGACCATCGCCACGTAGAAATTGCTGGCGTCCAGCAGCCCGCTGATGATCGCGTGCACCTGCGCAAGGAACGCGTCCTGGCAAAGCCCGCCCATCGCCAGTTCGGAAATATTGAACAGCGCGGCCTGCAACTGCTCCGCGCGCCGGCGCTCAACGATCTCCTCCTGCAGGTGGACGTTGATGCGCTCCAGCTCCTGGGTGCGCTGCTGCACGCGCTCCTCCAGCTGCATGTGCGTCTGGTGGCGGTCCATCGTGGTCAGGATCTGCTTGGCCACGAAGTCCAGCAGCGCGCGTTCCTCCTCGCCGTAGCTGTCCTCGCCCACATAGCTCTGCACCACGATCGCGCCGCAGACGCGGTTGTCGCGCCACATCGGCACGCCCAGCCAGTCCAGGCTCTCCGCGCCCTCGCTGGTATCCGGCGGATACTCCAGGAAGCGGTGCAGCTCCCGCGACGGCCCGCTCATCACCCGGCCATGGCGCAGCACCGCGAAGGTCAGGCTGCCGGGCATCTCGTCATGGTGGTAGCTGCGCCCCGCCTCGGGCACGAAGTCGTCCTGCGTATCGACGTAGAACAGGAACTTCAGGCTCTCCTGGCGCTCGTCGCACTCGACGATGTAGCAGTTCTCCGCGTACATCAGCGAACACAGGATGCGGTGGAAATAGCCCAGCATCTCCGACATCGCCAGGTCCGCGCCGGCCAGATCGGCGATCTCGAACAGCGCCCGCTGCAACTGGCGCGCCCGCTGCAGCTGCTTGATCTCCACGTGCTGGCGCATCGAATCGATGGCGCAGCCGATCAACACCCGCGCCGTACCCTGCCATGCCTGGCACTGGTGCGGCGCCAGGGCGCCGGCCGCATCGATCACCGCCGCCAGCCGCACTCCGCTGGCATGCTCCCAGGCGAAGCAGCGCTGCGCGGGGCCATCGTCGCCGGCTGGCGCATCGGCAAGGGCACGCCGGGCCCGCTGCAGCGCCACCGTTGCATCCACGGGCAGCACGCAGCTCCCTTCGCCGAGCACGTCGTCGCGCCAGGCCACCGCAACGGCAGTCCCGGCAGGCAGCAGTCCCTGCAGCGTCGCCACGACCTTTTCCAGCGGCGTCTGGCTGGTGGCCTGTGTCGATTCGGTACGCGTTTCCAACTCGCTGTACGTCATGTATTCCGTCTCTCTGGGCCCCGGTTCCCCCGAAGCTCCCCCCATCAACCAGCATACCGTCCCGGCCGGGTTCAAACCTGCAAATATTTCGCTTCACAATCGTGAACAGGCCGCGATCCACCGGCCTTGCCGACTAGGCATGCTCCACCGCAACACTTACGCTTCCCGCGTGGATACCGCCGTTCAATCCCCTTCCGACGAAACGCTGATGCTCGCCTACGCCGACGGCGACGGCGACGGCGACGCATTCGCCGAACTGTATGCGCGCCACCGGGCGCGGCTGTTCCATTACCTGCTCGGACAGTTGCGCGACCGCTCGCTGGCCGAGGAGCTGTTCCAGGACGTGTGGCAGAAGATGATCCATGCCCGCAACGGCTGGCGGCCCGACGCGGCCTTCGCCACCTGGCTGTTCCGCATCGCGCACAACCGCTTGAACGACCACTGGCGCGCTGCACGCCACCGCCCGGTGGCCCCGGACGACGCCGATGAGCGCACCGCGCGCCTGGCCGACACCTGCACCCCTGAACTGCTGGCGGACGAACAGGCCCAGCGGCTCGAACTGCGCCAGGCCTTGGCCGAACTGCCACCGGAGCAACAGGAGGTCGTGATCCTGCGCCTGGAGCAGGAATTGAGCCTGGAGGAGATCGGGCAGATCACCGGCGTGGGCCGGGAAACCGTCAAGTCGCGGCTGCGCTATGCGATGGACAAGCTGCGCGCGAGGTTGAGCCAATGAACACGTCTGACCTGCTCAGCGCTGAAGAGCGCGAACTGGCCCGGCTGCTCGGTCGTCCGGGCCCAGCCGCTGGCCCCGGCCCAGGCCTGGACGCCGCCGTCCTGGCGATGGCGCGTGCACCGGCAGCCCCGGTCGCAGAGACCCCGCCGGCGGCGGCACCGGTCGCCGCCCCGCTGCCTGTCCGTCCCCGGACCACGGGCTGGGGACGACGTCGCCGCGTCGTGTCCTCGCTGGCGGCGGTCGCCTCGCTGGTCCTGGTGGTTGGCCTTGCCTGGCAGTTGCGCCCGCTTCCGCCCCAACCCGGCATGGCCCTGCCCGCCGCCACGGAATCCCAGGCGGCGCCGGCTGATGCCCCCACCGCCGAGGCTCCCCCGCTGCAGCAGTCGGCCGATGCCGCCGCCAACCAGGCGACGCTGCCCGCCACAGGCATGGCCGAAACCGAGCCTGTGCCCCCGCCGGCTCCTGCCCGGGCCCGGGTCCAGGCTGCGCCTGCCGCGGCCGCTCCCGTCGCTGAGCCGGCCGCCGCGGAAGTCATCGCCCCACCGGCGGCCTACAGCACCGCCATCCTCCCGCCCGCTCCGCCAGCGCCTCCGGCGCCCGCGCCGGCAGCCATCAGCGCCCCGGTCGAACAACAGGCCGACGCGTTCCCGGCCGCCGACGCTGGCGCTGACCGCGCGTCCGTCCCGCAACGGCCGCAAACGCCACGTCCCGTCATGTCTGCCCCCATCCCACATGCCGGTGCCAAGGCCACCGCCAAGGCAGTCGAGGCCCGCAGGGAACAGGCGCAGGCGGCCGACATCGAGGCTGACGGTGGCCTGTCGCGGCACCAGTGGCTCAAGCGCATCCGCGAACGCCGCGACAACGGTGACCTCGACGGCGCCCGCGCCAGCCTGCGCCAGTTCGTCCAGGACTACCCCGAGGCGCGCGTGCCGCGTGACCTGCGCCCGTTGCTGGAACCGTGAGCACAACGCACGGCTGCTGCGACAGCCACTAGAATGGCGGCAATGCTCGACACCCTTGCCGCACCGGCCAGCCACGCGCTGGAAATCAAGCACAGCCGTTTCCTCGCCCAGGCCTGCCCGATCAACAGCGCCGCCGAGGCGCTGGTGTTCTTCGATGCTGTTTCCACGCCGGATGCCACGCACAACTGCTGGGCCTACCGCTACGGCAACGAGTACCGCTCCAGTGACGATGGCGAACCCGCCGGCACCGCCGGGCGGCCGATCCTGGCCGCCATCGACGGCCAGGGCTACGACCGCGTCGCAGTGGTCGTCACCCGCTGGTACGGCGGCATCAAGCTGGGGGCTGGCGGGCTGGTGCGTGCGTACGGGGGCACCGCCGCCGAATGCCTGCGGCTGGCCACGCGCAGCCCGTTGGTGCCGATGACCGAGCGCATCCTGCAATGTGGCTTCGAGGACATGGGCATCGTGCACACCCTGCTGGGCAGCGCCGGTGCCGAGAAGCTGGACGAACAATTCCTGGCCGAGGGGCTGCGCCTGCACGTGCGCCTGCCGGCCGACCGCATCGATGCCCTGGCCATCCGCCTGCGCGATGCCACCCGTGATCGCCTGCGCCTGAGCGAGCCTGCACACCATGACTGAAGCCCCCCCGTCGCCGCGCGAGCCGCGCCTGAAGAAACTCGGCAGCCTGAAAACCCTGTGGCCATTCGTGCGTCGGCATGGCGCGCTGTTCAGCGCATGGCTGCTGGCGCTGGCCGTCTCCTCTGCGGCCACGCTGAGCCTGCCGATGGCGGTCAAGCAGATGATCGACACCGGTTTCTCCGGCGGCGGCAGCGAGATCAACCGTGCCTTCGGCCTGCTCTTGATCGTGGCGATCGTGCTCGCCCTGGCCACCGCAGCGCGCTTCTTCTTCGTTTCCCTGCTGGGCGAGAAGGTGGTGGCCGACCTGCGTGGACAGCTGTACGCGCACCTGATCGGGCTGGACGCCGGTTTCCATGACCGCACCCGCAGCGGCGAGCTGGTCTCGCGCCTGTCCGCCGACAGCGAGCTGCTGCGCAGCGTGATCGGCTCGACCATGTCGGTGGCGCTACGCAGCACCGTCACCGTGGTCGGCAGCATGGTCATGCTGTTCGTGACCAGCCCGCATTTGGCGCTGTACTCGCTGATCGGCATTCCGCTGGCGGTGCTGCCGATCGTGCTCGGCGCGCGCCAGTTGCAGAAGATCTCACGCGCCAGCCAGGACCGCGTGGCCGACGCCAACACGCTGGCCGCCGAGACACTCGGCGCGGTGCGAACGGTACAGGCGCATGCACGCGAACCGTACGAACGTGGCCGTTTTGAAGACGCACTGAAGGTATCGGTGGCCACCGCGCGGCGTCGCATCGGCACCCAATCCTTCGTCACGGCCATCGCGATCATGCTGGTGTTCGGCGCCATCGTGGCGGTGCTGTGGTCCGGCGCGCACGATGTGGTCGATGGCCAGATGAGTGCCGGCACGCTGGGGCAGTTCGTGCTGTATGCCCTGATCGGCGGCGGCTCGGTCGGCGCGCTGGCCGAGGTCTGGAATGAGCTGCAGCGTGCCGCCGGTGGCATGGGCCGCATTGGCGAGCTGCTGGTGGAAACCCCGCGCATCACTGCCCCGGCGCAACCCGTGCCACTGCCTGCGCCGGTCCGTGGCCAGATCCGCTTCGAGCAGGTCGCCTTCCACTACCCGCAGCGACCTGACCAGCCGGCTCTGGACAACTTCACCCTGACCGTTGCCCCCGGCGAGACGGTGGCCCTGGTCGGCCCTTCCGGGGCCGGCAAGAGCACCGTGCTGTCGTTGCTGCTGCGATTCCACGACCCGGACGCCGGCGCGGTGTACCTGGATGACATCGACCTGCGCCAGCTCGACCCGGCCCAACTGCGCCAGAGCATCGCACTGGTGCCGCAGCAGCCGGCCCTGTTCGCCGCCAGCGCCGCCGACAACATCCGCTACGGCCGTTTGGATGCCACCGACGAGGAACTGCGCGCCGCCGCCCGTTCGGCCGAGGCCGACGACTTCCTCAGCCAGTTGCCGCAGGGCTATGACAGTGACCTGGGCGAGCGTGGCGCGCGCCTGTCCGGCGGCCAGCAGCAACGCATCGCCATTGCCCGTGCCCTGCTCAAGGACGCCCCGGTGCTGCTGCTGGACGAAGCCACCAGCGCATTGGATGCCCAAAGCGAGCGCGCGGTGCAGCAGGCGCTGGAGCGGCTGATGGCCGGCCGCACCACGCTGGTCATCGCGCACCGCCTGGCCACCGTGCTCAAGGCCGACCGCATCGTGGTGATGGACCACGGCCGCATCGTCGCCCAAGGCACGCATGCCGAGCTGCTGGCCCAGGATGGGCTGTACGCCGAGCTGGCCCGGCTGCAGTTCATCGATTGACCACGTCCGGGTAACGCCTGCATAACGCTGCAAGGGGCAAGCTGCCCCGGCAGTGCACGTGCACCGCATCGTGCGGACAGGAGGCGAGCCATGGCGTTCCGACAGTTCCCTGCAACCAGTGAAGAGGGCGAAAGCTGGGTCGTGATCGAGTTCAAGGACGAAGACGGCGGCGCGGCGCATTCCATCCGCTACGAGCTGTCCGATGGGCGCCCGCTGATACGCGAGGGCAGCCGCCTTTTCACCTCCGACGGCGAGGTCCGACTGTCCTTGAATCAGTCGTATCGCGCCTGAGCCTGAATGCGCTTTGCCGATATCGCCTTGAACTGGTCAATATTTAGGCAACTGTCTTGACAGCCTTGTGCCCCAAGGGCTGCCGGCGATTATCCACATGGTTGTGAACATTTCATCCACACCCCCTGTGGATTAGTACAGAACCGTCTCACCGCCTGCGACCACTGTAGGAGCCGCCTCGGCCACGAAGCAGGGAGTGCTTGACGCACGCAAACCCCTCCGTCCAAGGCACGCCCTCACCCCTTGGCGCCAGTCGATGGGACGGCCGGAGAGGAACAACGCTTCGACATCCATGCAGGGCCCGGCGCGGGGATGGCATCCCCGCCCAGGCATCCTCGTCCGCCTAGCGCCCCAGCACCCGGCCAATGCCGCTGCTGTCGATCTCCGCCGACGCCGCGGCCAGCACCTCGGGCGCATAGGCCTGCACGAACCCCATCCGGAAGTGCACCTCGCCTGCCGGCGTACGCGAGGAGTGGATCGAGGCCAGGCTGATCCCGTGCCGCTCGAACACGTGCAGCAGTTCGCGCAATGAACCGGCGCGATCCTCCGGCAGGTGCACGCTCATCGCCCGCTGGTCGGTCAGATCCGCCAGCAGGTAGCCGAGCCGTTCGAAGCTGTAGTTGCCATCACGCAACGTCTGCTCGCCGACCGCTTCGCGGTTGACGTCCAGGAACTGCTTCCGGAACGCGGCACGCGCCTGTTCGCTACCTTCGGCCAGCAGGCCGCGCAGCTGCTGCAGCTGCTGCAGCAGGTGATCCAGCACCTCGCCGGCATGCGGGTTGCCAAACTGGATGTCTTCATAGATCGCCGGGTTCAACGACAGGATCCGCGAGATCACCGTCGCATCCAGCTCGAACGCAGCCGAGCGGTACGGCATCAATTCCTGCAATGAGCCCAGCATCGGCGCGTACTCGCGCAGCACACCAGCCTGCGCCAGGTGGGTGGCATGCACCATCGCCTGCACCAGCGCCATTACCCGGTCATGGTGTTCGGCCGTGCCACGTACGCATTCGGCCTGCAGCGCCATGCACAGCGCATCCAGCCAGGCCTGCCAGCGTGCATCCAGCCGCGCCTCGCAGACCACCATCACCCTGCCCTTCAGGGTGGGTGCCTTGGGGGGTGCCGTCATCGGATGCAGACCGGCCACCGAGGCCTGCGACTCCAGCATCGCCGCGACCGGCCCGGCTTTGATCGAGGTGACGTCCAGCCACAGCCGGCCACGTTCGCGTCCGGCCGATTGCTGCACGTACTGGCGGATCAGCGCCGGGGTCTGCCGGATCGGCGCGGAGAACAGCAGCACGTCGGCGCGCTCCAGCAACTGCTCCGGCGTCTGCGACGAGGCATCCACCGGATCGTGCCCGATGACTTCCAGGCCCATCCGGGTCTGGAAGAACGTGCGCAGCCAACGACCATAGGCGCCACCACTCCCGACGATGCCGATCACCGGCATCGCCGTCGCGTCCTGCGTCACGCCAGGCGCTCGGCGCGGAAGCGGTACGGCGTGCCCAGCGCGGCTGGCGCCGCGGCCAGCACGTCGAACTCCTCCACGCCCTCGGCCAAGGTGGCTTCCAGCGCGGCGTGCACGCCCGCGATCGCACGCCCAACGGCGTCCTCGAAGGCATGGCCCTTGATCAGGAAGGCCACCAGCAGCGACATCAGCACGTCACCGGTGCCGGCCACGTCCACCGGCAGGTGCGGCGAGGTCCAGCGCCACACTTCATCGCGGCCGATGGCCAGCGTCACCAGCTCGCCCGGATCGCCGGACACCGAATGCGCGATCACCCATTCCGGCCCGCGCTCAAGCAGCTTGCGCGAGGCGGCGATGGCATCGTCCTGCTCCAGCGCCGGCATGCCGGTCAGGCGTCCCAGTTCGAAGGCATTGGGCGTCACCAGCCAGGCATGCGGCAACAGCCGCTCGGCGAACACGCGTTCCAATCCCGGCTCCACGTAGGGGCCGGTATGGGTGTCGCCGATCACCGGGTCCAGGCAGTAACGCAGGTTGGGCGACTGTGGCAGCACTTCGTCGAGCCAGTCGGCAAACGCCGCGCCGTTGTCGACGCTGCCGAAGTAGCCGGACACCAGCATCTTCGCCCGCTGCGGCAAGCCGCGCTCGCTCGTGCCCTGCAACAGCTCGGCGAACCAGTCGGCCGGCAGCACGCGACCACGCAGGGTCGCATAGAACGGCGCATTGCTGAGCAGCGTGGTCGGGATCTCCGCCACGCGCAGGCCCAGCGCGCGCAACGGCGGCACCGCCGCACTGTTGCCGGCATGGCCGTAGACCAGTTGGGATTGAACGGAAATCACGTCCACCGGCGACGGCCCATCGGGGCGCTGCCGGCGACCATGCACGAGGTGGCTGTGGTCGGGATTGTTCATTGCAACATTCTACGTCCGCCTGCCACCGCGCGGCCCAGGACGCTTGCGTGCGCAACCAACGCAACCGCCTGGAACGCGGAAAGCCGCAGCAAGCTGCGGCTTTCGTGTCGAATCCAGCACAAAGACGAATGCCCCGCCGTAGCGCCGGGCCCTGTCCGGCGGCGGCTCCACCGGAAACGTCCGGTGGGGTGTGGCGCCGCACTGTCGCCTCAGGACTTCATGCGTTCCCAGAAGCCCTTCACGCCATCCATGAAGGTGGCCGATTTCGGCGAGTGCTTGCGTGCTTCCTCGCCGACGAAGGTGGCCTCGAACTGCTCCAGCAGCTTGCGCTGCTCGTTGGTCAGGTTCACCGGCGTCTCGACCACGATGCGGCAGTACAGATCGCCCTCGGTGCGGCTGCGCACCGACTTGACGCCCTTGCCGCGCAAACGGAACAACTTGCCGGTCTGGGTCTCGGACGGGATGCGGATCTCCGCCTCGCCACCCAGCGTGGCCACGCGCACGGTGTCGCCCAGCGCCGCCTGCGAGATGCGGATCGGCACTTCGCAGTGCAGGTCGTCGCCGTCGCGGGTAAAGATGGCGTGGTCGCGCACGCGCACTTCCACGTACAGGTCGCCCGGCGGGGTGCCCGGCGGACCGGCCTCGCCCTCGCCCTGCAGGCGGATGCGGTCGCCGGTGTCCACGCCCGCGGGCACCTTCACCGACAACACCTTGTCTTCCTCGACACGGCCGTTGCCGTGGCAGGTCTTGCACGGCTTGGCGATGATCTGGCCGCGGCCGCCGCAGTTGTGGCAGGCCTGCTGCATGGCGAAGATGCCGCGCTGCACGCGGACCTGGCCGCGACCACCGCAGACGTTGCAGGTTTCCACCTTGCCGTCTTCCGAGCCGCTGCCATCACAGTCACCGCACTCGGCCAGGGTCGGGATCTCGATGCGGCGCTCCACGCCGGCCACCGCTTCCTCCAGGTCCAGCTCCATCACGTAGCCGATGTCGGCACCGCGACGCGGCTGGCGCGGGCCACCGCCGCCACCGAAGATGTTGCCGAAGATGTCCCCGAAGATGTCGTTCATGTCCGGGCCGCCGGCACCGCCGCCACCGCCCATGCCGTGCTCGAACGCGGCGTGGCCGTGGGCGTCGTACATGCGCCGCTTGTTGCCGTCGGACAGCACTTCGTAGGCTTCCTTGCACTCCTTGAAGGAGGCCTCGGCCGCCGCGTCACCGGGGTTGCGGTCCGGGTGGAACTTCATCGCGCAGCGACGGTAGGACTTCTTCAGTTCCTCGTCGCTGGCGTTGCGGGCCACGCCCAGTACTTCGTAGTAATCGCGCTTGCTCATGCTCTTCTCTCCCTCCCCCTCCGGGGAGGGCAAGGTGGCGGTTCATCGACAAGACAAGGGTCCGGGGCCGCCTGCGCAAACCCGGACCCTGGTCCCGGCCCTTCCCACGCGGGGAAGGGCCAGCGGTACATCAGGACTTCTTGTCGTCCTTGACTTCGGTGAACTCGGCGTCCACCACGTCGTCGTTGGACGGGCCGGCGGCGCCGGCACCCGGTGCCGGGCCGGCCTGCTCGCCGGCCGAAGCGGCGGCGTACAGCGACTGGCCGGCTTCTTCCAGCGCCTTGGACCTGGCTTCGATCTGGGCCTTGTCGTCGCCCTTCATCGCCGTCTCCAGGTCGGCCAGCGCGGCCTCGACCTTGCCGATCACGTCACCACCGACCTTGCTGCCATGCTCGGTGATGGCGGTGCGGGTGGCGTGGATCAGGCCGTCGGCCTGGTTGCGGGCCTGGACCAGTTCCTGGAACTTCTTGTCTTCCTCGCGGTTGGCTTCGGCGTCGGCAACCATGCGGTTGATTTCGTCTTCCGACAGGCCCGAACCGGCCTTGATCTCGACCTTCTGTTCCTTGTTGGTCTTCTTGTCCTTGGCCGACACGTGCAGGATGCCGTTGGCGTCGATGTCGAAGGACACTTCCACCTGCGGCATGCCGCGCGGGGCCGGCTCGATGCCGGACAGGTCGAACTTGGCCAGCGACTTGTTGAAGCGGGCCTGCTCGCGCTCACCCTGCAGCACGTGCACGGTCACGGCCGACTGGTTGTCCTCGGCGGTGGAGAAGGTCTGCGAGGCCTTGGTCGGGATGGTGGTGTTCTTCTCGATGATCTTGGTGAACACGCCACCCAGGGTCTCGATGCCCAGCGACAGCGGGGTCACGTCCAGCAGCAGCACGTCCTTGACGTCGCCGCCCAGCACGCCGCCCTGGATCGCGGCACCCAGTGCCACGGCTTCGTCCGGGTTGACGTCCTTGCGCGGCTCCTTGCCGAAGAACTCGGTGACGGCCTGCTGCACCTTCGGCATGCGGGTCTGGCCACCGACCAGGATCACTTCGCTGATGTCGCTCGAACGCAGGCCGGCATCGTTCAACGCAGTGCGGCACGGCTCGATCGACTTCTTGATCAGGTCTTCCACCAGCGCTTCGAGCTTGGCACGGGTCAGCTTGATGTTCAGGTGCTTCGGGCCCGACGCGTCAGCGGTGACGTACGGCAGGTTCACTTCGGTCTGCTGGGCGCTGGACAGCTCGATCTTGGCGCGCTCGGCGGCGTCCTTCAGGCGCTGCAGGGCCAGCGGATCCTTGCGCAGGTCGATGCCCTGGTCCTTCTGGAACTCTTCCACCAGGTACTCGATGACGCGGTTGTCGAAGTCTTCGCCGCCCAGGAAGGTGTCGCCATTGGTGGCCAGCACCTCGAACTGCTTCTCGCCGTCGACGTTGGCGATCTCGATGATCGACACGTCGAAGGTGCCGCCGCCCAGGTCATAGACGACGATCTTGCGGTCCTTGTTGTCACCCTTGTCCAGGCCATAGGCCAGCGCGGCCGCGGTCGGCTCGTTGATGATGCGCTTGACGTCCAGGCCGGCGATGCGGCCGGCGTCCTTGGTTGCCTGGCGCTGGCTGTCGTTGAAGTACGCCGGCACGGTGATCACCGCTTCGGTGACCTTCTCGCCCAGGAAATCCTCGGCGGTCTTGCGCATCTTCTCCAGCACGCGGGCGGAGATTTCCTGCGGCGCCATCTTCTTGGCGTCGCTGGTCTGCACCCAGGCGTCGCCATTGTCATGGGCCAGGATGGTGTACGGGACGTGCGCGATGTCCTTCTGCACTTCGGCGTCGGTGAACTTGCGGCCGATCAGGCGCTTCACCGCGTAGAAGGTGTTCTTCGGGTTGGTGACGGCCTGGCGCTTGGCCGAGGCACCCACCAGCACTTCGCCGTCCTTGGTGTAGGCGACGATGGAGGGCGTGGTGCGGTCGCCTTCCGAGTTTTCGATGACGCGGGCCTTGCCGCCGTCCATGATCGCCACGCACGAGTTGGTGGTGCCGAGGTCGATACCAATGATCTTGCCCATGGGGGACTCCTGAGAATTCGTGTGCCGGCCGCTGCCGGGGATGAATGGGATGTGGGGGACGACCCGATGACATTCAAGTCATCCCCGGAACACTGTTTGCTGTTGGCCGGCCCCGTTTAACCAGGGGCCAGCCGGCCGGTCAGTCGGCCTTGGCCACCACCACCAGCGCCGGCCGCAGCAGGCGCTCGTTGAGCAGGTAGCCCTTCTGGAACACGGTCACCACGGCGCCCGGCGCCACGCCAGCCGGCGCGTCGACCTGGCTGATGGCCTGGTGGTGTTCCGGGTTGAAGGCCTCCCCGGCCGGGTTCAGCAGGGTCAGCCCGTTGTCGGCGGCCACCTTGAGCAACTGCTTGTAGGTCAGCTCCAGCCCCTCGCGCAGCGGGCTCGGTTCGGTGCCGGCGGCGGCCAGGCCGGCGTCCAGGCTGTCAAAGACCGGCAGCAGCTCGCCCAGCAGCTTCTCGTTGGCGAACTTGCGCGCCTGTTCGATGTCCCGGGCCACGCGCTTGCGCTGGTTCTCCAGGTCGGCACGCTCGCGCAGCGCGTCGGCCTTGACCTGCTCCAGCTCGCCAAGCAGCGCCTGGACCTGGGCTTCGTGCTGGTCGGCGACGGCGTCGTTCTGATGATCGGTTTCGGGGTGGTCTTGGTTCATTTCCGGTTCCCTGGCGGAGGTTCTGCCCGCCTACCCGGCCTCGTATGTGGGCAATGCCTGCCGTTTCAAGGCTTGGACTCATCCTTTGAGACGCCGGGCGCCTACTCTGCCCCGGCGCCCCTGCATGCATTGACCTGTCCGGCGTGCGTGCTAGCTTTGCGCGGCCTACTCATCTGCCCACCATGCTCAGACATCTTTCAATCAAGGATTTCGCCGTTGCCCGCGCCACCGAGCTCGAATTCGGGCCTGGCATGACCGTGGTTTCCGGCGAAACCGGCGCCGGCAAGTCGTTGATGGTGGACGCCCTGGGCTTCCTGTCCGGGCTGCGCGCCGACTCCGGCGTGGTCCGCCACGGCGCCAGCCGGGCCGAGCTTTCGGCCGAATTCAGCCTGGAGGCCGACAGCCCGGCCCGGCAGTGGCTGCTGGACAACGAACTGGACGACGAGGAGCAGTGCCAACTGCGCCGCGTGATCCGCGCCGACGGCGGCTCCCGGGCCTTCATCAATGGCCGCCCGGTCCCGGTTTCGCAGCTGACCGAGCTGGCCGGCTTCCTGGTCGAGATCCATGGCCAGCACGACCAGCAGGCATTGCTGTCGCGGCCCAGCCAGTTGGCCCTGCTTGATGCCTATGCCCGCAACGACACCGAGCGCGCCGCCGTGCGTGCCGCCACCGGCACCTGGCAGGCCCTGCTCGATGAGCGCGATGCCCTCTCCCAGCAGGGCGACGTCTCCGACCGCATCGGCTTCCTGGAGCACCAGCTCGGTGAACTGCAGCGCGAGGAACTGGAACCGGCGGCGATCACCGCGCTGGGCGCCAGCCACCGTCGCCAGGCCCATTCCACCGCCCTGATCGAAGCCTGCCAACGTGCCGGCGGTATCCTCAACGGGGACGACGATGCCCCGTCCCTGCTTTCACTGCTGCAGCAGGTCCGCCATGAACTGGGCCGGGTCAGCCAGCACGAACCGCGCCTGGGCGAGGTCGATGGCATGCTCGACGCGGCCGGCATCCAACTGCACGAGGCGCTGGCCCAGCTCGACCGCGTCCAGGACGACCTGGACAGCGACCCGGATGCCTTCGAGGAAATCGAACGCCGGCTCGGCCGCCTGCACGACCTGGCGCGCAAGCACCGGGTACCGATGGAGGAGCTGCTGGCCACCCAGCAGCGCATCGAGGCCGAGCTGGAACAGTTGCGTGGCGCCGACGAACGCCTGGCCCGCCTAGCGGGCGAGATCGACAAGGCCGCTGCCCGCTGGCAGGCCGAAGCGGCCATCCTCACCGCCAGCCGCAGCAACGCGGCCAAGGCACTGTCTGACACCACCACCACCCTGATCGGCGAACTGGGCATGGGCGGCGGCCAGTTCCTGATCGAACTGGAACCGCAGCCGGCCGCCCGCCCGGACCCGAACGGCGCCGAGCGGGTCGAGTTCCTGGTCGCCGCCAACGCCGGCCAGCCACCGCGTGCCCTGCGCAAGGTCGCCTCCGGTGGCGAGCTCTCGCGCATCTCGCTGGCCATCGAGGTCGCCGCGCTGGGCCTGGATGCCGTCCCCACCATGGTCTTCGACGAAGTGGACTCGGGCATCGGTGGCGCGGTGGCCGACATCGTCGGCAAGAAGCTGCGTGCCCTGGGCGAACGCCGCCAGGTGCTGTGCGTGACCCACCTGCCGCAGGTCGCCTCCAAGGGCCATGCCCACTACCGCGTCAGCAAGGCCCCGGTCGACGGCATGACCCAGAGCGCAGTGGAACTGCTCGACGCCAAGGGCCGCGAGGAAGAGCTGGCGCGCATGCTCGGCGGGGCCGAGGTCAGCAAGGAAGCCCGCGCCGCCGCCCGCAGGCTGCTCACCGAGGCCTGAGCCGGTCGAGGACCAAGGTGTCCCCGGCCTGTTCCCCCATGGACGCGGGACAGGCCCCAAACAACAACGCCGGCCCAAGGGCCGGCGTTGTGCGTTTCATCCTGCTGGCCGGTGACCCGTGGCGGGCCACCGCTGGCGCGGGCGTTCAGCGACGCTTCTTGCGCACGTACAGCACCAGCGAATGCTCTTCCAGCTCGTAGCCATGATCAGCCGCGATCTTGCGCTGCAGCTGCTCGATCTCGTGGCTTTCGAACTCGATGATCTTGCCGGTGTCCACGTCCACCATATGGTCGTGGTGGCCGCCGCGGTCCAGCTCATAAACCGCCTGGCCGCCCTCGAAGTTGTGCTTGAGCACCAGCCCGGCCGCTTCGAACTGGGTCAGGACACGGTAAACCGTGGCCAGGCCGATTTCGTCGCCGCAATCGAGCAACTGCCGATAGATGTCTTCGGCGGTCAGGTGGTGATGGGGGGTGTTCTGCTCGAGCAGGGCGAGGATGCGCATCCGCGGATGCGTCACCTTCAGACCGACTTTGCGCAGGTCGTTGGATTCCATGGCCATCGTGTTCATTGGCGGTTTAGCGCCAGTTGCCTCCGGTCAGATCGCGCTGGGTGCCGGGGAGTGTATCATCGCCCTGATATCCCCAATCGCCCTACCCAATGCGCAACCTTCTGTTGATTGCTGTAGTCGCCCTGTCCACCACCGGCTGCGGCATCATCTACAAGCAGCCCATCTACCAGGGCAACCTGATCCGTGAACAGGCCGTCTCGCAGCTGCAGGTCGGCCAGAGCAAGCAGCAGGTCAACGCGCTGCTGGGCACCCCGTCCATCGCCGACCCGTTCCACGCCCAGCGTTGGGATTACACCGCCAGCCAGCGCGTGAACCGCCTCGGCACCACCGAGACCAAGAACTTCACGGTGTTCTTCGAGAACGACATGGTCACCCGCTGGGAAGGCGACTACTTCCCGAACCAGGATGCCGAGCTTGCCCGCAAGAGCGTGCGCCAGTTCGGCCGCAACCTGGCCAAGGACAAGAAGAAGGGCCGCTGATCGCCAGCGCCGCTTGGGATCAATCGCCGCCGCGCGCCCGCCGGCGGCGATTTTCTTTGGGGTCGGCCAACAGCGGGCGCAGCAGCTCGATGCGGTCCCCCTCGTGCAGCAACTGCTGCGGGCGCGCCAGCACGCCATGCACAGCCAACGCCACCGTGACGCCGGCGGTATCCAGCCCGGCCTCGTCCACCGCCTCGGCGACGGTGCAGCCCTCGGGCAGCGCCAGCGTCCGCTGCAGGTAACGTTCCGGCCAGGCCAGCACCACCTCCACCCGCATGCCTCATTCCTCCTGGTCGGCGACGCGCACGAAGTCGTTGACCATGCGATCGGCCAGCCCCTGAAAACCCAGCGCCAGCGCCGGCCCCAGCAGCCGCGAGGTCGGCTCGAACTCCAGCTCCAGGCTGACCTTGCAGGCATCGGCGGCCAGCGGCTGGAAGTCCCAGCGCCCATGCAGGCGCTTGAACGGCCCGTCGCGCAGCTGCATGTCGATGCTGCGCGGGCGCACCAGCGCGTTTTCGGTCATGAACCAGGTGCGGAACGAGCCCAGCCCGAGGTCCAGCCGCGCCACCAGCCGGTCCCCGCCCTGCTCCAGGATCTCGGCCTTGTCGCACCAGCGGAACCGGCGCGGATAGGCGGAGACGTCATTGACCAGATCAAACATGCGCTCGGCGGAGTGTTCGACCAGGGCGCTTCGGCGGATGGTAGGCATGGGGAATACGATGGATATCCGGAATGCCTCCGAATCGGAGACAATACGTAAATGAGCAAGAACACCGGCAAGGATAAAGCAAAGAACGCGACGGCCGACAAAACCATCGCGTTGAACAAGCGTGCCCGTCACGAATACCACCTGGAAGAACGTTTCGAGGCCGGCCTAGTCCTGCAGGGCTGGGAAATCAAGGCCATCCGCGCCGGCCGCGGCAACATGACCGACGCCTACGCCTACGTGAAGGACGGCGAGATCTTCCTGATCGGCGCCCAGATCACCCCGCTGATCCAGGCCTCGACCCACACCATCCCCGAGGACCGCCGCCAGCGGAAGCTGCTGCTGCACCGCCGGGAGATCGACAAGCTGATCGGCCGCGTCGAACGCGACGGCTACACCCTGGTCCCCACCGCGATGTACTGGAGCAAGAACAAGATCAAGCTCGAGATCGCGCTGGCCAAGGGCAAGCAGAACCACGACAAGCGCGACACCGCCAAGGAACGCGACTGGGCCCGCGAGAAGCAGCGCGCCATGCGCGCCCACAACCGCAACGCCTGATGCCCCCCTGCACGCCACGGCCGGCCAGCGCGCACGACAGCGAGCAGCTTTGCCAGCGCCTGCTGGCCTTCAACCAGCAGGCCTGTGGCAATCCACTGGAAGAGCTTCCCGTCCGCCTGGCCTGCCACGATCACGACGGCACCCTCTACGCCGGCCTGCTCGCCGACATCTGCGCCGGCTGGCTCACGGTTCATGTCCTGTGGGTTGACCCCGCCCACCGCGGGCGCGGGGTGGCCAGTGCGTTGCTGGCCGAGGCCGAACAGACCGCACGCCAGCACGGCGCCCACGCCGCCCTGCTGGACACCTTCGACTGGCAAGCCGAGGGCTTCTATACCCGTCACGGCTACGACGTGTTTGCCCGGCTCGCTGACTACCCGCCGGGCCATCAGCGGATCTACCTGCGCAAATCCCTGCTGGCGTAAGCCCACCGGCGCAGCTCACCACGGGTACCGGCCTCCTGAAGCGCAACGCACAGCAGTGCCAGGCGCACGACCACCTTGATTTCAGTCGCAGCGGCGGCGTCTCCTGCCAGCCATGCCCGGACCCTGTCCGCCGCTTCCGGCGGCAACAGCTCCAGCACGCGCTCCTCCGGGATCGCGTCGGCCACCCGCTGCAAGCGCTGCGAGAAGCCGAACAGGCGCAACGAACTCCATGCCACCTGCAGCACCGCCACCACTGCCACCAGCGTGACCAGGCGATCCACCGCCGCCAGCTCAAGACCCGACCATGCCGGCCGCAACGCCAGCAGCAACAGGGCCGCCGCAACCTGCCAGCCCGCCCAGCGATACCGCCGCCGCGCCATGGCCCCGACCATGCCCGCGCTGACCAGCAACGTGGCCACGGCCGCGCCGAGCTGCCAGCCCGAGTCACCCCACAGCGCCGCCGTCGTCAACAACAGCAGCAACACATAGGCAGGCAGAGCCGGCAAGGCACGCCGCAGGAAATCCCGCCCCACGCCTGCCGCGAGCCCCTTCAAACTGCGCGCCTGCTGCTCTTGCACCAACGGTCTCCACCCGATTTCAACCGACACATCGTTGACGGGCGCCTGTCGCAGAAAGGTCGGCGGGGCGTTAACCCACGCCAGACGGATACCGGCACGTGACGATTCAGCTTGTTTGCCGTAGCATCCACACCGTCAGCGAGGTTTCGGTCCACTTGGTCGCTCAGGTAGCCGGAACCCTCATCGCTCAACGTCCAACCGGGGGTGCACTGGTTTCGACGGGGGTTATGAAGTCGCTTGGCGCATGCCGAGGGGGTAGCTTTCCTCGTAAATCCAGCTGCAAAACTCTAGTTGCCAACGACGACAACTACGCTCTCGCCGCTTAAGGCGTAAGCCCCGAACCCACTTGTGCCCGTGCTCGTGGATGTAGGGTCATTATCACGGAACCGGCTGTGACGGCTGCCTGTCAGTCACGGCTTAACCAAAACAGGCTGGTCCTTGGGTGCGCTTCGCTCACCGTGCTGCCACAGGACGAGACCCAACGGTGAACTAAGCATGTAGTGCCAGGGATGGAGTGCCTTCGGACGGCGGTTCAATTCCGCCCACCTCCACCAATGCAGTGGCCGACAAGGCCCGAAGCAGGCCGGAATCCCCGAATAATCAAGGGCTTCCGGCCTTTTTCGTTTCCGCCTCCGTGCGCCCGCTTCCGTCGCAAACCGTCAGGCCGTGGGCATATTTGGGGGCATCTGCCCCCATCGACCATCCAGATACCCCCTACTGACCGACATGGCCCTCCGCAAGGCCAATCTCACCGCGCAAGCTTAAAGAGCCTTCCGACGGTCACCACCTGGGAATTGCCCGATGGCATCGAGGAACCTACGATCAATTCTTGCAAAAGGAAGACCCCCTGCCTTCGAGGCCTTCCAAACCTGGAGATGTGCTTCCCATGCCGGAAAAAGGACAGAAGACGAAGCTGCTTTACTTTTGGCTGTCCCGCGAGGATGTCGCCGAGTTCAGCGACGCACTGCATGAGGCGCTCCCGGATATGCGTTGGCGCTGCTCGCATACGGGCGCTGACCGTCTTCTGATTCACCACTTCGACACGCTCTAGGCTGCGCTCGATTGCGAGGCAAGTGCAATCGTCAGTCAGGCATTTGCACCCTTGGGCCGGTCGGAACTGCAATTCCTCCGCTCCTACCGCACGCACATGACGGACATGAAGGACGCGACAGGGCATGCCTACGACCCTGAGATTGATGTAATCAACTATGGACGCATGGCGATTCGGTGGAACACGCTGGACGGGGATGATGCGCCCCTCACGGCGTTGCTCAACACGATCTGGAAAACGTTCAAGCAAGTGACCCTACCGGCAAAAGTGCATACCACCGCGGGCCATCCGATCCCAGGCTTCAGGATCGGGAAACAGATGCATGAAACTGCAAGGAGCGAAAGGCTGTACCTGAAGGCGAATGGGCCCTTCTGCCTTCTCGACTAACTTCCACGTGCGTCGCCGCGCCCATGTATGTCGCAGCGCTCCCATACCCCCTGCCGATCAACGCGCTTCGGCTCGATCGACCAAGGGAAAAGGGACTGCCGTCGATACGCCGCCTCGTGCCATGAACGACATGCGCTGATCTGAGCACATTGGTTGGAAGCGAGCCATCCGATCATCAACGGGATGCTCGGCTCGCCAGACACTTCTTTCGCAAGCCTTCGATCTTTGGAGGTCTGGCGGGAAGCGTCCTGCATGCATTGGCAATGCCATCCTTCGGCCCGAGCATTCGCCATCACCGACAACAGTGCCCTCCCGGCATCTGCAGGCGCATCCGCGACAAGGAACTGTTGATGCAAACCGCAACTGGAATCCAGCGAACCCAGCATGCCCCCGGCGCCAAATTCCAGGCAAAGAAAAAGCCCCGGTTTCCCGGAGCTTTTTTGCAAATGGCGTCCCCACGGGGATTCGAACCCCGGTCGCCACCGTGAAAGGGTGATGTCCTAGGCCTCTAGACGATGGGGACGCGTATTCTTCAAATTCGAGTTGTCCATCCGGACGGCCTAATGTCCGAATTGGTGGAGCTAAGCGGGATCGAACCGCTGACCTCCTGCATGCCATGCAGGCGCTCTCCCAGCTGAGCTATAGCCCCACGTTGTTACCGCGAGCCCGCCATTATGGCAGACTTTCTGTTGGAAAGGAAACTCTTTTTTCCTTTCGGACCATCCTGGGAGGATGATCTTTTCAACAGGATCCCGGCACATGACCAGGACCGTACTACAGTGATGAATGGCGTCCCCACGGGGATTCGAACCCCGGTCGCCACCGTGAAAGGGTGATGTCCTAGGCCTCTAGACGATGGGGACGCGTTATACTCATCAAGTTGTTTTCGACGATCCGAACGGCCTAATGTCCGGATTTGGTGGAGCCAAGCGGGATCGAACCGCTGACCTCCTGCATGCCATGCAGGCGCTCTCCCAGCTGAGCTATGGCCCCGACGTCGCCGAGAAAGAAATAATAGCCCGGCTTTTTTAGGCCCGCAAGACATTTGTGAAAAAATTTCTTCACATCTCGCCAGCGAACAGGTCATCGCGCCCAGGGCCGACTGGCTGAACTCCTACGCACATGGGATGGGCTTCCCGGCTGCCCCGGCAGGAAGCACGCGGCAACGTATCGGCTCCATCCCTGCGAGGAGCATCGCATGCCGGTCGTGGTCATCGTGCTGGCTTTCATCTTCATCAACCTGGGCTGCGGACCGGCCCATGCACAACAGGTGTTCAAGTGCCGCACCGACGATGGGATCGCCTATCAGTCCCTGCCCTGCGACGGCCCGCCGTTGAAGCAATGGACGGCGGCACCCGAACCGTTCGACCGGCACGCGCAGGCGCGCCTGCAGGCCATCGAGCGTGAACTCAAGCGTGCCAATGCCGTTCCGGCACAGCGAACACGGCGTTCCGGCCGACCGCCCACACCCGCAGCAGGTGCCTGTGAGCTGGCGCGGCGCGGTCGCAGCCTGGCCTATGCCAAGGCCGGGCTGAAACGGGACTTCGCGCTCTCCAGCCATTGGGACAACCAGGTCCATGCCGCCTGCTGGTAGGGGCTGGACGCTGAAGGACGCGGAGTCGATAGAATCCAGGCAACTCCTCCGCGACCTGTGGCCATGGCCAGATCCCCGCTCCGCTGCCTGCTGTCGCGCCTGCGTCCTCTGGCCTTGTCCGCTGTCCTGCTGTTCGGCATCTGGCCTGCGCTGGCGCGCACACCGGAAGCCCCGGACTGGCAACCCACCACGCCCGCGTTCGGGCGCGCACAGAAGGCATTGCTGGACGGCCAGATCAATGCCCTGGCCGCGCAGCGACCGGGCGTCACCGACCTGTACGTGCTGGGCGTGGCCGGGGATGTCGATGAAGACGTCTTCCGCAACGAAGTGCTGTACCTGCGCCAACTGTCGGCACAACGCTGGGACGCCGAAGGCCGCATGCTCAGCCTGGTCAATCACCCCGATACGCGCGCCGACGCGCAGGCACAACCGCTGGCGACCTACCAGAGCATTGGCTACGCGCTTGATGCGCTCGGCCAGCGACTGGACCCCAAGGAGGACGTGCTGCTGGTCTATCTGAGCAGCCATGGCCTGGACGACAGCAGCTTCTACCTGCATACCGGACCGGGCCAGGAGGACTACCTCACGCCCGGGGACCTGGCCGAATCATTGAACGAAGCGGGGATCGGAAACGCGGTGATCGTGGTCTCCGCCTGCTACTCCGGCGGCTTCATCCCCGCCCTGAAAGCCCCCAACCGGATGATCATCACCGCGGCGCGCCACGACCGTCCCTCCTTCGGCTGCGGCAACACCGACAGTGCCACCTGGTTCGGGCGCGCCTTCCTGGTGGAAGCGATGAACGCCACCAGCGATTTCGCCGATGCCTTCTCGCGTGCCAGCGCCACCGTGCGTGAGCGTGAAAAGGAAGAAGGCGAGTTGCCATCCGAACCCCAGTTCGATGCCGGCAAGCGCGTCAGCAGCGTGCTCGGCAAATGGCGGCTGGGCCTGCCAGAGACGGCCACGGTGCCCTACCCGTACGTGCATGTGCCGCGGGCACCGACGGGCGCGCTGCGCACCAAGGCACCGGCTGACGGCCGCGTCAACAAGAAGGGCTTGTAGGCGGCCGGCAGGCGTCCAGACGCACAGGGCCGCAGCATGCAGAGTTTTGGCACTGCCGGCGAAGCACTGCAATCGGGTTCGCGATCGAAGTCGCTGCTACCGCGGCTTCAGCGACGCATGGCTTCGGTAGCCTCGCTGACGGCTGGGACCGGCAGTACGGTGATCGGGCCGGCCCGCTCCGCGGGAGCCACCAACGTCACCGACATCGCCGCAATCGCGGTGACGCTGCCATCGGCGTCACCACGCGACACCGGATGCCCCGTACTGCGCGGCTGGTCGGCAACCTGCGCCTGGGGCAACTCGACCACCCGCCCGCGCACGGTCACCCGGTCGCCGGTCCGTACCCGCGAACCCAGTCGCATCGTGTACTCGGTGTCGGCCGGCATGTTGATCGACGTGTCGTAACCCTGGTCGAGCACGAACACCCCGTCGGACGTGGCAGGATTGCCATCGCCTTCGTCCTGGATGAACCAGCCTATCGGCGGCGCGGCGCTGCCCGCTCCCTCACCCAGGGTTTCCTTCATTTCCTGGCCGACGTCGTCGCTGTCACCCATCAGGTTGCGCACGACCACGCCCTCGACGAGCACATCGCTATCCAGCAGCGGGCTGATGGCTCCGGCGCCCTGCACCGTGCCGATCAGCTTGCGTGCCGGATCGATGGGTTCGACCACCGTCTCGGTCGCAGGCAACGAACAGGCGCTGCAGGCCAGTATCCATGCCATCAGGGCGACGCCCTTCACTTCCTTGTTGCGCATGTATTGGTCTCTTGCGGTGCGGGTGCTGGAACGGTGAAGGGTAAGGGAATTGGCCGGGCGCGCCCTCCCCGTTGAGGGCGCCGCGGAAATCCCCGGGAAGGCAGCAGCCGCGCGGAGCAGGCCGTGCGTGCGTCGCGGCCGGGGCGGTTCCTGCCCAGCGGCCCCGCCCATCGGCATGTTCGTTGTCAGGGACTGGCGGACTGCAGGCGGTAACCGGTGGTGGCGGTATAAGACTTGCCATTCAAGGTGGTGCGCACTTCGACGGTGTGCTCACCCTCGGCCAGCCCGGTCGGCAGCGCGGCGCGCCACAGGTGCGTGGAGGGCACGGCTTCGGGGGAGCGATCGTAGCCGCGCAGCGTTTCGGCCAGGTCGTCGGCGATGTTCTCCACCAGCAGCCGCGGGTCGGGCTGGCGGACCTGCTTCATCGCCTGCCACTGGCCACCGTCGACACGGAACTCCACCGGCAGCCCGTCATGGCCCATGAACACGTTGGCGTACACACCCCAGGCCGGATAAGCACCCTGGCGCAGCACCTTGGGCGCATGAAGCGCGATCTGATGGTCCGCCGGCGCACGCGCGACCCGGTACTCGACGCTGTACTGCCCATGCGGCTGCACGTTGAGCAGGCCGTAGCCGTTGGGCGTGCCGTCGGCCATGGTCGTATCGGGGATGCCCTGCGCATCCTTCACGCCTGACCAGAACGCGCCGCAGGCGGCGCCGACGTTGTACTCGTGCAACGGACGCGCCCCCTTCCACCCCTGCGCGGCCGACCAGAACACCTGGCTCTGGTTGTGGGTGTGTCCGCTGAGGATCAGCGGGTGCTCCACCTTCTCCAGCAGGGCGAACAGGCGGGCGCGGTCCTGCTCACGGAAGACGTGGTCGAACAGCGGGATATGGAGGCCAAGCACGACCAGCTTGTCGCGGCCAACCGTCGGCAGGTAGCGCTCCAGGAAGGCGAACTGGTCCTCGCGCAGGCCGCCGATGTAGGCCGGCTTCTGCCCGGGCTGGGCGAGGATGTCGTCCAGCCCGATGAACACCATCGACGCATCTTCCCAGGCGTAAGTGTCCGGCCCGAGGTAACGGTGGTAACTGGCCAGCGATGTCGCATCACTGCTCGCGCCGATGTCCATGTCGTGATTGCCGGGAACATGCAGCCACGGCACGCCGAGCGACGTCACCGCACGGGTGAGCGCCGGATACAGCGAGGGATCGTCATTGGTGACATCCCCCAGCGTCATCCCGAGCCGTGCCTGATGCTTGCCACGCAGTGGCTCGATGATGTCGCGCTCGAAATAGCCCACGTCCAGCGCACTGCCGGTCTGGCTATCGGCCATGACCAGCGCCTGGAAGCGGTCCGGCGCGTCCGGCTGCGGCACCAGTGCAAACGGCCGGCACTGCCCTCCCTGCCCATCACGCGGACGCCAGATGTCCGGCAACCCATCAGCACGCGCGGCCGCGGCGTAGCCGGCAGGCTTGATGACGAAGATGTTCGGTTGCGTGGAGGCCGGGAGCTGGTAACGGCCAGCCGTGTCGGTCAAGGCGATGTGCTCGCCATCGGAAATCCTGATGCCGGCCAGCGGCGCTTCGCCCGCATCCTGCCTGCCGTTGCCGTTCGCATCGACGAAGACACTGCCGCTGCTGCAGGAGGCGGCCGCCACGAACGGCGCACCGGCCAGCAACAGGCCGGTCAACAGGGAATGACGCATGGAGTCCTCGGTGGGCGGATAATGTACGGACCTCCATTATCGCCCCGGCGTTGCGACAGCGGCATGGCGGAAACTGGCGGCCGACGGGAGGAGGCCGTTGCCGCAGGAAGTGCGGGCCAGGCGTGGGGAGAACCTGGCCGGGCTTCATCCCCGCCCGCGTTTGCCGGGCCCTCCCCCGGCCGTACCGGCGGGAGGACCTGCATCATTGCTTCAGCCGGCCGCCTTCTCCACGGCCTTGGCGTGGCGCGTCTCCAGCACGGCCACCGCATCCTCCAGCGACAGGCCGCGCGAGCGCAATAGCACGATCAGGTGGAACAGCAGGTCGGCCGACTCGCCGAGCAGGTCCTCGTCACGCTGCACGACACCGGCCAGCGCCGTTTCCACGCCCTCCTCGCCCACTTTCTGCGCGATATGGCGCGGGCCCTTCTCGAACAGCTGGGTGGTGTAGCTGTTGAGCGGGCGGTCCTGCTCGCGCTGCTTGACCAGTGCGTCCAGCGCGCCGAGGAAATTGCCGGGCGTGGCGCCGAAGCAGCTGGTGGCACCGGTATGGCAGGTCGGCCCGTGCGGGCGCACGCTGACCAGCAGTGTGTCGGCGTCGCAATCGGTGCGGATCTCGACCAGCTCCAGATGGTTCCCCGAGGTTTCCCCCTTCGTCCACAGCCGCTGCTTGCTGCGACTGAAGAACGTGACCCTGCCGCTCGCCCGGGTCTTGTCCAGGGCATCGCGGTCCATGTAGCCCAGCATCAGCACGCGCAGCGTCGCCGCATCCTGGATGATGGCCGGCATCAGCCCGTCAACCTTGGCCCAATCCAGCGTGGCCGGATCGACCGGCGTGAAATCAGTAGACATCCCTTACCTCGATCTGTTGTTCGCGCAGGAACTGTTTCAGTTCCGGAATGGCGATGGCGCCAGAGTGGAAGACACTGGCGGCCAGGGCCCCGTCCACGTCAGCCTGTTCGAACACGTCGGCAAAGTGCTGTGGCGTCCCGGCACCGCCGGAGGCGATCAACGGCACCGTGCTCACCGCCCGGGCCTGGCGCAACTGGGCAATATCGTAGCCCCTGCGCACGCCGTCGCTGTCCATGCAGTTCAGCACGATTTCACCTGCGCCGCGCTGCTGTACTTCACGCACCCAGTCCAGCGTCAGCCGTGCCTCGGCGCGGGTCTTTTCCGGGTCGCCGGTGTAGGAACGCACCCGCCATTGGCCGTCGGGCTCGCGGATGGAGTCGATGCCGACCACCACGCATTGCTCGCCGAAAGCTTCGGCCAGCGCCTCGATCAGCGCCGGGTGCTCCAGCGCCGGGGTGTTGATGGAGATCTTGTCCGCGCCGGCATGCAGCACCGCGCGGGCGGTCTCGACGTCTCGGATGCCTCCGGCCACGCAGAAGGGGATGTCGATCAGACGGGCGACGCGTTCGATCCAGGCCCGGTCTACCGAGCGCCCTTCCGGGCTGGCGGAGATGTCGTAGAACACCAGCTCGTCGGCGCCGGCGTCGCGGTAGCGCAATGCCAGCTCGGTGATGTCGCCCATGTCGATATGGTCACGGAACCTGACGCCCTTGACCACACGGCCTTCGCGCACGTCCAGGCAGGGAATGATGCGGCGGCTCAACATGCCAGGGCCTCGTCGAGTTGCAGCCGGCCTTCCAGCAAGGCCTTGCCCAGCACGGCGCCACCGCAACCGGCCACCTTGGCCGCGCGCACGTCGCCGACATCACGCACGCCGCCGGAGGCCTGCACGGCCACGTCGGGCAGCAACTGCACCAGGTGCGCGTACAGGTCGATGTTGGGGCCGGTCAGCATGCCGTCACGGGAGATATCCGTGCACAGCAGGTGTTTCATGCCGGCGCGGGCATAGCGCTGGGCCAGTTCATCCAGGGTGACGTCGGCGGTTTCGGTCCAACCATGTACCGGCAGGCGCCAAACGCCGTCCTCGCCCTGGCGGGTATCCAGGGCGATGGTCAAGTGCTCGGCGCCGAACTCTGACAACCAAGCCAGCACGTTGTCCGGCTCGCGTACGGCCAGCGAACCAATCACCACGCGACTGGCGCCAGCATCCAGGATGCGCGCCACGTCATCGCGGCCACGCACGCCACCGCCGGTCTGCACTTCCAACGGGGTGGTCGAGGCAATCTGCGCGAGCAAGGGCGCCAGCGTGTAACCGCCAGCCTTGGCCGCGTCCAGGTCGACCAGGTGCATCCAGCGCGCACCGGCGGTGGCGAAGGCCTGCGCGCGCGGCAGCGGGTCATCGCCATAGGTGGTCTGCTGGGCGTAATCGCCCTGCAGCAGGCGCACGACGCAGCCGTTGCGGATGTCCAGCGCGGGATAGACGGTAAAGCTCATGGGAAATCGGTCTCGATGAAGTTGCGCAGGAGGCGGGCGCCGGGGCCGGCGGAGCGCTCCGGGTGGAACTGCGCGCCGCACAGGCGACCGCGCTGCACCACCGCGGTGAACAGCCCGCCGTGGTGGCAGGCCGCGACCGTGTCCGATGTCACCGGCGCGGCGTAGCTGTGCACGAAGTAGGCACTGGCACCGACGGGGACGCCGTCCAGCAAAGGCGACTCGCGCAGCGCCAGCAATTTGTTCCATCCCATGTGCGGCACGCGCACGCCTACCCCCGGATGCAGGCGACGGACCACGCCGGGCAACAACCCCAGGCCATCGACCTTGCCTTCCTCGGAAGCCTCGAACAGCAGTTGCATGCCCAGGCAGATGCCCATCAGCGGCACCTGCAGGGCACGCAGCGGCTCGACCAGGCCCTGCGCGTGCAGCCGGCGCATGCCTTCGGCCGCTGCACCAACGCCGGGCAGGATCACCCGCGGCAGTCCTTCTAGGTCATCGGCGGTGCGTACCATGCGCACCTCCTGCCCCAGTCGCTCCAGCGCATAGCGCACCGAACCGAGGTTGGCACCGCCGGCATCGACCAGGCCGATCGTGCTCACAACGCCCCCTTGGTCGAGGGCAGCTCGGTGCCTTCGCGGCGGATGGCCTGGCGCAGGGCACGGGCCAATGCCTTGAAGCAGGCTTCGACCTTGTGGTGGTCGTTGTCGCCTTCCACCTTGAGGTTGAGGTTCAGCCCGGCCGCATCGCACAGGGAGCGGAAGAAGTGCGGCACCAGCTCGGTGGGCATGTCCCCTACCCGCTCGCGCTTGAAGTCACCCTCGAACACGAAGTAGGGGCGGCCGCTGAAGTCCAGCGCTGCGCTGGCCAGGGTCTCATCCATCGGCAGGGTGAACCCATAGCGGCCGATACCGCGCTTGTCGCCGAGCGCCTCACGCAAGGCTTGGCCCAATGCCAGGCCGGTGTCCTCGATGGTGTGGTGCTCGTCGATGTGCAGGTCCCCCTTGGCCTCGACCTCCAGCGCGAAGCCGCCGTGACGCCCGATCTGGTCGAGCATGTGGTCGAAGAACGGCAGACCCGTGCTGATCTTCGCCGTGGCCACGGTGTCCAGGTCCACGAACACGCGGATCCGGGTTTCCTTGGTGTCGCGCTGCACGGTGGCGCGGCGCGGCGCATCGGCCAACTCGTGGGCGATGCCGTCCCAATCCCACTCGCCGCCGAACTGCCCGGTGCGCAGCTGGAAGCCGCGGACCTTCAGGTTGTCGGCGAACTGGATGTCGGTGGGACGGTCGCCCACCATGCCCGAGCGCGCCCAGTCGATGCCCCGGTCCTGCAGGTACGGCAGCATCATGCCGATGCCCGGCTTGCGGTTGGGGCTGTTGTCGTGCGGCCAGCTCGGGTCGATCAGCACGTCGCGGAAGACGATGCCCTGGCTGGCGAAGATCTGCAGCATCAGGTTGTTCGGGCCATCGAAGCTTTCCTGCGGGTAGCCTTCGCTGCCCAGCCCATCCTGGTTGGAGACGATGACGAACTGGTAGCCGGCATCGCGCAGCTTGAGCATCGCCGGGATGACGTTCTTCACCAGACGCAGCTTGTCGTAGGCGTCGATCTGGAAATCGGCCGGCTCTTCGATCAGGGTGCCGTCACGATCGACGAACAGGATGGGGGTCATGTAACGGGCTCCAGCGTGGCGAGGGCGTCGAGGACGCGGTCATTCTGTTCGGGCGTTCCCACGGTGATGCGCAGCGCATCGTGCAGTTGCGGCGCGGCGCGCTGGTCGCGCACCACCACCCCGGCGCGCAGCAGCGCCTGGAAGGCGGCTTCGGCGTCGATGAAGCGCACCAGCAGGAAGTTCGCGTCGGAGGCATACACCTTGCGCACATGCCCCTGCAGCGACAGCGCCATGCGCAGACGGTCGCGCTCGCTGCGTACGGTGGCAATGCGCGCGCGGGTCTGCTGCAGCGCCTGCTCACCCAACCCCGCCAACGCCAGCGCCGAGCATGGGGTCGGAACGGGATACGGCGCCTGGCAGCGGCGCAACACCGCGATCAGGCCGGGATCGGCGATGACGCAGCCAATCCGCGCCGCCGCCAGAGCGTGGGCCTTGGACAGGGTCCGCAGTACCGCGACGTTGTCATGGCCCGCCAGCAGGCGCGTCGCCGAGGGCGTGTCGGCGAACTCGGCATACGCCTCGTCAACCACCACCAGCGCCTGGCCGCGCAGAGCCTCGGCCACCCGCTCCACCTGCGCCAGCGGGATGCTCAACCCGGCCGGGTTGGACGGCGAGCACAGGAACACCAGCTTGGCGCCGCCTTGCCTGGCGGTGGTGATGATGGCGTCGATGTCCGGCACGAAGCCCGCCGCAGTGTCCTGCAACGGCACCTCCAATGCGGGCGCGTTCTGCAGGCGGGCACTGACCGCATACATGCCGAACACCGGCGGGGTATACAGCACCGCATCGCGGCCCGGCACGCACAGCGCACGTACCAGCAGGTCGATGACCTCGTCGCTGCCACGCCCGATCAGCAGTTGTTCCGGCGCACAGTCGTACAACGTCGCCAGCCGTTCGCGCAGCGCCTGCGGTTGCGGGTCCGGATAGCGCCGACAACTGGCCAGGGGGTCGCCCGGGTTGGCCCACGCCGATTCATTGGCGTTGAGCCAGATCTCGCCGTCGAGCTTGGCGCTGCGCGCCGAGGAATAGCCGGTGAAGCCACGCAGGTCATCGCGTACAAGGTCGAGCACGCTGCTCACGGCGTCACTCCCAGCCGCAGGGCGACGGCGTTGGCGTGCGCACCCAACCCTTCTGCCCGCGCCAGCGTCAAGGCGCATGGACCGATGTTGGCGATGCCCTCGGCACTGGCCGCCTGCACGCTGATCTGGTTCTGGAAGCTGGCGACGCTGACGCCGCTGTAGGCGCGCGCGGCGCCGGCGGTCGGCAGGACGTGGTTGGTGCCGGAGCAATAGTCACCCAACGCCTCCGGCGTGTAGTCCCCCATGAACACCGAACCGGCGGCCTCGACCTGTTCCAACCAGCGGCGCGCTTCGCGCAGGGCCAGGATCAGGTGCTCCGGTGCGTAGCGGTTGGAGATGGCGAACGCCTGGGCGATCGAATCGACCTTGATCAGCAGCGAAGCCGCCAGCGCCTGCCGGGCAATGCCCTCGCGCGCCAGCTGCGCCACCTGGGCCTCCACCTCGTCCTGCACGGCGGCGATCAGCGCAGCGTCGTCGCTGAGCAGCAGCACCTGCGAATCCGGGCCATGTTCGGCCTGCGACAGCAGGTCGGCCGCGACGAAGGCGGGATTGGCGCCGGCATCGGCGATCACCAGCACTTCGGATGGCCCGGCCGGCATGTCGATGGCCGCCGCACCGGCCTGCGCGACCTGCTGCTTGGCCTCGGTGACGTAGCTGTTGCCCGGGCCGAACAACTTGTCGCAGGACGGTACGGTATCGGTGCCGTATGCCATCGCCGCGATCGCCTGCGCTCCGCCGATCTTGTAGACCCGGTGCACACCGGTCAGGCGAGCGGCCACCAGCACCGCCGGGTCGGCACTGCCGTCCTTGCGCGGCGGCGTGCACAGCACCACTTCGCGGCAGCCGGCCAGGCGCGCCGGCACCCCGAGCATCAACGCGGTCGATGGCAGCGGCGCGCTGCCGGCCGGCACGTACAGGCCGACGCGACCGATCGGGCGGATCATCTTCTCGCAGACCACGCCCGGTGCGGTTTCCACCGCGTAGGGGCGAGCCATGCCGGCGCGGTGATAGGTATCGATGCGATCGGCCGCCTGCTGCATGGCGATGCGCAGCTCGGCCGGCACCGCCAGCTCGGCGGCCGCAAACTCGGATTCACCAACCTCAAAGCGCTCCGGTGCCACCCCGTCGAAACGGGCACTGATCTCGCGCAGGGCCACGTCGCCGTCCTCGCGCACCTGTGTGATCAGCGCGGTGACCGACGCCCGGGTCTGCTCGGCCACCGCCTGCACCGGGCGGGTCAAGGCGCGGGCCTGGCCGTCGGCGTCCAGCGCATTCCAGTCGAGGATGTTCATACCAGCGACTTCTCCACGGCCAGCACCATCAAGCCCTGTGCGCCGGCGCGCTCCAGCTCCTCCAGCCGTTGCCAGCTCAGTGCCCCGTTGCACATGGTCTGCAGCCGCACCGCGCTGCCATCGCCCGGCAGGCGCAGCAACGGTTCGGCGTCGGGCAGCAGGCGCGCCAGCGCGTCCACGCGCTCCTCGGCGGCGCTGAACATCAGCAGCTTCTGGTCCTGCACCTTGGTCAGGCCATCCAGGCGGCGCAGCAGCATCGCCATCAGGCCGGCGCGGGCGTCATCGAGTTCATTGACCGGGCCAGCCAGCACCGCTTCGCTTTCGAGCAGGGTCTCCACCGGCTTGAGCTGGTTGGCCGCCAGGGTCGCGCCGCTGGATACCAGATCGCAGATCAGCTCGGCGGTCCCCAGCTTCGGCGCGATCTCCACCGAGCCGGACAGCTCGACCACCTGCGCATCCACGCCCTTTTCCTTCAACCACGCGCTGAGGACAGCCGGATAGCTGGTGGCGATCCGCTTGCCCTGCAGCATCTGCACGCCCTGCCAATCCCACTCTTCCGGCACCGCGATCATCAGCCGGCACTGGCCGAAGCCCAGCCCGCGCAACGGTTGGTAGGCATCGGGCAAGCCGATCTGGCGGCGCGCCTTGGCCTGTTCGTCCAGCTCGTTGAGACCCACCACGCCCAGGTCGCAGACACCGTCGGCGATCAGGCCCGGGATGTCGTCATCGCGTACCAGCAGCAGGTCCACCGGCAGCGACTCGCCGAAGCAGAACAGCTTGTCGCGGCTTTGCCGCCAGCTCAGCCCGCAGGCCGCCAGCAGGCTGCGCGCAGGGTCGGCCAGCCGGCCGCTCTTCTGGATGGCGATACGCAACCGGTCACGCGCCGGTGCGGAGGTGGAAGCACTCATGTTCGGGTCTCAGTTGGATTCGGTCTTGCGCGCAGCCAGGCGCTCGATGGCGGTGAGGTAGCCCCCGGCGCCGTGCTCGAGCGAGCGCGCCACCCGGCCGATGGTGGTCACGCTCACCCCGGTCAGGTCATAGATCTCGCGGTATGGCACGCCCTTGCGCAGCAACGGCACCACCCGCCAGCGGTCGGCCATGGCCTCCAGCTCGGCGGGGGTGCACAGGTCGCGCAGGAAGGCCTGGACGTCCTGCGGCTTGTCCAGCGCGGCCAGCACACGCGCCAGCGCCTTCAACGGGGCATCGGAGGCCTTCTCTTTCTCGGTATCGGGACGTGGCTTCATGACGTATCAATGTATTAGCGTGCTAATACATTAGTCCAAGCGGGTGCACCGGTCAAACCCGCAACGAAAAAGGCCCCGCGATGCGGGGCCTTTGTTCAGCAGGATCCAGGGTTGTCCGGGCCCGAAGGCCCTGCCCACTCAGCGCGCCATCGCGCGGGCCTGCTCCAGCTCCACCTGCAAGGTGGTGGCCAGCTCGTCACGGGCGACCTCGAACTGCTGTTCGCGCAGCAGGTCCTTGACCGCGACCACGCCGCGCGCCAGCTCATCCTCACCGGCCAGCACCACGAAGCGGATACCCGCCTTGGCGGCGTACTGGAACTGCTTGCCGATCTTCTTCGGCTCCATCTGCACTTCGGTGTTGATACCACCGGCGCGCAGGCGACGGGCGATGTCCAGCGACTGCGGCATGGCGGCCTCGTCCATCAACGCGACCATCGCCTGCACGCTGCTTTCGGCGATGCCGTCGATCAGGTTGGCCTCGCGCAGCTGCCAGAACAGGCGGGTCAGGCCGATCGAGATGCCCACGCCCGGCAGCTTGGACTTGGTGTAATGGCTGGCCAGGTCCTCATAGCGGCCGCCCGAGCAGATCGAACCGATCTGCGGGTGGTCGAGCAACGTGGTCTCGTACACGGTGCCGGTGTAGTAGTCCAGGCCACGGGCAATGGAGAAATTCAGGCAGTACGCCGGTTCCGGCACGCCCAGGCCCTTGACCAGCTCCAGCACCTCGCGCAGCTCGGCGGCACCGGTACGCAGCGATTCGCTGGCCGACTCGCCGGCATCGGCCAGCACCGCGTCCAGCTTGGCCAGCGCATCGGCATGCGATTCCGAACGTACTTCCACGAACGCCAGGATGCGCTCAACGGCATCCACCGGCAGGCCGAAATCCGGGCCCAGCAGGGTTTCACGCACGTAATCGGCACCGCGCTTGTCGAGCTTGTCGACCTCGCGCAGCACCAGTGCCTGCTGCTGCGGGTCAGCCACGCCCTGGGCCTCGAAGAAGCCGCGCATGAACTTGCGGTTGTTCAGCTGCACGGCGAACTTGCCGATGCGCAGCTCGGAGAACACCGCATTGATGACCGCCAGCACTTCGGCGTCATAGCGGATGCTCAGCGTGTCCTTGCCGATCACGTCCACGTCGCACTGGTAGAACTCGCGGAAACGGCCCCGCTGGGCGCGCTCGCCACGGTAGACGCGCTGCATCTGGTAGCGACGGAACGGGAACGTCAGGTCGTGCTCGTGCTCGGCCACGTAGCGGGCCAGCGGCACGGTCAGGTCGAAGCGCAGCGCCATTTCGGGCAGGCCCTTCTCGCCGGACTCGGCCGCATTGGCCAGCGCGCCGGTGGACTGCACGAAGTACACCTGTCGCTCGGTTTCACCGCCGGACTTGGTCAGCAGCACGTCGGACAGCTCGAACACCGGGGTCTCCACCGGCAGGAACCCGAAGCGCTCGTAGTTGCGGCGGATGACGTCCAGCATGCGCTGGAACGCGATCTGCTCGCGCGGCAGCAATTCCATGATGCCGGGCGGGGTACGGGGCTTGATCACGGGCGAAACTCCTGCAACTCAGTGGGGTGGACGACCGCCAATTCTAGCGCCAGCCCGCCCCGCTGGCCGCATGAAGTATCATTTACCCCATCTTCCCCTCACCCGTGCCATGTCCCGGTCTGCCCCAGGCTCCGAGCTTTCCCCCGTTTCGTCCGCTGCCCAGGAAAGCAGCGGCGCGCGTGAATGCCTGCATTGTTCGGTCCGGCACCTGTCGGTCTGCTCGGCGCTGTCCTGCGATGAAGTGCATGCGCTGGAGCGGATCACCGTGTCCCTGCCGGTGCCGATGGGGGCCACCCTGGCCCGCTCCGGGGAGCCGCGCACTTATGTCTATACAGTGACCGAGGGCGCGCTGCGCCTGGTGCGGACGCTGGCCGACGGCCGGCGCCAGGTGAATGGGTTCGTGCTGCCGGGCGACTACCTGGGCCTGAGCGGCAGCGACCTGCACCGTTACGACATCGAGGCCATCGCCGACAGCCGGGTCTGCCGGGTGCCGACCACGCAGATGCGCGACCTGCGCCAGCACCACCCGCACCTGGAGCGCAAGCTGCTGCAGCGCGCCTGCCAGGAGCTGGACGCGGCCCAGGACAACGCCCTGGCGTTGGCCCGCCTGCAGCCGCCGGAGCGGCTGGCCGATTTCCTGCTGCGTCTGGCCGCCCGCGAGGCAACCCTCGCCGGCCACAGCAGCAACCGGGTGTCGCTGCCGATGGGCCGCGGCGACATCGCCGACCACCTGGGCCTGACCATGGAAACGGTCAGCCGCACCTTCACCAAGCTGCGCCAGCAGGGCCTGATCGCCCTGCCCCACCTGAACGTGGTGGAGATCCTGGATTTCGCCGAGCTGCAGAAGCTGGCCAACGACGGCGCCTGAGCGCCCCCGCACAGCAGCGTCGCCTGGGCGCGATGCGGGGACGGCCCCGATGCGATCAGCCCGCGCCGGCCAGCAACATTTCGCGCAGGGCGGCATAGTCCGGCGGGCACGGGTCCGCATGGGCCGGGCGCTTGAGCAGTTCGGCCAAGGCTGGCGGCACCGGCACCTCGCGACCGATCAACGGCTCGACCACCGATTCGAACTTGGCCGGGTGCGCGGTCGCGGCGACTGCCCAATGCGTGTCGGCCGCGGCTTCACCGCTGGCGCGCAACTGCTCCAGCACCTGCACGGCGGTGGCGGTATGCGGGCAGAACACCTCACCGTGATCACGGAAGCGACGGGCAATGGTGTCGCGGATGGTCGCATCGTCCACCGAGCGCGACACGAAGGCCGCACGCAGCGCCGTGTCGTCGCCGGCATACAGCCAACGCAGGCGCTCGAAGTTGCTCGGCGCGCCCACGTCCATCGCATTGGCCAAGGTCGCCACGCTCGCCGTCGGTGCGTACGCGCCGCCGTTGAAATAGTCCGGCAGCACCCGGTTGGCGTTGGTCGCCAGCACGATGCGCCCCAACGGCACGCCCAGCGCGCGGGCGATCACTGCCGCCATCGCATTGCCCAGGTTGCCGGTGGGAATGACAAAGTTCAGCGGCGTTCCGTATGCGGCCTGATGGCTGAGCGCGGCATGCGCGTAGTAGCTCATCTGCGGCAGCAGGCGACCGAGACTGATGCTGTTGGCCGAACTCAGTGGCACCTGCGCCTGCAGCTCGGCATCGTTGAGTGCCTGCTTGGCCATGGCCTGGCAATCATCGAACGAGCCTGCCACGCGCAGCGCGCGGATGTTGCCGCCCAGGCAGCCCAGCTGGTGCGCCTGGCGCGGCGATACGCGGCCGTCCGGGTACAGCACCACCACCTGCAGGTGGGGCTGGTTGTGGAAGGCGGCAGCCACCGCGGCGCCGGTATCACCGGAGGTCGCCACGATGATGGTCAGCGGGCGCTCCTGCCCGGCGCGCAGCCGTGACAGGCTGGCGGCGAGAAAGCGTGCGCCGAAGTCCTTGAATGCGGCGGTCGGCCCATGGAACAGCTCCAGCACGTGATCGTTGCCGGTAGCCAGCGGCTGCAGCGGCGCGGGGAAATCAAACGCCTGCGCGCAGATGGAGGGCAGCGCCGCTTCCAGGCCATCGCCGGCGAAGAACGGCTGCAGCAGTTCGGTGGCGGTCGCCGCCAGGCTGTCGCCTGCGCGTAGCGTGCGTGCGGCCGGCATCTGCTGCGGAACGTACAGGCCACCGTCCGGCGCGAGGCCGGCGGCAATCGCCTGGCTGAGCGTGGCCGGCGGAGAGGCATTACGGGTGGAGATGAAGTTCATTGCGGTTTCCGGAAAGTGTCTGTTCGGGTGCGCGTTCAGAGCAACGCGGCACCGGGACTGTTCAAGGGGGTAACCCAGGCCTGGCTGCCGAAACCCGCCGCGGCAAAGGCCGCCTGCACGTCGGCGGCAGCGGCTTCGGCAGCCAGGCGTGTTTCAAACCATGCAAACACGCTGGGGCCCGCACCGGAGATGCTGGCACCCATTGCACCGGCGTCCAGCGCGGCCTGCTTGGCCGCATCGAAGCCGACGATCAACGGTGCGCGGCGCGGCTCCACCAGCACGTCGGCCAGGCCTGCACGGACCAGCCCGGCATCGCCGGCATGGCAACCGGCCAGCACCAGGGCCAGGTTGGTGCTCTGCGCGACGAACTCCTTCAGCTGGTACGCGCCCTGCAGGGCGGCGCGGGCACGACGGGTTTCCAACTGCGCGTCGGGATGGACCAGCAGGCTGTGCCAGGCATCGGGCACCGCCACCGGCACCAATCGCTCCAGCGTCGACATCACCAGCCCGCCCAGGAACATCGGCCCAAGGTTGTCGCCGTGGCGGCTGCCGCTGGCCACCGCCTCGCCATCCAATGCGTACAGGTACAACTGCTCGCGCGACAACGGCGCGTCGAGCAGCGCGTTGGCCGCTACCAGCGCGGCCACGCACGAGGCCGCCGACCCGCCCATGCCGGAACTGAGCGGGATGCCCTTGTCGATCTCGATCTCGAAACCGAACGGCAACGACAGTGCGTCGCGCAACGCGATCAAGGCCGCGCCCGCAGTGTTGCGGGGTGCATCGGTTGGCAACGCCACCGCCGTGCCACGGATCGCGCTGATCCGCACTTCGGGCGCATCGATGCGACGCACCGTCACGGTGTCGCCAACGCCGGGCACGGCATACCCCAACAGATCGAACCCGACCGCCACGTTGGCGACCGAGGCCGGTGCGAAGGCACGCGCCTCGCCTCGGCCGGAACCCTTCAGCACCGCACTCACAGGCGCGCCCCCTCGCCCGCGGCGACCCGCAGCACGTCGGCAAACACACCGGCCGCGGTGACTTCCGGGCCCGCGCCCGGACCCTGCACCACCAACGGGTTGTTGCAGTAGCGGCCGGTGGTGAACTGCACCACGTTGTCGGTCAGGCGCAGGTTGGCGAAGGCATGGTCGGCCGGCAGTTCCACCAATCCCACGCTCGGGGCCTGGCCCGGCTTGAACTGGGCCACGTAGCGCAGCACGCAGCCGCGCGAACGTGCATCGGCCAGGCGCTGGGCGAAGGTGGCATCCACCTCCGGCAACGCCGCCATGAAATCCTCGACGCTGGCCTGCTGCAGCGATGCCGGCACCAGGCTTTCCACCGCCACGTCCTCCAGGCTCAGGTCGTGGCCAGCCTCGCGGGCAAGGATGACCAGCTTGCGCGCCACGTCGATGCCGGACAGGTCGTCACGCGGGTCCGGCTCGGTGTAGCCCATGCCACGCGCCTGGGTGACCAGCTCGGAGAACGGCACGCTGCCGTCGTACTTGTTGAACAGCCATGCCAGCGTGCCGGAGAAGATGCCGGCGATCGCCGTGACTTCATCGCCGGTATCGACCAGGTCACGCAGCGTGGTGATGACCGGCAGGCCCGCACCGACCGTGGCCTCGTAGCGGAAGCGCGCCCCGCTGGCCTCGGCCGCCGCGCGGATGGCGTGGTAGCGCACCAGCGGGCCGGCACCGGCCTGTTTGTTCGGGGTGACCACGTGGATGCCAGCGGCCAGCCAGCCGGCGTAGCGCTCGGCCACTTCCGGGCTGCCACTGCAGTCCACGATCAGCGTGTGCGGCAGGCGTGCGGAGAGCAGGTGCTCGGTGAACAGGTCCAGGTCGGCCGGCGACCTGGATGCCTCGAACGCCTGTTTCCACTCACCGTGCAGGCCACGCTGGTCCAGCAGCATGCGCGTGCGCGAGGTGACCGCGCGCAGGCGCAGGTCGAGCTTGGCCTTGGCCAGCAACTGCGGCTGAGCGGTATTGAGCTGGTCCAGCAAGGCCGCGCCGACGTTGCCCGGCCCGATCACGCCCACCGAGAACGTCTGCGGCGACAGCCAGAAGCCGGCATGCGCGGCGCGCAGTGCCTTGGTCGCGTCACGCGCGTCGATGGCCACCGAGATATTGCGCTCGGACGAGCCCTGCGCGATGGCCAGGATGTTGACGTGCGCCCGGCCCAGCGCTTCGAACAGGCGCGCCGCCACGCCCGGTTGGCCGGCCATGCCATCACCCACCGCCGCCAGCACGCTCACGCCGGTGGTCAACTGGACACGCTGCACCTGGCCGGCGGCCAGTTCATGCGAGAACGCCTGCACCAGCGCCTCACGCGCCTGCTCTGCCTCGCCCTGCTTGACCACGCAGCAGATCGAATGCTCGGACGAACCCTGCGAGATCATCACCACCGACACATGCGCGTTGCGCAGCGCCGAGAACACCCGCTCGGCCGTGCCCGGCACGCCGATCAGGCCGGTGCCCTCGACGTTGAGCACGGCCAGGTCCGGGCTCAGGGTCAGGCCCTTGATCGGGCCGGCGCTGGAGCTTTCACCGGTGATGCGGGTCCCCGGGTGATCGGGCTGGAAGGTATTGCGGATGATGATCGGCAGGCCCCGTTCGATGGCCGGCGACATCGTCTGCGGGTGCACCACCTTGGCCCCGAAGTACGCCAGCTCGCAGGCCTCGTCGTAGCTCAAGGCATCCAGCTGCACCGCTTCGGGCACCACCCGCGGGTCGGCCGAGAGCACCCCGTCCACGTCGGTCCAGATGTGCAGTTCGTCCGCTTCGAACAGCGCGGCGAAGATCGCACCGGAGAAGTCGCTGCCATTGCGGCCCAACGTGGTGATGTGGCCCTTGCGGTCACGGGCCACGAACCCGGTCACCACCAGGCGGCGTGCCGGATGCGACTGCCGCCACAGCTCCAGCTTGGCCGCGCTGGACTTCCAGTCCACGTCCACGCCGAGTTCGCCGTGGTTGACCACCAGCACCTCGCGCGCATCGAGCACATCGCAGTCCTCGCCCAGCGCCTGCAGGTGATGGCCGAGCAGGTGCGCGGAGAACACTTCGCCCAGGCCCTGCACCCGGTCGAGCACTTCCTGCGGCAGTTCGCCGATCACCGCCAATGCAGCCAACACGTCATGCAGGCGCGCGAAACGCGCATCCAGCCATTCGACGGTCGCGCCGGAGTGCTCACCCAGCAGCGCGGCGGCGGCAGCGCGGTGACGCGCCCGCAGTTCATGCCAACGTTCTTCCCAGTTCGCATCACCCGCGCCGGCCAGCCGCGCCAGTTCGATCAGCGCGTCGGTCACGCCCTTCATCGCCGAGACCACGGTGACCTGCACCTGCTCCTGGCGCGCCAGCAGCAACTGGGCGACATGGCGATAGCGCTCGGCATCGGCCACGGAGGTGCCGCCGAATTTATGGACGACGGTACGGACAGCGGCGTCCGCGGCGGGATCGGCGAGTGAAGCGGCAACTGACGACATCGGATCAACCTCGTTGGGAGGCCCCGACACGCATCTGGATGGAGTTCCCCCGCATCCTGATCCGGGTGCGGGGCCGTGGTTTTCGGAAATTACGCGAAGACGACGGGCCGCACCGGGCAAGTGGTGACGGTAATAGTGGTGGTGGTAATCGAGGTCGCCGGGCCCTGCGCGCGGCACGACACACCCCGGTGGGGTGGCAGCGGCTGGGCGGTGGTCAAGGCGGCGAACATGCGTTCAAGAAAACACCGACCGTCGGGCCACTGTCAAGTGCTGCATCGCAAAAGCCGGCTTGAAGGCATCGTCGGCGAAGCTGCCGTCAAAAGTTGCAAATGTCACGAAGCATCAACTTCGCGCATCTTTCAATGAAGAACCGCGATCCCTTCACCCGCGCATTGGTTGCCATCGCAACCGGCGCTCCGGCACCGCATTCACGCCGCCGCCACTGGCGTTGCGCGTGTTCGCATCGAGCGTACCGAACTGCGCGGAATGACCTACGCCGATTCAGCCACCGGCCCGGTCGGACGATGCGCGGCGGCACTCCATACCACGCCGGCCAACAGGCAGGCGGCCGCGACCAGTTCGATCGGCAACGGCCAACGCTGTTGCCACAGGAAGCCGTACAGCAGGCCGAACAGGGTTTCGAACACGATCATCTGCCCCCCCAGGGTCAGCGGCAGCGCCCGGCTGGCCCGGTTCCAGCAGGCGTTGCCCAGGATCGAGGCGAACAAGGCCACCGCCGCCGCGACCGCCCAGAAGCCGACCCATTCGTTGCCGCTGTGCGTGCGGCTGTCACCGAGGAATGCCACCGGTGCCAGCAGCAGCGCCAGCGCCCCGGTCGCCACGCCGGTCAGCAGTGACCAGTCGTGCCCGGACAGCTGCGGCACCCTGGCAAGCCAGCGGGTGTTCCAGACCGAGTACGCCGTCCATGACACCAACGCGCCGACACCGCACAACAGGCCGACCACACGCTGCAGCGTGCTGCCGTGCACATGGGTCGAGCCGACCGCCTCGTAACCCATCAGCACCACCCCGGCCACGCACAGCGCCAGTGCCGGCGCCAGCCGCGACAGCGGCACCGCGCCAGGCTCCCGCGAGCCGACGACCGCGACCAGTACCGGCACCATGCCCACGATCAGCGCCGCGGCGGCACCGCCGCTCCATTGCACCGAGATGGACAGCAGCACGAAATAGATGAGATTGCCGAGCAGGCTCAGCCAGGTCAGTGCGGTCCATTCGATCCGACCGATGCTGGCGCGCAGCGTCGGCCAACGCGGCACCAGCAGCACGATGGCGATCAATCCGTAGACCAGATAACGGGCGGCGGCCAGTTGCAGCGGCGAGAAGCCGGACAGCATCGCTGGCGCGAGGAACACCACACCCCACAACGCGCCCGAGGCCACGCCGTTGGCAATGCCCACGCCCATCGATCGATTCATCTCGCACCACGCCATCCTTCGGGCCGCGCAGTGTAGGCCCGCGGTCAGGGCGTGTCTTGACCGAAACTACTGGCCTGGGCCCGCCACTGGCGCGGGCCCAATCCGGTTTCCCGGCGCAGCGCACGGGTCAACGCGCTGTGCTCGGAGTACCCGGCCCGCAGCGCGATATCACTGATGCTGGCGTTGCTGCCCTGCAACTGCTGCTTGGCCCAGCGCAAGCGCGTTGCCCCCACCCAGGCCAACGGCGAAAGGTCGAACTCGCGGGCGAACACCGCATGCAGGCGACTGCCACTGACCCCGACTTCGGCCGCCATCCGTGCCACCGTCCAGTCCGCCCCAGGTGTCTGGCGAACCCGCGCGCACAGGGCCTGCAGGCGTGCACCGCTGCCGGCTGGCGCGAACCAGCGCAGCAGCAGTGGCAATGGGTCATGCCCGGCGGTGTGGCGCGGGTCCTGGACATGCTGTAGCAGATGGCGCGCATGCCCGGGCAGGGCCAGCCAGGGGACGCAGCGCAGGTGCTCGAGCGTGTCATCGTCCAATGAACCGGGCGGGCAATCGATGATCAGGCAGCAGTTCTCGCCCCGCCCTTCCAATGCATGGATTTCGCCTGCCGCGACGAAGGCGCCCTGCAGCGGATCGAGTCGACCGCCGTGGCCAGAGACCTCGAACTGCAGGTCACCCCGTACGGGCAGCACCCACTGCGAGAAGTCATGGCACTCCTGTCCGGTCGGAACCGGATAACGGCGCAAGTGGCGGGACGTGGCGGACATCGCCGCAGTCTGCATCGCGGCCTTGCCTGCGGCAATCCGCCTTCCGTCGCACGCGCGCGCAGCCCACGACGCGAGACGCCCTGCGTCCATGGCATCACGAGGCAGCCGAGGCAGTAAGGGGAGGCAATGGCTGCGCCATGCATGGCCAGCAGGGGAACGCTGGCGGCCCCGACACGATTCGAACGTGCGACCTGTCCCTTAGGAGGGGACCGCTCTATCCAGCTGAGCTACGGGGCCTGAAATTGGGTGCCAAGAGTACAGGCAAGCTCGATCAACGACCAGCACCACTGCCATCGCGACAGTGTCAGGCACTGCAACCAAGCCCCTCCAGGCAACCGTCCTGACCTTATGTGGAACGCCCGAAATGACGGCCCCGCGCAAGCCCGACGGCACCTCCCGGGCCGTCCGTTTTTGCGGCCCCGTCCGATTGACACAAAATGCGATCATTGGAAACAATGTGAAACTTTATGGAACAACGGAACAGGAATTCCCAATGAAAAAACTGATCGGTGGCTTGCTGCTGGTGGGACTGGCCTCCTCTGCGCAGGCCAATGCCACCCCTGCAACCGATACCCCGCCTGCCCCGGCCGAAGCGCCGCCGGCGGTCGCCCAGGACACCGTGCCTGACAGCCCGCCCTCCACCGAACAGGCGGTGTCAGACCTGGCCTCGGCCACGGAGCCGACCGCCCCCACGTTCGGTGAGCATGTGCCCTACGACGCCCTGCCCGGCGACGTCGGCTCCGCCGCCGAAAGCGCACTGGATACGCTCTACAGCAATCAGCTGGCCGGCCAGCAACTGGCCCGCGCCGCGGCCATGGGCAAGCTCAGCGCCGGCGTCATCACCGGGTTGGGAGTGGCAGCGGCCACCGTCGTCTACACCGCGGTATCCAACAGCTCCGATGACGGCAGTGCCCCCGGCGGCACCACCGGCACACGCTGACCCCTGAAGACAGAACGAACGCAACCCGGCGACCCGCCGGGTGCTGCGTCGTGCCGTATACGCCCGGGATTCCCATGCATCACCTCCGCCCCCTCCTCGCCTTGCTGGCGGTCCTGGTGCTCTCCGGTTGTGCCTGGGCACCTGGCCAACAGGTCCGCAGCTTGCGCCCCCCCGCCGATACCGTTGACCGCGACCAGATCCAGTGGATCACGATCAATGCCCGCTGGCTCGCGATGGAGGCGGCCGCGCGCGAAACCGAGGCCTTGCCGCCCGCACTGATCGCCGCCCCCCCAGCGCCGTACCGGATCGGCGTCGGCGATGTGTTGTACATCACCGTCTGGGACCATCCCGAGCTGACCGTGCCGGCCGGCCCGCAGCAACAACTCAACGCCGCCGGACGGCCGGTGCAGGCCGACGGCATGCTGTTCTACCCCTACATCGGCAAGGTGCAGGCTGCCGGCCTGACCCCGGATGCGTTGCGCGAGGAAATCACCCGGCGCCTGGCCCGCTTCATCGAAGCGCCGCAGGTGGACGTCTCCATCCTCACCCACGCCAGCCAGCGCGTCCGGGTCACCGGTGCGATCCGGCAGCCCGCCGTCCTGCCGCTGACCCTGGTGCCGCTGACCTTGGCCGATGCCATCAGCCAGGCCGGCATCGATCCGGCGCAGGCGGATCTCTCCGGCATCCGCCTCACCCGCGCCGGCCAGACGTTCACCCTCGACCTGGAACCGCGATCGACGCGTACCGCACCGCACGCCCAGGTGTACCTGCAGGCCGACGACCACATCCATGTGCCCTACCTGGAACGCAAGGAAGTGTTCGTGCTCGGCGAAGTCGTCCAGCCCGGCGCCATCCCCTTCAAGACCGCACGCCTGCCGCTGAGCCAGGCGATCGGCCGGGCGCGTGGCATCACCCAGGCCACCGCCAACGCCGACGCGGTGTATGTGATCCGCGGCGCACCGGACCTGCAAGGCGCACCTTCGCAGGTGTTCCAGCTGCACGCGCGATCCCCTTCTGCATTCGCGCTGGCAAGCCAGTTCGAGCTGCGCCCCGGCGACGTGGTGTTCGTCGGGGCCGCTGGCGTCACCCGCTGGAGCCGCTTCGTCAACCAGTTGCTGCCCTTCACGTCGATCATCAGCAACGCCGCCAGCGCCCACAATGACCTTGGCAGCCCCTGACGGCCCGCGTTGCCAGCGCATGGCCGATGGAAACCAACGCTGATGACCCGGGGCTGGCCAGTACTGCCCGCCGTCGTTGCCGTGCTGTTGGCCACCGGCTGCAGCGCGGTGGGCGCGGGATCGCTGAAGGCCCTGCAACTGGCGCTGCACGGACGTCCCGAGCTGATGCCGAGCGCGGCGGACGTCGCGGCCAATCCGTTCCCGCAGATGCTGGTGACCCACCGTGAAGGCAGCGCCGTGCTGGTCCTTGCCGACGACGATGACGGCCTGCAGGCCTGGTACGACCAGGCCGGTGGCATCGTGTTCCTTCGCAACGGGTTGGTCACGGGCACGCACGGCGGCACACCACAGCTGGATGGCATGGCGATCCTGGGCGCGGACCCCTTCCACGCGTTGCACCGCACCCCTGCGGGGACCCGCGTACTGCGTCGCTATGACGTGATGCCCGGATACCACTATGGCCAGGAGGTCGTCGGCACCCTCGAGCCGGTGGGCCTGGAAGCCATCTCCCTGTTGGGCCGCACGCGCATGCTGCTGCATGTACGCGAAACGCTGCAGGGCCCGCAGTGGCGACAACGGAACCACTACTGGGTGGATCCAGCGGACGGCTTCATCTGGAAGAGCCGGCAGGCCATCGCCACCGATGCACACCTGGATATCGTGCACCTCAAGCCCTATCGGCCTGTGCGGGGAAGCCGATGACCCGGCGCCTGGCCGTCCTGCTGCTGGCAGCGCTCGCGCCCTTGCCGCGCGCCCATGCACAGCACCGCCTTGACGTGACTGCCTGTGGGGCGGTCCGTCAGCCCGGCATCCATGCCCTGCCCGCGGACACGCGCCTGAGTGCCGCGATACAGGCGCTGCAGCCGGAACCGGACGCCTATCTGCTGGGTACCGCACTGTTACGGCACACGCATCGTGCCGAACAGGCCCGCTGGAAGGCCGGGGTGCTGTTCGACCTTGCAACGCTGTCCACCTCCCGCGCAACCCCGCCCGCGGCCAGGAACGCAGCGCGCCAGCTCGCACGCCAACTGCAGGTCCTGCCTGTCACGGGTCGCGCCATGCAGCGCCTGGAAGCCCATGCTCTGGCTGCCAGGCCCCGTGAGGACCTCCCGGTGAACCCCGGCGATCAGCTGTGCTTTCCCCGTCGCCCGACCACCGTGCGCATCGTCGGCGCGGTCCGCGCTGCCTGCACCCTGCCCCATCAACCAGGTCAGCGGCTCAACGCGTACCTGCGTGCCTGTCCCTTGCTGGAAGCGGCGAGCAGGGACGAGGCATTCGTCATCCAACCGGACGGCGCGGTCGAACGGCGCGGCATCGCGCTCTGGAACCGCAGCGACGAAGGCGGCATCGCACCGGGTGCCACCGTCTTCATCCCGCTGCCGGCCCACGTGACCCGATCACTCGCCCCGGGCATGGATGAAGCGTTCGCCCGCTTCCTCGCCACCCAACCCCTGACCGTACCCGAACCCTGACATGTCTCCTCGCCGCGCCCTCACCCCCGTCCGCCTGCTGTCCTCGCTGGTATGCAGCGGCATGAGTGCGGCCTTGTACGCGCAGTCCGGCCCGGCGCCCACCGCCGACGACTGGGGCGGCATCGGACTGCTGCAGACGCCCAGCGCACGGATGCGCCAGGAGGGTGAGCTTGCCTTCACCGCCAGCCATGTTTCGCCCTACAGCCGCTACAACTTCCGCCTCCAGCCATGGCCATGGCTGGAGGCGGCGTTCCGGTACAGCAACATCAATGACCTGGACTACGGCCATGCCGCGCTCAGCGGCCAGCAGCATTACAAGGACAAGTCCATCCATGCGAAGGTCCGTCTGCTGACGGAAAGCCGATGGCGGCCGGAAGTCGCCATCGGCGTGCGCGATCTGGGCGGAACCGGCTTGTTCTCCAGTGAATACCTCGTGCTGGGCAAGCGCATGGGCAGCGTCGATGCCAGCCTGGGCCTGGCTACCGGCTACCTGGGCAGCCGGGGTGAAATCGCCAACCCGCTGCGGCTGGTCGATGACCGCTTTGGCTCCCGCCCACGTGGCGACCGCACTGCCGGCGAGCTCGACGCCCGCATGATGTTCCGCGGGCCGATCGGCGTCTTCGGTGGCATCGCGTATCAGACACGCTGGCGTGCGCTGCAGCTCAAGCTGGAGTACGACGGCAACGACTACCGCAACGAACCCTCTGGTACCGCGCAACGACAGCGGGTGCCGATGAATGTCGGCGTCAACTACGCGCTGGGCAGCAACACGCAACTGCAACTGGGCTGGGAACGCGGTACTACGGCCATGTTCGGCCTCACGCTGCATTCCAACCTCGCGCGCACGCCAGCAGCGGACAAGCCACTGGACCCCGCGCCGGTGCCACGCGATACGGCGCAGGTGCCCGCAGCGACACCCCCGCCCGCGCCGGATTGGCCGGGTACCGCCGCGCTGCTGCAATCCAGTGCCGGCCTGCGCGTCGAGCGCATCGCCAGGCGTGGAAGCGAGCTCGTCGTCTCCGCCGAACAGCAGCGCTACCGCGACCCGGCGCAGGCGTTGGGGCGGACGGCAGCCGTCCTGGACCGGGCCGCCGGCCCGGACATCCACTGGATCACCCTGCGCGGCACGCGCCAGGGGTTGGCCCTTTCCGAAGCAAGCATCGAACGCAGCGCCTTCAATCGCTATCGCGACCACCGCATCGGGCTACCGGCATTGGAGCGTGGCCTCATCGTCACGCCCGCGCAGGACGTTGCACGGCAGACCCTGTACCAGGCCCCGAGCGTGCGCTTCGACGGCAACTTCGATATCGACTACCAGCAATCGATGGGCGGACCGGACCGGTTCCTGCTGTACCAGGTGGCCGGCAGCTACACCGGCAACCTGCAGCTCGGTCCCGCCACGCGCCTGAGCGGCACGGTCCGTTACAACGCTTACAACAACTACCAGCATTTCCGCTATGACGCGCCCAGCCAACTGCCGCGCGTGCGTACCGACGTGCGCCAGTACCTGACCGCAAGCGACCTCACCCTGCCGCAGCTCCAGCTCACGCATGCGCGGCAGCTGCACAGGGATACGCACGTGATGGCCTATGTGGGCCTGCTGGAGTACATGTATGCCGGCGTCGGCGCGGAGATCCTGCACCGCCCCCACGGCCAGCGCTGGGCCTGGGGCGTCGACCTCAATGCAGTCCGCCAGCGCGGGTTCGAACAGCGGTTGGCGCTGCGCGACTACCAGGTCGTCACCGGCCACCTGAACGTCCATTACGCCTGGGGCAACGACCGGGACGTGCAGGCCTCCGTCCATGCCGGCCGCTATCTTGCCCGCGACTGGGGCGCCACCCTGTCGCTGCAACGCAACTTCCGCAATGGCGTGAAGATGGGGGCCTACGCCACGCGCACCGACGTCAGCAGCGAGGCGTTCGGCGAAGGCAGCTTCGACAAGGGCATCTTCGTCGCCCTGCCGTTCGATCTGCTGCTTCCCCGCTCGACCCGCGCAGAGGCACGCTTCCACTGGAACCCGCTGTACCGCGACGGCGGCGCGCGCCTGGCGCGCAGTACCGATCTCTACCGGATCACCGCCGATGCGGACGCTTGGAGCGCGGGCAGCGACCTGTCCGGCGTCACACGCTGAGCGGGCAGCCGCCGCACGCGGCACGAATCGCCTGCCGATGACGGGCCGCGGCAATGCCGCAACCCGCCAGGCACCTGTCAGGCATCGGCTCGCCCATAGTCGTAGTAGCCGTAGCTGGAGTAGCCGGTCGCGCGCCGCTCGATGGCATTGAACACCGCACCGTCGACCTGGATCCCATTGCGCTGGAAACGCGACAACGACAGCTGGATCTCCCTGGCCGAGTTCATCCCGAAGCGGGTGACCAGCAGCGTGCTGCCGGCCTGCCGCGCGGCCAGCGCAGCATCGGTCACCGCCAGGATCGGCGGGGTGTCGATGATCAACAGGTCGTAGTCGCCGCGCAGCCCCTCCAGCATCGCGGCGAAGCGCGGATGCATCAGCAGCTCGGCGGCGGCCACCGGGATTCCGCCGCGGGTCATGTAGTGCAGGTTGTCCAGCGCCGGCAAGCGTCGTACCGCGTCGGCGGCGGCAAGCGTGCCGGCCAGCACGTCCGCCATGCCGGTGGCCAGTTCCACGCCCAGCACCTTGTGCAGGGTGCCCTTGCGCAGGTCCGCGTCCAGCACCAGCACCCGCAGCCCGGCCTGTGCGGCGACGGCGGCCAGGTTGGCGGCGACGAACGTCTTGCCCACGCCTGGGCAGGGGCCCGAGATCGCCACGATGTTGTTGCGCGCCTGGTGCAGGGAGAAGTGCAGGCTGGTGCGCAGGCTGCGCAGTGCCTCCATAGCCAGATCCGCCGGCGCGCGGATGGCCAGCAAGGTGGCGTCGGTAGCGTTGTCGGGCGCGACCTTGCGCCCCCATCGGCGACGCGGCGACGCCGAACCCTCGCTGGCGTCGCTCAGCGGAACCGCGGCGTACACCGGCAACCCGAGCGCTTCGATCTGCGCTGGTTCCTCAAGGCCGATGTTGAGCATGCGCCAGAGCAGCACCCCTGCCACCGACACCACCAGCCCCAGCAACGTCGATACCACCACGATCAACAGCTTCTTCGGCTTGACCGGCCGAGCCTCGTCCACCTCGGCGGCATCGACGATGCGGACGTTGCCGACCGCACCGGCGCGCGCCACGTCCAGTTGCTGGTCCTGATTGAGCAGCGCGGTGTACAGCTGGTTGCTGACCTGCAGGTCACGGCTCAGGCGCAGCAGCTCCTGCTGCGTGTCCGGCAGCGTGCCGACTTCGCGACGAAACCCTTCCTTGCGCGCCTGCAAGCCGGCGATCTGCTTCAGCAACGCGCGGTAGGCCGGGTGTTCGGCGGTGAAACCGCGCTCCATCTCCACCTGCTTCAGGCGCAGCTGCTGGATGCCCGCCTCCACGGCCACCTCCTGCTCCAGCAGCCCCTTGGTCTGCAGCGTGATGTCCACCGAGTGCGCACGCGACTGATAGCGCGCCATCGCTGCCTGCGCTTCCTCCACCTGGCGGCGCACCGTGGGCAGCTGCCCGCGCACGAACTCCAGCTGCGATGCCGCCTCGGCCGCGCTGCGCGCGATGTTCTGCTGCACATAAGCTTCGGCCAGGTGCTGCAGCACCTGCGCGGCGCGCACCGGCTCCGCATCCGTGTAGACCATGCGCAGGATGCCTGAGTCCTTGCCCTGTTCGGCCACCTTGAGCGCACGCTGCACGGCATTGATCGCATCCAGCCGGCGCCGCTTGACCAGATCGAAGCGCGCGCCCGCATGCGCGCGCAACGAGGCCACACGCACGACGTAGCCATTGCCCGCCGCTTCCCTGCCGACGACGCCGGCCAGTACCTGCGTGCCATCGGCGTCCAGCAAGGTGTATCCACCGGCACTTCCCGCGACCAGGGTCATCGGGCGATCCCACGTGGCCACCGGCACTTCCAGCTGATCGACCTGCACCTGCTCGCCGCCCCAGCCATACCGCACCAATCCGGCACGTGGCGCGGCCAGTGCCTCCGGCTCGCGCAACTGGAAGGCGCGTGCCATCGGCGCGCCGAGCAACGGGAAGCGACGCGGCCGCACCTCGATATCCAGATGCAACTGGTCCACGGCGGCTCCCACCACGCTGCGCGAGGTCAACAGCGCGACCCCGGTGGTTGCCACGCCACTGCCGCCGCCGAGCGATGCGAGGTCCGCAAGGCCCGGCACCACCGGCATCTTCGACTCGATCTGGGCCATCGCTTGGGCCTGGTACAGCGGCGTGGACAGCAGTGCATAGCCGGTACCCAGCAGGGCGAACAGCAGCGTGATCGCCACGATCCATCCGCGGCGATCGACGAGCAGGCCCAGCAGCTCGCGCAGGTTGATTTCCTCGTCCGCAGCGGCGGGGCCAACCGATTCCTTGTTCATTCCATCCAGCTCCATAAGGGTTTCATCGCTGCCCGCCGAGATGCGCCAGCCAGTGTTCGAGATTGCGTTCGATCAACGCATGCACGTGCTCGAACGCGATGCGTTGCTGCCGGTACGGGTCGGGGACATCCACGCCCTCCCAGTGGCCGAGGCGGAAGACACGTCCACGCATCTGCGGCACCCGCGCGACGACCGCCTCGACATGCGCCCGCTCCATCGCCAGGACCAGGTCGGCCGCGCGCAGCAGCGCGGGAGTGGCCTGGCGAGCACGGTGCGCGGCCATCGCCACACCGGCTTCACGCAGCAGGCAGGCGGCGGTCGGGTCCATGCCGCTCCCCTCCAGCGCCTGCAGCCCGGCCGACGACACGCGCGCCGGGCCATCAGCCCCCAGGCGCTGTCGCAACAACGCTTCAGCCACCGGGCTTCGGCAGATGTTTCCCACGCACACCAGCAGCACACGATTGAACAAGCACGACCTCGGGACATCCGGCGGGCGAAGGGACACGCCGGGCATAACCGGGCGAACTGCGAAACGGGGGTTTCGCGGCGATGGACGCGACGTGATTTATTGATATTATATGAGAGTAATTGTGATTTTTGTTGTGAGCCAAATCGAGCCGCCATGACGGCCGAGGCCCGGTTCAAGGAAGAAGTTCATGTGGTTCAACCCCCCTCATCCCCATTCCCACCGGTGGAATGCCCCCGCCGGCCGGCTCTCGACCTGCCTCGGATTCGTGCTGCGCGCAGGTGACCCCCTGCTCCTGGTCCTGTCCGCGCTGCTGGCGCATCGCTGGCTGCACGGCAGCTACGCGCTGTCCGTCGAGCATTGGCGGCATGTCACCCTGACCTTGCTGCTGGCATTGCTGGTCCTCGGGGCGTCCTCGCTGTATGCCAGCTGGCGCGGCCGTCGCCTGACCGCCGAATGCACGCAACTGACCGCCAAATGGCTGTTGGTCTTCGCCTGCCTGTCGGTCTACGCCCTGTTGATCGGTGCGATGACCCCTGCACTGCAACGCTGGCTGATCGCCTGGGCGGCGACGGGCCTGGCCGCGGTGCTGATGCTGCGCCTCGTGGTCCGTCACGGCGCCCGCTGGGTCCGCCGGCAGGGACTGGACCAGCGCACCGCCGTGGTCATCGGCGGCACCGCTGAGGCAAGCCAGGTCATTGAAGCGCTGCGCCAGAACACCTGGGCTGGCATCACCGTGTCCGGCTGGTTCAGTACCAGTGTCGATACCTGCGCGATCCATGCTGCACCCGCGCTGGGCGGCCTGGAAGGGCTGCAGCGCTATCTGGACGGCCACGCGGTGGACCAGGTCTGGATCGCCCTGCCCATGCATGCCAGGGCGCAGATCGAAGCCACCGTGGCGCAGCTGGAACACACCACCGCCGACATCAAGTTCGTGCCCGACCGGCTCAGCATCCCGCGTTTGAACCAATCCGTGGAACAGGTGGCCGGGCTTGCGGTGATCAACCTCCAGCAGACCCCGCTGCAGGGCGATTCCCGCCTGCTCAAGGCATTGGAAGATCGGTTGCTGGCCAGCGCGATCCTGCTGCTGGTCAGCCCGCTGATGCTGCTGATCGCCGCCGCGGTGAAGCTCAGCTCACCCGGCCCGGTGTTCTACCGGCAACAACGCATGAGCTGGAACAACAAGACGTTCTGGATGCTCAAGTTCCGCTCGATACCGGTCGACGCCGAGCAGGCGTCCGGCGCGGTGTGGGCGCGGTCCGGCGAGAGCCGTGCCACGCGCGTGGGCAGCTTCCTGCGCCGTACCAGCCTGGACGAGCTGCCGCAGTTCATCAACGTGCTGCGCGGCGACATGTCCATCGTCGGTCCCCGCCCCGAGCGGCCGGTGTTCGTCGAACGCTTCAAGCACGAGATCCCGGCCTACATGAAGAAGCACATGGTCAAGGCCGGCATCACCGGCTGGGCGCAGGTCAACGGCTGGCGCGGTTCCACCGACCTGGCCAAACGCATCGAGTGCGACCTGTACTACATCACCCATTGGTCGTTGTGGTTCGACCTGAAAATCATCGTCGCGACCCTGTTCAAGGGCTTCGTGCACAAGAACGCGTACTGAGGCTCCCCCATGACTTCCGCATTCCCCGATCCGGGCCCGGTTCCCACCGGCCTGAAGATCACCGTCGTGGGCGCCGGTTACGTCGGCCTGGCCAACGCCGTCCTGCTCTCGCGCCACCACGAGGTGACCGTGCTCGATGTCGATGCCACGCGCGTGGACCTGATCAACCGTGGCGGCATTCCGTTCGACGATGCGGACATGCGGGCGTTCCTGGATGCCAGGCATGGTCGCCTGCGGGCCACGCTGGACAGTGACATGGCCTACCGGGAGGCGAGCTTCATCATCATCGCCACCCCCACCAACTACGACGCACGGACCAACGCCTTCGACACGTCCTCGATCGAGGCCGTGCACGCCCAGGCACGCGGCATCAACACGCAGGCAACCGTGGTGATCAAGTCCACGGTCCCGGTGGGCTACACGCGCCGGCTGCAACAACGGCAAAACGACGACAACCTGCTGTTCTCGCCCGAATTCCTGCGCGAGGGCCGCGCCCTGCACGACAACCTTCACCCCAGCCGCATCATCGTCGGCGCGCATACCGAGCCTGCGCGCCTGTTCGCCCGGCTGATGCTGCAGGGTGCAGAACGCAGGGACGTCCCGGTGCTGCACACCGATGCGACCGAAGCCGAGGCCATCAAGCTCTTCGCCAACACCTACCTGGCCATGCGCGTGGCCTACTTCAATGAGCTGGATACCTATGCCGCCACGCATGGGCTGGACACACGCCAGATCATCCAGGGGGTTGGCCTGGACCCGCGCATCGGCACCCACTACAACAACCCTTCCTTCGGGTACGGCGGCTACTGCCTGCCCAAGGACACCCGGCAACTGCTGGCCAACTACCGCGATGTGCCGCAGAACCTGATCCAGGCCATCGTCGATGCCAATACCACGCGCAAGGATTTCATCGCCGAGGAAATCCTCCGGCGCCGGCCGCGCGTGGTCGGCATCCATCGCCTCACCATGAAGAGCGGCTCGGACAACTTCCGCGCTTCGAGCATCCAGGGCGTGATGAAGCGCCTGAAGGCACGCGGCATCGAGGTCATCGTCCACGAACCCACACTGGTCGAAGACCACTTCTTCAACTCCGAAGTGGTCAATGACCTGCCGGCCTTCAAGCAGCGCGCCGACCTGATCGTCGCCAATCGCCATGGCGCCGAACTGGCCGACGTATCTCACAAGGTCTACAGCAAGGACCTGTTCGGCTCGGACTGAGCCGGGCTGCGTACACCCATCCCATCCTCGTCGTCCCTTGCCGGCCCACCTCATGCCGTACCTTCCCTTGCCCAGACTCCCCCCGGACCTGGTGATCCTGTCACTGCGGGGCACCGGGCTGCTGCTCAAGCTCGGGCTTGCCGTTTTCATTGCCCATTACATGGGCATGGCCAGCGTCGCCCACTACGGCTACATCGCCGCTGCCGCAGCCATCCTGCCCATCGCATTCGGGTTCGGCATGATCCAGGACCTCGGGCGGCAACTGGTGACGTCCGGCCTGCCGGCCGTTGCGCCGGCACTGCGCTGTTACTGGCGCTGCCTGGTCGCGCTCTATCTGGCTGCCGCATTGGTGCTGGCGATGCTTCCGTCCCGTGCTTTTGAACTACCTCCCGCACACCTCGCGCTGGCCGTCGCCATCCTGTTGCTGGAGCACCTGAACAACGATGCGTATTTCATCATCGGCAGCCAGCAACGGCCGCTGCTGGCGAACCTGCAGACCTTCGTCCGGGCAGCGGGCTGGATCGCCGCTTACCTGCCGCTGGCAGTGTTGTTCCCGGCACTACGCAGCACGCCCGTCCTGATGGTGTTCTGGTTGGGTGGCCTGTGCCTGGCCTGGGGCGTGTTCCTGGTCAGCTGCCCCGGCTACCGTTCGCTCGACGCGCGGCACCCATCCGGAAGATGCCTCATCGACCTGCGCGGACGATTCCGGCGCAACATGACGTTGTACCTGGGTGAAGCGGCGAATGCGTCGGCAGTACATGTCGACCGCTATGTCGTCGGCCTGGCGCTCGGCCACGTCGCCGCCGGGGTGTACGTACTGTTTTCCTCGGTTGCGACCGGCATCTACACGCTGGTCAACACCGCGGTCATGCAGGTTGCACGACCGCAACTGGTCGCCCATCACGCCGGCACCCAGCGCGCGCAGTTCCGTCGTGTCCATGCAAGCGCCCTGCGCCGGACCGTTCTGCTGGGCGCGGGTATCGCGTTGATGGCGGCCGCCACGGTACATCTCGCCCTTCCCCACTTCGACCAGCCGCAGCTCGCCCTGCACGAGCCCACGCTGCATGTGCTGTTGCTGGCAACGATCCTGCGTGCCGCATCGGACATGCAGGGCTATGTGTTCTACACGCAACGGCTTGATCGCCTGTTCCTGTACACCGCGCTGTTCACCGTCACCTTCTACCTGGCCGCGTCGGCCGTACTGCTTCCCCTCGCCGGGCTGGTCGGCGCCGCTGCCGCCGTGGCCTGTGCGTTCGCGGCGACGCTGGTCCTGCGCAGTGGCCTTGTCCATCCGCGAGCCATGCAATGACCCACCCTCCCGCCCGCCGCATCGCCGTACTGATGGCCACCCACAACGATGGCACCGACCTGGCAGACGCCGCCCGGAGCCTGTTGCAGGGGACCTGTCCGGTCGACCTGTTCATCGTCGATGACGGCAGTTCACCTGCGCTCACCCTGCCGGTCTCCATATCCGCGACGGTCATCCGCCTGGATACCAATGTCGGGCTGACCCGCGCGCTCAACATCGGCCTGAGCCATATCCTGCCGCGCCAGTACGACTACATCGCGCGCATGGACGCTGATGACCACAGTCATCCCGAGCGCATCGCACGCCAACTCGACATGCTGGAACAGCATCCGCACCTGGCCGGCGTGGGCTGCTGGGCGAACTTCCTCGCCCCGGGCTCGGACAAGGTGTTGTTCCCCTTTCGCCCACCAACCGCGCCCGCCGATATCGCACGTCGCCTGCTCACGTCCAACTGCGTCCTGCATCCTGCCTGGCTGCTGCGGGCGGAGACCTTCGCCAAGCTGGGCGGTTACGACGAGCAGTTCCCGGTGGCCCAGGACTACGAACTGCTGGCACGGGCAAATGCGCAGGGCCTGCGCTTCGCCAATGTGGGCGAAGTGCTGCTCGACTATCGTGTCTCTCCCAATGGCATTTCCCTGCGCCGGCGGCGCAGGCAGCTGCAGGCCCGCCTGCGCATCCAGTGCAGGCACTTCCAGCCCGCGGCGCCCCGCTGCTGGCTGGCGCTGGGCAAGACAACGCTGCTGATGTGCATTCCGGAACCGCTGCTGCGACGCGTGAAGCAGTTCCTGGGCAACGCCGGCGCCGGAGCCGCGCCATGATGCGCGCCTGTTACGCCGCGGCCCGCGCCGATCTGGCCGCGCTGGGCGGCCACCGCACGCGGTTGGGCATCCTGCGTCGCTACTGGGCCGACCCCAGCTATGCCACGTTGCAGCGATGGCGCTGGTCCTGCGCCCTGCGTCAGGCACGCTGGGGAGGACGCGTGCTGTCCAAGCTGCTGTGGAAGCACAACATCCGCGTTTCAGGCTGTCATCTTTCCCCCTGGGCCACCATCGAGCCCGGGGTAGTGCTGCCACATGCAACGGCCATCGTCATCGGCGATGGCGTGCGCATCGGCCCGGGCGTGGTCATCTTCCAGGGCGTGACCCTCGGCCGCGCGACGCGATACTCCGATGCCTATCCCATCATTGGCGCAGGCGCCTGCCTGTACACCCGCGCCTGCGTGGTCGGTGGGCATCGCATCGGCGAAGGTGCCACGGTCGCGGCCAACGCGGTGGTCACCACCGACGTACCGCCGGGTGCGCTGGTTGGTGGCGTCCCGGCGCGCCTGATCCGGGAGATTGCGCGATGAACAGCCCCCGCAGGCGCCGTGTCGTCGTGCATGTCGTCGAAGCCACCGCCACCGGCACCCTGTCCATGGTCAGCCTGGCCGCGGACTGTGCCGTCACGTCCATGGGTGCCGAGGTCCACGTCATCCATGCCCGGCGCCCGGAAACCCCGCAACGGCTGTCCGGGCATTTCGACCCACGGGTGCAGCTGCACGAACTGGCCATGTCCGGCGCGCACGCACTGTCGGCCGTTGTCCACCTGCGCCGCCTGTTACACGCGCTGCAGCCGGACATCGTGCACCTGCACTCGTCCATCGCCGGGTTCCTCGGTCGTTTGGCTGGCGCTTTCCACCTTCCCTCGGCGCGGTTCTTCTACAGCCCGCACTGCATCTCGGTGATGCGGCGCGACATCGGCGCCAAGGCCTACCTCTTCGCCGCACTGGAGCGCCTGGCAGGCGTTCGAGCCTGCACCTACGTGGCCTGCTCGGAGAGCGAGCGGCAGGCCGTGCGCCGCTGGGTGGGCGCTGAGGCACGATTGCTGGAGAACGCGGTGGACGCCGCGCTGCTCCCGCTGCCCACCACCGCTGCCAAGGCCAGTCCCGGCACGGTGCGCGTGGTCACCGTCGGCGGGATACGTCCACAAAAGGACCCTGCCATGTACGCCGCCATCTGCCGCGGCGTGCGTGCGCGTGACCCGTCCGTCGAATTCGTGTGGATCGGCGACGGCGATACGGCTTGCGTGCAGGTTCTGCGCCAATCCGGCGTCGTCGTCACCGGCTGGAAGGACCGCGCGGACATCGCCGCGGAACTGGGCAATGCGCTGTTGTACCTGTCCACGGCCCGCTGGGAAGGCATGCCGGTGGCGGTCATTGAAGCCATGCTGGCCGGCACGCCGGTGCTCGCGCGTCGTTGCGCCGGCAATGTGGATGTCATCGAGGCCGGGATCAACGGCCAGGCGTTTGATCACTGCGAGGAAGCCGTTGCCCACGTGCTGGACTGCGTGCAGGACCCGGCATCGGCCAGGGCAATGGCGATGCGGGCGCGGCCATTGGCGCAGGACCGCTTCTGCCCGGATCGCTACGCCCGTGAACTGGCGACCATGTACGCAATCACGCCACCGTCCGGATGCGGGGCCTGAGCGTGCCGGTGCTTGAACTGGCCACCATCGCGATCAACCTCGGCTTGTGCGTGGCCATCATGCGCTCGGCCGGCAATCGTGCGGCCAATCCCTTCTTCCTGGCCATCGGCCTGTTTGCCGTGCTGATGATCGGCCGCCACCTGATGCTGGTCAGCGGCGCCGACGTGGAGTTCCCGGAGTACCTGTTCATCCAGGACAACAGCCCGTGGCGCCTGCTCGCCGGGCTCGGCATCAGCCTCTGGCTGGCAGGCGTGCTGGTTGCCAGCACCTTTTCGTACCGACGCGCGCCCAAGCCCTATCTGCCTTCATTCCCCCACGAACCGGCCAGCTTTTCCGCGTTGCGCGGTGTTGCCTATGTCCTGCTGCTGGCAACGACGGCGCTGCTGGGCACCCTGGTGATGGCCACCGGCGAGGGCCTCGTCAACACGAGCTACCTGCTGCGCTTCGACCCACGCTTCGCCCACCTGATCAACATCAAGTACGTGGTCATCCTCACCGCGTACTTCCTGACGGCCCTGGCGGCCAGCCTGCGCCGGCAGCTGACGACATCGGCGCGGTGGCAGGCACGCGCCTGGATGCTGGCAGCGCTGCTGCTGGCAGTGTCGACGCTGCTGTTCGGTGACCGCGACCTGCTCATCTTCTGGCTGCTGTACGCCTTTGCGATGCGTACCGTGGTACTGCGTGGCAAGGGCATCCTGTCGCTGCTGCCGCTCGCCGCGCCATTGGCCGGCCTGTTCGTCCTGCTCAAGGCGCTGCGCAACACGCTCTGGTTCGAAGACCACCCGAGCGGGCCCGAGTCGGCGTTCCGCTCGTTGGCCGACGGGCTGAACATGGACATCTTCGACAAACTCACCCTGGCCATGCGTACCTGGGACCAGCAGGACCTGCGCCTGGGCGAAGACTTCCTCAATGGCATCGTCGCGCTGCTCCCACGCGCGGTCTGGCCGGGCAAACCGGACACCCTGTACGTCGACATCTGGTTCAAGAACCTGTTCGAAGCCTCCCGCACCGGATGGCCGATCAGCCCCCCCGGCGAGTGGTACATCAACTTCGGCTGGCCCGGCTTCGCGTTGGGCGGCCTGGCCACCGGCATGGTGCTCGGCCTGGCGCGCGACAAGTACCGCGATGCCGCCAGCAATCCATTCGCCTTCATGGTCATGTTCATCGTCGCCACGCGCTTCATCCCGCTCGGCGTGACCTCCAGCCTGCCGTTCTTCTACCTCACCTGGATGCTGCAGCTGGTGCTGGCGGCGCTGCTGTACCGGGCATTGCGCAGCTTTCTCCTTCGTTCCCCCTCGCCCGTTCGCCGCTGACGCCGACGGGCGATTGCCGCCCCGCAGGCCGTCGCGCCTCCCACAGGACACTTCACCCGAAAGGACTCCCATGCCCACCCGTTCCATCCTGTTGTGCGGCGGTGCCGGCTACATCGGCAGCCACATGGCGCACTGGCTCGCCGAACATGGCTACCGGGTCACCGTGCTGGACAACCTCTCCACCGGACACCGCGACGCGGTGCGCTGGGGCGAGCTGATCCTCGCCGACCTGTTGGACCCTGCCGCCCTGGACCAGGCCTTCGGCGGCCGTCGCTTCGATGCGGTGATGCACTTCTGTGCCCGCTCGCTGGTCGGCGAGTCGGTGAGCCAGCCCAATGCCTATTACGCCAACAACGTCGCCGGCACCCTGAACCTGCTCGATGCCATGCATCGGCACCAGGTCGGCAAGCTGGTGTTCTCCTCCACCGCCGCCGTGTTCGGCAATCCCTGCAGTGACTGCATCGACGAGGAGCACGACAAACAACCGATCAACCCCTATGGCGCCAGCAAGCTGATGACCGAGCGCATCCTCAGCGACGCCGCGCACGCCTATGGCATCCGTTCGGTGGCGCTGCGCTACTTCAATGCCGCCGGCGCGCTGCCTGAACACGGCATCGGCGAAGCCCATCGCCCAGAGACCCACCTGATCCCCAACGTGCTGCGCGCCGCGCTCGGCCAAGGCCCGGCGCTGAAGGTCTTCGGCGACGACTACCCGACCCGTGACGGCACCTGCATCCGCGACTACGTCCACGTGCAGGACCTGGCCCAGGCCCATGGACTGGCACTGCATTACATGGATCGGGCCGACGGTGCCCACGCCTTCAACCTCGGCAATGGCCAGGGGTTCTCGGTCCGCGAGGTGATCGACTGCGCCCGGCAGGTCTCCGGCCGCCCCATCCCCTACGACCAGGCGCCGCGCCGCGCCGGCGACCCGGCCACCCTGGTCGCCGCCAGTGGCAAGGCCCGCGAACTGCTGGGCTGGCAGCCGCGCTGGACCGAACTGGCCCCCATCATCGACAGCGCGTGGCGCTGGCACCGGGCGCCCCCGCACTGGTTCCCCGCACTGCCCGCCTGAGCCCCTCCGCCCCCCGCTTTGACCGGCCATGGCCCCGGCCCGGGCCATGGCCGGACATGCACCTCTGGTACCATTCTGTATTCCGCCCGCCGTTTCCCCCCACGCCGGCGGCGGGCATTCAACGCCACAGAAACAGGAGTTTGCATGTCTTCCGAGCTGCTCAAGGCCTTGGGCCTGGACGCCACCAACGCTGGCACCTACCTGGGTCAGGGGGAATGGTCCGCCGCCACCGGCGCCGGCGTCCTCAAGCCGCAGAACCCGACCACCGGCGAAGTGATCGCCGAGGTCCAGGCCACCACTGAGGCCGATTACGAGACCGTGATCGCCCGTGCTCAGGAAGCCTACAAGGTATGGCGCACCACCCCGGCCCCGCGCCGTGGCGAGGCCGTGCGCCTGTGCGGTGAGGCACTGCGCGCCAACAAGGACGCGCTGGGCTCGCTGGTCGCGCTGGAAATGGGCAAGTCCAAGCCGGAAGGCGACGGCGAAGTGCAGGAGATGATCGACATCGCCGACTTCGCGCTGGGCCAGAGCCGCATGCTGTACGGCTACACCATGCATTCCGAGCGCCCGGGCCACCGCATGTACGAGCAGTACCACCCGCTGGGCCTGGTCGGCATCATCTCGGCCTTCAACTTCCCGGTCGCGGTGTGGAGCTGGAACGCGTTCCTGGCTGCCATCTGCGGCGACGTGTGCATCTGGAAGCCGTCCAACAAGACCCCGCTGACCGCCATTGCCACGATGAAGATCTGCAATGACGCACTCAAGGCCGGCGGTTTTCCGGACATCTTCTTCCTGATCAACGACGCCGGCACCGCGCTGTCGGAAAAGATGGTCGACGACCGTCGCGTGCCGCTGATCTCCTTCACCGGCTCGACCCAGGTCGGCCGCACCGTCAACCAGAAGGTCGCCCAGCGCCTGGGCCGCTGCCTGCTGGAACTGGGCGGCAACAACGCCATCATCCTGGACGAGACCGCCGACCAGAAGCTGGCCGTGCCGGGCATCGTGTTCGGCGCCGTCGGCACCGCCGGCCAGCGCTGCACCACCACCCGCCGCCTGATCGTGCATGAATCCATCTACGACAACGTGCTGGCCACGCTGGTCAAGGCGTACAAGCAGGTGGAAGGCAAGATCGGCGACCCGACCGACGCGGCCAACCTGATGGGCCCGCTGAACAGCCCTGAAGCCGTGCAGCAGTTCCTGGCCTCGGTCGAGAAGGCCAAGGCCGCCGGCGGCACCGTTGAAACCGGCGGCACCGCCATCGACCGCCCGGGCAACTTCGTGCTGCCGGCGATCGTCACCGGCCTGAAGAACAGCGACGAGATCGTCCAGCACGAGACCTTCGCCCCGATCCTGTACGTGATGAAGTACAGCAACCTGGACGAAGCCATCGACATGCAGAACGGCGTGCCGCAGGGCCTGTCGTCCTCGATCTTCACCCAGAACCTGAAGACCGCCGAGAAGTTCCTGTCCGCGGCCGGCAGCGACTGCGGCATCGCCAACGTCAACATCGGCACCTCCGGTGCGGAAATCGGCGGTGCGTTCGGTGGCGAGAAGGACACCGGCGGTGGCCGTGAGTCCGGTTCGGACGCCTGGAAGGTCTACATGCGCCGCCAGACCAACACCATCAACTACTCCGACTCGCTGCCGCTGGCCCAGGGCATCAAGTTCGACCTGTAAGGTGAGACGGCTCCCGCCACGGCGGGAGCCCGCAGCATGGCGGACGGGCTTCCCGTCCGCTTTCCACATCTGAAATGGAGTTCCATCATGAGCATCCCCACTCCGCGCCAGACCAGCAGCCTTGCCGTGGTCAGCCTGGTTGCCGGCATCCTCGGCTGGACCCTGCTGCCGTTCCTCGGCAGCCTGGCGGCGATCATCTTCGGCCACATGGCCCGGGGCGAGATCCGCCGCAGCAATGGCCAGCTCGATGGCGATGGCCTGGCCGTCACCGGCCTGGTGCTGGGCTGGCTGTCGGTGGCGATGTGGGTGGTGGGCATCCTGGCCTTCGTCCTGTTCTTCGGCGGACTGGCCTGGCTGGCCGCACTGAACTCCTGAGGCCGTCATGGCGCATTCCGATTCCACCCAACGCTTCAGCAACCGCGTGGCGGACTATGTCCGCTACCGGCCCGGGTATCCGGCGGCGTTGCTGGAATGGCTGCACCGGGACATCGGCATCCCCCCGAGTGCCCGCGTGGCCGACATCGGCGCCGGCACCGGCATTTCCTCGCACCTGTTCCTGGAGGCCGGCCATCCGGTCATCGCGGTGGAACCCAATGCGCCCATGCGCGAGGCCGCCCGTGACTGGCTGGCCGCGGACTATCCGCAGCTCACCCTGGTCGATGGCACCGCCGAAGCCACCACGCTGGCCGAGGCCAGCGTCGACGTGGTCGCCGCGGCGCAGGCCTTCCATTGGTTCGACACCGACGCGGTGCACCGCGAATGGGCGCGCATCCTGCAACCCGGCGGCATCGCGCTGGTGTTCTGGAACTCACGCCTGCTCGATGCCTCGCCGTTCCTGGTCGGCTACGAACGCCTGTTGATCGAGTACGGCACCGACTACACCGAAGTGGCCGAGCGCTACCAGAGCGATGCCCGGATGCGCGAGTGGTTCGGCGCCGGGCCGCGCGGCATCGCCACCTTCCCCAACGTGCAGTGGCTGGACCTGGATGGCCTGCGTGGCCGCCTGCTGTCCTCCTCCTACGCGCCGCAGGCCGGCCATCCGCGCCACGCGGCGATGCTGCGGGCCCTGCAACAGTTGTTCAACGACCATGCCGTCGACGGCAAGGTCGCCTTTGAGTACCAGACCCGCGCCTTCGCCGGCACGCTGAATTGAGCTTATGTATTCGATTGCCCGTCCCCTGCTGTTCACCCTCGACGCCGAACGCGCGCATGGCCTTGGCCTGTCCGCGCTGGACCTGGCCTGGCGCACCGGCACCACGCCGCTGCTGGCCGGCCGCGTCAAGCCGCTGCCCACCAAGGTCTGGGGCCTGGACTTCCCCAACCCGGTAGGCCTGGCGGCCGGGCTGGACAAGAACGGCGAGCACATCGAGGCCCTGTTCGGGCTGGGTTTCGGCTTCGTCGAGATCGGCACCATCACCCCGCGCCCGCAGGCCGGCAGCCCCAAGCCGCGGCTGTTCCGGCTGCCCAACCACGGCGCCATCATCAACCGCATGGGGTTCAACAACCTCGGCGTGGATGCGCTCGTGGCCAACGTGGAAAAGGTCCGCCATCGCCCCGGCCCGCTGGGCATCAACATCGGCAAGAACAAGGACACGCCCAACGAGGACGCGCTGTCCGATTACCTGGCGTGCATGGAGAAGGTCTACCCGCTGGCCGACTACATCACCGTCAACATTTCCTCGCCCAACACCGCCGGTCTGCGCGAACTGCAGGAGGAACAGGCGCTCAAGCACCTGGTCGCCGGCCTGCGCGAGGCGCAGGAACGGCTGGCCGCCCAGCATGGCCGGCGCGTGCCGATGCTGGTCAAGGTCGCCCCCGACCTGAGCGACCGCGACATCGACGCCGCGGCCCGGGTGCTCGGTGAACTGGCCGTCGACGGCGTGATCGCCACCAACACCACCATCGGCCGCCCGCTGGTCGACGCCGACCCGACTTCGAAGGAAATCGGCGGCCTGTCCGGCGCACCGCTGCTGGGCCAGTCCACGCTGGTGCTGCGCCGCCTGCGCGCACGCCTGCCCGAATCGGTGCCACTGATCGGCGTGGGCGGCATCAGCTCCGGTGCCGACGCGGTCGCCAAGATGGCCGCCGGCGCTGCGCTGGTGCAGTGCTACAGCGGCCTGATCTACCGTGGCCCGGCCCTGATCGGCGATTGCGTCGACGCGATCCGCCGCCGCCGTGAATCCCCGTCGCGCGGCGCCGTCGCACCGCTATGACGACCGCTGTTGCCCCCTGGTCGCTCACCGAAAACGCCTCGCTGCAGCACCTGAACACCTTCCACGTCACCGCGCATGCGCCACGCCTGTTGCGCATCGCCGACCCGGCGGCCCTGCCCGAAGCCCTGGCCACCGTCGTCGGGGAGGCGCCGCTGCTGGTGCTGGGCAGCGGCAGCAACGTGCTGATCGCCGCCGACCCCGAAGGCACGGTCCTGGCGTTCGACAACCGCGACATCACCATCCTCGAACACCGCGCCGACCATGCCATCGTTCGCGCCGGGGCTGGAGTGATCTGGCACGAACTGGTGCTGTGGTCGCTGGGCGAAGGCCTGTCCGGACTGGAAAACCTGGCATTGATCCCCGGCACCGTCGGTGCCGCGCCCATCCAGAACATCGGCGCCTATGGCGCACAGGTCGGCGAGTTCATCCAGACCGTCGAAGCCTGGGATACCCGCGAACAGGCCTGGGTGCGCCTGGACCAGGACGCCTGCCTTTTCAGCTACCGCGACAGCGTGTTCAAGCAGGACGCCGACCGTTACCTGATCACCGCCGTCGAGTTCCGCCTGCCGCTGCTCAACGAACTGCGGCTGGACTATGCCGGCATCGGCGAGCAGCTGGACGCGATGGGCATCGCCCTGCCGGTCGCCGCCGACGTGGCCAATGCGGTGATCGCGATCCGTCGCCGCAAGCTGCCCGACCCCGATGTGCTCGGCAACGCCGGCAGCTTCTTCAAGAACCCGATCCTGCCGCTGGAACAGGTCGACGTGCTGCTGCAGCACTACCCGCAGTTGCCGGTGTTTCCCGGCAATGACCCGGGCAACCGCAAGGTCTCCGCCGCGTGGATGATCGAGGCCTGCGGCTGGAAGGGCCAGCGCGACGGCGATGCCGGCATCTCGCCGAACCACGCGCTGGTGCTGGTCAACCACGGCACCGCCAGCGGCGCGCAGCTGCTGGCCTTCGCGCGGCGCGTCTCGGCCTCGGTGCTGGAGACCTTCGGCGTCCCCATCGAGCCGGAACCACGGCTCATCGGCGCACGCTGGTGAGCCGCATTGCGGCCATCGCCCCCCAGCCCGTCCCCGTCCGCGCCGCGCTGCTGATGTTCGGCAGCGCGATGGCGTTCGGCCTGATGGCCATCGCCATCCGCTACGCCACCCGCTACGTGCCCACCCAGGAAGTGGCGTTCTTCCGCAACGGCTTCGGCCTGCTGGCGCTGTTGCCGATGCTGCTGCGGCCGGGCCATGCCCCGTTGCGCACCCAGCAGCTGCCTCGCTACTTCGTGCGCAGCGCGATCGGGCTGGCCTCGATGCTGTGCGGCTTCTGGGCGATCGGCCACCTGCCACTGGCGCAGGCCATCTCGCTGTCGTATTCCACGCCGCTGTTCGTGACCCTGGCCGCGGTGCTGTGGCTGGGCGAGAAGGTGCGCTTCCGGCGCTGGGCGGCGGTGATCGCCGGCTTCATCGGCGTGCTGGTGATCGTGCGCCCCGGCTCGAACGGCTTCGCCGCCGGCAGCCTGATCGCGGTGCTGGCAGCCCTGCTCAGCGCGCTGGTGGCCATCCAGATCAAGCAACTCACCCGCGTCGACGGCCCGGATACCGTGGTGTTCTACACCTACGTGTTCTGGGTACCGCTGTCGCTGGTGCCGGCCCTGTTCGTCTGGGTCTGGCCCAGCGCCATCGCCTGGGCATGGCTGGTCGCCACCGGCGTACTCGGCACCGCCGGCCAGCTGTTGTGGACGCGCGCCCTGAAGCTCGGCGAAGTCTCCGCACTCACCCCGATCAGCTTCACCCAGCTGCCGCTGGTCACGCTGCTGGGCTGGTTGCTGTTCGACCAGGCACTGGACCGCTGGACCGTGATCGGCGCACTGATCATCCTCGGCTCCAACGCCTACATCGCCCACCGCGAGGCGGTGCTGGCGCGCCGTGCCGCCACCCAGTCGCCCAGCGCCGCCGCCAAGCCCATCGAATGAGCCCTACAGCAGCATTGCCAACAGCGGTGCCGCAGCGACGTTGACCAGGCCGGCCATCACCATCACCAGCCCGGCGATGGCGCCTTCGCTCTCCCCCAGCTCGCGTGCCTTGGACACGCCCATGCCGTGCGCGCCCATGCCGAACAGCGCACCACGCGCCATCGCGCTGCGTACCGGCAGCACCTTGAGCAGCAGTTGCCCGAACAGGGAACCGCAGATGCCGGTGATCATCACGAACACCGCGGTCAACTCGGGGATGCCGCCGATGCGGCCGGACACGTCCATCGCGAACGGCGTGGTGATCGAACGCGGCGCCAGGCTCAGCCGCAGTTCCGGCGACAGGTGCAGGGCCGTGGCCATCCACCATGCGGCCGTGATGGCGATGCCACTGCCCACCAGCACCCCGGCACCGAGCACTTTCCAGTGCCGTGCTATCAAGGCCCGCTGCGCGTGGATGGGCACCGCGAAGGCCACCGTCGCCGGACCCAGCATCGCCATCAGCCAATGGGTACCGCGCAGGTAGTCGTGGTAACTGGCATGCAGCAACGAGGCCAGCGCCAGCAGCACCAACGGCGCGACGATCAGCGGTGATGCCCATGCCCGACCACTGCGCCGGTACAGCTGCTTGGCGCCAAGGTAGGCCACGATCGTCGCCACGGCCCAGAACACCGGCCACAGCCACTGCGCCAGATGCGCAAACCCAGGGTCAATGTTCATCGCGCTGGCTCCTGCGCAACAGCAGCTCCACCGTCATCGCCGTGGCCGCCATCACCAGCAGCGTGCCGCCGACCACCACCGCCAGCAGCTTCAGGCCCAGCCAGCCGAACATCTGCCGGTTGTCGAGCAGGATCATCGCCGCCGGCACGAAGAACAGCAGCATCTCGGCCAGCAGCCATCGCGCGCCACCGCTGAAGGCCCGCGGTGACAACCAGCCCAGTGCGAAGGCCAGCAACAGCACGCACAAGCCAACGATGCCGCCCGGTACCGGCACGCCCCACTGCCGTATCAGGGCATCGGCCAGCAACCAGACCGCGACCAGCGCCAGGATCTGCAGCACGCGGCTGCGCCGGAAGCCACGCCGCAGGCCCGCCCGGTGGCGGCGCAGGGAAACAAGGAAGGTATCCATGCCTCCTGTGTACGCCTGCCCATTGCATAATTAAAATGAATTGATTGAATCCAATAAATTCCAATTCAGAATGGATATCCGCCAACTCCGGATGCTGGTCGAAGTGGTCCGGCGGGACGGTTTCTCGGCCGCGGCCGAGACCCTGTTCGCCACCCAGCCCACGGTCAGCAAGGCCATCCGCCAGCTGGAAGAGGAGCTGGGTGAAACCCTGCTGGAGCGCTCCCGCCACGGCGTGCGGCTGACGCCCGCCGGACAGATCGTCTACCGGCGTGCCCTGGCCCTGCTCGGCGAGCGCGAGGACATGCTGCGCGAACTGGAAGAACTGCGCGGCCTGCAGCGAGGCGCGCTTCACCTGGGCCTGGCCTCGCTGGGCAGCGACGTGTTGTTCGCGCCGGTGCTGGCACGCTTCCGCCAGCAGTACCCGCGGATCGAACTGCACGTGCAGCAGCGAGGCAGCGAGGCCTTGGAAGAGAGCCTGCGCGCCGGTGAGATCGAACTGGCCGCCAGCCTGCTGCCCGTGGCCGACGACCTGGAATGGCAGGCCGTGCGCACCGAGCCGCTGGTCGCGCTGCTGCCGCAGGCGCACCCGCTGGCACGGCGGCCGTCGCTGCAGCTGCAGGACCTGGCGCAGGTGCCGTTCGTGCTGTTCGAAAAGGGCTTCATGCTCAACCGCCGCATCGTCCAGGCCTGCCTGGCGCGCGGCTTCACGCCACGCGAGGCCACCCGCAGCGGCCAACCGGATTTCATCATCGCCCTGGTCGCCGCCGGCCTGGGCGTGGCCCTGCTGCCGCGCATGATCGCCGTGGCCCGGCCACGTCCGGACGTGGCCGTCGTGCCGCTGGACGCGCCCGAACTGGACTGGAAGATGGCACTGACCTGGCGCCGCGGCGGATACCTGTCCGCCGCCGCCCAGGCCTGGTTGCAGCTGGTCGCCGAATTCGCCCCGGAAGCCGGGCCCGCCTGACGCGGCGAGGCGGTGTCGGCACTGCATGGATTGCCACGCTGTCGCGACGCATTCCACGCACCCCGCGCGGGTCAGGCGACGCGTGCGCAGGCGTCCGCCGGTTGCCGCCAGGCCAGCCAAGCCGTCACTGCCAGCAGCACCATCACGGCCGGTGGAAACGCCCCCGCCCCGGCGTGCGTGAGCAGGACGCCACCGATCAGGCCGCCGCCGGCGATGGCCAAGTTCCAGGTGGTGACCAGCATCGATTGCGCCACATCGGCCGCCGCCCCGGCGGCTGTCGCCAGCGCGGTCTGGAACAGGGTTGCCGCGCCTCCGAACGCCAACCCCCAGATCGCCACCGCGGCGTAGACCACCACCGGCATGTCGCCCAGGACTCCCAGTGCAAGCGCAGCGGTGGCAAACAGCCCCGTGCTGGCGAGCGTGAGCAGGCGCAGATGATGGTCGATCCAGAGACCCACGCCGACGATACCGAACAACGATGCGCTGCCGAACACCAGCAACACCAGGTCCGTCCGCGCCGCCATGCCCGCACGTGCCAGGAACGGCGCGATGTAGGTGTACAGGATGTTGTGCGCCAGCACGTAAGCCAACACCACGAACAGCACCGGCCGCACCCCCGGCAAGGTGAACACCTGCCGCAGCGATGCCCTTCGACCGTTGTCCTGGCCGGGGAAGTCCGGCAGGCGCAGGCGTACCCAGGCCATCAACAACACCGCCAGCACGCTCATGATGCCGAAGCAGGTCCGCCAGCCCAGCACCTGGCCCAGCAGGGTTCCCGCCGGGATTCCCAGTGACAGCGCCAACGGCGTGCCGACCATCGCAATCGCGATCGCCTTGCCCTTCTGCGATGCCGGCACCATGCGCGTGGCATAGCCTGCCAACAACGCCCACAGCAGCCCTGCCGACACGCCGGCGCCGAAGCGCGCCAGCATCGTCAGCACAAGGTTCGAAGAGAACGTGGTGACCGCGTTGGTCAGCGCGAAGCCGGCGATCGCGGCCAGCAACAACGCCCGTCGGCGCATGCCCTGGGTGGCGGTGGTCAGCGGGATCGCGGCGATCATCGAGCCCAGTGCGTAGACGGTGATGGTCTGGCCGACCCAGGCCTCCGATACCGCCAGCCCCTGCGCCATCTGCGGCAACAGGCCGGCCGGCAGCGCCTCGGTGAGGATGGTGATGAACCCTGCCAAGGCCAGCGCCAGCAGCGACGCCAGCGGCAGGCGGTCGTGCGGCCCCGTCTTCATCGGGCACCGCCAATGCCGGCGTACACCGCATCACGCACGTCGGCGACGAAGCGCCCGGACATGCCCTCGTACAGGGTGTTGGTGAAAGCGACCACGCTCAATCGCTGCTGCCTGTCCACGAACCACGAATGCCCGTAGGCGCCGCCCCAGCGCCAGGTCCCGGGGCTTTCCGGCGAGCCCGCCAGCAACGGATCGCGCAGCACCGAGAAGCCCAGCCCGAAGCCGAACCCGGGGGCACCGGCCACCTCTGCTCCCCCGGCCTGGTCGCGCCCGGCCTCGTCCAGCAGCGCGGGCGGCAGCAGCGCTTCGCTGCGCAGCGCCTCGAGCAAGCGCAGGAAGTCGCCGGCCGTACCCGCCATGCCGGCACCCGCGGATGCGAATGCCATCGGGTCCAGGACGCGTGATGGACTGAACGGGATGCCGACCGTTCCTGCAAACGGAGCGATCACCTCGCCCTCGCCCAGCCGATGCGGCACCGGCTGGTCAGTCACATAGGCCACGGCCAGCCGCGCGGCATCGTCCACCACGAAACCGGTATCACGCATCTCCAACGGGCCGGTCAGCAACGCGCGGACCGCCTGCGCCAGCGGTTGTCCGTGCACCTGTGCAACCAGCCGCCCCAGGACATCGGTGGCCAACGAGTACCCCCATCCGGCTCCCGGTGCATAGGCCAGCGGCACGCTGGCGATCCGGCGCAGGTTCTCGTCCAGGTCGAACCCGACCGCATCCATGCCGTCGGACACGCCGGCCCGTGCATAAGGCCCCTGCGCGTCTGCTTCGAAGAAGCGGTAGCCGAGCCCGGCCATATGGCTGAGCAGGTGCCGGGGCGTGATGACGGCCGGCTGTCCGTCGGCCAACCGAGGCTGGAACCACGGCAGCCATCGACGGATGTCCACGTCCAGATCCAGTTGCCCACGTGCAACCAGCAGCAGCGCCGCCATCGACACGATGGGCTTGCTGACCGAAGCAAGCCGGAAGATCGTGTCCAACTGCATCGGCCGGGCGGCCTCGCGATCGGCCATCCCGGCCGCCTGGCGGTGCACCCAGCGCCCATCCCGGCGCACCAGCACCACCGCACCCACCAGCCGATGCTCGGCGATGGCCTGGTCAACGACAGCCTTCACGGGGGCGCTGAGCGGCGAGCGGTCGGGGGCTGGCGATGGCAAGGACGACGTCATCGTCATGGAAACACCTCACTGCTTGGGGGAGGTGTGACGATAGAAATCCTTCAATTCGGGAAAAAGTGGGCTACATTTCCGCGCTGTGCGGATACAAACGTCCGCAATCACGCCATGTCAGGGAGCAGGGATGGACAGCCTCAACGGCTTCGTCGTGTTCGTGCAGGTCGCCGAGACCCGCAGCTTCGTGGCTGCCGGGCGGCAACTGGGCGTCTCCGCCTCGGCCATCGGCAAGAGCGTCGCGCGCCTGGAGGAAAAGCTGGGGGTACGCCTGTTCCACCGCAGCACGCGCAGCGTCACCCTCACCGCCGAGGGCGCGCTGTTCCTGGAGCGCAGCCGGCGCATCCTGGCCGAGATCGAAGCCGCCGAACTGGAGCTGTCCCAGGCCAGCGGCACGCCGCGCGGGCGACTGCGCATCAGCCTGCCCCTGGTCAGTCCGTTGATGCTGCCGGTACTGGGCGAGTTCATGCGCACCTACCCGGACATCGAACTGGACCTGGACTTCACCGACCGCATGGTGGACGTGATCGAGGAGGGCTTCGATGCAGTGATACGCACCGGCGCACCGGCCGACTCGCGGCTGTCGGCACGCCGCCTGGGCGCCTTCCGGCTGCAGGTCGTGGCTTCACCGGCCTATCTCGCCCGCCATGGCACGCCGCGCACGCCGGCCGACCTGTTGCATCACCAGTGCCTGCACTACCGCTTCCCCAACACCGGCAAGCTGGAAACCTGGGTATTGCGCCACCCCATCGCCGAAGGCGAACTGCAACTGCCACGGACCATGGTCTGCAACAACATCGAGACGCGGCTGTGCTTCGCGCTGCGCGGGCTGGGCATCGCCTACCTGCCCGACTTCGCCATCCGCGAGCCGCTGGCCGACGGACGCCTGCTACCGTTGCTGGAAGACGCCATCGGCGCCACCGGCGTGTTCCACATCCTCTGGCCGGCCAGCAAGCACCCCTCGCCCAAGCTGCGGGCGCTGGTCGATTTCCTGAGCGAGCGGGTGTTCCCGGACAACCCGTAGCCAGCGCGGCAATAGCGGGCAACTGCAACCGTCGCGGCTGCCGGCAACCCGGGACAGCCCGACGCACGACGCCAATGGCCGTCAGAGATAGCGGACCACCATCGCGCCAAACACGCGACACAACAACACGGTCATCGCAAAGGCGGCCGCGAAGGAAAACAGCCAGTTCGTCTCGGCCTGGAGCAACCGCTTGCCTTCTTCATCGAGCAGCCCGGCGTCGCGCCGCCGCATCTGGCGCGACAGCAGCAGCATGGAAAGCAGCGAAAGCAGGACCAGCGGCACCCAGGCGAACAGCAGGGTCGCAAGGCTCCCTGCCGACGCCCATCCGGCGCTGTGCTGCGCCAGGAAACCGCTGATGGCCACCTGGTTCCCGAAGGGCAGGAACACATGAAGCAAGGTCGCCATGCCGATGACCCGCAGGACGCCATGGCGCAGGCGCAACCCCCACGGCCAGCGCACGACCGGCGGCAGGGTCCGCCCGGCCTTCGACGGGAACGCGGTATCGACGGGGTTCATGCCGTCGGCAGTGCGCTTGCAGTCCTGATGCCAGAACTGGCGATAGAGCGCGCGATGCAGCACGAGGAACATGCCGGTCGCCATGAAGATGACCAGCACGATGTTGAAGGCAACTGCCCCGGCATCACGATCGGTTGACCCCCGCAGCAACGCGACACCGATCCAGCCACCGAACAGCAGCGTCCATCCGCCCAGGAACATCCCTGCGATGACCAGCCAACGTCGCCATTTCGGCCCGCGCTGCCAGATGCGCAGCCGGTCTTGCTGCACGCCCGTGTCCCGTTCTTCGTCCATCGCGCCTTCCTCGTGTGTGTCCCTGTTGCCTGCACACCCCCGCCGGTCCGGACCGAGGCGCAGGACTGCCATGCCGCATCACGGCCCACAAACGGGAACGGGCATCGACTTCACGCCAATGCCCGCCCGATTCATCCCGGCAATGCCCCGATCAACGCGGCCTGGCGCGGTTCACTCCCACTCGATCGTCGCCGGCGGCTTGCCGGAGATGTCGTAGACCACGCGCGAGACGCCACGCAGTTCGTTGATGATGCGGTTGGACACGCGGCCGAGGAAATCGTACGGCAGGTGCGCCCAATGTGCGGTCATGAAGTCGATGGTTTCCACCGCACGCAATGCGATCACCCACTCGTAAGCACGCGCATCACCGACCACGCCCACCGACTTCACCGGCAGGAACACCGCGAACGCCTGACTGGTCTTGTCGTACAGGTCGGCCGCGCGCAGTTCCTCGATGAAGATCGCATCGGCCTTGCCGAGCAGCTCGGCGTACTCGCGCTTCACTTCACCCAGGATGCGCACACCCAGGCCCGGGCCCGGGAACGGATGGCGGTAGACCATCGCGCGCGGCAGGCCGAGCTCGACGCCGAGGCGACGCACTTCATCCTTGAACAGTTCGCGCAGCGGCTCGACCAGCTTGAGCTTCATGTCTTCCGGCAGGCCGCCCACGTTGTGGTGGCTCTTGATGACGTGCGCCTTGCCGGTCTTGCTGCCGGCCGACTCGATCACGTCCGGGTAGATCGTGCCCTGCGCCAGCCACTTGGCGTTGCTGAGCTTGTTCGACTCCTCGTCGAAGATCTCCACGAACAGGTTGCCGATGATCTTGCGCTTGGCTTCCGGGTCGCTGACGCCTTCCAGCGCCTTGAAGTAGCGGTCGGCGGCATTCACGCGCACGACCTTCACGCCCATGTTCTCGGCCATCATCTGCATGACCTGGTCGCCTTCCTGGAAGCGCAGCAGGCCGGTATCGACGAACACGCAGGTCAGCTGCTGGCCGATGGCCTTGTGCAGCAGCGCGGCCACCACCGACGAATCGACGCCGCCGGACAGGCCCAGGATCACCTCATCGCTGCCGACCTGCTCGCGCACGCGGGCGATCTGGTCGTCGATGATGTTGGCCGCGGTCCACAGCGTGGCGCAACCGCAGATCTCGGTGACGAAGCGCTTGAGCAACGCCGAGCCCTGCTTGGTGTGGGTCACTTCCGGGTGGAACTGCACGCCGTACCAGCGCTTGTCCTCGTTGGCCATCGCGGCCACCGGAATACGGTCGGTCACGGCGGTGATGGCGAAGCCCGGCGGTACGTGGGTGACGTGGTCACCGTGGCTCATCCACACATCCAGGCGCGGCTCGCCGTTGTGGTCGGACAGGCCACCGAGCAGGCCGTCGTTGCCCAGCAGCTTCACTTCGGCATGGCCGAACTCGCGCTGGTCGGCGGCTTCGGTGCCACCGCCGAGCTGCTTGGCCATGGTCTGCAGGCCGTAGCAGATGCCCAGCAGCGGCAGGCCGCTGTCGAACACTTCCTGCGGCGCGGCCGGCGCACCCGGCAGCGTGGTGGTTTCCGGGCCACCGGACAGGATGATGCCCTTGGCGCCGAACGCGGCGATCTCGGCAGGATCGTGGTCCCACGCCCAGATCTCGCAGTACACGCCGAACTCGCGGATGCGACGCGCGATCAGCTGCGTGTACTGGGCGCCGAAATCAAGGATGAGGATCTTGTCGTTATGGATGTTGGTCATAAAGCCCGGCAGGTGATCAATGAAAACGGGGGACGATGCAAAACGGATGGCGGATAGAGAAAGAGGAACGGGACAGCGTCCTCGTTCCTCTTCTGCTTGCCGCATCAGGCGCGGTAGTTCGGCGGCTCTTTGGTGATCTGCACGTCGTGGACGTGGCTCTCACGCTGGCCGGCGCCGCTGATCTTCACGAACTTGGGCTGGGTGCGCATGTCCTCGATGGTGGCGCAACCGACGTAGCCCATGGTCGCGCGCAGGCCACCAATCAACTGGTGGATGATGCCGCCGACCGGGCCACGGTACGGCACGCGGCCTTCGATGCCTTCCGGCACCAGCTTGTCGGCGGTGGCGGCGTCCTGGAAGTAGCGGTCCTTGGACCCCTTCTCCATCGCGGCCAGCGAGCCCATGCCGCGGTAGCTCTTGTAGGAGCGTCCCTGGAACAGTTCGGTCTCGCCCGGTGATTCCTCCGTACCGGCCAGCAGGCCACCGATCATCACCGTCGACGCGCCGGCGGCCAGTGCCTTGCCGATGTCACCGGAGTAGCGGATGCCACCGTCGGCGATCAGCGGGATGCGGTCCTGCAGCGCTTCGGCGACCAGGTCGATGGCGGTCACCTGCGGCACGCCGACACCGGCGACCACACGGGTGGTGCAGATCGAGCCCGGGCCGATGCCGACCTTGACCGCATCGGCGCCGGAATCCAGCAGCGCCAGCGCTGCCTCGCCGGTGCAGATGTTGCCGCCGACCACCTGCACGTTCGGGAAGGTCTTCTTCACCCAACGCACGCGGTCCAGCACGCCCTGCGAATGGCCATGCGCGGTGTCCACCACCAGCACGTCCACGCCGGCGGCGACCAGCGCCTCGACCCGACGCTCGGTGTCGCCACCGACGCCCACCGCGGCACCGACCAGCAGGCGCGTGGCGGCGTCCTTGGCGGCGTTCGGGTTGTCGCTCTTCTTCTGGATGTCCTTGACGGTGATCAGGCCGCGCAGTTCGAACGCATCGTTGACCACCAGCACCTTCTCGATGCGGTTGCGGTGCAGCAGCTGCAGCACCTCATCGGAGGCCGCGCCTTCCTTCACCGTGACCAGGCGATCCTTCTTGGTCATGATGTGGCGAACCGGGTCGTCCAGCTCGGTTTCGAAGCGCATGTCGCGGTGGGTGACGATGCCGGCCAGCAGGCCGTCGCTGCCCACCACCGGCACGCCGGAGATGTTGTGCGCCTGGGTCAGTGCCAGGACGTCGCGGATGCTGGTTTCCGGGCCCACGGTGATCGGGTCGCGGATCACGCCGGACTCGAACTTCTTGACCTTGGCCACTTCGGCGGCCTGCTGCTCCAGGGTCAGGTTCTTGTGGATGATGCCGATGCCGCCGAGCTGGGCCATGGCAATCGCCAGGCGGGCTTCGGTGACGGTATCCATGGCGGCCGAGACGATCGGCAACTTCAACCGCAGGTCACGCGTCAGGCGCGTGCCGAGGTCGACATCCTTGGGCAGGATCGTGGAGTGAGCGGGGACGAGCGAGACGTCGTCGTAAGTGAGTGCTTCAGCCTGGATGCGCAGCATCGGCGTGCCCGATTTGTGGGGAAGCGCGACATTTTACCCCTATTCGGGGGCCGATGTCAGGGGGCTGGTGCGACGCAGTGTCGCGTCCGGGAGGGGTTGTTCAGGCGTCCGTGGGGGAAAGCCCTTCCCTCTCTTCGTCCCTGCGCCCATGGCCAAGGGAAGGCGTGGTTCCTGCCATGGATCAGGTCACGGCAGCGTCTGGCACCGGCTCCCTCCCCAGCGCCGCGGGCGCGAAGGGGAGGGCTGGCGAGGGGCAAGCGCCCGCTCGAAATCAGCGCGCGGCTTCAGCGGCCTCGATGGTGTTCTGCATCAGGGTCGCCACGGTCATCGGCCCCACCCCACCAGGCACCGGGGTGATCCAGCTGGCGCGCTGCGCGGCAGCCTCGAAGCCCACGTCACCGACCAGGCGGCCGTCCTCCAGGCGGTTGATGCCGACGTCGATCACCACCGCACCCGGCTTCACCCACTCACCGGGGATCAGCTGCGGGATACCCACCGCCACCACCAGAATGTCGGCGTTGCGCACGGCCTGTTCCAGCACGTCCTTCGGGGTGAACTTGTGGCAGCTGGTCACCGTGCAGCCGGCGATCAGCAGCTCCAGCCCCATCGGACGGCCCACGTGGTTGCTGACACCGACGATGGTGGCATTGCGGCCGCGTACCGGCTGGTCGGTGTGGCCGAGCAGCGTGGTGATGCCACGCGGGGTGCAGGGGCGCAGGCCGAACTCACGCAGCACCAGGTGGCCGACGTTCTGCGGGTGGAAACCGTCCACGTCCTTGCCCGGGTCGATCCGCTGGATCAGCCGGCTGGCGTCGGGGATACCCGGCAGCGGCAGCTGGATCAGGATGCCGTGGATCTTCGGATCGGCATTGAGCTGGTCGATCAGGTCCAGCAACTGTGCCTCGGTGGTGCCTTCGGGCAGGTCGTAATCGAACGCCTCGATGCCCACCTTCTCGGCGGCACGGCGCTTGTTGCGCACGTACACCGCCGACGCCGGGTCGCCCCCCACCAGCACCACGGCCAGGCCCGGGCGTGAACGCCCGGCGTCCAGGCGCGCATCCACGCGGACCTTCAGGTCGTCGAGCAGTTCTTCGGCGATACGACGGCCATCAAGGATGCGGGAGGTCTGCGCGGGTGCGGCGGAAACGGTCATGGGGCGTGGGGGCGATGGCGGGGAAGCGTATTGTCCCCGATTACGGCAGGCGCGACACCTCGCCTGCGCCTATCCACGCCATTACCGGGCCGCATCGCCCTCCTCCTGCCCTGCCCCGGCCACCGCGTCGGGATTGAGCGTGCGCGATTCCCGGCGCGGCGGCGTGAACGGCGTGGGCTTGGGCCCGGCCATGTTGCCGTACAGCAGGCCAACGCCGGCCCCGACGCCGCCGGCCATCTCCAGCTCGAAGCGCTCGGCATCGCGGCGGCGGATCTCCTGGGCCACCAGGTCCGCCTCGAACTCCTCCACGCCCAGCTGCAGCAGCGCCGCCCGGCCAAACTCCACCGCCGATTCGAAGGTCTCGCGGATCTGGAAGTCCACGCCGGCGTGGATCAGCGACAGCGAGTGCTCGCGGTCATACGAGCGCACCAGCAGCTTGGCCTGGGGGAACTCATGCGTGGCCAGCTCGACGATGCGGTCGGCCGCGCCGCGGTCGTCCACGCATACCGCGATCGCCGCGGCGGTCTCGGCGCCGGACGCGCGCAGCACGTCCAGCCGGGTGCCATCGCCGTAGTAAACCTTGAAGCCGAAGTCGGCGGCGCTGCGGATCATCTCGATGTCGTTGTCGATGATGGTCACGTCCACGTCGCGCGCCAGCAGCGACTGGCTCGACACCTGCCCGAAGCGGCCGAAGCCGATCACCAGCACGGCACCGCTCAGCCCGTCGGCGGCCTCCACGCCATCGGTGGACACCTCCGCCTCCTTCACCAGGTGGCGATACACCAGCATGCACAGCGGCGTGAGGGCCATCGACAGCACCACCACCGCCGTCAGGTTGGCGTTGATCGGCGCATCGATCACGCCTGCGCTCGCAGCGGCGGCGAACAGCACGAAGGCGAACTCACCGCCCTGCGCCATCAGTACGCCACGGTCCAGCGCCTGCCGGTGGTCACTGCCCATCACCCGCGCCACCGCATAGATGCACAGCGCCTTGGCCGCCATCATCGCCGGCACCAGCAGCGCGATCAGCTTCCAGTTCGCCGCCACCACCGACAGGTCCAGGGCCATGCCCACGCTGAGGAAGAACAGGCCCAGCAGGATGCCGCGGAACGGCTCGATGTCGGCCTCGATCTGGTGGCGGAAGGTGGATTCGGACAGCAGCACGCCGGCCAGGAAGGCGCCCATCGCCATCGACAGCCCGCCCAGTTGCATCAGCAGGGCCGACCCCAGCACCACCAGCAGCGCGGCGGCCGTCATCACTTCCCGCGCCTTGGCCTCGGCCAGGATGCGGAACAACGGATTGAGCAGGTAGCGGCCCACAACTACCAGCCCGACGATGGCACCGGCACCGATGGCCACCCCCACCCAGCGCGAACCTTCATGCGCGCCGGCCTGCGTCGGCGCCATCCAGGCCACCAGCGCCAGCAGCGGCACGATCAGCAGGTCCTCGAACAGCAGGATCGAGACGATCTTCTGCCCCGAGGGCAGGGTCAGGTCACCGCGTTCGGCCAGCAACTGCATCACCACCGCCGTCGAGGTCAGCACGAAGCCGGCCGCGGCGATGAAGGCGATCTGCGGCCGGTAGCCGAACAGCATGGCCACGCCGGTCAACACCGCCGCGCAGGCCACGATCTGCGCCGTGCCCAGGCCGAAGATCTCCTTGCGCAGGCTCCACAGGTGCGAGGGCCGCATCTCCAGCCCGATCACGAACAGGAACATCACCACGCCCAGTTCGGCCACGTGCAGGATCGATTGCGGGTCGGAGAACCAGCCGAAACCGAACGGGCCGATCGCCAGGCCGGCCACGAAGTAGCCGAGCACCGACCCCAGCCCCAGCCGCCGGAACAGCGGGACCACCACCACGGCGGCACCCAGCAGGGCGACGACCTTCACAAGTTCCGTCGAGGACTCGGCTGACATGTTGCTACTCCCAATCTGGAGGGCACACGATAAAGCACACCCTGTGCAAGCCGGATGCAGCGGCGCACGCGCCTAGCGGTCGCTGCATAGTCAGCCTTGGTGCGAGCAGAAGGCCGCGTAGTCGATGTAGCCGGGGAACGGCACGCCGGGCGCGCACACCGGGCAATCCGGGTCGGCGCTGACGCGGCTCTCGCGGAAGCGCATCTGCAGCGCATCGAAGCGCAACAGGCGCCCGACCAGCGGCTCCCCCATGCCCAGCAGCAGCTTGAGCACCTCGGTGGCCTGCATCACCCCGGCCAGCCCCGGCAGCACGCCCAGCACCCCGGCTTCGGAGCAGTTCGGCGCGAACTCCGGCGGTGGCGGCTCCGGGAACAGGCAGCGATAGCACGGCGCCACGCCGCGCTGGCGCCCGGCATCGAACACGCTCACCTGCCCGTCGAAACGCTCGATGGCGGCATACACCAGCGGCTTGGCGTGCTTGATGCAGGCATCGTTGAGCAGGTAGCGCAGCGGAAAATTGTCCGAACCATCCAGCACCACATCGACGTCCTGCAACAGCGCATCGACGTTGTCCGAGCTCACCCGCGCCTGCACGGCCTCGATGTCGACATGCGGATTCAGGGCCAGCAGCCGCTCGCGCGCGGAGAGCACCTTGGCCACGCCCACCGCCGTCTCGGCATGGACGATCTGCCGCTGCAGGTTGCTGCGCTCGACCACGTCGTGGTCCACGATGCGCAGGTGCCCCACCCCGGCCGCGGCCAGGTAGAAGCTGGCCGGCGCTCCCAGCCCGCCGGCGCCCAGCACCAGCACCCGCGCCTGCTGCAGGCGCCGCTGGCCCGCCTCGCCTACCTGCGGCAGCAGCAGGTGACGTGAATAGCGGTCGTAGAAGTCGCGGTCCGCCGCGTCCATCTGCGGCTGTACCAGTGGCAGCCCGGCCGTCCGCCAGGCCACCGTGCCGCCAGCGACCGAGGCCACGGCCGTATAGCCGAGCGCCCCCAGCACCGATGCCGCATCGGCCGAGCGCCTGCCGCTCTGGCAGATCAGCACGATCTCGCGATCAAGCGCCGGCAGGCGGGTGCCCGGCGCAGCCAACAGCTCGTCCTTGGCAACGCCCAGGGCCCCCTCCGCCATCCCGCCGGCGCGCTCGTGCGCCTGGCGCACATCCATCAACAACGCGCCCTGCCGCTGCCGCTCACGGGCCTGTTCCGGGGTCAATTCACGAATGCTCATCCGCCGATTATCGGCCAACAACCCCCGCAGGAGCGGCCTGGGCCGCAAGACCTGCACGCGGGAGAATCCTTGCCTCGCCCCCAAGGATGCTCCTAGGGGGCCCTGAACGCGGAAGGCGACCTTGCGGTCGCCTTCCGATGCATCACTTCTTGCCTTTCACGTGCTTCATCAAGCGCCGCTTTGCCTTGATCTGCCGCTCGGTCAGTACGTTCTTCTTGCCTTCGTACGGGTTGGCGCCTTCACGGAACAGGAACGTCACCGGCGTGCCCACCAGCTTGAAGCGCTTGCGGAAGAAGTTTTCCAGGTAGCGCTTGTACGAATCCGGCAGCTCCTTCAGGCGCGTGCCATGCACGATGAAGGTCGGCGGGTTGGTGCCACCCGGGTGCACGTAGCGCAGCTTGGAGACATGGCCGCGGATGCTCGGCGGCGGATTGGTCTCGTAAGCGATTTCCAGCGCCTTGTTGACCTCGCTGGTGCTGAACTCGTGCGTGGCCGAGGCATGCGCGCGGTGCACCGCGCGGAACAGCTCGCGCAGGCCCGAGCCGTGCTTGGCCGAGATCCGGACCACTTCCGCCCACGGCACGAAGCCCAGCTTCAGCGACACCAGCGTTTCGGCCTGCTCGCGCTGGTAGTCGGTCAGCCCGTCCCACTTGTTGATCGCGATCACCAGCGCACGGCCGGCATCGAGCACCGCACCCAGCACGCTGGCGTCCTGGTCGGTCACGCCTTCGCTGGCATCGAGCATCAGCACCGCGACCTGGGCCTGTTCGATGGCGCGCAGCGTCTTGACCACGCTGAACTTCTCGACCACTTCCTCCACGCGCGCCTTGCGGCGCAGGCCGGCGGTGTCGATCAGGCGGTACAACTGGCCGTCGCGCTCCATGTCCACCGAGATCGAGTCACGGGTGGTGCCGGGCACTTCGGAGGCAATCATGCGCTCCTCGCCCAGCAGGCGATTGACCAACGTCGACTTGCCCACGTTCGGGCGCCCGCAGAAGGCAATTCGGATGCGGTTCGGGTCGTTGTCCAGCACCTCGGTCGTGCCTTCCTCGGGCAGACGTTCGATGATTTCCTCGACCAGGTCATCGATGCCCTGACGGTGCGCGGCCGAGATCATCAGCATCTCGCCGAACCCGTAGCGGGCAAACTCCGAACGCACGGCATGCTCGTCCGTGCCGTCGATCTTGTTGATCAACAGCAGCGTGGGCCGCGCAAGCTTGCGCAGCCACGACAGGATCTCGTCATCCAGCGCGGAGGTGCCATCTCGGGCATCGACCACGAACACGATCAGATCCGCCTCACCGGCGGCGGCACGGGCCTGGCGCGCGGTGGCGCCGGCCAGCCCTTCCTCTTCACCGGCGATACCACCGGTATCGACGATCAGGAAGGGATTGTCCTCGTCCAAGCGGCAGACGCCGTAGTTGCGATCGCGGGTCACCCCGGGCTGGTCATGGACCAGCGCATCGCGCGTACGGGTCAGCGCATTGAAAATGGTGGACTTGCCGACGTTCGGCCGTCCTACCAGGGCGACCAAAGGCAGCATCGCGTTTACTCCTTATTGGGCCAACCGGAATGCGGTCAGCTTTCCATCAACGTTCTGCACCAGCAGGATGCCGTCGGCGACGACCGGCTGCGCCAGGAGGGCGTCACCGCCACTCTTCGCGCGCGCGGCCAGCTCACCGTCACTCAGCCGCAACCAATGCACGTATCCCTTGTAGTCCCCCACCACGGCGTAGTCGCCCTGGATGGCGGCACCGGTGACCGAGCGACGCGCCAGCGCCTGCTGCGACCACATGGCCGAACCGGAATTCTTGTCCAGGCCGTAAACCGTACCCTTGCCGTCGGTCACCACCACGTTGCCCGACGAAATCGCCACGCCGCCAGCGCCACCATGGTCACGCGACCACAGCGGACGGCCGGTCGGGCCTTCGATTGCCATGGTCTCGTTCTTGAAGCTGGTGACGTACAGCGTATTACCTTCCAGCACCGGTGCGCCGTCCACGTCGGCCATACGCTCCAGCTCGGTGCGGCCTTCCGGCGTACCGACCATCTGTTCCCACAGCGGGCGGCCGTCCTGCATGGCCAGCGCGCTCAGGGTGCCGTCGTCGTTGCCGATGAACAGCACGCCCGGGCCGGTCACCACCGGCGCGTTGCCGCGCACGGTCAGCGTCGGCAGTTCCTGCGAATTGAACCAGCGCTGCTCGCCGGTGGCGGCGTCGAGGGCGGTGGTACGGCCATCGTTGCTGCGCACGAACACCAGACCCTGCGCGACGGCCGGCGCGGTGATCACTTCGCCCGGCACCTTGGCCTTCCACTTCTCGCTGCCATTGGCCGCATCCAGGGCAATCACCTGCCCGTCCAGCGTGCCGATCACAATCAGGCCGTCACCCGCGCCCGGACCACCGGAAAGACGCAGCTTGGGCTGCTTCTTTTCCTTGGCCGGGACGTACTTCCAGATCTCCTTGCCGGTCTGCAGGTCCAGCGCATGCACGCCGCCTTCCACCGCCGCGGCATAGACGCGACCATCGTGCACCAGCGGCGCCTGACGCACGCCGATGCGGCCCTCGCCCTTGCCCACGCCGGTCGACCAGATGCGGTCGACCCGTACGCCCGGTTCGAACTTGACCAGCTCGGCCGGTTCCAGCGCCTTCTTGGCCGCCGCGTCCTTGCCCGCGAACCAGCCCTTGACGGTCGAGCAACCGGTCAGGGTCATCGCGACCAGCACCACGCCTGCAACATACTTGAGCTTCATCAGATCTTCTCCGCCGCAGGATCGGCCACCGTGCCGCCGGCATCCATCAACTTGGTTTCCAGCAGGCGGCGCTGCGGTGCAGCCACGTCAAGCTTGGCCAATGCCTTGGTGTAGAGGTCACGCGCTTCATCACGCTTGTCCTGCGCGACCTGGGCGTCGCCGCGGATCTCCAGGCTGGCGCTGTCCTCGGCGTTGCCGATCAGGGTCAGCGCCTCGCCGGCCTTGCCGGTCTCGATCAGCAATCGCGCGATGCGCTGGTCGATCAGCGTCTTGAACTCGCCTTCGGTCTTGAGCGCGCGCAGCGTCTTGATCGCGTCGTCGTTCTTGCCCGCCTCGACCTGGGCCTTGGCCAGCTCCAGCGACGCCAGGTCGGCGTAGATGCCGGCCTTGCCGCCTTCCAGCGCAGCGACTTCCTTGGCCGCCTCGTCCAGCTTGCTGGACTGCAGGCTGCGGGTCACCGCCTCATAGCGGACGTTGGCTTCAGCCAGCTTGCCGACCTGGTCCTTCTGCCACCATTGCCAGCCGGCGATGGCGCCGATGCCGAGTACCACTCCGCCGAAGATTCCGGCGCCATTCTTGCGCAGCCACGTGCGGACACGTTCGCTTTGTTCGTGCTCGTCGAGCAGGTCGTCAATCGCCATGCGTACTCTCGCCCACCCTGCCGGGGAGCCTTGTTGTATTGATCGGCGCCTTGCCTCAGGGTGAAACCGGCGCCACGGAACCGTCAGAGGATACCGTAAAGCGGGCGACATTACCGCGCTTGTAGGGCGTCAAATCGACGCTCCCGGCCGCCTGCTGGACCTCAACCTCGGCCGCATTGCCGAGCACCATGTGCCCGACCTGGCCGGCGTTGAAGCTACGGGTTTCACCAGCACGGACCAGGGCCTTCTCGACCGTGGCACCGTCCGGTGCGGAAATGTTGACCCAACTGTCGCCCTTGAAGTTCAACGTCAGCGCCGAGGCCGCCGCGACGGGCCGGGCAATGGGCGCCATCGAGGCCAGGTATGGGCCTTCCTGCCGTGCCGCGGACGGCACCGGCGCGGCAGCCGGCGACGCGGCGGCGCTCGCCGGGTCAGCGGCAACCGTCGTGGCGGCGGGCGGCACCACGTCCAGCGACGCGGTGCTGGGCGGCGCGCTGCGGGTGGTACTGCTGACCACGTACCAGATCGGCACGGCCAGCACGGCGGTGATGACCACATAGACCGCGCGGCGGCCCAGGTTCTCGGCCATCCGCTTCATCGGCGGGGTATGGGTATGGCTGACCAGCTTGGGCGGCTCGACCGGCGCGATCCGCGCCTGCTCCAGCAACTGCCCCAGGTCCACCTTCAGCAGGCGCGCATAGCTGCGCAGCTGGCCACGGACGAACACCGGCGCCCCCAGACGATCCCACTGCTCGGACTCCAGTGCGGACACAACCTGAATGGGCATTTTCAACTGACTGGCAACCGCTTCGAGCGACAACCCGGCACCCTCGCGCGCCTTGCGGAGCCGCTCACCACATCCCACCGCACTTTCGAAAGCGCTTACATCCGGATCATTGATCACAATGCATCAGCCCTGGGATTTCGAGGCCGCGTCCGAAGGGAACTCTTCGCGCAACCGCTGTTGGAATCGACCGACGGCACTCCTGTCGCCCAGCCGCTCTTCAATCTGAATGGCAAGTTGTAACACGGAAACCGTGGCCGGCGCAGCCGCCAAACGCCGCTGGTAGAAGGCCCGGGCCTCGAAATAGCGCCCATGGAGGACCTCGTTGCGCGCCATCGATTCCAGCGCGTAGGCGTTGTTCGGCGCCGACGCCAGCGCCTGGCGGAGGTTGTCCTCGGCGCGCTCGTTCTGGCCGGCTTCGAGCGCACAGCCACCGGCGTTGGCCAGCGCCTCGGCCCGGGAGCCGTAGTTGGCATCGGCCAGGGCACGGTCAAACCAGACCAGCGCCTCGGCCGGATGCCCGTGCGAGCACAGCCAGACGCCGTAGTTGTTCAGCTCCGCACCCTGGGTCGGCGCCAGCTCGGCGGCCTTGCGGTACAGCGCGCCGGCCTCCTCGTCCTGGCCGCGCTGCGAGGCCACCAAGGCCTGCGCGGTGAAGGCTTCCGGGCGCGAGGCGTCCAGCTTCTGGGCGGAGCGGGCGAACTTCTGGGCATCCTCCAGATCACCGCGACCGAAGCGATCGCCGGCCACGCCCAGCAGCTCGTCGTACTTCATCCGCTTGCGGGTCTGCGCGTCATCGCGCACCTCGTACACCGGCGCGACCGGCTTGTACCCCTTGATCTTGCCGATCCGCGCATTGCGCTCGCCGCAGCCGGCCAGCAGCAGCGCCACGACCGCCAGCAGGAGCAGCCGGTCAGGCCCGCGCATCCCCGTTTTCCTGTGCTTCCAGCAGACGGTTGAATTCGGCCTGGCGGCGGGTGCGGTCCATCACCTGGCCCTTGAGCTGGCCGCAAGCCGCGTCGATGTCGTCACCGCGGGTACGGCGCACCATCGTCAGCACCTGCGCGTCGAGCAGGATTTTCTGGAAGGCACGGATCTGCTCCTCGTCCGAACGCTCGTAGCGGGTACCGGGGAACGGATTGAACGGGATCAGGTTGACCTTGCCCGAATCCTTGGCCTGCACCGCGTTGTCGAACTGGCGCATCAAGCGCGCCAGCTGGCGGGCGTGCTCGGGCTGGTCGTTGATGCCCTTCATCAGGGTGTATTCGAAGGTCACCGAATCGCGCTTCTTGTTGCCGCGCAGGTAACGCGCGCACGACGCCATCAACTCGGCGATCGGGTATTTCCTGTTGAGCGGCACCAGCGTTTCGCGCAGCTCATCGTTCGGCGCGTGCAGCGACACGGCCAGCGATACATCACTCTCGACCGAGAGGCGATCGATCTGCGGCACCAGGCCGGAGGTGGACAACGTCACGCGCTTGTTGGCCAGACCGTAGCCCAGGTCATCGCGCATGATGCTCATGGCGCGCACGACGTTGTCGAAGTTCATCAGCGGCTCGCCCATGCCCATCATCACCACATTGGTGAGACGGCGCATCTGGTGCGGCACGTTGCCCAGGTGGCGGGCGGCCACCCATACCTGGCCGATGATCTCGGCGGTGGTCAGGTTGCGGTTGAAGCCCTGGGTGGCGGTCGAGCAGAAGGTGCAGTTCAGGCCGCAACCGACCTGCGAGGACACGCACAGCGTGCCGCGGGTCTTGTCCGGGATGTAGACGGTCTCGATGGCGTTCTTGCCATCCACGCCCATCGCCAGCAGCCACTTGTGGGTGCCGTCGGCGGAGGGCTTGTCGAACACGACATTGGGGACGACGACCTCGGCATGGGCATGCAGCTTGGCGCGCAGCGCCTTGCCGAGGTCGGTCATCTGGTCGAAATCGGTGACGTAGCGGTGGTGGATCCACTTCATCACCTGGTGGGCACGGAACTTCTGTTCGCCGAGAGTCTCGACGAAGAACTTTTCCAGGCCCGCGCGATCAAGGTCGAGCAGGTTCTGCTTGCCAGCGGTCGGCGCCGTTTTCGGCAGCGGCTGAATGGCGGGTGTCTGTACGACCTCGTTCACGGCTTCAACCTTCTTTACTGCTTAGCGCGAAACCACTTCGGTGGCGGCGAAGAAGTAGGCCACTTCAATGGCGGCGTTCTCGACCGAATCCGAACCATGGGCGGCGTTGGCGTCGATCGAATCAGCGAAATCGGCGCGGATGGTGCCCGGGGCAGCGTCCTTCGGGTTGGTGGCGCCCAGCAGGTCGCGGTGCGCCAGCACGGCGTTCTCGCCTTCCAGGGCCTGGATCATCACCGGGCCGGAGATCATGAACTCGACCAGAGCGTTGAAGAACGGACGCTCGCGGTGCACGGCGTAGAAGCCCTCGGCTTCACGGCGCGAGAGCTGCTTGTACTTGGCGGCCACGACCTTCAGGCCGGCCTTTTCGAAGCGGGCGTAGATCTCGCCGATCACGTTCTTGGCAACGGCGTCGGGCTTGATGATGGAAAGGGTGCGCTCCAGCGCCATGGGAATTCTCCGGTTGTTCAGGGCCGGTCGGCCCGAGGGTACATGAAAAAAACCCGCGTGCGGACGCGGGCTTAGCCTGAATTGCGGTGGCTAATTCTACCGGGTGCCCCGGGCCTTTGCACAGCGCCACGTGAATTATGTTGCGCCGCAGCATGACCGGGACGCCCGGCCGGGCGTAGGATCCAAACAATCGTTTGATTGATTGTGACCGCCATGGGCAAACCCGCCAGCTTCTCCACCAAGGACCGCATCCTCGGCGCGGCCGAGGAACTGTTCGCCCAGCACGGCTTCGCCGGTACCTCGCTGCGCCAGGTCACCAGTCACGCGGACGTAAACATCGCGGCGGTCAATTACCACTTCGGGTCCAAGGAAAACTTGGTCAATGAAGTGTTCCGCCGCCGCATGGACGAGATGACCGCCGCCCGCCTGGGCCAGCTGGAACAGGCCCGCAGCAGCCAGCCCGGCGACCTGCGTGCGGTGCTGGCGGCCTTCGTCGAGCCGGCGCTGGCGTTGGCCCAGGACCGCCAGAGCGGCGGCGCCTTCGTCCGCGTGATCGCCCGCGCCTATGCCGAGAAGAACGACAACCTGCGCAAGTTCCTGTCCGACCACTACGGCCACGTGCTGCGCGAGTTCGGCAAGGCCATCGGCGCCTGTGTCCCTGGCCTGAGCAAGGAAGAGCTGTACTGGCGCCTGGACTTCCTGGCCGGCGCGCTCACCTACGCCATGGCCGATTTCGGCCTGATCAAGCGCCCGCACAACATCAGCGAGGCCGCCCACCGCAGCAAGGCCGCGCAGGAACTGATCCATTTCGCTGAAGCCGGCTTCCGTGCAAGCGCACGTACGCCGGATTCGTCCCTTACCTGATCCACCCGTCATCGCAGACCAAAGGTTTATCGATATGTCCAATTCCCTGCTTGTCCGCCGCGCCGCCGTCCTGGGCGCAGGCGTCATGGGTGCGCAGATCGCCGCCCACCTGACCAATGCCGGCGTCGACACCGTCCTGTTCGACCTGGCTGCCAAGGAAGGTCCGGCCGACGGCATCGTGCTCAAGGCCATCGCCAACCTGGGCAAGTTGAGCCCGGCACCGCTGGCGTCCAAGTCGCTGGCCGAAGCCATCACCCCGGCCAACTACGACTCGGGCCTGGAGCAGCTGCGCGACTGCGACCTGATCATCGAGGCCATCGCTGAACGGATGGACTGGAAGCAGGACCTGTACAAGAAGATCGCCCCGTTCGTGAACGAACACGCGGTGCTGGCCTCCAACACCTCCGGTCTGGGCATCAACAAGCTGGCCGACGTGCTGCCGGAAGAACTGCGCCACCGCTTCAGCGGCGTGCACTTCTTCAACCCGCCGCGCTACATGCACCTGGCCGAGCTGATCCCGGCCAAGACCACCGACAAGTCGGTGCTGGAAGGCCTGGAAACCTTCCTGACCACCAACCTGGGCAAGGGCGTGGTGTACGCCAAGGACACCCCGAACTTCATCGGCAACCGCATCGGCGTGTTCTCGATCCTGTCCACCATCCACCACACCCAGCAGTTCGGCCTGGGCTTCGACGAAGTGGACGGCCTGACCGGCCCGCTGGTCGGCCGCCCGAAGTCGGCGACCTACCGCACCTCCGACGTGGTCGGTTTGGACACCATGGCGCATGTCATCAAGACCATGGGCGACACCCTGCCCGACGACCCGTGGCACAAGTACTTCGCCGCCCCGGCATGGCTGGGCGCGCTGATCGGAAAGGGTGCACTGGGCCAGAAGACCGGCGCGGGCATCTTCCGCAAGGTCGGCAAGGACATCCTGGTCATCGACCTTGAAAAGCAGGACTACCGTCCGGCCGACCGCACCGCCGCACCGGAAGTGGTCGAGATCCTGAAGATCAAGAACCCGGCCGAGAAGTTCGCCAAGCTGCGCGAGAGCCAGCACCCGCATGCCCAGTTCCTGTGGGCGACGTTCCGCGACCTGTTCCATTACAGCGCCTACCACCTGGCCGACATCGCCGAAACCGCGCGCGACGTGGACCTGGCCATCCGCTGGGGCTACGGCTGGTCGCTGGGCCCGTTCGAGACCTGGCAGGCCGCCGGCTGGAAGCAGGTGGCGCAGTGGATCGCCGAGGACATCGCCGCCGGCAAGAGCATGAGCAATGCCCCGTTGCCGGCCTGGGTGCTGGACGGCCGAGACGGCGTGCATGCCGCCGAAGGCAGCTACAGCCCGTCGCAGAATGCACTGGTGCCGCGCTCGTCGCTGCCGGTGTACCAGCGCCAGCGCTTCCCGGATGCGTTGCTCGGCGAGAAGTTCGCCCCGGGCCAGACCGTGTTCGAGAACGACGGCATCCGCCTGTGGACCGACGGTGACGGCATCGGCGTCATCAGCTTCAAGACCAAGATGAACACCGTCTCCGACCAGGTGCTGGACGGCATCCAGCACGCCATCGGCCTGGCCGAGAAGCAGTTCAAGGGCGTGGTGATCTGGCAGAACAAGGAGCCCTTCTCCGCCGGCGCCGACCTGTCCGGTGCGCTGGGCGCACTGCAGGCCGGCAAGATCGCCGAGTTCGAGGCGATGGTCGCCAACTTCCAGCGCACCAGCCAGCGCATCAAGTACGCCACCGTGCCGGTGGTGACCGCGGTGCGCGGCCTGGCCCTGGGCGGCGGCTGTGAGTTCCAGATGCATGCGGCCAAGTCGGTCGCCGCGCTGGAAAGCTACATCGGTCTGGTCGAGGCCGGCGTCGGCCTGCTGCCGGCCGGTGGTGGCCTGAAGGAAATCGCCGTGCGCGCCTCGCAGGCCGCAGGTGCCGACGGCGACGTGTTCGCCGAGCTGAAGAAGACCTTCGAAACGGTCGCCATGGCCAAGGTCTCCAACTCGGCCGTCAATGCCAAGGAACTGGGCTTGATGCGTGGCACCGACAAGGTCGTGTTCAACAGCTTCGAGCTGCTGCACATCGCCAAGGCCGAGGTCACCGCGCTGGCCGAGGGCGGCTACCGTCCGCCGCTGCCGGCACGCCGCATCCGCGTCGCCGGCGACGTGGGCATCGCCACCTTCAAGATGATGCTGGTCAACATGCTCGAAGGCCGCTTCATCAGCCCCTACGACTACGAAATCGCCGAGCGCATCGCCACCGTGCTGTGCGGCGGCAAGGTCGACCGCAACACGCTAGTGGACGAAGAGTGGCTGCTCACCCTGGAGCGCAAGCACTTCGTCGAACTGGCCCAGCAGGAAAAGACCCAGGCCCGCATCGCGCACATGCTGACCACCGGCAAGCCGCTGCGGAACTGAGTGAGCGTGCTTCAGGCGCGACGCCACGGCGTCGCCCTCGCCCGCCCTCACGCTCACACCTATTGAAGAGATCACTGCAATGACCAAGCAAATCCAGGACGCCTACATCGTCGCCGCCACCCGCACCCCGGTTGGCAAGGCGCCCAAGGGCATGTTCCGCAACACCCGTCCGGACGACATGCTCGCCCACGTGCTCAAGAGCGTGGTCGCCCAGGCCCCGGGCGTGGACGTCAACCGCATCGACGACGCCATCATCGGCTGCGCCATGCCCGAAGCCGAGCAAGGCATGAACGTGGCGCGCATCGGCGTGCTGCTGGCCGGCCTGCCCAACACCATCGCCGCGCAGACGGTGAACCGCTTCTGCTCCTCCGGCCTGCAGGCCGTGGCCATGGCCGCCGACCAGATCCGCCTGGGCAACAGCGACCTGATGCTGGCCGGCGGCACCGAGTCGATGTCGATGGTGCCGATGATGGGCAACAAGATCGCCATGGCACCGAGCGTGTTCGACAACGACCACACCGCCATTGCCTACGGCATGGGCATCACCGCCGAGAAGGTCGCCGAGGAATGGAAGGTCTCGCGCGAAGACCAGGACGCCTTCGCCCTGGCCTCGCACCAGAAGGCCATCGCCGCGATCCAGAACGGCGAGTTCAAGGACGAGATCAGTCCCTACGAGATCATCTCGCACCTGCCCGACCTGGCCGATGGCAAGCGCATCATCACCCGCAACAAGCTCGCCGACACCGACGAAGGCCCGCGCCTTGATTCCTCGGCAGAAGGCCTGGCCAAGCTGCGTCCGGTGTTCCACAACGGCCAGTTCGGCGGCTCCGTCACTGCCGGCAACTCCTCGCAGATGAGCGACGGTGCCGGCGCGGTGCTACTGGCCTCCGAGCAGGCCATCAAGGATTACGGCCTGACCCCGCTGGCCCGCTTCGTCAGCTTCTCCGTCGCCGGCGTGCGCCCGGAAGTGATGGGCATCGGCCCGATCGCCGCGATCCCGAAGGCGCTCAAGCAGGCCGGCCTGAGCCAGGACCAGTTGGACTGGATCGAGCTCAACGAAGCCTTCGCCGCGCAGTCGCTGGCCGTCATCCGCGACTGCGGCCTGGACCCGAGCAAGGTCAATCCGCTGGGCGGCGCCATCGCCCTGGGCCACCCGCTGGGTGCCACCGGCGCGATCCGTACCGCGACCATCCTGCACGGCCTGCGTCGCCGCCAGCAGAAGTACGGCATGGTCACCATGTGCATCGGCACCGGCATGGGTGCTGCCGGCATCTTCGAGTCGCTGTAATCCCACGCGCCGGATGACGCCGAAAGGGCGGCCCGCGGGCCGCCCTTTTTGTGCGCATCGACGTGATGCCCTGAAACCGACGCCCTGATGCTTCGCATGATGCAGAAAGCAGGAAGGGCGGCCAGTGGCTGCCCTTCTGCATGTCACCCTTGAAGGTCGACGCCCTGCAAGCGCGGGGCTTACTCGGCCAGCATCTTCTGCATGACTTCGCGCGCCGGGCCGGCCAGCTTCGGGTTCTCCAGCGCGAAACGCACCGTGGCCTCGACCAGCCCCAGGTGCGTGCCGCAGTCGAAGCGGGTGCCCTCAAACCGATAGGCATCCACCTGCGCGCTGGTGAGCAACTGCGCGATCGCATCGGTCAGCTGGATTTCCCCGCCCGCTCCGGTCCCGGTGGACTCAAGCAGTTCGAAGATCTTCGGGCTCAGCACGTAACGGCCGACCACGGCCAGGTCACTGGGCGCGTCCTCCGGCTTGGGCTTCTCGACGATCTGGGTGATATGCCCCTTGCGCCCGTCGAACTTGTCAGTGGCGACGATGCCGTAGCTGCCGGTCTTCTCGTGGGGCACGTCCTCCACCGCGATGACGCTGGCCCCCGATGCCTCATTGAGATCGGCCATCTGCTTGAGTGCGCCGTCGCCACGATTCCAGATCAGGTCGTCCGGCAACAGGACCGCGAACGGCTCATCTCCGACGATCGGCTTGGCACACAGCACCGCGTGCCCCAGGCCCAACGCCTCGGTCTGGGTCACGAACACCGCGCGCACGCCCTTGGGCAGTACATGGCGGATCTGCTCCAACTGCTCGGTCTTGCCGGCGCGCTCGAGCTTCTGCTCCAGCTCGTAGGCCTTGTCGAAATAATCGGCCACCGCATGCTTGTAGCGGTTGGTGATGAAGATCAGCGTATCGCAACCGGCCTCGATGGCTTCATCCACCGCGTACTGGATCAACGGACGATCAATGATCGGCAGCATCTCCTTCGGCACGGTCTTGGTCGCAGGCAGGAAGCGCGTCCCCAGGCCCGCCACGGGAAACACCGCCTTTTTGATACGAACACTCATCAATGAATCCTTCCAGCTTCTTTGGTGGGGAACGGCACGATCTTGGCCGAGGTACTGGGCACTCCCGGCTCCTCGATCGGCTTGAACTCAGGAATGGTGGCGGTCAGGATCTGCTGCATCGCCTCGAGATCATAGGAAGCGATGGCCTTGCGCAGCGCCGCCACGTTGCCAAGTACCAGATCAGGCGAGAATTCACGCACACCGGCTTCCATCACCTTGGGATGGGCGGTCGGCTGGCAGTTTTCGTCGTGGTAGAACAGGCTCTCGTGCAGCTTCTCACCGGCACGCAGGCCCGTATAGACAATGGCGATGTCCGCGCCGGGCACCTTGCCGGCCAGCCGGATCATCTGCTCGGCCAGGTCACGGATCAGCACCGGCTCGCCCATGTCCAGCATGTAGATGGCACCACGCGAGGACGAGGCGGCCGCCTGCAGGATCAGCAGGCAGGCTTCCGGGATCGTCATGAAGTAGCGGCTGACGTCCGGATGGGTGACCGTCACCGGCCCCCCCTTGCGGATCTGCTCACGAAAGAACGGCACCACGCTACCGACCGAACCGAGCACGTTGCCAAAGCGGACGGTGACGAAGCGGGTCGATGGCGCGCGCTTGTTCAGGCTCTGGCAGATCATTTCGGCGTAGCGCTTGCTCGCGCCGAGCGCGTTGACCGGATCCACCGCCTTGTCGGTGGAGATCAACACGAAGTTCTCGATCCCGGCTTCCGCACAGGCCGAAGCCACGCACTCGGTTGCCAGCGTGTTGTTGCGCACCGCCTCGCGCAACTGATCCTCAAGCAACGGCACCTGCTTGTAGGCAGCCGCATGGAACACGGTATCGGGCCGGAAGGTGCGCAAGGCATGGCGGATCACGGCCGGATCGCCACAATCACCCAAAACCCCCTGCACATCCAGGTCCGGAAAATTGCGCCGCAGCTCGGCCTGGATGTTGATCATCAGCAGTTCGCTGATCTCCAGCACGACGACACGGGTAACGCCATGCCGTGCACACTGCCGGCACAGCTCCGAACCAATCGAACCACCGCCACCGGTCACCAGCACCGTGCGTCCCCGCAGCCAACCGCGGATCAGTTCCCAGTCGGGCAGGATCGGCTTGCGGCCCAGCAGGTCCTCGATGGCCACTTCCTTGAGTTCACCGGGGAGCGAGCTGCCCTCCAGGATATCGGTCAACCGCGGCACGGTCCGGAACGGCAACCCGGTCCGCTCGCACAAGCCCACGATACGCTGCATGCCGGCGGCATCGATGGTTGGAATGGCAATCACGAGCAGTTTGCTGCTGGTCTCCCGGGCAACCGAGACCAGATCGTCGATCTTGCCCAGGATCGGCACGCCATGCAGCTTCGCGCCCTTCAGATGAATCGAGTCATCAACCAGCCCGACCGGCTCATAGTCGCCCGAGCGGCGCAGGTCCTTGATCAGCCCTTCCGCCGCCTGCCCCGCACCGATGACCAGCACGCGGCGTGCCCGCGCATCCAAATGCACGGACTGGTAGTCCTTCCAGGCCCGGTACAACAACCGTGGCGTGCCCAGCAGCGCTGAAAGCGCAAACGGATAGACCACCAATACGGAGATCGGAATGCCGTGAAGCCGTCGGTAGGTGAACAGCACAACGATGGCCAGCAGGCCAATGAAGCTCGCCTTGAAGATATTGATCAGGTCGGCAACGCTGGCGAAACGCCACAGGCCTTGATAAAGGCCGACCTTCCAGAACGCGATTCCTTGTATCGCCACCACGGCCAGCACGTCCAGCGAGAACAGCGGCTGGTCAGGCGCGTTGTCCAGCATCGCGTAGCGCGCGGCAAACAGCAGCTGCCACCCCAGCCAGACCATGACCAGATCGTGGAACATCACCGCATAGCGCAGACCACTACCGGGGAATCGATCATGCCAGGATGCCATTCAGTCGTCGTCCTTATTGAAAAGCCCGATGCGCAGGAAACCCCAGGCGGCTGCAAGCGCAGCCCCCCAGCCCAATCCCCCTGCCCATCCCCAACCTAGGGGAAGGCTTGAAAAGAATACCGTAAATGCCACTCCCGACAGCGTAAGACTGGCGTACATGACCGTGACAATGGCGTGACTTCGGCCACGTTTCACGAACCGCTGATACAGATGCTGGGTATGCGGCTGCATCCAGCGCTCACCCTTGAGTATCCGCGCCAACAAGGTGAACCCCGCATCAACAAGGAACACCGACGGCAATACCAGCCACAACGGCGGGGCCAGCACTGTCGTGCACATGCCCAGTGCCAGCAATCCGGCAATGAGGTAGCCCAGCGCGCCACTGCCCACATCCCCCATGAAGATCCGGGCACGCGGGAAGTTGAACGGGAGAAACCCCAGGCAACCGGCCGCCAGCACTGCGCCCGCGATTCCCTGGGGCCAGGGCAGGATCACTGCCACCCCGATGCCGACCAGCGCCGCCTGACTGGCGGCCAATCCGTTGATGCCATCCATGAAGTTCCAGATGTTGATCAGCGACACCGCGAGGAAGGCACAGAACGCCGCCTTCAACGGGTCGCCGGTCGCCACCAGCACCACCCCGCCCAGCATCAGCGATGCAAGCAGGTGAACACCCAACCGTGGTAGCGCGGGAAGTGGCCGATGGTCGTCCCACCAGCCGATTCCCGCCACCAACAGCAGCCCCGCCGCGAAGACCAACAGCGCGAACGCGTAAGCGGGGTACAGGAAAGCCAGAACGGAACAGGCAAACACCTGCGATGCAACGATCCCGACCCCGCCACCGCGTGGCGTGGTGACCTGGTGGCTGCGCCGCTCGCCGGGAAGATCGACCAATCGACGACGGATCGCATAGTGGATGGCCAGCCAGGTCACCCATGCCGCCAGCGCCAGCGTCGCCAGCGGCAGAAGTACGAACGACATCGGCACGGTTCAGAGCACCGCGAAGTTCAGCAGCGGCTTGACCGTGCCCCACTCCTTGCAGCTCGGGCATTGCCAGTGGTGCGTCCTGGCGCCGAAGCCACAACGCGTGCAGCGATAGGCCGGATTGCGGACCAGCAACTGGTCGGTGATGTGCTTGAGGTCCTGCAGCGTGGCAACCGGGTCAGCGCCCTCGGCCAGGGTCAGGTCGATCAGCGCCGACTCACCGCGCACCGAAGGACGATCCTTCAGCTGTCGCCCCAGATAGGCGCGTGCAGGCGCAGTGCCTTCCTGCTCCTCCATCAGGCGGGTCAGTGCCAGCACCGGCGCAATGCCTCGGTAGTGCTCGGTCATTTCGGCCAGGAACGCACGCGCGCCAGCCAGATCACCGACATTCCGGTAGTTCTTCAACAGCTGCGGCAGGATCTCCGGCAGGTAGTCCGGGTCATTGCGTGCCGCACGCTCGAACGCACGCACCGCGGCTTCGTCATTGCCGAAGTCGCTCTCCAGGCGGCCCTCGATGATGCCGGCACGCACGCTCATCGCATCCGCCGCATTGGCGCGGTTGATCGCCGCGCGCGCATCCTCCAGACGGCCCGCGGCGCGATAGCGCTCGGCCAGCTCGCATTCGAACTGCCCGATCAGCTTGCCCATCGGTTCGTCGGTGACCTGCTCGTAACGGGTGGCGTTCTCGATCGCCTTTTCCCAGTCGCGCTCGGCCTGGTAGATGCTGATCAGGTGCTTGAGCGCCTGCGGCGCACGCTGGTCCAGCCTGGCCAGGTCGGTGAACACGGTTTCGGCGCGGTCAAGCAGGCCGGACTTCATGTAGTCCTCGCCCAAGGCAAGCAATGCCTGCACACGTTGCGCATCGCTCAGGTCATTGCGATTGACCAGGCCCTGATGCAGGCGGATGGCGCGATCAACTTCGCCGCGGCGGCGGAACAGATGCCCCAGCGCCACCTGCGTCTCGAAGGTTTCCTTGTCCAGTTCGGCGATGTGCAGGAACAGCTCGATGGCCTTGTCCGGCTGCTCGTTGAGCAGGTAATTCAAGCCGCGGAAATAGGTACTGGAAAGCCGGCTGACCTGGTTCTCGCTATGCCGTTGCCCGCCACGGCGGCCCACGACCCAGCCGCTGAGCGCGGCAAGCGGCAGGAACAGGAAGAACCAGAACCACTCACTGATGAATTCCATCTGCGATCAGCGCCCGTCGAAAGGAGAAGGGGATTGCGTCGTTTCGGCCGGTGCTGCCGCCGCGTTGGCTGCAGCCACCACTTTGTTGGCACGGCGCAGCTTGGCGTACATCGGCACGACCAGGCCTGCCATCACCATGCCGCCACCCACCAGGGCGCCGAGCAACAGCGAGGCGATGATTGCCACCCCGGAGGTGGTCTTGAGCATCCAGAAGGCCAGGCTGATCTGGATGGGTTGCGAGTTGAGCGAACCAATCACCAGTCCTCCGACGAGGACGGCCAGCAGGAGCACTAAACGAAAAATCTTCATGGCGCCGTCTGCTCCGATAATCAAGAGCCGGTAGCTTACCGAATCAGCGCATGAATTCGCAGCAGGAACCGGGCAGGCTCAGGCAGGATCGCTTTCCAGCGGGATGACGGAACTGACGCGCTCGCGCAATTCCTTGCCTGGCTTGAAGTGCGGCACGTGCTTGCCCGGCAATGCGACCGAGTCACCCGTCTTCGGGTTGCGACCCAGGCGCGGCGGGCGGTAATGCAGGGAAAAACTCCCGAAACCGCGGATCTCGATGCGATCCCCGGAGGACAACGAACCCCCCATCATTTCCAGCAAGGACTTCACCGCCAGATCGACATCATCGGCCTTCAGGTGCGCCTGGTGGCGCGCGAGGATTTCGATCAGTTCGGATTTGGTCATTGCGTACTCGCCAATGGCTGGTTCTCTAGCCTGAAGCGGCCCGGACTGATCGTCCGGGCCGCCCAGATACATCTACAACAAGGATGTCCGATTATTACTCGGACTTGTTGCCATTCAACTGCGCGCGCAGCAAGGCACCCAGCTGGGTGGTGCCGCCCGAAGAGGACTGGTATTCCTCCAGCACTTCGCGCATTTCAGCATCGTCCTTGGCCTTGATCGACAGCTGCAGGGTGCGGCCCTTGCGGTCCATGCCCACGAACTTGGCTTCGACCTTGTCGCCGACCTTCAGGAACTGGGTGGCGTCGTCGACGCGCTCGTTGGCGACGTCACGTGCCGACACGTAGCCTTCGATGCCGTCAGCCAGCTCGATGGTCGCGCCCTTGGCGTCAACTTCCTTCACGACGCCTTCGACCTTCGAACCCTTCGGGTTGGCAGCCATGTACTGGCCGAACGGATCCTGCTCCAGCTGCTTGACGCCCAGCGAGATGCGCTCACGCTCCGGATCAACCGCCAGCACGACGGCATCCAGGGTGTCGCCCTTCTTGAAGTTGCGGACCACGTCTTCGCCGGTGGTGTTCCAGCTGATGTCGGACAGGTGCACCAGGCCGTCGATACCGCCGTCCAGGCCGATGAAGATGCCGAAGTCGGTGATCGACTTGATCTGGCCCGACACCTTGTCGCCCTTCTTGTGGATGGCAGCGAAGGTTTCCCACGGATTGGCGGCAACCTGCTTCATGCCCAGCGAGATGCGGCGACGCTCTTCGTCCACGTCCAGCACCATCACTTCGACTTCGTCACCGACCTGCACGACCTTGGACGGATTGACGTTCTTGTTGGTCCAATCCATCTCGGACACGTGCACCAGGCCTTCGACGCCCGGCTCGATCTCGACGAACGCGCCGTAATCGGTCACGTTGGAGACCTTGCCGAACACGCGGCTGTTGGCCGGGTAACGACGCGAGATGTTGTCCCACGGATCCTCGCCCAGCTGCTTCAGGCCCAGCGAAACGCGGTTGCGCTCGCGGTCGAACTTCAGCACGCGCACGTCCAGCTCGTCGCCGACGTTCACGACTTCGGACGGATGGCGCACGCGCTTCCATGCCATGTCGGTGATGTGCAGCAGGCCGTCGATGCCGCCCAGGTCCACGAACGCGCCGTAGTCGGTCAGGTTCTTGACGACACCCTTCAGGATCGCGCCTTCCTGCAGCTTGTCCATCAGCTGCTCGCGCTCTTCCGAATGCTCGCTCTCGACGACTGCACGGCGGGAAACGACCACGTTGTTACGCTTGCGGTCGAGCTTGATGAGCTTGAACTCCAGCTCCTTGCCTTCCAGGTAGGCCGGGTCGCGCACCGGGCGCACATCGACCAGCGAACCGGGCAGGAACGCGCGGACATCCTTGATGTCCACGGTGAAACCACCCTTGACCTTGCCGCTGATGCGGCCGGTGATGGTTTCGTTCTTTTCCAACGCTTCTTCCAGCTCGTCCCACACCATGGCGCGCTTGGCCTTCTCGCGCGACAGGACGGTTTCGCCGAAGCCGTTCTCGATGGAGTCCAGCGCGACCTTCACCTGGTCGCCCACGCCCACATCGATCTCGCCAGCGTCGTTACGGAACTGTTCGATCGGCACGATGCCTTCGGACTTCAGGCCGGCGTTGATCACGACCACGTCGCCGCGGACGTCAACGACGGTACCGACAACGATGGCGCCGGGCTTCAGCTTGGCCAGGTTGGCCTGGCTGGCTTCAAACAGTTCTGCAAATGATTCGGTCATTGGATTTACTCAGTTGAACACACGGACAGCGGATTCGTTGCGGAAACCCGGACTGTCCAGCCTGTTGTACGACCCCATGCCGGCGGCCGTGTGAATGGAAAAGCCCACCACGCACCATTGCGCAGCGGGGTTGTTGCAACTTCTCTTCGCGACTGCGGCCGGTGCACTGGCCACACTCAACACTGCGTGGATCACGGGCCCGTTGCGGGGACCAGATCCAGCACCTTGGCAACGACGTCGTCGATGCCAATTCCGCTGGTGTCGATGAAGACGGCGTCTTCGGCCGGCTTCAGGGGCGCCACTGCGCGCTGTGCATCACGGGCGTCGCGGGCCATGATCTCGCGCAGGAGGTCATCAAAGTTAACCGAAACCCCTTTTTCTTTCAACTGCTTATGCCGACGATTGGCACGTTCCTCGGCGCTGGCGGTCAGGAAGACCTTGAATGGGGCATCCGGGAAGATCACCGTCCCCATGTCGCGCCCGTCAGCCACCAGGCCCGGCTCGGCCCTGAATGCGCGCTGGCGCTCCTTCAGCGCCGCACGCACCTCCGGGATGGCCGCGATCGCCGAGGCCAGCGCGCCGGTGGTCTCCAGCCGCAACTCATCGGTGGCGTCGGTACCGTTGACCAGCACGCGCAGGCTTTCACCCTGTTCAGCGAACTGAACCCGGGTATCGAAGGTGCAACGCACCAACGCCGAGGCATCGGAGGTGTCGATATCGGCCCAGCTCGCCGCCACGCCCACCGCCCGGTACAGCGCGCCCGAATCCAGGTAGTGCCAGCCCAGGCGGCGCGCGACGATGCGGCTGACCGTGCCCTTGCCGGCCCCGGACGGGCCATCGATGGTGAGAACAGGGGGGAGCTGGCTCATGTGGCTGCCTGAGTCTGAACGGGAATCGCGCTATTCTAACGCCCCGCGCGGACGCCCCGCGGCCCGATTTGCCGCAACCACTTGAACGCGCATGGAAATGCCCGGTAGAATGGCGGGCTTGAACGAGCGTCATCCTGCATATCCGCGGCCGCGCTCCTGAGATTCCCAACAGTTATCCGCCGAGGTATGCCATGAAAGTCCTGTCCTCCCTGAAGTCGGCGAAGGCTCGTCACCGCGATTGCAAGGTCGTTCGCCGTCGCGGCAAGATCTTCGTGATCTGCAAGTCGAACCCGCGCTTCAAGGCTCGCCAGCGCTGAGCCAACTGGCCTAGGCCAGCACCGGTCGCCGCAAGGCCGCCGGAATCCGCAAAAAGCCGCCTTCGGGCGGTTTTTTGCATCCAGCTTCCGGCACAGACGTGTTCCAGCGCAACCAAACGACGCCAAGCCGGTTTTTCGTCGCCGTTTTTTGCTGTAATCGCCACTTGTCCTCTGGGGAGAAGCGACCATGAAGCAACTGTTCCAAGCACTGACCCTGACCGCCCTGCTGGGCGGGGCACCGGCCGCGATGGCCGACACCCTGCTCATCGACCGCGCTCAGGAAAAGCCGGCCGGCGCCCTGCCGGCACGCGGCGACACCACGCAGCAGGTGGAAGCCCGCTTCGGCGCGCCGCAGGAGCGGCTGGAGCCGCGTGGCGGCCAGAAGCGCCAGTGGCCGACCATCAACCGCTGGGTCTACCCGGCGTTCACCGTGTATTTCGAACGGCAGCGCGTCATCGACGTGGTGGCCAACCAGGCCAGCCCCGGTGAAGTCGGGCCCAAGCCGCCGATCCGCTGACCCTTGTCCCGGCGGCCGGTGCCGGTCATCGGTCGCCGCCTACGCCCGCGCCAGTGCGCCGGGCCCTGAAACTGCAGGAAGAAATGAACGACACGCTCCGCTTCCCGGCCGAATGGGAATCCCAGTCCGGCGTCCTCATCGCCTGGCCACACGCCGACACCGATTGGGCCGAGCGCCTGGCCGAGGTCGAAGAAACCTATATCGCGCTGGTTGCCGCCATCACCCGCTTCCAGCCGGTACTGATCTGCGTGGCCGATGACGACGTCGAGACCTACGCCGAGATGCGCCTGCGCTCGAACCGGATCGACATGGCGCGCGTGCAGTTCGTCACCGCGCCGTACGACGACACCTGGCTGCGTGACTCCGGCCCGATCACCCTCACCCGCGCCGACGGCAGCTTCCAGCTGCTGGACTTCCGCTTCACCGGCTGGGGCGGCAAGTTCGACGCCAGCCTCGACGACCAGCTGGTCGGCGTGTTGCACGGCGCCGGCGTGTTCAACGCCAAGGCCGATGTCCGCAGCATTCCGTTCGCCCTGGAAGGCGGCGCGATCGACACCGACGGTGCCGGCACCCTGCTGACCACCTGGCAGTGCCTGCATGAGCGCCACCCGGAGCGTGACCGTGCCTCGCTGGGCGCGGACATGGCGCAGTGGATGCAGCAGGACCGCGTGCTGTGGCTGGACCACGGCTACCTGGAAGGCGACGACACCGACGCCCACGTCGATACCCTCGCCCGTTTCGCCTCGGCCGACAGCATCGTCTACCAGAACTGCGATGACCCTCAGGACTCGCATTACGCCGAACTGCAGGCCATGGGTGCCGAGCTGGCCGCACTGCGCACCGCCGATGGACAGCCCTACCGCCTGTTCCCGCTGCCGTGGGCACAACCGGTGCTGGACGAAGGTCGCCGCCTGGCGGCCTCCTACGCCAACTTCCTGATCATCGACGGCGCGGTACTGATGCCAGCCTATGGCGACGCGGCCGACGATGCCGCGCGCGACGTGCTGGTGCAGGCGTTCCCGGGTCGCGAGATCGTGCAGGTCCCCTGCCGCTCGCTGATCTGGCAGAACGGCAGCCTGCATTGCATCACCATGCAGTTGCCGGCCGGCCTGCTCAAGCACTGAGCCGGCCGCGGAGGAGCCCGGCCATGCCCGGCTCCCCTCCCATCACCTTGAACACACGGAAAGCCGCCGGACAACACCCGGCCGCACGCTGCCCGAAGTCGTTCAGCCCCCACCACGTCGCGCCTGCGCATCCGCGCTAACATGCGCGTTTTCCACCGCAGGATCCGCATCACATGAACGCGCGCAGCCCCCTTACCGTCGCCCTGGTCCAGGAGCGCAACCACGGCGATGCCGCTGCCAACCTGGCAGTGATCGAAGCACGCGTGGCCGAGGCCGCCGCGCAGGGTGCGAAGCTGGTGCTGCTGCAGGAGCTGCATAACGGCCCGTACTTCTGCCAGCACGAATCGGTAGACGAGTTCGACCTGGCCGAGCCGATCCCCGGCCCGAGCACCGAACGCCTGGGCGCGCTGGCGAAGAAGCACGGCGTGGTGATCGTCGGTTCGCTGTTCGAGCGCCGCGCCGCCGGCCTGTACCACAACACCGCGGTGGTCTTCGAGAAGGACGGCACCCTGCTGGGCAAGTACCGCAAGATGCACATCCCCGACGACCCGGGCTTCTACGAGAAGTTCTACTTCACCCCAGGCGACATCGGCTTCAAGCCGATCGACACCTCGGTCGGTCGCCTCGGCGTGCTGGTGTGCTGGGACCAGTGGTATCCGGAAGCCGCGCGCCTGATGGCGCTGGCCGGCGCCGACCTGCTGCTCTACCCCACCGCCATCGGCTGGGACCCGGACGACGTGCAGGACGAGAAGAACCGCCAGCGCGATGCGTGGGTGCTGAGCCATCGCGGCCACGCCGTGGCCAATGGCCTGCCGGTGCTGAGCTGCAACCGCGTCGGCCACGAGCGCTCGCCGCTGGGCGCCTCGGGCATCGACTTCTGGGGCAACAGCCACATTCTCGGCCCGCAGGGCGAGTTCCTGGCCGAAGCCGGCACCGAACCGACCCTGCTGGTCTGCGACGTCGACCTGCAGCGCAGCGAACACGTCCGCCGCATCTGGCCGTTCCTGCGCGACCGCCGCATCGATGCCTACGGCGACCTGCTCAAGCGCTACATCGACTGACCCAAGGGTGCCCGTGAGCCTGCAGCTGCGTCCGGCCACCCCGGCCGACATCCCCGCCATCACCGCCATCTACGCGGTGGAGGTGGAAGAACTGGTCAACACCTACGAATACGAGGTGCCGGACGAAGTGGAGATGGCACGGCGCATGGCCGACATCACCGCGCGCGGCTTCCCCTACCTGGTCGCCACCATCGACGACCAGGTCGCCGGCTATGCCTATGCCAACAGCTACCGTGCCCGCATTGCCTACCAGTGGACGGTGGAAAACTCGGTCTACGTCGATGGTCGCTTCCAGGGCAAGGGCGTGGGCAGCGCGCTGATGCAGGCGTTGATCGATGCCTGCACCGCGCGCGGCTACCGGCAGATGGTGGCGGTGATCGGTGAACCCACCAACACCGCCTCGATCAAGCTGCACGAACGTTTCGGCTTCCACCTGGTCGGTATCTTCCGCGGGCTCGGCCGCAAGCATGGCCGCTGGCTGGACACGGTGCAGATGCAACGCGCCCTCGGCGACGGCACCGACAGTGCCCCCTCCAATGAATGACGCAATGAACGACTCCTCGCAACACGCCGGCACTGAACTGCTTGCCGGCCAGCCGGTCCGCATCGTCGAACGCGACGGCGTGCGCTACACCCTGCTCGGCACGGCCCACGTCTCGCTGGCCAGCGTACAGGCAGTGGAAGAAGCCATCGGCAGCGGCCAGTTCGATGCGGTCGCGGTCGAACTGGATCCGCAACGCCTGGTCGCACTGACCAACCCGAATGCAATGGCGCAGCTGGACCTGGTCGAAGTCATCCGCAAGGGCCGCGTGGCCCTGTTCGCGGCCAACCTCGCCCTGGCCGCCTACCAGCGCCGCCTCGCCGACCAGCTGGGCATCGAACCGGGCGCCGAGCTCAAGCGTGCGGTGACACTGGCCAAGGAAAACGACCTGCCGGTGCACCTGATCGACCGCGACGTCGGGCTGACCTTCCGCCGTGTTTCGCAGCGGCTGGGCTTCTTTGGCAAGATCAAGCTGATCGCCGGCCTGGGGGCCGGGTTGTTCTCGTCCGAGGACGTCGGCGAGGACGAGATCGAGAAGCTCAAGCAGGGCGACATGCTCGAGTCGAGCTTCGGCGAGTTCGCCAAGGAAAGCCCGGCGCTGTACGAGACCATCATCGGCGAGCGCGACCGCTACATGGCCACCCGCCTGCGCCAGGAGCACGACAGCGCGCAGCGCAACGTGCTCGCCGTGGTGGGCGCTGGCCATCTGGCCGGCCTGGCCCGCTACCTGGAAACCGACAACGAGCCGCCGGCGCAGTTGCGCGAGCAGCTCGAATCGGTGCCCAGGAAGCGCAACGTCCCGTGGATCACGCTGACCATCCTGGCCGTGGTGCTGGCCGGCATCGGCATCGGTTTCTGGAAGGGCGGCATGAACATGGGCGCGCAGATGCTGGCGATCTGGGCGCTGTACACCGGCGGCCTGGCCGGCCTGGGCGCCCTGCTCGCCGGCAGCCACCCGCTAAGCATCCTCACCGCCATCGCGGTGGCCCCCTTCAAGCCGTTCCGCCTGAGCATCCCGACCGGTGCATTCGCCGCACTGGTGGAAACCCGGCTGCGCAAGCCGACCTACCAGGACTTCCTGCAGCTGCGCGACGACGCCCAAACCCTGAAGGGTTGGTACCGCAACCGCGTCACCCGCATCACGTTGACCTTCATGCTGACCAACCTTGGCAGCATGCTGGGGCTGTGGCTGACGGGCTTCAGCGTTTATGGAAAGTTGGCTGGCTGAGAGGCTCCCCCTTCTCCCACGCGCGCGAAGGCGGTGCAGTGCAGCGGATGAAGGTGTTTTGGTCTTTCGGCATGGATTATTCAAAGCCTGCCCTCACCCCAACCCCCCTCCCGTGTATGGGAGAGGGGCTTTGAGCGGCCTCCCTGCCATCCAGCTACACGATATGTCAGCAGGCGCTTCCTTCTCCCGCATGCGGGAGAAGGTGGTGCGGAGCGCCGGATGAGGGAGCTTTGGCCTTTCGGTTGGATTATCCAGAGCCTACCCTCACCCCAACCCCTCTCCCGCATGCGGGAGAGGGGCTTTGAGCGGCCCGGCCTGCCATCCAACTCCACGCCAAGCCGGCAGGCGCTTCCTTCTCCCGCATGCGGGAGAAGGTGGTGCGGAGCGCCGGATGAGGGAGCTTTGGCCTTTCGGTTGGATTATCCAGAGCCTGCCCTCCCCCCAACCCCTCTCCCGCATACGGGAGAGGGCTCAGAGCAGCTTCAAGCCACCGCGGCGTTCACTTCGTCGCAATGAAAAGGCCCGCATCGCTGCGGGCCTTTTCAATTTCAACTTCGGGATGGATCAACTCTCCAGCGCCACCTCGCGCTCGGCCGGCAAACCGCGCGCGCGACGCACCGAACGTGCGGTGCCCCGGCGCAGGTCGTCCAGCAGTGCGTAGATGGTCGGCAGGAACAACAGGCTGACCACCGTCGAGAACGCCAAGCCACCGGCAATCGCGCGGGCCATCGGGTAGTACGGCGGCATGCCGTCGGCGGTCTGCGTGTTCAGGGCAATCGGGATCATCGCCAGGATCGCGGTACCCATCGTCATCATGATCGGGCGCAGGCGCTCGCGACTGCCTTCCACCAACGCATCGGTGCGCGCCATGCCACGCCGTCGCAGGTTGTTGATGTGCTCGATCATCACGATGCCGTTGTTCACCACCACGCCCATCAGCACCAGGATGCCGATCACGGCCATGATGTTCATCTCGGTGCCGGTCAGCCAGAACAACCAGTACACGCCGAAGATGGAGAACAGCACGCAGGACATGATCGCGGCCGGGAACAGCAACGATTCGAACACCGCCGCCATGATCACCATCATCAACACCAGCGCGATCACGATGGCGCGCAGCATCTGGTCCATGCCATCGAAGTTGATGTTGAAGCCGGCGCCATTGAACGTGTAGCCGTAACCCGGCGGGAACTCCATGTCGCCCAGCGTGGCCTCCACCGACTTGCGCGCGTCCTCCATCGACACATCCTTGGCCAGGCCGGCCTCGATCCGCAGCATGGTCTGCCGGTTCAGGCGCTGGATCGCATTGGCGGCCGGGTTGACGTTGACGTCGACCATCGCCAGCAACGGGATCTCCTTGCCGGACGCGCTGCGCACCATGAACGAAGACAAGTCCTCGATGCTGTAGTGGTCCGAGCCGGCGAAGCGCACGTTGACCGGGATCTCCACATCGTCACGGTGGAAATCCCGCAGCGACGAGCCGCGCAACGCCATGCCGACGAACTGCGCCACCTGCTGCGCGCTGAAGCCGTAGGCCGCCGCGCGCTCGCGGTTCACCTGCACCGCCAGCTCGGAATCGGCATCACCGATGTCCACGCGCACGTCACGCAGCTTCGGGTTGCGTGACAGGATCGGCATGATGTCGTCGGCCAGCTCGCGCAGCGTCTGGCTGGAATCACCCACCAGGCTGAAGCGCACGCCCTGCCCTTCGCTGCCCATGCCGCCGGGCCAGCCGATGCCGATCTTGGCCCGCGCCGACTGCGGCAGGCCCTTGCGGACCTCCTCCTCGATCTTCTTGCTGATCTCGCGGTCGTCGATGTTCAGGTACAGGCGCGTCTGCGCCCAGCCCTGCTCCGAATAGCGGCTGTACACCCGCTTGACGTGGAATTCCTCGCGGTTGGCGTTGACGAAGTCCTCCACCCGCTGCACTTCCTTGCCCATCTCCTCCTTCGAGTAGGAGCCCTTCCACTGGTAGAAGATGTTGATCTCGTCCGGGTCGTTGTCGTCACCGCCACCGGCCGTGTTCATCATCGGGAACACGCTGATCGCCGAGATCAGCACGATGCCGGCCACGCTCCAGCCACGGTGCTCCAGCGTCCAGCGCAGCACGCGTGCATAGCGGGTCTGCAACCTGCTGATCAACGGTGACTTCACCGCCGGCGGCGTCTTCATGCGTGCCGACAGCATCGGGATCAGGCTCACCGCCACCAGCCACGATGCAAGCAGCGAGAAGGAGATGGTCACCGCCAGCTGCGACAGGTAGATGGTGATGATGTTCTTCTCGCCGAACATCATCGGCAGGAACACCACGCAATGGCACAGCGTACCGGCCGACAGCGCGATGGCGACGTGCCGGGTACCGATGATCGAGGCCAGCTCCGGCTGGTTGGGAAACTTCTCCCGCTCCTGGTAGATGCTCTCCACCACCACCACGGCGTTGTCGACCAGCATGCCAACCGCCAGCAGCAGGCCCATCATCGAGATGATGTTCAGGCTGATGCCGGTGAAGTACATGAAGCCCAGCGTCATGATGAAGCAGATCGGGATCGCCATCGACACCATCAGCGTCGACGGCCAATGCCGCAGGAACGCGTACAGCACGATCACCGACAGCAGCAGGCCGATCGCACCGGCCTCGGCCAACGCGAGCAACGAACTGGTCACCGCCTTGCCCGAGTCGTAGGCCACCTCGACGTCGACCCCGCGCATCGCTGGGTCCTGCTCGAGCACCTTGATCTCCTGGCCCACCGCACGCGACAGGTCCACCAGGTTGGCCGAACGCTCCTTGTAGATGTCCACGCCGACGCTGGGCTTGCCTTCCATCTGCCGCACGTAGCTCATGCGCTGCGGCTGCAGGCTGACATCGGCGACATCGGACAAGCGCGTGCCACGGTTGTTGACCGGCAGGTTGCGCAGCGCCTGCAGCTCCAGCAGCTCGCCGCGGGGCTGCACGCGCAGGCGTCGTCCATCCTCGGTGATCTGCCCTGCGGACACCGAGAAGTTGGCCGCCTGCAGCTTCTCGACCAGTTCATTCAGGGCGATGCCATGCGCGCTGATACGGTCCTTGTCCAGCGCCACCAACACTTCCTGCTTGGCCACGCCTTCCACTTCCACGCGCGCCACGCCCGGCAGGCGCTCCAGGTGCTGCTTGATGCTGCGCTCGATCATGTCCGCGCGCGCGGTCAGGTCCTCGTTGCTGTTCAAGCGCAGGCTGATCGCCTCCTGGTCGCTGGTGCTCCAGCGCTGCACGTAGTAGCGGCGGAAGTCATCCGGCAGCTGGTCGCGCACCGCGTCGATGCGCTCGCGCGCTTCGGACGCGGCCATGGCGATGTCACGGCTCCAATCGCTGAACTCGACCTGGATCTGGCCGCCTTCGGCATTGGCGCGCGAGTTCATCGTCTTGATGCCCGGCATCGTGGCGATGGCCTCTTCCACCGGGCGCAGCAGGTTGCGCTCGACTTCCTCCGGCGTCGAGCCCGGATAGGGCAGCGAGACGAAGAAGAACGGGATGGTGGCTTCCGGCTCGGACTCCAGCGGCAGCCGGAACGAGGCGATCAGGCCGATCACCACCATCGACACGAACAGCATGATGGTGGTGACGGGACGGCGGATGGACAGCTCGGTGATGTTCATCCGGTTCAGTCCCTGGCGCCGCCGATGGCATCGTCTTCGTGCGCGATCACCTGCTCGGCCTGCGCGGCGGCCAGGCGTGCACGACGGCCACGCTCGGCATAGAACTCATCCGGCTTGCGGTCCAGCAGGTCGTACACCACCGGGATCACCACCAGCGTCAGCAGCGTGGAGACCAGCAGGCCGCCGATCACGGTGATCGCCATCGGCGAGCGCACCTCGGCGCCCTGGCCGAAGGCCAGCGCCAGCGGCAGGAAGCCGAACACCGCGCACAAGGTGGTCATCATGATCGGGCGCAGGCGCGAGCGCGCACCCTCCACCAATGCCTGGCGCTTGGCCACGCCGTCCTCGCGCAACTGGTTGACCTTGTCGATCAGGATGATCGCGTTCTTCACCACCAGGCCCACCAGCAGGATCAGGCCGATGAACACCACCACCGATACCGGCGAACGCGACAGCAGCAATGCCGCCACCGCACCGACCAGCGCCAACGGGATGGTGAACAGGATGACGAACGGGTGCAGCAGCGATTCGAACTGCGATGCCATCACCAGGTAGACCAGGAAGATCGCCAGCCCGAAGGCGAACAGCAGCGAGCGGATCGATTCCCCCAGTTCCTCGCCCTGGCCACCGATGCGCATGCCGACATCGGTGCCCAGCGGATTCTTGGCGACCATGCTCTGCACTTCGGTGATGGCCTTGCCCAGGTCGATGTCACGCAGGTTGGCCGAGACGATCGCCACGCGACGCTGGTCGGCGCGGTGGATCTCGCTCGGGCCGGTGGTGGCGATGACGTCGGCCACCGAGATCAGCTCCACCGGCTTGTTGCCGCTGGGGTTGACGATCAGCCGCCGGATGTCATCCACCGAGGCACGCTCGGATTCCTGCACGCGCACCAGCACGTCGATCTTGCGATCACGGAAGCTGTAGCGGGTGGCGACGTTGCCGCGCACCTTGTTGACCACCGCATCGGCGATCTGGCGCGTGGTCAGGCCCAGCGCGGCGGCGCGGTCCTGGTCGAACACGATCTGGATCTCCGGGAAGCCCTGCTCCACCGTCGACTTCACGTCGGCGTAGTGCGGGCTCTGCCGCAGCATCGCGGCCAGGCGGTTGCCGGCCACGCGGATCGATTCGAGGTTGTTGCCTTCGATCTCGATCTCCAGCGGCGCGGCCAAGGCGAACAACTCCGGCCGCGCGAAGTCCACCTGCGCTTCCGGCCACTGCTTCATGGTCTGGCGCAGGCTTTCGATCAACGCCGGCTCACGCCGGGTGTCGCTCATCACCACCGAGAGCTTACCGATGTTCTCGCCGCTTTCGGTCGGGCTGGCGTCCAGGCGGGTACCGGTACCGGACACGCCGTACAGCAGGCGCACGCCTTCTTCGCCGGCATGCTGGCGCTGCACTTCGCGCACCAGCGCATCGGTCCTGGCCAACGGCGTACCCGGCGGCAGCTTGGCGGTCATGTCGAAGCGGTCCTGCGCCAGCTGCGGGATCAGGTCCACGCCCAGCAGCGGCAGCGCGGCCATGGTCAGCGCGAATGCCAGCGCGGCGCCACCGAGCACCGGCCAGGGGCGCTTCAGCGCCGCCGGCAGGATCCGCAGGTAACCGGCCTCGGCGCGGCCATACGGCGCCATCGCCAGGTCACTGGCCTTGCGCATCACCGGACCCACCACCGCGGCGATGCCGCGGAAGATCCGCACCACCAGCCACGCCAGCGAGAAGAAGCCGTAGCGGAACAGCGCACCCACGCCACGCCCGGCGTAGGCCGCCGGCTTCTTCCAGCGGCTTTCCGGACGCCACGGCTCACGCACCGCCTCGGACGGGAACTCCAGCGGCGGACGCCCCTTGAGCGCGCTCAGCATCGGGATCAGCGTCATCGACACCACCAGCGACACCGCGATGGCGATCGACACGGTCAGCGCCTGGTCGCGGAACAACTGGCCGGCGATGCCTTCCACGAACACCAACGGCAGGAACACCGCGATCGTGGTGAGCGTGGAGGCGACCACCGCCATGAACACTTCGCGCGTGCCCTTGATCGCCGCTTCCAGGATGCCCATGCCACGCTCGCGCGCCTTGGCGATGGATTCCAGCACCACGATCGAGTCGTCCACCACCAGGCCGGTGGCCAGTGCCAGGCCGCCCAGCGACATCACGTTCAGGCTCAGGCCCAGCTGGCCCATGAAGAAGAACGTGGCGATGATCGAGATCGGCAGCGACAGCGAGATGACGAAGGTGCTCCAGCCATCGCGCAGGAACAGGAAGATGATCAGGATCGACAGGATGCCGCCGATGACCGCATCGATCTTCACGTCCTTGATGGCGTGGCGGATGAAGACCGACTGGTCCTCCACCATCGTCATCTCGATGTCCTTGGGCAGCTCCTTGCGGATCGTCTCCAGGCGCTTCTCCAGCGCATCGGCCGTGGACACCGTATTGGCGTCGCCTTCCTTGTAGATGGCCAGCTCCACCGCCTCGTGGCCGGCGCTGCGGATGACTGCCTCGCGTTCCTTGTACCCCTGCCGCACATCGGCGACGTCCTTCAGGCGCACGCTCGGCGCACCGTTGCTGGTGTCGCTGCGCAGCGCGGCGATCACGTTCGGATCGCTGCTGCCCAGGATCGCCGTCATCAGCTGCGGGTTGGTGCCGGTCGAGCTGCTGGACGAGGCGCCCGCCGTGGTGGTCAGCAGCATCTCGCGCATCTGCTCGACCGTGGCGAACTGGTTGACCGTACGCACCAGGTAACGCTGCGAACCTTCTTCCAGGCGTCCGCCGGACAGGTTCACGTTCTCCTGCTGCAGGCGCTGGATCACGTTGTCCAGCGACAGGCCCAACTGGGCCAGCTTGCGCTGGTCGATGTCGACCTGGATCTCATCCTCCAGGCCACCACCCACCTTCACCGCCGCCACGCCGGAGACCGGTTCGAGCTTGCGCTTGAGGTCCTCGTCGGCATAACGGCGCAGCTCCATCAGGCGACGGATCGCATCGGCCTCGTTGCCGGCGTCCTGCCGGGAGGACAATGCAAGGCGCATGATCGGCTGGGTCGACGGGTTGAAGCGCAGCAGCACCGGGGCCTTGGCCTCCAGTGGCAGCTGCAGCGTCTCCATCTTGTCGCGGACGTCCAGGCCCGCCTGCTGCATGTCCGTGCCCCAGGCGAACTCGAGCACCACATCGCTCTGCCCGGTACGCGAGATCGACTTCAGCTTGCGCAGGCCCTTGACGATGCCCAGCGCTTCTTCGGCCGGCTGCGAGATCAGCGTTTCCACTTCCGCCGGTGCCGCGCCCTCATAGTCGGTGCGCACCGTCAGCGTCGGGTAACTCAGGTCCGGCAGCAGCTCGACCTTCAGGCTGGACAGCGAGATCAGGCCGAACAACACCAGGGTAAGCGTCATCATCGCGATGGTGACGCGGCGGCGCGTGGCGAACTCGATCAGGTCGAAGCCACCGCCGGACGCCGATGGTCCGTGCGCACTCATTGCTTGGTCGCCCCCGCGGCCGGTGCCTGGGCGGCCGCGGCCACCTTCTTCTCCTGCCCGATGACCTGCACGGCACTGCCTTCGCGCAGCGCCGCCTTGCCGGCGATCACCACCTCATCGCCGCTCTTCAGGCCTTCGCGCACTTCGATCCAGCCGGCATCGTCGTAGCCCAGCTTCAGCGTGGCGCGTTGTGCCTTGCCGTCGCGCACGACGTACACGGCCGGCTCACCACCGTCCTCCAGCAGCGCGCTGCGCGGCACCACCAACGCGTCGGCACGCTGGTCGTAGTTGATGCTGAGGCGACCGAACATGCCCGGCTGCAGGTCCCCTCCGCCGGAGAACGAGGCGACCACGCGGAAGGTGCCGGTGCCGTTGTCCACCACCGGCGCGACGCGGTCCACCGTACCGGTGAACGGCTTGCCCGGCAGCGCGTCCACCGCCAGCCCGACCGCCTGGCCCGGCTTGAGCTTGGCGATCTCGCGCTCGGGCACATTCAAGGTCGCTTCCAACCGGGAGCTGTCGACGATGCGGATGATCGGCGAGTTGATCTGCACGAAGTTGCCCGGCTTGATGTCACGCGAAGCCACCACGCCGGCAATGGGTGCCACCACCGTGGTGTAGGACAGCTCCAGCGTCGCCATGCGGTACTGGGCACGTGCGTTCTCAAGGTCGTAGCGCAGCTGGTCCACGTCGGCGGCGCTGACCAGCTGCTGCTGCACCAGCTTTTCGGCGCGGTGGTAGCTGTTCTCCAGCTTGCGCATCTGTGCCTCGCTCTGCGCCACGCTCAGGCGCGCGCGGTCCGGATCCAGTCGCACCAGCGCCTGGCCGGCACTGACCTGCTGTCCTTCCTCGACCAGCACTGCCAGTGCAACGCCCGACGTCTTGGCCACCACCTGTGATTCGGCCCGGGCCTCGAGCGCGGCGGTACCGGCATAGCTGGCGGCGATGGCGCGATGGACGGCCTTGGCCACCTCGACCGGAACCGCGTCGGACACCTTCTGCTCCTCCGGAGCCTTGGCCTTGGCCTCTTCGCCGCCTGCCTTGCATCCGCCCAGCAGCAGAGAGGTGGTAATGAGAAGTGCAGCGGCGCAGCTTCCGGTGCGGCCGTGCTGAGAGAAGAATCGCGACATCGTCAGGTCCCTGGGGATGCATTGGCGGGGTGTTGTAGCAAAGTATTGCACCACCCCACAGGGACACCATGCCCCAAAGGTCATGCCCACCCCCTGCCTGCCCACAAACACTGACGCGCCGCAGCATCGGACCGGGTACCGGACCGGTAAATACGCGGGCTATACTCGGCCCGTTCCGTGTCCCCCACGGCGGAACAACAGACCCGCTTACCGGACAAGGAAACCATGCGCCCGCAGCCGCTCGCCGCTTGTTTCGTTCTGGCTTTCGCCCTGACCACCGGGGCCGCCCTCGCAGAACCGCCGTCTGATCCACCCGCCGCACCGGCCCCTGCGCCCGCAGCCGCCGCGCCTGCAGCCCCCGTGGGAAACCCCGAAGCCGGACGCACCCTGGCCTATACCTGCCAGGGCTGCCACGGCATCACCGGCTACAAGAATGCCTATCCCAGCTACCGCGTGCCCAAGATCGGCGGCCAGTCGGCGCAGTACCTTTCCCAGGCGCTGACCGAATACCGCGAAGGCAAGCGCAAGCACCCGACCATGCAGGCCCAGTCGATGAGTTTCAGCGCGCAGGAAATCGCTGACCTCGCCGCTTACCTGTCCACCGTCAAATAGGCATCGCCCATGTCGAAAGCAACGCACGCAACGCGCTTGTCCATCGTCCTGCTCGCTGCCCTGGCGCTGGCAGCGTGTTCACAATCGGAAGTGGAGTCGGCCAGCACCTCCGCCGGCGATCCCGGCCATGCCAGCGGCGAACACGGTTCGAGCTCCTCCGCCGGCCTGCCACAGGGCCGCATCGCCATCGGCGAACAGTTGGCCAACGCCAAGGGCAAGGCCACCGGCCAGAGCTGCATCGATTGCCACGGCGCGGACGGCAACGCCCCGATCGACCCCACCTACCCGCGCCTGGGGGGCCAGTACGGCGATTACCTCGCCCATGCGCTGCAGGCCTATCGACGCGGCGACCGCGACCACATGCTCATGACCCCGCAGGCCGCCAGCCTCAGCGACCAGGACATCGCCGACCTTGCCGCCTACTTCGGCTCGCGTCCCACCCAGTTGCGTGACCTGCACGGCGTGAACTGAGCCGGCCCGGCAACCGAACCACTCCGACAGACGCAAAAATGCCGCCCAGGGGCGGCTTTTTTGCATGCCGGCGTGTTTGATCTCGCCTGCTTGAGCCTCTCTCCCGCCAGCATGCGGGGGACTGGTGAGCGGCTGGGTTTACGCCTCAAGCCGCACCAGCCGCGGGCAACCACCTCAGCGGCTGCCGTTGTCTTCCTGCAGTTCCTTCTTGAACGGGATGTCCGGTGGCGGCCGCGCTTCGGCCGGCTGCTCCTGCATGTTCGGGTTGGTCAGGCCACAGCCACCACCGAACTGCAGCATCGACACCACGCAGGAAATCTTGCTGCTGCTGCCGGGAATCGGAATCTCGATGCTCTTGATGCCCTTGCGCACCCATTCGGCCAGCAGCGACTCGTTGGGCACCCAATACTTGTCGAACGAGGTCGGAGTGAACTCATAGGGCGGCCGCTTGAGCCAGGTACCGGACTCGGCGATACGCTCGCGCGTCCAGCTGTCCGAATCACCGCCCGGTGCGCCCCGCTTCGGCTCCTGGCCCTTCTCGCCGTCCCCGGCCAGGCGCACGCTGCCGTCGGCGTTGAACAAGCCGCGGCCCTGGTCCGACTGTCCGCCGGCGCTGCCTTCCACCTGCCGTCGGGAAGCCCCCCAATCATCCCCGCGCGTGGCCGCGGCCCAACCGCCGGAGCGGTCCTGTGCGGCGGGACCGGCACCGGCACTGCTGCCGGAGCGCGACGATGCCGCGTTCGCCGCCGGGTTGCCGGCGGACGGCGCGCTGGAGGCGGTCGCTGCCGTCGTCGCACCCGTGGCAGCCGTCGACGTCGCCTGCGCAGCCCCTTCGGCACTGCGGGTCGCCGGTGCCTCCGCAACACCCGGCATCTGCCGCTCGCGCACGGCCATGCCCGGTGACTTCACCTGCACCTCGGGCGCATTCGAGCGCACCTGCGCCATCGATACCGCTTGGTGGGGCGCCGCCTCTACCTGTCGCTCGCGTACCGCGATCTCGCGCGAGCGCACCTGCACCTCGGCGCCGCGCACCTGCACGGCCGCCATCTGCACCTGCTGCCGTGGCGCGACCTCCACCTGGCGCTCACGCACCTGCATGTCGGGTGCGCGCACCTGTGCCTGGACTTCCGTCGGCTGGCGCACCTGCGAGGTCACCAGTGGTCGCTCGGTCGCCGTTTCCACCGTCCGTTCGCGCACGTGCACTTCCGGCGTGGTCACGCTGGGCAGGCTCACCGCCGGCACCTGCACCGTGGGCGGGGTCAGCACGAAATCCGTGGTCGGTTGCGCGGTCTCGGTGACCTGCAGCGGTTGCGCGACGGGAGGCGCGGGCGTGCGGGTGGGACTCTCCTCCGCCGGCACAGGCGATGGCTCGGAAGCCACATCGGCCGCCACGTCGACTGGCACGTCCTGCCCGCGTTGCGGCTGCGCGGCAGCGGCCATGGACGCGGCATCGCCCGACGCTGCCGGTGCTGCCGGGGCACCCGGCGCCCCCTGTGCCTGCGGCGCACCGCCGCCTTCCGCGTCGGGAGTGCCGCGCCCGATGTATTCGACCTGCACGCGCTCGCCGTCCTCGGCGCTCGCATCCGGCGCATTGCTCCGGATCATGGCCACCCACAACAGCAACACCGCGAACAACAGGTGCAGGCCAGCGCTGAAGAAGCCGGAGAACCAGCGCAGCCCGCGCTGGTCGCGCGGCGGCGGATCGTCGCCACCGTGCCAGAACATCAACGCGATGGCCTGCCACAACGGCATCAATGCCGGCGCCGTGCCACGCGCGGGCGCAGCGCGCGCGCCCATCAGCGCGCGCACGTCCTGGTCATTGAATTGGCTGCCACCACGCGATGCACGCGTGCGCAGCCAGTTGCTCCAGCTGTACGGCATGCCGGTGCGGCGATCATGCAGGATGCTGGCCTGCCGGCGGCTGGCCAGCAGGTTGATCAACTCGGCAACTGACGTCACCGGCATGCGGCGCTCAACTCAGCCCGCGCTGCCGCGCGGAATGTAAGGCGCCTGGCCACTGTCGTGGTCGGTGGCATCGCGCACGGCGGTCACGCCCGGCACACGGCCCATCAAGGTCTTCTCGATCCCCTGCTTCAAGGTCACGTCGGCCATGCCGCAGCCATGGCAGCCACCGCCGAAACGCAGCAGCACCACGCCATCGGCGGAGACTTCCTGCACCGCCACGCGGCCACCGTGCGAGGCCAGCTGCGGGTTGATCTCGTTCTCGACCACCCAATGCACGCGCTCCACCATCGACGCAGCGTCGCCGGGTGCCTCACCCTTGATCTTGGGTGCCTTGATGGTCAGCTGCTGGGTACCGGCGGACTGGGTGACGAAGTCGATCTCCGCCCCGTCCAGCCATGCCACGCTGGTGGCGGCCACATACAAGGTGAAACCATCGCAATCCACCGCCCACTCGTCACCGAGCAGTTCGGTCGGCTCGGCGAACTCCAGGCGCGCATCGGCACGCGGCGTTCCCGGCTCGACCGCGCTCAGGCGCACGCCCATGCCGGGCACGGCCTCGCGTTCGATCAACTTGCGGAAATAGCTTTGGGCGGTATCTGAGATCTGGATCATCCGGGTATTCTAGCCGTGTCTTGGTTGACGCTGATGGGACACTGATTCCAGGCGCGATACCGTTCATCAGTCCCTTGCCTTGAAGGAGGCTCCCATGGCCCCAGATCTGATCCCGCTCGTCCAGGCACACTGCATTCCCCGCCGCGGCCACGAAAACCGACTGGGCCAGGCGCGCCTGGCGGAGCTGCTGCCACAGGTCCCCGGCTGGGAGCTGGCCGAAAACGGCCAGGCCCTGCTGCGCACCTTCCGCTTCGACAACTACCACGCCACGATGGCATTCGTGAACGCGCTGGCCTGGATCGCCCACCAGGAAGACCACCACCCCGACCTGGGCGTGCATTACGACCGCGCGGTGGTGCGCTTCTCCACCCACGATGTCGGCGGCCTGAGCGAGAACGACTTCATCTGTGCCGCCAAGGCATCCGCACTTACGGAGCAATGACATGAACCTGCGTCTGCTGTTGGGCGCGCTGGCCACCGCCACCGCCCTCGCCGCCTGCAACGGCTCCGATCAACCGGCCGCACCGGCCGTCGCCCCCACCGAAGTAGCCGCCGTGCAGACCCCGCCGCCGGATTACCCGGCCGAGCTGGCCTGCGCCGGCGTGGGCGGCAAGAGCGTCCTGCGCGTCGTCGTCGGCCCGCAGGGCATGCCGACCGATGTCACCCTGGTCACCACCAGCGGCAACAGCCAGTTGGATGACTCGGCCATCGCCCGCGTGCGCGAATGGAAGTTCAAGGCCGCCACCCGCAATGGCCAGGCCGTGCCGACCACCATCCAGGTCCCGGTCAGCTTCAACCCGCCCCAGCCCAAGCCGGACGAGTGCTTCGCGATCGAGGAGCGTGCGCGTCGCGGCGGCTGATTGCCCCTGCCCGGCGCCTCCTCCATGCACGCCGTTTCCCTCGACAATCTCTGGGTCGCGTTCGGGCTGACCTTCGCTGCCGGCCTGGCCACGGCCATCGGCAGCCTGTTGGTGCTGTTCTCCAAGCGGCCCAACCCGCGGCTGCTGGCGTTCGGGCTGGCCTTCGCCGGCGGCGCGATGGTGTACGTGTCGCTGTCGGAGATCCTCAACAAGTCGGTCGCCTCCTTCGCGCTGGCCTATGGCGAGCGCCTGGGCTTCACCTACGGCACGCTCTGGTTCCTGGCCGGCGTGATCCTGGTGGTGCTGATCGACCACTTCGTCCCCAACCCCCATGAGACGCTGGACAAGCAGGACCCCGCGTTCAAGGAAAAGAACCGCAGCAGCATCCGCCGGGTAGGCCTGCTCAGCGCGGTGGCGATCACCGCCCACAACTTCCCTGAAGGCCTGGCCACGTTCTTTGCCACGCTGGAAAGCCCATCCGTCGGGTTGCCGCTGGCCTTCGCCATCGCCATCCACAACATTCCCGAGGGCATTGCCATCGCGGTACCGGTGTACTTCGCCACGGGCCGCAAGTCCTACGCCTTCGGCGCCAGCCTGTTGTCCGGGCTGGCCGAACCGGTGGGTGCGGCGATCGGCTTCTTCGCCCTGGCCGGCTCCCTGTCCAACGCCACCTTCGGCGCGGTGTTCGGCCTGATCGCCGGCATCATGGTGTTCCTGGCACTGGACGAGCTGCTACCGGCCGCCAAGCGCTATGCCAAGGGGCACGAAACCGTCTACGGACTGGTGATCGGCATGGCCACCATCGCCATCAGCCTGGTGCTGTTCAAGTGGTGAGATGAAGAAGGGGGCGATGCCCGCCCCCTTCCCTGCGCCTCACAGCCGGTTCAACGCCTCGGCCAGCTCCGGTGCCAGCGGCGCATTCAATACATAAGGTGTCTTGCCCCCATCCAGCGCGAACTCCAGCGAAGCGGCATGCAGGAATAGGCGTTTCAGCCCGATCTGCTCACGAAGCCGCTTGTTGACCGCCGGATCGCCGTACTTGTCATCCCCGGCGACCGGGTGACCAATGTGCTGGGCATGCACGCGGATCTGGTGGGTACGTCCGGTTTCGATCCGCACCTCGCAGTACGAGTGCCCGCCCCGCCGTTCCAGCACCCGGAAGTGGCTCAACGACGGCTTGCCGCCCTGGTTGACCTGGACATGGCGCTCCCCGCCCTGGCGCAGCCCCACCAGCAAGGGGGCGTCCACGCTCATCACGCCATCGGGCATGCGCCCGACCAGCAGGGTCAGGTAGCGCTTCTGGATGCCGCCATGGTCCTCGCGCAGCATCGCCTGCAGCTCGCTCAGGGCCGAGCGCTTCTTGGCCAGGATCAGCAGGCCGGAGGTGTCCCGGTCCAGCCGGTGGACCAGCTCCAGGTTCAGGTTCGGGCGCAGCGCACGCATGGTCTCGATGGCGCCATGGCTGATGCCACTGCCGCCGTGGCTGGCCACCCCCGAGGGCTTGTTGATCACCAGCAGCTTGGCATCCTCGAAGACGATGGCCTGCTCCATGCGCTGCAGGAAGCTGGCCGGCGGCGGCGCCTTGTCTCCAACTTCACTGAGATTGACGGGTGGCACCCGCACCTCTTCGCCGGCCTCCAGCTTGCGGTCGGCCTTGGCGCGGCCACCGTTGACCCGTACCTGGCCGCTGCGGACCAGCTTGTAGACCAGGCTGCGCGGGGCACCCTTGAGCTGGCCGAGCAGGAAGTTGTCCAGGCGTTGGCCTGCCCGGTCCTCGGGGACCTTGATCATGCGCACGCTGGTCTTGCCCGCGGGCGGTGCTTGGCGGTGTTCGGAGTCAGTCATCTGCCTATTTATTCTGCTACACTCGGGGGGCGATATAAGGGTTTGATTTCGTTGGAAGTTGGTCAGGGCCAGAAGCCCCGCTCCCTACGAATCCGGCACAGTGCGCGGCCACCGCCCCCGGGGCGGCCATGTTAGCGGCTCGTCGGCGTTCCCGGCCATCGCCGGGTGTCAAAAGCACCTGAGCTGGACGAAACAAATGTCCCGTGCGACGCCCCGGCCATGGCCGGATGCGGCCGCCGGCCCTGAAACACCTAAAACAAAAATGAGAAGCGCTCCCGCGGCCTGCCGTGGTGTCGTAGCGCTGGAAGCCCAAGCCGCCCTGTCCGCGCCTGCGCGAATGGGCGGCGACCCGTGACCAGAGGCGAAACCCCATGGCGTTCCGCGCGGTAGCAGCGCGCGAGGAACGCACAATGAAGCGAATGCTGATCAACGCCACGCAGGCAGAAGAACTGCGCGTGGCCATCGTCGACGGGCAGAACCTGTACGACATCGACATCGAGCAACCGTCGAAGGAACAGAAGAAGTCCAACATCTACAAGGGCCGCATCACCCGCCTGGAGCCCTCGCTCGAGGCCGCCTTTGTCGAGTACGGCGGGGACCGCCACGGCTTCCTGCCGCTGAAGGAAATCTCCCGCGACTATTTCCAGGCTGGCGTCGACCCGCACAAGGCGGGCCTGAAGGAACTGCTGCGCGAAGGCCAGGAAGTGGTCGTGCAGGTGGATAAGGAAGAGCGTGGCAACAAGGGCGCTGCCCTGACCACGTTCATTTCCCTGGCCGGCCGCTACATGGTGCTGATGCCGAACTCGCCCTCCGCCGGCGGCGTCTCGCGTCGCATCGAGGGTGAAGACCGCGCTGCCCTGAAGGAAGCGCTGGACAAGCTCAACATCCCCGACGACATGGGCGTGATCATCCGCACCGCTGGCGTCGGCCGCGATGCCGAGGAGCTGCAGTGGGATCTGGACTACCTGCTGCAGGTCTGGCGCTCGATCGCCGAAGCCGCGCTGACCAAGCCGGCCCCGTTCCTGATCTACCAGGAATCGCGCCTGATCGTGCGCGCCCTGCGCGACTACCTGCGCTCGGACATCGGCGAGATCCTGGTCGACACCGAAGAGCTGTACGAGACCGCGCGCGAGTTCATGCAGCAGGTGATGCCGCAGACCCTGCGCAAGCTCAAGCACTACAAGGACGACATCCCGCTGTTCAACCGCTTCCAGATCGAATCGCAGATCGAGGCGATCTACGAGCGCAACGTGCGCCTGCCCTCGGGCGGTTCGATCGTGGTTGACCAGACCGAAGCCCTGACCGCCATCGACGTGAACTCGGCCCGTGCCACCAAGGGCACCGACATCGAGGACACCGCGTTCCAGACCAACCTGGAGGCCGCCGAAGAGGTCGCCCGCCAGCTGCGCCTGCGCGACCTGGGGGGCCTGGTGGTCATCGACTTCATCGACATGTCCTCGAACAAGCACCAGCGCGAAGTCGAGAACCGCCTGCAGAACGCCCTGAAGTACGACCGCGCCCGCGTCCAGCTGGGCCGCATCTCGCGCTTCGGCCTGATGGAAATGAGCCGCCAGCGCCTGCGTCCGAGCCTGGGCGAGTCCAGCCAGATCGTCTGCCCGCGTTGCGATGGCCAGGGCCGCATGCGCAGCGTCGAGTCGCTGTCGCTGTCGATCATCCGCGTGGCCGAAGAACACGCCATGAAGGAAAACACCGGGCAGGTGCTGGTCCAGGCCCCGGTCGAGATCGCCAACTTCCTGCTCAACGAGAAGCGCGGCGCGCTGCGTGAGATCGAGCGTCGCCACGACGCGCCGATCATCATCGTCGCCGACGAGCAGCTGCACACCCCGCACTACGAAGTCACCCGCCTGCGCGAGAACGAGCTGGGCGAGGAATCGGGCAAGCCGAGCTACCAGCGTGGCACCCCGCGCAAGCTGCCGGTGCACGCCCTGACCAAGGCCCAGCTGAACATCCCGCCGGCACCGGCGGTGACCCACGTCAAGCACAGCCAGCCGGCACCGGTCCGCGAAGTGGTCGAGGCCGCACCGACGCCGGCACCGGTCGCCCCCGCACCAGCCCCGGCCGCGGGCGGCGTGATGGGCTGGCTCAAGCGCATCTTCGGTGGCGAAGGCACGGCAGCCACCGCGCAGCCGGCCCAGCCACAGCGCCAGCACGAAGGCGGTCGCAACAACCGCTATGATCGCAACCAGCGCCGCGACAACCGCAACGGCAACAACGCCCAGAAGGCCGGCAACGGCAATGCCAACGGCAACCGCCGCGAGGACCAGCGTCGTGACGAACGCCGCGAGGACCGTCGTGAAGAGCGCCGCCAGAACGGCAACGCGCCGCAGCAGCAGGCCCAGAACCAGAACAACGGCCAGCAGCAGCCCAAGCAGCGCAACGAACAGCAGCAGCAACAGCAGCCCAAGCAGCCGCGCAACGAGCAGCAGCCCAAGCAGCCGAAGCAGCCCAAGCAAGCCAAGCCGCAGGACGCCGACAAGGCCGTCCAGCAGCAGCCCGCTGCCGAGAAGCCGGCACGCCAGCCGCAGGCCGAAGCACCCCGCGCTGCTGCTGCCGTGACTGCCGCCGCCGTGGTTGCCACCGACACCGTCTCGACGGACGTGGCGCCCAAGGAAAAGGTGTTTGCCGCTGAAGTCGCCAAGCCGGTCGCCGTCAGCGACGCCCCACTGGTCGTGGACAGCACGGTTGCCAGCGACGATGCCAACCCGGCCGCCGCTGCCGGTGACGAAGCCGCCGGTGAAGCCGGCAGCCGCCGTCGCCGCGGCCGTCGTGGCGGCCGTCGCCGTCGTCGTGGCAACGCCGAAGGCGCCGCCGCCGGCGAGGCGCTGGGCAATGAGTCCGACGAGGACAGCATCGATGAAATCGACGATGGCGAGGTGGCGGACGCTGCCCCCCATAAGCCGGCGGCCGCCCAGCCGGAGTTCGAGTTCGATGACGAGCCGGGTGAAGCCGCTGCCGTGAAGCCCGCTCCGGCTGCAGCTCCAGCCAAGGACACCGTTGCCGCACCGGCACCGAAGGCAGAAGCCGCATCCGCAACCGTGGTCAGCGAGCCGGTGGCGGTCACCCACCCGGTGGCTGAGCAGGTAGCCCCGACCGCACCGGCGACGGTGACGCCAGTCGTCGAACCGGCCCCGGTCGTGATCGAGCCCGCGAAGCCGGAAGCCGAGGCAGCACCGGTCCTCGCCGAGGTCCCGGCTACGGAAGCTCCCAAGGCAGCGGCGGAGGCTCCGGTGACGGTTGACGCACCGGCCGTCGAAACGCCCGTCGTGGAAGCAGCGCCGCTCGCCGCCGAAGCCGCTCCCAAGGTGGAAGCCGCTGCAGCACCGGTGGTTGACGCGCCCGCGCCAATAGCCCCCGCCGCTGTCGAAGCACCGACAAGCATCGCGGTCGCACCGGAAAACGGCCAGCTGTTCGAAGCAGCACCGGCCACGGTCGAAGTCACCGATGCCCCGGAAACCCGGAAGCCGGAAGCCATCGCCCACGTCGAACCGGTCAAGGTCGAGGAAAGCGACAAGGTGGAAGCCGAGTCCGACCAGCCGCGCAACGGCTGATCTCCTCGCCTCATCGCTGTAGCAAAAAGGGCGGCCACTGGCCGCCCTTTTTCATGCATGCAGGCTACCCGCCTCACCGCCGCAGCCTGCAACACCCACCACCGCTTGTGCATGCCTCCTGCATCACCGGCTCTGCCCTTCCATCCGCGGGCAAAAAGAAAGGGCGGCCTCGCGACCACCCTGCCTTCCATGCGATTGGAATTGGCTCAGAGCGCGCGGGCCGGATCACCCACGCCGTACTGCGTGGCCAACCGCGCCAGGGCGATGTTGTCCTGTACCCCCATCTTCTGGAACAGCCGCGCCTTGTGCGTATTGACCGTCTTGGCACTGAGGCTCAAGCGCCGCGCGATCTCTTCCTGGCGGTGGCCCTGGATCAACAGCAACGCCACCTCCAGCTCGCGCGGGGACAGGGAATCAAATGGCGACAACTCACCCTCCAGGTTCGACAGCGCCAGGTTCTGGGCAATGCTGTTGGCCAGGTAACGCTTGCCGGCGGCAACGTCATGCACCGCGCGGATCAGCTCGCGCGAATCGCCGGCCTTGCCCACGTACCCCGACGCACCGGCCTCCAGCAACCGCTTCGGCATCGGCCCATCCTCCAGCACCGACACGATGATCACCCGCGTGCCATGGTCGCCCTTGACGATGCGTTCGGTGATCTCCAGCCCGCTCAACCCGGGAAGATGCAGGTCGCACAGCACCACGTCGGGACGCAGCCGACGGATCTGCGGCAACGCGGCCTCGCCGCTGTCCGCTTCACCGACGACCTCTATGTCGGCCTGGCCGGAGAGGATCATCCGGATGCCCGTGCGCACAAGCGCATGGTCATCGATGAGAAAAACGCTGATGGTCATACCGCAGTCCTCGTACCGAGGTGATAGTTGAAGCCAGAGCCATTGCCCGCCGGGGGCACACGAGGCGACGGTCCCCACCGCCACCCAAGACCAAGGCCTTGCGTATTATCGACCAGAACCCGTCAGAACACTCTGCAACCGGGTCAGCGCTTCGCTGACCGGATCACGCGGCGCATGACCTGCATCCCGTGCCGTCACGACGCTGAAACACTGCAACGACGCCGTTGGAGCTACTATCGCGTGATGCGCGGAGCTGATCCATCAGCCCTTTTCCCCCGCGCATTTAAGACTTTTCTTAGTAAAAATCGCTGACAATCTGACAGCGAATCATGGTGCCGGAAGCGACCAGCGGCGCCGGAACATCACCGTGTGGACGCCGATCACCCAGACCAGCGCGGCACACCAGCCCCCCAGGATATCGGAGGGATAGTGCACGCCCAGGTACACCCGTGACAGGCTGACCAGCCCCGCGAAGGTGATGGCGGCCAGCAGCACCGGCCAACGCCAGCGGGTGTGCCAGGTCAGCAGCACCGCCGTGACGGCCAGGGTCATCGAGCCCATGGCGTGCCCGCTGGGAAAGCTGAACGTGCTCTCCGGGGCGATCGATTCCCACAGGCTCGGGCGTTCACGCTGGAACAGCTGCTTGCTGCCCAGGTTCAGCAGCGCCGACCCCACGAACGCGGTGGCCGCGAATGCTGCCTTGCGCCAGCGCCGGCGCAGCAGCAGCACCGCCACGATCAGCACATCCAGCGGGATGACGCCCCATTCGTAGCCCAGCTTGGACAGCACCACGAAGAACGTGTTGAGCCCTGGCGTGGCCAGCCCATGCAGGTGCAACAGCAGCGCATCGTCGAAATGGAAGGCTTCGGCCTCATGAATGTCGTCGGCGAGGGTGACGAACCCCGCCAAGGGCAACAGCACGCCGACGAACAACAGCACCAGCCGCCACGCATTGTGGGCCAGCCAGCGCCGCACACCGGCGGCTTCGCTCCGGGACTCAGCCGAAGCTTCGCGCATACCGGGTCTCGACGTAGTCGTCGATCAGCGCGACGAATTCCTGGGCGATGTTCTCACCACGCAGGGTCACTTTTTTCTCGCCATCGACGAACACCGGCGCGGCCGGCGTCTCGCCGGTGCCTGGCAACGAGATGCCGATGTTGGCGTGACGCGACTCACCTGGCCCGTTGACGATGCACCCCATCACCGCCAGGGTCATGTTCTCGGCCCCCGGGTGGCTGACGCGCCACACCGGCATCTTCTCCCGCACATGGTTCTGCACCACCTTGGCCAGCTCCTGGAAGAACTCGGAGGTGGTGCGACCACAGCCCGGGCAGGCGGTGACCATCGGCGTGAACGCACGTTGGCCGGTGGTCTGCAGCAGTTCCTGGGCGACGATGACTTCCTGCGTGCGCGCCTGGCCCGGTTCCGGGGTCAGCGAGATGCGGATGGTGTCGCCGATGCCTTCCTGCAGCAGCACCGCCAGCGCCGCCGACGAGGCAACGATGCCCTTGCTGCCGATGCCCGCCTCGGTCAGGCCCAGGTGCAGGGCGAAATCGGAGCGGTTGGCCAGGTCACGGTAGACCGCGATCAGTTCCTGCACGCCACTGACCTTGGCCGAGAGCACGATGCGATCACGCGGCAGGCCCAGCTCCACGGCGGTCTGCGCCGAATCCAGCGCCGAGCGGATCAGCGCCTCGCGCAGCACCCGGCCGGCATCCCAAGGCTGCTCGCGCTGGCTGTTCTCGTCCATCAACTTCGCGGCCAGCGCCTGGTCCAGCGAACCCCAGTTGGCGCCGATGCGCACCGGCTTGTCGTACTTGATCGCGAACTCGATCAGCTGCGCGAACTGGGTGTCCTTCTTCTTGCCGAAGCCGACATTGCCCGGGTTGATGCGGTACTTGGCCAGCGCCTCGGCACAGGCCGGTTCATTGGTCAGCAGTTGGTGGCCGTTGTAATGGAAGTCGCCGATCAGCGGCACCTCGATGCCCATCATCCGCAGCTTCTCGACGATGCGCGGGATGGCGGCGGCCGATTCGGGGTTGTTGACGGTCAGCCGCACCATCTCCGAGCCGGCGCGCCACAGGTCGGCGACCTGCTTGACGCTGGCCGCCACGTCGGCGGTATCGGTGTTGGTCATCGACTGGACGACCACGGGATTGCCACCGCCCACCTTCACACCGCCGATGGTCACGGCCTGGGTGATGCGGCGGGGCCACGCGGTGGCGTCGGTGGGTGGGGTTGGGCGAGTGACGGCGTCGTACATGGGCGGCATTTTAGCGCGCCGGCCGCCTCGCGGGCATGAACCCTCCATTGCACGACAACCGGCCCGACAGCATACGATGGCGCCCATGGAATCCCAGGACACCTCCTTCCTCCGCACCCTGTGCAGCCTGCGCTGGCTGGCCTGCGCGGGCCAGGCCGCCACCATCCTCGTCGCCACCTGGCTGCTGGGCCTGGAACTGCCCCAACAGCAGCTGTGGGCCGGCGTGTTCGTGCTGGCCCTGTTCAACCTGTACGTCCAGCTGCGCGTGCACGACTCCAACCCGGCCCCGGTCACCGCCTTCGGCCATATCCTGGTCGACGTGACGGTGCTGACCTGGATGGTGGGCTGGAGCGGCGGCATCGCCAACCCGTTCGGTTCGCTGTTCCTGATCCTGATCGCGCTGGCCGCGCTGGCCCTGCCCCTGCGCTGGACCCACGCGGTGGCCGCCGCCTGCGTCGGCGGCTATGCGCTGAGCGCGGTGTTCGGCCTGCCGCTGCAGGGTGGCTACTTCAACTCGATGGACCTGCACCTGTGGGGAGCGGCGGCCAACTTCCTGCTCTCCAGCGTGGTGGTGCTGGTGTTCTCCACCCGACTGGCCGCCGCGCTGCGCGAGCGCGAGAACCAGCTCGCGTTGCTGCGCGAGCGCTTCGTCCGCAACGAGGGCATCGTCGCGCTGGCCACGCATGCGGCCTCGGTCGCGCATGAATTGAACACGCCGCTGGCGACGATGACCCTGCTGGTCGATGACATCGCCGAACAGGGAAACGACAACCTGGAAATGCGCGAGGACCTGGAGACACTGCGCGGCCTGCTGGTGCAATGCCGCGAGCGCGTCCTGGCGCTGGCCGCCCCGGCCGAAGGCGCGCGCAGCCGCGCCGACGTCTCCATCGGCCATGTCCTCGAACAATGGCGGCTGGTGCGCCCGACCATCCAGCTGCGCCGCAATGCCAATGCCCCGCTCGAGCTGAAGCTGGACCCGGGCGTGGGCCACCTGCTGCAGGTGCTGCTCAACAATGCCGCCGATGCCGGCGAGCGCAGTGGACGAGCGCAGGTGGACCTGGACATCCGCGTGCGTGACGGCCAGCTCTACGGTGAAGTGCGCGATTACGGCCCCGGTTTCAATGCCAACGATGCGGCGTTGCCGGGCACACTGTTCAACAGCGGAAAAACCGATGGCATGGGCGTGGGATTGGCCCTGTCCCATGCCACCATGGAGCGCCTGCATGGCGAGTTGTGGATGCGTCCGGCCGAAGGCCAGGGAGCACGCGTCGGCTTCCGCCTGCCGTTGAACACCACCGAGGTAAATGCATGACTGCTCCCGCTTCCCACGGCCTGCTGGTCGATGATGACCCGCTGTACCTGCGCACCCTGCAACGCACGCTGGCGCGGCGCGACATCCAGACCGTGACCGCCACCGACACCGTCAGTGCGCTGCAGCTGGCCACCCAGACGCCACCGGCGTTCGCCCTGATCGACCTGAAGCTGGGCACCGAGTCCGGCTTGAACCTGATCCAGCCGCTGCGCGAACTGCGCCAGGACATGCGCATCCTGCTGGTGACCGGCTATGCCTCGATCGCCACCGCAGTGGAAGCGATCAAGCTCGGTGCCGATGACTACCTGCCCAAGCCGGCGACCGTGCAGATGATCCTGCGTGCGCTGGGCGAGGATGACGAGGGCGGCGAAGAGCCGGACGACGTCGAGCCGCCGGATTCGATGACCCCGATCAGCCGCCTGCAGTGGGAACACATCCAGCAGGCCCTGCATGAAACCGGCGGCAACGTCTCGGCCGCCGCACGCCTGCTCGGCATGCACCGCCGCTCGCTGCAGCGCAAACTGACCAAGCGCCCAAGCCCGGAACGCGACCCGAACCGATAGGCCCGGCAGCAGCGACTTCCGTCGCGAAGCAAGCGTCGCTGGCGAGCCCCCCCAAGCCCCCACCGCAGCCCTCCCCTTCGCTGCGCGAAAGGGAGGGAGCGAAAACGAAAACGCCGTGCATCGCTGCACGGCGTTCTTGCATCAACCTGCGCGCGACAATCAGCGCAGCAGCGCCAGCGCCTCGCGCGTCACCGGATCGGCGATCTCCACCGCCTGCCCCTGCAACGCCGGCAACAGCTGGTTGGCCAACTGCTTGCCCAGCTCCACGCCGAACTGGTCGAACGCATTGATGCCCCAGACCAGCGACTGCACGTACACCGCATGTTCGTACATCGCGATCAGCGCCCCCAGCGACTGCGGGGTCAGCGAATCCAGCAGGATCAAAGTGCTCGGACGGCCGCCCGGGTACTGCCGGTGCGGGTCTTCGCTGTCCTGGCCGTTGGCCAATGCCTCGGTCTGCGCCAGCAGGTTGGCCAACAGCGCCTGGTGGTTGACCGTGTACGGATCATCATTGCGCACGCAACCGATGAAGTCGGCCGGCACGATGCTGGTGCCCTGGTGCAGGGCCTGGAAGAAGCTGTGCTGCACGTCGGTGCCGGCACCGCCCCACCACACCGGCACGGTGTCCACGTCGACCGGGCTGCCGTCGAGCTTGACCCGCTTGCCCAGGCTTTCCATCACCAGCTGCTGCAGGTAGGCCGGCAGCAGCGCCAGGCGCTGGTCGTAGGTCATCACCGCGTGCGTGGCGTAGCCGAGCACGTTGCGGTTCCAGATGTCGGTCAAGGCATGCAGCACCGGCAGGTTGCGGTCCAGCGGCGCACTGGCGGCGTGGGCGTCCATTTCCGCTGCACCGGCCAACAACTGGCCGAAGCGCTCGAAGCCGATGGCCAGCGCGATCGGGAAGCCGACCGCCGACCACAGCGAATAGCGCCCCCCCACCCAATCCCACATCGGCAGCACGCGCTCGGCGGCGATCTCGAACGCCTTGGCCGCGCGCTCCGGATTGGCGCTGACCGCGTACAGGCGCGCGCTGCCACCCAGCCAGTCACGCAGGATCGCGCCGTTGAGCAGCGTCTCCTGGGTACCGAAGGTCTTGGAGATCAGGATGCCGGCCGTGGTCGCCGGGTCCAGCGTGGCCAGCGTGCGCTGCATCGCCGCGCCATCGACGTTGGAAACGAAATGCACGCGGAAGCGCGCGCCGCTGGCCGGACGCAGCGCATCGGCCACCAATCGCGGGCCCAGGTCCGAACCGCCAATGCCGACGCTGACGATGTCGGTGACATTGCTCGCTTCCAGCTGCTGGATCAGCGCACCCATGCGCTGCTGCACCGCCACCGCCACCGCCTCGGCGTTGGCCGCAACCGCGACCGGCGCCTGGCTGGCGTTGCCGCGCAGGGCGCTGTGCAGCACCGCGCGGTCCTCGGTGATGTTGATCCGCTCACCGCCGAACAGGCGCTGGAAGCCGCCGGTGACATCGCGCGCGGCGGCCAGCTCCAGCAACGCCTGCAGGGCGGCGGCGTCGTACTTCTGCCGTGCGAAGTTCACATACAACGGACCGACCTTGAGCGCCAGGCGTTTCACCCGGTCCGGCTCGGCGGCCAGCAGCGTGGGGATACCCGTGCCCTGCAAGCGCTGGGCGTGGGTGCGCAATACGTCGAATCCGTTGTACGTGGTCATGCGGCCTGTGTAGGGATGCTGTCGTTGGTGTGGGAAATGCGGTTGTCGCCGTCGACGTAGACCAACTTCGGCTTGAAGCGGCTGGCTTCTTCCTCGCTCATGCTGGCGAAGGCGGCGATGATGATGATGTCGCCCACCTGCACGTGGCGCGCGGCGCCGCCGTTGAGCGAGATGATGCCGCTGCCGGCTTCGGCACGCAGGGCGTAGGTGGTGAAGCGCGCACCGTTGGTCACGTCCCAGATGTGCACCTGTTCGAACTCGCGGATGCCGGTGGCCTGGAGCAGGTTGTCATCGATGGCGATGGAGCCTTCGTAGTTCAGCTCCGAGTGCGTGACGGTGGCGCGGTGGATCTTGGTCTTGAGCAGGGAAAGTTGCATGGCAATGCCGAAAACTGCGTGTGAAAGCGCGCAGTCTAGCACCCGCATGGCGGCTTGCCCGCACTGCAACAAGCGTGCTCCCGGGGACGGGGCCCGAAGACGCCGATGGCGCCACGAGGGCGCCATCGGCAGTCAGGAACAGGCATCGGCGGGACAGGCGAAGTCCCCTTGCTGCCCCATTCAGAACTCGACGTTGTCGATCAGGCGGGTGCTGCCCAGCTTGGCGGCCACCAGCGCCACGCGGGCACCGTCATGACTGTTCCCCGGCTCGCCCAGATCCGGCAGCCGCACCACCGCGTAGTCCACCTGGAAACCAGCCGCTTCCAGCTGTGCGGCGCCCTCGGCCTCGACCTGCTCGCGCGTGGCGCCCGCCAGGTAGGCCTCACGCATGGCCAGTAGCACGCGCCGGATCACCGTCGCCTGCGGACGGATCTCCGCGGTCAGGTACTGGTTGCGCGAACTCATCGCCAGGCCATCGCCTTCACGGACGATCTCGCCGCCGAGGATCTCGATCGGGAATGCCAGGTCGGTCACCATCTGACGGATCACCGCCAGCTGCTGGTAGTCCTTGCGGCCAAACGCGGCCACGTCCGGCTGCACCTGGTTGAACAGGCGGCTCACCACCGTGCAGACCCCATCGAAGTGGCCGGGGCGGAAAGCCCCTTCCAGCAGGGCGCTCACGCCCGGCACATGGACATTGGCGGCCAGACCCACGCCAAACGGGTACATCGATTCGACCGTCGGCAGCCACAACACGTCACAACCGGCCTGCTCAAGGCCGGTGGTATCGGCCTCCGGGGTACGCGGGTAACGGGTGAAATCCTCGTTCGGACCGAACTGGGTCGGGTTGACGAAGACGCTGGAGACGATCCGGTCAGCGTGCTGGCGCGCCAGCTTGACCAGCGAATAATGGCCGGCATGCAGATTGCCCATGGTCGGCACGAAGCCCACGCGCAGCCCATCGCGCTTCCAGCCGGCAACGATGGCACGCAGCCGGGCAAGGTCGGTAACGGTCTCGATCATGATGCGTACGCATGCTCCGCGTCGGGGAAGGTACCGGCGCGCACGGCGTCGGCGTAGGCCTGTACGGCACCGGCGACCGAGCCGCCTTCGGCCAGGAAGTCCTTGACGAACTTGGGCCGCCGATGGCCGCTGTCCAGGCCGAGGAAGTCGTGCAGCACCAGCACCTGGCCATCGCAGTCCGGGCCGGCACCAATGCCGATGGTCGGCGCGCTGACCGCGGCGGTGACGCGCGCGGCGACCGGGCTGGGCACGCATTCGAGCACCAGCAGGCTGGCGCCGGCGGCGACCACGGCCTTGGCGTCATCGACCAGTTGCTGGGCGGCATCACCTCGGCCCTGCACGCGGTAGCCACCCAGGCGCAGCACCGACTGCGGGGTCAGGCCCAGGTGCGAGCACACCGGGATTTCACGCTCGACCAGGTGGCGGATGATGTCCAGCTTGAAGCCGGCACCTTCGATCTTGACCATCTCCGCGCCGGCCTGCAGCAGCTGCAGCGAGGCCTCCAGCGCGCGCTCGGGGGTCGCATCCGCACCGAACGGCAGGTCGGCCACCAGCAGCGCACGCTGCAGCACGCGCGACACCGCGCGGGTGTGGTAGACCATGTCGGCCACGGTCACCGGCAAGGTGGAATCGTGCCCCTGCACGACCATGCCCAGCGAATCACCGATCAGGATCAGGTCCACGCCGTTGGCATCGAAGGCGCGGGCGAAGCCGGCGTCGTAGGCGGTCAACATCACCAGCTTCTGGCCGTTGCGCTTGGCGTCGGCCAGGGCCGGGACGGTCCAGGGTTTGCTGTCTGCGTGTGTGCTCATATGGGGGTAACGCTTGGTGATAAGCCGAGCATTATCCCCCTATCGGCGCGATGTCGCAGGTTTTGATGACAGCAAGTGTGTCCCGCACCGTTCCATGGCCCGGGATAAGCGCCAGCGGTGCCACGTCGGCCAGCGGCAGCAGGGCGAAGGCACGCTCGTGCAGGTAGGGATGGGGCACTTTGAGTTGCGGCAGATCGATGACCTGCTCGCCATAGAGCAGCAGGTCCAGGTCCAGCGTCCGCGGCCCCCACTGCTCGCCCGGGTTGCGGACCCGCCCGAAGGCCTGTTCGGTGGAGAGCAGCTCGGCCAGCAACTCTGGCGCCGGCAGGCTGGTCTCCACCGCGGCGGCGGCATTGATGAAGTCCGGCTGGTCCTGCTTGCCCCAGGCCGGGGTGCGGTACAGGCGCGAGGCCGCCAGCAGCCGCGTCTGCGGCAGCCGGCGCAGCGCCTGGATCGCGGCGCGCACCGTGCCGGGCGCGTCGCCGAGATTGGCGCCGAGCCCGATGCAGGCCATCACCATCGTGGCTTACTCGCCCGATACCGCGCCGCCGGGGCGACGGCGGCGACGGCGGCGGCGACGCGGCGCCTCGCCGTCCTGCTCGGCATCGACCTCGGCGTGGATCGACTCCAGGCTCGATTCCAGCTCGCGGCCGTTCTGCTGCTGGGCTTCCTGCCAGAACGCGATGTCCTGCTCATGCTCCGGCGAGGCCACCTGGCGCAACACCAGGAAGTCGAACGCCGCCCGGAAGCGCGGATGGGTCAGGGTGCGGAACACGCGCTTGCGCTGGCGCGAGGCGAAACGCGACTGCAGCAGCCAGATCTCCTGCATCGGCAGCGAGAAGCGGCGCGGCAGGGCGATCGTGCTCAACTGGTGCAGGGTCACCCGGTCGGCGGCGCGACGCTGCGCCTCTTCCGGGGCCAGGCCCTGCTTCTGCAGGCCGATCAGGGTCCGGCAGAACGCCGGCCACAGCAGCAGCGCGAACAGGAAGGCCGGCGAGACCGGCTCGTCGTTGGCCACCCGCTCGTCGGTGCTGCGCAGGCCGGCGATGACCATCCGGCGCAACGCACCGGTACGGTTGCTCTTCAGCGCGGCGGCGCTTTCCGGGAACAGCACCTGCAGCAGGCCGTAGCGCTCCAGCCCCTCGAAGCTGGCCACGCCGTGGCCGGCCAGGAACAGCTTGAGCACTTCCTCGAACAGCCGTGCCGGCGCGGCCTCATTCAATAGCGTGGCCAGGCGCGGGATCGGCTCGGCGGTCGGCCCGTCGATCTCGAAGCCCAGCTTGGCGGCCAGCCGCACCGCGCGCAGCATGCGCACCGGGTCCTCGCGGTAGCGCTGCTCGGGGTCGCCGATCAGGCGCATGCGCCGGGCCATCACGTCCTCGAAGCCGCCGACGTAGTCGCGGACCGAGAAATCCTCGATGGCGTAATAAAGCGCGTTGCAGGTGAAGTCACGGCGGACCGCATCGTCCTCGATGCTGCCGTACACGTTGTCGCGCACCAGCATGCCGTTCTCGACCTCGCGGTCGCCGCTGCCGTCATCGCTGTTGGCACGGAAGGTGGCCACTTCGATGATCTCGCGGCCGAACACGACATGGGCCAGGCGGAACCGCCGCCCGATCAGCCGGCAGTTGCGGAACAACTGCTTGACCTGCTCGGGGGTGGCGTCGGTGGCCACGTCGAAGTCCTTGGGCCGCCCGTCCACCAGCAGGTCGCGCACGGCGCCACCTACCAGGTAGGCACCAAAGCCGGACTCGCGCAGGCGGTACAGCACCCGCAGCGCATTGGGGCTGATGTCCTTGCGCGAAATGGTGTGCTGGTCGCGCGGGATGACATGCAGCGTGAATGGTGTTGTAACTGGGGAATTGATGGTGGCGCTTCCAATTGGGTTTACGGGATTGCCGAACGGCAACCAGGTGCATATACTAGCGCGCTCGCCAGACGCGACCAAACGCTCCCTTCGTCTAGTGGTTAGGACGTGGCCCTCTCAAGGCTAAAACAGGGGTTCGAGTCCCCTAGGGAGCGCCAACTCCGTCTGCGATACATCAAGAGCCCCGCCCTGCGGGGTTTTTTGTTTTGCGGCCCAGCCCCCTGCCAGGCCCCGCGGCCTGCCGCGAACGAACATCCCCCCGCCCTGCCACGGCATCCTGCACTAGAATTGCCGGGCTCAAAGCCGGACCCCGCCATGCCTTTCGTCGTTACCGAAAACTGCATCAAGTGCAAACACACCGATTGCGTTGAAGTCTGCCCGGTGGATTGCTTCCATGAAGGCCCGAACTTCCTGGTCATCGACCCGGATGAATGCATCGACTGCACCCTGTGCGAGCCGGAATGCCCGGTCAACGCCATCTTCCCGGAAGACGACGTGCCGGCCGGCCAGGAGGTCTTCGTCGGCCTCAACGCCGAGCTCGCCAAGGAGTGGCCGGTCCTGACCGTGCGCAAGGACCCGCCGGCCGACGCGGCCGACTGGGACGGCAAGCCGGACAAGCTGAAGCTGCTCGAGCGCTGATCGCGCCACAGCTCCCCCTATGAAAACGGGCGCCCTGGGCGCCCGTTTTCGTTGCTGGCGGCGGCCCGGCCTCAGCCGGCCAGCTTGGCCTTGAGTGCCGCGATCAGCTTGACCGCGGCCGCGTCCGTCGCCGGCATGCCGCGCGGATCCACCGCCGACACGTAGGCACCGGCATCCACGGCCACCACGCGCACCAGGAAGTTGCTGCCTTCGTAGCCGACATCATAAGAGCCCAGCAGCTGCGCACGGCTGGCGATGGTCACCCCTTCGATGCCGCCGAGCGCGTCACCCACCTTGCCGAAAACCTCGTCGCGGCTGCCGGCGGCGGTAAAGCCGCTCTGCGAGGAGGCCACGGTCGCCTGCGAAGCGGCCACCGGCTTGTTGGCCGAGGCCAGCGCCGGGATGGCCGCGGCACCGGAGGTGTTGGGCAGGTTCAGATCCGGCGGGACTTCCAGCGGGCGGGCTTCCGGCGCCAGGGCGTAATCGCCGCGCGCACCGCGGTGGCAGCCGGTGGCGGCAATGGTCGCAACGGCCAGCAACGCCAGCGAAAGCACGCGAACAGTAGAGGTTTGACGCATGGGTGAATCTCCGAGGTTCAGGCCGCTGCGATCAGCGGCTGGATAGTTCTTCCAGCGCACCCACGTCGGCGGCCAGATGGTCGGCAGCAGCGTGATGCGGCGCGGAAAGCGGGAGCAGCGGCAGGCGCAGCCCGTGACCGATGCCAATGCGCTGCAGCAGCGCCTTGACCGGGATCGGGTTGGACTCGACGCCACAGAAATCGTGGTACGGCTGCAGGCGGGCATCCCAGGACTCTGCCGCCTCGTGCCGGCCGGCACGGGCCAGGTCGCACAGGGTCCGGTAAGCGCCCGGCAGGACATTGGAACCGACCGAGACCAGGCCATCGGCACCGGCCAGGATCGAGCGCGCGGCGGTGCCGTCATCGCCGCTGAGCAGGGCGAACGTGTCGCTGCGCAGCTCCAGCAGCGCCTTCAGGCGCGCCATGTCGCCCACCGCTTCCTTGATGCCGACGATGTTCGGGTGCGTGGCCAGCTGGGCCACCGTCTCCGGCAGCAGGTCGCAGCCGGTGCGGCCCGGCACGTTGTACAGCACCACCGGCAGCCCGCCCTGCTCGGCCACCGCCAGGTAGTGCTGGCGCAGCCCTTCCTGGGTCGGCCGCACGTACGGCGGGGTGACCACCAGCGCGTGGGTCGCGCCATTGGCGGCGGCACGCCGGGTCAGCGCGATGGTTTTCGCGGTACCGGACAGGCCGGTGCCGGCCATCACCGGAATTTTGCCGCCGAAGGCCGACACCGCGCTGCGCAGCAGGCTGTCGTACTCCTCGTCGGACAACGTGGCGGCCTCGCCGGTGGAACCGGCGACGACCACGCCCTGCACGCCGGCCTGGCGCTGCAATGCAAGCAGCCGCTGCCAGGCGTCAGGATCCAATGCGCCGTCTTCCCTGAACGGGGTGGCCAGCGCGGTGATGAGACCAGTAATGGACAAGGAATCGTCGCTCTTCGTGGGGGTAAAGAAGCCCGCCAGACGGCGGGTTCGTGACCAAAAGCATGTTACTTGCCGGTCGAAAGCAGGGGCAAGTATGCTGGACGCCAGTGAACGGGCCGCCAGCGGCGCCGTTCAGACTCTCCAGCATTCCGGAACCACCTTGACCGACACCACGCCGCGGCCGCTGCCGACTGAAAACCACCTCCTGATCAACGCCTACACGACGCATCCGGAGTCCCCCCTGCTGTCCGTCACCCGTCGCATCGCCGACAGCGGCTGCAACCTGGTCGACGCCCGCCTCTCCACCGTCGGCCGTGATGTCTCGGTCACCACCCTGGCCACCGGCTCATGGGATGCCGTGGCCAAGCTGGAAGCCATGCTGTCGCGCCTGGAGCGCGAGGAAGGCCTGAAGCTGGTGTGGTACCGCACCGCCGCCAAGCAGGTGCAGTCCAACCTGCTGCCGTACATCGTCGAAGTGATCGCCGCCGACAAGCCGGGCATCCTGTTCCAGCTGGCCGACTTCTTCGACCGCCAGGGCATCACCATCGAGAACCTGCAGAGCACGCGCTACCAGGCCATGCAGACCGGTGCGGAGATGTTCTCCGCGCAGATCACCATCGGCGTGCCTTCCAACATGCACATCGCGGCATTGCGTGACGACTTCCTCGAATTCTGCGACCACCTCAACCTGGACGCGATCATGGACCCGATGAAGTTCTGACATTCGCGCGCCCGTCACAGGCGCGCGGCGTTTCATGTGATTGCAATCGAATTACCCCAGGCTCCGGAAAGGATCCAATGAACATCGGCGACACCCTGGACCGCACGACCCTCGACCTCCCGCTGGCCCTGTCCGGCGGCGCCACCACCACCCTCGCCGAACAGGCCGGCCACTGGCTGGTGCTGTACTTCTACCCGAAGGACAGCACCCCGGGCTGCACCACCGAGGGACTGGATTTCAACACCCTGCTGCCCAGGTTCAAGCGTGCCGGCGCGCAGGTGTTCGGCGTCTCCCGCGACTCGGTCAAGTCACACGACAACTTCTGCGGCAAGCAGGGATTCAAGTTCCCGCTGATCAGCGACGCCGACGAGGCCCTGTGCACCGCCTTCGACGTGATCAAGCTCAAGAACATGTACGGCAAGCAGGTGCGCGGCATCGAGCGCAGCACCTTCCTGATCTCGCCCGACGGCACGCTCGTGCAGGAATGGCGCAAGGTCAAGGTTGCCGGCCATGCCGACGCCGTGCTGGACGCCCTGAAGGCCGCCCAAGCCAAGTGACCCACCTCCCGTACCAACCCACGCCACCGCCCTGCCCCGCAGGCGCGGGGGGGGGGGCCCGGGCCCCCCCCCCGCCAAGCACGGGGCCCCCGGCGAGGCCCGAACCGGGGAGGAG
>NZ_JBIXJV010000001.1:1114945-1226503 GCF_052871705.1 Stenotrophomonas sp. LARHCG68 | reverse complement strand
GGGCCTGGCCGCCGGGGGGTTGCCCGCCTTTACGCCCCCCAACGCAATGTCCCCCCCCCCCCCCCCCCCCCCCCCCCCCCCCCCGCCCCCGCGGGGGGGGGGCCGTGACCCTGTCCCGCCACCAGGAATCGACGATGACCCGAGGCAAGCGCATCTACGTACTGGATACCAACGTGCTGATGCACGATCCGACCGCGCTGTTCAAATTCGAGGAACACGATGTCTACCTGCCCATGCAGGTGATCGAGGAGCTGGACAACGGCAAGAAGGGCACCACCGAAGCGAGTCGCAACGCCCGCCAGGTGAGCCGCTTCCTCAACGAACTGATCGAGGCGGCCGGCATCAACAGCGTCAACGAGGGCGTGCCGCTGCAACGTCCGCAGGGCCTGCAGCTGCGCGGCGCGCAGAGTGCCGGCCGCCTGTATTTCCAGACCAGCCATTTCGACGCTGGCAAGAGCTTTGGCAAGGTCATCCCGGACAACGCCATCCTCGGCGCGATCCTGGCGCTGAAGGAGCAGCACCCGGAAACACCGGTGGTGTTCATTTCCAAGGACATCAACCTGCGCATCAAGGCGGCCATCGCCGGCATCGACTCGGAGGACTACGAGAACGACCGCGCGCTGGACGACTTCAGCCTGCTCTACACCGGCGCCAACGCGCTGCCGGAAGACTTCTGGAAGAAGCACACCGACGACCTGCGCAGCTGGAGCGACAAGGGCCGCACCAGCTACGAGATCCGCGCCACCGACGACGAGGACTGGCATCCCAACCAGTACGTCTACCTGCCCGGTGACGACGAGGTGGAACTGAAGGTCGCCAAGGTCGAGGGCGATGGCCGCGTCGTGCTCAGCCTGGTGGATGATTTCCGCCATGGCTCGCATTCGGTCTGGGGCATCACCGCGCGCAACCGCGAGCAGAACTTCGCGCTCAACGCACTGATGGACCCGGAGATCGACTTCGTCACCCTGCTCGGCACCGCCGGTACCGGCAAGACCCTGCTGGCGCTGGCCGCCGGCCTGGCCCAGACCATGGATACCCAGCGCTACCGCGAGATCATCATGACCCGCGCCACGGTCAGCGTCGGCGAGGACATCGGCTTCCTGCCCGGCACCGAGGAAGAGAAGATGACGCCGTGGATGGGCGCGCTCACCGACAACCTGGAAGTACTCACCCACAACCAGGAGGGCGGCGCCTGGGGCCGCGCGGCCACCAACGACCTGCTCGCCAGCCGCATCAAGATCCGCTCGCTGAACTTCATGCGCGGGCGCACCTTCCTGTCGCGCTACCTGATCCTGGACGAGGCGCAGAACCTCACCCCCAAGCAGATGAAGACGCTGATCACCCGCGCCGGCCCGGGCACCAAGATCGTCTGCCTGGGCAACGTGGAGCAGATCGACACGCCGTACCTGACCGAAACCACCTCCGGCCTCACCTACGCGGTGGACCGTTTCAAGAATTGGCCGCACAGTGCGCACATCACGTTGCGCCGGGGCGAGCGTTCGCGCCTGGCCGATTACGCCTCGGAGGTCCTGTGAAACACCTGCATGTCCTGCTGTCGGCCGGCGCGATCCTCGCGCTGGCCGCCTGCACCCCGTCCAACGTCAAGCCCGGCGCCCTCGTGCCGACCGCGATCAAGGCCGGGCAATCCTGGGTGGTCACGCGCCCGGTCGTCGCCGCGCAGGTGCTGGACACCTGTTCGCGCGACAGCCCGGCCCGCCATGCCGGCGCGGTAACCGGCTACTGGGCCCCCAGCCGCAGCGATGTCGATGCGCTGGAAAGCCACCTGCCGCAGCTGTCCGCCTCGGTGCCGGATGCTGCGCAGTCCAACCGCCAGTACGTCGGTTTCGAATCCGAAGGCAGGCGCCTGATCTACGTCAACGCCTTCCCGCTGCCGGACCACAGCGAGATCAACCCCGCCCGTGAAGCCATCCGCGTCTGCGATGGCGGTCGCCAGTTCTGGGGCGCGGTCTACGACCCGCAGGCCGGCAGCTTCTCCGACGTGCAGTTCAACGGCCCGCCCGCGACGCCCTGAGTGCGAGGGACGTGGGAATACGCCTGCCCACCTGGGTCTGGATTGGTGCCGTCGCACTGTCGTGCGTTGCCGGCATGGTCAACGTGGTCGGCTTTCTCGGCTTCGAGCACCAGGCCGTCAGCCACCTGACCGGCAGCACCAGCCAGCTGGGCATGGCACTGGCCCAGGGAGACTGGCGCAGCGTCGGCCACCTCTGGGGCCTGCTGATCGCCTTCTCGCTGGGCGCCATGCTCAGCGGGCTGCTCATCCAGGACAGCACCCTGCAACTGGGCCGCCGCTACGGCGTGGCCCTTGCGCTGGAATCGATGCTGCTGTTGCTGGCCATTCCCCTGTTCAAGCAACACCAGGCGTGGGGCGCGATGTCCGCGGCCATGGCCTGCGGCCTGCAGAACGCGTTGGCCACCACCTTCAGTGGCGCGGTGGTGCGCACCACCCACCTCAGCGGCATGTTCACCGACCTGGGCATCGGCCTCGGGCATCTGCTGCGCGGCCTGCCACTGCAATTGCGACGACTGACCCTCAGCGGCCTGATCATCAGCGGCTTCCTCGCCGGCGGCGTGATCGGCGCCTGGCTGTTCGTGCGCTGGCAGTACGACGCGCTGCTGGTCCCGGCCCTGCTGACCGGCCTGACCGGCCTGGGCTACGTGCTGTATCGCCAATGGGCGCTGTTCCGGCATCACTGAGGCGGGCATCGCGCAAACACTGCACAATCGGCGCATGACTCCTTCCACGCCCGTTTCCGCCCTGACCATCGCCGGCTCCGACAGCGGCGGCGGCGCCGGCATCCAGGCCGACCTCAAGGCCTTTGCCGCCCATCGCGTGCACGGGCTGTCGGCCATCGCCGCGCTGACCGCGCAGAACACCCGCGGCGTCACCGCCGTGCATGTTCCGCCGCTGGGCTTCCTGCGCGCGCAGATCGACGCCTGCTTCGACGACTTCGACATCCATGCCGTCAAGCTGGGCATGCTGGCCAATGCCGAGGTGATCCATCTCGTCGCCGATGTACTTGAGCAACGCCGTCCCGCCCACGTGGTGCTGGACCCGGTGATGGTCGCCACCAGCGGCGCCAAGCTGCTCGAAGACAGCGCCCTGCAGGCCATGCGCGAACGCCTGGTACCGCTGGCTACGCTGCTCACCCCCAACACACCCGAGGCCGAGTTGCTGCTCGGCCGACGCATCACCCATGCCGGTGACGCCGAGGATGCCGCCGCCGCATTGATCCAGCTCGGGGCCGGCGCCGTCCTGCTCAAGGGCGGCCACCTGCACGAAGGCAGCCGCGTCATCGACCGCTATTTCGACGGTGTCAGCAGCGAGGAGTTCAGCCACGCACGACTGCCGGTGGACGCCCATGGCACCGGCTGCACGCTTGCCTCGGCCATCGCCGCCCAGTTGTGCCGCGGCCTGAGCGCGGCCAACGCCTGCGAAGCGGCGATCGACTACGTCGCACGCGGCCTGCGCGGCGGCTACCTGCCCGGCCGCAGCGAGGTCATGGTGCTGGATCACTTTGGCGCGGCACCTTCCGCATGATCGGCGAGGCCCGCTTGGACGTCACCACGACCGATGGGCACCGCTTCGAACTGCTGGCGCAGTTGCCTGACCGTCCCATTGCCAGCCTGCTGTGGCTGCCCGCCCTGGGCGTCGCCGCCCGCCACTACCTTCCCTTCGCCGAAGCATTGGCGGCACGCAACATCGCTGTGTTCCTGCATGAGTGGCGTGGCAACGGCAGCAGCAGCCTGCGCCCGGGCCGCCACCAGGACTGGGGCTACCGCGAGCTGCTGCAGCACGACCTGCCCGCCGCCCAAGCCGCGCTGCACGCTGCGCTGCCGGGCCTGCCGATGCGCCTGGGCGGGCACAGCCTCGGCGGACAGCTCGGCAGCTGTTACGCCGGCCAACGGACCGACGAACTGGATGCGCTCTACCTGGTCGCCAGCGGCACGCCATGGTGGCGCAGCTTTCCCCCGCCCCGTGGCTACCTGCTCCCCTTGGCCTATCGCTTCCTGCCCTGGCTCGCCGATCGCAATGGCACCCTGCCCGGACGTCGCGTGGGTTTCGGCGGTACCGAGGCCCGTGGTCTGATCCGCGATTGGGCCCGCGTCGGCCTCAGCAACCACTACGCCGCCGCAGGATTGGATGCTGACCTGGAGGCAGGGCTGCGCCGCATCCAGGCGCCGGTCGCGGCCGTTGTGTTCGATGCGGACTGGCTGGCACCGGCCAGCTCCATGCGCGCCCTGTTGGCGAAGATGCCGGCTGCTCCAAGCACGCTGCAATTACTCTCTTCGGCCCAGCTCAACGCCCGTGCAGATCACTTCCACTGGATGAAATCTCCGCAGGCCGTCGCCTCGGCATTGCTTCATCACGATGATTAAGAAAATTTCACAAAGGCGTTGACGCAGCCGCAGCATATCCGCATAATCTCGCTCCTGACGACGCGCCCGTAGCTCAGTTGGATAGAGTACCTGGCTACGAACCAGGCGGTCGGGAGTTCGAATCTCTCCGGGCGCACCACGTCAGAAAGCAGAATTCAATTCTGCATGCTTCAAAACCTAATGAAATATGCGCCCGTAGCTCAGTTGGATAGAGTACCTGGCTACGAACCAGGCGGTCGGGAGTTCGAATCTCTCCGGGCGCACCATTTCAATAAAAAACAGCAGGCGCAGCCTGCTTTTTTTATGCCCGTCGTCCGGGCAGCCCTACCTATCCCCCCTCCCTCGCACGCGCCGCCGCAAGGCAGCCGCGCGCACCCGGCACGAAACAGCCCTCAGACGCGCGCGATCACAGCGCCACGCGCAACATACAGCTCCGTCGACAACCCCTGGCCGCCTGCATCACCCAGGCAGGCGTCGTGTACACCCTGACGCGCACCAAGCAAGGCAACAGGACAGCGCACCACTCGCCACCACGGCACCCTACCGCCTCATGCTTCGCCGTGCGCATCACGCATGCGGATCCCGCCTGAAAACGCCCTCAAAGGCATGCCCCAAGCAATGCATGCAATTCACCACGGCATCGCCTCAACCCACCCTCAGCATTGATGACAACGAAGCCGGCAGGCTTCGAACACACGCACATGCATCGCACCCCGAGGCAATATCACGGGCAATAAAAAAGCCCCTGAAAAGGGGCTTTTTTAGACTGGCGGAGTGAGAGGGATTCGAACCCTCGATAGAGCTTTTGACCCTATACTCCCTTAGCAGGGGAGCCCCTTCGGCCTCTCGGGCATCACTCCGTTTTTCTTGCCCGCTGCGTATTCCGTAGCGGGGCGCGAAGAATAACGTTAAACGAGGTGAAAGGTAAACCCTTATTCGGAAGTTTCTTCACTTCCCGATGCACCCGCATCATCGCCACGCTGGATGCGCTGGAAAATCTCCTCGCGATGCACTGCCACATCCTTCGGCGCGGTGATACCGATACGTACCTGGTTGCCCTTGACACCGAGCACGGTCACGCTGACCGAGTCGCCAATCATCAGGGTTTCGCCTACACGGCGAGTCAGGATCAACATTTTTGCGAATCTCCATGGAACCGGGGGGCTTCCCGCCGGCATTGGCGCGCTTTGAAGCGATGCGCCCCACGACAAAGGGAAAAGACTCCCAATGTTAACGGCAGGGCGCAAAGACCTTCAAGGCAGATTTCTGTTCATGTTCAGGTCAAATGCGGCTTTATCCACGCCAGCACACCGTCAAGGGCCGACACGAGCTTCGGACCATCCTCACCGCCACCCTGGGCCATGTCTGGACGGCCGCCGCCCTTGCCTCCAATCTGACCGGCGACATGGGAGAGCAGTTCCCCGGCCTTGACCTTGCCCAGTGCGGCGCCGTTCACACCGGCGACCAGCGCCGCCTTGCCATCCTGCACGCCCGCCAGCAGGATCACCGCATCGCCCAGCTGCTGCTTGAGGCGGTCCATGGCGTCGCGCAGGGCCTTGGCGTCAAAGCCTTCCAGGCGGGCGGCAAGCACCTTCACGCCACCAACCTCGATGGCCGAGGCGCCCAGGTCCTCGGTCGCACCGGAGGCCACCTTGGCCTTGAGTGCTTCCAGCTCGCGCTCAAGCTTCTTCTGGCGCTCGCCCAGCTGGCGGATCTTCTCCACCACGTCCCCTGCACTGCCGCCCAGCAACTGGGCCGCATCGTGCAGGCGCTGCTCCTCGTCGGCCACGTAGTCCAGCGCGCCCTGCCCGGTCACCGCCTCGATGCGGCGCACGCCCGAGGACACACCGCCTTCGGAGGTGATCTTGAACAGGCCGATGTCACCGGTGCGCGACACGTGCGTGCCGCCGCACAGTTCGGTCGAGTACTCGCCCATCTTCAGGACACGCACGTGCTCGCCGTACTTCTCGCCGAACAGTGCCATCGCACCGAAATCCAACGCTTCCTGCATGCCCATGTTGTGCACTTCGGCCGCATTGTTGGCACGCACCTGCTCGTTGACCTTGCGCTCGATGACAGCCAGCTCTTCGGCCGTGATCGGCTGGAAGTGCGAGAAGTCGAAGCGCAGGCGATCCGGTGCCACCAACGAACCCTTCTGCTGCACATGGGTGCCCAGCACTTCGCGCAGGGCCGCGTGCAACAGGTGGGTAGCGGAGTGGTTGAGGATGGTGGCGCCACGACGCTGGGCATCCACCTGCCCGGCCAGCACGTCACCGATCTTCAGGGCACCCTGCTTCACCGTACCGACATGGCCGTGGAACTGGCCCGCGAACTTCTGGGTGTCGCCGACGGCGATCTGCAAGCCGTTGCCCACCAGCGTACCGGTATCACCGACCTGGCCACCGGACTCGGCGTAGAACGGGGTCTGGTCAGTCAGCACGATGACCTCATCACCGGCCTGGACGCTCTCCACCGGACGGCCATCCTTGAGCAGCGCGACCACGGTCAGGCCATCGGCCTGCAGGCGGTCGTAGCCCAGGAACACGGTCGGCTTCAGCGTAGCGACCAGTTCGGCGGACAGCGTCACACCACCGCCGAACTTGCCGGCTTCGCGGCCCTTGCGGCGCTGGTCTTCCATTGCGGCGTCGAAGCCGTCGGTGTCCACGGTCAGGTCACGCTCGCGCGCGATGTCCTGGGTGAGGTCAAGCGGGAAGCCGTACGTGTCGTACAGGCGGAACGCATCCACGCCCGGGATCACGCCATCGCTCACCTTGGCGGCGACGTCGTCGAAGATCTTCATGCCGGCATCGAGGGTTTCGGCAAAGCGCTCTTCCTCGGCCTGCAGGGCACGCACGACCGTATCGGCCTGCGCCGGCAGCTCCGGATAGGCCTCGCCCATCTGCTCGACCAAGGTCGGCACCAGCTTGCTGAAGAACGGCTGGCGCACGCCCAGCATCCATCCATGGCGCAATGCGCGGCGGATGATGCGGCGCAGGACGTAACCACGGCCTTCGTTCGACGGCAGCACGCCATCGACGATCAGGAACGAACAGGCGCGGATGTGATCGGCGATCACGCGCAGCGACTTGTTCTCCAGGTCGGCCGTGCCGGTCAGCTCCGCGGCCTTGCGGATCAGCGCCTGGAACAGGTCGATTTCATAGTTGGTATGCACGTGCTGCAGGATCGCCGCCAGGCGCTCCAGGCCCATGCCGGTATCCACGCACGGCGCCGGCAGTGGCTGCAGCGAGCCGTCAGGCTGGCGGTCGAACTGCATGAACACCAGGTTCCAGATCTCGATGAAGCGGTCGCCATCCTCGTCCGGCGAGCCCGGGGGGCCACCGGCGATATGCGCTCCATGGTCGTAGAAGATCTCGGTGCAGGGGCCACACGGGCCAGTGTCGGCCATCTGCCAGAAATTGTCCGACGCGTACGGTGCACCCTTGTTGTCGCCGATGCGCACGATGCGCTCTTCCGGGATGCCCACCATGTCACGCCACAGCGCATGGGCTTCGTCGTCGGTGTGATAGACGGTGACCAGCAGGCGCTCGGCCGGCAGCTTCCAGACCTGGGTCAGCAGCTCCCACGCCCAGGCGATGGCGTCCTTCTTGAAGTAGTCACCGAAGGACCAGTTGCCCAGCATCTCGAAGAACGTGTGGTGACGGGCGGTGTAGCCCACCGAGTCGAGGTCGTTGTGCTTGCCACCGGCACGCAGGCAGCGCTGGACGTCGGCCGCGCGCACGTAGCTGCGCTTTTCCGCCCCCAGGAACACGTCCTTGAACTGCACCATGCCGGAGTTGGTGAACAGCAGGGTCGGGTCATTGCCCGGCACCAGCGGCGCCGACGGCACGATGGTGTGGCCCTTGCTCTTGAAGAATTCGAGGAAATCGCTGCGGATCTGGGAGGTAGTGAATTTGACAGGTGTATTCATGGGGACTGGCAATAAGCTGGCAGACGGGTCCCGACCACCCTGGCGGGCACGGGAATTCGGGACAACCGAAACCCTGAAAGGGTATCAGGCCCAGCCCTCTCAGTCCTCTGGATCGTATCGGGTGGCGCTGCGGATACAGCTGCCGTCAAACCCGCGCCGGGCCAACAGGTCGGCGGCCTTGCGCCGTTGTGGCAGTTCCTGCGGGCCGTCCTCGCCAAAACGGCGGCATACCAGCTCACGGGCGTTCTCCGCCCAATCGCCCTCGAACGTAGCCATCGCGGCCTCGATCTGCTCCCCGCTCAACCCATGGGTGCCCAGTTCGGCCCGGATATGCAACGGCCCATAGCCGGTATTGGCCCGGTTGCGGACCAGCGCTTCGGCGAAGCGGGTATCGTCCTGCCAGCCCTCCTCGGCCAGCCGGTTCACAGCGGCGTCCACCGCTTCGGCCTCGATGCCCCGGGCCTTCAGCTTGCGGCCAAGCTCCTTGCGCGAATGCTCGCGGCGCACCAGCAGGCCCAGCGCCCGCTGCAAGGGGGTCTGCTCACGACGGCGCTTGCCCTTGCCGGCCGCTGGCTCCTCAAATTCGCTCATTGCGTCCATCACCCTCCAGGATGGCGCCATCCCTGGCACAACGGCTCCTGGATAAAATGCCGCGGGAGCGGGACGACGTCACTGACGATGCGCCGCCCGCCCCCACGGGAAACTCATTCCTCGTCCTGCTCGTCGTCGCCTTCTTCACGCGCAGCTTCGGACGGCTGGAACTTCTCGCGCAGCTCGGCTTCCAGGCGCGCGGCGACCTGCGGGTTGTCGCGCAGGTAACCACGGGCGTTGTCCTTGCCCTGGCCGATGCGCTCGTCGCCGTAGCTGTACCAGGCACCCGCCTTCTCGACGAGCTTGGCGTCCACGCCCATGTCGATCAGCTCGCCTTCGCGCGAAATGCCCTCGCCATAGAGGATCTCGGTGATGACCTGCTTGAACGGCGGGGCCAGCTTGTTCTTGACCACCTTGATCTTGGTCTGGTTGCCGATGATCTCGTCACCCTTCTTGATCGCGCCGATGCGACGGATATCCAGGCGCACCGAGGCGTAGAACTTCAGCGCATTGCCGCCGGTGGTGGTTTCCGGGCTCTGGCCCGGCATCATCACGCCGATCTTCATGCGCAGCTGGTTGATGAAAATCACCAGCGTGTTGGAACGCTTGATGTTGCCGGTCAGCTTGCGCAGCGCCTGGCTCATCAGGCGGGCCTGCAGGCCCGGCAGCTGGTCGCCCATCTCGCCTTCGATTTCCGCCTTCGGGGTCAGTGCAGCCACCGAGTCGATCACCAGGATGTCCACCGAGCCCGAACGCACCAGCATGTCGGCGATTTCAAGTGCCTGTTCACCGGTATCGGGCTGGGACAGCAGCAGGTCATCCACGTTCACGCCCAGCTTGGCGGCGTAGATGGGGTCCAGCGCGTGCTCGGCGTCGATGAAGGCGGCGGTGCCCCCCAGCTTCTGGCACTCGGCGATGGCCTGCAGGGTCAGGGTGGTCTTGCCGGAGGACTCCGGGCCGTAGATCTCAACGACGCGGCCCTTCGGCAGGCCACCAATGCCCAGCGCGATATCCAGCATCAGCGAGCCGGTCGGGATGGCCTCGACGGGCTCGACCACACGGTCACCCATGCGCATCACCGAACCCTTGCCGAACTGCTTTTCGATCTGGCCCAGTGCAGCGGCGAGCGCGCGCTTCTTGTTCTCGTCCATCGGGTTCGTCCTCGTCGTTGATTTCGTAGATTTCGTCATGGGGTCCACTGTAGGGGTGTCGTATCGCAAAGGCTGAGATTGGCGGCGAGACGACAAAATTATTGGGTCGGCAAGGATACCGGCAGCAGCACAACCAGCCCTCTAACGTAAGAAAAACAGGTGGTTATGGCTGCGCAATCCGTCCCCATCAGCGGTTTGGCCGGAGCAGGCCGCAATACAGGCCTTCGATCGAGAAGTCCTGGTCGGGCAGCACTTCGATCGGCGCGTAGTCGGGATTGCGGGGCAGCAGGCGGATGCGGTCCTTGGCGATCTTGAGCAGCTTGACCGTGATCTCCTCATCGATCCGCGCCACCACGATCTGGCCCGAGCGCGCGTCACGGGTGCGGTGCACGCCGATCAGGTCGCCATCGAAGATGCCCTCGTCGATCATCGAATCGCCCTGCACCTTGAGCAGGTAGTCCGGCGCCGGCGAGAAGAACACCTTGTCCAGCACCACGAAGTCATCCGAACCGATATCCGCGCCGATCGGCAGGCCCGCGGCCACGCGCCCCAGCACCGGCAAGCGCAGGATCTGGTCGTTGGCGGCAGGCAGGGCCGGCACGGCGGCGTCTGTCCCGGCCGAGGGGCGTACCACGCGGATACCACGCGCCCGACCCGGCACGCGCTCGATGGCGCCAGCCGCTTCCAGGGCATCCAGGTGATATTGGGCCGAGCGCACGCCCTTGAAGCCAAAGGCACGTGCGATCTCGGTCTGCGATGGAGGCACGCCCTCGGCTTCGATGCGCTCGGCGATCAGGTCGAGGATGGCCTGCTGGGTATCGGTCAGGTTCATGATTAGTAGTATTGCTACTAACAAAACCCGCCGTCAACAGGGCAGGAGTTCAGTTGGCTGAACCGCCACGACGTTCCGGCCGGCCAGGACTTCATCCCGGCCTGAATGCCCTCACAGGGTTTCCAGGCCGCGCAGCGCGGCGCCCACGGTCTGCCGTCGCACGGCTTCGCGGTCACCCTCGAAATGGAACAACTCAGCGCGGGTGTAGCCCCCGCGACGCTTCCAGCCGATCCACACGGTGCCAACCGGCTTGTCCTCGCTGCCGCCACCCGGCCCCGCGATGCCGGTCACCGCCACGGCTACGCTTGCACCCGAGCGCACCAGTGCGCCGGAAACCATCTCGATCACGGTTTCGCGACTGACCGCGCCATGGCTTTCCAGCGTCTGCGGGCTGACGCCCAACAGTGCCTGCTTGGCCTCGTAGCTGTAGACGACCATGCCGCTGTCGAACCAGTCCGACGAGCCCGCAACGCCGGTCATGGCCTTGGCGATCCAGCCGCCGGTGCAGCTCTCGGCGGTGACCACGTGATCACGCGCCGCGCGCAGGCGCTCACCCAGCTGGGTGGCCAACTGGTCCAGGTCGAAGTCGGTGGGAATGCTCATGGGAACGTCCGTGGGGGATGACAGCGTTGTAACGCAAATCACCGCCGGATGCGCCCCTTTGCCGAGCCCTGGATGGAAGAAGGGCCGCTTGGCGGCCCTTCGATGTCACCACTCCGGTTCCGGCTCCGGCAGCAATGCGCGGATCACCGCACCGTCGGCGCCGGCCGCCAGTTTCTCCGCCTCCGCAATGGGCAGGTCTACTTCGATCAACCAGCCCTCCTCGTCGGCCTGCTCGCTGCGGATCACCTCCAGCTGATGCAGGCGCGAACGCAGGCGGCCCGCACTGGGCGGCAGCCGGATCGTGCCGGTCACGTGCTGCAGGCCGAGTCGACGGCCCAGCACGGATTGCAACAGTTCCAGCCCGCGTCCGTCGCGCGCCGAAATCCAGACGCGCTCGCGGCGTGACTCATCCGGCACGCCGTCCTGCGCGTCATGACGCACCTCGGCACCTTCGATCCGGTCGATCTTGTTGAACACCAGCAGCTGCGGCAGCTCGCCGGCACCCACCGCCTGCAGCACCTCGTCGACCTGCGCGATGCGCTCCTCGCGCAGCGGATCGGCCGCATCGACCAGGTGCAGCAGGAAGTCCGCTTCGCGCGCCTCGGACAGGGTCGAACGGAAGGCCGCGACCAGTTCGTGCGGCAGGTCGCGGACGAAGCCCACGGTGTCGGCCAGCATCGCCTTGCCGCCGGGCAGCGCGATGCGCCGCACGGTCGGGTCGAGCGTGGCGAACAACTGGTCCGCCGCATACGCACCCGCACCGGTCAGTGCATTGAACAGCGTGGACTTGCCGGCGTTGGTGTAGCCCACCAGCGCCACGCGCGGCATTTCGCTGCGCACGCGCGCGCGACGCATCTGGGTGCGCTGCACTTCGACCTTTTCCAGGCGCTTCTGCAGTTGCTCCACCCGCTTCTGCAGCAGTCGGCGGTCGGTTTCCAGCTGGGTTTCGCCCGGGCCACGCAGGCCGATGGAACCGCCACGCTGGCGCTCCAGGTGGGTCCAACCGCGGACCAGCCGGGTGGCCAGGTGGCGCAACTGCGCCAGCTCGACCTGCAGCTTGCCTTCATGGCTGTGCGCACGCTGGGCGAAGATGTCCAGGATCAGGCCAGTACGATCAATCACGCGCCGTTCCAGGAAGCGCTCCAGATTGCGCTCCTGCACGGGGGTGAGCTGATGGTTCACCAGCACCAGGTCGGCGCCGGTGGCGTCGGCCGCAGCCTTCACCTCGTCCAGTTTGCCGCTGCCGATCAGCGTGGAGGGGTTGGGCCGATCCATGCGCGCGGTGATGGTCGCCGCGATGCTGGCACCGGCGGAGCGGGCCAGATCGGTGAACTCCTCCAGCACATCCTCTTCCAGCCGCCCTGCATGCGGCTGGATCAGCAACGCATGTTCGCCCCGTTTCGAGCGGTCAAACATGCGCCGCCACCTGCTTATTCGTTGTCGTCATCGCCTGCCTGGGAACTGCTGTCGGCGGACTGCACGTAACCACCGCCCGGGCCAACCTTGACGTTGCGCGCCGGCACCACGGTGGAGATGGCGTGCTTGTAGACCATCTGGCTGACGGTATTGCGCAGCAGCACCACGAACTGATCGAACGATTCGATCGTGCCCTGCAACTTGATGCCATTGACCAGGTACACCGAAACCGGCACGCGCTCGCGGCGCAATGCGTTCAGAAACGGATCCTGCAAAGACTGCCCCTTGGACATCGTCTACTCCTCGTTATTGTTCTTATGGGCCGGATGGCCGGCACTCCCCTGCCGATCCGGAACCCCGATGGTAACACCGGCCGGGGGCCTCTCAGTTTCCCAAAAACAGCGAAACCGCGTTCCGCAGGCGGTCCATTTCGTGCTGCGGGTCAAACCAGCGGGCATCCAGTTCGCCACGCAACCAGGTCAACTGACGCTTGGCCAGTTGGCGGGTGGCGAAGACCCCCTTGTCACGGAACTCGGCCACGCTGCCCTGCCCGTCCAGGAACTGCCAGGCCTGGCGATAGCCGACCGCGCGGATGGCCGGCAGGTCCAGCGGCGAGGGCACCTGCGCCATCTGTGGCAGGGCCCGCAGCCCACGCACCTCGTCAAGGAAACCGTGCTGGAGCATCAGGTCGAAGCGCTGCTCGATGCGTTGGTGCAGCACCGAGCGGTCCGCCGGTGACAGCACCAGCTTGAGCACCCGCGCCGGCAGGCGGGCGATGCCGGGCTGGGCCTGCCAGTAGCTGATCGGCTTGCCGGTCAGGCGATAGACCTCCAGGGCCCGCTGGATGCGCTGTGGGTCGGTGGCATGGATGCGTCTCGCGGCCACCGGGTCGATCCCCGCCAGCTGCGCGTGCAAGGCTGCCCACCCCGTTTCCCCGGCCTCGGCGGCGATCTGCGCGCGCATGGCCGGATCCGCCTCGGGCATCGGCGACAACCCCTGCAGCAACGCCCGGAAGTACAACCCCGTTCCACCGGCGAGGATCGGCAGCTTGCCACGCGCGACGATGTCACGCACCGCGGCCGCGGCATCGGCGGCGAACTCCGCCGCCGAGTACGTCTGCCACGGGTCGCGCAGGTCCAGCAGGTGATGGGGAATGCCCGCCTGCTCTGCAGCATCCGGCTTGGCTGCGCCGATCTCCAGGCCACGGTAGACCAGCGCCGAGTCGACGCTGACGATCTCGCCGCCATGCGCCTTGGCCAGGGCGATCGCCGCCGCGGTCTTGCCGGAGGCGGTCGGGCCCATCAGGGCGATGGCCAAGGGCCGCTGGTCGACGGCCATCACTCCTCGTCCGGCCAACGCGGCATCGCCGGCGTGTCGGCTCGCGGGGCCGGTACCGCATCGACTGCAGCCAGTACTTTCAATGCATCCACGGTCGCGGCGACGTCATGCACCCGCACGATCTTCGCACCGCGCTGGACCGCCAGCAGGTGCGCCGCCAGCGAACCGGCAACCCGCTCGGCCGCCAGCGCACGCCCGGTCACATCGCCGATGCAGCGCTTGCGCGAGAAGCCTGCCAGCACCGGCACGCCGAGCGTCAGCAGGCGTTCCTGGGCCGCCAGCAGCGCGAAATTCTGCGCGCTGTCCTTGTTGAAGCCATAGCCCGGATCGACCACCAGCCGGTTACGGGCAATCCCGGCCATCTCCGCGGCGAACACACGTTCGGCAAGGAAGCGCTGGACGTCGCCGGCAATGTCGTCATAGGCCTGCGCCTGTCCTGCCGCGTACGGCCCACCCACCGCATGCATCAGCACCACCGCTGCGCCGGCGCCGGCCACTACATCCATCGCCCCGGGCTGCTGCAGCGCCTGCACGTCATTGACCATCCCGGCACCGACCGCCAGCGCCGCCCGCATCACCTCCGGCTTGAAGGTATCCACGCTCAGCGGCACCCCGGTACGTTCGTGCAGCGCGGCGATCACCGGGGCAACGCGATCGATTTCCTCCTGCACCGATACCGGCGTGGCGCCCGGGCGGGTCGACTCTCCCCCGATATCGAGCAGGTCCGCACCCTGCTCCACCAGCGCCAGCGCGTGTGCAACCGCGGTGTCCACGCTGAAATGCTGGCCGCCATCGGAAAACGAATCCGGGGTGACGTTGACGATGCCCATCACCTGCGGGCGGTCCAACCGCAGCTTGCGGCCGGCGCAATCGAGCATGGGGGCGATATCGAACATCAGCGCTTGTTCCTCGAACGGATCCTGTTGCCGACCAGGCTCAACACCACGCCCAGCACCACGCCAACGAAGATGCCGGTCAGGTAGTTGCCGGTCTTCACCCCGAAGGCAACGCCGGCCACGGTCGCGATGACCATTTCCGGCATGTTGAGCGGTGGTGGTTGCTGCGGCTTGGGGGTGTTCATGTCGGTACCGGGATAACAGGAGTCGCGCCTATTCTCGCCCAGCGCGGGGTGGCCGCAAACGGAAACGGGCCGGAAGACCGGCCCGTTTCGTCACGCTCATCACTGGACGGTCAGTGCTGGCCGGCCGGATCGGTGATCGGCGTCACCGGGCGCTGGTCGTCGCCGCCCTTGCCATCACCGGTGCGGTCGTTGTTGCCACCCTTGGCCACCCAACCGGCCGGCGGCGACGGTTCGCGGCCTTCCATCAGCGCCTTCACCTGCTCGGCGTCGATGGTTTCCCATTCCAGCAGCGCCGCGGTCATGGCCTCGACCACGTCGCGCTTTTCTTCCAGGATCTTGTAGGCAACGGCGTACTGCTCGTCGAGGATGCGACGGATCTCCGCGTCCACCTTCTGCTGGGTAGCCTCGGAAATGGTCTTGTTGTGCATGCCATAGCCGCCTTCGTCATCGGCGTAGACCATGGTGCCCAGCACATCGGACATGCCGTACTTGGTGACCATGCCGCGGGCCAGCTTGGTCGCACGCTCGAAGTCGTTGGACGCGCCGGTGGACATCTGGCCGACGAAGATCTCCTCGGCGATGCGGCCACCAAACAGGATCGCCAGCTCTTCCAGCATGCGGTCCTTGTACTTGCTGATGTGGTCGTGCTCCGGCAGCTGCCAGGTCACGCCCAATGCCCAGCCGCGCGGCATGATCGTCACCTTGTGGACCGGGTCGGCCTTGGGCAGCGACATCGCCACCACGGCGTGGCCGGACTCGTGATAAGCGGTGTTGCGACGCTCATCCTCGCGCATGACCATGCTGCGACGCTCCGGCCCCATGTAGATCTTGTCCTTGGCGTCCTCGAAGTCCTTCATGTCGACTTCCTGCTTGTTGCGACGAGCCGCAAACAGGGCGCCTTCATTGATCAGATTGGCCAGGTCCGCACCGGAGAAGCCCGGGGTACCCCGTGCCAGCACTTCCGGACGCACGTCATCGGCGGCGGGCACCTTGCGCAGGTGCACGCGCAGGATCTGCTCGCGGCCCTTGATGTCGGGCAGGCCAACCATGACCTGGCGGTCGAAGCGGCCCGGGCGCAGCAGCGCCTTGTCCAGCACGTCCGGACGGTTGGTGGCGGCGATCACGATCACGCCCTCACCACCCTCGAAGCCATCCATTTCGACCAGCATCTGGTTCAGGGTCTGCTCGCGCTCATCGTGGCCACCGCCCATGCCGGAGCCGCGATGGCGGCCGACGGCATCGATTTCGTCGATGAAGATGATGCACGGCGCATGCTTCTTGGCCTGCTCGAACATGTCACGCACGCGGCTGGCACCAACGCCGACGAACATCTCGACGAAGTCCGAACCGGAGATCGCGAAGAACGGCACCTTGGCCTCGCCGGCGATGGCCTTGGCCAGCAGCGTCTTGCCGGTACCCGGCGGGCCTACCATCAGCACGCCGCGCGGGATCTTGCCGCCCAGCTTGGTGAACTTGGTCGGGTCACGCAGGAACTCGACCAGCTCGCCCACTTCCTCCTTGGCCTCGTCGCAACCGGCGACGTCGGCGAAGGTGACCTTGATCTGGTCCTCGCCCTGCAGCTTGGCGCGCGACTTGCCGAAGGACATCGCGCCCTTGGCACCACCGCCACCGCCCTGCATCTGGCGCATCATGAAGATCCAGAAGCCGATAAGCAGCAATACCGGCAGGAACTGCAGCACCAGGCCCCAGAAGCCCGGGCCGGTGGCCGGTTCCTGGCGTGCCACTTCGACGTTCTTGGAATACAGCTGGTCCAGCAGCTTCGGGTCGGCCGGCGCGAACAGCTGGCCCTCCGAGCCGTCGGAGCGCTTGAAACGCAGGTGGTTGGTGGTGAGCGTGGTCTTGTCGGTGTACTCGACCGACTTGATCCGGCCCGAGTCCACTTCCTGCAGGAACTGCGTGTAATTGCGCGCATCGCCTGCAGCAACGGCTCCGCCACGCGGGGCAAAGCTCTGGAACACCACCATCAGCACGACGGCGACAACCACCCAAAGCAGGAGGTTCTTGGTCAGGTCGTTCATCCTCATCGGCTCCGATGTCCCTCTAATTTCTTAACGCGGTCGTATGGTTGAGCTTACTTGATCTGCTTGCGCTTGCCCTGGCCCAGGGCATACACCTCGGGCGAACGCTTGCGCGAGGCCTCCGGCTTGCGGATGGACACCTTGTCATAACGCCGGCGCATCTCGCGCACGTAGTCATCAAAGCCAACGCCCTGGAATAGCTTGATCAGGAACGCCCCACCCGGCTTGAGGTGGTTGTCGGCGAAATCCATCGCCAACTCGGCCAGGTGCATCATCCGCGGCTGGTCGACCGCATCCATGCCACTCTTATTGGGGGCCATATCCGACAGCACAAGGTCTACCGGCTGATTCCCCAGCATGGCTTCAAACTGGGATAGGACGGTTTCTTCCCTGAAGTCACCGTGAAGGAACTCAACCCCGGCCAGCGGCGGCATCTCCAGGATGTCCAGGGCCAGGACCCGGCCGGTGTCGCCCATCTGTCTCCGCACCTGCTGAGACCAACCACCCGGGGCGGCACCGAGGTCAACCACCACCATGTTCGGCTTGAGCAGGCGGTCGCGCTCCAGCAGCTCTTCCAGCTTGTAGGCCGCACGCGAGCGCATCCCCTCCTTTTGTGCCTTTTTCACAAAGGGATCGGAAAAGTGTTCTTTCAGCCAGCGCTGGCTGCTCTTGCTATGGGAAGGCATCGAGAATGGGGCTTACAGGGGTGGTCATGATACCCTGAACCCCCTTGATAACCCGTATTCCTGCATGTCCATTGTCCTGACCCCGGCCCAAAACCGATTCCTGCGCGGCGTGGCGCACGATCTGAAAGCACTACTGCAGATCGGCGGCAAGGGGGTTACTCCCGCCTTCCTGGCGGAGCTGGACGAAGTGCTGGAACGCCACGAGCTGATCAAGGTCAAGGTGGGCGCCGAGGACCGCGAAGCCCGTGAAGCCATCGTCGCCGAACTGGTCCAGGCCAGCGGCAGCGCGCTGGTGCAGCGCATCGGCTTCGTCGCCGTGCTGTACCGCCCGGCCAAGGAAAAGCGCCAGATCGTGCTGCCCCGCGGCTGACCGCCGAGGATTCCCCACATGTTGCTCAGCCGTGAACTGCCGGATTACACCTACTCCCTGCGATCGGCCGATGGCCACCAGGCCCGGGTAAACGACCAGACCCTGCAGCACAGCTTCGTGCTGGCCCCCAACCAGCTGATCGAGAACTGGCCGGTCAGCTCCGCCAGAACACTGACGCCCGAGCACCTGGATGCCGCGCTGGCGCAGGACCCGGAGCTGGTGATCCTGGCCACCGGCGAGAAGCAGGTGTTCCCGGCCCCGGCGGTGATGGCGGCCTGCCTGACCCGCGGCATCGGCATCGAGGTGATGAACAATGCCTCCGCCGCCCGCACCTTCAATGTGCTGGCCGGCGAGAACCGCAAGGTCGTGGTCGCGTTCATCCTGGAACCCGCCGCCTGAGCGTTCGCCCATCCCCCGCGCTCGCCCAACGCAAAAAGCCCGATGCATCGCATCGGGCTTTTTGTTTGATCGCGTAAATACCCAGCAGCCGGGAGCGTTCTGCACTTCATCCCGGCCGACGGCGATGCATCAGCGGCTGGGCAGGTACTGCAGCGGGTCGACCGGCTTGCCGTTGTAGCGGATCTCGAAGTGCAGCATGTCGCGCGAGGTGCCGGTGCGGCCCATCTCTGCGATCTGGTCGCCGGCCTTCACGCTCTGCCCTTCGTTGACCAGGCGCTTGCGGTTGTGCCCATAAGCCGACAGCCACTGGTCGTTGTGCTTGATGATGATCAGCTCGCCGTAACCGACCAGCCCGGCGCCGGAGTACACCACCACGCCCGGACCGGCCGCACGCACGGCCTGCCCGCTGGAACCGGCGATATCAACGCCCTGCTTGGTGGTCTCGCCGGCCACGAAACGCCCGACCAGCGCGCCGTCGGCCGGCCAACGCCAGCTGATGCCGCTGTTGACCGGCGCGGTGACCGGCGCCGTCGGGGTCGGCGGGCGCGTCGTGGTCGTGGCCGAACCGCTGCCGGACGGCCGCGTGGCGGCGGTGCCGCTGCCCTGCGGATACAGCTTCAGGGTCTGCCCGGGGTAGATCGTGTTGGGATTGGACAGGCCGTTCCACGCAGCCAGGTCACTCGGGGTGATGTTGTTGATGCGGGCCAGGCCGAACAACGTATCGCCGCGGCGTACCGTCACCGTCTGTCCCGGCCGCGGCACCGAGGTACGCGGCGTGGTCGACGCGGCGCCCGCGGACGAGCCACCTGCCGGCTTCTTGACCACCGTGGCCGTACCGCAGGCCGCCAGCGCGATGACCATCGCCGCTGCCGCCGCACCGCGGATCCCCTTGCCCAACTTCTTTGCATTCATGCGAATTTCGCTCTCCAGACCAGCCAGCCCACCAGGCCCACCACCAGCGCGGTGGCAATCCAGCCCAATGGTTCGATCCAACGACGCAGCGCCTCGACCGCGCGCGCGCCACCGAAGCGGATTACCGCCGCCAACAGGTACACGCGCTTGCCGCGCCCGACCAGCATGCTCAACACGTACTGCGGCAGCGGCACGCCCACGATACCCGAGGCCCATGTGAAGACCTTCATCGGAATGGGCATGAAACCACCCAGCACCAGGAAAGTGAACACCGCCCACGGCGATTCGATCATCTTTTCCTGCAGCGTGGCGATGCCCGACTCGATCGCCGGCAGCATGCCCATCCACTCGAAGACCGGCTTGAGCACCTCGAAGGCGTAATGGCCCAGCGCGTAACCGACCAGGGCGCCGGCCATCGAGCCGATCAGGCTCAGCGTGGCGAACCACCAGCCCTTGCGCGGCTGCGCCACGCACATCGGCATCAGCATCACCTCCGGCATCACCGGGAAGATGATCGCCTCGACGAAGCTGAGCACCGTCAGGTAGGTCGGCGCGCGCTCGTGGTTGGCCCAGCGCATCGCACGGTCGTACAACGGCCCGAAGATCTTCATTGCAGTCCTTGTTCCCGGTTCAATCCAACATGCCCGACAGCAGGGGCACGAAGCTCACCGGCGCCAGTTCTTCCTGGGCGATGGTGCCATCGGCCTGCCGGGTCAACTGCAACAACACCTGTCCGCCCGCACCGCCCACCGGCGCGACCAACCGGCCACCCACGGCCAACTGGTCGATCAGCGCGTCCACCAGCGCCGGCGCGGCGGCGGTCACCACGATCGCGTCATACGGACCATGCTCGGGCCACCCGATACGGCCGTCATCATGCTTGCTGCGCACGTTCATGCCCAGCTGGCGGAAGCGCTTGCGGGCCTGCCGCAGCAGGTCGCCAATACGCTCCACGGTGAACACCTCCAGCCCCAGCGCGGCCAGGATGGCGGCCTGGTAACCCGAACCGGTGCCGACCTCCAGCACGGTCCTGGGCTCCACCGCCAGCACCGCCTCGGTCATGCGCGCCACGACCCAGGGCTGGGAGATGGTCTGGCCATGGCCGATCGGCAGTGCGGTGTCCTCATAGGCGCGTGAGGCCAATGCTTCATCGATGAACAGATGACGGGGCACGACGCGCACCGCGTTGAGGGCCGCTTCGTTGACGATGCCGGCTTCGCGCAGGCGGTCGACCAGGCGGTCGCGCACGCGCTGGGAGGTCATGCCGATCCCGACCGCCTCCGGCTGCAGGCGCAGGCGCGGGGTCATTCCGCCTTCCCCAGCGATTCGGTGAGCCCGCCCACCCAGCCGGCGACCTTCTCCAGTGCCTCGTAGCGGGTCAGGTCCACCTGGATCGGGGTGATCGAGATATGCCCGGTGCGCACGGCGTGGAAATCGGTGCCAGGCCCGGCATCCTGCTCGCTGCCCGCCGGGCCGATCCAGTACACGGTGTTGCCGCGCGGGTCGGTCGCCGGTACGCAGGCCTCGGCACGATGGCGGTTGCCCAACCGGGTGACCTCAAAGCCACGGATATCCTCCCAGGCCAGGTCCGGCACGTTGACGTTGAGGATGGTGTCGGCCGGCAATGGATCAGCGATCAACCGCGCCACGATCTCCACCGCCGCACGTGCCGCGCTGCGGAAGTGCTTGGCCTCGTGCTTGTGGGTGACCAGCGAGACGGCCACCGACGGCAGGCCGAGGAAGCGCCCCTCCATCGCCGCGGACACGGTCCCGGAATAGATCACGTCGTCGCCGAGGTTGGCGGCATTGTTGATGCCCGACACGACGATGTCCGGCTCGTATTCGAGCATGCCGGTCAGCGCAAGGTGGACGCAGTCGGTCGGCGTGCCGGCCACCGCGCAGGTGTAATGGTCGATGCGACGCAGCCGCACCGGCTGGTCGAGGGTGAGCGAGTTGGAGGCGCCGGAACGGTCACGGTCCGGGGCCACCACGGTGACTTCATGCCCTGCATTGCGGAGCTCCTCGGCGAGCATCTTGATGCCGGGGGCGTCCACACCGTCGTCATTGCTTACAAGTACGCGCATTAAAGACCTGGATCACTGGATCAACACGCGGCGCCCCCTGCGCGCCGCAACCGCCGGACCGTCCTGCGCCTGGCGCCAGGCCGGCCGACCTGAAGGGCCATGATACCGGAATGCGCCGGGCCACTTACCCTGCCATTTGCCGGATACTTGCCGCAGGTTACGCTGTGCGCATGTCGTACCCCGAAGAAGAAGATGACAGCGCCCTGTTCCGCTCGGCCATCGGCGAAGTGACGCCGATGCGGCCAGTGGAGACACCGGCCACCGGCAAGCCGCGCCCGAAACCGCGCGCACGCATGGCTGAACAGGATGAATCGGAGGCGTTGGGCGAGTTCGCCCGGCTGCTGCGCTCCAGCGCGCCACTGGAAGCCGGCGACACCGCCAGCTACCGGCGTGACAACCTGCCGGCGCGGATGTTCCAGCGGCTCAAGCGTGGCCAGTACTCGGTGCAGGACGAACTGGACCTGCACGGTGCCACTGCCGCCCAGGCCGAAGGGTTGTTGCGTCAGTTCCTGGGCGAAGCGCGCGACCATGAACACGGCTGCGTGCGCATCATCCACGGCAAGGGCCTGCAGGCCGATGGCGGCGCGCCGGTGCTGAAGAACCTGGTGGACCGCCTGCTGCGTCAGCGCAACGACGTGCTGGCCTTCCATTCCGCCCCGGCGGCACAGGGCGGCACCGGGGCGGTGTTGGTGTTGTTGGCCCATCGCTGACAGGTACCGGCAATCCGAGCGACGGGGCTTTCATCGGCTTCGCGGCCGAGGCCGCTCCCACCGGCGGGACTATTCCGCGCGGCTGGCGTCGTTGGTCTGGCCCAGTTCGTGCAGCACCGCCGTGGCGTAGCACCCCGGCGGCAGCGCGAACGACAGTTCGAGCACGTCCGCGGCCAGCCACTGGTGCTGCATCAATGCCGGACGCAAGCGCAGGGCACGACGTTCCTGCTTCAAGCCGGCTTCTTCAAGCCCGACCCGCAATGCCAGCGCCTGGTCGTCGGACAGCGCCTGTTCTTCCAGGGCACGCGCGGCATCGGTGGAACGCAGCTCGCCGACGCCCCACAGCGGCGCGCTGGGATGGATATCGAAACGCGCCAGGCGCTCGGCCAATACATCACTCATCGGTTCCGGGCCGAACACCGAGCGGCTGCCGTCCAGCATCCATACCTCACCGTCCAACGGCGTGTCCCAGTTACCCTGCTCCACGCGCGCGGCCAGCACGCGGTTGAACAAGGCCGAGCGCGCGGCCGACAGCAGCATCGAACGCTGGTCCTTGCGCACGCGACGTCCGGCAAACATCTGCAGCGCGGCCGGCACGTTGCCGCCATCGCGACCAAAGCGCTGTTCACCAAACCAGTTGGGCAGGCCACGTGCGGCGATCAGTCGCAGGCGCTCATCGATGGCCGCCGCATCACCCTGCAGGTCACGCAGCACCAGCTTGAACCGGTTGCCCGCCAACGCACCGCGCTGCAGCTTGCGGTTGTGCCAGGTCGAGGCCAACACCTGCACGTCGTCGGACGCCAATGCCGCCAGATCGGGGGCGACCCGCTTGGGCAGGTGCACGCTGAAGCGCTGCGTGGTCACCGCGTGGCGATCCTTCTGCCCGGCATAGCTGACCGCCATTTCCGGCAGGCCGGCCCACTGCGCCAGTTGCTTGGCGACGGCAACGGTGTTGGCGCCGCGCTTGCGGATGTCGAGCAGCAGGTGTTCCCCCTCGCCGGTGGCTTCGAACGCCGGCAGCTCGTCCACCTGGAAATCCTCCGGCGTGCTGCGGATCGAGGCCGTCAACAGCGGCGCACCGAACGCCAGCGGCAGCGCGGTCACAGCGCCACCAACAGCACCGTCGCCTGCGCGGCGATGCCTTCCTCACGACCAGTGAAGCCCAGCTTCTCGCTGGTGGTGGCCTTGATGCTGACCCGGTCCAGCGTGATGCCCAGCAGCTGCGCCACCGTCTCGCGCATGGCCAGCGCATGCGGCCCGACCTTGGGCCGTTCGCAGATCACGGTGATGTCGGCGTTGCCGACCTGCCAGCCACGTTCGGCCAGCAGCGCATTGCAGTGGCTGACGAAGCGGCTGCTGTCCGCGCCCTTCCAACGGTCATCCGACGGCGGGAAGTGCACGCCGATATCGCCCAGCGCCAGCGCGCCCAGCATGGCATCGCACAGCGCGTGCAGGATCACGTCGCCATCGCTGTGGGCGAGCACGCCGCAACGGTGCGGCACGCGCACGCCGCCCAGCATGATGTGGTCGCCTTCGCCGAAGGCATGGACGTCGTAGCCCTGTCCAATGCGGATGGGCGGAAACGGAGTGGAAGCATTCATGGCAATACCGTACGTCAGAACTGTGCCGGCGCAGCGCGCCGAGCGGGGATATCAGCTGCCGCGGCGCGACAGCTCGAACTCGAAGCGGGCCAGATCGGCCGGCGTGGTGACCTTGAAGTTGCCCTCGGCCCCTTCCACCAGCAACGGACGCACACCCTGCCGTTCCATCGCCATCGCCTCATCGGTGACGTCGATGCCGGCAGTGGCCGCGTCGATCAACGCCCGGCTCAACTGGTGGCGTCGGAACAACTGCGGGGTCAGCGCGCGCCACAGGCGTTCGCGCGGCTCGGTACGGTCGATGCCGCCATCGTCGCCGGCCCGCTTGAGGGTGTCGCGCACCGGTGCGGCGAGGATGGCACCCACCGGATCGGCACGACCGACTTCCAGCAGGCGGGTCAGATCCACCGCGTCCAGGTTGGGACGCGCGGCGTCGTGCACCAGCACGAAGTCATCGGCGCGCACGCCGTCCGGCAAGGCCTGCAGCCCCGCCAGCACCGACGCGGCGCGGGTATCGCCGCCGACGCAGGTGAGCACCGGTTTGTCGGCAAAGGAGGTCCAGCCCGGCCAATCGGCATCGTTCTCGGCAATGGCCACCATCACCCCGGCCACCCCGGGATGGGACAGCAGGGCATGCAGCGTATGCGCCAACAACGGTTCACCATCGGCCAGCAGGTACTGCTTGGGCACCGGGCCGCCGAAGCGGGTGCCACGGCCGGCCGCCGGAACCACCGCCCAGACCTGGGTCATCATGGCACCGGCTCCGTTCCATGCTCGACCGCGGCCGCCGCCGGCGGCGGCGCAGCCGGTGCGACCGGCGCGGCCACGGGGGCGTCCTCCACCACGCGGTAGAACTTCTCGCCGGGCTTGATCATGCCCAGCTCGCTACGCGCGCGCTCTTCGATGGCCGCCTCGCCTTCCTTCAGGTCCTTGACCTCGGCAGCAAGCGCATCGTTGCGCTGCTGCAGGCCGTCGTTGTCCCGCTTCTGGTTGGCGACCTGGGCTTCGAGCATCATTACTTCACCCGAATTGCCCGGGCCGAACCAGAAGCGGTACTGCAGCAAACCCAGCAGTACCGCGAGCACCAGCAGCAGCCAGCGCCAGTTGCGCATCAGCGTCAGCGCTTCAGCGACACGAACGCGTCACGGCCGGCGTAACGCGCGCCGGCACCGAGGGCTTCCTCGATGCGCAGCAGCTGGTTGTACTTGGCCACGCGATCGCTGCGGCACAGCGAGCCGGTCTTGATCTGGGTGGCGGTGGTGGCCACGGCGATGTCGGCGATGGTGGTGTCTTCGGTTTCGCCCGAGCGATGCGAGACGATGGCGGCGTAATGCGCCTTGTCGGCCATCGCGATGGCTTCCAGGGTCTCGGTCAGGGTGCCGATCTGGTTGACCTTGATCAGGATGGCGTTGGCGGTGCCCGACTCGATGCCTTCGGCGAAGATCTTCGGGTTGGTCACGAACAGGTCGTCACCGACCAGCTGCACCTTGTTGCCGATGCGCTGGGTCAGCAGCTTCCAGCCTGCCCAGTCGTTCTCGGCCAGGCCGTCCTCGATGGTGATGATCGGGTACTGGCTGGTCCAGTCGGCCAGGAAGTCGACGAACTGCTCGGAGGTCAGGCGCTTGTTCTCGCCGACCAGGTTGTACTTGCCGTTCTCGTAGAACTCGCTGGACGCCACGTCCAGGCCCAGCAGGATGTCTTCGCCGGCGGTGTAGCCGGCCTTGCCGATGGCTTCCAGAATGGTGTCCAGTGCCTCGACGTTGCTGCGGAAGTCCGGTGCGAAACCGCCTTCATCGCCGACTGCCGTGCTCAGGCCATGGCCCTTCAGCACCGACTTCAGCGCATGGAAGATTTCGGTGCCGGCGCGCAGCGACTCGCTGAACGAGCTGAAGCCGACCGGCAGCACCATGAACTCCTGGAAGTCCACGTTGTTGTCGGCATGCGCACCGCCGTTGATGATGTTCATCATCGGCACCGGCAGCGACGGCGTGACGCCGGTCTTGCCGGCCAGGTACTGCCACAGCGCCTGCTTCTTCGAGGCGGCGGCGGCATGCGCGGCGGCCATCGAAACACCCAGCAGCGCGTTGGCACCCAGGCGACCCTTGTTCTCGGTACCGTCCAGATCGATCAGGCGACGGTCCAGGCCCTGCTGGTCGTCGGCATCGAAGCCGGCCAGCGCCGTGGCGATGGTGCCGTTGATGTTGGCCACCGCGTTGCGCACGCCCTTGCCCAGGTAACGGGTCTTGTCACCATCGCGCAGTTCCACGGCTTCCTTGGTGCCGGTGGAGGCACCCGAGGGCACGGCAGCACGGCCGAAGGAGCCGTCGGCCAGGGTGACTTCGGCTTCCAGCGTGGGGTTGCCACGGCTGTCGAGGATTTCACGGGCGTGGATCTTGGCGATAGTGGTCATGATCTGGGGGATAGGCTCGTTGGTTGAGTCTGAATTCGACGGGTTTCGTAAAACTGCGGGGCAGTTTAAACGATGGGAAGGCCGGCGCGAGGCGTTGCTTTCGGGTGAAAGCGGCCCGCTGCCGGGCCCTGAAACGCCGATGGCCCGTGAAACACGGGCCATCGGTTCAAGCAGCTATCAGACGGTGGATTCGAGGAAACCGTTCTTCTTGGTGATCGAATCCAGCGCCAGCAGGGTTTCCAGCAGCGCCTCCATCTTGTCCAGCGGCCAGGCGTTGGGGCCGTCGGACAGGGCCTTGGACGGATCAGGATGAGTCTCGGCGAACAAGCCGGCCACGCCAACGGCCACCGCCGCACGCGCCAGCACCGGCACGAACTCGCGCTGGCCGCCGGAGCTGCTGCCCTGCCCGCCCGGCAACTGCACCGAGTGGGTGGCGTCGAACACCACCGGGCACTGCGTGTCGCGCATCACCGCCAGCGAGCGCATGTCGCTGACCAGGTTGTTGTAGCCGAAGCTGGCGCCGCGCTCGCAGACCATGATGTCGTTGTTGCCGGTGGACTTGGCCTTCTCCACGACCGGCTTCATGTCCCACGGCGACAGGAACTGGCCCTTCTTGATGTTGACCGGGCGGCCGGCCGAGCAGACCTTCCTGATGAAATCGGTCTGGCGCACCAGGAACGCCGGGGTCTGCAGCACGTCCACCACCGAGGCCACTTCGTCCATCGGGGTGTATTCGTGCACGTCGGTCAGCACCGGCACGCCGATCTGCTTCTTCACTTCGGCCAGCACCTTCAGGCCTTCTTCCAGGCCCGGGCCACGGAAGCTGGTGCCGGAGGTACGGTTGGCCTTGTCGAAGCTGGACTTGAAGATGAAGTTCATCCCCAGCTTCTGGGTGATTTCCTTGAGCTTGCCGGCGGTATCCAGCTGCAGCTGCATCGACTCGATCACGCAGGGTCCTGCGATCAGGAACAGCGGCTGGTCCAGACCTACTTCAAATCCACAGAGCTTCATTCAATCACCTCGTGATGGTGGAACCTCGCCCCCGTCGGGAACGAAGCTGGAATAAGGGCAGGACGCAGTGAAATCAAGCCGACCACTGCCCCTGCCCTCATCCGCCCCTTGCGGGGCACCCTCTCCCGTCGGGAGAGGGACGAACCTCAGGCGCGTGCTTCCTTGAGCAGCGCACCGCCGGCCTTGCGCTCGCGCGCGGCGCGGATGAACCCGATGAACAGCGGATGCCCGCCGCGCGGCGTGGACAGGAACTCCGGGTGCGCCTGGCAGGCCAGGAACCACGGGTGCTGGTCACGCGGCAACTCGACCACTTCCACCAGCGTGTCGTCCATCGACTTGCCGGAGATCACCAGGCCGGCGTCTTCCAGCTGGGTGCGATAGCGGTTGTTGAACTCGTAGCGGTGGCGGTGACGCTCGGCGACCACGTCCTTGCCGTACAGCTCGTGGGCCAGCGTGCCCGGCTTCAGGCGCTGCTCCTGCAGGCCCAGGCGCATGGTACCGCCCAGGTCGGACTTCTCGTCGCGCTTCTCGACTTCGCCGCTGGCGGTGCGCCATTCGGTGATCAGGCCGATCACCGGGTTCGGCGACTGGCGGTCGTTCTCGGTGCTGTTGGCACCGTCCAGACCGGCCACGTGGCGTGCGTAATCCACCACTGCCGCCTGCATGCCGTAGCAGATGCCGAAGTACGGCACCTTGTGCTCGCGGGCGAACTGGGAGGTCAGCACCTTGCCTTCGAAGCCTCGGTCGCCGAAGCCACCGGGCACCAGGATGCCGTCCACGCCGTCCAGGCTGGCAAGGCCGGACTCGGCCAGCTCCTGCGCCTCGAGCCACTTCAGGTTGACCTTGGTGCGCTGGCGCAGGCCGCCGTGCTTGAGCGCCTCGCCGACCGACTTGTAGGCGTCCTGGTGGTCGACGTACTTGCCGACCACGGCGATGGTCACTTCATCCAGCGGATGCAGCGCGGCGTCGAGCACCGACTCCCATTCGGACAGGTCGGCCGGACCGGCCTTGTCGCCCAGCTTGAGCTGGTTGACCACGATGTCGTCCAGGCCCTGCGCATGCAGGCCCATCGGCACGCGGTACAGCACTTCCACGTCCGGCACGCTGATCACGGCGCGCTCGGAGACGTTGGTGAACAGCGAGATCTTGCGGCGCTCCGAGTCCGGGATGGCGTGCTCGGAACGGCACAGCAGCACGTCCGGCTGGATGCCGATCGAGCGCAGCTCCTTGACCGAGTGCTGGGTCGGCTTGGTCTTCAGTTCACCGGCAGCGCCGATGAACGGCACCAGCGTCAGGTGCATGAACAGCGCCTTCTCCGGGCCGCGCTCGGTGCGCACCTGGCGGATGGCCTCAAGGAACGGCAGCGACTCGATGTCGCCCACGGTGCCGCCGATCTCCACCAGCGCCACGTCGAAGCCTTCGGTGGCCTCGTCGATGCAGCGGCGGATCTCGTCGGTGATGTGCGGGATCACCTGCACGGTGGCACCGAGGTAATCCCCCCGGCGCTCCTTGCGGATCACGTTCTCGTAGATGCGCCCGGTGGTGATCGAGTTCTTGCGGCTCAACCGGGTGTGGACGAAGCGCTCGTAGTGGCCCAGGTCCAGGTCGGTCTCGGCACCGTCGTCGGTGACGTAGACCTCACCATGCTGGAAGGGGCTCATCGTGCCTGGATCGACGTTGATGTACGGATCCAGCTTCATCATCGTGACCTTCAGGCCACGTGCCTCGAGGATGGAGGCCAGAGACGCGGCTGCAATGCCCTTGCCAAGCGAGGACACCACACCGCCAGTAACAAAAATAAGGGGGGTCACGGCTCACTGCCTCCCGGAAAGCCCTAGTTTAAAGGTTGTCGCCCAAACACCCAAGCGCAGGATGCGGCGAGATCAAAAAAAAGACGCCCCGGCCTGCGCCGGGGCGTCTGTCATCCAGCGGGAAACGCGTCAGCGACGGCGACGGGCTTCCTCTTCCTCTTCTTCACGCGGCGCCGACTGGTCGCCCTGCGCCCTATCCTGGGCGGCAGCGGCGGCACGGCGCTTGGCCTTCTGCTCGGCCTCGCTCTGGGCCTTGTCTTCCGGCGCCTTCTGGGCGGTCTCGCCCGCCTTCGGCTTGCCGGCGTCCTGCGCCATCACGAAGGGAACCGCCACCACTACGGCAGCAACAGCAGCCAGAGCCAGCATTTTCGACGATTTCATCCGATTCCTCCTGGGAACACCCCGTCCGACGGGACCGGGCTCTTCTTGGACCGGGCATAGGATACCCCGATCCGGCTCGCCCGCCCCTGAATGCCCTGCGTGCAAAAATCGCCGGCAGACCGCAAACTCGCACGTCGCTTTGCGCCTGATCGAGATACATGAACGCCCGCTATAACGCCGCCGACATCGAAGTCCTCTCCGGCCTGGACCCGGTCAAACGCCGCCCCGGCATGTACACCGACACCGCGCGCCCGAACCATCTGGCGCAGGAAGTCATCGACAACTCGGTCGACGAAGCCCTGGCCGGCCACGCGAAGACGGTGGAAGTCACCCTGTTCAAGGACGGCAGCTGCGAGGTCAGCGATGACGGCCGCGGCATGCCGGTGGACATCCATCCGGAAGAGAAGATCCCGGGCGTGGAGCTGATCCTGACCCGCCTGCATGCCGGCGGCAAGTTCAGCAACCGCAACTACACCTTCTCCGGCGGCCTGCACGGCGTCGGCGTGTCGGTGGTCAATGCACTGTCCAACCTGGTGGAGGTCCACATCCGCCGCGAAGGCAGCGAGCACCGCATCACCTTCCGCGACGGCGACCGCGCCAGTCCGCTGGAAGTGGTCGGCAGCGTCGGCAAGAAGAACACCGGCACCCGCCTGCGCTTCTGGCCGGACCCGAAGTACTTCGACACCCCCAAGTTCAACGTGCGTGCGTTGCGCCACCTGCTGCGCGCCAAGGCCGTGCTGTGCCCGGGCCTGACCGTCAAGCTGACCGACGAAGCCACCGGCGAAGTCGACACCTGGTATTACGAGGATGGCCTGCGCGACTACCTGAAGGCCGAGCTGGGCGAGCGCGAGATGCTGCCGGCCGAGCTGTTCACCGGCAGCCTGAAGAAGGAAACCGAGGTGGTCGACTGGGCCGTGGCCTGGCTGCCGGAAGGCGAGCTGGTCCAGGAGAGCTACGTCAACCTGATCCCGACCGCCCAGCACGGCACCCACGCCAACGGCCTGCGCACCGGCCTGACCGAGGCGCTGCGCGAGTTCTGCGACTTCCGCAACCTGCTGCCGCGCGGCGTCAAGCTGGCCCCGGAAGACGTCTGGGACCGCGTGTCGTTCGTGCTGTCGCTGAAGATGACCGACCCGCAGTTCAGCGGCCAGACCAAGGAGCGACTGTCCTCGCGCCAGGCCGCCGGCTTCGTCGAGGGCGCCTCGCATGACGCCTTCAGCCTGCTGCTCAACCAGAACGTGGAGCTGGGCGAGAAGATCGCCCAGATCGCGATCGAGCGCGCCAGCGCGCGATTGAAGACCGAAAAGCTGGTCACCCGCAAGAAGGTCACCCAGGGCCCCGCCCTGCCCGGCAAGCTGGCCGACTGCATCAGCCAGGACCTGTCGCGCACCGAGTTGTTCCTGGTGGAAGGTGACTCGGCCGGCGGCAGCGCCAAGCAGGCCCGCGACAAGGACTTCCAGGCCATCCTGCCGCTGCGCGGCAAGATCCTGAACACCTGGGAAGTCGCCTCCGGCAGCGTGCTGGCTTCCGAGGAAGTGCACAACCTGGCCATCGCCATCGGCTGCGACCCAGGCAAGGACGACTTGTCCGGCCTGCGTTACGGCAAGGTGGTGATCCTGGCCGACGCCGATTCCGACGGCCTGCACATCGCGACCCTGCTGGCGGCGCTGTTCCTGAAGCACTTCCCGGCCCTGGTCGACGCCGGCCATGTGTTCGTGGCGATGCCGCCGCTGTTCCGCGTGGACGTGGGCAAGCAGGTGTTCTACGCGCTGGACGAGGAAGAAAAGCGCGCGATGCTGGACAAGATCGAGCGCGAGAAGATCAGGGGCCAGGTCAGCGTGACCCGCTTCAAGGGCCTGGGCGAGATGAACCCCTCGCAGCTGCGCGAATCCACCATCCACCCCGATACCCGCCGGCTGGTGCAGCTGACCGTGGACGACAGCGAAGCGACGCGTTCGTTGATGGACATGCTGCTGGCCAAGAAGCGCGCGGCCGACCGCAAGGGCTGGCTGGAGAGCAAGGGGGATCTGGCTTCACTGGAAGCCTGACGCGCGGCTACTCATTGCCCCCAGCCGTGGCGACGGTGCAAGCATTCCCGCAACGGATGTGACTGCTTGGCACGACTGGAGAGCAAGGGCGACCTGGCCTCGCTGGAAGCCTGATCGCCGGACTCGCCCAAGAGCGCCGGGATTGCATCCCGGCCTACGAAGCCCGCCACCATGGCGGGCTTCTTGTTGGCCGCTCCAGCCGCCTGCCGGCAGCGCGGCGCCTCGCTCCGCCACGAGCTTGCCAGACAAGCCTCATTCCTTCCCCTTGGCTTCGCCAAGGGGAGGCGCCGGGAACCGGAGCAAATGCCGGAAGCAGAAAGGCCCGCCATTCCTGGCGGGCCTTCGCACTTCTTCGTCGATCAGCGACTGATCAATTCCAGCCGATCAACGCGAACAGCTTGAGGATCAGATAGGCGCAGCCACCGGCGGCCGGGATGGTCAGGATCCAGGCCCAGATGATGCGCTCGATCACGCCGATGCGCAGCGACTTCGGGTTCTTGGCGAAGCCCACACCCATGATCGCGGTGGAGATGCTGTGCGTGGTCGAGACCGGCATGCCGAAGTGGGCAGCCAGGGTCAGGATCGTCGCCGAGCTGGTCTCCGCGGCGAAGCCGTGGATCGGGTGCAGCTTGACCATCTTGTGGCCCAGCGTCTTGATGATCTTCCAGCCACCGGAGGCGGTGCCGGCAGCCATCACCACCGCACAGGTCAGCACGATCCACATCGCGATGCCGTCACCGGCATGCGCGTCCGGGTGCATGAAGGCCAGCCAGGACGGCAGGTCGTTCAGCGCGCCGGTCGCTTCGGCACCGATCAGGGTCATGGCGATGATGCCCATGGTCTTCTGCGCATCGTTGTGGCCGTGGGCGAAGCCCATGTAGGCCGCCGAGACGATCTGCGCCTTGCCGAAGAAGGCATTGACCCAGCGCGGACGGGCCAGGCGGCCAAGCACGCCACCGGCGCGCGCCATGCCGGCGATGATCGCCCACAGCAGGCACATCACCACGATGCCGAGCAGGAAGCCCGCCACCGGCGAGGTGATCATCGGCACGAACACCTTCCACAACAGGCCCTTGTTCTGCGCCCAGTCGCCGACGTTCTTGGACCAGATCAACGCGTCCCAGTTGTTGTGCGCGGCCGCCAGGCCGGCACCGCACAGACCGCCGATCAGCGCGTGCGAGGACGAGGACGGCAGGCCTTTCCACCAGGTGATCAGGTTCCAGACGATGCCGCCGAGCAGCGCGCACAGGATCACCTGCGGGGTCACGTCGACCACGTCGGTATTGAGCAGGCCGTTGGCGATGGTCAGCGCCACCGCGGTGCCGGTCAGCGCACCGATCAGGTTCATGCCTGCAGCCAGCATCACCGCCCAGCCGGGCGAGAGCACCTTGGTCGCCACCACGGTGGCGATGGAGTTGGCGGTGTCGTGGAAGCCGTTGATGAACTCGAAGACGAGCGCTGCCAGGATCACCACCAGTACGAGGGTGAGCATCTACCCGCCCCCGTCAGCTGTTTTTCAGCACGATCTGGTAAACCACCACACCGGCCTCGCGGCAACGGTCGATGGCCTTTTCCAGGATCTCGAAGAATTCCTTCAGCAGGAACATCTGCAGGTTGTCCAGGCGACCGGAGTAGATGTCGCGGTACAACTCCAGCATCAGGCGGTCGGCTTCGTTCTCCAGCGCACGCAGCTTCTCGTTGAGCGCGGTCATGCGGTCCAGGTTCATGTGGCGCAGGTCGTTGACCATTTCCACCACCACCCCGGCCGCCTGCTCCAGCATCGCCGCGCGCGGCGCGAAGTCGATCTGGTCCAGGTGCTGCACGGCCAGCGAGTAGCGATCGGCGAACTTCTCGATCTGCTTGGGAATCTTGTACAGCGCCGAACCCAGCGCTTCGATGTCCTCGCGCTCGATCGGGGTCATGAAGCTGTCCACCAGCGCCTGGCTGATCTTGTCCGAGGCGGCGCGCTCGCGCAGACGGGCGAGCTTGAAGGCATCCAATGCCGGCTGACGATCGGCTTCGCGCATCATCCCGTGCAGCGCCTTGGCACTGTCATAGGCGGCCTGCGCGGCCTCGTCGAGGTAGGTGTAGAACTGCTTGCCGGAGCCAAAGATGGTCTGCAACGAAAACATGGGGAACCTATTCGCCGTCGCGGGAGGGACGGCACCGGGGGCGAATTATGACGACTAGATGGCAATCAGGGTATTCCTGCGTCCCACCTGAACGAGAAATGTGAACACGGCGTTGCCGCGAAAGGGGCCCGGTTTGCTACTATTCGCCAGCGCCTTCACGGCGCACCCTATGGACGACGACCCTTATCCCCCGCCGCCGCGCCGGATCCCGCTCCTGAGCGCCCGCCGCCATCGCATGCACCCGCCCTCCCTGCCACCAACCCGGGGAGACGCCCGTGTTTGAACTGATCATCGTACTTGCCCTGATTCTTGTGAACGGGTTCTTCGCCATGTCCGAAATGTCGGTCATGACCTCGCGCAAGAGCCGCCTCAAGCAGCAGGCCGCCACCAGCAAGCGCGCCCAGCGCGCACTGGAACTCTCTGAAAAACCTGAGAATTTCCTGTCCACGGTGCAGATCGGCATCACCCTGATCGGCATCCTTACCGGTGTCTACGGCGGTGAATCGATCGGCCTGATGATCGCCGGCTGGCTGCATGAGCTGGCCCCGGGCTTCGCCTATTCCGATTTCACCGGCAAGGCGCTGGCCGTTGCCCTGATCACCTATTTGACGCTGATCTTCGGCGAACTGGTCCCCAAACGTCTCGCCCTGACCCGCTCGGAGAACATCGCCGGCTTCGTTGCGGTGCCGATGAGCTGGCTGGCCCGCATTGCCGCCCCCGGCGTGTGGCTGCTGTCGCGTTCCACCCAACTGGTGCTGCGCGTGCTCGGCCTGGGCAAGACCGAGTCGGCGTCGGTCACGGAAGAGGAGATCCGCATGCTGGTGGCCGAGAGCCACGAGGCCGGCGTGATCGACACCCATGAGCGCGACATGATGAACCGCGTGATGCGCCTGGGCGACCGCACCGCCGACAGCCTGATGACCCCGCGCAACCGCATTGCCTGGCTGGACACCACCGCTGCGCCGGAGAAGAACCTGCAGGCGATGCGCGACCATGCGTTCTCGCGCTACCCCGTCTACCGCGGCCACGACCAGGACATCGCCGGCATCCTCGAGGTGAAGTCGCTGGTGACCCGCCTGGACGGCGGCAACGGCTCGCTGTTCGAGAACCTGCGCGAAACGCTGTACGTGTCCGAATCCACGCATGCGATGAAGCTGCTGGAAATCTTCCGCGAGGAACACCAGTCAATGGCGCTGGTCGTCGACGAGTACGGCGAAATCCAGGGCCTGGTGACCATTTCCGACCTGATGGGCGCCGTGGTCGGCCGCCTGCAGGCGGCCGAGAACACCGACGACGACGCGCTGGTGGTGACCCGCGCCGATGGCTCGCTGCTGGTCGACGGTTCGCTGCCGGTGGACGACCTGCAGGAGCTGATGGACGGCGCCAGCCTGCCCGACGCCGAGGATGGTGACTACTACACCCTGGCCGGCATGTGCATGCACTATTTCGGCCGCATTCCGCACGCTGGCGAGTTCTTCGACTGGGCCGGCTGGCGCATCGAGATCGTCGACCTGGACGGCGCCCGCATCGACAAGCTGTTGCTGCACCGCCTGCCGGAAGAAGATGCCGATGACACCACCGGCTGAGCAGGACGACCCGGCACTGGACAACGCCTACCAGAACGAGGGCATCCGCACCCTGCTGGGGATGTTCGAGAAGGGTGACCCGGCCGAGCAGCTGTCGCTGGGGCAGGTACTGCACGGATTGGAACAGAGCGCCTTCGGCATGTTCCTGTTCATCGCCATCCTGCCCGCCTTCATCCCGATCCCGGGCATTGGCGGCGCGGTCAGCGGCCCGTTGGTGCTATTGATCGGGCTGCAGCTGATCATCGGCCTGTCGCGCCCCTGGCTGCCAGGTTTCATCGCCCGGCGCGGCCCCAGGCGCGGCACGATGCACAAGTTCCTCAACCGGATCAGCCGCCCGCTGCAGCGCCTGGACCGGATGCTCAAACCCCGCCTGCCGCTGCTGATCGACCCGCTGCCGGCACGGATCCTGACCGGACTGTTGCTGATCCTGACCGGCATCCTGCTGAGCCTGCCGATCCCCTTCACCAACTATCTGTTCGGCTTCCAGTTGCTGTTGTTCGCGCTGGCACTGATCGAACGCGACGGCGCGTTGATGCTGTTCAACTGGATCGCCGCCATTGCCGGCGGCGTGTTCTTCGGCATGGGGTCCGGGCAACTGGTGAGCGGCGTGCTGGAGCTGTTCCAGCGCTGGACCGGCGGCTGAGCGCCCTGCTGCAACGCCTGTCGGGGTTCACCGGCTTCGCGGCCGAGGCCGCTCCTGCGCTGCGTCAACGATTGGCTTCGGTCCAGGCCTGCATCGCCAGCTCGAATGAACGCAGCCGCGCGCGGTGCTCGAAGATGTTGGCGGTCACCAGCATCTCGTCCGGGCGATGCCGCTCGGCGAAGGCCTTGAGCCCTTCGGCCACCTGCGCCGGATCACCCAGCACGGTGCAGGCCAACGCCCGCTCCACGCCCGACTTCTCGTGCGGCTCCCAGAACGCCTCGATGTCGTCCAGTGGCGGCGGAATCAGGCCCGGGCGACCGCGACGCAGGTTGACGAAACTCTGCTGCTGGGTGGTGAACAGCCGGCGTGACTCCGCCTCCGATGCACTGGCAACCACGTTCAAGGCGAGGATCACGTAGGGCTGTGACAGGCGCGCGGACGGGCGGAACTCGCGGCGATAGATCGCCACCGCCTCGTCCATGGCGTCCGGCGCGAAATGCGAGGCAAAGGCAAACGGCAGGCCCATGGCCGCCGACAGGCGCGCACTGAACAGGCTGGAACCCAGCAGCCACACCGGCACCTCGACGCCCGCGCCCGGTACCGCGCGCACGCTCTGCCCCGGCTCGGCCGGCTCGAAGTAATGCAGCAGTTCGGTGACATCCTGCGGGAACTGGTCGGCGCTGTCGAAGTAGCGGCGCAGCGCCCGCGCGGTGGCATGGTCGGTGCCCGGCGCACGGCCCAGCCCCAGGTCGATGCGGCCGGGATACAACGACGCCAGCGTGCCGAACTGCTCGGCCACCTGCAGCGGGGAGTGGTTGGGCAGCATGATGCCGCCGGCGCCGACACGGATGGTCGAGGTCCCACCGGCCACATGACCGATCAGCACCGAGGTCGCCGCACTGGCGATGCCCGGCATGTTGTGGTGCTCGGCCAGCCAGTAACGGCGATAGCCCCAGCGCTCGGCGTGCTGGGCCAGGTCGAGCATGTTGGCGAAGGCCTGGCGCGGGCCGGCGCCTTCGCAGACCGGCGCGAGATCAAGGATGGAAAGGGGGATCATGGTGCGGCTTCCAAAGACGATGCACGCAACATGGGGGAGCTGGATCGATTAAGGAACAGGCGAAGCCTGAACGCTGTTTTCCGCAGAACTCCCCTGCCCTGCCGCTTCAGGTACACGCCCGCAGGGAAATGCGCCTGCCCGGAGACGGCCTCGCCGTGCGGCTACCGGCCAACGGCCGTCGGGACGCCTCAGGCGGCCTGGCTGGCGTCGTGGTCGACCAGCGGCTGCAGCTGCGGGTCCAGCGCCACGCGTTCGTCGAACACGAAGCAGCGGCCGTCGTAGCCTTCGCCACCCACTTCCTCGAAATAGCCCAGGATGCCGCCATCGAGCTGCAGCACGTTGTGCATGCCGTCGTTCTGCATCCACAGCGCGGCCTTCTCGCAGCGGATACCACCGGTGCAGAAGCTGACCACGGTGGCGTCGGACAGTGCATCGCGGTGCGGCGCCAGGGCGGCCGGCAGGTCGGTGAACCTGGTGATCGGCAGGGTCAGCGCGCCGGCGAAGGTGCCGTGCGCGAACTCCTGCTCGTTGCGGGTATCGAGCATCACCACGCGCTTGCCATCATCGTCATGGCCCTGCCGCAGCCAGCGCTGCAGCGTGGCCGGGGCCACGCTCGGCGCGCGCGGGTAGTCCAGCGGCTGTCCGTCGTCACGGCGGAAGCTGATGATCTCCGGCTTGACCTTGGCCTTGAGCCGCGCGAACGGCTGCATCTGGCTGTAGCTGTACTTCACCCGCATGCCGGCGAAACGCGGCTCGGCGGTGAGCTGCGCATAGAACGCATCGATGCCTTCGCCGCTGCCGGCCAGGAACAGGTTGATGCCCTCTTCCGCCACCAGGATGGTGCCGCGCAGCGCCAGCGCCTCGGCGCGCTCGAGCAGGGTGGCGGTCAACGCCTCGGCATCGGCCAGGGCAACGAAATGGTAGGCGGCGGTATTGACGATCATGGCCGTATTGTAACGGCCGGCCGGGTTCAGCCGCGCAGCAGCATGAATGGCAGCAGCACCAGCGCGGCGGCCGCCAGCATGCCCAGCAGCACCAGGATCACGTACAGCGGGCGCTGCCTGAACAGGGAACCAAAGGTTTCAGCGGTGCCATCGCGCAGCGCTGCCTCACGCTCGCCGCGCACCCGTCGCGAGCGCTCGGCCTGGTAGTCGGCCATCAACGCCTTGGCACGCGGATGGTCGTCGTTCTCGCGCAGCCAGATGCCGCCATGCGAGATCCCCCACGGGCTGGGTTCGGTGCGGTACCAAGCGATGCCGTTGCGGTCGAGCAGCTCGCCGACTTCCTGGCGTTCGTCCTGACCGACATTGCGCAGATTGAGTAGCAGTTTGGCCATCGCGCCATGATACCCGGCAGCGATGCGCTACCCTTGCACGCCCTTTCCGCCGGAGCCCGTCATGCGCCGTCTGTTCATCCCGCTTCTGCTGTCCCTGCTCGCCGCTGGCTGCACGCCTCCGGGGCCGCCACCAGGGGGCAGCATCGCCACGTTCGAGCGCATCGACACCCAGCCGGGTACCGGTGCCGAAGCGGTGCCCGGCACCAAGGTCACCGTGCATTACACCGGGTGGCTGTACGACGAACGCACCGCCGACAAGCATGGCGAGAAGTTCGACAGCTCGCTCGACCGCGGCGAACCGTTCGCCTTCAACCTGGGCGAGAAGCAGGTCATCCGCGGCTGGGATGAAGGCGTTGCCGGCATGAAGGTCGGCGGCAAGCGCACGCTGATGATCCCGGCCGAGTATGGCTACGGCAACCGCCGCACCGGGCCGATCCCGGCCGGCTCCTCGCTGGTCTTTGACGTTGAACTGCTTGATGTCCAGCCCCGCTGAAAAACACGCCGTGGTGATCGGCGGTGGCCCGGCCGGGCTGTTCGCCGCCGAGCGGCTGCGCGCCGCCGGCCTGCAGGTGGACCTGTACGAGACCAAGGGCTCGCCGGGACGCAAGTTCCTGATCGCCGGCAAGGGGGGGCTCAACCTCACCCATTCCGACCCGCGCCCGCTGTTCGACAGCCGCTATCGCGAACGGCAGGCGCAGGTCGGCCGCTGGCTGGACGGCTTCGATGCCGAGGCACTGCGCCGTTGGGCGCAGGGGTTCGGCGTGGATACCTATGTAGGCAGTTCCGGGCGCGTGTTCCCGGTGGACCGCAAGGCCGCGCCATTGCTGCGGGGCTGGGTGCGCCGCCTGAAGGAACAGGGGGTGCGCTTCCATGTCCAGCACCACTGGCTGGGCTGGAATGGCGACGGCAGCCTGCGCCTGCGCAATGAGGACGGCGAGATCGGCGTGCACGCCGATGCCACCGTCCTGGCGCTGGGCGGCGGCAGCTGGCCGCAGCTCGGCTCCGATGGCGGTTGGACGACGGTGCTGCAGCAGCACGGCGTGGCCGTGGCACCGCTGCAATCGGCCAATTGCGGTTTCGACATCGACTGGAGCACGCATTTCCGGCAGCGCCATGCCGGTGCACCGCTCAAGCCGGTGATTGCGCATTGGCCGGACCTGCAGGGCCAGCCGCAGCAGCTCCAGGGCGAGTGCGTGATCAGCGAGTACGGCATTGAAGGCAGCCTGATCTATGCGCTGGCAGCCGACCTGCGCGAGACGCTCAACCGGCAGGGCCGGGCGCAGCTGGAACTGGACCTGGTCCCGGGCCGCGAGGAAGCACGCCTGCTCGCCGACCTCGGCCGGCCGCGCAAGGGCCGCAGCTTCGGCGAGCACCTGCGCCATGCGGCGGGGCTGGATGCGGTCAAGGCGGGGCTGCTGTTCGAAGTGCTGGGCAAGGACGCCGGCAATGACCTGCACGCGGTGGCGCGTACGCTCAAGCGCCTGCCGCTGCGTCTGCTGCGCCCGCGCCCGATGGCAGAGACCATCAGCACGGCAGGCGGTGTACGCCTGGAAGCCATGGACGACGGGCTGATGCTGACCGCCCTGCCCGGCGTGTTCTGCGCCGGCGAGATGCTGGACTGGGAAGCCCCGACCGGCGGCTACCTGCTCACCGCCTGCTACGCGAGCGGGCTGCGCGCTGCCGAAGGCGCGATCACCTGGTTGGCGCAGCGGTAAGGCGCAATACGCGGACGCCATCCCGGCCTGCCGGGAGCACATCGTCGCGAGCGCGCCGAGCCATGCGCGACGATGCTCTCCCGGTAGTACCGCAGCGGAGCATGGCTCCGCGCTGCCGGGGTCAGCGTTCCTTGCTTGCGCGCAGCGCGGCGATGCGCGAGGGCGGATTGAACGAATCGCTGCGTGCATCGGCCCAGTAGTCGCGGAACACGACATGTTCCGGCACCTTGTTCAGCAGTTCGCCCGGGGCCAGATAGCGGTACAGGCTGGAAAGCGAACGGATCTCCACCGGCGACACGCGGCGCAGGATATGCTCCGGGCCCAGCTCGGACGGATCGTTCAATCCGGCCGCGCCCAGCAGGTCGCGCAGCGCGCGCAGGGTGTTCTCGTGGTAACGGAACACGCGTTGCGCCTTGTCCACCGGCTCCAGGTGCCGCCAGCGGCTGGGATCCTGGGTGGCGATGCCGGTCGGGCACTTGTCGTTGTGGCAACTCAGCGACTGGATGCAGCCCAACGCGAACATGAAGCCACGCCCGGCATTGCACCAGTCCGCGCCCAGCGCGATGGTGCGCGCGATCTCGAACGCGCTGGTCACCTTGCCGGCAGCGCCCAGGCGCACGCGGTCGCGCAGGTTCAGGCCCACCAGCGTGTTGTGCACCAGGATCAGGGCTTCGTTCATCGGCACGCCGACGTGGTCGATGAACTCGGCCGGCGCTGCACCGGTGCCGCCTTCGGCGCCGTCGACGACGATGTAGTCCGGCAGCAACCCGGTTTCCTGCATGGCCTTGGCGATGCCGAACCATTCCCACGGATGGCCGATGGCCAGCTTGAAGCCCACCGGCTTGCCGCCGGACAGCTCGCGCAGCCGCGCCACGAACCGCAGCAGCTCGACCGGCGTGGAGAACGCCGAATGCTTGGATGGCGACACGCAGTCCACGCCCATCGGCACGCCACGCGTCTGCGAGATCTCGGCACTGACCTTGGCTGCCGGCAGCACGCCACCATGGCCCGGCTTGGCGCCCTGCGAGAGCTTGATCTCGATCATCTTGACCTGCTCAAGCCGGGCGTTCTCGACGAAGCGCTCCTCGCTGAAGCGGCCATTCTCGTCACGGCAGCCGAAGTACCCCGAGCCCAGTTCCCATACCAGGTCGCCGCCCTGTTCGCGGTGGTAGGGCGAGATCGAGCCTTCACCGGTGTCGTGGTAGAAGTTGCCCAGCTGCGCGCCCTTGTTGAGCGCGCGGATCGCATTGGCCGACAGCGAGCCGAAACTCATCGCCGAGATGTTGAACACGCTCGCCGAATACGGCTTGGCGCAATCGGCGCCGATGACCACGCGGAAATCATGATGCGGGATGCTGGTCGGCGAGAGTGAATGGTTGATCCATTCGTAATCCACCGCATAGGCACTGCGCAGCGTGCCGAACGGCACCACGTCCATCTCGTTGCGTGAACGCTGGTAGATCAACTGGCGCTGCTGGCGCGAGAACGGCACGTCCTCCAGGTCGCTCTGCACGAAATACTGGCGGATCTCCGGCCCGATCGACTCGAAGCCATAGCGGAAATGCGCCAGCACCGGATAGTTGCGCCGCAGGACACTGCGGCGCTGCAGCACATCCCAGGTGCCGAGCACCGACATCAGGCCAAACAGGGCCACGCCCCAGTACCAGGCAGGCCATTGGCTTGCCAGGGCCAGCGATACCGGCAACAGGATCAGTGCCAGCACATAAACCAGATAACGATGCATTACCGTCCTCGCGGTCGGGGATGGCGGATTCTACAACCGGTCGTCCACTGCCTGCCGGGGCCAGGCCGATTTCACGTCGTAGACCACCACGTCCGGCACACCCAAGGCACGGATGGCGTCGACATCCAGTTCACGGAACTGCCGGTGCGCCACCGCCAGCACCACCGCGTCGTATGCGCCGGCCGCGGGTTCATCGGCCAGCGTCACCCCGCCCATGTCGTGCGCGCCGCGCGGATCCGCCCATGGGTCGAAGGCATCGACCGAAGCACCCGCCGCGGACAGCATCTGCACCAGGTCCAGCGCGCGACTGTTGCGCAGGTCCGGACAGTCCTCCTTGAAGGTGACGCCAAGCACCAGCACGCGCGCACCGGACAATGCCTTGCCCTTGCCTTCGAGCAGCAACCGCACCCGCGTGACCACGTGCGCCACCACGCGATTGTTGACCTGGCGCGCGGTATGGATCAGGTCCGGGTGGTACCCCACGCTCTCGGACTTGTGCAGCAGGTAGTACGGGTCCACACCAATGCAATGCCCGCCGACCATGCCCGGGCGGAACGGCAGGAAGTTCCACTTGGTGCCCGCCGCCTCGAGGACATCGAGGGTGTCGATCTCCAGCTTGTCGAAGATCAGCGCCAGTTCGTTGACCAGCGCGATGTTCACGTCACGCTGGATGTTCTCCACCACCTTGGCCGCCTCGGCCACGCGGATCGACGGCGCCGGCCAGGTACCGGCGGTGATGATGCGCCGGTACAGCGCATCGACCACGTCGGCCGCTTCACGGGTGGAACCGGCGGTGATCTTGCGGATGTCCGGCAGGCGCCGCTGGCGGTCGCCCGGGTTGATCCGCTCGGGACTGTAGCCGCAGTAGAAGTCCTCGTTGAAACGCAGCCCCGAACCCTGCTCCAGCAGTGGCACGCAGACTTCCTCGGTGGTCCCCGGGTACACGGTGGACTCGTAGATCACCAGGTCACCGCGCTTGAGCACGCCGGCGATCAACGCGCTGGCGCGCCGCATCGGCTCCAGGTCAGGCTGCTCGTAGGCGTCGATGGGCGTGGGCACGGTGACGATGTAGACGTTGCGTGGCGCCAGCGCGGCGGCGTCGGCCGTGTAGCGGGCATGCACGCCTGCGGCCAGTTCATCGTCTTCCAGTTCCAGTGTGTGATCGTGCCCGGCCTGCAGCTCGGCCACGCGTGCGGCATCGATGTCGTACCCCAGCACGTCCAGCGTCTTGCCGAACTCCACCGCCAGCGGCAGGCCCACGTACCCCAGGCCGATGATGGCGATCCGCGGCTCGGCCGCAGCAGTAATCCGGGCGCTCATGCCGCTCCTGACAATACGAAGGTGGTGCCCGGGGCGGGGATCGAACCCGCATAGCCTTTCAGCTGAGGGATTTTAAGTCCCTTGCGTCTACCAGTTTCGCCACCCGGGCATCGCGATAGCGTGCCTGATCCGGCCGCAATTGTGAATTGCGGCCGGCGCGGCGGGCGGCGCCGGCATCAGATCGCGCGTGAATAGCGGGCCGGTTGCTGGGGTGCCTTCAGGTACCGGTCAAAGCACATCGCGATCAGGCGCAGCAGGGGGCGCCCCTGGCGCGTGGCGGCCACCACGCCATCCCGGCAACTGGCCAACCCGTCCTGCTCCAGGCGGCGCAGCGCCTGCAGCTCGTCGGCGAAGTAGCGGTCGAAGTCCACGCCATGGCGACGGCCCAATGCACGTCCGTCCACCCGGCCATGGCACATCAGCTCCTGGATCAGCGCCGCGCGCAGCACATCATCGGCATCCAGTTCCAGGCCACGCCAGACCGGCAAGCCACCCGCTTCCAGGCGCGCCTCCCAGTCCTTGAGATCACGCGGGTTCTGGCTGTAGCTGTTGTCGATGCGGCTGATGGCGCTCACCCCGAGCCCCAGCAGGTCGGTGTCGGCGTGCGTGGTGTAGCCCATGAAGTTGCGATGCAGGCTGCCCGCCCGCTGGGCGCGCGCGAGATCCTCTTCCGGCAGGGCGAAATGATCCATGCCGATGTACTGGTAACCGGCCGCCGACAGCCGTTCCACCGCCAGCCCCAGCAGGGCCAGCTTCTGGTCCGGATCGGGGAGGTCGGCATCGAGGATCTGGCGCTGCGCCTTGAACATGTGCGGCAGGTGCGCGTAGCCATAGATCGCCAGGCGATCCGGACGCACGGCCATCACGGTGTCGAGCGTGCGCCCGAAGCCGGCCAGCGTCTGCTTCGGCAGGCCGTAGATCAGGTCCACGTTGACCGAGCGCATGCCGCTGTCGCGGCAGGCCTGGAGGATGGCCATCGTGTCATCGACGCCCTGCACGCGGTTGATGGCGTGCTGCACGTCCGGATCGAAGTCCTGCACGCCAAGGCTGGCGCGGTTGAAGCCCAGCGCCGCCAGTCCGGCGATATCGGCCACGCTGACCGAACGGGGGTCCAGTTCGATGGAGAAATCACGCTCGGCGCGCGGGCTGAAACGAAAGCGCCTTCCCAGCCCTTCCAGCAGCCGCCGCAGCTGCGCCGGCTCCAGGAAGTTGGGCGTTCCGCCGCCGAGGTGCAGCTGGATGACTTCGCGGGCCGGGTCGAACAACGGCGCGGCGCGGTCCGCCTCGCGCAGCACCTGGTCCACGTAGTGCTCGCCCTTGCTGCGGTCACGGCTGATCACCCGGTTGCAGCCGCAGTAGAAGCAGGGGCTGGTGCAGTACGGGACATGCACGTAGAGCGAGAGCGGCCGCGCCGAGGTATTGCTGCGCGCGATGGCGGCCTGCAGCTGCGATTGGCCGTAGCCGTCATGAAAGTGCGGCGCCGTGGGATAGGAGGTGTAGCGCGGCCCGGGACGATCATGCCGGCGCAGCAGCTCCGGGTCGAAGGTCCAGCCCAGCGGGTTCAGCAGTACGGGATTCGTGTCCATGGCGCCAAGGATCTGCCAGCCGGGCTGGCCGCGCCTTGAGCCAGATCAATCCGGCCGCAGCCCATGGCTTGATCCAGATCAAGGCCTTCGGCGCGATCGCCTTCTAGGCTGCGGTCCTCGTCATTGCGCCCATCCATCGCGTACCCGCCTCCCCCACGGGCGCGCGGCACCGGCCCCGCTCCTCCCTCCGGAACCCATGAACGACATCGACCCTGCGCCGCCTTCATTACGCCCTGCCGCACAGCAACTTGGCGCGGTGCTCTGGCCCAGCTTCTTCGCCGCCGTGGTCGCCGCTGCGCTGTTCTTCTCGGTGGTCGACCCCCTGAAACTGGCCGCCATCAGCCTGCCGCAGCACGGCATCAGCCGCGAACTGGGCTACACCATCGGCTTTCTGCTGCTGTGGCTGGCCACCGCCTCGGCCAGCGCCGTCACCGCGCTGTTGCTGCGCCCGCGCAGGGATGCCGACGACGGAAGCGCCTTCGAATGAGCCTGTCGCAAGGCAAGCGCGCCCGCACCGCGCTGCGCACGGCCGTCGCGCTGGCGCTGCTGGCCGCGTTCTACCTGCTGCCGTGGCTGCGGCTGGACGGCCAGCCGATCCTGTTGCTGGACCTGTCGGCGCGGCGGTTCCATCTGTTCGGGTACAGCCTGCAGCCGGAGAACGCCCTGCCCCTGTTCTGGCTGGTCACCGCGGCCGCCGCATTGCTGTGCCTGGTCACGGTGATGTGCGGCCGGCTGTGGTGCAGCCATGTCTGTCCGCAGACCGTGCTGACCCGGGTATTCCGCAAGCTCGACCAGCTCACCGCCTTCGATGGCCCGGCCGCCCGCTTCGGGCCGGCGCTGCGGCACGTGCTATGGGCCGCCATCGCGCTGTGGACCGGCATCAGCTTCGTCGGCTACTTCAGCCCCATCGGCGGCCTGATCCATGACCTGACGCATTTTTCGCTGGGCATGTGGGAAGGCTTCTGGATCGTCTTCTACGCATTGGCCACCTGGGCCAACGTGGTCTACCTGCATGAACAGGTCTGCAGCCACCTGTGCCCCTACAGCCGCGTGCAGCACCTGATCACCGATGCACGCACGCCCACCGTCCGCTACATCGCCGCGCGCGGCGAGCCGCGCGGCCCACGCCCACACGGCGGTCCGAGCGTGCTGCATCGCTCGCGCGGGCTGCTCGACCCGGTGACCGCCAACGACTACGTGTTTCGTGCCGCCCATCCAGCGATTGCCGGCGCCTTGCCCAAGTTCAACCCCGAGCACCTGGGCGACTGCACCGATTGCGGGGCCTGCCTGCAGGCGTGCCCGATCCGGCTGGATATCCGCAATGGCCATTCCAGCCATTGCATCGAATGCGGCGCCTGCGAAGACGCCTGCGACGAGGCGATGGTGCTCCGGCATTTCCCCGAAGGCCTGATCCGACGCATGGCGCCGGAGCCGGACGGCGAGCAGGCCCCGCCCGCGCTGCGCATCAAACCCCTGCTGTTCACGGCCGCCATGCTGGTGGCGCTGGTACTGACCATCGTTACCGCCGGGGCGCCGTACTGAGGCTCGCCCTCTCGTGGAGGGCAGACACGAAAAAGCCGGCCCTGGGCCGGCTTTTCTGTTTCCACCCCCGCTGCGGGGAGTGGTGGGCGGTACAGGGTTCGAACCTGTGACCCCTACCATGTCAAGGTAGTGCTCTACCGCTGAGCTAACCGCCCCTGTCGCAACACGCGTGCATTGCGGTGGTGCTGCCCGCACCGGGGTACTGCTTCAACAAAAAGGCCGACCCGATGGCCGGCCTTTTTGGATGTCCACTCGACCCGATTCCGGGGAGTGGTGGGCGGTACAGGGTTCGAACCTGTGACCCCTACCATGTCAAGGTAGTGCTCTACCGCTGAGCTAACCGCCCGTCGCTGCAACAATTCACCGTTGCGAGGGCGCGTATCTTAACCAACCCGGCCCGGTTGGACAACCGTTTTCTGCAAAAATCTTCACGCTGGCCACCTCAGCCCAGATTGGCCTCCTTGAGCTTGTGGATCTGGTCGCGCACCCGGGCCGCGTCCTCGAACTCCAGGTCGCGGGCATGCTGGTACATCTTCTGTTCCAGCTCCTTGATCCGCGCCGCCAGTTTGCCCGGGTCCATTGGCAGGTAATCGGCCTCCGGCTCGGCCACGCGACGCCCCTTGCCCTTGACGCTGGACTTGGCCGAACCCTCCTCGTGCGCCCCTTCCAGGATGTCCACGATGGGCCGCGCCACCGAGCGGGGCACGATGCCGTGCAACTCGTTGTACTCCACCTGCTTCTGCCGGCGACGGTCGGTCTCGTCGATGGCCGCCTGCATCGAGCGGGTCATCTTGTCGGCGTACAGGATCGCCTTGCCGCGCACGTTGCGGGCGGCACGGCCGATGGTCTGGATCAACGAACCGGTCGAGCGCAGGAAGCCCTCCTTGTCCGCGTCCAGGATCGCCACCAGCGATACTTCCGGCATGTCCAGGCCCTCGCGCAGCAGGTTGATGCCGACCAGCACGTCGAACTTGCCCAGGCGCAGGTCGCGGATGATCTCCACCCGCTCCACCGTGTCCACGTCCGAGTGCAGGTAGCGCACCCGGATGCCGTGCTCGCCCAGGTACTCGGTGAGGTTCTCGGCCATGCGCTTGGTCAGCGTGGTGACCAGCACGCGGTCGCCCATCTTGATGCGCGCATTGCACTCGGACATCAGGTCATCGACCTGGGTGCCGACCGGGCGGATCTCCACCTGCGGATCGATCAGGCCGGTCGGGCGCACCACCAGCTCGGTGATCTCCTCGCCGGATTCGCGCAGCTCGTACGGGCCCGGCGTGGCCGACACGTAGATGCTGCGCGGCGAGCGCGCCTCCCATTCCTCGAACCGCAGCGGGCGGTTGTCCAGCGCCGAGGGCAGGCGGAAGCCGAACTCCACCAGCGTTTCCTTGCGCGAGCGGTCGCCCTTGTACATCGCGCCGATCTGCGGAATGGTGACGTGCGATTCGTCGATGACCAGCAAGGCGTCGGCCGGCAGGTAGTCGAACAGGGTCGGCGGCGGCTCGCCGGCAGCCTTGCCGGTGAGGTGGCGGGAGTAGTTCTCGATGCCGTTGCAGTAGCCGACCTCGGCCATCATCTCCAGGTCGAACTGGGTGCGCTGCGCCAGGCGCTGCGCTTCGACCAGCTTGTTCTGCGCGTACAGCAGCTCCAGCCGCTCCTTCAGCTCGACCTTGATGGTCTCGATCGCCGCCAGCACGCGCTCGCGTGTGGTCGCGTAATGCGTCTTGGGGTAGATGGTGTAGCGCTGCATCCTGCGCAGGCTTTCCCCGGTGAGCGGATCGAACATGCTCAGTTGCTCGATCTCGCCGTCGAACAGCTCGATGCGCACCGCCTCGCTGTCCAGTTCGGCCGGGAACACGTCGATCACCTCACCGCGCACGCGGAAGGTACCGCGCTGCAGTTCGTACTCATTGCGGGTGTATTGCAACTGGGTGAGATGCTTGATCAGGTCACGCTGGTCGATGCGCTCGCCCTTGGACAGGATCAGGCGCAAAGACAGGTAGTCCTCGGGCGCACCCAGGCCATAGATCGCCGAAACGGTGGCCACCACGATCGCGTCCGGTCGTGACAGCAGCGTCTTGGTCGCGGCCAGGCGCATCTGCTCGATGTGCTCGTTGATCGAACTGTCCTTCTCGATGAAGGTGTCCGAGGCCGGCACGTAGGCCTCCGGCTGGTAGTAGTCGTAATAGCTGACGAAGTACTCCACCGCGTTGTGCGGGAAGAACGCCTTGAACTCGCCGTACAACTGCGCGGCCAGGGTCTTGTTCGGCGCCATCACCAGCGTCGGCCGCTGGATCTGCTGCACGACGTTGGCGATGGTGTAGGTCTTGCCCGAGCCGGTCACGCCCAGCAGCGTCTGCTTGGCGATGCCCGCTTCGAAATTGGCCACCAGCTTCTCGATGGCGGCAGGCTGGTCACCGGCCGGAGCGTAAGGCGATACGAGCTGGAAGCTGTCGGACATGGGGAGGCCTTGCCTGCGTGGACTGCCCAGTATAGCGAGCCTGCCCTACCCGCCTCTGCGGCGTGGGATTAGGGCGACAGTCGGCCATCAGAAATATGAATGAAGCCCGCAGCACCCCACCATGGCCGCGCCACCTTCGGACGCCGCTACCATGGCCCCGCCGCAACCCAAGCAATCCCCTGGTGCCACCGCCCGGGGCATCACCCTCACCGAACTGTTGATCACCCTGGGGATCATGGCGATCCTGCTGGCACTGGCAGCGCCCGCGGTCTCGGGCGTGGTCACTCGGGTTCGAATCGAAACCAGCATGCACCTGCTGCACTCCCAACTGTCCATCGCGCGCAACACCGCCATCACGCGCCAGGTCACCGTTCGCGTCTGCCCCAGCCAGGACGGACTGCATTGCAGCCAGGACAGCAACTGGAACCGTCGCTGGCTCATGTTCCAGGCCCAACGGCAGGAGAAGCACCCCGCCAACCCGGCGGCGATCCTGCAGGTCACCGATCCACCGCGACTACCGGTAACTGCCGCAATCAGGTCCAGCATCGGGCGTCGCCATGCCCGCTTCCAACCGGATGGACGCAGCGGCGGCAGCAATCTCAGCATCTGCTTCTATGAGCGGGACCGGCCGCGCGGCAGGATCGTGATCAACAACCCGGGCAGGATCCGCGCCGAACGCACTTCATCCCCGCGCTCCTGCCCGTGATCATCGGCACAAAAGAATCGGCGCAAAGAAAAAGCCGCGATTGCTCGCGGCTTTTTCGAATCTGGCGCCCGAAGTTGGACTCGAACCAACGACCCCCTGATTAACAGTCAAGTGCTCTAACCGGCTGAGCTATTCGGGCGAGGAGGCGCATTGTACAGAGCCAGGCCAGATCCGGCAACACCCCGGACCCAGCTTACCAGCAGTCTGCCAGGTCACCCTTGCTTGCGCCCTTCTCCCCAGCCTGACTGAGGCTGAGGTTTCCGCACTTGTCCTTGAGTTGCCCACCCGCAGCGGTCGCCACGATCGTGATCGCACTGGCGGTGGCGTCCGGGCTGATCTCCAGCGTGTACCACGCCGCCCCACCCTCGCGCGGCGTCTGATCGTTCGGCAAGCCGAAACCTACGTACGTGTTGTTGACCGTGTGGTAACGCTCGGCCAGCTGCATGTACTCGGCCAGGTCCGCCTTGGCCTGGGCGCGGTGCGATTTGCGCACATGTTCGCTGTAGTTGGGAATTGCAATGGCGGCCAGAACGGCGATGACCGCAACCACGATCATCAGTTCGATCAAGGTGAAACCAGCCACCCGTGCATGAAGCTTGCCTGCAGATTTCATTGCCATTTTCCTCACCGAACCTGTCGCCACGATTGACGTCCGCACGGACGCGGCATGTACAGCGGGGGCGCACCATTGGCACGCAGCACGAACGTACATGTTTCACCCTGGATCTGCTTGTCGATCGTGCAAGCCGGGTCCGTGGGATCGCACGGTGTCAGGGGCGGCACGAAGATGGCGGAATCCTTGACCGGCGGCGATGTCGGATTCTTCGCGTTGTTCAGCGACACTCCACCGCAACTCCCGGTGCACACGGCTTCACCACCCGGGGTGAGGCTGAGGCCAGACAGGCCACCGGCGCCCGTCAGGACGTCCAGCCCATACAACCAGTTGATACCACCACCCGCGCCACATTGCGCCTCAGCCGTCGTGAAGGTGGTGAAGAACACCTTGCCGTTCTGGATGCTGGGCGTACCAATGACGCGCTCACCCTTGGCCTCGCCGCCGATCACCTGCAGATCGACGTACCAGCCGCGCTTGGTCACGTAGTTGACCGGGTTGGAGGTCACGCCGCGCACCTCGAGGTCCGAGTCGCTGGTTGCCGCGAGCAACGACTGTCCCACCAGGGAGCCACGCCCACCAGTAATCGCGGTGGAGCGGTTGTCCACGATGCCGTAGATGCTCTGGACGGGCAGCCCGGTACCGCCGGTATTGTCACCCACGGCAAAGTACCGACCGGTCCCGAAGAAGATGCTGACACCACCGCCGGGCCCACTGGAGGCCTCCAGGCCACCGGTGATCGGCTGTGCGGCACCATCCTTTTCCGCGGTGAACAGCGGCGTTCCGCTGAACGCGACGTTCCAATCGGCCGGATCGACGCTGGAGATGTCGTACTTCCACAGGTTGCCCTGCATGTCTCCCGCGTAAATGGTGTCAGCCACGCCATTGCCGTTGTTCAGCGCGACCGCCGCCACGTTCATCACACCATTGCGCCCGGCATAGGCGGCATCGGTGGGCGTCAGCTTCTTGAGTACTTCGCCGGTCTGGATGTCAACGACGAACAGGACCGGCCGGCCACTGCTGGAGTTCACGCCATTGCCGAACACGCTGACAAAGCGCACACCGGAAGCGCTGGCGATCGGGACGATGGCAGGCTTGGCCAGGGCAAAACCCATGTCACTGTCATTCTTCCCTGAAATCTCCCAGAGCACCTTGGTCTGGTCGAACGAGGAAGGTGCGGTGACATCCAGGCCAAACACCGAGCCAGCGCCGGCCAGGCTTGCCGAAGGCGCCACGGATGCGCCGCCGGCACCGGTCGAACCCACCAGCACCGTGTGCCAGGCCGAGTCGAAGTGGGCGTCGGCAACCGTGATCAGGCCATCCACGTAGTAACGATGCGCGTAGGTCGGATTGGCCAATTCGGCGATGTGCGAAAGCGAGCCATACGGAATGAAGGCGAAGCGCTCCGTGCCACCCGCAGCACCATCCGTCGCATCGAAGGCATGCAACATGCCATCGTTCGCGCCCACGTACACCATCGGCGGCGCGCCGGTGAGCTTCGTCGTCAGGTAGGACTTGTAGGACGTGCCGAGCGGCGCCTTCCAGCCCACGTCGGTCTGCGTCGCCCATGCACCGTAGCCGTAATCATCGTTCCGCGAAACAACCACGGGCGAGGAATTGACGATGTCACCCATGATCGTCGAACGCGAGCGCAAGCCACTGACCACGCCCCCCTTGAGGTAGCTGACCAGCGTATCGACCGTGCGCGTGCCAAACCAGGTCGGCACCGTTTCCAGCCCCATCGCCGCCAACTTCTGTTCGCGACTGTTACCCGGGACGTTCGCCGAAGTGAACTCCGCCGCCGACACCGGGACGTTGGTCGAGCCGGAAACACTGTTGGGCGCGGTCGCCATGTAGATACGACGCGCACTTGGATCCAGCTTTGCCGCGGCACTCCAGATCTGTGCACCGTCCGTGCCATCACTCTGCACACGCGTGGCCACGACGTCACCGGTCCAGTCGTTGGAATCCACCGGCACGCTGTAGCTGGCGGCAACGGTGAGGGAGTTGCTGGAAATACGTGCACCGGCCGCACCACCGGACACCGGCGCCTTGCTGCCTGCGGCTTTCTCGAAGATCTCACCGAGACGCTCGCGCAGCTTGGTCGGGTTGCGGGCCAGGAAGTAGTTGTCCGGCGACCCGGCCTCGCGGGTATCCCACTCGCCCGGATCCGGCTTGCCATTGCCATTGAGGTCGGTGAAACCGCCGTACTTGGCGGCGTACCACAGCGGGCTCTCGAGCACGCCCGCACTGCTGGCGCCCAATGTATATCGGCGCACCTGCGCCTGGGTCCAGTTCGTCGGAGCGGTGTCGGTCGACGTCAGTACCGAGCCGTTGCTGTTGCCCGGCCGCAGCAGGATGCGCTGGACGCCGTCGCTGTTCGAGCCGGAAACGGCGTAACCGGTGAGCATCGCGTTGCCCGCATAGGCAGACAGGTTCTCGACGCGAACCAGTACCTCGTTCTCACCCACGTTCAACGTACCGGCTGCACAGCCACCACCGGATGCACGCCAGCAGATGTCCTTCGTGGTGGACTTGTTCTGCGGATTGAGGCCGGAGTCATTGCACGCCGCACCGATGCAATAGGTGAGCATGGTGACCACGTCATTATCGTGGTCGTTGCCCCACAACGAGTCCTCCCAGACCAGCGAGAAGCTGCCGGCCTTGCCATTTGCCAGCAGCGGCCTGCCGTAAACATGTTTCGGATTGACCGTGGCCGTCTTCGGACCAACGCCAACCGAGCCCAGGAAGCAACTGCGCCACCCGCTACTTGCGGCTGTCGCGCCCCCGGAATTGTTCGCCTGGCACAGCGGCGACAACGAGATCTTGCCCGTACCCAACGTGATCTCGAACTTCGGCAGGGTTTCCGCCAGTGCTACCGCATAGGTCTGCGCGGTCACCTTGTAGGTATCGGGCTTGTCCTGGAGGCCCGGGCGCAGATCGGTGGTCGCTGCCGCGTAGGCCAGGCCCGCCATCTGGTAGCCGCCCTCCATGGACGGGATATCCGGGCAGATGCCGCGCACCAGCCCCAACTGGGTTACCGATTTGCTGGTGCAGATATCCTCGTGGGTATTCATCGAGGCCCAGCGCGGCGTTTCCTGAACCCGGCCCACCATGTAGCTCTTGTTGCTGATGCCCTCATCGTCGCCGAGACGATTCGTCGCCGCCGCGGCACCCTCCAGGTGCGGCACGGACTGGACGTTGTCACTGTCAAAGGACGGCAGGCCCGACGACATCACCAGGATGTTGCAGGCGGCACAGTAGGAATTGCCGCCCTGCGCCGGCAACCGATAGGGATCCGCCCAGCTCACCGTCTTGGGCAGGCCCGCCTGGTCGCCGCTTGCACTGTAGGTGCCGGCACGCGTGTTGCCGATATCACCGACGTAGCGCAACGCCTCGGAATACATTTCCGCAAGCGGATTGCCCCATGCACTGCACTGATAACTGCCGCTGCCCGTGGTGCCCGGATCCTTCAGGTTGCCGTTGCCACTCTGCCCCTGACGATTGAGGATGCCGTAGGTATTGCAGTCACTCCAGTTGTTGCTGTAGTTCCAGCCCTGCAGGTTGAAGTTGGAGATGGTCTGGATGACGCTGCCAACGTTGTCGGCGGCGCCGGTGCAGAACTGACCCGTGGAGAGGTTGATCTCGTCCCCCGAGTTCGCCGTACAGTTGCCGGTCGAATTGCCCGCCAGCTTGCCGATGTTCTTGCGCAGCACGCCGCCATCACGCGGATTGGAATACGTGCCTGAAATCAGGCCGAAGCGCAGGCGTCCGCTTTCACCATACTGCTGCAGCAAGCCCACCGACTTGTACGTATCGGTGGTGCCATTGCTGTATTTCTGGCAGAAGCTCTCGCGGCGGTCACTCGCGTTGGCGGCGGGGTCGCAGACCTCCACGCGCACATTGAAGTCCGTCGTCTGGGTCGGGGTGTCTGCACTGCCCTCGCCTGAACGGCCCTTGCCGCACTGGTAGGACGCGGTTGCCGCCCATTCGGACCAGTTGCCACTGGCCGCACGCATCAGCGGCGCGCCACCCGAGGCAATGGTCGCGTTGCAGAACGAGTAGGTCCCGCTGTACGGCGTCAGCTGGCTGAGGTCCGACCCGCTGTACACCTTGACCCAGGCATGCAGGTCGTTCGGGATGGATGCACGTTCGAGGATGGTCTGGGTGGTCGAATCAACGCTGCGCTGACCGCCGTAGAGCACCTGGCGCAGGATATCCAGCCGGCTCATCGTCGCCCAGTTCAGGAAGTTGCCCGACCAGCGACCGGTGCTGCTTCCGCAATAGCGCGCCGGGGTGCCGGTTGCCTTGCCTACCGCCTTGAACACGCCGCCGCTGTAGTTGTAGCAGAAGGTCGAGTCGAAATAGCCCGCGTACTCGAACGAGTTCTTGTACGTGGTATCGATACCGTCGTTCGCTTCCGGGTCCAGGTCGGTGTAGTCGCTGTACGCCTTGTTGAACAACTGCTCGTCGCGCGACATCACCATCATCATCAACGGTGGCTGCGACTGGGCAAGGTACAAGGGTGATTGGGAGAGGTTGTAGTCCCCCTGCGCCGCCGGCAACGTCGCGACCACCGCGATCACGCCGCCGACCATTCCCAGGCCCGCCGTCAGCTTGACCCACGTCGAGCCGAAGAGTTTCGAGAAAGAGCGCTTGGTATTCATGGGATGAAGATCGTGTCGATGACCGCCGTGGAAGAGGCGTTCGCGTTATCGTCGCTGGCCAGAACCGTGATTTCGTAGATGTTGCCGGTCTGCTCGTTGAGCTTGGTGCCGATTTTCGAACTGGAGGAACCGAAACAGGTATCGATCCGCCGCGTGTAGGTGGCGGTCGCCGTGTCCACGCCCTCGGCCCAGGTCTGGGGATCGAAGACCGGGGAGCAGACCTCCTGGTTGGCCGCATAAGTCCCCGATGCCCCCGTCACCGCGGCATTGATGGCGGCCTCGACGCTGCGTGCCGACTCTTCGGCCAGCTGGAACGATTGATTCGTTCGCATGTAATTGGCGGACATGCGCTCCTGCATGTTCGTCACCCGCATGGCAACGACGCCAATCAGTGCGAGCAGCACCAGGATGATCAACGCGATGTACAACACCACGCCACGCTGCTGCCTGTGACCACCCCGCAAACCCTTCATCCGCTTCATGGCGCCCTCAATTGCCGTAAAGGCGGTTACGTAACGCGATGGTCGTCTGATAGACGGACCGGAAGCGCCTGTCTTCCGGGGCGGCAAACGTCACCCCCAGCGCATTCAACCGGTGCTCGTCGGATGCCTGCACCGACGAGGCACGCTCAGGACTGGACATCACCAGACCGATCTGCACCGCCCCCACGCGACGCCAGGCATCGGCCACCGTGGCCGCTCCGGCACGCGTGGATTCGATCTCGTCCGCGGTGTACTGCCGGTCGATATAGCCGGTCGGCGACTTGCCCGGGTCCAGCTCGCGATCCTGGCCATAGAGCAACTGCATGTTCTCCACGCCGTCGACCATCTCTTCCTTCCTGACGGTTGGCGCCGCCGCGTTCGGGGCATAGGCGAACCTCAGGCGATACAGCGAGCGCCCGCCTGCGGCATTGGTGCCGACGTAGTAGACAGCGGATTCCGCGCGGTAGAGGGTGGTCTGCCCGGCCGTGAACACCTTGGCGATGGCTTCGGCATTGTTCGGGGCACCGGTCACCGAAATGGTCCCCGCTCCCGAGTTCACCGCCGACGCCTGGAACACCACCGCACCCGTGCAGTCAGCCGCACCAAACAGCCCCGGGTTGTCGACACCACTCTGCAGCACGCTCCAGCGGGCGCTGTCGAACTGGAAAACAGGGTTGGCCGGATCCGCAGGCGCGGCCGTCATCGGAACACCGTTCGGGTCGAGGAAGCGCAGGACGATCACATCACTGCCTGCCACCGCATCATCCATCTGATCGGCGTACTCGTCCGGCAAGGCCGGCGAAAAATCCACATCCCCTGCAGTCAGCGACACATCGGCGGCCCCCGGCCCGGTGTCCGCCGCCTCGTAGCCCTGGATGGAAATGCCGAAATCCAGGGCCGGATGCGCCGCCGCCCCGAACGTCGTGGTCAATGCGACCGGGTTCTGGCGCATCATCGCCTGGTCATTCACGCAACCGAAATGACCTGCCATACGAATGTCACGCTGCAGGTAGTCCACCGCAAAACGGCTGTTCTCCTGCACGCGCGCCAACCCCTCGGAAAGCCGATAGGCCTCGCGGGAGCTGCCGAACACCTGGATGATGCCCACCATCAGCAAGGTACCGATGAGCATGGCGATCATCAGCTCGATCAGGGACAGGCCACGAACGCGACCTCCGGGCACAAGGGCCTTCATAGCTGTGTTCTCACTGTTACCTTGCCGCTCTCACCGTCCACATCCCAGCGCTCGTCCGCCCAGGAAACGACCACTTCAACGACATCGCCATTCAGTGTCACCTCGGCCTCGGCGTCGGCTCCCAACGCCTTGCCCATGCGGCAACGCCAGTCCTTGGTGAAGGCATCAGGCGTCAGGTTGGTGCCGGTCGGGGACGTGCAATCCGCATCGCTGGTCAGCGCCGTGAACGTTCCCGCATAGGAACTGCGTGAAATCCGGTTGGCGCGCACCTGATCCAGCAGTTCGTAGCTGAGATTGGTGGCCTGCGTCCGGAAATTGGAACTCTGTACGAAGCGCACGTTCATGGTCTGCAGCAGCGCCAGCCCGAGCAGGCCGAAGCCGAGGATCAGCACTGCGATCATCACCTCGACCAACGTGAAGCCCCGCTGTGCCGAAGCCAGGCCCAACGACCGGCCGCGCCGGCCCGATGGAACGCTCATGGACATGCTCCCCTTACTACCCGGGTCTGCCCGGTCTGGTTCACCTGCACGGTACGCAACAACTCCGCCGTCCCGCATTCGTCGGGTTGCAGGGCGATGGCCTGATCCGCCGACCCACGCCGCCGGCCACGTCCATCGAACGTGATGACCAGGTCAGCCGAATCACCGATGATCGCCTTGCTGCCCTGCGAAACGCGGATGACCTGTTCGGCGGCGTCGAACGCGCCGTCGGCATTGCTGTCGGCCCATACCAGCCACCCCTGGCCCCAGTTGTCGCCATCACAGGCCGCTCCCGTTGAGCTGGCGCAGATCCCGCCGCCGTGGGCGTTCTTGATGGCTTCGGCACGCGCAAGGGCAAGCGAGGCCAGCACTTCATTGGTGGCCGCGGATACGCGATTGGAACGGATGGTCCCCTGGAAATTCGGAAACGCGATGGCTGCGAGCACGGCCAGGATGACCACGGTGATCATCAACTCGACCAGGCTGAAGCCCCTCCCCCATTTACCGCTCATACACTACGCTCCCCAGCGTTCTTCGGGCAGCATGCCATCCCCCCTGTTTCGAGGCAAGGGGAAGGCAAACCGCCGCGTTCAATTATGTGAAGCGGCGATCAAAGCGCCGCTTCACGCAGGGACGACTCAGGCCACCACCTGGTAGCACGGCCGGTAGTCACCGGAGATCTTCATGCGGCGCTGCTCCACGAAGGCCCGCAGCAGCGCATCCAGCGCCTGCATCATCTCCGGGTCGCCGTGGATCCTGAATGGGCCGAAGTCCTCGATGCGGCGCATGCTTTCCTCCTTCACGTTGCCGGCCACGATGCCGGAGAACGCGCGCCGCAGGTCGGCGGCCAGATCCGGCGCCGGCCGGCCCTTGTGCAGGTCCAGCGCGGCCATGGCCTCGTGGGTGGGCACGAACGGCTGCTGGTAGGCCAGCGGGATGTCGACCTGCCAGTTGTAGAAGAACGAATCGCGGTGCGCCAGGCGGAACTCGCGCACCCGCTTGATCCCCTGCGACATCTTGCGCGCCACCGCGACCGGGTCGCCGACGATGATCTCGTAGCGCTCGGCGGCGCGATCGCCCAGGGTCAGGCGGATGAAGCGGTCGATCTGCTCGAAGTACGGCGCCGCGATGGCCGGGCCACTGAGGATCAACGGGAACGGCAGCTCGGCGTTCTCCTCGCGCAGCAGGATGCCCAGCAGGTACAGGATCTCCTCGGCGGTGCCCACGCCGCCCGGGAACACGATGATGCCGTGCCCCAGCCGGACGAACGCCTCCAGGCGCTTCTCGATGTCCGGCATGATCACCAGGTGGTTGACGATCGGGTTCGGCGACTCGGCGGCGATGATGCCCGGCTCGGTGATGCCGATGTAGCGGGTGTTGGTACGACGCTGCTTGGCATGGGCGATGGTGGCGCCCTTCATCGGCCCCTTCATCGCGCCCGGGCCGCAGCCGGTGCAGATATCCAGCCCGCGCAGGCCCAGCTCGTAGCCGACCTGCTTGGTGTAGATGTACTCGTCGCGGGAGATCGAATGGCCACCCCAGCAGACCACCAGGTTGGGCTCGCTCGGCTGCAGGATGCGCGCATTGCGCAGCACGCCGAACACCGCGTTGGTGATGCCGTCGGTGGTCTCCAGGTCCGAGGCGTACTCCGGCCCCAGCTCGATGGCCATGTAGGCCAGGTCGCGCACCACCGAGAACAGCAGCTCGGCGATGCCGCGGATGATCTCGCCGTCGACGAAGGCCGCCGCCGGCGCGTTGCTCAGGTCGATGCGAACGCCGCGGTCCTGCTGGGTCACCTGGATGTCGAAGTCCGGGTACAGGTCGCGCGCGGCGCGCGGGTCGTCCGAAGCGCTGCCGCTGGTCAGCACCGCCAGCGCGCAGCGGCGCAGCAGCTCGTGCATGCCGCCGCTGGAGGCATCGCGCAGGCGCGCCACCTCGGTCCGCGACAGCACGTCCAGCCCGCCACGCGGGTAGATGCGCGCGTCCTGTACCGGCAGCGCCCTCGCTGCCCCTTCACTCTTGGTCATTTCCACTGCTGCTCCTTCTCATTGGCGATCGACTTTAGCGCTGCCCCCATGAAAAGGAAAACGGCCGGGTTGCCCCGGCCGTTTTCGGTTTACATCCGATCAATCAATCGATCAGAACTTGTAGCGGAAGCCCAGCTGCAGCGACCACTGCGAGACACCGGTGTTGAAGCCGTCGGCGTCCGCGTTGGCGTAGGCACCTTCGGTGACCGTTGCCGACTGGTTGCCCACGCGGGCAGTGCGGAAGTCGTAGATGTACTTGCCGGTGGCCTGGTCGATGCCGATGAAGTTGGCAACGCCCTGGTCAGCATAGAAGCCGTAGTCGTAGATGCGACCCCACTTCTTGTTCAGCATGTTGCCGATGTTCTGGATGTCCAGCCAGATCTCCGACTTGTGGCCCTTCATGAAGCCCGGCAGCTGCTGGGTGATGCGCACGTCAAAGGTGTTGACGAAGCCGGCACGGCCAGCGTTCTGCGGGGTGACCGAACCTGCATAGCGTGCCAGTTCCGGGTTCGACTCCAGCCACTTGAAGAACGCGTCTTCCATGGCCGCGCCGCCCTTGAACATCACGTCGCCACGGCCCTTCGGCACGTAGAACAGATCGTTGAAGGTACGGCCGTCGCCGTTCATGTCGTTGGCGTACACCCAGCTGTAGGCGCGACCGGTACGGCCTTCATAGAACAGGCCAACCTGGGTCTCGTAGTCCGAGAAGAACTTGTGCTTCCAGTTCAGGGCACCGGAGATACGGTCACGGACTTCGTAACGCGAACGGGCCAGGGCGTCTTCGTTGGCCTGGAAGATGTAGTTGTTGTTCCAGTTCGAGGTCGCCACCGACGAGGTGTTGCTCGCCACTTCCTTGGCATCGGTGTAGGTGTAGCCCAGGCTCCAGGCCCAGTCGCTCTGCTCGCTGAACGGCTTGGACAGCGAAGCGGTGAACTGGGCGGTACGGCCCTTGTCGGTGTTGTCCAGCAGCACGGCGTCGCTCGCCCAGCTCGGGCCGGTCGACTTGGAGCCGGAGGTGGTGCCGTAGACGCTCTTCCAGAAGAACTCACGACCATCCGGGGCACCGACGAAGCTCGGGTTCTCCAGTTCCAGGCGCTTGAAGAACAAGCCATCCTTGACCTTGGAGTACAGGAACTCGGCCGAACCCACGATGCCGTACCACGGCAGCTCGTGGTCGAACGCCAGGTTGGCCTTCCACACCGACGGGGTCTTGAAGTCGTCGGAGACGAAGTTCACGACCTGCTGTGCGTCCTTCGAGGTGCCCTTGATCGGGTACTCGGTGGTCTGGCTGTAGTTGATGCCGGTGTTGGCGAAGATGTTGCCCAGCCACACCTGCGGCGATTCACCACGGAACAGGCCAACGCCACCGCGCAGCTGGGTCGGACGATCCGAGTCGAAGGTGTAGTTGAAGCCAACGCGCGGCTGGAACAGGAAGCTGTTGTCGCCGATCGAGGTGTTGTTGTAGCCGAAGTACTCCGACGCCTGCTGGTTGTACTGCGGGCGATGGTTGGTGTCGTACTTGTCGGCACGCAGGCCCAGGGTCAGGGTCAGGTTGTTGTTGACGTACCAGGTGTCCTGCACGAACAGGCCCAGGGTTTCGTACTTGTACTTCGCGGCCAGGCTTTCGGCGCCGCCGGTGGCCGGGTCACGCCAGATGGTCTGGACCGGGGTGTCGTTGCGGAACGCATCGATACCCAAATATTCCAGGTAGCCATCAACGTACGGCGCATAGACGTTGTTGATGTCGTTGCTGCTGAAATCGGCACCAAACTTCACGTCGTGGTCGCCCAGGGTCAGGGTGCCCGCGCCGAAGTAGTTCCAGGTCTTGGTGTACAGCTCGTTGTACTGGGTGTTGCTCTCGGTGCCCAGCCACAGGTACGGGCTGTTGCCGTATTCCTGGCTGCTGTGGATGCCGCCGAAGTCGATCTTGATCGCCGGGGTGCCCTTGGCCGACGGATTACGCACGGCCTGGAAATCACGGTAGCTGACCTTGAACTCGGTCGAGAAGTTGTCCGACCAGTCGCTGAACAGCTGGCCGACGTAGGACTCGATTTCCTTGTCGTGCTGGTACCAGTACGAGCTCACCGAGGCAGCGGTGGTCGAGAAGCCGTTCACGCGCAGCTTGCTCTGCTCCAGCTTGCTGTAGCGGAAGCTGGCGCGGTGGTCGTCGTTGATGTTCCAGTCGAGCTTCAGCGCGTACTCTTCCAGGTCCGTGTCCGAAGCCGAGGAGTAGTCGCCCGCGGAGACGCCATAGCGCTCCTGGAAGATCTTCTGCGCTTCGGCGACGTCGCCGAGGCTGATGGTGCCCTTGCCCAGCGGGCTGCCTTCAACGTCGGCGCCCGGAGCAGCCTGCTCGTACTTTTCGTAGTTGGCGAAGAAGAACAGCTTGTCCTTGACGATCGGGCCGCCGAAGGTGACGCCGTAGGTCTTCTCGTCCTCGAAGCCGTCGAACTTGCCGCCGCCCGGGTTGTCGCCGAACCAGGAGCCATCGCGCATGTAGCCATAGACCGAACCATGGAACTCGTTGGTACCGGACTTGGTCACGGCATCAACCACCGCGCCGGTGGCGCCGGTGATGGTGATGTCGTAGCTGGACATGTCGACGTTGATTGCTTCCAGCGCTTCCATCGAGACCGGCTGGCGCTTGGTCGGCATGTTGTTGCCTTCCAGGCCGAAGGTGTCCGAGGCGTTGACGCCGTCGATGCGCACCGCGTTGTAACGCGGGTTCTGGCCACCGGCCGAGATCGAGCCCGAGGCGCGGTCAACGAAGGCCACGCGCGGATCCAGGCGCATGTAGTCCTGGATGTTGCCGTTCATCGACGGCAGCGCTTCGATGGTCTGGCGGCTCACCGAGGTGCCGGTGCCCATCTTGGTCGCGCTGAACACTTCCGAACCACCGGCAACGGCCATGACCTGCACGGCTTCCAGGGTGGTGGCAGCCATGTCGCCGGTCAGGGCGGCGTTGACGGTGCCGTTCTGGTTCACGCCCAGGTAGATGCCGTCTTCGGTCTTGGTGCCTTCACCGGACTTGGTGATGGTGACGCTGTACGGACCACCCACGCGCAGGCCGCGGGCGTTGTAGCGACCAGCCGCGTCGGTGGTCGCACGGCTGACCGTGCCCGACTCGACGTGGGTGATGGTGACTTCCGCACCAGCGACCGGCTGGCCGGCGGTGTTGGTGACCTGGCCGCCGACGCCGGCGGAGGTGCTCTGTGCGAAAGCCGGAGCAGCCGCGAGGGCGGCAATGAGGCCAAGGGTGAGCTTGGACATCCGGATGCGAGGATGATTCATGGGTAGGTAGCCTCGAAACGAGTTGGCGATTGAAAAAAAACGCGATCCATCAGCCCCGGGGTCAACCGGGCGCCTGATCGGCTTGAATCTGGGGGTCCCTTCCGGAGCGGTTTCAGCCGCAACGGTTAAGATAAGGTTAACACGGTAATGACAGTTTATGACTGCAATAAGACAGTTCTGCGGCAACACGATCGGACAAGAACCGACAAATCAATCGGTTATTGGAGTGACCCGAGGTAGGTGGCCAGGCCATCGAGCAGCATTTGCACGGAAATAGCGACCAACAGCATGCCCATCAGCCGCTCCAGGGCGGTCAGCGCGCGGGCACCCAGCAGCTTGTACAGCAGGGTGGCCGACATCAGGATGGCGGCGGTCGCGCCCCAGGCCAGCAGCAGGGCCAGGCTCCAGTCACCCAGCCGGTCGGGCTCGTTGCTGCCCATCAGCATCACCGCCGCCATGCCCGAGGGGCCGGCCACCAGCGGGATCGCCATCGGCACGATGAACGGCTCGCCGTCCGGCACCGCCCCCATCAGCCCTTCCGGCTTGGGGAAGATCATGCGGATGCCGATCAGGAACAGCACGATGCCCCCGGCGATGGCCACCGATTCCTGGCGCAGGTGCATCAGTTCCAACGCGTACTTGCCGCCCCACAGGAAGGCCATCAGCACGGCCAGGGCGATCAGCAGCTCGCGCACCAGCACGATGCGCTGGCGACGCGGGGCCAGGGGCTTGAGCAGGCTCAGGAATACCGGGATGTTGCCCAGCGGGTCCAGGATCAGGAACAGCAGCAGGGCCGCCGAGAGGATGGTCACCCGGCCGCGTCCAGCACCTGCCCGCGCCAGGTCGAACCGGCGGCCGACAGCAACGTGACGCAGGCCGCGGCATAGGCCGAAGGATCCTGCGCGGCGGTGTCCTCGCCATGGATAAAGGCCCGCGCGCGCAGCTCGGTCCGCATCGGCCCGGGCTGCACGCCACTGATACGCACCGGGCCATTGCGCAGCTCGTGGTGCAGCGTGTCGATCAGGCCACGCAGGCCGTACTGGGCCACGCCGTAGCCGCCCCAGAATGCCTGCCCTACCCGCGCCGGATCATCCAGGCTGAACACCACCGCCGCGTCGTCACGCTGGCGCAGCAGCGGCAGGCAGGCCTGGGTGAGCCAGGCACGTGCGGTCAGGTTGACGTGGATGGCGCGCGAGAACGCCGCCGGGCTGGCCAGGTCGAACGGGGTCAGCCCCGGGAAGTCCGCCGCGCAGTGCAGCAGCCCGTCCAGGCCGCCCAGCTCCGTGGCCAGCCGCTCGGCCAGTACCGCGAAGTCGTCCGGGGTCGCCCCTTCCAGGTCCAGCGGGTAGAGCAGCGGCTCCGGCCCCAATTGGGCCACCGCGTCGTATACACGATTGAGCTTGGGCAACTTGCGGCCGAGCAGCACCACCGTGGCGCCGGCCGTGGCGCACGCCTTGGCGGCCGCCGCGCCCAGGCCACCGGCCGCGCCGGAAACCAGCACGACCCGCCCCGCCAGGTCCGTTTGCGCCCAACCTTCCGGCTGGGCACTCACGCCTGGCCCGCCTCGGCGACGATGCGCTTGAGCTCGCCGGATTCGAGCAGCTCCAGGATGATGTCGCAGCCGCCGATCAGCTCACCGTGGATGAAGAACTGCGGAAAGGTCGGAAGGTTCGAGAAGCGCGGCAGGTTGGCCCGCACTTCGGGGAACTCCAGCACATTGACCGTGCGCAGGTGCGCGGCACCAGCGGCCATCAACGCCTGCACGGCGCGGCTGGAAAAGCCGCACATCGGGTACTGCGGCGTACCTTTCATGAACAGGACGAGGGGATGCTGCTCCACCTCTGCCTGGATTTGCTCCATCACCGGCATTCGAATTCTCCTGCTGCGAAAGAACGGCCCGTCCTGGTCGGATAGACTTTCCCGTAGCCACGGATTGTAAGCCGAGCCGACGCATTCCCGGCGCCTTTGCCCTGAAAAGAAATATTCCATGCCCGTCCAACTGCCTGACCTGCCCTACTCCCGCACCGCGCTGCAACCGCACATTTCGGCGCAGACGCTGGAACTGCACCATGGCCGCCACCACCAGGCCTACGTGGATGCGGTCAATGCCCGCATCGCCGGCACCGAGATGGACGAGATGCCGCTGGAGGAGATCGTCCGCAACAGCCAGGGGGCGCTGTTCGAGGCGGCGGCACAGGCCTGGAACCACGGCTTCCACTGGCAGTGCCTGCACCCTCGGGCCGGCGAGGAACCGCACGGGGTGCTCGCCGACCGCATCAACCGCCAGTTCGGCGACGTGCAGAAGCTGCGGGAAGAGTTCAACCGTGCGGCAATGGCGGTGTTCGGCTCGGGCTGGGCCTGGCTGGTGCAGCATGCCGATGGCCGGTTGGCGGTCGTCACCACCCGCAACGCCAATACCCCGTTGACCGGCGACAGCACCCCGCTGCTGGTCTGCGACCTGTGGGAACACGCGTATTACACCGATTACCAGAACGACCGCCTGCGCTACCTGCAGGCGTTCTGGAAGCTGGTGAACTGGGACTTCGCGGCCAGCCAGCTGCGCTGATCACCGGCTGGAGCGGCCTCGGCCATGAGGCCTGTAGTGGCCGAGCCCCCACGATCAGGCTCGCCGCGGAGGCCGTCCACGGCCCGGAGAGGTCGATCCGTGCCTGTGGCAGCCTTGGGGCGCGCCGGCTTCGCGGCCGAGGCTGCTCCTGCCGAGGTCAGGTGTCGTGGGCGGCGACCGCATCCAGGACGCGGGCCGAATAGACCATCGCCGCGCCGGCGTTGAGGGCCACCGCCACACCCAGCGCCTCGGCGATCTCCTCGCGGCTGGCGCCCTGCTTCAGGGCGGCATCCACGTGCGTGGTGATGCAGCCGTCGCAGCGGGTGGTGACGGCCACGGCCAGCGCGATCAGTTCGCGGGTCTTGCCGTCGAGGTGGTTGGTCTGGGCGCCGGCACCGCTGAGGGTCAGGTAGCCCTTGAGGGTGTCGGGCGAAAGCTTGCCCAATTCGCCGATGCGGCCCTTCAGTTCACGGCGGTACGCATTCCAATCGAGCATGGTGGTTCTCCGGGGATGGACCCGGAGAACCTTACGCCCGCCCGGCTTACGCCGGCGTTACGCCGCCGTCCCGAAGGGACTGGACCACCGGTGCCACCTGTGCCTGCCGGCCCAATGCGGCCCCGACGCGCTCCAGCGCACCGGCCAGCGCCGCGGTCGAATCCTCGCGCAGGTTGGCGTGGCCGACCTTGCGCCCGTCGCGCGGCTGCTTGCCATAGTCATGCCAGTGCCCGGCGGGCTCGGCCAGCACCGGCGCCGGGTCGGGCATCCGGCCGATCCAGTTGAGCATGCAGGCATGGCCCAGCACCCGGGTATCGCCCAGCGGCAGGCCGAGCACGGCCCGGACATGGTTCTGGAACTGCGAGGTCTCGGCGCCATCGCTGGTCCAGTGGCCGGAGTTGTGCACGCGCGGGGCCATCTCGTTGGCCAGCAGTTCCTCGCCACGGCAGAACAGTTCCAGCGCGAACACGCCGACATAGTCCAGCCGCTCGGCGACACGGCGCGCATAGCTGATCGCCGTCTGTTGCTGGGCCGCGGACACGGTGGCCGGCGCCAGGCTGGCCGACAGCACGCCATCCACATGCCAGTTGCCGGTCAACGGCCAGGCACGGAATTCGCCGTCGCGGCCGCGCACCCCCACCACGCTGACCTCGCGATCGAAGGCGACGAAGCCTTCCAGGATCAGGCCGGTCTTGTCCGCCTGCGCGCCCAGCGCCTGCCAGGCGGCATCGATGTCCGCCTCGCTGCGCAGGCGGAACTGGCCCTTGCCGTCGTAGCCCAGGCGGCGGGTCTTGAGGATGCATGGCAGGCCGAACTCGGCGACCTTGGCCGCCAGTTGCTCACGGCTGCCGATGTCGGCAAACGGCGGCAGCGGGATACCCAGTTCCTGGAACAGGGTCTTCTCGCTCAGCCGGTCCTGCGCCACCGCCAGCGCGGCGGGGTTGGGGAACACCGGCTTGCGCTCGGCCAACCAGCGCGCGCTTGCGGCAGGCACGTTCTCGAAATCGAAGGTGACCACGTCCACGCGGCCGGCAAATTCCTCCAGCGCGGCCAGGTCATCGAACGCACCGACCTGCAGCGGCGCCACCTGGCCGGCGCAGGCATCGGCGGCCGGGTCGAACACCACGAAGCGGATGCCCAGCGGCGCAGCTTCCAGCACCATCATGCGGGCCAGCTGCCCGCCCCCCAGAATGCCGACCGTGATCATTGACGCGGATCGTCCGCGGCCATCACGTCGTGGGTCTGGCGCTCGCGGAACGCGTCCAGCGCCGCGCCGATCTGCGGCTGTGCCGGGGCCAGCATGGCCGCGGCGAACAGCGCCGCATTGGACGCCCCCGCATTGCCGATGGCGAAGGTCGCCACCGGGATGCCGGCCGGCATCTGCACGATCGACAGCAACGAGTCCATGCCGTTCAGCGCCTTGGACTGCACCGGCACGCCAAGCACCGGCACGGCCGTCTTGGCGGCCAGCATGCCCGGCAGGTGGGCCGCGCCACCGGCACCGGCGATGATCGCGCGCAGGCCGCGCGCTCCGGCCTGTTCGGCATAGCTGAACAGGACATCCGGCGTGCGATGCGCCGAAACAACCTTCACTTCATACGGAACACCCAGGGCATCAAGCTTCTGGGCTGCGTGCTGCATGGTTTCCCAGTCGGAACGGGAACCCATGACGATGCCGACAAGCGGCTCGGAGGGGTTGGGGGTCATTGGCCGTCACCTGCTGCAAAGACGTATTCTAGCCGTCTTCCCCGCAAGACCACGACCTGATGGACCGCAAACTGCTCGACCTGCTCGTTTCCCCCGACACCCGCCAGCCGCTGGCCCAGCTGGAAAGCGCCGGCCTGGATGCCCTGAACCGCGCGATCGGCGCCGGCGGCGTCACCCGGGCCGATGGCAGCGCCCAGGCCCAGCCGCTGCGCGAGGCACTGGTCACCCGCGACCGCAAGCAGGTGTTCCGGGTGGAGGACGGCATCCCGGTGCTGCTGGCCGACGAGGCCATCGCCACCGCCCAGATCACCGACTTCCCGGCCAAATAATGCTGCCGCACCCGCCGCTTGCCCCGCCGCAGGAACAGATCGACGCCGATGTCGCCCGCGCCTTGGCCGAGGACATCGGCAGTGGCGACGTCACCGCCGCCCTGCTCCCCGACAGCGCCGACATTGCCTACCTGCTGTGCAAGCAGGACGCGGTGATCGCCGGCCGCCCCTGGTTCGACGCCACCCATCGCGCGCTCGACCCGGAGGTGAAGATCCACTGGCGGGTACTGGAAGGCGACCGGGTCAGCGCCGGCACCGTGCTGGCCACGCTGGAAGGCCGCAGCCGCAGCCTGGTCAGCGCCGAGCGCACCTCGCTCAACTTCCTGCAGACGCTGTCCGGGACCGCCACGATCACCGCCCGTCACGTCGAAGCGGTAGCCGGCACCGGCGCGCGCATCCTCGACACCCGCAAGACCCTGCCCGGGCTGCGCCTGGCGCAGAAGTACGCGGTGCGCTGCGGCGGTGGCGACAACCACCGCATCGGCCTGTTCGACACGGTGATGCTCAAGGAAAACCACATCCGCGCCGCCGGCTCGCTGGGCGCGGCGGTGCGCGCCGCCCGGGCGCAGCAACCCACGCTGCCGCTGGTGGTGGAGGTGGAGGACCTGCAGCAGCTGGAGCAGGCCCTGACCGCCGGCTGCGAACGCATCCTCATCGATGACTTCAGCCCGGCGATGCGCCGCGACGCGGTGCGCATCGCCGCCGGCCGCATCCCGCTGGAGGTGTCCGGCAGCGTCGACCTGTCCGTGCTGCGCTCCATTGCCGAAGATGGCGTGGACTGCATCTCCATCGGCGGGTTGACCAAGCACGTGCAGGCGATCGACCTGTCGTTGAAGCTCGGCCCGCCGCCGGCCTGACTCACGCCGCCCACACGGCCTCGCCTGCAACACTGGCTTCCTCCACCCCCACGGAGTTCGATGTGGTCTACCGGTACCTGCTGTGCGGCGTTGCCCTGCTTGCCCCCGCCTTCGCCGCGCACGCGGTGGAGGCCTGTGACATCCCGCCCCGCTTCGGCGTGAGCGAAACCGCCAAGGCGGTGGTGCGCGTGGCCTGCGACGAGCACCGGCTCTGGTACCGCCCCTTCATCGACCGCGATGGCCGCATCGCCAGCCTCGGGGTCACCGAGGCCGAAGCCGAGCACCTGGCCGACAACGGCCTGATCGCCTGGCAGCGCGTGGCCGGCTACTGGCGCGAGAGCGGGACGCTGTCGCCGATGGGGGCCATCCCCGGTGCCACCAGCTGCATGCAGCCGGCCGGCAACCGCTATACCGACAGCGACTGCCGCGCCTTCCTGATCGACAACCCGTGGTCGGCGGCCTTCATCTCCTGGGTGATGACGCGTGCGGGCGTGCCCGGCTTCAACCGTTCACCGCGCCACATCGACTACATCCGCGCGGCCTACCAGGGAGGCGCCAACGCCTCGCCGTACCGGTTGGCCGACCCGGCCAACGAGAAGCCCGCCCCCGGCGACATGCTGTGCTTCCTGCGCGATCGCAGCACGTCACTGAACCATGCGGGGCTGATACAGGCGCTGGGCAGCGGCCGTGCCGGCAACTGGAAGTCCCATTGCGAGGTGGTGATCGGCGCCAATGTCGGCGGTGACCGCACGCTGTACCTGGTCGGTGGCAACGTCGCCAACACCGTGGCGATGCGCAAGCTCACCCTGGATCGCACCGGCATGATCGAGCTGCCCAAGCCGTCACAGGCCGCCGCGGACGCGGTCGTCGAAGCGGGCTGCTCGCCGGGCCATGAAGAAGAATGCAACCTCAACCGCCAGGACTGGGCGGCCTTGTTGAAGCTCACCGCCAACGTGCCGATGCAGGGCCCGACGCCGGTGTTCGACGGCAATGCGCCGCTGCCACCGCCACCGGATGAACCGGTCCCGGCGCCACCAACGCGTTGACCGGGCCGGGCTGCGCCGGACACGGCGAATCGCCTAAAGTGTCGGCATGCCTACCCTGCTCATCCTGATGATCGTCGGCGCGATCGGTTTCGCGTTCTGGGACCGCTCCCGCGCCGCCGCCGACCGCGCCACCGAACTGGGCCGCAATGCCTGCCGTGCCGCCGACGTGCAATGGCTGGACCAGAGCGTGCATGCCACCGGCATGCGCCCCTGCCGCCTGCCCAATGGCTGGATCGGCTTCGAGCGCAGCTTCCGCTTCGACTATTCCTACGACGGCATTGATCGCCACACCGGGCGCATGGTGCTGCGCGGCGGCCAGCTGGTGTCCTTCACCGGCCCGGCCGCCGCCCAGATCGGGCGCCTGCGGCAGAGCACGGAAGACGCCGAGGACGTTTGAGCGTCCGGGTTGGCGGGCGTCGCTACGGACGGATGCCCCCTGCTTCGCGGTCGTGGCCGCTCCTGCCCTCGGCGCCGCCCCTGAGCGCGCGTATCCCTGCGTCTTGGGCCGTGGTCACATCCGCCGCGACGGCGCGTCCTGTTGACCTAGTGACTTCCGGCGCATTGCCGTCAGCCCGACGGCAAACGGAAAGTGTCCTCATCCGTCCATACAGGGGCCTGGTCCATGCTGCAGATCCGCGGTTTGTCGAAAACCTACGCCAATGGCGTCCATGCACTGAAGAACATCGACCTGGACATCCCGCGCGGCATGTTCGGCCTGCTCGGCCCCAACGGCGCCGGCAAGTCGTCGTTGATGCGTACGTTGTCCACCCTGCAGGAGGTCGACAGCGGCAGCGCCACGCTGACCACCGCCGATGGCACCCGGATCGACGTGCTCAAGGACAAGGACGCGCTGCGCCGCCGGCTGGGTTACCTGCCGCAGGACTTCGGTGTCTACCCCAAGGTAAGTGCACTCGACCTGCTGGATCATTTCGCCGTGCTCAAGGGCCTGACCGCGCGCAGGCAACGCAAGGAAGTGGTCGAGGGCCTGCTCCAGCAGGTCAACCTGTGGGACGCGCGCAAGCGCAAGCTCGGCACCTACTCCGGCGGCATGCGCCAGCGCTTCGGCATCGCCCAGGCGTTGCTCGGCGACCCGCAGCTGGTGATCGTCGATGAACCCACCGCCGGCCTGGACCCGGAGGAGCGCAACCGTTTCCTCAACCTGCTGGCCGAGATCGGCGAGAACGTGGTGGTGATCCTGTCCACGCACATCGTCGAGGACGTGACCGACCTGTGCCCGAACATGGCCATCATGAACAAGGGCCAGGTACTGCTGACCGGCCGACCGGTCGATGCGATCGGCGCGCTGCAGGCCCAGGTCTGGCGCAAGCAGGTCGGCAAGGCCGAGCTGGCCGACTACGAATCCCGTTTCACCGTGCTGTCCACGCGCCTGGTGGGTGGCCACCCGGTGATCCATGTGTTCAGCGCCACCCAGCCGGACCAGGGCTTCGTGCCCGTCGAGCCCGGGCTTGAGGACGTCTACTTCCAGCGCCTGCGCCTGCAGGCGCAGGCCGCCTGACGGAGACGGCCCATGACCCTGAACTTCCTGCGCTTCGAGCTGCGCGAGCAGCTCCGTTCCCCGCTGTTGTGGTTGCTGGCATTGTTCCTGGCGCTGATGGCCTTCGCCGCGGCCTCCAGCGATGCGGTCCAGATCGGCGGCGGCATCGGCAACGTGCATCGCAATGCGCCGTCGGTGATCAGCTCGCTGATGACCGCCTTCACCCTGCTCGGCCTGCTGGTCACCACCTTGTTCGTCAGCAACGCGCTGCTGCGTGACTTCGAGCTGGGCACGGCCGAGCTGGTGTTCTCCAGCCCGATCAAGCGCCGCGACTACCTGCTCGGCCGCCTCGGCGCGGCGTTGCTGGCCTGCCTGGTGATGTACGTCATCGTCGCCGCCGGCCTGTTCATCGCGCAGTTCATGCCCTGGATCGACGCCGCGCGGCTCGGTCCGGTGTCACTGCAGCCCTACCTGTGGGCATTCGTGGTGATGGTGCTGCCCAACGTGCTGTTCACCACCGCGCTGCTGTCGCTGCTGGCGGCCACCACCCGCAGCATCCTGTGGGTGTACATCGGCGTGATCGTGTTCTTCGTGCTGTATGGCGTCAGCCGCGTGATCCTGGCCGACATCGACAACCAGCAGATCTCCGCCCTGCTCGACCCGCTGGGCATCCGCGCGATCAACCTCGCCACGCGCTACTGGTCGGCCGAGGAACGCAACACCGCCGTGCCGGCGCTGGCCGGGTTCCTGCTGCAGAACCGCCTGTTGTGGCTGGCGATCAGTGCCGCCTTGTTTGCCGCCACCTTCGCCCTGTTCCGCACCCAGCGTGCCGGCACCGGCCGCGCCAGCCGCCGCCAGCGCGGCAGGCAGGACACCGCGCCGGCAGCAGTTGCACGCCCGGCCGCCACCGCGCCGCGGGTGACGCCGACGTTCGCCACCGCCACCCACCTGCGCCAGCTGCTGCGCCAGGTCCGCTTCGACACCTTCGGCATCTTCCGCAGCATTCCCTTCATCGTGCTGCTGTTGCTGGGCCTGGCCAACTTCATCCCGTCGTCGCTGTTCCGCCAGAACATGTACGGCACGCCGACCTGGCCGGTCACCTCGCAGATGCTGGAGGCGCTGCAGGGCAGCTACAGCTGGCTGCTGGTGCTGATCGTGCTGTTCTACGCCGGCGAGCTGGTGTGGAAGGAACGCACCGCGCGCATCGCCGGCATCACCGATGCCACGCCGGTCCCGAACTGGGTGCCGCTGGCGGGCAAGTTCCTGGCGCTGGTGGCCGTGGTGCTGAGCTTCCAGGCCATTGGCGGTGCGGCCTCGGTCCTGGTGCAGCTGTCCAAGGGTTACACCCACATCGAACCGCTGCTGTACGTGAAGACCCTGCTGCTGAACTCCACCGTGTTCGTGCTGATGGGCGGGCTGGCGCTGGTGCTGCAGGTACTGAGCAACAACAAGTTCCTCGGTTATGCACTGCTGATCCTGGTGCTGATCGGGCAATCGGTGCTGGGGCTGCTGGACTACGCGCAGGACATCTACAACTACGCCAGCGCGCCGAATGCGCCCTATTCGGACATGAACGGTTACGGCCACTTCCTGACCGCGCAGTTCGCCTTCCAGGGCTATTGGGCCCTGTTCCTGGGGGTGCTGTTGCTGCTGTGCGCGGCCCTGTGGGTGCGTGGCGTGGACGGCGGCCTGCGCACCCGCCTGCGACTGGCGCGCCAACGCCTGCATGGCGGCCTGGGGGTTGCACTGGCCCTGGCCGTGGTGGCCTTCGTCGGCTGCGGCGGCTGGCTGTACTGGAACACCAACATCCGCAACGAGTACCTCTCGCCCGATGCCGAACTGGACCGATTGGCGTACTACGAGAAGACCTACCGCCAGTTCAAGGACCTGCCGCAGCCGCGCATCATCGCCGTGGACAACACCGTCGACCTGCACCCGGAAACCCAGTCGGTGCGCATCGACGGCCGCTACCGCGTGCGCAACACGCACGCCGTGGCGATCCCGCAGCTGCACATCTCCATCGCCGACGACAAGACGCTGACCGCACTGGACCTGGGCGCCGCCAGGCTGGACAAGAATGACGCCGACGTCGGCTATCGCATCTACACGCTGGATACGCCGATGCAACCCGGCGAGGAACGCGACATCCGCTTCACCGTCGACATCCACCCGGACGGCATCCCCGCCGGCCAGGCCCAGACCCGGATCGTCGACAACGGCAGCTTCTTCAACAGCGGCATCCTGCCGGGCTTCGGCTACAACGCCGGCGCCGAGATCGATGACCGCAACGAGCGTCGCAAGCGTGGTCTGGGCGAGCCCACGCGCATGCCCAAGCTGGAGGACGAAGCCGCGCGCGCCAACACCTACATTTCCAACGACGCCGACTGGCTGGACTTCCGCAGCACCGTCTGCACCGCGCCGGACCAGATCGCGCTGGCCCCGGGCTACCTGCAGAAGGAGTACACCCGCGACGGCAGGCGCTGCTTCGACTACGCCATGGACCGGCCGATGCTGAACTTCTACGCCTACCTGTCGGCACGCTGGGCGGTGAGGAAGGCGGCCTACAAGGACATCCCGATCGAGATCTACTACGACCCCAAGCATCCCTACAACGTGGACCGGATGATCGAAGGCGTGCAGAAGTCGCTGGCCTACTATGAGGCCAACTTCAGCCCGTACCAGCACAAGCAGTTCCGCGTCATCGAGTTCCCAAACTACGTGGGAAGCTTCGCGCAAGCCTTCGCCAATACGGTCCCCTACTCCGAAGCCGTGGGATTCATCGCCGACCTGCGTGACCCCGACAACATCGACTATGTCTTCTACATCACTGCGCATGAGGCAGCACATCAGTGGTGGGCGCACCAGGTAATCAGCGCCAACGTGCAGGGCGCGACCATGCTTACCGAGTCACTTGCACAGTACTCAGCTCTGATGGTGATGGAGAAGGAGTATGGCCGCGCGCACATGCGCCAGTTCCTGAAGACCGAACTGGACCGCTACCTGTCCGGGCGTGGTGGCGAAGATGTTGAAGAACAACCGCTGTACCGCAATGAAAACCAGCAGTACATCCACTATCGCAAGGGTTCGGTGGTGTTCTACCGCCTGCGCGAGGAGATCGGCGAGGAGGCATTGAACCGCGCGCTGCACCGCTTCCTGCAGGCCAAGGCCTTCCAGCAACCGCCGTACACGACCTCGGCCGAACTGCTGGAATTCATCCGCGCCGAGGCCAGGCCGGAGCAGCAGGCATTGATCACCGACCTGTTCGAGAAGATCAGCTTCTACGACAACCGGGTGGTCGAGGCCACCGCGAGCAAGCGCACCGACGGGCGCTACGACGTGACCCTGCAGCTGCACGCCGACAAGCGCTACGCCGATGGGCTGGGCAAGGAAACGGCCGGCACGCTGGACGACTGGATCGAGGTCGGCGTGTTCGCCAGCGGCGCCTCGGGCAAGGAGCGCGACGAGAAGGTGCTGTACCTGCAGCGCCACCACATCACTGCCGGTAATCCGACCCTCACCGTGACCGTGGACCAGAAACCGGACGAAGCCGGGTTTGACCCCTACAACAAGCTGATCGACCGGGTTTCGGCCGACAACCGGAAGCGGATCAGCCTGCAATGAGACAAGAGCCCGCAGCGCCGCGTGATCTGCTGCGCTGCGGATTCCGTACGGCGGCGAATGCGGGTACATTCGGCACCGTACCGGCGCCGCCGGAAGCCGAAACACACCCTGGGAGGGGATACATGCGCACCACCTTCAAAACCCTGTTGCTGGCCCTGCCGCTGCTGGCCGCCGGCTTCTCCGCCAGCGCCTCGGACAGTGCCGCCGGCCGCTGGCGGACCATCGACGACGAAACCGGCCGGGTGAAGTCCATCGTCGAGATCACCCAGACCGCCAACGGCACCCTGAGCGGCCGCGTGCTGCAGGTGCTGCAGTCCGCCCAGGGCCCGAACCCGGTCTGCAGCAAGTGCGAAGGCACCAACAAGGACAAGCCGATCCAGGGCATGACCATCCTCTGGAACCTGCGTCCGGACGGCACCAACAAGTGGGCCAACGGCACCATCCTGGACCCGGCCAAGGGCAAGACCTACAGCTCCAAGGTCGCCCTGATCGAGAACGGCAGCAAGCTGGAAGTGTCCGGCTGCATTGCCTTCATCTGCCGCTCGCAGACCTGGCTGCGCGACCAGTAATCCGCTTTGAAGCCCCTCTCCCATCGGGAGAGGGGCTTGGGGAGCGGGTGCGTCCGCCCATCCCTCACCTCATACGCCCCTTCGGGGCACCTTCTCCCGGCGGGAGAAGGAAGCACGCCAGCCCCGGGCCTTCCCGGGGCTGGCTGTTTTCCGACATGCGATAATCCCGCGTTCCCCTGCACCAAATGATGGCCATGACCCGTACCGCGCTCGTCACCAATGCCCTGCCCTATGCCAACGGCCCGCTCCACCTGGGCCACCTGGTCGGCTACATCCAGGCCGATATCTGGGTGCGCGCCCGCCGCTTGATGGGCGAGAAGGTCTGGTACGTCTGCGCCGACGACACCCATGGCACGCCGATCATGCTGGCCGCCGAGAAGGCCGGGGTGAGCCCGGAAACCTTCATCGCCAACATCCAGGCCGGGCATGAGCGCGACTTCGCAGCCTTCGGCGTGGATTTCGATCACTACGACTCGACCAACTCGGCCGCCAACCGCGAGCTGACCGAGGCGCTGTACACCCGGCTCGACGCCGCCGGCCACATCAGCCGTCGCTCGGTGGCCCAGTTCTATGACCCGGCCAAGGGCATGTTCCTGCCGGACCGCTACATCAAGGGCACCTGCCCGAAGTGCAAGTCCCCGGACCAGTACGGCGACAACTGCGAGGTCTGCGGCGCCACCTACGGCCCGACCGACCTGATCGACCCCAAGTCGGTGGTGTCCGGCGCTACCCCGGAAATCCGCGATTCGGAGCATTACTTCTTCGAAGTGGGCCGCTTCCAGGACTTCCTGCGCCAGTGGCTGGCCGGTGACGTCGCCCTGCCGGGCGTGAAGGCCAAGCTGGCCGAGTGGCTGGACGCCGAGGGCGGCCTGCGTGCCTGGGATATCTCCCGCGACGCGCCCTACTTCGGGTTCGAGATCCCCGGCGCGCCGGGCAAGTACTTCTACGTGTGGCTGGACGCACCGATCGGCTACCTGTCCAGCTTCAGGAACCTGTGCGCCAAGACCGGCGACGACTTCGATGCCGTGCTGGCCGCCGACAGCAGCACCGAACTGCACCACTTCATCGGCAAGGACATCGTCAACTTCCACGGCCTGTTCTGGCCGTCGGTGCTGCACGGCACCGGCCTGCGCGCGCCGACCCGCCTGCACGTCAATGGCTACCTGACCGTGGACGGCGCCAAGATGAGCAAGTCGCGCGGCACCTTCGTGATGGCCCGCACCTACCTGGACGCGGGACTGGCGCCGGAAGCGCTGCGCTACTACTTCGCCGCCAAGTCCTCCGGCGGCGTGGACGACCTGGACCTGAACCTGGCCGACTTCACCGCCCGCGTGAATGCCGACCTGGTCGGCAAGTTCGTCAACCTGGCCAGCCGCTGCGCCGGTTTCATCTCCAAGCGCTTCGACGGCCGGCTGGCCGACGCGCTGCCCGACCCGGCCCAGTACGACCGTTTCGTGGCCGCGCTGGCCGCGGTACGCGAAGCGTACGAGCGCAACGACCCGGCTGCGGCGATCCGCCTGACCATGGCGCTGGCCGATGAAGCCAACAAGTACATCGACGACACCAAGCCATGGGTGATCGCCAAGCAGGAAGGTGCCGACGCCGACCTGCAGGCGGTCTGCACCCAGGGCCTGAACCTGTTCCGCGTGCTGGTTGCCGCGCTCAAGCCGGTGCTGCCGGCCACCGCGCTGCAGGCCGAGGGCTTCCTCAATGCACCGATGACCGGCTGGGGCGATATCGCCGCCCCGCTCACCGCCCACACCATCGCGCCCTACGTGGCGCTGTTCACCCGTATCGACCCCAAGATGATCGACGCAATGACCGACGCCTCCAAGGACACCCTGACCTCCCAGCCCGCCGCCGAGGCCAAGCCGGCCAAGGCCGAGAAGCCCGCCAAGGTGGAAGCCAAGGCCGAGCCCAAGGCTGATGGCGAGGCGGCCGCCTACATCGGCATCGACGATTTCGCCAAGCTCGACCTGCGCATCGGCAAGGTCATCGAATGCGGCTTCGTCGAAGGTTCGGACAAGCTGCTGCGCTTCCTGCTGGACGCCGGTGACCTGGGCCAGCGCCAGATCTTCTCCGGCATCCGCGGCAGCTACGCCGAGCCGGAAACGCTGGTCGGCCGCAACGTGGTGTTCATCGCCAACCTGGCCCCGCGCAAGATGCGCTTCGGCCTGAGCGAAGGCATGATCCTGTCGGCCGGCTTCGACGGCGGCGCCCTGGCGCTGCTCGATGCCGACGCGGGTGCATTGCCGGGCATGCCGGTGCGTTGATGCAGTGGGCGCGCCTTGGCGCGCCCTTCTCCCGGAGCGGACCATGCAACTGGCCCTGTTCGATTTCGACCACACCATCACCACCCAGGACACCTACAGCCGGTTCCTGCGGCGGGTGGCCACGCCGGAACAACGTGCGCAGGCGTGGTGGCGGATCGGCCCCTGGGTGCTGGCCTACCGGTTGAAGCTGATCTCGGCCGAGCGCATCCGCCGCCGCGTCACCGCGCAGGTGTTCACCGGCCGCCATGCCGGCGAGGTCAGCCAGCTTGCGCGCGACTACGCACGCGAGCACCTGGCGGGCATGATGCGTCCGGAGATGCTGGAACAGATCCAGTGGCACAAGGCGCAGGGGCATACCGTCGTGGTCGTGTCCGGCTCGCTCGACCTGTACCTGCGCCACTGGTGCGAGCAGATGGGCCTGCAGATGATCTGCAACACGCTCGAAGTGCAGGACAACCGCCTCACCGGCCGCTATGCCGGCGGCGACTGTGGTCCGCGCAAGGTGGCCCTGATCCGCAAGCGTTTCGACCTGGACACCTACCAGCGCATCCACGCCTACGGCGACAGCCGTGAAGACAAGCCGATGCTGGCGCTGGCGCACGAGCGCTGGTATCGCGGCAAACCGGTTTCCTGATCGCTGCCCCTCCTTTCCGCGCAGCCCGACGCCACGCATGCCAGACATCTCCGACATTTCCCTGGTCGAGCGCCTCGACCGCCTGCTGCCGCAGACCCAGTGCGGCCAGTGCGGCTTTGACGGCTGCCACCCCTACGCCGAGGCGATGGCCCGCGGCGAAGCCGGCGTGGATCACTGCCCCCCCGGCGGCGACGCCGGCGCACGCGCCCTGGCGCATGTACTGGGCGTGGCCGCCGTGCCATTCGACCGCAGCCGTGGCGAACACAAGCCCGCGCAGGTCGCCGTCATCGTCGAGGCCGACTGCATCGGCTGCACCAAGTGCATCCAGGCCTGCCCGGTGGATGCCATCGTCGGCGGCGCCAAGTACATGCATACCGTGCTGGCTGACCTGTGCACCGGCTGCGAGTTGTGCATTCCACCGTGCCCGGTGGATTGCATCGCGCTCCGCCCGCTCCCGTAGGAGCGGGCCTCGGTCGCGAAGCCATTGAACGCCCGGATTGCGGGCATCGCCTTCGGCTTCATTGGCGGGCAAAGCCCGCTGCTAGGGTGACGGCGGCACCGTGTATTGCCGGCCAAACCGCCGGCAATCGGCGATCAATGCCTCCACGTCGCTACGCATGACAGCGCGCGTACCCAATGGAAAGCTACCGTCCTCGACGACGTCGCTGCGCAGGTCGGTCACCGGCGAGAACGAGGCCGATTCGGCATCCTCCTCCGCCACGCCGGCCGGGTCCCCGCCCTGCCACCGGATCAGCGATTGCGCGTTGTCCCACAGCAGCACCGTTTCCAGTGTCCCGATCTTCAAGCGGTAGCCCACCGCGCAGAACCGGTTGGGAACGCTGCGATCACCGTGGCGGCGCACGGTGTTGCGCAGCTCCGCCTCGATCTGCATGAACTGCGGGTACGCCAGCGGATCGATCCGCTCCTGCGGCGGATGCGCGTAGATCATCGACGGTATCGATGCGCGTGCGGTGGACGCCGCCCGCGCGGGCATCCCCGTTCCCAGCAACAGGCTGGCAGTCACGACAGACAACAGGCAACGCTTCATTCCCTTTCCCGTTACCAAGGCGGCGACCATGTCGCCGTTGCCCCGGATGCTTCACGCAGCCGGGGCGGCCAGCCTGCGCCTTACGGCACCACGGCAGTGATGACGATCTCGATCTTCCATTCCGGATTGGCCAGCTTGGCCTGCACGGTCGCACGCGCCGGGGTGGCACCGGCCGGCACCCACTTGTCCCAGGCCTGGTTCATGCCGGCGAAGTCGGCCATGTCGGCCAGGAAAATCTCCGCACGCAGGATGTGGGTCTTGTCGGTGGGCGCCAGCCGCAGCAGGTCGTCGATGGCCTGCAGCACCTGCTCGGTCTGGCCGACGATGTCGGCGCTGGTGTCTTCCGGCACCTGGCCGGCGAGATAGGCCACGCCGTGGTGGACGGTCATTTCCGACATGCGCGGGCCGGTATCGAAGCGTTCGATCATGGGGAGGTATCCCTGTTGTGGAGGTGTGCCCCATTGTGACCCGATCCGTCGGTTTCAGCTGTGCCTTTGTGCAGGCGCCGCCACAACGCCCAGCCCACCCAGAACAGCCAGCCCACCACCAGCGCAATCACCAGCTTCTGGCCCAGCCCCCGCGGGCTGCCACGCCAGAGCACGTGCAGCCACAGCGCGATGAAAGCCAGCCATGCCCAGCCCCAGGCCAGGGCGTACTGCGCACGCCAGCGCGGATCACGGCCAAAACACCACGCCTGGACCAGCATCGCCACGCTCGCGCACAGGAATGCGGTCTGCGCAGCCAGGCCGTGCACCAGCGGTGCCAGCAACGGCGCGTGGCCGGGCAGCCAACTGTCACCGATCGCCACCACCGCCAGCCCCAGACCGGCCATGCCGAACAGGCCCACCGGCAAGCCGCGGCGCCCTGGTCCCGGCCGCATCTGCGCATGCAGGCCAATCGCCAGCAGCGTGATCGCCACCGCCAGCAGGCAGTACGCGGCCCGCAGGAGCACCCCGTAAGGCCCATGCAGGTACAGGCTCAGGGTCGCCCGCACCCAGTCCAGGTCGGTGCGCTCGAACTGCAGCCACATCGCGCAGCCACTGAACCCCAGCAGGGCCGCCAATACCAGCAGCACCGCGCCGCGTTGTCGGCGGACCGATGTCAGCGCCGTGTCCTGCATGCTGCTCTCCCTCCCGCCATGGCAAGCGCCGAGTCTAAGGCGCCGGCCGCCGACACGCGCGGCTGAAGGCCACTGCAATCCCCGCCACCGCCCTGCTGCCGTCCTCCCGCGGTGGCGCTACTCTTTGCAGCCTCCTCCCCTGCCCCGCCTTCCATGCGCTCACCCGCCGCGATACCGGACCCCAAGGCCGCCCGCTGGCGCAGGCTGGCCGCCATCGCGGCGACCGTGCTCATCATGGTCATGGCGTTGCGCGCCCTGGCCGGTGAGTTCGACGACCACGGCTACCACCAGATCCGCATCGCCCTGCACGCCGTGTCCTGGCCACAGCTGGTGTTGGCGACCGTGCTCGGCATGGCCAGCTATGCCTGCCTGATCGGCTTCGATGCGATCGGCCTGCGTCGTGCACGACGCAACCTGCCCGCCAGTCGCGTGGGCATCACTGCGTTCCTTGCCCACGCAGCAGGCCAGACCCTGGGGTTTGCCGCCCTGACCGGCGGCGCCATCCGCATGCGCAGCTACGGCCGCGCCGGCCTGAGCCTGGCCGAGATCGGCCAGGTGGTATTGATGAGCACGCTGGGCTTCGTGTTCGGCGCCTGGCTGCTGCTGGCGCTGGCGTTGTGGCTGGAGCCGGCCGCCGCCGCGCGTGCCCTGCCGCTTTCGAGCGATGCGGTCCGCCTCATCGGCGTCGCACTGCTGGCTGCCTTCGCCGTGATGCTGGTCGCCGTCGGACGCGAAGGGCGCAGCATTGGCTGGCGCACCCACCGGGTGTGGCTGCCGGACCGCCGCACCACGCTGGAAGTCACCGCGCTGAGCGTGGTCGAGCTGTGCCTGGCCTCGGCGGCGTTCTACGTGCTGTTGCCCGGCCAGGCCGACGTTGGATTCATCGGCTTTGTCGGCCTGTACCTGGTCGCGGTGGTCGCCGGCCTGGTATCCACCGTACCGGCCGGGCTGGGCGTGTTCGAATGGAGCCTGCTCAAGCTGCTGCCGCAGGTGGCGCCGGCGGCGGTGCTGGCCGCGGCGGTGGCCTATCGGGTGACCTACTACCTGCTGCCCCTGCTCGCCTCCGCGGTGCTGGCGGCGCTGACCAGCGTGCGCCAGCCGTTGCGCAGCGGCGCCGGCGTGGTCTGGGGCACGCTGCGCCCCTGGTTGCCGCAGATCATCGCCCTGGCGGTCTTCGCCGCCGGCACCCTGCTGCTGATCGACGGCACGCTGCCGTCACCGCGCCATCGCCTTCTCACCGCGCCGCTGCCGATCATCGAGACCTCGCACCTGCTGGGCAGCCTCGGCGGCGTGGTGTTGCTGTTGATCGGCCAGGGGTTGCAACGCCGCAGCCGCGTGGCGTGGTGGATCGCGCTGGCGCTGTGCGTGCTGCTGCCGTTGCCGGTGTGGCTGCGCGGTGGCCACGCACTGGTCGCGCTGGCCCTGCCGGTGATCGCCATTGCCTTGTGGGCGGCACGGCGCGAGTTCTACCGCGAGGGCGCCCTGCTCGACGAGGCATGGTCCTGGCCCTGGCTGCGCAACGTGGCGCTGGTGCTGCTGGGAACGCTCTGGCTGTTGTTCTTCGTGTACAGCCACGTCGAGTACCAGAGCGAGCTGTGGTGGCAGTTCGCCATCTCCGGCAATGCCCCGCGTGCGCTGCGCGCGTTGCTGCTGGTCAGCCTGGTGGTGGTGGTGTTCGGGGTGGCGCGCCTGCTGCACAGCACCCGCACGCCGTTGCCGGCACCGGACGCGGCCACCCTGGCACTGCTGCGCCCGGTGCTCGCGCAGGCGCAGGACACCCAGGCCAGCCTGGCGATGACCGGCGACAAGGCGATCCTGCGCAGCGAGGCCGGCGATGGCTTCGTGATGATGCAGCGCTACGGCGGCTCGCTGATCTCCATGGGTGACCCGGTGGGACCGCCCGACGTGGCCCGCACCCTGATCTGGAAGTTCCGCGAGGAAGCCGACCGGCTCGGCCTGCGCCCGGTCTTCTACCAGACCAGCGGGAACTACTGGCAGACCTACCTCGACCTCGGGCTGACCCTGGTCAAGCTCGGCGAGGAAGCGCTGGTGCCGCTGCAGGGCTTCAGCCTGGAAGGCAGCGCGCGTGCCGACCTGCGCCAGGCCTGGAACCGCGGCAAGCGCGGCGGGCTGTCGTTCCGCATCGTCGATGCGGACCAGGTTGCCGCGCTGCTGCCGGCACTGAAGGCCATCTCCGACGCCTGGCTCGATGAGAAGGCCGGCGAGGAAAAGGGGTTTTCACTGGGCAGCTTCGACCCGGCTTACCTGTGCAGTTTCCCGATGGCGCTGGTGGAAGCCGACGACGGCGTGGTCGCCTTCGCCAACCTCTGGCAGGCGCCGGCCGGGCACGAGTTGTCGGTGGACCTGATGCGCCACCGCCCCGACACACCGAAGGGCACGATGGATTTCCTGTTCATCGAACTGTTCCTGTGGGGCGCGGCCAACGGCTTCACCCGCTTCTCGCTGGGCATGGCGCCGTTGACCGGGCTGGCCGAACACCGCCTGGCCGGCCGCTGGAACCGCTTCGCCAACCTGATCGCCCGCCACGGCGAGCGCTTCTATGGCTTCAGCGGCCTGCGCCGCTTCAAGTCCAAGTTCTCGCCGGAATGGCGCCCGCGCTACCTGGCCGCGCCCGGCGGCGTGCACCTGCCGGCGGCGCTGCTGGACGTCACCCGGCTGATCTCGCTGGACCCGCAGCGCTGACCCATACCCGCCAGCTCTGGCGGGTAACGGTCCGGCTCAGACGTTGAGCAGCAGGAACTCGCGCTCCCAGGAGCTGATCACGCGGAAGAAGGTCTCGTATTCCTTGCGCTTGACCGAGATGTAGGCACGGCAGAAGCGCCGGCCCAGCAGTTCCTGCAGCGCTTCGCACGCCTCCAGGCCATCGAGTGCTTCGCCCAGCGAGCGCGGCAGTTCGTAGCCCAGCTCCTTGGCGTTGCCGGTGATCGGCGGGGTCGGGCTGAGCCCTTCGCGGATGCCGAGCAGGCCGCACGCCAGCGTCGCCGCCACCGCCAGGTAGGGATTGGCATCGGAGCCGGCGAAGCGGCTTTCCACGCGGCTGTTCTCCAGGCTGTCCATCGGCACGCGCAGGCCGCAGGTGCGGTTGTCGAAGCCCCACTCCACGTTGCTCGGCGACACCTCGCCGAACACCAGCCGGCGGTAGGAGTTCACGTTCGGTGCGAAGAAGCCCATCGCCATCGGCACGTACTTCTGCAGGCCGCCCAGGTAGTTGCCGAACAACGGGCTGTACTCGCCCTCGTTGTCGCCGGCGAACACGTTGACCCCGTCCGACGGCCGCACCAGGCTCTGGTGGATGTGCATGGCACTGCCCGGCTCGGTCTCCATCGGCTTGGCCAGGAAGGTGGCGTACACGCCGTGGCGCATCGCCGCCTCGCGCATGGTGCGCTTGAACAGGAACACCTGGTCGGCCAGCGCCATCGCATCGGAATGGGTGAAGTTCACTTCCAGCTGGGCCGCGCCGGATTCGTGGATCAGGGTGTCCACGTCCAGCTTCATCGCGTCGCAGTAGTCGTACATCAGGTCGAGGATGGGGTCGAACTCGTTGACCGCGTCGATCGAATACGACTGCCGCGCCGTCTCCGGGCGGCCGGAGCGGCCGGCCGGCGGCAGCAGCGGGAAGTCCGGGTCGGTGTTCTTCTGCACCAGGAAGAATTCCACTTCCGGCGCCACCACCGGCTTCAGGCCGAGCGCATCGTAGGCGGCCAGCACCCGCCGCAGCACGTTGCGCGGCGCCAGCTCGTGCGGCTGGCCGTTCTTGGTGTAGCAGTCGTGGATGATCTGCGCGGTCGGGTCGGTGGCCCACGGCACCATGCGCACGGTGTCCGGGTCCGGGCGCAGGATCATATCCGCGTCGGCCGGCGAGGTCAGCTCGTAGTAGTCGTCCGGGAAGTCGCCGGTGACGGTGGTGGCGAACACGCCCTCGGGCAGGCGCGTGCCGTAGTCGTGGCGAAACTTGTCGGCGGGGATGATCTTGCCGCGGGCGTTGCCGGTGATGTCAGGCACCAGGCATTCGACCTCGGTGATCTGCCGCTCCTTGAGCCAACGCAGCAGGGAGCTTTCTTCCTGCACGCTGGCGGCGGTCTTGCGGGTACGGGGACGCGATGTCATGGCGGATCAACTTTGCTTCTGTTTCTGGTAACGGCGACAGGCCTCGCCGAAGGCTTTGAAGATGCCCAGGTGGAACGGGTTTTCCAGCACCCGCCACTCCGGATGGAACTGCACGCCGAGCAGGAAACCCGGCCCGGGCCCGCGGAAGGCCTCGACCAGGCCATCCGGCGCGCGTGCCTCGACCTGCAGGCCAGTGCCCAGCCGGGACACGCCCTGGCCGTGCACCGAGTTGACCTGCACCGGGCCTGCGCCAGCGATGCCGGCCAGCAGCCCACCGGGGCTCAGTGCCACAGCGCATGTGCCGGCCCATACTGCACGTCCAGCGGTGAATCCGGGTCTTCACGATGATCAGCCAGGCCGGGCACTTCATGCACCCGGGGATGCAGGCTGCCCCCGAAGGCCACGTTGACCTCCTGGAAGCCCCGGCAGATCGCCAGCACCGGCAAGCCCATCGCCAGCGCCTGCGGGAGCAGCCCGAACACGTTGGCATCACGGGCCGGATCATGCGGGTTGCCTTCCCAGCTCGGGCCACCGTCGTAATGATGCGGCTCGATGTTGCTGGTGGCACCGGTCAACAGCAGACCATCCAATTGTTGCAGCCATGCCTGCGCGGGAAGCGGCGGCTGCAGCAGTGGCAGTACCAGCGGCATGGCCTGTGCCCCATCGACCACGGCACGCACGTATTTCTCACCGACGACGAGGAAAGGATGGGAGCCGATCGGTTTGCGGTCGGTAGGCAAGCCGACCAGCGGCAGGCTGGCCATGCGTCAGGCTCTGGTGACGTGCAGGCACGCTACCCCTGCCCCGCCGATTAGGCAACCACGCATGCCGTTCAAGCAGCGCGCGGCACAATGCAGGGCATCGTCCGCCGCCTGCGCCAAACCGACACACCGTGGCCGTTACACTGCCCGCCCCGACACAACCGCCATCCATCCCGATGTCCGTGGACGCCCCGTCCGACTACCCGCCCAGCTGGTACGCCGCCAGCCAGCCCTTGCCGCCGCCCCGCGCCGCGCTGCAGGGCACGGCGCGTACCGACGTGGCCGTGCTCGGCGCCGGCTACACCGGCCTGACCGCGGCGTTGGCGCTGGCCGAGCAGGGCTACCGGGTCACCGTGCTGGAAGCCGAACGGGTCGGCTGGGGTGCCTCCGGCCGCAATGGCGGCCAAGCCATCGTCGGCTACGGCTGCGAGCAGGACATGCTGGAACGGCTGGTCGGCGACGCCGATGCGCGGCTGCTGTTCGACTTCTCGCGCGACGGCATGCAAATGCTCAAGCAGCGCATCGCCCGCCATGGCATCGACTGCGACTGGCGCGATGGCCACGCCAGCGTGCCGATCCATCCGCGCCAGGAGCGCGCCCTGCGCGCCGACATCGAACGCATGGCGCAGCGCTATGACTATCCGCTGGAATGGTGGGACCGGGCCCGGTTGCGCCAGGAGCTGGCCAGCGAACGCTACCTCGGCGCGATGTACGACGCCGCCAGCGGCCACCTGCACCCGCTCGCCTACGTGCTGGGCCTGGCACGCGCCGCCGAGGCCGCTGGCGTCACCGTGCACGAGCATTCGCCGGTGCTGCGCCTCGAACGCGGCCCGCGCCCCGTATTGGTCACCGCGCAGGGACGGGTCGAGGCCGAATTCGTGGTGCTGGCCGGCAATGCCTGGCTGCAGGGCATCGCGCCGGAGCTGGAGACCCGGATGATGCCGGTCGGCACCTATATCGGCGCCACCGAGCCGTTGGGCGAAGCACGTGCCCGGTCGCTGATCCGCAACGACATGGCGGTGGCCGACGTGAACTGGGCACTGGACTATTTCCGGCTCAGCCGCGACCACCGCCTGCTGTTCGGCGGCCAGGCCAACTACTCGGCACTGCCGCCGCCCGGGCTGCGCGCCAGCATGACCCGACGCATGCGCCGGGTGTTCCCGCAGCTGGCCGACGTGTCGCTGGAATACGTCTGGGGCGGCTACATCGACATCACCCGCAACCGCGCCCCGCACTGGGGCCGGCTCACCCCGAATGTCTATTTCGCGCAGGGCTTCTCCGGCCACGGCGTGGCCAGCACCGGCCTGGCCGGTGAAGTGATCGCCGCCGCCATCGCCGGCCAGGCCGGACGGCTGGATGTGTTCGAGCGGATCCCGCACGGCATCTTCCCCGGCGGCAAGGCACTGCGCATGCCGCTGCTGGTCGCTGCCATGTCGTGGTACAAACTGCGCGATCTGCTCGGCTGAGCGCGCGGGAAGCGTGGCGCTGGCGTGCCCTGCCGGTTCAACCCGAGGATGGCTCTCGTCCCGGCGCCCTCCCCGCTCCACGCCTAAAGTCCGGCCGATTGCTGCCGCTATCCCGTCCTGAGACCCCCAGAACCTTTCGCATGGCCGCCTCATCCCAGGCCGGCTTCACCAGCCCGCCGATCACGCCCCTGCCGCAGCGCATCCTGCTCGTGGAGAACTCGCGCACCTTCACCACGATGCTGCGTGCGGCCATCGAGCAGCGCCTGGAGCTGCCGGTCAGCGTCGCCTCGACCCTGGCCGAGGCCGGCGAGCTGCTGGAACGCGAGCAGGGCTGGTTCCTGGTGCTCACCGGGCTGGTGCTGGCCGACGGTGACCGTGACCACGTGGTCGACTATTTCGTCAGCCGCGGGTTGCCGACCATCGTGGTCAGCGGCGTCTACGACGAAGACCTGCGCAAGCGCGTGCTGCTGCAGGAAATCATCGACTACGTGCTGAAGAACACCCCCGGCAGCGTCGACTACCTGGTCTGGCTGGTGCAGCGCATGGAACGCAACCGCCGCATCTCGGCGCTGGTGGTCGACGACTCCCCCTCGGCCCGGTCGTATGCCGCGGCGCTGCTGGGCATGTATGGCTACCACGTCACCCAGGCCGGTGATGGTCCCTCGGCGCTGCATGCGCTGGAAGCGGACCCGGCCATCCGGCTGGTGATCGTGGACCAGGAGATGCCGGGCATGGACGGCGTGGAGCTGACCCGTCGCCTGCGCGCCCTGCGCGCGCGCGACAAGGTGGCGGTGATCGGCATCTCCGGCAATTCCGACCCGTCGCTGATCCCGCGCTTTCTGAAGAACGGCGCCAACGACTTCCTGCGCAAACCGTTCTCGCGCGAGGAGTTCTTCTGCCGCGTCTCGCAGAACGTGGACCAGTTGGAGTTGATCGGCACGCTGCAGGACCTGGCCACGCGCGACTTCCTCACCGGCCTGCCCAACCGGCGCAGTTTCCTGGAACACAGCCAGCGCCAGCTGGGCCGTGGCGAAGGCAGCGTGGCGGTGGCCATGGTCGACATCGACCACTTCAAGCACATCAACGACAGCCTCGGCCACGAAGCCGGCGACCAGGCCATCCGCGCGGTCGCCAGCGTGCTGCAGGGACATACCCGGCCACGCGACATCAGCGCCCGCTTCGGCGGCGAGGAATTCTGCCTGCTGGTCCACGGGCTGGGTGATGACGCCAGCGCGGCGCACTTCGAGCAGTTGCGCCAGGCCATCGAGGCGATCCGCCTGCAGATCGGCGAGAACGTCCTGCGCATGACCGTCAGCATCGGCGTCAGCCGCGACCCGGGCGGGCGCAGCAGCCTGCACCAGCTCATCACCGAGGCCGACCGCCAGCTCTACCTGGCCAAGGCCGACGGCCGCAACCGGGTGCGCAGCATGCAACTTGCGCCAGCGGCGACCACCGGTGCCGCGACGCCTGCGCGACTACATTCGTGAACGCTTCCCTGCCGGCGCAGGGCCATTGATCCAGATCAACGCGCCGGCGAAGGTGCGCCCCTAGAGTGCCCCCAAGGAAATCACAGGGAGGAACTCGCGATGGCACTACTGGTTTGGCAGGACGACCTCAACACGGGGGTCGAGGTCATCGACCATCAGCACATGCGCATCGTGGAGATGCTCAACCACCTGCATATCGCCCAGAAGAGCCTGGAACGCGTCGCGGTGGCCGAGGTGATCGACGAACTGGTGGACTACACCATGTCGCACTTCGCCTTCGAGGAAGAACTGATGGAGGAAGCCGGCTATCCGTTCTGCGCCGCCCACAAGCGTGTGCACGAGGTGTTCGGCAAGCGCGTCTCCGAATATCGCATGCGCTTCCAGGCCGGCGAGGACGTCACCGACGAGCTGCGCAACATGCTCTCGCGCTGGCTGTTCAACCACATCCGCGGCGATGACAAGGCCTATGCCGAGCAGGTCAAGCGCCACCTCAACCAGTTTGCCCGCGATCACCAGGAAGGCAGCTGGCTGGGCCGCACGCTCAAGCGCCTGTTCAACTGACCGGCCCCGTGCAGGAACGACGCGGCGGCGGCCGATCCCCTCCCTACGTGGTGCTGCCGCGCCGTTCCTGCCCTTTCCGTCCTGCTGCCCCACAGGCTGATGACTTCCCAGTGCGCCGCCGCCAGCGGCTCAGGCCGCTTCGGCACGTGCCCGCTGCTGGCGCCGGCCAATGGCCCACAACGCCAGCCCGGTAACCAGCGCGGTGACGCACAGGTAGCCGCCCACCGCGGCGATGCCGAACCGGCCTGCCAGCCAGGTCGCCGCGTAAGGGGCCGGCGCCGCACCCAGGATGCCGGCCAGGTTGAACGACAACGACGCGCCGGTGTAACGCACCTGCACCGGATACAGGCTGGCCAGCATGGTGCCGCACGGGCCGTAGGTCAGGCCCATCAGGAACAGTCCCAGCGACAGGAACAACAGCACCAGCAGCGGGTGCCCGGCCTGGAACAACGGCTGGAACAGCAACCCGAACACGAAGATCGCCACCGTCGCCAGCAGCATCGCCTTCACCGTGCCCTGGCGGTCGCCGTAGCGCGCGGCCAGCGGGATGCCGGCGGCGAAGAACAGGATGCCGACCATCTGCAGCAGCAGGAAATCCTCGCGCGCGTAGCCCAGCGTCTTGGTGCCATGGCCCAGCGTGAACACCGTCATCAGGTAGAACAGCACGAAGGTGGCGAACGCGGCCAGCGTCCCCACCACCACCGCAAAGCCATGCCCGACCAGCACGTCGCGCATCGGCAGGCGCACGCGCTGCCCCTGGTCCAGCGCCTTCTGGAAGTCCGGGGTCTCGCGGATGTTCAAGCGCACCCACAGGCCGACGATCACCAGCAACGCGCTGGCGATGAACGGCACCCGCCACCCCCAGCCGAGGAAGGCCGCATCGTCGAGCACGCGCCCCAGCACCAGGAACACGCCGGCCGACAGCAGGAAGCCCAGCGGTGCCCCGAGTTGCGGGAACATGCCGTACCAGGCGCGCTTGCCCGGCGGTGCGTTCTCGGTGGCCAGCAGCACCGCCCCGCCCCATTCACCGCCCAAGCCCAGGCCCTGGCCGAACCGGCACAACGCCAGCAGCAGCGGCGCGGCCAGGCCGATGTCGTGGTAGGTCGGCAGCAGTCCGATCGCGACGGTGGAAAGGCCCATGGTCAACAACGCCGCCACCAGCGTGGCCTTGCGGCCGATGCGATCGCCGTAATGGCCGAACACCGCCGAGCCGACCGGGCGGGCGATGAAGGCCACCGCGAAGGTCGCCAGCGACTGCAACAACGCCGCATCCGGGCTGCTGTCGGGAAAGAACAACCTGGGGAACACCAGCACCGCGGCGGTGGCGTAGATGTAGAAGTCGAAGAACTCGATGGTCGTACCGACCAGGCTGGCCGCCAGCACGCGGCGCGGGGAATTCAGGGGCACGGAGGCTGCAGCGGTCGACATGAGCCGGGACAAGGGAAACAGGTGCCGCAGTCTGCCACGCGTCGCCGCCCGGCCCCAGAAATGGTTGCAGCCGTGACCTTCCCACCCGTTACGCCCTCCCCGCCCCCGCATGACGCCCGCTCACGCCGGGTTTCAACCCCGTGTAACCGCCCCGACGGGATTCCCGTGCAGACTGGATCGGCGGTTGCACCTGTCCCTCCCCTCACACCGGAGAACACCATGAGCACTCCCTCCCCCCGCATCGAACACGCCCCGGACGCCAGCGCCCGCTACTGGCACAACGCCCCGCTCAACACCCTGCCGCCGCCGGACATGGTCGGCAACTACCAGCGCTTCAAGCCCCTGCCCACCGAGGGCATCGCCGAGCGCAAGGCCTGGATCGTCGGCGGCGGCATCGCCGGCCTGGCCGCAGCGTTCTACCTGATCCGCGATGGCCACATGCCGGCACGCAACATCACCATCATCGAAGGCCTCGAGATCGAGGGCGGCTCGCTGGATGGCTCGGGCAACCCGCAGGACGGCTACCTGGTGCGCGGTGGCCGCGAGATGAACTGGAACTACGACAACCTGTGGGACATGTTCCAGGACGTGCCCGCGCTGGAACTGCCCGAAGGCTTCAGCGTGCTCGACGAGTACCGCCTGGCCAACGATGCCGACCCCAACTGGTCCAGGTCGCGGTTGATGCACAAGCAGGGCCAGGTGCTGCCGGACTTCACCCGCTTCGGGCTGAGCCGCAAGCAGCAATGGGAAGTGGTGAGCCTGCTGCTCAAGCGCAAGGACGAACTGGACGACCTGACCATCCAGGACCATTTCAGCGAAGGCTTCCTGGCCAGCAATTTCTGGTTCCTGTTCCGCTCGATGTTCGCCTTCGAGAACTGGCACAGCCTGCTGGAGATGAAGCTGTACATGCACCGCTTCCTCGATGCCATCGACGGCTTCGGCGACATGTCGGCGCTGGTATTCCCCAAGTTCAACCAGTACGACACCTTCGTCACCCCGCTGGTCCGGCTGCTGCGCGAACAGGGCGTGCAGGTGCGGCTGGGCACCCAGGTGCTGGACATGGACTTCGACGTGCAGGGCGAGCAACGCACCGTCACCGCGCTGCGCACCTGCACCGCCGAGGGCGAGGGCCACATCGCGGTGGCCGCGCGTGACCTGGTGATCGCGCTGACCGGCTCGATGACCGAGGACACCGCCTACGGCGACCTGGACACCGTGCCGGTGCTGAAGAAGCGCCACGGCGGCCCGGCCGAGGGCAGCAGCTGGGGGCTGTGGCAGAACCTGGCCCGGCAGTCGCCGGTGTTCGGCAAGCCGGACAAGTTCTGCGGCGACATCGACCGCTCGATGTGGGAGTCGGCCACGCTGACCTGCACTGCCTCGCCGCTGCTGGACAAGCTGACCGAACTGTCGGTCAACGATCCCACCTCCGGCCGCACCGCCACCGGCGGCATCATCACCTTCACCGATTCGAACTGGGTGCTCAGCGTCACCATCAACCGCCAGCCGCACTTCCCCGGCCAGCCCAGGGACACGGTGGTGATGTGGGTGTACGCGCTGCTGATGGACCAGCCCGGCAACTTCGTCAAGAAGACCATGCCCGAGTGCACCGGCCGCGAGATCGTGGCCGAGCTGTGCTACCACCTGGGCATCGCCGACCAGCTCGACGCGATCATCCCGCACACCAAGGTGCGGTTGGCACTGATGCCGTACATCACCGCGCAGTTCATGCCGCGCGCGGCCGGCGACCGCCCGCAGGTGGTGCCGCACGGCTGCACCAACCTGGCGCTGGTCGGCCAGTTCGTGGAAACCGCCAACGACGTGGTGTTCACCATGGAAAGCTCGGTGCGCACCGCCCGCATCGCGGTCTACACCCTGCTCGACCTGCCCAAGCAGGTGCCCGACCTGAGTCCCACCCAGTACGACATCCGCAACCTGTTCAAGGGCGCACGCGCGCTCAACAACGGCGAACCGTTCATCGGCGAACGCTTGCTGCACAAGCTGCTGGACAACACCTACTTCGCCCACATCCTGCCGCCGCTGCCGAAGCACGAGGGCGAAGCCACCCGGCGCGAGCGCCTGGAGGCGGAGTTGGCCAACCTGCGCGACAAGGGCGGCGTGGCCCTGCAGGGCTTCGCGCAATGGCTGGAGCGCTTTGCCGGCCAGTTGCGCAAGGGCGGCAAGGACTGAGCCTGGCCCGGGGTGCCCTGACGGCAGGGCACCCCGCCCACTCACGGAATCAGTCGCCGAGGTGGATCCAGGTCGCCTTCATCTCGGTGTACTTGTCGAAGGCATGCAGCGACTTGTCACGGCCGTTGCCGGACTGCTTGTAGCCGCCGAACGGAGCGGTCATGTCGCCACCGTCCCAGTAGTTGACCCAGACGCTGCCCGCGCGCAGGTTGCGGGCTACGCGGTGGGCCCGGGAGATGTCGCGCGTCCATACGCCCGCCGCCAGCCCGTACTCGCTGTCATTGGCCAACTGCAGCGCCTGCTGCTCGCCGTCGAAGGTGATCACCGACAGTACCGGGCCGAAGATTTCCTCGCGGGCGATGCGCTGCTGCGGCGAGACCTCGTCGAATACCGTGGGTTCGAGGTAGCAGCCGCCCTCCACCACCTGCGCACGCTTGCCGCCCAGCAGCAGCCGCGCGCCTTCGGCGGTGCCTTCGTCGATGTAACCGAGCACCCGCTGCAACTGGGCTTCGTCCACCATCGCGCCCATCGGCGCCCCCGGTTCGAACGGATGCTTCGGCTGCATGCGCCGGCCATGCTCGACCACGCGCGCGACGAATTCATCCTTGATCGAGCGTTCCACCAGCAGCCGTGAGGCTGCCGTGCACACCTCGCCCTGGTTGTAGAAGATGCCACTGGCCGCCGCTTCGGCAGCCTTGTCCAGGTCCGGGGCGTCGGCGAACACGATGTTGGGACTCTTGCCGCCGCATTCCATGTACGCGCGCTTCATGTTGGACAGGCCCGCGCATTGCAGCAGCCGCTTGCCCACCGCGGTGGAGCCGGTGAACACCAGCCCGTCCACGTCCATGTGCAGGGCCAGCGGCTCGCCCGCGCCCTTGCCATTGCCCGGCACCACGTTGAACACGCCCTCGGGCACCCCGGCCTCGGCCACCAGCTCGGCGAAACGCAGCGCGCTCAGCGGCGACTTCTCCGAGGGCTTGAGCACCACCGAATTGCCGGCGGCCAGCGCCGGGGCGATCTTCCATGCCGCCATCAGCAGCGGGAAGTTCCACGGCACGATCGCCGCGACCACGCCCAGTGGCTCGCGCGTGATCAGGCCCAGCTCGTTGCTGCCGGTGGGCGCCACCTCGCCATACAGCTTGTCCACCGCCTCGGCGGTCCACTGGATGCAGCGGACCACCCCGCCGATGTCCACCCCGCGTGCTTCGCCGACCGGCTTGCCCATGTCCAGCGTTTCCAGCAGCGCCAACTCATCGGCATGGCGCTCCACCAGCCCGGCCAGGCGCAGCAGCACCTGCTTGCGCCGCGCCGGCTTCAACCCCGCCCACTGCCCCTTCTGGAAGGCACGCCGCGCCGCGGCCACGGCGTGGTCCACATCCCGTTGGCCGCATTCGGCCACCTGCGCCAGCACCCGCCCATCAATCGGGCTGATGCACTGGAAGCTCGCGCCGGACGCGGCATCCACGTAGCGGCCGTCGATGAAGGCGCGGGTGCGCAGCGACAGGCCGTCGGCCAGCGCCTGCCATTGTTCGCGGAGGTGCGGCGTATTCATGGTCTGCTTCCTGTTGCGGGACAACGCGGCGCGGGCCGCCACCGTGCATGGTACGCCGGCCACGCTGCACGGCCGTCATGAATCCCTGCCGTCGCACGGCCTACGGGACTTGCCCCGGCACCGCCCCGGGTCACTACAATGCCCGCCCACGTTTCAACCGGCAGCCGCATGGACATCATCGTCAACGAAGAACTCAAGGCCTACATCGACCCGCTCACGCAGGACGAACATGACGCGCTGGAGCGCAGTCTGCTGGCCGAGGGCTGCCGCGACGCGCTGGTGTTGTGGGGCAACATCCTGATCGACGGCCACAACCGCTACGGCATCTGCACCCGGCACGGCATTCCGTTCAACACCGTGCAGAACACCCGCTTCCAGTCGATGGACGACGTGCACCTGTGGATGATCGAGCAGCACCTGGGGCGCCGCAGCGTGTCCGATTTCCAGCGCGGCGTGCTGGCCCTGCGCAAGCGCGCCATCGTCGAGGCGCGCCGCCGCGCCGAGCAGGAGCAGTTGCGCCGGGAGAGCGAAGGTGAAGCCGCGCTGGCCGACGACCACGCCAGCGATGCCGACTCCCCGCCGTGGGACCCGGCACCGAAGCTGTCCAAGGCCGACCTCGCGCGTGAAGCCAAGCTCAGCGCCAGCCAGGTGACCCTGATCGAGAAGATCAGCGCACATGCCGCGCAGGAAGTGATCGAGGCAGTCAAGGCTGGCGAGATCTCGCTCAGCGCCGCCGCGGTGGTCGCCAGCCTGCCGGAAGCCGAACAGCGCGCCGCCGCCCAGGGGGGCAAGAGCGAGTTGAAGGAAGCGGCCAAGCGGGTGCGTGAATCACGCCGCAAGCCCAAGCCCGAAGCCCACCCGGAGCACGACCAGGACGCCCACGACGAAGTGCAGTCCGCACCGTTCACCGCGGCGGCCAGCCCCGAAGTGGAGGCGTTGCGCCAGCGCGTGGCCTCGCTCACTGCGGAGAACCAGGCCCTGCGCATGGAACTGGACGCGCTGCGGGCGCGGCTGGCCGCCAGTCGCGCGGAGGAACCGGAAGCGGCCGCCTCCGACTATTGATCGCCACGCGGCCGGCCCCTTACGCTGCGGGCACGCATGGCGGGGAGCACGCGATGGCATCGGCTTCACCCGAACTCGAATCATTCGTCCGCGAGGCCCTGATGCGCGGCCACAGCCGCGCCCAGGTCAACCAGGCACTGCTGGCCGCCGGCTGGAGCCAAGCGCAGGTACGCGGGGTGCTCGATGGCTGGGCCGAGGTGGATTTCGCCTTGCCGGTACCGCGCCCGCGCGCCTCGCTGTCCGCCCGCGAGGCGTTCGTCTACCTGCTGCTGTTCAGCACGCTGTATTTCTATTGCTGGAACCTGGGCAGCCTGCTGTTCAAGCTGATCGAACACGCCCTGCCCGACCCGGCCGATGCACGCTGGCAGATGCTGCAGCTGGGGCCGTCGATCCGTTGGTCGATCTCGGCGCTGGTGATCGCCTTCCCGGTGTTCGCCTTCCTCAGCCACCGGGTCAGCCGCGACGTGGCCCGGCATCCGATCAAGCGGCTGTCGCCGGTACGGCGCTGGCTGACCTACCTGACCCTGTTCGTCGCCGCCGGGGTGCTGATCGGCGACCTGACCACGCTGGTCTACAACCTGCTCGGCGGTGAACTGAGCCTGCGCTTCGTGCTCAAGGTGCTGGCCGTGGCGCTGCTGGCCGGCACCGTGTTCGGCTGGTACCTGGCCGACCTGCGCCGCGAGGAGGTGAGCCCATGAGCCAGACCGCTTGGGGCAGCCGCCTGCTGTGGGCCACCGGTGTGTTCACCGCACTGGCGATCGCCGCCGGCGTCTGGGTGATCGACTCGCCGGCGCAACAGCGCCTGCTCCGCCTCGACGAAAGCCGCCTGCAGGACCTGCGCTCGCTGGAGCAGGCGGCGCGCAGCTACCGCACCGCACATGAGGCGCTGCCACCGGACATGGCCCGCCTGCGCGCCACACCCGGGCTGGACCTGCCGCTGCACGATCCCGCCGGTGGGCCGGACTACCGCTACCGCCTGCTCGACGACAGCCACTTCGAACTCTGCGCCCTGTTTGCCACCGACAGTGCCCGGCAACGGCGCTTCGGTGGGCTGGAGGCCGATTGGGCTCACCCGGCCGGCGAGCATTGTTTCCGGCGCTCGATCAAGAACGATGAAGACTGAGGCGTGAACGCCGTCGACGATCCGCGCCGCGCGCAGCTGCGCCGGCTCAAGCTGTATGCGGTAGCGATGCTGCTGGCGATGCTGGCCGGCTTCATCGTCAGCCACCTCAACGGCGAGCGCGGCATCTGGGCCTGGGTCAGCGCGTTCTGCGAGGCGGCCACGGTGGGCGCCCTGGCCGACTGGTTCGCGGTGGTGGCGCTGTTCCGGCGCCCGCTCAACCTGCCGATCCCGCACACGGCCATCATCCCGCACAACAAGGAACGCATCGCCGACAGCCTGGCGGTGTTCGTGCGCGACCACTTCCTGGAGCCGGAAACACTGCTGGCCAAGCTCAAGGTGTTCGACCCCGCCACCCGGCTGGGCGAATGGCTGGCGCAGCCGCAGCAGGCGCGCATGCTCGCCGGCATGGCCCGCGGCTGGGCGGTGCAGGCACTGGACCTGCTCGACGAAGCCGCCGTGCGCCGCGCCATCCAGTCCTTCGTGGTCGAACAGCTGCGGCAATGGAATGCGGCGGCCACCGCTGGCGAACTGCTCGGCCTGCTGACCGCCGACAACCGCCACCAGCGCGTACTCGACGAAGGCCTGAAGCGCGTGGCCACCTGGCTGGACAAGGACAGCGTGCGCCAGCATGCCTCGGCACTGATCGTGCGCTACATCCGCAAGGAATGGCCGACGCTGGCCAGCACCGTGGATTGGGTCAAGCCGATCGACGAGATCGGCGATTCACTGGCCGACCGCCTCGCCCGCGCCGGGCTGGAGGAACTGCAGGACGTCCTCTCGCAACCGGAGCACCCGCTGCGGCAGGACTATGCCCGCTGGCTGGGCGACTACATGCAGCGCCTGCGCGAAGACCCGGCGCTGGCCGAGAAGGTCAACACGCTCAAGCAGCAGGTGATCGACCACCCGGCCGTGCAGGATTACGTGCAGGGGCTGTGGAAGCGCGTGCACGACTACCTGCGCGATGACCTTTCGCGCGAGGACTCGGTGCTGGCCGGCTACCTGGAGCGCAGCCTGTCCAAGCTGGGCACCGCCCTCGGCGAGGACCCCGCCCTGCGCGATGCCCTCAACCAGCACATGCTGGCCGGTGCCGAGAAGCTGACCAACCGCCTGCGCAACGGCGTGACCACGCACATCGCGCAGACGGTGAAGGCCTGGGACGAGAAGAAACTGGTCGAGCAGCTGGAACTGAGCGTCGGCCGCGACCTGCAGTACATCCGTTTCAACGGCACCCTCGTCGGCGGCCTGATCGGCCTGCTGCTGCATGCGATCACCGGCTGGCTGAAGTTCTGAGCATCGCCGCTTCGTGACCCTGCTCGCTCCTGGGGAGATGCGGTCGTTTGTGACAATGACGCTTGCCATTGCCAATAAGAATCGTTATCGTTTCGTTCATAGGCAGTACGCTTAGCCTCCCGCGGCATGGACGCCCCGCGCGTTCCCCGCCAAGCCCCGTGTACCCCCACTACAACTCCTGCCACGCGATGCCAACGGCCTCGCGTTGTGCACGCGGCTGACTTTAGGGAGCACTACCCCGCAACGTTGCTCACGCATGGCGTGAGGCGTCGCCATGGGCGAATTCCAGGTCGGCCACCCTTTTGCCCACCAGGAAACCACGATGCAACGCCCTGCCCCCACGTCCCTGCACTTCTCGCTGCTGGCCAGCGCCCTGGCCGCCGCCCTGGCCACCCACGCCGCGCCCGTCCTGGCCGATGACGCCGCCCGCGACCCGGCCACGCTGGATACGGTCAAGGTCGTGGCCGAAGGCGAACTGGCCAACTCCTACACCGTCAAGCACACCGGCACCGCGACCAAGCTGGACCTGTCGCTGCGCCAGACGCCGCAGTCGGTCACCGTCATCACCCGCCAACGGCTGGATGACATGGGCCTGTTCTCGCTGCAGGACGTGATGGGCCAGGTCACCGGCGTGCACGTCTCGGTGACCGACAGCGAACGCATCAACTACGTCTCGCGCGGCTACAACATCACCAACTTCCAGGTCGATGGCATGCTCAACACGTTCGGTGGGTCGATCAAGACCAACACCGACAACGTGATCTACGAGCGCATTGAAGTGGTGCGCGGCGCCACCGGCCTGACCACCGGCGCCGGCGATCCGTCCGGCACCATCAGCTTCGTGCGCAAGCGCCCCACCGACACCCTGCAGATGGGCGCCAACCTCACCGTCGGCCGCTGGAGCAACCAGCGCATGGAGTTCGACCTCGGTGGACCGGTGGCCTGGGATGGCCGCATCCGCGCGCGCGTGGTCGGCGCCAAGCAGCAGAGCGACTCCTTCCGCGACGTCTACAAGCTGGACAAGGACGTGTTCTACGGCATCGTGCAGGCCGACCTCAGCGACAGCACGCTGCTGGAACTGGGGTACGAGTACCAGTCGCCCAAGACCACCGGCGTGACCTGGGGCGTGGTGCCGTACTGGGGCGTGGATGGCAAGCCGGCCAACCTGCCGCGCTCGACCAACCTGTCGGCCAGCTGGAGCCAGTGGCCGATCGTGGAGAAGACCAGCTTCGCGCGCCTTGAGCAGCAGTTGGGCGGCAACTGGACGATCAAGGGCAGCTTCACCCATGCCGACCGCGATACCGATGGCAGCGTCTGGTACGGCGCGGCCGGCAACCCGCGGCCCGACGGCACCGGGGTGACCGCCTACATCTCGCACTTCGCCGAGAAGAGCACGATGGACGTGGCCGACGTCAACGTCACCGGCGCCTTCGAGCTGTTCGGCCACGCCCAGGAAGTGGTATTCGGCTACGGCCAGTCGCTGCGCAAGAGCAAGGCGCCGTCGATCAGCATCCCCGACTACCCGGACAGCTACGCGCAGGTGCCGGACTGGCGCAACTGGACCGGCGACGTGCCGCAGCTGCCCATCGTCCGCAATGGCTACCTCGGCTCGCAGGACGAACTGCGCCAGCGCGGCGCCTACCTGGCCGCGCGCCTGCAGTTGGCCGACCCGCTGCTGGCCGTGGCCGGTGCGCGCTACAGCACCTGGGAAACCCGCAGCTGGCGCTACAGCTACGACAACGCCGGCAACCGCACCGGCACCACCCGTGGCGGCTACAAACCCGACAACACGCTGACCCCGTACTTCGGCCTGATCTACGACATCAACCGCACCTTCAGCGCCTACGCCAGCTACACCGACATCTTCCAGCCTCAGAACTACCGCGACAAGAACAACAGCTACCTGGAGCCGGTGGTCGGCGACATGTGGGAAGCCGGCCTCAAGGCCGAGTTCTTCGACGGGCTGCTCAACACCTCCGTGGCCGTGTTCAAGGGCGAGAAGGACAACGTGGCCGAGCTCGATGACAGCGTGCCGGCCAAGTTCCTGCCCGATGGCAGCGATGCCTACCGCTCCACCGGCAAGGGCAACAAGGTCCAGGGCTGGGAAGTGGAAGCACAGGGCAGCCTCGGCGAGCACTGGAACCTGTCCACCGGCTACGCGCATACCGTGATCGAGAACCAGAAAGGCGTGCGCCAGAACACCACCACGCCGGTCAACACCTTCCGCCTCAACGCCAGCTGGCGTCCGGGCGGCATCGACGGCCGCTTCTGGCTGGGCGGTGGCGCTACCTGGCAGAGCGAGATCTGGCGCAACGGTGCCAGGCCGGCACCGGACTACCTGGTTACCGGGCGTACCGAGAGCGTGCGCATGACCCAGGACGCGTTCTACCTGCTCAACCTGTCCGGTGGCTACCGCTTCAACGCCAACTTCAGCGCCCAGCTCAACGTCAACAACCTGCTGGACAAGAAGTACTACAGCAACGTCGGCTTCTACAACGGCGTGTACTGGGGCGAGCCGCGCAACGTGCAGCTGACCCTGCGCTGGAAGCTGTAACGCCTTTGGGGACGCGCCGCACGCGGCGCCGGCCAGGGATGGCCACTTCATGCAGCGCCGGTCGCCACCGGCACTGCCCGCTCCAGCCTTCACCGCAGGTTTCCGTGGACAGCACGCCCATCGCCAGCTCCTGGCTCGCCCGAATCGAGCACTTCCTCGCACGCCCCTGGCTGGGCGTGCTCTCGCGCAGCATCGCCGCCATCGTCGGCGGGTACGCGCTCGCCGCCACTTCCGCGATGTTCTTCGCCCTTGCCCTGCCGCTGCCACGCAGCCAGGCCGTGCTGACCGGCATGCTGGTCGCCATCGTGCTGTGCGCCTGCGCCGCGCTGTGGGCGTTCGCCACGCGCAGCGCGCTGCGCGCCTGGCTCGGCATCGTGCTGCCCGCCGCGCTGTTCTGGATGGCCGCCGAATGGCTGGGGGTGATGGCATGAAGAACGGATTCCGCCAATCGATGGCATGGCTGCACACCTGGACCGGCCTGCTGGTCGGCTGGTTGTTGCTGCTCATCTTCATGGCCGGCACCGCCAGCTACTACCGCGAGGAAATCAGCCGCTGGATGCGCCCGGAGCTGCCACGCAGCACGGTCAGCAGCGAGGTTGCCGCCGCCAACGCGGTGCGCTTCCTGCAGCGCAAGGCCCCGCAGGCCGAGAGCTGGACCGTCACCCTGCCCGATGCACGCAACCCGGCCATGCGCATGTTCTGGCGCAACCCCGAATCAATGGCCACGCCGCCGGCTGAAGGAGAGAAACGCCGCCGTCGCGGTGGCGGCCGCTTCGGCGACGCCACCGTCGACCCGAACAGCGGCCAGGAGGTGCGTGCACGCGAAACCCGCGGCGGTGACTTCTTCTACCGCATGCACTTCGACCTGCACTACATCCCGGTGATCTGGGCACGTTACATCGTCGGCTTCTGCGCGATGTTCATGCTGGTGGCGATCATCACCGGGGTCATCACCCACAAGAAGATCTTCACCGACTTCTTCACCTTCCGCCCGCAGAAGGGGCTGCGTTCCTGGCTGGACTTCCACAACGTCAGTGCGGTGATGGCGCTGCCGTACCACGCCATGATCACCTACACCGGCATCGTCACCCTGATGTTCCTGTACCTGCCATGGGGCGTGAAGGCGGCCTACCCGGACGACCCGGATGCGTTCTTCTCCGAAGCCTTCGCACGCATGGCCGACGTCGAGGGCCCGGCCGAAGGGCGCGCGCCGCCACTACCGATCCAGCAGTTGCTGGACAGTGCCCGCAAGGAATGGAACGGCGCCGAGGTGGCGGGTTTCACTGTCCATCGCCCGGGCGCGGACAATTCGGTGGCCGACGTGCTGCAGCGGGACGGCCATCGCCTGTCGATCGACACGCCCTCGCTGCGCTACGACGCCCTCACCGGCGTGCGCCTGGAGGGCAGCCCGGCACCGGGCGGTGCCACCCAGACCCGCGGCGTGATGTACGGCCTGCACCTGGCCCGCTTCGCCGACTGGGGGCTGCGCGCCCTGTTCTTCGTCTCCGGCCTGATCGGCTGCCTGATGGTGGCCAGCGGCGTGGTGCTGTGGGCGGTCAAGGAGCGCCCCAAGCACGCCAAGTCGGGCAGGACCGGCTTCGGCCTGCGTCTGGTCGATGCCCTGAACATCGGCGCGGTGGCGGGTTTGCCGATCGCCTTCGCCGCCTATTTCTGGGGCAACCGGCTGTTGCCGGTGGAACTGGCCGAACGCAGCGCGGCCGAAGCCAACGTGTTCTTCTACGCGTGGGGGGCCGCCCTGCTCGCGGCATTCATCTGGCCCAAGCGGATGATGTGGGCCTGGCAACTGTACGTGGGCGCGGCGATGTTCGCGCTGATTCCGCTGGTCAATGCACTGACCACGCACGCCCATCTGGGCGTGACCTTGCTGCAGGGCGACTGGCCGCTGGCCGGCGTGGATCTTTTCATGCTGGTGTTCGGCGTCGTGCTGGCCTACTGCGGCTGGCGCATGCAGCACTGGCAGCCCCCCTTGAGTGCGGCGGAGAAGAAGCGTCGCCAGCAGGCGGCCGCTGCGGGAGCGGGCGCATGATGCTGCTCGCCCTGGGGCTGTCGTTCGCGGCGTTCACCGCGCTGTCGCTGGCCATGGAAAAGCACCAGCGCGAGCTGCAGCGCAGCGCCGCACGCACGTCGCTGTGGCGCGGGTTGGGTTGGGGCCTGCTCGCAGTGGCGTTCGCCATCAGTGTCATCGACCACGGCTGGGCCAAGGGCCCGGTGCTGTGGCTGGGGGCGCTGACCGTGGCCGGCCTGCTGCTGGCGTTCGGCCTGTACCCCTACCGGCCCCGCTGGATCGTGCCATTGGCCTGGGCCCTGCCGGTCATCGGCCTGGCCGCGACCGTCGTGCCCTGAGCCCGTACGAGCGACCCTGGTCGCCAAGCCGATGATGCATCCGGATACGCCTTCATCGTCCAACGACCGGGCGAGCCAGGCGGTATCGGCTTCGCGGCCAAGGCCGCTCCTGCCCACTTCGGTCAGGGCACCAGCGAGAACAGGTGCGCCGGGACGGACCGGTCATGGACGATGAGCCGGTTGCGCGCGATGCCCTCGTGCAATGCCCCGGACTTCACCGCCACCCTTTCGCTGGCGGTGTTGCCCACCGCCACCACGATCTCGATGCGCTGCAGGCCTTCGTGGTCGAACCCGTGCGCTGCCAGCGCACGCACGCAGCGTGGCGCGATGCCGTGCCCCTGGCGCGACGTGCGCACCCAGTACCCCAGGTTGCAGAACCGGTGGCCACGCCGGATCTCGTTCAAGCCCGCGCCGCCAAGGAAGGCCCCGGTCTGCTCGCAGAAGACCCCGAACTCCAGTGCATCCCCCCGCTCGCGTCGTGCACGGCAGTCGGCGAACCACGCCAGCGCCTGCACGGTGTCGTAGTCCGGTGTTGCCCATGGCATCCACCGGCCCACGCTCTGGGCCGATTCGCGTACCGCTTCGGCGAACGGCTCCGCGTCGCTGTCCTCGAAGGGCCGCAGCAGCAAGCCTTCAAACACGATGGACGATGCTGCCATGCTGCCTCCCGCGCTCATCGTCTCATCCCAACCGCTGCAGTTCCCAGGCGCGGTGGATGCGGGCGTTGCGCTCGAAATCCGGGCCGATGGTCCTGGCACTGATCTCGCGGCAGCGGGCGAACTCGGCGATGGCGTTCTCTTCCAGCTTGAAGCGGCGGAAGTTGTTGGAGAAATACAGCACGCCGCCCGGCGCCAGGCGCGCCACCGCCGCGCGCAGCAGGCGCAGCTGCTCGCGCTGCACGTCGAAGTCCTCGGCGCGCGCGGAGTTGGAGAAAGTCGGCGGGTCGCAGAAGATCACGTCGAACTGGCCCTGCTCGGCTTCCAGCCACTTGATCGCATCGGCCTGCACCAGCTGGTGGCGGCTGCCGCCCATGCCGTTCAGGGCCAGGTTGTCGGCGCACCACTGCAAGTAGGTGCCGGACAGGTCGACGCTGGTGGTCGAAACCGCGCCGGCCACCGCCGCTTCCACGCTGGCCACGCCGGTGTAACAGAACAGGTTGAGGAAGCACTTGCCGCGTGCCTGCTCGGCCATGTGCCGGCGCAACGGGCGGTGGTCCAGGAACAGGCCGGTGTCCAGGTAGTCGAACAGGTTCACGCGCAGCAGCGCATTGTTCTCGCGCACCAGGATGAACTCGCCACGCTGCTCGAAACGGCCGTACTTGCTGCCGCCCTTGCCGCGCTCGCGCGACTTCAACGCCACCTGCTCGGCCGGCACCTGGAACACCTCGCGCGCGGCGGCCAGCAACTCGTTGCGGCGGCGGCGCACGTCGGCATCGGGAATCGTGGCCGGCGCAGCGTACTCCTGCACATGCAGGAAGGTGCGGCCCTTGCCGCCATCCTCGCGGTAGACGTCGATGGCGGCGGCGTACTCGGGCAGGTCGGCGTCATAGGCGCGGAAGCAGGTAACGTCCTCGCGCGCCAACCAGCTCTTGAACTTCTTGAGGTTCTTGCGCAGGCGGTTGGCCACCATCTGCGCACCTTCGCTCAGCTCGCGCGGCTGGCCATCGTTTTCGCGCGCCGGCACCGCGATCGGGTCGCAGACGATCAGCGCGCACTCGATGGCACCGTTGAACAGCTGGTAGGTCTTGCGCGCACGCAGGCCCGTGGCGAAGGCCAAATCGGCGCTACCGCAAAGCAGGCTGGCCTTCCATTGCGGCACCGCGCGCTTGAGCGCATCACCGATGCGACGGTACAGCACCGCGTCGGCGGCCAGGCGTTCGTCATACGGCGGATTGCAGACCACGCAGCCGATCTCCTGCGGCGGCACCTGCATGTCGGCGACATCACGCACGCCGAACCAGATCGCTTCGCTGACACCGGCCACCTCGGCGTTCTCCTTGGCGGCACGGATCGCCTGCGGGTCGATGTCGCTGCCATGGATGACCTGCTTCAGCGCGGCACGCCCGGCCTGCTCGCGCTCGCGCGCCTCGGCCATCAGCGCCTTCCACTGGACCTGGTCGAAGCCGCGCCAGCGGCTCGGCGGAATGCTGCCGTGGCGCTGCAGGCCCGGCGCGACATCGGCGGCCATCAGCGCGCCCTCGATCAGCAGCGTGCCACTGCCGCACATCGGGTCGAGCAGGCCACCACCTTCGGCATGGATCTTCGGCCAGCCGGCGCGCATCAGCACCGCGGCGGCCAGGTTTTCCTTCAGCGGGGCGTCGTTCTGCGACTGGCGCCAGCCGCGGCGGTGCATCGGGCCACCGCTCAGGTCGATCGAGATGGTGGCGCGGCCCTTGCGCAGCGACAGGTTGATGCGCACGTCCGGCAGATCGACGTTCACCGACGGGCGCTCCAGGCCTTCACCGCGCAGGCGGTCGACCACCGCGTCCTTGACCCGCTGTGCGGCGAAGCGCGCGTGGGTGATGGCGGTGCCGGACACATGCGCGTCCACGGCTAGGGTCAGGTCGGCGTCCAGATGCTCTTCCCACGGCATCGACACCACGCCCTGGTACAGCGCGGCTTCGTCGGGGCAGTCGAACTCTTCCAGCGGCCACAGCACGCGGCTGGCCAACCGCGACCACAGCACCACGCGCTGCGCATCGCGCAGCTCGCCTTCGGCATTGACGCCGGCAATGGTGGCGGTGGCCTTGGGCAGGCCCATCGCCAGCAGTTCGTCGGCGAGCAGGTACTCAAGGCCCTTGGCGCAGGAAACAAAGAATTTCACGGGATCGGATCAACTGTCGGAAAGGAGGGGATGCGGGCGGGCACGACGGCCGGCCCCGGACGGCATCCAGGGGCGTCATTGTAGGCAGTTGCCGGCCAACGCGCCGGAACGCCGGCTTGACGGGGCTCAGAGCGAGCGCAGCAGGGTCTCGAAGGCCTGCGCGGAGGCCTCGACGTTGCGCATCAGGCGGTGGCTGTCATTGACCATCAACAGGCGCGCCGAGCGCTGCCCGGCCCAGCGGATCACCTCCTCGGCCGGGATGATCTCGTCATGCCAGGCGTGCACCACGCTGATCGGCACCGCGGCCGCGTCCAGCGCCGGCATCGGCCCCATCGTGGTCGGCGGCACCATCAGGAACAGACCCTTGACCGGCACCTGCAGCGAGGTGATCGCCGAGATGTAGGCGCCCAGGCTGGAGCCGCCCAGCACCAGCGGGCCACGCGCGGCCATTTCGCCGGCACGCTGGACCAAGCGCTGCAGCCGCGCCGGCACGTCACCGACCGGGCTGATCTCGCGGCGGGCATCCAGGTCGGTGTAGTCGGGGCGCTCGTGGGTCCAGCCCAGCCGCTCGGCGACTTCGGCCAGCGCGGTGACCTTGGTGGCGTCAGGGCCACTCTCGAAACCGTGGGAAAGGATGCAGTGGCCGCGGCTCATGGCTGGCAGGCGGGAAGATCGGGATTCATCGACGAATGCTAGCATCCGCACATGCCTCTGCCGCCCCCGATCATCGCCGCGCCCCTGCCCTACGAACCATTGCTGGGCAGCCGCGCGCTCACCGACGTCGACCTGGTGGTCATCCACTGCACCGAACTGCCGGACCTGGCCACGGCCCGCCAATACGGCGAGCGCACCGTCTACGACAGCGGCACCGGCAACAGCGGCCATTACTACATCGACCGCGACGGCAGCATCCTGCAGTACGTGGCGCTGGAGCGCGTGGCACACCACGTGCGCGGCATCAACCCGCGCTCGGTCGGCATCGAGCTGGTCAACACCGGGCGTTACCCGGACTGGTTCGACTCACGCACCCAGCAGATGGGCGAACCCTACCCCGAGGCGCAGATCGCATCACTGGTGCGCCTGCTGCAATGGCTGCCGGACCAGCTCCCGGCGCTGCGCTGGATCGCCGGCCACGAGCAGCTGGACACCGCGCGCGTACCGGCCAGCGACGATGCGACCCGCGAGGTCGCGCGCAAGCTCGACCCGGGCCCGCAGTTCCCGTGGGCGCAGGTGCTCGGCGCGGTCACCCTGCAGCCACTGCCGCTCTGAGCCCGGCCTATTCGGCCACGAACTGGTACTTCTCGCCTGCGGTCACCCGCAGCTCGAGCCGGTTGACCGCCGGCGCGATCGGGCACACCACGTGCCGGCTCAATGCGCAGGGCGGGTTCTGCGCGCGGTTGAAGTCGAGCACGACCTCGCCATCACGCGGCGCCGATGCATTGAGGTAACGCGCGCCGCCAAAGGTCTCGCGGCCGCCGGTAAGGTCGGTGAAGATGAAGAACAGGTTGGGCGACAACGGTTCAGAGGCATCCTGCATCGCCTGCAGGCGATAGTGGCGGCCCCCGACCTCGAACTCGGCCTCCCCGGGCGCGACGGCCGGCAATGGCGTGCCGATCGAACTGAGCAGCATCGCCGGAGCCGGGCGCGGGAATGGTTTCCAGCGCGCCACCACCCGCCAGCGCGGGTCCACCGGGAAGTGCTCGATGCCACGGAAGCCGCGTCGCAGCGCCGCGTTGGTATCCCGGCAACGCCAGCCCAGCACGTTGCCGATCCGCACCAGGTAGAACTCGGCGCTGCCGAAATGCAGCCGGCTGGCCTCCTTGCCATCACCCGCCGGCTGCAGCGTGGCGCCCCGCAGCGGCTGGCCGTTGAGGGTGACGCCGGTGCCCGGGTAGCCCTCGATGGTGGCCTTGCCGGCCGCGTCGATGCTCAGCCGGCCCACCCGCTCCGGCCCCAACGGCAGCCGCACGTCGCTATCGGGCGCGCTGCCGACCGAATAGGTCGTCCCGGCCTCCAGCCGCCCCGAGCCCACGTAGCTGAGCCAGCCCTGCGGCCCGCGCAAGCGTGCCAGGCGCTGCGTGCGCCATTGCTCCACGTCACGCTGGTACTGCCGCACGTCGTAGGGGTGCTGCAGCGCGTCGTTGGCAAACGGGTCGTTGGCCGGCGTACAGGCCGCCAGCAACAACGCCAGCGACAACGCCAGCGACAGCAGGAATGCCCCTTTCATCGAAACCATGTCTCCCCCGAGGCCCTTGGTTCTTTCGCGTGTCAGCCTACCGCCACGGGTCGTGACGGATCACTGGACCAGCCACTCCAGGAGTCGGCGAACACGCGCGCCCCCGCCAGGCCGGCATGTTCGAACGCCAGCAGCAGGTGGCAGGCGGTCACCCCGGACCCACACATCAGCACCGTCTCCCGGGCGGGCTGGTCACCCAGCAGCGCGCCCAGTTCGGCCTGCAGTTCCGCCGCCGGGCGCAGGCGCCCTTCATGCACGTTCATGCCGAACGGCCGGTTCAATGCCCCCGGCACGTGGCCGGCGACCCGGTCCAGCGGCTCGACGTCACCGCGATAGCGTTCGGCCGCGCGCGCGTCCACCAGCCACCCCGGCCGCTGTGCCAGGCGCGCCTGCACCTCGTCGGCGCTCACCACCTGGTCCATGTCGAACCGGCCCGGATACGGCCCCAGCGCGGTCACTTCCGGCACCTGGCTGTCGAGCGGATGGCCGGCCGCCTGCCAGGCCGCCAGCCCGCCATCGAGCACGGCAACGTTGCGGTGGCCGATCAGGCGCAGCAGCCACCACAGGCGCGCGGCCGCCATGCTGCCGTCGGCGGCGTCATAGACCACCACCTGGGTGTCGGGGCCGATGCCCCAGCGGCCCAGCGTCGCGGCGAAGGTGTCGCTGTCCGGCAGCGGGTGGCGGCCATGTCCCTGCCTGCCCAGGTCGGACAGGTCGCGGTTGAGGTCGGCATGCAGCGCGCCGGCGATGTGCCCCGCCGCGTACTGCGCCGCCCCCGACTGCGGGTCGGCCAGCGAGAAACGCGCGTCCACCACCCGCACCGCGGTGCTGGCGGTGGCACGTGCATCGAGCACCTGCACCGACGGCCCGGCCAGCGCGGCGGCCAGGCGGGGAACATCGACCAGCGTGGTCCACGGCAATCCGGTCAGGCTCATCTCACGTGCTCCAGGCGACGACGCAGGTTGTAAAGGATGGCGGCCGTGGCTCCCCAGATGCGCTGGCCCGGCCAGGTGTACTCCAGCACATGCCGCACCCGGCCGCGGTGCTCCACGTCCACGTGGCGCAGGTTGGCCGGATCCATCAGGTAGTCCAGCGGCACTTCGAATACTTCGGCCACCTCGCCCGGCTCCGGGCGCGGCACGAAATCCGGGTCCACCACCGCCACCACCGGCGTCACCCGGAAGCCACTGATGGTGATGAACGGGTCCAGGTACCCCAGCGCCAGCACCTGCTGCGATGGCAAGGCGATTTCCTCGTCGCTCTCGCGCAGCGCGGCGGCCAGGGGATTACGGTCGCGCTTTTCCATCCGGCCGCCCGGGAAGCCGACCTGCCCCCCGTGGTTGCGCAATGCCTCGGTGCGGCGCGTCAGCAGCACCTGCGTACCCTGCGCGCGCGGCACCAGCCCGGCCAGCACCGCGGCCTCCACCGGCGGCCCCGGCGGCAACAGGTCTTCCAGTTCACTGCGGTTCCAGCCCGGTCCGGCCGGCACGCGGGTCAGCGGAAGCAGGGCCTGCTGCAGGCGATCACGCCCGGCCAGGCGCTCGGCGAAGCTGGCCGCCTGGCGCGCACGCCCCGGCAACACCTGCTCCATCAATCCGCGACGCTCGCTCTCGCTCATGCGCATCCAGCTCCCGATCTCGTTTCCCGTGCGCCAGCACCCTCGGCAAAGGCCTTCCGCGTCCAGTGCGCACACACCGATGCAGGGGCTGGAGACGGCACGAACCGGAGAACCCATCAATTCAGACATCTCCCCAGCTTAGCGCGGCGCGAGGACAGCGCACAGGCTGGGCAGGGCGTGATGTCGCGCTGTTCCACGCGGGTCGGTGATCGCGATGCGGGCGGAACGACCGTGCCCCAACGGCGGCGCCCTGCCGCCTGCACAGTAAAATTTGTGACGGACATCAAGTCTATTGAACTGACGTTCATCCCCATGCACACTCGGGTTGCCGTCAGGGGGAAACACGAAACCACGTCACGCAGTCCGCAGGGTCCGGTGGCACGCCCACCACACCACTGCTGCCTTCGTTGCGCTGGGGCCTCTCGTTTTTCACTCTGTAACGGAGCCAGAAATGAAAGTGGCAAAACCTTCCCTGTTGTTGACCGCGCTTGCGCTGGGCACCTGCCTTGCCGCCCACGCCGCCGAACCACCCACCACCGAAGCCCCGGCCACCACGGCCGAGAGTGGCATGGTCGCCGGCATCGACCCCACCACCGGCAAGCTGCGCAAACTCACCGACGCAGAAATCCGCGCCCTCTCCGAGAAGGCCAACGCCATGCCCGCCACGGCGCGTAGCGCCGCCGGCAGCAGCACCGCCACCAACGCCGCCTGGGCACGCATGCCGCAGAACAGCGCCCAGGCCACCGCCACCATCCGCACCCATGCCAACGGCATGAGCAGCGCGGAACTGCCGGTCTCGGCAATGAATTCGCTCACCGTCGAACGCGCTGCCGATGGCAGCGTGCAGGTGCTGGAGAACGGCGCACCGCCGTCGCATGGACGCCAGGAGGTCAGCAAATGAAGACGCATCTGCTCTGCGCCCTGATCGGCGCCAGCCTGTTCGCCGCGTCGGCCGAAGCGGCCGTGATCACCCCGGTCAACCAGGACCCGGTTGGCAAGGGCCTCAATGACCCCACCGCACGCGCGCCGGAAGGCGGCAACCCGGGCAAGACCGTCGGTGAACAGCGCCGCATCGTCTACCGCTACGCCGCCGACCTGTGGGGGGCGGTGCTGAACAGCGACGTGGAAACCTTCGTCGGCGCCAGCTTCCAGGACCTGACCTGCACCGCCACCGGCGGCACCCTGGGCTCGGCCGGCGCCGCATGGATCGCCACCTCCGCGCCCTCGGGCAGCCAGCTCGGCATGATCTACCACGGCCCGCTGGCCAACGCGATCAACGGCTCGCGCATCAGCATCAGCTCGTCCGGCACCGACATCACCAGCCGCTTCAACAACAACCTGGGCGGCACCAATCCGGACGGCACGCCGTGCATGACCGGCTCGGGCTGGTACTACGGGCTCGATGGCAAGACGCCGGCCGGGCAGATCAACTTCCTGGACGTGGTGCTGCATGAGATCGGCCACGGCCTGGGCTTCTCCGGCTTCGTCGGCTACACCAGCGGGCGCCTGGGCGAGCGCACCGGCATCCCCAGCTACTACGGCTATTCGGACGTGTACACCGACAACGCGTTCGACAACCTCACCGGCAAGCGCTTCACCGACGCAAGCATGACCAACGCGCTGCGTGCCACCTCGATCAAGACCCGCGGCGGCCCGGCCTGGAATGGTGCCAGCACCCGTGCGCAGGCGCCGTTGTGGCTGGATCCGGCGGTGGTGCTGTCCATCAGCGGCATCAGCCCCACCTTGGTCACCCAGTTCTACGGCACGGCTTCGTTCGGGCCCAAGGCCACCTCCGACAACTTCGCCGGCAGCGTGGTGGTTGCCAATGACGGCACCGGCAGCGACACCGCCGATGCCTGCGAGGCCCTGCCGGCCGGCAGCCTGACCGGCAAGGTGGCCTACATCAACCGCGGCGGCTGCGCCTTCGAGATCAAGGCCGCCAACGCCGAAGCCGCCGGGGCGGTCGCGGCGATCATCGGCAACGTGGCCAGCTCCGGTGATCCGGGCACCGCACCGGGCATGACCGAGGATGCAACGGTCACCGCCAACATCCCCACCGTCAGCGTCAACCTGACCGATGCCAACCGCATCAAGGCCGGAGCCCAGGGCGGTGCGGCGATGACCGCGGCGTTGGGCGAGGTGGCCGGGCAGATGGCCGGTGCCGATCCCAGCGGGCGTCCGCTGCTGTACGCCCCTGCCACGGTCGCCAGCGGCTCGTCGTTCTCGCACTTCGAGAGCGTGCTGATCCCCGACGCCCTGATGGAGCCGGCCAACAGCGATGAAACCGACGGTGCCCGCATCGTCGACCTGACCCTGGGCGTGTTCGCCGACGAGGGCTGGGTGTTGAACACCGGCACGGCGCGTATCGGCACCTGCGATACCGGCGTGAAGCTGTTCAAGAACCCGGGCCTGATCGCCGGTGCCAACGTGCAGGCACAGGACCGCCTGTGCCGTACCAGCGCCAACGGCAACCGCGGTGCCTACCTGCGATGCATGAACGACACCGCCTCGGACCTGAAGGCACTGGGCATGGTCAGCAACGTCGAGCAGGCCAGCATCCGCTCCTGCGCGGCCAAGGTGACGTCGCTGTAAGCCCGCGCTTCAACCCTGCAGTACCACGACCGGCGCCCGCGTGGCGCCGGTCGTGTGTCAGGCCCCTTCCCGCGCAGGCCCGGAATCGATCCGGATGTACACCCACAAAAAAGCGGCGGGGGGGTGGCACCCGCGCGGGGGGTGTGGCGGGAACGGGCGGGGGTGTGATAACGCGGGCCCCCGTGGTAG